>NZ_JBIAWI010000004.1:61049-400471 GCF_042895385.1 Streptomyces sp. NPDC001401
GGGGGGGGGGGGTGCGGCGCCGCGCCCCGCGCGGGTGGTGTTGTTGTTGTTGGTTTGTTTTTTGGGGGGTTACGGGTGGGGGGGGGGGGGGGCGGGGGGGCCCCCCCCCCGGGGGGGGGGGCGCCCCGGCCGTTTGCGCGCACTTATCCTTGAGGGCATGTACTTCACCGATCGAGGCATCGAAGAACTCGAGAAGCGGCGCGGCGAGGAAGAGGTCACCTTCGAGTGGCTTGCCGAGCAGCTGCGCACGTTCGTCGACCTCAACCCGGACTTCGAGGTTCCGGTGGAGCGGCTCGCGACATGGCTGGCGCGGCTGGACGACGAGGACGACGAGTAGCACTCCGGCTGCCGGGCGCGGCCCTCAGTCCCACGGCCACATCAGTTCGTACGCCAGTCCCAGCGCCCCGTGCGCCAGCAGCAGCACCCCGGCCGCGGTCCAGCCGCCGCTGCGGCGCCACAGACCCCATGCCGTGAGCGGGAGCCCGGCCGCCACCTGGGCCAGGGCCAGAGCGGGCGCCCGTGACGTTCCTGACCGGGGCAGCCACGGGCCGAGGCGGCTGCTCTCGGCGGCGGCGAGTTCCGCCCGTACCGCCTCGCGCCAACCCGGCCACTCGACCGGGCGGGCGTCCGGCAGGGCGTGCGCGGCCTCATGGAGGCGGTCGGCGGGATCGCCCGGGGTGACGCCGTCGGGGAGGGACACTCCCGCGCGCGTGAGGACGGCGATCAGGGCGCGCAGGCGGGCGCGGGCATCGGCCTCGGGGTCGGGTTTCGTGAGGCGGTCCAGGGCCTGTACGTCGAGGACCGGGTCCAGGCCCAGGCGGGCCGCGAACGTGCGCACCGCCTCGTCCTCCGCGGCCGGGGTGCCGTTCGCGAGCCAGACGTAGCCGACGGGTCGACGGAAGCCCGACGCAAGGGTGAAGCCGGCGCGGTCGGCGTCCCACCACAGGGCGAGTACGGGCCAGGGGGCGCCGACGGCGAGAGCGGCGGCCCAGCCGGTCAGGACGCGGTCGACGGGTTCGCCGCCCTGAAGCCAGGGCCCGCCCTCGGGGAGGAGCAGGCTCCAGGCGTCGCCGGCCGGGGTGAGCAGCATGCGGTCGCGCAGCAGACGGGCGGCGGGGGCGACGGACTCGGGCTGCGCCCGGCACAGGAGCAGGGCACCGACGTTCGACATGACCACACGCTAGGGCGGTTCGACCGCTTTGGTCATTTCTGAGGCCTTGGAGATCACAGAACGAGTGTCTTGACTTTCCCCGTCCGCGATATATCGTGAATTGGAGAGAACGCGATATGGCGCGTTGTGACGGGGAGGTCTGCACCATGTCCGAGTGGTCTGTCGCTGAGCCGCGGAAGCTCACCTTCGACAATCCCGTGCGCGAGCTCCACGTACGCATCGTCAACGGAACGGTGAACGTGGTGGGCACGGACGAAGGTTCCGCCCGACTGGAGGTCTCCGCGATCGAGGGACCACCTCTGCTGGTGAGCCAGCAGGGCGGCACACTCACGGTTGCGTACGACGACCTGCCGTGGAAGGGCTTCCTCAAGTGGCTCGACCGCAAGGGGTGGCGGCGCAGTGCCGTCGTCTCCCTCGCCGTCCCGGCCGACACGCGCGTGGAGGTCGGCGTGGTCGGCGCCGCGGCCGTGGTCTCCGGAATCGACGGGCGTACGGAGGTGAAGGGGGTCACCGGGGATACGACCCTGGTGGGGCTGACGGGCCCGGTGCGCGCCGACACCGTCTCGGGGAACCTGGAGGCGCAGGCCCTGCGCGGCGACCTCCGTTTCAACTCCGTCTCCGGGGATCTGACGGTGGTCGAGGCGGGCTCCTCGGTCAAGGCGGACTCGGTGAGCGGCTCGATGATCGTCGACCTCGATCCGGCGAGCCGCCCGACCGACATCGTCCTGGCGAACGTCTCCGGCGAGATCGCCATCCGGCTGCCTCACCCGGCGGATGCGGAGGTGGAGGCGAACACCGCGAGCGGGACGGTCTCCAACGCCTTCGAGGATCTGCGGGTCAGCGGCCAGTGGGGCGCCAAGAGGATCACCGGCCGGCTCGGCTCGGGCAGCGGAAGCCTCAAGGCGACGACGGTCTCGGGCTCGATAGCCCTGCTGCGACGGCCCCCGGTGGAGGAGGAGCCGTGGGACGTGGAGCCGGAGGACATCGGCCCCGTGGTCGAGGACGCGGCTCCGGCGGGTTCGGAGACGGCCGCGGAGGCCGACCCGGCGAGCACCCCGGCGGACGGACCGCACAACGGCTCGGGGGACAATTCCGTTTCCGGCCAGGACGACGACTCGACCGACGACCCGGCCGACGGCACGACCGACAAGAAGGTGCTCTGACATGCCTCCCGTCTTCGCCCACGGCCGCCTCCGCCTCTACCTGCTGAAGCTGCTGGACGAGGCTCCGCGCCACGGCTACGAGGTGATCCGCCTCCTCGAGGAGCGGTTCCAGGGGCTGTACGCACCTTCGGCGGGCACCGTCTACCCCCGCCTGGCCAAGCTCGAGGCCGAGGGCCTGGTCACCCACACCACCGAGGGCGGCCGCAAGGTGTACGCCATCACGGACACGGGCCGCGCCGAACTGGCCGACCGCAGCGGCGAGCTGGCCGACCTGGAGCTGGAGATCCGGGAGTCGGTCGCGGAACTCGCCGCCGAGATCCGGGCCGATGTGCGCGGCGCCGCGGGCGATCTGCGGCGCGAGATGCGCGCCGCGGCCACGGAGGCCCGTCGGGGTACCGGCGGCAAGGGGCGCGGCGAACAGGAAGGCTCCCTGGGGGACTTCGGGGAGTACGCCGACAAGGAGTCCTGGCGCGCCGCGAAGGAGGAGATGCGGCGCGTCAAGCAGGAGTGGAAGGAGCAGGCCCGGCGCGCCAAGGACGAGAGCCGCAGGGCCCGCGACGAGGCCCAGCGGGCCCGGCGCCAGGCCAAGGAGGCGCAGGAGCGGGCCCGGGCCCAGGCGCAGGAGGAGCTGCAGCGCATCGCCAGGCACGTTCAGGAGCAGGTGCAGGACCACTTCGCGCGGGGCGACTGGCCGACGGGGGTGCGGGAGGGCCTGACCGAACTGGCCAAGGAGTTCGGGGACTTCGGGAAGGACTTCGGCAAGGGGTTCGGGAAGGACTTCGGGTTCGGACGGGGCGGCACCGACACCTCGGCACCGCAGCCCGAGTACTCGCACACCAAGGAGGACTTCCCGGCGGAGTACGAACCGTCGTGGGCACACGAGGACACCACCGGAGACCCGTCCCGCGACCTCGACCGCCTGCTCGACCGCTTCCGGGACGACATCCGCGACGCGGCCCGGGACCACGGCGTCACGGACGAACAGCTCCGCGACGCCCGCCGCCATCTGTCGACGGCGGCGGCACACATCGGAGCGATACTGCGCACGCCGAGGGTGTGAGAGCCGACGGGCCGCTCGTCGAAGGGCAGGGCAGGGAAAAGAGAGGGAAACCCTCAGTCGTTGGTGAGCACGATCTTTCCGAACTGCTCCCCGGACGCCATCCGTTCGAAGCCTTCCCGCGCGCGGTCCATCGGCAGCACCTCG
This sequence comes from Streptomyces sp. NPDC001401, assembly GCF_042895385.1. Classification (NCBI taxonomy): domain Bacteria; kingdom Bacillati; phylum Actinomycetota; class Actinomycetes; order Kitasatosporales; family Streptomycetaceae; genus Streptomyces; species Streptomyces sp. NPDC001401. The sequence continues at coordinate 64,588 of NZ_JBIAWI010000004.1, forward strand.
TCGATGACGGGGCGTACGCCGGTGGCGGCGCAGAAGGAGAGCAGGTCCTCCAGCTCGTCCTTGGTGCCCATCGTGGAGCCGACGACCTTGAGTTCGAGGAAGAAGATGCGGGTCAGTTCGGCATGCGAGGGCCGGTCACCGCTCGTCGCACCCGAGATGACGAGCGTGCCGCCGGGGCGCAGGGACTTGATCGAGTGCGACCACGTCGCCGCCCCGACAGTCTCGATGACGGCGTCGACACGCTGCGGCAGCCGCGCCCCGGACTCCAGCGCCTCTACGGCACCCAGTTCCACGGCCCGCTTCCGCTTGGCCTCGTCCCGGCTGGTGGCGAAGACCCGCAGCCCCGCCGCCTTCCCGAGAACGATCGCGGCCGTCGCGACACCGCCGCCGGCGCCCTGCACGAGAACCGAGTCGCCGGGACGTACGCCCGAGTTGGTGAAGAGCATGCGGTACGCCGTCAGCCAGGCGGTCGGCAGACAGGCGGCCTCCGCGAAGGAGAGCTCCTTGGGCTTGGGCAGGATGTTCCAGGTCGGGACGGCGACCTGCTCGGCGAAGGTGCCCTGGTAGTGCTCGGTGAGGATGGACCGGGGTTCCTTGGGGCCGACGCCGTGACCGCTCTGGCCGATCACGGAGTGCAGGACGACCTCGTTGCCGTCCTCGTCGACCCCGGCGGCGTCGCAGCCGAGGATCATCGGCAGTTTGTCCTCGGACAGGCCCACGCCCTTGAGGGACCAGAGGTCGTGGTGGTTGAGGGAAGCGGCCTTGACGTCGACGACACTCCAGCCGGGCCGGGTCTCGGGGGCCGGACGCTCCCCCAGTTCAAGGCCGTTGAGCGGCTGGTCGCGGTCGATTCGGGCGGCGTAGACGGCGAACATGAAGTTGACCATAGGCGTCCCCCTGGCCCGACGGAACCATAAGGCCCTGTGACACACACCCTCTTGCCTCTCAGCCCGTCCGGCGTTTGAGGACGAGGCCTTTCGGGCCGAACGGGGCTCTGGGGCACAGCCCCCAGAGCCGGCAACCCCCACCCACCCGCAGGGCGGATGGGCAAAGAAATGGCCCCGCCCAAAAACGGACGGGGCCATTCAGCCGACAGCACGTCAGCGCCGAGCAACACCCTCAGCCCGAGCCGCAGCCGCCACAGCCGCCGTGACAGCCGGAGCAACCCGCTCATCGAACGGCGACGGGATGACGTAGTCCGCAGCGAGGTCGTCCCCGACGACCCCCGCCAGCGCCTCAGCCGCCGCGATCTTCATGCCCTCGGTGATCCGGGACGCCCGCACCTGCAGCGCGCCCGCGAAGATGCCCGGGAACGCCAGCACGTTGTTGATCTGGTTCGGGAAGTCCGACCGCCCGGTGGCCACGACCGCCGCGTACTTGTGCGCGACATCGGGGTGCACCTCGGGGTTCGGGTTGGCCATGGCGAACACGAACGCGCCCTCGGCCATCGAGGCGACGGCCTCCTCGGCGACCGTACCGCCGGAGACGCCGATGAAGACGTCCGCACCCTCCAGAGCCGCCTCGAGCGACCCGGTGATGCCGGCCTTGTTCGTGAACCCGGCGAGCTCCCGCTTGACGGACGTCAGGTCGTCCCGGTCGGCCGACACAACACCCTTGCGGTCGGCCACCGCGACATCGCCGATACCGGCCTCGACCAGCATCTTGGCGATGGCGACACCGGCCGCGCCCGCACCGGAGATGACGGCCCGCAGATCCCCGATGGCCCGCCCGCTCAGCCGCGCAGCGTTCCGCAGGGCCGCCAGCGTCACGACCGCCGTACCGTGCTGGTCGTCGTGGAAGACCGGGATGTCCAGCCGCTCCTGCAGCTTCCGCTCGATCTCGAAGCACCGCGGTGCCGAGATGTCCTCGAGGTTGACACCGCCGAACGAGGGCGCGAGCCGCACCACGGTCTCGACGATCTCGTCGACACCCGTGCAGTCGAGCGCGATCGGCACGGCGTCGACGCCGCCGAACTGCTTGAACAGAATCGCCTTGCCTTCCATCACCGGAAGGGAGGCCTCGGGGCCGATGTCCCCGAGTCCGAGCACCGCCGTGCCGTCCGTCACGACGGCGACGACCGACGACTTCCACGTGTAGTCGTGGACGAGCTCCGGCTGCTCGGCGATGGCGCTGCACACCTTCGCAACGCCGGGCGTGTACGCCAGGGACAGGTCGTCCTTGTCACGGACCGGCACGGTGGCCTGCACAGCCATCTTGCCGCCGCGGTGCAGCGCGAACGCCGGATCGAAGGAATCGAGGGGCTCCGCCCCGCCGTCCTGATCCGTACTGCTGTCGCTGCGAGGATTGACGATCTCCGCTGCCACTTTGTTTTACCCCTTAAGTCTTCATTGGTTGAGGGTGGCCACTCCTGGTGAGGGGTGGGCGGGCACCGCGTCAGTCCCGGTCGGTGTTGCGTACGGGTCCTGCGCGACGGGCGCGCCGCACACGCGCCCTGAGCCCCGGATGAGGGGTGTAAAGAACCTTCTTACCGGACGCACCGGGCCGAGGACGAGTCCAATAAGTGCAAGGTCACATCGCGGAACCCGAAGGTCACATCTCGGCCACAAGGATCGTCCCGAAATATAGGGACACGTCCTCGACGAATCCTCGACAAACCCTTGACCGGCAGCCGAACAGTGATCAACACCTCGGAGCGCAGGTCCGCATCCCGAGATACGTCGAAGATCTTCCGGCCGGAAGGCCGGATTCCCGCAGATGGTCCGGTCATGTTGTACCGACCTGGTGCGGTTCGGGGGTCACCCGTTATCCGATTTTGACATGACGGGTCCCCTGAACGGACGAGTCCGAATGGCAGGATGCGGTGAACACACGAGGTCGCGACCACTCGAAGGTGTGTGTTCTCGTCGACCGATCGGCAACTCCACCCATCCGCCGGAGGAACCCAAATGACCGCAAGCTCCACCCGTCGTACGACCGCCGCACGCACCCGTCTGGCAGCGGTCGGTGCGATCGCGGTCGCAGGCGCCCTGATACTCACCGGCTGCGGTGACCAGACGGACAAGGGCAGCAGCGACAGCAGCAGCGCGGGCACGTCCTCGGCCCCCCTCGCCTCCAAGCTTCCTGCCGACATCCGCAAGGCGGGCGTCATCAAGGTGGGCTCCGACATCGCCTACCCGCCGGTCGAGTTCATGCAGAACGACAAGGCCGTCGGCATCGACCCGGACATAGCGGACGCCCTGGGCAAGCAGCTCGGGGTGAAGTTCGAGTTCCAGAACGGCAAGTTCGACAACCTGATCGTGGGTCTGCAGGCCAAGCGCTTCCAGGTGCTCATGTCGGCGATGAGCGACACGAAGGACCGCCAGAACGGCATCAACTCCGACAACGGCCAGAAGGTCGGCAACGGTGTCGACTTCGTCGACTACTTCACGGCCGGTACGTCGATCCTGGTCCAGAAGGGCAACCCGAAGGGCATCAAGTCGCTCGACGACCTGTGCGGCAAGGTCGTGGCCCTGCAGAAGGGCACCACGTCCGAGGGCATCGCCAAGACGCAGAGCAAGAAGTGTACGAAGGACGGCAAGAAGGCCATCAACCTGCAGACCTTCGACACCGACCCCGAGGCGCTGCTCCGTCTGAAGCAGGGCGCGTCCGTCGCCGACCTGAACGACTTCCCGGTGGCGGCGTACAACGCGAAGACCTCCGGTGGCGGCAAGGACTTCGAGGTCACCGGCGCACAAATCGAGGCGGGTCCGTACGGCATCGCCGTCGGCAAGGAGAACACCCAGCTGCGCGACGCCCTCGAGGCCGCGATGAGCGCGATCATCAAGAACGGCGACTACACCAAGATCATGCAGAAGTGGAATGTCACGGACGGCGCGGTGACCGAAGCGAAGATCAACGGCGGTTCCTGAGCCGAGCGCAGGATTGAAAGGCAGTCACCGTGACTGACACTGTCGACAAGGCTCCGGCGCCGTCTGTGCCGCCGGAGCAGATAAAGGCCATCCCGGTGCGCCACTACGGCCGCTGGGTGGCCGGCGCCGTGGTCGTCGCCCTTCTGGTGCTGATCGGGATCGCCTTCTCCAACGCGAAGATCAACTACAGCGTCATCCCGGACTACCTGTTCGACGCGGGCATCGTGAAGGGTGCCTGGACGACGCTGTACATCTCCGTGCTGGCCATGGTGCTGGGTGTCTCCCTCGGCATCGTCCTCGCCGTGATGCGGCTGTCGTCGAACCCGGTCACCAGCACCGTGTCCTGGTTCTACATCTGGTTCTTCCGGGGCACGCCGGTCCTGGTCCAGCTGCTGCTCTGGTACAACATCTCGCTCGTCTTCCCCATCCTGAACCTGGGGTTCTACAAGGACGAGATGAACCAGGTGATGACGCCGGTCCTGACGGCCCTGCTGGGGCTCGGCCTGAACGAGGCCGCGTACATGTCGGAGATCGTCCGGGCCGGCATCCAGTCGGTCGACGAGGGCCAGACGGAGGCGTCGCACGCCCTGGGCATGACCCACGGCCAGACACTGCGGCGCGTGATCCTCCCGCAGGCGATGCGGGTCATCGTCCCGCCGACCGGCAACGAGTTCATCAACATGCTGAAGACCTCGGCGCTGGCCTACTCGGTCCAGCTGCCCGAGCTGATCAAGAAGGCACAGGACATCTCCAGCACCTCGCTGGCGGTCGTCGAGATGTACTTCGTGGCATGCATCTGGTACCTGTTCCTGACCACGATCTTCAGCATCGGCCAGTACTACATCGAACGCCGTTACGCCCGCGGTTCGTCGCGCAACCTGCCGGCGACGCCGTTGCAGAAGGTCAGAGCCAACGTGACCAAGATGAACTTGTTCTCCCTCTCCAACTGGCGGCGATAACCCATGACCCCAATGGTGAAAGCCGAGGGCGTACACAAGTCCTTCGGTCTCGCCCATATCCTCAAGGGCATCGACCTGGAGGTGAACCCGCGCGAGGTGTTCTGCCTGATCGGCCCGTCCGGCTCCGGCAAGTCCACGTTCCTGCGGTGCATCAACCACCTGGAGAAGATCAGCGCCGGCCGGCTGTACGTCGACAACACCCTGGTCGGCTACCGGCAGAGCGGCGACAAGCTCTACGAGCTGAAGGAGAAGGAGGTCGCGGCGCAACGGCGGGACATCGGCATGGTGTTCCAGCGCTTCAACCTCTTCCCGCACATGACGGCGCTGGAGAACGTCATGGAGGCACCGGTTCAGGTCAAGCGCGAGTCCAAGGCGGTGGCCCGCGAGCGCGCGCAGCGCCTGCTCGACCGCGTCGGCCTCGGCGACAAGACCGGCCACTACCCGTCCCAGCTCTCCGGCGGTCAGCAGCAGCGCGTCGCCATCGCCCGTGCGCTGGCGATGGAGCCCAAGCTGATGCTCTTCGACGAGCCGACCTCGGCCCTCGACCCGGAGCTGGTCGGCGAGGTCCTCGACGTGATGCGGGACCTCGCGGAGGACGGCATGACGATGATCGTCGTGACGCACGAGATGGGCTTCGCCCGCGAGGTCGGCGACTCGCTCGTCTTCATGGACGACGGAGTGGTGGTCGAGTCCGGCCACCCTCGCGAGGTCCTGACGAACCCTCGACACGAACGCACGAAGTCGTTCCTGTCGAAGGTGCTGTAGCCCACCAAGGGGAAGGGGCGGTACGGATCCAGGATCCGTACCGCCCCTTATTCGTAAACAGCGAACCTCGAAGGCTCAGGGGAGCCTCAGCCAGGGGCTTCGGTAAGGCAGTGTCCCTTCGCCCGTGGCCCACTGGATCGACGTATACGTCGCGTAGGCTTCGCCGTCATGGTGCGACGTGACCTTGAAGTCAGGCGCTGTGAACTGCTTCATCCGCGTCGTTCCTCGCGGACACGTGTGAACCTTCTTGGACATCACCCTCGAGCCACCGGTCCTGAGGACATAAACGTGAATCTTGCAGGCCGGGTGCCCCTGGCGAAGGGTGATGTACGCGCTGGGCCGACCGATCGTGCGCCGGGGCGACTTGAGGCACGTCTTGATGTCCACGTACTGCCCACGAGGGCCTGCGCTGCCGTCGACATACGTAGAGCAGCCTCCCCCGCTGGCTGCCGATGCGCTCGGAGCCCCGAGAAAGACAGTGGAAATGACTCCGGCAGCACACGCCAGCCGGACCCCGATTTGAATGAAGCGATTCAACTTGAATCCGTTCTACTCTCCGCTCTCGCGGCCGAGTTGTGTTGGTCGCATTGATCATCTCATGCGACCAAACGCATGCCACGACGGACTCCAGAGGGAGTTGAGGGGGCGGAACGTCCCGACCCACCCTTGACCTCGGCAACGCCAAGAATTCGGGCGTTCCTCGCGTCAGCGCTACTTCAGGCCGAGCAACAACGTGTCCGCCGGCGAACACCACACCGCCCGAGCCTCCCCGAACCCCTTCTCCCGCAGCACCCGCGCGTGCCACTGCACCGACGGCATGTCCCCGTCCGCGTGCTCGCCGTAGATCTCGAAGCGACGGGCCGTGGGGCCGGCGAGGACCGGGTCCTTGGCGGCGAGTTGCCACCACTCCGCCCAGTCCAGGGCTCCGCCCCGCATGGCCTGATCCATGCGGGCGTGCCGCTGTGCGCGCTCCGCCGCGTTGATCCGGGGTGTGGTCTCGTCGATCATGTGGTCGGCGTTCATGAAGACGCCGCCGTCGCGGACGAGTTCCGCGACCTGACCGTAAAGGACCGCGAGGGGCTCGCTGTGCAGCCAATGGAGGGCCGTGGCGGTGAGAACCGCGTCGTACGTCTCGTACGGCAGCCGCGTCGGCCAGTCCGGGTCCTTGAGGTCGGCCTCGACGAAGGTGACCCGGCCGTCGCCCTCGAAGGTGCCGCGGGCGATGGCGAGCAGAGCGGGGTCGAGGTCGATCCCGGTGCTGGTGGCGTTCGGGAATCGGGCCAGCAGACGGCCTGTGATGCTGCCGGTGCCGCAGGCGAGGTCGAGGATGCGCGGCTCGGACCCGACGCAGGCCTCGACCATGTCGAGCATGATGCGGAACCGCTCCTCGCGGTCCGGCATGTACCACTCCTGTTGCCGGTCCCAGCTCTCCTGCCAGGCCTGCCAGTCTGTTCCCGTCGTACCGGTTCCGGTCGTGGCGGTCATGGAATCCCCTCTTCCCTCACCCGCGTAATACCCTGGAAGTACAGGCAGTCGTTACCTCTTCGCACCCACGACCATAGAGCGCCTTCGTAAGGACCACAAGTGGAACTGGCCTATTACTCGGACTACGCCGTACGACTCGTCAACAGCGAGGAACCGGCCCGGGGCAAGGACACCCTGACCTCGGTCGAGGCCGTCCGCGATCTGTTCGGCGGCAACGCGTCGGCGGCCCGCCGCGCCACCGACGCCGATGTCACCCGCTTCCGCTCGGTCAGGGCCCGGCTGCGCGCGGTCTTCGAGGCGGCCGACAAGGGCGACGAGACACTCGCGGTGGACCTGCTGAACTCACTCCTGCTGGAGTTCCCGGTCAGCCCGCAGATCTCGGGCCACGACATCCGCGACGACGACGGCCGCCCGCTGTGGCACATGCACCTGGCGGACCACCCGTCGAACGCGACCGCCGGCTATGCGGCCATCGCCGCGATGGGACTGGCCTTCCACCTCACGGAGTACGGCGTCGACCGGCTGGGCCTGTGCGAGGCGCCGCCATGCCGCAACGCCTACCTGGACACCTCGACGAACCGCTCCCGGCGCTACTGCTCCGACCGCTGCGCGACCCGCGCCAACGTGGCGGCCTACCGCGCCCGCAAGCGCCTGGAGGCCGACCGGTCCGACAGGACGGGCCTCGCGGCCGACAGCGCCCAGCGCGCGAGCGCGAACGGCGAGCGCTGATCCGCCTTCGGCGGCCGGTATCGAAAGCGCACCTTGCCGAGCACCAGCTCCTCCGGGACGGTCCCGTAGTCCGTGCTGTCGCCGCCCGCGTAGGCGTTGTCGCCGAGCACCCACCAGCCGCCCTCGCGGCGCTCGGCGGCCCGCTTGACGACCAGCAGGTCCTGCTGGAACGGATGCCGCAGGACGACCACGTCACCGGGCCTGATCCGGGCCCCGTACTGCACCACGAGCCGGTCCCCGTGGTGGAGCGTGGGCACCATGGACGGCCCGGTCACCTCTGCCGCCCCGAAGGGCAGCAGCGCCCGCCCGCGCTCGATCTCCTGCGACAGCTCCGGCATCCCCGGCACCTCCCCGGTCCGATCCTCCACCAGTCTCAGTCTGACCCCGGACTTTTGTCCTAAGCCCATGGGGGCACTCGCGAAATCCCCTCTCCCAGGGAGTAATGTCCCACCTGAGAAGACGATCACGAGGAAGGAATGCTCCATGCTTTCCCGCCTGTTTGCCCCCAAGGTCAAGGTCAGCGCACACTGCGACCTGCCCTGCGGTGTGTACGACCCGGCCCAGGCCCGCATCGAGGCGGAGTCGGTGAAGGCCGTACAGGAAAAGATGGCCGCCAACGACGACCCGCACTTCCAGGCGCGCGCCACCGTCATCAAGGAGCAGCGCGCCGAGCTCGCCAAGCACCACGTCTCGGTGCTCTGGAGCGACTACTTCAAGCCCCCGCACTTCGAGAAGTACCCGGAGCTGCACCAGCTGGTCAACGACGCCCTGAAGGCCCTCTCGGCCGCCAAGGCGTCCACCGACCCGGCCACGGGCCAGAAGGCTCTGGACTACATCGCCCAGATCGACAAGATCTTCTGGGAGACCAAGAAGGCCTGACGAACGACCCGTTCGCGGGGACCGGCGATCGGTGCACCATCGCAGGTCCACGGGCATTCTGAAGGGGTCCAGCCGAAAACCGGCTGGACCCCTTCGACGTATCTCCGGACCCCTGCGACGTACCTGCCGTACCTGACGTACCTACTGGCCGCCGTGACCGCCGTGTCCGCCCTATTGACCCCCGAACCCCTCGTGATCGTCCTCCCCCGCCTCCAACAACCCCGCCGCCGCACCCACGATCCGCGGATCAGGCCTGCCGACGACCTCCTCGTCCTTGTCGGTGTAGTCGAAGCGGGCGAGCACGCTGCGCATGGCCTCGACGCGGGCGCGTTTCTTGTCGTTGCTCTTGACCACCGTCCAGGGCGAGTGCTCCGTGTCCGTCTCGCGGAACATGGCGACCTTCGCGGCGGTGTAGTCGTCCCAGCGGTCGAGGGAGGCCAGGTCCATGGGGCTGAGCTTCCACTGCCGTACGGGGTCGACCTGACGGATGGTGAAGCGGGTGCGCTGTTCGCCCTGGGAGACCGAGAACCAGAACTTGATCAGGTCTACGCCGTCGTCCGCGAGCATCCGCTCGAACAGCGGCGCCTGGCGCATGAAGCGCCGGTACTCGTCGTCCGCGCAGAAGCCCATGACCCGCTCGACGCCCGCCCGGTTGTACCAGGAGCGGTCGAACAGCACTATCTCGCCCGCGGTCGGCAGGTGTTCGACGTAGCGCTGGAAGTACCACTGCCCGCGCTCGCGCTCGGTCGGCTTCTCCAGCGCCACCACCCGTGCGCCGCGCGGGTTGAGGTGCTCGGTGAACCGTTTGATGGTGCCGCCCTTGCCGGCCGCGTCCCGTCCCTCGAAGACGATGACGAGCCGGCGCCCGGTCTCCTTGATCCAGCTCTGCAGCTTCAGCAGTTCGATCTGCTGGAGCCGCTTGTGCCAGTCGTATTCCTTGCGCTCCATGCGGTGCCCGTACGGGTAGTTCTCCCGCCAGGTGTCGATCGGGCTGCCGTCCGGGCGGATGAGTACGGGGTCGTCGGGGTCGGTGTAGTCGACCTTCAGATCGGCCAGCAGGGGTGGCGTGGTCATCCCGATGTCCTTCCGATGCTCAGTGGAACTGCCCGCTGCTCAGTGGAACTGCGGCACGATCAGATAGATCCCGTACGCCACCACGGCCGCGCAGGCGAGGAAGCACAGGCCGGCCTGGGCGAGGCCGAGGGAGGAGGTCCCGCCGCCATCCTCGCGCGCCCCATCGAAGCGGGCGAGGCCGAGTACTCCGAGAGCGAAGACGACGACCACGGCGACGGTGACGCCGATGCTCACCGCGGTGACCTGGCCGAGTGCGTTCCAGTCGAGGTTCATGATGCGGACTCCCCGTGTTTCAGGCGGCCGTGCCGACGCGGGCCGGCGGCTCGGTGCGGACGGCGACCTCGTGGTGGTCGTTGACGTTGTTGGCGTGCACCGGGTTGCGGCGCGAGACGAGGACGATGCCGGCGGCCACGGCGGCACCGACCAGCGCGACGACGACCGTGCCGAAGTTGCCGCCGTGCTTGACCGCGGCCGCGGAGATGCCGCCGACCAGCGCGGCCGAGGGCAGCGTGATCAGCCAGGCGGCGACCATGCGGCCCGCGACGCCCCAGCGCACCTCCGCGAGGCGCCGGCCCAGGCCCGCGCCGAGGATGGAGCCGGAGGCGACCTGAGTGGTGGACAGGGCGAAGCCCAGGTGGGCCGAGGTCAGAATCACCGTCGTGGAGGCCGTCTCGGCGGCGAAGCCCTGCGGGGACTGGATCTCGGTCAGGCCCTTGCCCATGGTGCGGATGATCCGCCAGCCGCCGATGTAGGTGCCGAGGCCGATGGCGAGACCGGCCGAGGCGATCACCCAGACCGGCGGGCCGGCGTCGTGGCCGAGGGCGCCCGCCGAGATCAGGGTCAGCGTGATGATGCCCATGGTCTTCTGCGCGTCGTTGGTGCCGTGCGCGAGGGAGACGAGGGAGGCCGAGGCGATCTGGCCGAGCCGGAAGCCCTTGGTGACGGAGTCCTTGCGGCCGCGGGCGGTGAGCTTGTAGGCGAGGTAGGTGGCGATCAGGGCCGCGACACCGGCCACGACCGGCGAGGCCACCGCCGGGATCAGCACCTTCTCGACAACCTTGTCGAAGTGGACGCCGTTGGAGCCCGCACCGACCCAGACGGCGCCGATCAGGCCGCCGAACAGAGCGTGCGACGAACTCGACGGCAGTCCGACCAGCCAGGTCAGCAGGTTCCACAGGATCGCCCCGACCAGCCCCGCGAAGATCATTCCCGGGCTGACAAGGGTGTCGTCAACGATGCCGCCGGAGATCGTCTTGGCGACCTCGGTGGACAGGAAGGCACCGACGATATTGAGGACTCCGCTCACAAGCACCGCTGTTCTCGGCTTGAGTGCGCCGGTGGCGATGGATGTGGCCATCGCGTTGGCGGTGTCGTGGAATCCGTTGGTGAAGTCGAATGCCAGGGCCGTGACGATGACGACCGCCACGAGGAACGTGATGTGGTCCATTCCCATATGGGAACAAGCGCTTTCATACGGCAGGCGAACTCAAGGCAAAGTGCATGCCAGGAACATGCCAGGACCCGGCGCCCGGCCCGTGACGGTCGTGCGATGCTGACGTGGTGAACCGTGAGGATCTGGTACGTCTGCGACGAGCCCGCGACCGCATGGACCGCGAGTACGCCGAGCCCCTCGACGTGGCGGCCCTCGCGAGCACCGCCCTGATGTCGGCGGGCCACTTCCAGCGCAGCTTCCGCGAGGCGTACGGCGAGACCCCGTACAGCTACCTCATGACCCGCCGCATCGAACGCGCCAAGACCCTGCTGCGCCGCGGCGACCTCACCGTCACCGAGGTCTGCATGGCGGTCGGCTGCACCTCCCTCGGCTCCTTCAGCGCCCGTTTCACCGAGCTGGTGGGCGAGACGCCGAGCTCGTACCGGGCCCGCTCGCACGAGGAGAGCGCGGAGATCCCGCCCTGCGTGGCGCGCGCGTACACGCGCCCCAGACGCACGTGACGCCGGTACGGACGTAACGCCGGAATTGACCTTAGGTTGGACCCATGGACCTGAAACTGAACAACTGTTTCATCGCCGTCGACGACCACGACAAGGCTGTCACCTTCTACTGCGACGTCCTGGGCCTGGAGATCCGCAACGACGTCAAGTACGAGGGGATGCGGTGGGTGACCGTGGGGTCGCCGCTGCAGCCGGACGTGTCGATCGTCCTGGAGCCGCCCGCGGCCAACCCCGACCTCTCCCCCGCCGACCGGGAGGCGATGGAGCAGCTGCTGGCCAAGGGCATGCTGCGCGGCGTCAACTTCACCACCGAGGACTGCGACGCCCTCTTCGCCCGCGTCCGGGAATCCGGCGCCGACGTGATCCAGGAACCGACGGACATGCCGTACGGAGTGCGCGACTGCGCGTTCCGGGATCCGGCGGGGAACATGCTGCGGTTCATGGAGCGGAAGGGATGAGCCAACAGGTCTTGTGGACCTACGCCTTCATAGACCGGCCGTACGGACTCTTCGGGCAGGCCTGCGAGTTCTGGACGGCGGTCACGGCCACACACCTTTCCGAACTCCGGGGCGAGAACAAGGAGTTCACGACCCTCCTGCACGACGGGGCCGACGCCTGCGTCAAGGTGCAGGGGGTGGCTTCGGGCCCGGGTGGCGCGCATCTGGACTTCCCCGTGGCCGACGTACGGGAATTCGTACGGTCGGCGCTGCGGCTCGGTGCGGAGGTGGTCGACGATCACGGGACGTGGGCCGTACTGCGCTCGCCCGCAGGGCAGTTGCTGTGCACCATGCCGTGGCGCGCGGAGACGACGCGCCCGCCCGTCGTGCAGGGCAGCCGCCTCGACCAGGTCTGCGTCGACATCGCGCCTTCTGCGTACGACACCGAAGTCGCCTTCTGGAGCGGCCTGTTGCCCGAGTGGCAGTCACTGCCGGGCTCGCTTCCCGAGTTCCATGTGCTCAGGCCGCCGACGGGCCTGCCGATCCGCATTCTCCTGCAGCGCCTCGGCGAGGAACGCCCGGCCGCCGCCCATCTGGACCTGGCCTGCACCGACATCGAGGCGACCCGTGCCGCCCACGAACGCCTCGGCGCGAAGCCGGTCGCCCGCGGCACCCACTGGACGGTGATGCAGGACCCGACGGGCGGCACGTACTGCCTGACGGGGCGCGATCCGGAGACGGGCGGGTTGCCCGCGCAGAAGGGCAAGGGCTCCTAGGGCCGTGCATATACGCACGCAACGGCCGTGGCCCCGTCGTCGTGCGGGCACTCGGTGGCGTTCAGCAGCGGGGCGGCCGGCTCCTCGGAGGGATCCGCCCGTTCCCAGCGGGCCGGCGGCCGCGGTTCCGTGGAGTCCTGCAGCCACAGGGTGAGCCCTCCCCCGACGGCCGCGGCAATCGCCCACACCGCCACGGCCCACCGCCACGCACGGCGGCCCACTTCCCCCAACTCGCCGGTCATGGGCCCACGTTACGTCCTCAAGCGTGCCGCCCGCCCCTGCAGATAGCGCTGTTCGGGCAGGCTCAGGGTCCCCGCGGCGGCCGACTCGTAGGCGCGGCGGGCCGCCTCGTAGGCTCCCGCACGCTCCAGGAGGTGGCCGCGGACCGCGTCGAGACGGTGGCCCAACTCCGGTCCCAACAAGTCGAGTTCGGCGAGCCCGGCCTCCGGGCCGTCCACCATGGCGACGGCCACGGCGCGGTTGAGGCGTTCGACGGGGCCCGGGACCAGGCGGACCAGCACCTCGTACAGACCGAGGATCTCCTGCCAGTCGGTCGCCTCCGCGGACGGCGCCTCGTCGTGTACGGCGGCGATGGCCGCGCGCACCTGGTAGGGGCCCGCGCCGCCCCGGGACAGTGCCCGGGTGACCAGTGCGACGCCCTCCTCGATCGCGGCCTTGTCCCAGCGGGCGCGGTCCTGTTCGTCGAGGGACACGAGCTCGCCGTGCGGGCCGGTGCGTGCGTCGCGGCGGGCGTCGGTGAGCAGCATCAGGGCCAGCAGGCCGGCCACCTCGCCGTCGTCGGGCAGCAGGCGGTGGACGGTACGGGTCAGCCGGATCGCCTCACCGGCCAGTTCGCGGCGCTGGAGGGCCGCTCCGGACGTCGCCGTATAGCCCTCGTTGAAGATCAGGTAGAGCGTGTGCAGGACGGCGGGCAGACGGTCCTCCCAGTGGTCCGGCCGCCCGAAGCGCACACCCCGCACCTTCTGCTTGGCGCGGCTGATGCGTTGCGCCATCGTCGTCTCGGGGACCAGGTACGCACGGGCGATCTCCGCCGTCGTCAGGCCGCCGACCGCGCGCAGGGTGAGCGCGATCTGGCCGGGCGGGGTGAGGTCCGGATGGCAGCACAGGAAGAGCAGCGTGAGGGCGTCGTCCTCGCGGGGCGCCCGGTCCGGCCCGGTCGCCAGACGCGAGGCCAGCGCCGCCGCCCTCTCCTCCCGGGCCCGCCGCGCCTCCTCCGACCGCAGCGCATCCGTCAGCCGCCGCGAGGCCACCTTGATCAGCCAGCCGCGCGGGTTGTCCGGCACACCCGCCGAAGGCCACTGCCCGGCCGCCGCCAGCAGCGCCTCCTGCACGGCGTCCTCGGCGGCGTCGAAGTGCCCGTACCGTCTGACCAGCGCGCCGAGGACCTGCGGCGCGTGCAGGCGCAGCAGGTCCTCGACGTCGTTGGTCGTGCCCATGGGCCGTTCAGACGTCCGCGGCGGAACCGTCGTCGATGGGCCGGATCACCACGGGGTAGTTCGTCGCCCCGGCCGGCAGGGGGCACTGGACGACGCGCTCGGCGATCTCCGTGACGCGCTCCAGGCTTGCGCAGTCCAGGACCCAGTAGCCGGCCAGCAGCTCCTTGGTCTCGCTGTACGGGCCGTCGGTGATCACGGGCTTGCCGTCGTCACCGAGGCCGACCAGCCGGGTCTTCGCCGGCTCGACCAGGCCCTGCCCGTCGATCATCTCGCCGGTCTCGGCGAGGTCGTCGTTGAGGGCGCCCATGAAGGCGTACATGGCCTGGACCTCCTCCTGACTCCAGGCCGGGGAGGTCGCGTTGGCCTTGCCGCGCATGCCCTCGTAGTCCGCCTGCGTGCACTGCACCATGACCAGGTACTTCATGACTCTGCTCCTTCGGCTCGCACCGCCCGTGGTGGGCGGCTCTCACAGGGGACGTCGGAGCCGGGCCGGGATTCTCGACACGGGCTTCAGGTATTTTTCGCGGCGGGTTTTCCGGGCTCCTGGTCCGGTTCGGCGCCATCGTCCACGTACGCCTCGCACTCGGGGTTGCGGCAGGGGCCCGACACCCAGACCGGGACCCACGCGCCCAGGGTCTTGTGGCGCTTGACGACCGTTCGCACGGGCTGTCCGCAGGCCGGACAGGTGCGTTCTGAGCTGTCCATGCCCTCAGCGTAGGCCGGTCGGCGCCCGCGCGCGTAGGTGCGGACCAGGACGCCGTTGCCGAAGGTGCGCACCGACTCCAGCGTGAAGTCGGTGAGCGCGAAGCCGCTGCCGAACATCGGCATGCCCGAGCCGTACACCTGCGGGTAGGTCTTGATGACCAACTCGTCGATCTCGCCGAGCAGTTCACCGGCGAGCTGCGAGCCGCCGCACAGATAGATACCGAGCCCGCCCTCCTCGGCCTTGAGCTCGCGGACCTTGCCGACCAGGTCCTCCGCGATGATCTCGACGCGCGGGTCCGGGGACTCCTTCAGGCTGCGGGATGCGACGTACTCGCGCAGGTGGGCGTAGGGGCAGGTGATGCCCTCCCGCAGCGCGATGTCGTAGCTGGCCCGGCCCTGGATGATCGTGTCGAACCGCTTTTTGGGCAGGTCGTCGATGCCGAGGGGCCGACGGCCGTGGGTCGGCAGGGTCTCGGGGCACTCCCCCGTGAGGAAGCCGGAGAACTCCTCGTCGACGCCGCGGTCGAGGTGCTCGCCCGCGAGGGGGCGCGCGGTCTGACGTTCCGCGCGGTGGATGCGGGGGCCGGGGTGCCCGTCGGAACCGTGTCGAACTACTTCACCGGCCGCGACGACCTGCTCCGCCAGATCGACGCCCGGCTGCACCAACGCCTCGCGCCCGACCTCGAGGTGCTCGGCGAGCTGATGCGGGCGCCGAAGGACCGCGGCCTGGTCACGGCCCTGATGCACGATCTGATGGCCCGGGTCACCGGCGACCGCACGGGCTGTCTGGCCCTTCTGGAGATGCGCCTCGAAGCCACCCGACGCCCCGAACTGCGCGCCTCCTGCACGGAGTCGGTCCGCGCCGACCTGGAGCAGGGCATGGAGTTCCACCTGTCGGCGGGACTACCCGGCTGGGACGAGACCGTCGCCGTGCTCTACCTCGCCATGCTCGGCCTGGTCCTGGAGCACCGGACGCTGCCGGACGTCCTGGACGGCGTACTGCCCGGGGTCGGGGTGCCTCAGGGGCTGGTGGAGCGGATCGTGACGGCGGTCGTGCCGGAGAGGTAGGTCAGCCGCGGGGTTCCCGCCACATCGGCCACATCTGCGGGCCGTCCGGGAGGTCGAGGGGGCGCCCGGTGAGCTCGAAGCCGAGGCGCTCGTACAAGGCGCGGCTGCGGGCGCTGCTCGCCTCCAGATAGGCGGGCAGGCCCTCGCGGTCGCAGCGGTCGAGGACGTGCTGGACGAGCGCGCTGCCGATCCCCTCGCCCTGGTGCTCCGGTGTCACGCCGATCATCCACAGGTACTCGTGGGCACGACCGGCAGGGTGGATCTCCGCGGTCAGCCGGCCGATCAGCTCGATGCGCTCGTTCCCGGGATCGACGACGGCACGCAGTCGGGCGGGCCCGTCGTCGGCCGCGTCCTCTTCGGCGTCATGCTGTCCTGCGTCGTGCTCTTCGGCGGCCACGGACAGCCACAACGCGCACGCGCTGCCGTCCTCGGTGACGTCGATCCGACCCTCGGCGAGCACGATCCCGGTGAAGGCCCCCATCAGCCTGTGGTGGGTCGTACGGCGGTACTCGTCCCCGGGAAAGACCCAGCCGCTGACCGGATCGTCCTGGAAGGCCTCGTCCAGCAGCCGCACGACCAGCTCTCGGTCGCCTTCGTCCGCCGTCCGGATCGCCACGCCCATGTGCCGCCCTTTCCCCTCAACCGACCTCGGCCGTACGGCTGTTGAGCCTATACGGGACTGTCCAAGGGGAGAGGCGGGCCCCGCACACCGTGGGGATGTGCGGGACCCGCCGGACCGGAGCCTCGGCGGCCGTGCGGGGTCAGGAGCCGCACGGCCGCCCCGGTGGGCTCCGGGGTCTGTGAGAGCCGCGGTCAGTTGGTGCGCCGCGTCACGAACTCCGCCAGCGCGAGCAGACCCCCTGCCGCCTCCGGGTCGGGGACCGCGCGGGCGAGCTCCTGCATCGCGCGGGCCATCCGGTCGGCGGCCTGGGCCTGAGCCCAGTCACGCCCGCCGGCCTGCTCGACGGCGAGAGCCGTACGCGCGAGTTCCCCGTCGCCCCCCTTCCCGTACGGCACCCCGTACAGCTCGGCCAGTTCCGAGGCCGCCGGGGTGCCCGAGGTGAGCGCCGCGACCACCGGCAGGGACTTCTTGCGGGCCACCAGGTCAGCACCGACCGGTTTACCGGTGCGGCGCGGGTCGCCCCATATGCCGATGACGTCATCGATGAGCTGGAAGGCGAGCCCGGCCTCGCGGCCGAACGCGTCCAGCGCCTCGACGTCCTCGGCGGACGCCCCCGCGTACAGCGCGCCCACGGCGCAGGCGCAGCCGATCAGCGCGCCCGTCTTGGCCTCGGCCATGGTGAGCACCTCGTCGAGGGTGACCTCGCCGGGGCCGCGCCGCTCCATCTCCGTGTCCGCGTGCTGGCCCGCGCACAGTTCGACGACGCAGGCCGCGAGCCGGGCTGCGGCCGGGCCGGACGCCGGGTGCGGGTCCTCGGCGAGCAGCCCGAGGGCCAGCGCCTGCAGGGCGTCCCCGGCGAGGATCGCGTCGGCGTCACCGAACACGGTCCAGGCGGTGGGCCGGTGCCGACGGGTGGTGTCCCGGTCCATCACGTCGTCGTGCAGCAGCGTGAAGTTGTGCACCAGCTCCACCGCCGCGGCCGCCCCTACGGCCGCCTCGCGCGCGCCCGGACCGCCGAGCGTGGCGGCCGCGGTGAGGACGAGCGCGGGGCGGATCGCCTTGCCCGCGTTGCCCGCCGCCGGGGTGCCGTCCGCGTGCTCCCAGCCGAAGTGGTAGAGCGCGATCCGGCGCATGGAGCCGGGCAACGAGTCGATGGCGGCGCGCAGTTCGGGGTCGACGGATGCCCGGGTGCGCTCCAGGATCACGGCCGCCTCGTGCCCGTCGAGCGGCTGCGCCCCCGTGGTGCGCTGCTTCGCCTCCGTCATGAACTCGGCCATGGGATCTCCCTCGGTCAGTCCGCGGACGGTGGCGGTTCCGCTGTGGCTGGGCGCATACGACCGGGGTGTACCCGCCCCGGTGGGCGGGGACACGGCTCCCAGGTGCAGAAACGTCACCTCCACCGGCCGATCTCGACGTTCTCCAGGACGCCGAGCGCGTCCGGCACCAGGACCGCGGCCGAGTAGTACGCCGTCACCAGGTACTTGATGATCGCCTGTTCGTTGATGCCCATGAAGCGCACGGACAGGCTCGGCTCGATCTCGTCCGGAATGCCGGCCTGCTGCAGTCCGATGACGCCCTGCTCGGCCTCGCCGGTACGCATGGCGATGATCGATGTCGTACGGGCCTCGCTCACCGGGATCTTGTTGCACGGGTAGATCGGCACACCGCGCCAGGTCGGGATGCGGTTGCCGGCCACCTCGATCGTCTCGGGGACCAGGCCGCGCTTGTTGAGCTCGCGGCCGATCGCCGAGATCGCGCGCGGGTGGGCGAGCAGCAGCTTGGTGCCGCGCCGCCGGCTGAGCAGTTCGTCCAGGTCATCGGGGCTGGGCACGCCGTCGTGCGGCTGGAGCCGCTGGTCGTACTCGCAGTTGTTCAGCAGCCCGAACTCGCGGTTGTTGACGAGTTCGTGCTCCTGGCGCTCCTTCAACGCCTCGACCGTCAGCCTCAGTTGCTGCTCGGTCTGGTTCATCGGCTGGTTGTAGAGGTCGGCCACGCGCGAGTGGATGCGCAGCACCGTCTGGGCGATGCTCAGTTCGTACTCGCGGGGCCTGGCCTCGTAGTCCACGAAGGTGTGCGGGATGTCCGGCTCGCCGCTGTGGCCGGCTGCGAGATCGACGGCCTTCTCGCCGTACTTGTTGGTGCGCTGCTCCGGAATCGCACGCAACTGCTGAAGGTGCTCGCGCAGGGAGTCGGCGCGCTCCGCGACCTGGTCGACGTCCTGGCGGGACAGGATGAGCACCGTGCACGCGGTGTCCGCGCGGGCCGTGTACTCCCAGATGGCGTCCGGGTCGAGCAGCGCCGCGTCGCCGAAGTAGGCGCCGTCGGCGAGCACCCCGAGGACCGCGTCGTCGCCGTACGGGCCCGTGCCGATCTTCTCGACCCTGCCGTGCGCCAGGAGATGGACCTCGTCGGTCCGGCTGCCGAACGAGGCGATCACACTGCCAGGCGCGAACTCCTGCTGCCGGCAGCGCTGGGCGAGCTCGGCGAGCACCTCCTCGTCCTCGTAGTCCCGCAGGGCGGGCAGTTCACCCAGCTCCGCCGGGATGACTTCAACTCGGTCGCCGGTCTTCACGAACGTGATGCGGCCGTCCCCCACTGCGTAGGTCAGTCGCCGGTTGACCCGGTACGTACCGCCCTGGACGTTCACCCATGGCAGCGTGCGGAGCAGCCAGCGGGAGCTGATCTCCTGCATCTGGGGTGCCGACTTGGTCGTGGTGGCCAGGTTCCGCGCGGCGGCCGTGCCGAGACTCTGCTGCGGCTTGCCCTGCTCCGAACGGACCTCTTCGCCTACCGACATATGAGAATTGCCCTCCCGCTCATACAGCCGACGCCGAATTGCGCCGCTGCGTCGATCTCCGCGGCCAAGCCTTCCATCACGGAACGTGTCCGTGCTATTACCCGAAAGAGCGGGAATGGATCACCGTCGACTGGGCACAAATGGGGATCCTGTCCAGCGGCCGGCGGGCGCGGAATGGCCGAATCCGCTCCCCCGCCGCGAACACAATGTGTAATCAGTCCCTCACTTTCGGTACAACACCCTCCACGGGCGGCCGCGCCGGGCGGCCGTCGGCACGGTACGAAGGAGGCGGTCATGGCCTCACCCATGTCCGCGGGCAGTTTCCTCGACGGCCTCAGGGCGGAGGGCCTCACTGTCGTCGAGGTGGGCGACTGGGAGCATCACAACCGCAACCACAAGGGGCCGTGGGGCCCGGTGCACGGCGTGATGATCCACCACACCGTCACGAGCGGCAGCGAACGCACCGTCGAAATCTGCCGGGACGGCTACGCCGGGCTGCCCGGCCCGCTGTGCCACGGCGTCATCACCAAGGACGGCACGGTCCACCTGGTCGGCTACGGCCGCGCCAACCACGCCGGGCTCGGCGACGACGACGTGCTGCGTGCGGTGATCGCCGAGAAGGCGCTCCCACCGGACAACGAGGCGAACACCGACGGCAACCGTCACTTCTACGGCTTCGAGTGCGAGAACCTCGGCGACGGCGAGGATCCGTGGCCGCAGGCCCAGTTGGAGGCCATCGAGAAGGCGGCGGCTGCGGTGTGCCGGCATCACGGGTGGACGGAACGGTCGGTGATCGGGCACTTGGAGTGGCAGCCGGGGAAGGTGGATCCGCGGGGGTTCACGATGGCGTGGCTGAGGGAGCAGGTGCGGGACCGGCTGAAGTAGCTGGGGGCTGCCTTCTTCAGGACCGGTGCTTCGACCTGAACGGCCTCGTCCTCGAACGCCGGACGGGCTGAGAACCCTGACCGGCATCACAATGGTGCTGTGAACAGCCTCGACCTCGGCTCCCTGCGCCCCCAGCTGCCCTCCCCCATGCAGGAGATCGAGGACGACCGTTTCTCACGCCACGGCCTCCGCCTCCTCCTCAAGCGCGACGACCTGATCCACCCGGAGCTGATCGGCAACAAGTGGCGCAAGCTCGCGCCGAATCTCGCCGCCGCGGCCGGCCGCACGCTCGTCACCTTCGGTGGCGCGTACTCCAACCATCTGCGCGCGACAGCCGCCGCGGGCCGCCTCTCGGGGCTGCCGACCGTCGGCGTGGTCCGCGGCCAGGAGCTGGCCGACCGCCCCCTCAACCCCTCCCTGGCCCAGTGCGCGGCCGACGGCATGCGGCTGCACTTCGTCGACAGGTCGACCTATCGCCGCAAGGCCGAACCGGACGTCCTCGCGCGCGTGCTGCGCACGGCCGGTGCCGAGGATGCGTATGTCGTCCCGGAGGGCGGCAGCAACGCCGAAGCCGTACGTGGGTGCCGGGCGCTGGGCGACGAGCTGCGTGGGCAGGCGGATGTCGTCGCACTCGCCTGCGGGACCGGCGGAACGCTGGCCGGACTGGCCGCGGGACTGGCCCCCGACCAGCGCGCCCTGGGCATACCAGTCCTCAAAGGCGGCTTCCTGACCGACGACATAAGGGCGCTCCAGGAGCAGGCCTTCGGTGACCTGCGCGGCGAATGGACGCTCGACGAACGCTTCCACTTCGGCGGCTACGCGCGCGTACCCCCTGAACTCGACGCCTTCGCCGAGGACTTCGAGGACCGCCACGGGGTGCCCGTGGAGCGCCTCTATGTCGCCAAGTTGCTGTATGGACTTGTCACCCTGTTGGAGGAGGGCGCCTTCGCGCGCGGAACGACGGTGGCGGCTGTCGTCACTGGGCGGCCCTTCCGCTGAGCACGGCGCGCTAAGCGGGTCCGGCGAAGTCCCTGCGGTACGGCAGCGCCCTGAAGGGGCGCGGGGAACTGCGCGACCAGCCACAATGATGCAGCAGACGAAAGACGGCACAGCCCGCGCAGCGCTCAGGCGGTCTCCCGGTAGGCGGCCGCCTCCTCCAGGTCCAGCCTGCGCAGCAACGTGCGCAGCATCTCGTCGTCGATGTAGCGGCCGTCCCGCAGCCGCACGAACATCGCGCGCTCGGCGCCGATCATCTCGCGGGACAGACGGCGGTAGGTGTCGTCGACGGATTCACCGGTGACGGGGTTGGTCTGGCCCAGGCGTTCCCAGACGGCGTTGCGGCGGCGCTCCAGGACCTGCCGGAGCCGGTCGGCGAGGGGCGGCGGGATGGCGTTGCGTTCGTCGGTGAGGAGTTCGTCGAGGCGTTGTTCGGCGACCCGGGAGGCCTGGGCCTGGGCGTTGGCCTCGGCGAGGGTCTCGGCCTGTACGTCGCGGCCGGGGAAGTTCAGCAGACGGATCACCGGGGCCAGGGTGAGACCCTGCACCACCAGGGTCCCGATGACCGTGGTGAAGGTCAGGAAGAGGATGAGGTTGCGCTGCGGGAAGTCGCCGCCGCCGTGCACGGTGAGCGGGATCGAGAAGGCGATGGCGAGGGAGACGACGCCGCGCATCGCCGCCCAGGAGGTGACGATCGGCCCTCTCCAGGTGGGGTTGTCCTCGCGTTCCCTGATCCGCGCGGACAGTATGCGGGGCACGAACGTCCCCGGATACACCCACACGAACCGGGCCACGACGACCACCAGGAAGACGGCGACCGCGTACCAGGCGGCGTCCACGCCCTCGTACTCGCCAAGGCCCTTGAGGACCACCGGCAGTTGCAGGCCGATGAGCGCGAAGACCGCCGACTCCAGGACGAACGCGACCACCTTCCACACCGCCTCCTCCTGGAGGCGGGTGGCGAAGTCGACCTCCCACGCGCGGTGTCCGAGGTAGAGGGCGACGACCACGACCGCGAGGACACCGGAGGCGTGCACCTGCTCGGCGACCGCGTAGGCGACGAACGGGATCAGCAGGGACATGGTGTTCTGCAGCAGCGACTCCTTCACGTGCGTGCGCAGCCAGTGGATCGGCAGCATCAGCACCAGCCCGACCACCACGCCGCCGACCGCCGCCAGCAGGAACTCGCCGATGCCGCCGATCCAGGAGGCGCCCTCGCCGACGGCGGCCGCGACGGCCACCCGGTAGGCGGTGATCGCGGTCGCGTCGTTCAGCAGGGACTCGCCCTGGAGGATGGTCGTGATCCGGGAGGGCAGGCCCACCCGGCGGGCGACCGCCGCAGCGGCGACCGCGTCCGTCGGCGCCACCACCGCGCCCAGCACCAGCGCCGCGGGCAGGGGCAGCCCGGGCACGACGAGATAGGCGACCCAGCCGACGACGAAGGTCGCGAACAGCACGTAGCCCACCGACAGCAGCGCCACCGGCCGCATCGTCGCCCGCAGATCGAGGTACGAGCTCTCGACGGCCTCCTTGTGCAGCAGCGGAGGCAGCACCAGCGGCAGCACGATGTCCGGGTCGAGGGTGTAGTCCGGCACCCCGGGGAGGTACGAGACGGCGAGCCCCACCGCGACGAGCAGCAGCGGGGCCGGCACCGGGGTGCGCCGGGCCACCGCGGCGATCGCGGCGCTCCCCGCCACCAGCAACAGCAGTGGCATCACGTCCATCGTCCTCGCCCGCCCTCGTTTTTCCGCGCGGCCATCCGCACACCCGTCGTAATCTGGCAATCATGAAACAGTGCACGCATGCCGACGCGCTGCCGCATCCGGAACCCGGTCCACTGACCGAGACGTGTCCGGAGTGTCTGGCAGCGGGCACACACCCGGTACAACTGCGGCTGTGCCTCACCTGCGGCCACGTCGGCTGCTGCGACTCCTCGCCCGGCCGGCATGCGACGGAGCACCACAAGGACTCCGGCCACCCGATCATGCGCACATTCGAACCCGGTGAGAACTGGCGTTGGTGCTTCGTGGACCACGTTCTCGTGTGACCCTGGACGACCGGGGGACGACCCACGATCCGGACGGTTCGACCGTCTGACGTCTGGGTACGTCAACCCGGCGCGCGTTCTTCCCAATTGGAGCCGCAGACCCCTAGACACGGAGCGTGTCCACAGTTTTACTGTGAGTGACGGCAAGGGGTTGGGGTCCCGGGGACGGGAAACTTGAGAGCGCGATAGCGTCACCGCTGAACCACACATCGCGTTATGCCGGGGGGCAACCCTCGGCCCCCGAAAAGCTTGTACCACCTTGGAGGTGAGGGTGTCCCAGATCGCAGGCGAGCCCGCGACCCAGGACTTCGTGGAAGTCCGGCTGCCGGCTGCGGGTGCCTACCTGTCGGTGCTGCGTACGGCGACTGCCGGCCTCGCGGCCCGTTTGGACTTCACCCTCGACGAGATCGAGGACCTTCGCATCGCGGTGGACGAGGCCTGCGCGATCCTGCTCCAGCAGGCCGTGCCCGGCTCGGTGCTGAGCTGCGTCTTCCGGCTCGTCGACGACTCGCTCGAGGTCACCGTCTCGGCCCCGACCACGGACGGCCATGCCCCCTCGCGGGACACCTTCGCCTGGACCGTCCTGTCCGCACTCGCGGGCAAGGTCTCCTCCGCCGTGGACGAGGACAAAACCGTTTCGATCAGCCTCTACAAACAGCGCGGCGCGGGACCCGGGCCGGCGTGAGGACAGGGGACGGGCCGGTGCGTGACGAAGAGCGCGGCACACGAGAGCTGCCGGCCGAGGGCGTAGACGGATCCCGGCGCATCGGGGACACCGTCAACGGCACCGACGGCATCGACGGCATCCCCGAGCAGGCCCGGCCGCATCCGGAGGACGACGCCGACGACACAGCGGCGGCCGGCTTCCCGGGCGACGGGCAGCGGGATCGGGAAGGTGCCGTGCAGAGCACGCCTCTGGACGGACGGAACGGGGTCACCCCGGTCCGAGCGGAGGCGAGGGCTCGGAGAAGGGCGACGGGCGGGACGATGAGCGAGCACGAGCGAAACGCCGAGGGCGACGGGCAGGACGCGCAGAGCGTGCAGCAGGCCACGCAGCACGACGCACAGGACCGCAGCGGGGCGCGCGCGATGTTCATCGAGCTGCGCAGCCTGAAGGACGGCAGCCAGGAGTACGCGGAGCTGCGCAACAAGCTGGTCCGCATGCACCTCCCGCTCGTCGAGCATCTCGCGCGCCGCTTCCGCAACCGCGGCGAGCCGCTGGACGACCTCACCCAGGTCGCCACCATCGGCCTGATCAAGTCGGTCGACCGCTTCGACCCGGAGCGCGGCGTCGAGTTCTCGACATACGCGACCCCGACGGTCGTCGGCGAGATCAAGCGGCACTTCCGCGACAAGGGCTGGGCGGTGCGCGTGCCGCGGCGCCTGCAGGAGCTGCGCCTCGCGCTCACGACGGCGACCGCGGAGCTCTCGCAGCAGCACGGCCGCTCCCCCACGGTCCACGAGCTCGCCGAGAAGCTGGCGATCTCGGAGGAGGAGGTCCTGGAGGGCCTGGAGTCCGCCAACGCGTACTCCACGCTGTCCCTGGACGTCCCCGACACGGACGACGAGTCCCCGGCCGTGGCGGACACTCTGGGCGCCGAGGACGAGGCCCTGGAGGGCGTCGAGTACCGCGAGTCGCTCAAGCCGCTCCTGGAGGATCTCCCGCCCCGGGAGAAGCGGATCCTGCTGCTGCGCTTCTTCGGCAACATGACCCAGTCGCAGATCGCGCAGGAGGTCGGCATCTCGCAGATGCACGTGTCCCGCCTGCTGGCGCGCACGCTGGCACAGCTGCGGGAGAAGCTGCTGGTGGAGGAGTAGGGCTCCGCCTCACCGCGGCCGCAGTTCTACGGCTGCTGCGGTGCCGTACGACTACTGCTTGCCGTCCTGTGCACGGCCCGGACCCTTGATCCCGAGGGCCTGGGTCGTTGCCGGATTGACCAGCAGCACGAGCGAAACGACGGCGACGACCGCGAGCGCGATGCCCGCCGGAATGGCCACACTGTCGGCCTGCAGCAGGTTGTAGGCCACTGGCAGCGCCATGATCTGGGTGATGACGGCGGGGCCGCGGCTCCAGCTGCGGCGGGCGAGCAGGCCACGGGCGGCCAGCAGCGGCAGCAGGGCGAGGACAACCAGTGTGATGCCGCCGGTGACGGCGGACCGGCGGTCGTCCGGGGCACCCGCGAGGCCCTCCACCAGCATCCACACGCCCCCGACGGCCAGCGCGAGCCCCTCCAGCGCGGCGAGCGCCGCGGCGTACGTCAGGCGGCGCGGGCGGGGGCCGGTGTTTTCCTCGGTGGCGGGGGTCTGCTCACTGGTCACCCCTGAAGGGTAGCCCTGGGGATGCACGCCTCCGTGGCAAGCCCGGGGGACGCGGACCGCCCTGCTGAGGTTGAGCCGGACCCTCGTGGTGAGCCTCACGCCCGCACCTCTTACCTGATCCCTACCTCGACCTGTGCCCGGTACTTCCCAGTAGGTACGCTGCAACTCATGCGTGCACTTCTCGTGGCCAATCCGGCAGCAACCACCACAAGCGCACGTACGCGCGACGTCCTGACCCATGCGCTGGCGAGCGAGATGAAGCTCGAGGCGGTCACCACCGAGTACCGCGGCCACGCGCGCGACCTGGGCCGGCAGGCGGCGGAGAGCGACGACATCGACCTGGTCGTGGCCCTCGGCGGTGACGGCACGGTCAACGAGGTGGTCAACGGCCTGCTGCACGCCGGACCCGACCCGGAAGGCCTGCCCCGGCTGGCCGTGGTGCCCGGCGGCTCCACCAATGTCTTCGCCCGCGCCCTGGGGCTGCCCAACGACGCCGTGGAAGCGACCGGCGCGCTGCTGGACGCCCTGCGCGAGGGCAGCGAACGTACGGTCGGCATGGGCATCGCCGAAGGCACGCCGGGCACCGAGGACGAGGCGGTGCCGTCCCGCTGGTTCACCTTCTGCGCGGGGCTCGGCTTCGACGCGGGCGTGGTCGGGCGGGTCGAGCAGCAGCGCGAGCAGGGCCGGAAGTCCACCCACGCCCTCTATCTGCGCCAGGTCGCACACCAGTTCCTGCAGGAACCCAACCGGCGGCACGGGTCGATCACGCTGGAGCGGCCCGGCGAGGAGCCGGTGACCGGTCTGGTGCTGTCCATAATCTGCAACACCTCACCGTGGACGTATCTGGGCAATCGTCCGGTGTACGCGGCACCTAAGGCCTCGTTCGATACCGGGCTCGACCTGCTGGGTCTCAGCCGTATGTCCACGGTCTCGGCTGCCCGGTATGCCACGCAGTTGCTCACTTCGTCCCCCGAGCGCGGACCCCATGGCAAGCACGTCGTGTCTTTGCACGACCTGGACGGGTTCACCTTGCATTCGAAGGTGCCCCTGCCCCTCCAGATGGACGGCGACCACCTGGGGCTGCGTACGAGCGTGACGTTCACAGGCGTACGCCGTGCACTGCGTGTGATTGTGTGAGCAGAAAGGGCTGAAGTCCTTTCACTCGAACGTTTAGGCCAGGATCCACCCCATGGAAGTACGGCTGTGACCTAGTCGACACCGAGGAATCAAAAAAAACTTTCCGGAAGGGGTTGTATCCGCCGCTGAGGTTTGCGAGTCTCTACGTGGCGATCGGGACGGCCCGCAACACCGGCCTCAACAGATCACCGGAACCCCTCTTCAAATCACAGGACCTCGCCAGGGAACCTGGCGCTCGGCCCTTCACTTGTTGAGGGATTCGTGAAAGCGTTCACATTCACAAGCAACCTGCACGTAATACCAAGGAGAGGTAGCAGCCATGGACTGGCGTCACAACGCCGTTTGCCGCGAGGAAGACCCCGAGCTCTTCTTCCCCATCGGCAACACCGGTCCTGCGCTGCTGCAGATCGAGGAAGCCAAGGCCGTCTGCCGCCGCTGCCCCGTCATGGAGCAGTGCCTGCAGTGGGCGCTCGAGTCCGGCCAGGACTCCGGCGTCTGGGGTGGTCTCAGCGAGGACGAGCGTCGCGCCATGAAGCGCCGTGCCGCCCGCAACCGGGCCCGTCAGGCCTCCGCCTGACAACCCGCCCCGCAACAGCCTGAGCTTGGCGGCGCGTACAGCGAGTACGCATCTCCCGCCCCCGAGCCGCAGCGCGCAGTACCCCCGATGCGCAGCACAAGCTGGCAACGAGCATTTCAGCCCCGGACCTGGGAACGGTCCGGGGCTTCTTGCTGTGCACCGGCCTGCCGTACGGCGCTCCTTGTGTACGGCGTTACTTGTGCGCCTGCACCGGAACGTCCAGGATCACCCGCGTCCCCCCGTCGGGCGCCGGGACCATGTCGAATGTGCCGCCCAACTCCCCCTCCACCAGGGTCCGTACGATCTGCAGACCCAGGTTGCCCGCGGTGTGCGGGTCGAAGCCCTCGGGCAGGCCGACGCCGTCGTCCTGGACGGTGACCAGGAGTCGGGCCTCCTTGGTGGTGCCGCCGCGGACCGCGGAGACCTCGACCGTGCCGGTGTCGCCCTCTCGGAAGCCGTGTTCGAGGGCGTTCTGCAGGATCTCCGTCAGGACCATGGACAGCGGGGTGGCCACCTCGGCGTCCAGGATGCCGAAGCGGCCGGAGCGCCGGCCGGTGACCTTGCCCGGCGAGATCTCCGCGACCATGGCCAGCACCCGGTCGGCGATCTCGTCGAACTCCACTCGCTCGTCCAGGTTCTGGGAGAGCGTCTCGTGCACGATCGCGATCGATCCGACACGGCGGACCGCCTCTTCGAGCGCCTCCCGGCCGCGGTCGGACTCGATGCGCCGGGCCTGCAGGCGCAGCAGGGCGGCGACCGTCTGGAGGTTGTTCTTCACCCGGTGGTGGATCTCCCGGATGGTCGCGTCCTTGGTGATCAACTCGCGCTCGCGGCGGCGCAGTTCGGTCACGTCACGGAGCAGGACCAGCGAACCGATGCGTGTGCCCTTGGGCTTGAGGGGGATCGCCCGGAACTGGATCACTCCGTCGCGGGCCTCGATCTCGAACTCGCGCGGCGCCCAGCCGCTGGCGACCTTGCTCAGCGCCTCGTCCACCGGGCCGCGGGTGGGGGCGAGTTCGGCGGTTGTCCTGCCGAGGTGCTGGCCGACCAGGTCGGAGGCGAGGCCCATGCGGTGGTAGGCGGACAGGGCGTTCGGGGAGGCGTACTGGACGATGCCGTCCGCGTCGAGGCGGATCAGGCCGTCACCGACGCGCGGCGCGGCATCCATGTCCATCTGCTGGTTCGCGAACGGGAAGGAGCCGGCCGCGATCATCTGCGCCAGGTCCGAGGCGCTCTGCAGATACGTCAGTTCGAGGCGGCTCGGGGTGCGTACGGTCAGCAGGTTGGTGTTGCGCGCGATGACGCCGAGGACGCGTCCCTCCCGGCGTACGGGGATCGACTCGACCCGGACGGGGACCTCCTCGCGCCACTCGGGGTCGCCCTCGCGCACGATCCGGCCCTCGTCGAGCGCCGCGTCCAGCATGGGGCGTCGGCCGCGTGGGACGAGGTGGCCGACCATGTCGTCCTGGTAGGAGGTGGGGCCGGTGTTGGGGCGCATCTGGGCGACAGAGACGTAGCGCGTGCCGTCGCGGGTGGGGACCCACAGGACGAGGTCGGCGAAGGAGAGGTCGGACAGCAGCTGCCACTCCGAGACCAGCAGATGGAGCCACTCGAGGTCGGAGTCGTCGAGGGCGGTGTGCTGGCGGACCAGTTCGTTCATGGAGGGCACGTGGGTGAGCGTACCTGGGGGTATGTGCAGGTCCTAAATACGACCGGAGGTCCGTACAGGCCCTGAAAACACCCGCGGGCCGCGGCGCCTGGGAGGGACCCTCAACCCTCCCGGCACCGCAGCCCGGAGCAATATCGGCCGCGGGGTGTGCGGTCCCGGATGGCCGAAGGATGAGGAGCCGGGGCAGTCAGGGCAGAGAGCTCCGGATCCTCCGTCCGTCTTCCTGTGCGGGGAAGACGGAAGCTCGTGCGTACACGCTCTTTACGCATTGTGGACTAGACCACTACGTGTGTCCATGCGTTGGAGCCTGTTTGTTGTTGTCAGTTGTGCGGCTGCTACGACTGGCGCTACGACTAGTCGGACGCCCTAACATCCACCACGCAGCCTAACCCGTGTGGGTTCATGTGCGGGGCCAGATGGACATGGCAATTTCCGCGAGCGCCTCCAACTCCTCGCGGCTCGCGCCGTCCCGAGCCTGCTGGGACATGCCCTGAATGATCGCCCCCGTGTGCCGGGCGAGCGCGGCGGCATCGGTCCCGGCCGGCAGCTCCCCCGATGCGATGTCGGCCCTCATACGACTCTCGAAGGCGGCGATGTTGGCGTTGCGCCGCTCACGCAGGGAGGCCTCGACCTCGGGGCTCGTGCAGTTCGTGGCCGCGTGGATGACGAGGCAGCCGTGCGGTCGGCCGGGAGTCGTGTACTCGGCGGCGGCCTCCCGCAGGACCCGCTCCACGGCCGCC
Source organism: Streptomyces sp. NPDC001401 (assembly GCF_042895385.1). Taxonomy (NCBI): domain Bacteria; kingdom Bacillati; phylum Actinomycetota; class Actinomycetes; order Kitasatosporales; family Streptomycetaceae; genus Streptomyces; species Streptomyces sp. NPDC001401. The sequence goes on from NZ_JBIAWI010000004.1 coordinate 94,533, forward strand.
CGGGCGGTGGGCTCCTCGGCGAGGGCCCGGTCGGTGAAGGAGCCGTAGCGGACGCCGTAGACGGTCACGACCTCGTCGAACAGCGCGCGCTTGTCGCCGAAGGCCGCGTACAGGCTCGGCGCGCCGATGCCCATGACGCGGGTCAGGTCGGAGACGGAGGTCGCCTCGTACCCGTGCTCCCAGAAGGCCAGGACCGCCTTCTCCAGCGCGGTCTCGCGATCGAAGGAACGAGGGCGGCCGCGGGGCTTGGGTGCCACCTGGGTCTTCGTCTTCGTGTCCTCACTGCCCACCATGGAGTGAATTGTATAGGGGGCGCTAGAGAAATGTCGGAGGGCTGCTGTACGGTCTTTCTGTAGCGATCGATAGACAATGTGCGAAGGGGGCGCCGGCATGGGCGTGCTTGCAGGCAGGACGGCACTCGTCACGGGGGCGAGCAGGGGGATCGGGCGGGGGATCGCCGAGCGGCTGGGGCGTGACGGGGCGCGGGTCGCGGTCCACTACGGGAGGAACGGGGCGGCGGCGAAGGAGACGGTGGCCGCGATCGAGGCGGCGGGCGGCTCGGCGTTCGCGATCGGGGTGGAGCTGGGGCGGCCGGGGGACGTGGACGCCCTGTGGGAGGAGTTCGACCGGCATGCGGACGGGCTGGACATCCTGGTGAACAACGCGGGCATCGGTAAATCGCGGACGATCGAGGAGATAGACGAGGAGGAGTACGACAAGCTCTTCGCGGTGAACGTGAAGGCGCCGTTCTTCATCGTCAAGCAGGGCGCGGCGCGCCTGCGGGACGGGGGCCGGGTCGTCAACATCTCGTCGGGGCTGGCCAGGAGCGCCGCGATGCCGCACAACATGGCGTACACGATGACCAAGGGCGCGCTGGACGTTCTCTCCCGCGACCTGTCCAAGGTGCTGGGCCCTCGGGGCATCACCGTGAACTCGGTCGCGCCGGGGCTCATCGACACGGACAACACATATGAGGTCCTGCACGGCAGCCCGGACGCGTGGGAGTGGGGGGCGGGGCTCTCCGCACTGGGCCGGGTCGGCGAGACGGCCGACGTCGCCGACGTGGTGGCGTTCCTGGCGTCGGACGCCGGCCGGTGGGTGACGGGAAGCTGGGTGGATGCAACGGGGGGTTCGCTGACGTAAGGGTTCCTACGAGGCCGGTGGTGGCCGCCCGCGGGCCGGCTCAGTGGGTCTCGGTCACCTTGGCCAGCGCCCGCGGTGCGTCCGGGTCCTGGCCGCGGGCGATGGTGATCTCGTGGGCCAGGAGCTGCAGCGGGATGATCTCCAGGATCGGCTGGACCTCCTCGGCCACGCCCTCGGTGGGCAGGACGAAGCCGGCGGAGGCCTGCTCGACCTGGCTCCTGGGCCCGATGACGAACAGATCGGCGCCGCGGCCGCGCAGCCGGTCGAGGACGGGCTGGAGGGCCTCGCCGCCCTTGCCGTCGGTGACCACCGCGATGACCGGGGAGACGTTGTCGACCATGGCGAGGGGGCCGTGCAGGAGGTCGGCGCCGGAGTAAGAGAGGGCGGGGATGTAGCTGGTCTCCATGAGCTTGAGGGCGGCCTCCTTGGCCGTGGGGTAGCCGTAGCCGCGGGAGGTGATGACCATGCGTTCGGCGAAGCGGTAGCGGGCGGCGAGGGCGCGGACCTCGTCCTGCCGGGCCAGCAACTGCTCGGCGAGGTCCGGCAGCACCTTCGCAGGGGCGCCGTCGCCGCCGCGCAGGCCTTCGACGAAGAGGTAGAGGGCGAGAAGGGAGGCCGTGTAGGTCTTGGTCGCGGGAAGGGCCTTCTCCGGCCCGGCCATGATGTCGACGTGGTACTCGGAGACGCCGGCCAGCGGTGAGCCGGGGTTGTTGGTCACGGCGAGGGTGATCGCGCCGGCCTCGCGGGCGGCGCGGGTCGAGGCGACCAGGTCCGGGGAGCCGCCGGACTGGCTGACGGTGACGACGAGGACGTCGGTGAGGTCCGGGCGGGCGCCGTATGCCGTGGTGGTGGACATCGAGGTGAGGCCGCAGGGCAGGCCGAGGCGGATCTCCAGGAGGTACTTGGCATAGAGGGCGGCGTTGTCGGAGGTGCCGCGGGCGGTCAGCAGGACGAAGCGGGGTTTGCGGGCGGCGATCTCCCGGGCCACCTGCCGAATGCCGGGGGCTCCCTCCTCGAGGATGCGGCGCAGCACGGCGGGCTGCTCGGCCATCTCACGGGCCATGATCCGGCCCGGGACGTCGTTCTGGGGGTCCGGTGTCGGGTCCGGAGTCAGGGCGGTCATGGCGGGTTCCTCCCGAGTGTGTCTGCTTGCCGTGCGAGGCGATGCGCGTCGCTGCACCGCACCCATTCCACTCCCCCGTGACGAATGACGCCTGTCCTCCGCATGGAATGGCGATGGCCCTCCATGCGGTGTGCCGATCGCCCTGCATCGGCCTGGGTCGCAGGAGTCGATTCTGTTAGATTGGTCTAAACCACATAGCCCACACAGCCCTTCAGATCGGCAGGCCCAGCGTGGAAGTTGTCATCGTTCCGGACGCCAAGTCGGGCGGCGAGCTCATCGCCGAGGCCATGGCGCAGCTCCTGAGGCGCAAGCCCGCGGCGCTGCTCGGCGTGGCCACCGGCTCGACCCCGCTGCCCGTCTACCAGGCGCTCGCGGCCCAGGTGCGCTCCGGTGCCGTGGACACCTCGCGGGCGCGGATCGCGCAGCTCGACGAGTACGTGGGGCTGCCGGCGGAGCATCCGGAGTCGTACCGTTCGGTGCTCGGGCGCGAGGTGCTGGAGCCGCTCGGGATCGGGATGGACGCGTTCATGGGGCCCGACGGGACGGCCGAGGACGTGCAGTTGGCGTGCGCCGCGTACGACAGGGCGTTGGCCGAGGCCGGCGGGGTGGACCTGCAGCTGCTCGGCATCGGGACCGACGGGCACATCGGGTTCAACGAGCCGTGTTCGTCGCTGGCCTCGCGGACGCGGATCAAGACGTTGACCGAGCAGACGCGGGTCGACAATGCGCGGTTCTTCGACGGGGACATAACGCAGGTCCCGCATCACGTCATCACTCAGGGGATCGGGACGATTCTGGAGGCTCGGCATCTGGTGCTGCTTGCCACGGGGGAGGGCAAGGCGGATGCGGTTGCCGCGACCGTGGAAGGGCCGGTGGCTGCGGTGTGTCCGGCCTCGGCGCTGCAGTTGCACCCGCATGCGACGGTTGTTGTCGACGAGGGGGCGGCGTCCAAGTTGAAGTTGGCGGACTACTTTCGGCACACGTATGCCAACAAGCCTGACTGGCAGGGTATTTAGGCGGTTTCGTCTGCCTGGTTCGGTTGTCTTCGGACTGCGAGTCGTGGTGGGTTGCTCGCGCCCACGCGGCGGAGCCGCATATCAGACACAGCCCCGCGCCCCTGAAAGCGTTGCAGGCGCCGGTTCCCCTTTGAGGGAGCCGGCGCCTGTCTCGTCGTAGTGATTACGCCCCCGCAATCACCTCCGCCGCCGCTCGCCCGCACACCCGGGCCGCGCCATGCGTCGCGATGTGCAGGGCTCCGCGAGGGGATGCCTGGGGCAGGCCCATCTCGACCACGATCGTGTCCGGGCGGGCTGCCAGCAGGGTGTCGAGAGCGGCTGCCATCCAGGGGTGGCGGTGTTCGTCGCGGACCACGGCCACGATGCGGCGGGGGCCGGCCGCGGCCAGGGCGGTGCGGCCCGCGTTCTCGCCGGCGAAGCTGCCCGTCTCCGTGCCGGGGAGGAGGCGGAAGAGTTCCGCCGCGACGCCCCAGGGGGTCTCGTCGCCGACCGCGATGTTGGCGACGGGGGTGAGGGCGGCGACGTAGGGCGGTTCGGTGAGCGGGGTGAAGGGCTCGGTGGCGGTCGTCTTCAGGGCGCGGCGGGCTGCGCGGAGGCCCACCTCGGTGTCGGGGGTGTGTTCCGCGTCGGTTGCAGCCGCCGCGGCCGTCCAGTGGGCCAGCGCCCGGACCCGTTCCGCCGCCTCCGCCAGGCGCTCCTCGGGGAGTTCGCCGGTGCGGACCGCCGAGACCAGGGCGTCGCGCAGGCGTCGTACCGTCTCGTCGTCGGCGAGGCCGCCGCCCACGCAGATCGCGTCGGCGCCGGCGGCCACCGCGAGGACGCTGCCGCGCTCGATGCCGTACGTGCCGGCGATGGCCTGCATCTCCATGCCGTCGGTGACGATGAGGCCGTCGTAGCCGAGGTCGCCGCGGAGGAGGTCGGTGAGGATCGTGGGCGAGAGGGTCGCCGGGTGGTCCGGGTCCAGGGCCGGGACCAGGATGTGGGCGCTCATCACCGCGCGGGTGCCCGCCGCGATGGCCGCGCGGAACGGGGACAGTTCGCGGGACTCCAGCACCGCCGCCTCCACGTCGATGCGCGGCAGCGCGTGGTGGGAGTCGACGGCCGTGTCGCCGTGGCCCGGGAAGTGCTTGGTGCAGGCGGCGACTCCGGCGGACTGGAGGCCGGTGACGTAGGCGGCGGTGTGCCGGGCGACCAGGTCGGTCTCGGCGCCGAACGAGCGGACGCCGATCACGGGGTTCTCGGGGTTGGAGTTCACGTCGGCCGACGGGGCCCAGTTGAGGTTCACCCCGCAGGCGGCGAGGCGGCGGCCGAGTTCCGCGGCCACCTGCCTCGTCAGGTCCACGTCGTCGACCGCGCCCAGCGCGTTGTTGCCGGGGAAGGAGGAGCCGGTGCGGACCTCGAGGCGGGTGACATCGCCGCCCTCCTCGTCGATCGCGACCAGGACGTCGTCCCGCTCGGCCCGCAACTGGGCGGTCAGGGCCGCCAGTTGTTCGGGTGAGGCGATGTTGCGGCCGAAGAGGCCTACGGAGGCGAGGCCTTCACCGAGGCGGCGCAGCAGCCAGTCGGGGGCCGTCGTGCCGGTGAAGCCCGGCTGAAGGACCGTCAGGGCGTCGCGGGTCAGGGTGTCTGTACCGCTGGCGAATGTCGTCATCGGGTGGCGTTATCCCTTCACTGCGCCGGCGGTCAGGCCCGCGGCCATCTTGCGCTGGACGAGGAGGAACAGGACGACGATCGGCACGGCCATCATCGTGGCTCCGGCCATCATCGGGGCGTATTCGGTGCCGTGCTTGGTGGTGAAGTTGCCGAGCCAGACGGTCGCGGTCTGGTTCTTCTGGCTGAGCAGCATCAGGGCGTAGAGGTATTCGTTCCAGGCCTGGATGAAGCCGTAGACCGAGGTCGCGACCATGCCGGGGGCGAGGAGGGGGAAGACCACGCGGATGAAGGCGCCGGTGCGGGAGCAGCCGTCGACCATGGCCGCCTCCTCCAGTTCCTTCGGGATGTTGACGATGAAGCCGCGCAGCGTCCACACCGTGAAGGGGAGGATGAAGGTCAGGTACGTGATGATCAGGCCCGAGAGCTTGTCGTACTGCTCCAGGTCGTTGAGGAGCAGGAAGATCGGGATGATCATCGCGACCAGCGGGACCATCTGGACCGCGAGGATGCCGACGATCACGATCCTGCGGCCGCGGAAGGCGAACCGGGAGATGGCCAGTGCCGCCAGCATGCCGACGACGATGCCGATCGCCACGACCGACAGGGAGACGATCAGGCTGCGGCCGACCGGGCCCCAGAAGTCCGCGATGGCCAGCGCCCGGCGGAAGTTGTCGAGCGTGAAGCCGGTCGGGAACAGGCTCGGGTCGGGGTCGATGGTGTCCTTGGCCGGTTTGATGGCCGTGTTGAGCATCCAGTAGACGGGGAAGCCGGCGGTGAGGAAGACCAGGAGGCCGAGGAGGTTCCAGCCGAGCTTGGACTTCCGGGGCCGCGAGGGGGTCCCCTTGGTCGCCACGGCGTTCATGACGGTCATTCGACCTCTCCGATCTTCAGCATCTGCCGCATGTACACGGCGACCACGCCGAGCATCAGCACCACGGTGATCAGGGCGATCGCCGAGCCCTGCGCATAGTCGTTGACGACGAAGGCGCGGTCGTAGGAGTAGGTGGTGAGGAGCTGGAACTCCGCCTCCGGGTGGCCGTTTCGCATCACGAAGACCTGCGGGAAGACGCCCATGTCCCAGATGACCGACAGGGTCGTGAGCATCACGATGATCGGCTTGAGGATGGGCAGGGTGACGTAACGGAAGACGCCCCAGGAGCCCGCGCCGTCCAGCCGGGCCGCCTCCTCCAGCTCGGCGGGGACCTGCGTGAGGCCGGCGCTGAGGGTGATGACGACGAAGGGGACGGCTCCCCAGACCACCAGGAGCATGATCACGGCCAGGCCCTGCGGGCCGCTCGCGAACCAGTTGTGGCCGATCAGCTGGACGCCGGGCAGCTTGCTGAGCAGCGCGTTGAGGATGCCGTAGTCGGCGTCGAACAGCCACTTGAAGACCGTGGTGGCGACGATGATGGGCATGCCCCAGCTGGCCACCAGCACGATGTTGACCAGCGTCTTCACCCAGCCGGAGACCCGCTGGAGGAGCAGGGCGATCAGCATGCCCAGCACCATCGTGAAGATGACCGAGCCGGCCGCGAAGACGATCGTGCGGACCACGACCTGCCAGAACTCGCCGTCGCCCAGCACCCCGGTGAAGTTGTCGAACCCGACCCACTCGGCCGGCAGGAAGCCCCACAGCTGGGACTGCCCGAACTTCTGGAAGGAGAGGGTGACCAGGCGGACCAGCGGATAGCCGAGTACCAGCGCCAGGATCAGCAGACAGGGGGCGAGCAGCAGCCACGGTGTGGCCGCGCCGCCCGAAGTCCGGGCTCTGCGTGGGTTCTTGGCGACCGGCGGTGGTGGCGGCGCCTGCCGCGGCGGCGGCACCTTGGCGGGGGTGGTCGTGTCTGCGGCACTCATGGCGCGCTCCTCAGCGGTCCCTCAGGTCGTACGGTCGTACGAGAGGCAGGGCCCGCCTCTCCGTCGACGGAGGCTGTACGGGCCCTGCCCTCAGGTCACTTGTTGTTGATGACCTTGTCGATCGCGGCGTCCGCGTCCTTCGCGGCGGCCTCGACCGACTTCTTGCCGGTGCCGATGTCCTGCAGCATGGTCTGCAGGACCTGGGCCTTCTCGACCTGGCCCCAGCCGGGTGCCATCGGGACGAACCAGTTGGACTCGGCCGCGGTGGCCGGGACCGCCGTCGCGGGGTCGTTCTTGAGGGTCGCGAGGTCGGTCTTGTTGTTGGGCAGGTTGCCCTTGGCCATCAGGCCCTTCTGGCCGGAGGGGCCGGTGAACGCGTTGATCCACTCGGCGGCGACGGCCTGCGCCTTGGACTTGACCGGGATCGCGAGGTCGCTGCCGCCCAGGAAGACGGGGAGGTTCTTGCCGGACGGACCCGGCATCACGAAGTTCTCGAGGTTGTTCTTGAGCTTGCCGGTCTTGTCGTTCTTCGGGTCGGCCGAGGTCGCGCCCTCCCAGGCGGCGCCGAAGATCATGCCGGACTTGCCCTGGCCGTAGACGATGTAACGGTCGGACTCGTCCTTGGTCTTGTCGCCGTGCATGTACTTGTCGACGACGTTCTTGAACTCGGTCAGGCCCTTGACGGACTCCGGCGAGGAGAGGTTGGCCTTCCACTGGCCGCCGGACTCCTTGGCGATGGAGCCGCCCGCGTCGTAGACGAAGGACATGGCCGCGTACCAGTCACGGGTGGGCTGGTACCAGGCGGAGAACTTGTCGCCCTCCTTCTTCTGGACCTTGTCCAGGGCGGAGGTGAGCTCGGCGTACGTCTTGGGCGTGGACTTGACGCCGGCCGCGGCGAACACGTCCTTGCGCCAGTTGGCGACGCGGCCGCCCGCGTAGTACGGGACGCCGTAGGTCTTGCCGGCGAACGTCACCGAGGCCTTGAGGCCGTCCAGCCAGGCGGAGGAGTTGGTGAACTTGGCCGGGTCGACAGGGGCGAAGGCGCCCTTGACCATGTAGCCGAGCATCTCGGTGTTGCCCATCTCGACCACGTCGGGGGCCTTGTCGGTGGCGAGGACCGCGTCGAGCTTGGTGTTCTTGTCCGGCCAGCCGTAGTACTCGTGGTTGATCTTGATGCCGGGGTGCTTCTTCTGGACGGCCGCGTCGGCCGCCTTCACCAGGTTCGGCCAGTTGTTCTGGGCGTCGACGGTGAGCCAGACAGTCAGCTCCTTGGCGTCCGCGCCGCTGTTGGAAGAACCCTTGCTGTCGCTGCCGCCACACGCCGCGATGGAGACCATCATGCCCGCGATACCGATCGCGGCTATCAGCTTGCGCTTCACGCCACCCTCCTCAGGGATGCCCACACCTCCCCCGCCCATGCGCCGGGACCTGAACCAATGGTGTAGACCAGTAGGGGGAGCTTGGACCAGACCAGGAGGCCTGTCAAGAGTGCTCGAAACGGCCCTGACCAGCCGTTATGCGACCTACATATGCAGGAACCTTTAAGTAAGAAGGCAGCGAAATCAGCGCCGCCGGAGTACTCTCGTCCGCTAGACCACTTAGCCCCGTGGACTAGACCAAAAGAGGCGGCGACGGTATACAGAAGGGATCACGAAGTGACCCCCCATCCGGAGCCGGAGAGGCAGAGCATGAGCACCGACGTCAGCAGTGCGGAGAACGAGGGTGGGGCGACCGTCCGTACCGCGCGCGTGCCCAAGTACTACCGCTTGAAGAAGCACCTCCTCGACATGACGGAGACGCAGTCGCCCGGCACTCCGGTACCGCCCGAGCGCACCCTCGCCGCCGAGTTCGACACCTCACGCACGACCGTGCGGCAGGCCCTTCAGGAGCTGGTCGTCGAGGGCCGCCTCGAACGCATCCAGGGCAAGGGCACCTTCGTCGCCAAGCCGAAGGTCTCGCAGGCGCTCCAACTCACCTCGTACACCGAGGACATGCGCGCCCAGGGCCTGGAACCCACCTCGCAGCTGCTGGACATCGGCTACATCACCGCCGACGACCGCCTCGCCGAGCTCCTCGACATCACGGCCGGCGGCCGGGTGCTGCGCATCGAGCGCCTGCGCATGGCCAACGCCGAGCCGATGGCCATCGAGACGACCCACCTCAGCGCCAAGCGCTTCCCGGCCCTGCGCCGCTCCCTGGTCAAGTACACGTCCCTCTACACGGCGTTGGCCGAGGTCTACGACGTCCACCTCGCCGAGGCCGAGGAGACCATCGAGACCTCGCTGGCCACCCCGCGCGAGGCGGGCCTGCTGGGCACCGACGTGGGCCTGCCGATGCTGATGCTCTCCCGGCACTCCTTCGACAAGACCGGGGAGCCGGTGGAGTGGGTGCGGTCGGTGTACCGGGGGGACCGGTACAAGTTCGTGGCCCGCCTGAAGAGGCCCACCGACTAACCGGACGGGCGGGGCAGCGCCCCCGAAGGGGCGCGGGGCTGTGTCGGATATGCGGCTCCGCCGCGCGGGCGCGACCAGCCACAACGGCGCCGCAGACAAAAAACAACCCCACGGCACCCCCAGCGGAGCGCTACCGCGGTGTAGCGCAACTGCCGTTCCTGTTCTACGGTCCTCCCGACTCCGTCTGGACGGGAGGACCGCCTCGTGCGTACCGCGAACGTCCGCTCCATCGTCATCTGGACCCTCGTCGCTCTGGTCGGGGCGGCAGGCTGGTCCGTACTCGCGCTCTCCCGGGGTGAGAACGTCTCGGCCGCCTGGATGGTCGCAGCCGCCCTCGGCACCTATGCGATCGCCTACCGCTTCTACGCGAAGTTCATCGCGTACAAGGTGCTCAAGGTCGACGGGACCCGGGCCACCCCGGCCGAACGTCTCGACAACGGCATCGACTTCCACCCCACCGACCGCCGCGTCCTGCTGGGCCACCACTTCGCGGCGATCGCCGGCGCCGGGCCCCTGGTCGGCCCGGTGCTGGCCGCGCAGATGGGCTACCTGCCCGGCACGATCTGGATCATCGCCGGGGTCGTCTTCGCGGGCGCGGTCCAGGACATGGTGGTGCTGTTCTTCTCCACGCGTCGGGACGGGCGTTCGCTGGGGCAGATGGCCCGCGAGGAGATCGGCCCCTTCGGCGGTGCGGCCGCGCTGATCGCCGCCTTCGCCATCATGATCATCCTGCTCGGCGTGCTGGCGCTGGTCATCGTCAACGCGCTCGCCGCCTCGCCGTGGGGCACCTTCTCCATCGCGATGACCATCCCGATCGCCCTGCTGATGGGCTTCTATCTGCGGGTACTTCGCCCCGGCCGGGTCGCCGAGGTGTCGCTGATCGGTGTGGCCCTGCTGCTGCTCGCGCTCGTCGCGGGCCGCTGGGTCGCCGAGTCGTCGTGGGCCGGCGCCTTCACCCTGGCGCCCTCGACCCTGGTCATCTGGCTGGTGGCGTACGGCTTCATCGCCTCGATCCTGCCGGTGTGGATGCTGCTCGCGCCGCGCGACTACCTGTCCACCTTCATGAAGATCGGCACCATCGCGCTGCTCGCGCTCGGTGTGGTCATCGCCCTGCCGACGCTGAAGATGGACGCGGTGACGGACTTCGCCTCGCGCGGCGACGGCCCGGTCTTCGCCGGATCCCTGTTCCCCTTCGTCTTCATCACCATCGCCTGCGGGGCGCTGTCCGGCTTCCACTCGCTCATCTCGAGCGGGACGACGCCGAAGATGATCCAGAAGGAGACACAGGTCCGGATGATCGGCTACGGCTCCATGCTGATGGAGTCGTCGGTCGCGATCATGGCGCTGGTCGCGGCCAGCATCATCGACCCGGGACTGTACTTCGCGATGAACGCACCGGCCGGTGCCATCGGTACCACCGTGCAGAACGCCTCGCAGGTGGTGACCGGTTGGGGGTTTCACATCTCCCCCGCCGACCTCGCCCAGGCGGCGAAGAACGTCGAGGAGACGACCCTGCTCTCCCGTACCGGGGGCGCCCCCACGCTCGCCATCGGCGTCTCGGAGATCTTCTCCAAGGTCACCGGCGGGAGCCTCAGGGCCTTCTGGTACCACTTCGCCATCATGTTCGAGGCGCTGTTCATCCTGACCGCGCTGGACGCCGGTACGCGGGTGGGCCGGTTCATGCTCCAGGACATGCTGGGCAACGTCATCCGGCCCTTCAAGAACGTGAGTTGGAAGCCGGGACTGGCCATCACCAGTGCGATCGTGTGCGCGCTGTGGGGCTACTTCCTCTGGGTGGGCGTCCACGAGCCCCTCGGCGGCATCAACCAGCTGTTCCCGATCTTCGGCATCTCCAACCAGCTGCTCGCCGCGGTCGCCCTGGCCGTGTGCACGACCCTGCTGGTGAAGTCCGGGCGCCTCAAGTGGGCCTGGATCACCGGGATTCCGCTCGCCTGGGACGCGACCGTCACCCTCACGGCCAGCTACCAGAAGGTGTTCTCCAGCGACCCCAAGGTCGGCTTCTTCAAGCAGCGGTCCGTGTTCCAGGATGCCATCGACGCCGGGAAGGTGCTGCCGCCCGCCAAGAACATGGACGACATGCACACCGTGGTCACCAACTCCACGGTGGACGGCGTCCTTTCGGCGGTCCTGGCCGTTCTGATCGTCGTGGTGATCGCGGACGCTCTGCGCGTCTGCATCCGGCACGTCCGCCGCCCGGCTCTCTCCTCGCTGAGCGAGTCGCCGTACGTCGAGTCGAGGATCACCGCCCCGGCGGGGCTGATACCGACCCGCCAGGAGAAGGAGGAGGAGCGCCGTGCGGTCGTCGGTACTGCTGCGCCGGGCGATTAGGGGTGTGCGCTGGTATGTGCGGGAGCTGACGGACGAGTCGGCGTACGACCGTTATGCCGCGCATCTGCGGAAGGGCCATCCGGACGCGGAGGTGCCGTCCCGGCGTGAGTTCGAGCGGATGCGGACGGACCGTCAGGAGGCCGATCCGCAACAGGGTTTCCGCTGCTGCTGACCTGCTGCCGATGACACCGATGTCGGGCCTTCACGGAATCGACATACCGATATGCGGACGAGGTCTTCCGCTGCCTTCACACAGTGACCTAGATTGCCTGCGCGTTACACAGGTGATCAGTGGGATCAGCGAGGGAACGGAGCCGCGATATGTCAGATGCGCCTGAAGTGAGACCCCCGGTGGTGACACCGGTCCGCGCGGTCATCGCCCTCTGCCTCGTCGCGCCCTTCGTGGCGATGCTCTGGGTCGGCTCCTACGCCAAGACGGACCCGGCGCTCATCGGCATCCCGTTCTTCTACTGGTACCAGATGCTGTGGGTGCTGATCTCCACGGCGCTGACGATGACCGCGTACAAGCTGTGGCAGCGTGACCAGCGCGCCCGTGCCTCGCAGAAGGGCGGTGCGTCCAAGTGAAGAACGGCGTGAACGGCGTCGCACTCGGCGTCTTCATCTTCTTCTTCCTGGCCGTCACGGTCATGGGCTTCCTGGCCGCGCGCTGGCGCAAGGCCGAGAACGAGCAGAGCCTCGACGAATGGGGCCTGGGCGGACGGTCGTTCGGTACCTGGATCACCTGGTTCCTGCTCGGCGGCGACCTGTACACGGCGTACACCTTCGTCGCCGTACCCGCGGCGATCTATGCGGCGGGCGCGGCCGGCTTCTTCGCGGTGCCGTACACCATCCTCGTGTACCCGCTGATCTTCACGTTCCTGCCCCGCCTGTGGTCGGTGTCCCACAAGCACGGCTATGTGACGACCTCGGACTTCGTGCGCGGCCGGTTCGGCTCGAAGGGCCTGTCGCTGGCGGTGGCCGTGACCGGCATTCTCGCGACGATGCCGTACATCGCGCTCCAACTGGTGGGCATTCAGGCCGTGTTGGACGTCATGGGCATCGGCGGCAGCGCGAACTCCAACTGGTTCGTGAAGGACCTGCCGCTGCTGATCGCCTTCGGCGTGCTGGCGGCGTACACGTACTCGTCGGGCCTGCGCGCGCCCGCGCTGATCGCGTTCGTGAAGGACGCGCTGATCTACATCGTCATCGCGGTGGCGATCATCTACATCCCGATCAAGCTGGGCGGCTTCGACGACATCTTCGCCAAGGCGAGCGAGGCGTTCAGCGCGACCAACCCGGCGACCGGCAAGCCGCGCGGGGCGCTGGTCCCGGCCGAGGCGAACCAATGGACGTACGCCACGCTGGCGTTGGGCTCCGCGCTCGCCCTCTTCATGTACCCGCACTCCATCACGGCGACCCTCTCCTCCAAGAGCCGTAACGTGATCCGCCGCAACACCACGATCCTGCCGCTGTACTCGCTGATGCTGGGCCTGCTCGCGCTGCTGGGCTTCATGGCGATCGCGGCCGGAGTCAAGGTCACCAACGGGCAGCTGGCGATCCCGCAGCTGTTCGAGAACATGTTCCCGAGCTGGTTCGCGGGCGTGGCCTTCGCCGCGATCGGCATCGGCGCCCTCGTGCCCGCGGCCATCATGTCCATCGCGGCGGCGAACCTCTTCACCCGCAACATCTACAAGGACTTCATCAAGCCGAACGCCACGGCCGAGCAGGAGACCAAGGTCTCCAAGCTGGTGTCCCTGCTGGTGAAGGTGGGCGCCCTGGTCTTCGTCCTGACCATGGACAAGACGGTCGCCATCAACTTCCAGCTGCTGGGCGGCATCTGGATCCTGCAGACCTTCCCGGCCCTGGTCGGCGGCCTGTTCACGCGCTGGTTCCACCGCTGGGCACTGCTCGCGGGCTGGGCGGTCGGCATGGTCTACGGCACCCTCGCCGCGTACGGCGTCGCCTCCCCGACCAACCCGGGCCAGAAGCACTTCGGTGGCTCCAACGCCGACATCCCGGGCCTCGGCGAGATGGGCTACATCGGCCTCACCGCGTTCGTCCTGAATGCCGTGGTCGCGGTGGTCCTGACCTTCGTACTCAAGGCGCTGAAGGCCCCGGAGGGCGTCGACGAGACGAAGCCGCAGGACTACACGGCGGACGCGGGCGACCCGGGCGTGCAGGTGGAGCTGCCGCCGGCCACGGCCGGGGCTTCCCACTGACGGTTGCGGTGACCAACGGGCCGTCGGACGAAATCCGGCGGCCCGTTGTCGTACCCGTCCGGCACACTCGGGTACATGGACATCGTGATCAGGCCGGTGGAACCCGGTGAGTACGAGGCCCTCGGCGAGATCACCGCCCAGGCCTACCTCCAGGACGGCCTTCTCACCTTCGGCGCGAGCGACTGGTATCTCGGCGAACTGAAGGACGTCGCCAAGCGGGCGGCGGCGGCCGACGTGCTGGTGGCCGCGCAGGGCGACCAACTCCTCGGCGGCGTCACCTTCGTCGCGTCCCCGGGCCCCATGACCGACATTGCGGGCCCCGGAGAGGCCGAGATCCGTATGCTCGCCGTCGACCGCGCCGCCCGCGGCAGAGGAGCCGGAGAGGCCCTCGTCCGCGCCTGCATCGACCGGGCAAGAGCCGCGGAGTGCACCGGCATCGTCCTGTCCACCCAGTCGATCATGCATGCCGCCCACCGCATCTACGAACGCGCCGGCTTCGTCCGCGCCCCCGAGCGCGACTGGAACCCGATCCCGGGAGTCGACTTCACGCTGATCACCTATGAGTTGACGCTCTGACACGCTCCGGAGTCAGCAGCGACACAACATATGGGGGTGCTTCCGGCGCCCGGCACAAGATGTATGCTCATGCTCGCTGTCGCCGCAGGGGAATCCGGTGCGAATCCGGAACTGTCCCGCAACGGTGTACTCATGCGTGTTCGCACATGTTTGAGCGTCAGTCCGAGGACCTGCCGACAGTGCGCCCGGCCGCCGTGGCCCGGGTGCTGTGACGTCCGGGCCTCGTGGAATGGGCCGGTGGACGCGACGCCGTGCGCGCTCGTGACTGCCCCCTGCCCTCCGCAAGGCCCCCCGTGCCGAGCGAGGGAGAGCCTCACGTGACCATCGCGCCAGCAGACCCGGTTTCAGCGAACGCCGCAGTGGCCGACGACGGTCCCGGAGCCGCGCTGCTGCGGACCCTGACCGAGCTGACCGCCGACCTCCCCGACGCCGACCCCGGCCGGGTCGCCGCCGCCGCGCTGCGCGGCCGGTCCGCCCGTGCGGACGAGACGGAGCTGCGCGAACTGGCCACGGAGGCGGCCGCCGGCCTGATCTCGGAGGACCCCGCGTACAGCAGGCTCGCCGCCCGGCTGCTCACGATCAGCATCGCCGCGGAGGCCGCCTCGCAGGGCGTCACGTCCTTCACGGAGTCTGTCGCCGTCGGGCACCGCGAAGGCCTCATCGCCGACCGCACGGCGGAGATCGTCCGCCTGCACGCCGCCCGCCTGGACGCACTCGTCGACCCTCAAGGGGACGACCGCTTCGGCTACTTCGGCCTGCGCACGCTCCACAGCCGCTATCTGCTCCGGCACCCGATCACCCGCCGCGTGATCGAGACGCCGCAGCACTTCATGCTGCGGGTCGCCAGCGGCCTCGCCGAGGACGACTCGGCCCGCGCCGTCGACGAAGTCGCCGCGCTCTACGGCCTGATGAGCCGCCTCGACTACCTCCCCTCCTCCCCCACCCTCTTCAACTCCGGCACCCGGCACCCCCAGATGTCGTCCTGCTACCTCCTCGACTCCCCGCTGGACGAGCTGGACTCCATCTACGACCGCTACCACCAGGTGGCCCGCCTCTCGAAGCACGCCGGCGGCATCGGCCTCGCGTACTCCCGCATCCGCAGCCGCGGTTCGCTGATCCGCGGCACCAATGGGCACTCCAACGGCATCGTCCCGTTCCTGAAGACCCTCGACGCCTCGGTCGCCGCCGTGAACCAGGGCGGCCGGCGCAAGGGCGCGGCGGCCGTCTACCTGGAGACCTGGCACTCCGACATCGAGGAGTTCCTGGAGCTGCGCGACAACACCGGCGAGGACGCCCGCCGTACGCACAACCTGAACCTCGCGCACTGGATCCCGGACGAGTTCATGCGCCGCGTCAACGCCGACCAGCAGTGGAGCCTCTTCTCCCCCGCCGACGTACCCGAGTTGGTGGACCTGTGGGGCGCGGAGTTCGACGCCGCGTACCGCAAGGCGGAGGCGGAGGGGCTGGCCCGCAAGACCATCCCCGCCCGCGACCTCTACGGCCGCATGATGCGCACCCTCGCCCAGACCGGCAACGGCTGGATGACCTTCAAGGACGCCGCCAACCGCACCGCCAACCAGACGGCCGAGCCGGGCCATGTCGTCCACTCCTCCAACCTCTGCACGGAGATCCTGGAGGTCACGGACGACGGCGAGACGGCGGTCTGCAACCTGGGTTCGGTCAACCTCGGCGCATTCGTGGTCGGCCAGGACATCGACTGGAAACGGCTGGACGAGACCGTCCGCACGGCCGTCACCTTCCTGGACCGCGTCGTCGACATCAACTTCTACCCGACCGAGCAGGCGGGCCGGTCGAACGCCCGCTGGCGCCCCGTCGGCCTCGGCGCGATGGGCCTGCAGGACGTCTTCTTCAAGCTCCGCCTGCCCTTCGACTCACCGGAGGCCAAGGCCCTGTCCACCCGTATCGCCGAGCGCATCATGCTCGCCGCGTACGAGGCCTCGGCCGACCTCGCCGAGCGGAGCGGCCCGCTGCCGGCCTGGGAGAAGACCCGTACGGCCCGCGGCATCCTGCACCCCGACCACTACGACACGCAGTACACCTGGCCGGAGCGCTGGACGGCACTGCGGGAGCGCATCGCCACCGTCGGCATGCGCAACTCCCTTCTCCTCGCGATCGCTCCCACGGCCACCATCGCCTCGATCGCGGGCGTGTACGAGTGCATCGAGCCGCAGGTGTCGAACCTCTTCAAGCGCGAGACGCTGTCCGGTGAATTCCTGCAGGTCAACTCGTACTTGGTGAAGGACCTGAAGGCGCTGGGAGTCTGGGACGCCCGTACCCGCGAGGCGCTGCGCGACGCGAACGGCTCGGTGCAGGACTTCGCCTGGATCCCGGCCGACGTACGCGCCCTGTACCGCACGGCGTGGGAGATCCCGCAGCGCGGCCTGATCGACATGGCGGCGGCCCGCACCCCGTACCTGGACCAGTCCCAGTCCCTGAACCTGTTCCTGGAGACGCCGACCATCGGCAAGCTCTCGTCGATGTACGCGTACGCCTGGAAGCAGGGCCTGAAGACGACGTACTACCTGCGCTCCCGCCCGGCGACCCGCATCGCCCGCGCCGCCCAGGCCCAAGCTCAGCCTGAAAAGACCATCCCCGTGCAGCAAGCAGCCGACCCCGACGCGGTCGCCTGCTCCCTGGAAAACCCCGAGTCCTGCGAGGCCTGCCAGTAATGTCCACCACCCAGAATCTGCTCGACCCGGGCTTCGAGCTGACCCTCCGCCCCATGCGCTACCCGGACTTCTACGAGCGCTACCGGGACGCCATCAAGAACACCTGGACCGTGGAGGAGGTCGACCTCCACTCGGACGTCGCCGACCTCGCCAAGCTCACGCCCGCCGAGCAGCACCTGATCGGCCGACTGGTCGCCTTCTTCGCGACGGGCGACTCGATCGTGGCGAACAACCTGGTCCTGACCCTCTACAAGCACATCAACTCCCCCGAGGCACGGCTCTACTTGAGCCGCCAGCTCTTCGAGGAGGCAGTCCACGTCCAGTTCTATCTGACCCTCCTGGACACCTACCTCCCCGACCCGGAGGACCGCGCCGCCGCCTTCGCGGCCGTCGAGAACATCCCCTCGATCCGCGAGAAGGCCCAGTTCTGCTTCAAGTGGATGGACTCGGTGGACAAGCTCGACCGCCTGGAGTCCAAGGCCGACCGCCGCCGCTTCCTGCTGAACCTGATCTGCTTCGCCGCCTGCATCGAGGGCCTGTTCTTCTACGGCGCCTTCGCGTACGTGTACTGGTTCCGCAGCCGGGGCCTGCTGCACGGTCTCGCCACCGGCACCAACTGGGTGTTCCGCGACGAGACCATGCACATGAGCTTCGCGTTCGACGTGGTCGACACCGTACGCAAGGAGGAGCCGGAGCTCTTCGACGACCAGCTCCAGCAGCAGGTGACGGACATGCTGAAGGAAGCCGTCGAGGCCGAGCTGCAGTTCGGGCGCGACCTGTGCGGGGACGGCCTGCCCGGCATGAACACCGAGTCGATGCGCCAGTACCTGGAGTGCGTCGCCGACCAGCGCCTCACCCGCCTCGGCTTCGCCCCGGTGTACGGCTCCGAAAACCCCTTCTCCTTCATGGAGTTGCAGGGTGTCCAGGAACTGACCAACTTCTTCGAGCGCCGGCCTTCGGCGTACCAGGTCGCGGTGGAGGGCACGGTCGACCTCGACGAGGACTTCTAGCCTCCCAAGGCTTCGGGTCGGCCCATGGAGCTTTCATGGGCCGACCAAGCGTCATCCATGCGCCGTCCATGCGCCGTCCATGGAGCTCTTATGGAGCGGCAAAGTTCTTCCGGCCCGTCTGTTCCGGTGTCCTCGCCACCCGCTACTTTCTGGCCGTCCTGTCATGTCACACACAACCGCACCACAACAGCATCACGTACGGCATCACACACGGCATCACAGGACGTTCAATGTGTCATGCCCATGACGGCATCGCGCACCGCCGCCGCTACGCGCGTCACAGGCCTGCCACCAGCGTCGAGAACCCCACTCCAACGACGGAGGCAGTACCCCCATGCGTCAGACACGCACCGGAAAGTCCAGACGGAGCCTGCGAAGACTCCTGGCCGTAGCCATCCCCACCCTCGCCCTCGGCCTCGCCGGACTCGTCGCGGCACCCGCGCACGCAGAGCCCGCGGCATCCGCGGCCTCGCACATCTCCCGCTCCACCCAGAACTCCAAGGCCCTCACCTCCCCCGAGCGGCAGACGTTCCACTCGACCGGCAAGGCCGGCCAGAAGGTGCCCACCACGCACCTGTGCGCCACCGCGGCCCCCGGTCACGCATCGTGCTTCGCCCAGCGCCGCACCGACATCAAGCAGCGGCTGGCCTCCGCGGTCGCCGCCGCCGCGCCCTCCGGCCTCAGCCCGGCCAACCTGCACAGCGCCTACAACCTGCCGTCAACGGGCGGCTCGGGCCTGACCGTCGCCATCGTGGACGCGTACAACGACCCCAACGCCGAGTCGGACCTGGCCACTTACCGCTCGACGTACGGCCTGTCCTCGTGCACCAAGGCCAGCGGCTGCTTCAAGCAGGTCAGCCAGACCGGTTCCACGACCTCGCTGCCCACCAACGACACCGGCTGGGCCGGTGAAGAGGCGCTGGACCTCGACATGGTCAGCGCCGTCTGCCCGAACTGCAACATCATCCTGGTCGAGGCCAACTCGGCAACGGACTCCGACCTCGGCACCGCCGAGAACGAGGCCGTCGCGCTCGGCGCCAAGTTCGTCTCCAACAGCTGGGGCGGCTCCGAGTCCTCCTCCCAGACCAGCGAGGACACCTCGTACTTCAAGCACCCGGGTGTCGCGATCACCGTCTCCTCCGGTGACTCCGCCTACGGCGCCGAGTACCCGGCGACGTCCCAGTACGTGACCGCCGTCGGCGGCACGGCGCTGAGCACCTCCTCCAACTCCCGCGGCTGGACCGAGTCCGTCTGGAAGACCAGCTCCACCGAGGGCACCGGCTCCGGCTGCTCCGCGTACGACTCCAAGCCGAGCTGGCAGACCGACACCGGCTGCACCAAGCGCATGGAGGCCGACGTCTCCGCCGTCGCCGACCCGGCCACCGGTGTGGCCGTGTACGACACCTACGGCGGCTCCGGCTGGGCGGTCTACGGCGGCACCAGCGCCTCCGCGCCGATCATCGCGGGCGTGTACGCGCTGGCCGGCACCCCGGGTTCGAGCGACTACCCGGCGAAGTACCCCTACAGCCACACCAGCAACCTGTACGACGTGACCAGCGGCAGCAACGGCTCCTGCTCCACGGCCTACTTCTGCACCGCCGAGACCGGCTACGACGGCCCGACCGGCTGGGGCACCCCCAACGGCACCACCGCCTTCACCTCCGGCAGCACCACCGGCAACACGGTGACCGTCACCAACCCGGGCAGCCAGTCGACGACGACCGGCAGCTCGGTCAGCCTCCAGATCAGCGCCTCCGACAGCGCGGGGGCGACCCTGACCTACAGCGCGAGCGGCCTGCCGACCGGGCTGTCGATCAGCAGCTCGACCGGAAAGATCACGGGTACGGCGTCCACCGCGGGCACCTACCAGGTCACCGTCACCGCGAGCGACTCCACCGGCGCCTCCGGCTCGGCCTCCTTCAGCTGGACGGTGGGTTCCAGCAGCGGCACCTGCACCTCGTCCCAGCTGCTCGGCAACCCCGGCTTCGAGTCGGGCAACACCACCTGGACCGCGTCCAGCGGCGTCATCACCAACTCCAGCAGCGAGTCGGCGCACGCCGGTTCGTACTACGCCTGGCTGGACGGGTACGGCTCCTCGCACACCGACACGCTGTCCCAGTCGGTGACCGTGCCGAGCGGCTGCAAGGCGACCTTCACCTTCTACCTGCACATCGACACCGCGGAGACGTCCAGCAGCACGGCCTACGACAAGCTGACCGTCACCGCCGGCTCGACCACCCTGGCGACGTACTCGAACCTCAACGCCGCCTCCGGGTACGCCCAGAAGTCCATCGATCTGTCCTCGTACGCCGGCTCCACCGTCACCCTGAAGTTCAGCGGTGTCGAGGACTCCTCGCTCCAGACCAGCTTCGTCCTCGACGACACCGCCGTGACAACCAGCTGATCACTGTCTGACCCGTTTGACCCGGAGCCCCGGTCGCCGCCTTCGCGGCCGGGGCTCCGGTGTGGATCCAAAGGTGCTGGTGACACGTCACATGGGAGAGGAGGCCCCCCATGCGTCGAACGATCCGCCACACGACCCTCGCCCTCGCGGCACTCACCTTCACCCTCGCCCTCGCCGGCTGCGGCAGCCAGGCCGACAGCGGCAAGGGCGGCAGCAACAGCGTGTCGTCGTCCCCCACCCCCACGAAGAGCCCGACGACCAGCCCGACGCCGAGTCCCACGGGCGGCTGTACGACGGCATCCACGCTCGGCGCCGCCGAGAGCGGCCGTACGGTCTGCGTGGCCGTGGGCGACACCGTCCGTATCAGCCTGGACGGAACCGCGAAGCGGCCCTGGAAGCCGGTCACCGCGAGCGGCTCCGGCCTGGAGGCCGCCAACAGCGGGTTCGTCCTGCAGCCCGGTGACGCGAGCGCCGCCTTCAAGGCCGTGTCGGACGGGAAGACCCGGCTGCAGTCCACCCGGCCGCTGTGCGCCACTCAGGCCGGCCGGGTCTCGTGCATGGGGATTCAGGAGTGGTGGGTCACCGTGGTGGTGAAGTAGCGCCGCCGTGTCCTTGGTGGACGGGAGGCCTCGGTCTCCCGTCGAGCCTGCTCGGCCTCGCGGATCTGACGGTCGATGCGACGGTCGTGCACGATGCCCATCACGGACGGGAGAACCAGCAGGACCAGGATTCCGAGAACGGTCAGCATTCCGATCAGTCCTTCGATGTGTGCCGTATCCATGGACACCACTGTCGCGCCGATAGCTCCTTACAAACAGTGGCAGGACTGCCGTAGACCCTCGAAATACTGCCAATGGCGAGGCACACTGGTGGCATGCTGCAGAACGTCGCCGCCGTCGTCCTGGACGGCGTGAACCCCTTCGAACTGGCCGTCGTCTGCGAGGTGTTCGGCACCGACCGCAGTGACGACGGACTGCCCGTGTACGACTTCGCGGTCGCCTCGGCCGAGGGGCCGGTGCTGGGCACGCGCGCGGGCTTCTCCATGCAGGTCGAGCACGGCCTGGAGCGGCTGGAGGAGGCCGACCTCATCGCCGTACCGGCAGGTGCCCGCTTCGAGACGCGGGAGTTCCCGCCCGAGCTGCTGGATGCCCTGCGGCGCGCCGTGGACCGTGGGGCGCGGGTGCTCAGTGTCTGTTCCGGCGTCTTCGTGCTCGCCGCGGCCGGGCTGCTCGACGGCCGGCGCTCTGCCGTGCACTGGCACCACGCGGAGGAGCTGGCGCAGGCGTACCCGCGGCTGAAGGTCGAGCCCGACGTCCTGTACGTCGACGAGGACCCGGTGATCACCTCCGCGGGCACCGCCGCCGGCATCGACGCCTGTCTGCACATCGTGCGCAAGGAGCAGGGCCCCGAGGTCGCCAACAAGATCGCCCGGCGGATGGTGGTGCCGCCGCACCGGGACGGCGGGCAGGCCCAGTACATCGAGCGCCCGCTGCCCCGCTCGCACGGCGACACGGTCGCCGAGGTGCTGGTGTGGATGGAGCGGCACCTCGACGAGGACGTCACGGTCGAGCAGCTCGCCGACCGCGCCCACATGTCGCCGCGCACCTTCGCCCGCCGTTTCCAGCAGGAGACGGGCACCACCCCCTACCGCTGGATCCTGCGCCAACGCGTGCTGCTGGCCCAGCAGTTGCTGGAGGGCACGGACCAGACGGTGGACGCGATCGCGGGCCGAACGGGCTTCGGCGCCGCGGCCGCGCTGCGCCATCACTTCCTACGGGTGGTGGGAACCACCCCGAACGCCTACCGGCGCACCTTCCGGGGACCGGAGGCCGGACCGGACGCCGCCTGACCCGTCATTCGCCTCAGTCGTTCGCGACGACGGGGTAGCGGGGCTCGTTCTCGGCCATCTGCCGCAGCGCGTCCTTGCGCTCTCGCTTGGACAGGCGGTCGATGTAGAGGTAGCCGTACAGGTGGTCGGTCTCGTGCTGCAGGCACCGGGCGAAGTAGCCGGTGCCACGGACCTTGATCGGGTTGCCCTTCTCGTCCTGCCCGGTCACCTCGGCGTAGTCGGGACGGGCGAGCGGCGCATACGCGGTGGGCACGGACAGGCACCCTTCGTTGCTGTCGTCCAGCCGCCGCTTCTCGGCAGGGAGGTCGACCAGCTTGGGGTTGCAGACGACACCCACGTGCCGCACGCCCTCGTCGTCGCCGCAGTCGTAGACGAAGACCTTCAGGTCGACGCCGATCTGGTTGGCGGCCAGGCCCACCCCCTCGGCGGTGCGCTGCGAGGCGAACATGTCCGCGACCAGCTGCTGCAGCTCCTCGCCGAACTCGGTGACGTCCTTGCACTCCTTGTGCAGCACCGGGTTCCCGACGACGGTGATGGGCCGCGAGGCGCCGGCCGCACGCCAGGCGTTCTCGCGCTCCTCGGCCTCCTCGGTGTCGATGACGAAGCCCTCGTCGTCCACGGGGAGCACGCCCGCGTGCTGCTTTTCGGTGTCCTGCTGCGCCATGCCGACGTATGCCTTCCTCAAAAAACCGGGGGTTGCTGCTGATACAGGGTACGGGGAAGCGCCCCTTCAGGGGCGCGGGGCTGTATCGATATGCGGCTCCGCCGCGAGGGCGCGACCAGCCACAACGGACCCGCAGCCGGCAACGGTCCTAGCAAACCTCTTCGAGATCCCGCCAGTCACGAGAATCCGGACTGTCGGCAACCCACCCGTCCAACAACCCCTTCACCAGGGAAGCCGGGGCGGCCACGCCACATTCCCGCTCAGGCACCCACAGCTGCCCATCGGTCCGATGCCCCAGCGGCCCCGGGTGCCCCGGCTCACTGTGGTCGTGCGGATCCAGGTGCTCCCCATCACCCTCATCCGACGGCATCCGCGACTCGGAACACATCCGGCACAGCAGCCGCACCGAAGACGACCAGTCCTCGGCAGCGAACCCCGCGTCCGCGGCAAGCTGCTCCAACGCATCCCGATCCGCCTCGGTGGCGGCTTCCAGCAGCACCACCCACGTCGGCACCGGCGACGGCGCCCACAACTCGATCTCGTCGAAGACCGGGTAGGAGTGCCCGGCCGCGGTGCTCCGCTCCCCGTGCGGCACCCCGTCGTGCAGCACGACCTCGCCCCAGCGCCGCCCGGAGGACGGCAGCGGAATGGACAGCACCTCGATGCGGGCGGGGTCCAGCCGCCGCCCCCACACCACCTCGGCCTCGCCCTCGGGCGACAGCCGTACGGCCGCGCTGCCGAGCTCCATCCCGACGGGCTCCCCGTTCGCCGCGGCAGCACCCGGCACCCGCAGCCCGTACGCCTGCCAGGCCCGGCGGGCCAGCGGCCAGTCCTGCAGTGCGGTGGCCGCGATGCCGACGTTCCACCAGTCGGGGGCGCCGGTCTCCCGGTCGAGCAGCGCGACGGCGCGCAGTCCGGCCGCCCGCGCCTGCTCCCAGTCGTGCCGGAACTTGTGCAGCAGGGCGAGGTTGAACCAGGACTCGGACAGCCAGGGCTCCAGATCCGCGGCACGTGTCAGCAGCGCGCCCGCGTCCTCGTACCGGCCGTCGCCGATGAGCGTGAACGCTCGGTCGGTGGCCTGCCGCCAGGAGGCGGAGGGCCGGTGCCGTCCCTTGCCGAAGATCCTCACGATTCCCTGCCAGTTCCGTGGAGTGGGCTGGCTAGTGCTGCCCCCGGACACACCCTCTCATTCGCATCCAACCACGTACGGCTGGAAGGGCGCTCATTACCCATGGGTTACCCAGCCGCAGGCAGGGTCAGACAGTCCCGTGCAAGGACCCGGGCCAGCGATTCCACCACTTCGGGCGCGTAGTCCCCGGCGGTGGCCAGCCGCAGCTCCTCCAGCGCCGTCAGGGGCCCGCCGGGCCCGGCGTCGCGCGCCTTCTCCTCGTAGGCGTTGACGGCCCGCACGATCCGCGCGGCAAGGGGCTGCTCCCGGTAGGGGTCGGCCTGCCGCTCGACGACAACGGCGACCGCCGAGTCCACCCCGGTCTGCCGTACGACGGCGCCGCCGAGCAGGGCGATCCGGCGCTGCTCGGCCGTGGGCAGTACGGCGGTGGCACCGGCCGGCACCGGGTCGACCAGGCTCAGCTGGCCGATGTCGTGCATGAGGGCTGCGTACTCCAGCACGGTCAGCTCGGGCCGGGTGAGCCCGAGGTCCCGCCCGACGGCACGGCTGAGGGCCGCCACGCGGCGGGCGTGCCCGGCGGGGGTGTACCCGGCGATCTCGGTGGCGCGGGCGAGGGAGGTGATGGTCTGCCGGTAGGTGGTCCGCACGGCGGCGTACCGGCGGAAGGACAGCTGGGTCAGCAGCAGCGGCAGCGAGAACACGGGCAGCGCCCACAGCCCGACCACGGCGACCGCGAGGGCCATCACCGCGCCCGTGGCGCACACGGCCGAGCCGATACCGAGGAGGGCGTGCAGTTCGTCCCGCAGCAGCGGGCCGAAGGGCCACCGGGTGCGGGAGTGCGCGAGCGCGGCGGCGAGGACGGCGTCGCACAGCGCGGTGAGGGCGAGGAGCGCCAGGAGCAGCAGGGCGTACGCGGGACCGCGCCATTCGCCGAACGCCCCCCGGTTGTACAGGGGTTGGAAGCAGACGGCGGCGAATCCGACGGTGAGCACGCGCCGCGCGAGGTGGTCGAGCACGGGTCCCCGTCCGCGGGCGATGTGCGGCACGCTGCCGATGAGGGCGGCGGCGAGGACGACGGCGACGACCTGGGTGACGCCGTGGTGGGTGGGCTGCCCGGCGTCCTCGCCGAGAAGCGCATACGACATCGCCCCGGCGGCCCCGAGCGGCGCGGCCTCCCTGACCCGGGCGCCGGTCCAGCGGGTGAGCTCGCCGACGGTGACGAGCAGGCCGAAGGCGA
Source organism: Streptomyces sp. NPDC001401 (assembly GCF_042895385.1). Lineage (NCBI taxonomy): Bacteria > Bacillati > Actinomycetota > Actinomycetes > Kitasatosporales > Streptomycetaceae > Streptomyces > Streptomyces sp. NPDC001401. Next base: position 119,905 of record NZ_JBIAWI010000004.1, read on the forward strand.
GGGCGGTGGGGCGCTCCTCCAGGCCGGTCCGGTGGGTGACGGCCAGGGAGACGGCGGCGAGGAGGGCGGCACAGGAGTGGATCAGGAGCGTCAGCGGTGGCCGGGCGCTCATCCGCGGGCTCCCGGCCGGCCGGCCACGGCCGCGGCCGGCGCGGGAAGGCGTGGTTGCTCCTCGGCCGTGACCGCCGGATGCCAGCCGTACCTGCCGAGCGCCCGCACCAGTGCCGCGACCATGCGGGGGTCGAACTGCGCCCCCGCACACCGCTCCAGCTCCTCCAGGGCGACCGGGACGGGCCGGGCGCGCCGGTAGCACCGCGTGGACGTCATCGCGTCGAAGGCGTCCGCGACGGCCACCACCCGTGCCGCCTGGGGGATCTGGCTGCCTCTGAGCCCGTACGGGTACCCGCTTCCGTCCAGCCGTTCGTGATGGTGGAGTACGGCGGCCCGGGCCTCGCCCAGAAAACCGATTCCGCGCACCATTTCGTGGCCGTACTCGGGATGCAGCTCGATCACCCGCCGCTCCTCGGGGGTGAGCGGCCCGTCCTTGCGCAACAGCCTTGTGGGGACGCCGAGTTTGCCCACGTCGTGCAGGATTCCGGCGAATCGCAGGACCTCGACGCGCTCGTCGTCCATGCCGAGTTCACGGGCGATCATCATCGAGGCCTGGCCGACCCGCTCGCTGTGGCCGCGCGTGTACTCGTCCTTGATGTCGACGGCCTGCACCAGCGCCCGGATCGTCGCCTGGTGGGCGGCGCGCTCCCGGTGGTACTGCGTGAACACCCACCAGGACACGCACATCGGCAGCAGCACGAGCAGTGCGGCGACGGGCCCGTACGGGCTGCGCCACAGGACGGCCATCATCAGCCCGGCGAGGCCGTGCACGACCACGGGCGCGAGGGACCGTACGAACAGCCCGCGCCAGGCCCGCCGTACCGGCACCCGCTCGGCCAGCGCGCGGATCCCGCCGTCCAGGGTGGTCAGCACCAGGCAGAACGCCAGTACCGCGGCGCCCGCGGGCACGAGCGCGTACGGGAAGTCGGATCCTGCGACCGCGTCCCGCCCGCCCAGCGCCCAGTGCACCCGGCCCGCGGCCCACACGCCGAGGACCAGCTGGGCGGCCCGCCAGCTCCGCCGCAGCCGGCGCGGCCGCTGGTCGACCCGGGAGAGCAGCGCCCCAGGCAGCGCGACCAGCGCGGCGGCCGGGGGCGGCAGCAGGAAGGCACCGGCGAGCAGCACCGGGTAGAACGTTCCGGCAAAGCGCCATCGGGCGGCGGCCTGCTCGCAGCCTGCGTACAGCAGGGCGAGCAGTGCGACCGCCCGCCAGGAGGTGTGGACGGCGAGCAGCGGAAGCAGACAGCACAGAGCGCCGAGGACCGTACAGGCGACGTATGCACGTGCCCGCGCCGGAACCGCCTCCATCACGCCCCTCCCGGCCGAACCTGCTCCGGCTGAGGAGACTAGGGCGGCCCGGGGGGAGTCCGCGGGCTTATGAACCGCGGATTAGCACGTTCGAGTGACGACAGCCCGTTCCAGACGAGGGTCCGGGGGGTTCAGGACTCCTGCGGGGTCGCGGTGATGTCGTGCTCGGGGACGGCCTGTCCGGAGCGGATCAGGTCGAGCCGCCCGAGCACCTTCGCACGCAGGTCGCTCGGTACGTCGTCATGTCCGCAGCACCGCTTGACCAGCTTCTTCACGGCCTGCTCGAGCCCGTACTTCTCGAGGCACGGCGAGCACTCCGTGAAGTGCTGCTTGAACTTGTCGCGGTCGACGTCCGGCATCTCGCTGTCGAGGAACTCGTAGAGATGGTCGAGGACCTCACTGCAGTCCGTCTCGTGCGGCTCTCCGCAGCTCATGAGCCCGAGCCTTTCGCTTCGTTCGACTCTCCGGCGCCGGCCGGGACCAGTCCGCGCTCACGCGCGTAGTCCTCGAGCATGCCGCGCAGTTGACGACGGCCTCGGTGCAGCCGGGACATCACCGTACCGATGGGTGTCCCCATGATGTCCGCGATCTCCTTGTACGCAAAGCCCTCAACATCGGCGAGGTACACGGCGATTCGGAATTCCTCCGGGATCGCCTGGAGTGCTTCCTTCACGTCCGAGTCGGGCAGGTGGTCGAGCGCCTGCGACTCCGCGGAGCGCAGACCGGTCGACATGTGCGACTCGGCGCGGGCGAGCTGCCAGTCCTCGATCTCCTCGGCCGCGGAGCGCTGGGGTTCGCGCTGCTTCTTGCGGTAGGAGTTGATGAAGGTGTTGGTGAGGATCCGGTACAGCCACGCCTTGAGGTTGGTGCCTTCGCGGAACTGGTGGAAGGACGCGTACGCCTTCGCGTACGTCTCCTGCACCAGGTCCTCCGCATCCGCCGGGTTGCGCGTCATACGCAGCGCGGCCGAGTACATCTGGTCGAGGAATTCGAGCGCGTCCCGCTCGAAGCGCGCAGTGCGCTCCGCGGTCGTCTCCGCGCTGATGCCCTGGCCCTCGGGCAGCTCCGCCTGGCCGTTGTCGGTCCCTGCGTCGATCCCAGTGACCGGACCCACCTCCTCAAGATTGCGGGCAGCACCGAAACCGGTGTCGCCAGAATCGGAGGATAGACGACGACCCGTCCCCGCCGCCCCTCGAATAGGGGTGGTCTTGGCCGCAGTGAGCACCGTCCAGTCCAGGTCAGTGCGGCTGCTGCGGCTCGGGCAGATGGTCGAACCCATGCGGCGGACTTCCTCTCCCACGACGATCAGTGCTGGTGGTTCAGCACTTCTGTCCGCCTCAACAGAGGTCCGGTCCGCTGCATTCCCGAGCGTTCACCCCAGTGACTCGATCCACTCCACGACCGCGCCCGTGATGATCGCCACGGCCTCCTCCTGGGCGATGTCCGCCCGCTTCGGCACGGCGAACCCGTGATCGCCGTGCGCCACCTCGACCAGCTCGTACGAGCCGTCCGGGAACTCCTCGGGCCTCCCGAAGGGGTCGTGCCCGCCCTGTACGACCAGGGTGGGCACCCCGGAGCCGAGCAGTTCCTCGGCGCGGGACTTCTCGGGCCTGCCCGGCGGGTGGAGGGGGAAGCTGAGGGCGAGGACGGCGTGGGCGCCGAGCTCGGTGGCGGTGCGGCAGGCGACACGGGCGCCTGCGCTGCGGCCACCGGAGATCACCGGCAGTCCGGGCCCGGCGAGCGCGGGCCAGATCCCCCGCCAGCCGGCGTCGAGAGTCTTCGGCGCGGGCGCCAGCTTCTTGCCGGCCACCCGCCAGGGCTGCTCGACGAGGGCGACGCTCACGCCGTGTGCGGGGAGCACCGCGGCCAGCGCCTGCAGGTCCCGCGCCTCGATTCCGCCGCCGGCCCCGTGGCTCACCGCCAGCACGAGCCGGGGCTGCTGCGCCGGGTGCCAGGTGATGCGGGCGTCCCCCGCATCCGTACCAATGATCTCGGTCGTCACGTCAGAAGAGTGTGCCCTCTTCGGGGCCCTCCAGCTCCTTCAGCAGCTCCGGTCCGTTGTTGCGGACGTTACTGACCGCGGTGGACACGGGGTAGGCGCGCATCAGCCCGGCGGGCGGCGGCTCCAGCAGCGACCGCAGGTCGTCGGGGTCGGTGCGGGACGGGTCGAGCCAGGAGTCCCAGCGGTCGGGCGTCAGCATCAGCGGCATCCGGGGGTGGATGTCGGCGAGCGCGTGCGGCCCGTCGGCCGGGGCGACGGCGAGCGGTGTCGTCTCCGCCTCGGTCGTGATCACGGAGCAGGTCACCCACCAGGCCTGCGGGTGGTCGTCCGGCAGGGTCTTGTCCCGCCAGAACTCGTACAGCCCGGCCATCGCGAAGACCGACCCGTCGGCCGGCAGCACGAAGTACGGCTGCTTGCGGGGCCGCTTCTTCTTCCCCTCGACCTCCAGGTCCCGCTCCCCCTTGCCGGTGACCCACTCGTAGTAGCCGTCGGCGGGGATGATGCAGCGGCGCGAGGTGAAGGCCCGCCGGTACGAGGGCTTCTCGTGGACGGTCTCCGCCCGGGCGTTGATCATCCGCGCCCCGCCCTCGGGGGACTTCGACCAGGACGGCACCAGCCCCCACTTCAGCTTGCGCAGCTGCCGGACCGGCCGCCGGTCGTCGACGTCCTTGATCGGGCGGTCCAGGACTGCGTAGACCTCCTTGGTGGGGGCCACGTTGTAGTTGGGCGCCAGGGTCTCCTCGGGTTCCCACTTCTCGATCTCGAAGATTCCTGCAAGATCCTCGGGCCTCCGACTGGCCGCATACCGTCCACACATGTCAAACCACCCCTCGACCTGCCACTTCCAGCAGTACACCAGGAAACACGAAAGGTCGGCCGGGAAAGCACCTCGTCCTCGACCGGACCCGGCCACGCCTCACCCTCAACTTCCGGCCGCGCTCTGCCTAGAATGACCGCCGGATGCACATGGAGTCGCGACACGAGAAGAGGCTCGTGCAGGGGGAAGGACACCACTGATCTGAACAGGTCTGCATCGCATTCCGGCCAGCCGCAGGACCGCGGCAGCGTGGCAACCAGAACCTCCCGGGGCATTCTGGTGGCCGCTTTGCTCTGTTACCTCGGCATCACCGTTCTCAACATCCTTTCGGAACAGCTCGATCCGTTCCGCCTTGCCATCGGCGTGGGCTGTCTGGTGCTGGTGTTCCTGCTGCAACTCGTGCACTCGGCACCCGGCACCACCGAGGCACCGATGCGCCGCAAGGTACTCACGCTCACCGCCCAGGGCGTCCTGTCCTACCTGCCGTTGATCTGGTTCGGGGTGTCCTGGGGCGCCATGGCGGGCTTCTTCGCGGGCTCCCTGCTGCTTCTGCTGCCGCCCCGGGCGGGCTGGACGCTGTACGGACTGACGACGCTCAGCCTGCTCGTCCCCGGCATCCTGGACGGCCGGAGCGTCGTCGACCTGGTGTACATGTGCCAGACCACGGCGCTCACCGGTCTCGTCGTGTTCGGTCTGAGCCGCATGGCCGGCCTGGTCGCGCAGTTGCACCGGGCCCGTGCCGATCTGGCCCGACTGGCCGTCACCAAGGAGCAGTTGCGGTTCTCCCGGGACCTGCACGACCTGCTCGGCTACAGCCTCTCCGCGATCACCCTCAAGAACGAGCTGATCCACCGCCTCATCCCCGCCAACCCGCTCCGTGCCCGCAGGGAGGTCGACGAGGTGCTGCTCATCTCCCGTCAGGCCCTGGCCGATGTGCGCCGGGTGGCCAGCGGATACCGGGAGATGTCGCTCGGCTCCGAACTCGCCTCCGCCGAATCGGTGCTGGCCGCCGCCGAGGTCTCGGTCACCGTCGACACCGACGAGGCCGTCGCAGACCTGGCACTGACGACGTCCACCGTGCTGGCCACGGTGCTGCGCGAGGGCGTCACCAACCTGCTGCGGCACAGCAAGGCCTCGTACTGCCGGATCTCCGCGCGGATCGAGGACGACGTGGTCCGCCTCACCATCGTCAACGACGGCCTGGTACTGGGCCGTCAGGACCCCTCGCCGCACAGCGGCAGCGGCCTGGGCAACCTCGAGCGGCGGCTGCAGGACATCGGCGGCCGACTGCTCGTGCGCCGCTCCCCCGACGGCTCCGACGTCGACGTCTTCCGGCTCACCGCCGAGGCACCGCTCCTGGAGGCCGCCGTCGGCGACCTGCTCGATGGCCGGAAACCGGACGACGAACAGCCGTACGGCCAGGCGGACAGCGCCGCGTGAGCAACCCCCGGGGCCCGGTCCGATTCCTCTTGACAACAGGCCGACGGCGCCTGCGCTTGGATAGGATCCAGGGCGCGGTTTCCGACAGGATTCCGCCACGGGGGTAACGGGGGAAGCGACGATGATACGGATCCTGCTGGCCGAGGACATGCACATGGTCCGCGGTGCACTGGTGGCTCTGCTCGACCTGGAGAACGACCTGAAAGTCGTCGCCGAACTCGAGCGCGGTGACCAGATCCTGAGCGCGGCACGCGAACACCGGCCGGACGTGGCCGTCATCGACATCGACCTGCCCGGCCTGGACGGACTCAGCGCCGCCGAACTCCTGCACGAACGCCTCCCCGACTGCCGCACCCTGATCCTCACCAGCCTCGGCCGCCCCGGCACCCTGCGCCGCGCAATGTCCGCACACGTCGCCGGCTTCCTCCTCAAGGACGCCCCGCCCGGCGACCTCGCCCAGGCCGTACGCCGGGTCGTCGCCGGCCAGCGCGTGATCGACCCCCAACTCGCCCTGGCCGCCTGGGGCGGCAGCGAAAGCCCGCTCGCCACCCGCGAGACCGAAGTCCTCCAACTGGCCGCACAGGGCACCGAACCACAGGAGATCGCCGAACTCCTCCACCTGTCCACGGGCACCGTACGCAACTACCTCACCAGCGCCGTCACCAAGCTCAACGCCCGCAACCGGGTCGATGCGATCCGCATCGCCCGCGAATCCGGCTGGCTGCTGTAACCGGCCCCGCCGACTCCCGCCCCGGGCTCCGGCGCGGTCGGGCCGCGGCCACCGTCATCCCCGCCCCCGACAGATAGCCCAGGATCGCCAGGGTCAATCGGCCGGCAGGGGCAGCGCTGCGACCATCGCCTCCGGACGGTGGATCTCCATCCGGTGCTCCAGCGCACGGCACTCCACCAAGAACGCGGCACGCGGCACGGCTCACCGGCACCACCGGCAACACCGGCCCCTTGCCCGCCAGGCGCCCTCCCCGCCGTTCGACTGCAGCAGGTTGGCGAGCAGCACGGGACCGAGCTCCATCCGGCGCAGCGCCTCGGCCACCGCAGGCGCGGGGTCCTCGACCCGCTCGGTGCCCTGCGGACCGCTGAGCACCAGCGTCCGGCCTCGTCGTCCCACCCCACCACCGCGTCCTCGCGCAGGGACCACAGATGGTGCATGCGCAGGGCGGTGTCTTCCGTGTCCGGCGGATTCGCGGAATCGAGTTCTCCTTGAGTCCTCTCTGGCCCAATGGTGCATCCGGGCACCCGCGCCGCCCCGTCCCGGCTCTGTGCCGAACCGCTCCCCAGGAGGAACCCCATGACCGAGCTTCAGTTCACCGAGGACGACCTCAAACGCATCCTGCACGCCGCGGCCGGCGCCGAGGAGGAGGGCGCCGCCGACGGCGACTTCCTCGACCTCGAGTTCGAGGCGCTGGGCTACGAGTCGCTGGCGCTGCTGGAGACCTGCAGCCGAATAGAGCGCGAGTACGGCGTCTCGCTCGCCGACGACACGCTCGCCGACGCGATCACCCCGCGGCTGCTGGTCGAGGCCGTGAACAGGCACCTCGGCGAACAGTCCATGGCGGCCTGACCACGTGACGGACAGCTCCTCCAAGGAGGCGGGCATGACCCAGCAGACGACACAGGAAACCCGGACCGCGCTGGTCACGGGCGCCACGAGCGGCATCGGACTCGCCGCCGCGCGGCTGCTCGCGGCCCAGGGCCACCGGGTGTACATCGGTGCGCGCAACGCCGAGAACGTGGCCGCGACGGTCAAGGAGCTCCAGGAGGAGGGCCTGGAGGTGGACGGCGCGACGCTCGACGTGCGGTCCGAGGACAGCGTGACGGCCTTCGTCAAGGCGGCCGTCGACCGGTTCGGCACCGTCGACGTCCTGGTCAACAACGCGGGCCGGTCCGGCGGCGGCGTCACCGCCGACCTGACCGACGAGCTCTGGCAGGACGTGATCGACACCAATCTCACCAGCGTCTTCCGGATGACGCGCGCGGTGCTGAACACCGGCGGCATGCGGGACAAGCCGCGCGGACGGATCATCAACATCGCGTCCACCGCGGGCAAGCAGGGCGTGGTGCTCGGTGCGCCGTACTCCGCGTCCAAGCACGGCGTGGTCGGTTTCACCAAGGCGCTCGGCAATGAGCTGGCGCCGACCGGCATCACCGTCAACGCGGTCTGCCCCGGCTATGTCGAGACCCCGATGGCCCAGCGGGTACGGGCCGGTTACGCGGCGGCGTACGACACCACCGAGGAGCAGATCCTGGAGAAGTTCCAGGCGAAGATCCCGCTGGGCCGCTACTCCACCCCCGAGGAGGTCGCCGGTCTGGTCGGCTATCTCGCCTCCGACACCGCCGCCTCGATCACCGCGCAGGCCCTCAACGTCTGCGGCGGCCTCGGCAACTTCTGACCCGTCCTCCCGACAGGAGAACCGACCATGACCATCCGTGAAGTGGCCCACGAGATCACGGTCTCGGCGCCGGCCGACGTGGTCTACCGGCTGCTCGCCGAGGTGGAGAACTGGCCGCGGATCTTCCCGCCCACCATCCACGTCGACCATGTCGAGCGCGGCGATCGCGAGGAGCGGATCCGGATCTGGGCCACCGCCAACGGCGAGGCCAAGAACTGGACCTCGCGCCGCACCCTGGATCCCGAGGCCCGGCGCATCACCTTCCGCCAGGAGGTCTCCGCACCGCCGGTCGCCGCCATGGGCGGCACCTGGATCATCGAAGCGCTGTCCACGTCCCGCTCCCGGGTCCGGCTGCTGCACGACTACCGGGCCGTCGACGACGACCCCGAGGGCCTCAAGTGGATCGACGAGGCCGTCGACCGCAACTCCCGCTCCGAGCTGGCCGCCCTCAAGGAGAACGTCGAACTCGCCTACGCCGCCGAGGACGTGACGTTCTCCTTCGAGGACACCGTGCTCGTCGACGGCACCGCCAAGGACGTCTACGACTTCATCAACGAGGCCCACCTGTGGGGCGAGCGGCTGCCGCACGTGGCGACCGTCCGGCTCACCGAGGAGACGCCGGGCCTGCAGACGCTGGAGATGGACACCCGGGCCAAGGACGGCTCGACGCACACCACCAAGTCGTACCGGGTGACCTTCCCGCACCACAGGATCGCCTACAAGCAGGTCACCCTGCCTGCGCTGATGACCCTGCACACCGGAACCTGGACGTTCACCGAGACACCGGACGGGGTGCGGGCCACCTCGCAGCACACCGTCACCCTCAACACGGCCAACATCGAGCGGATCCTCGGCCCGGACGCCACCGTCGCCGACGCGCGCTCCTACGTGCACGACGCGCTCAGCACCAACAGCCTCGCCACGCTGGGCCACGCCAGGGCCCACGCGGAGGACAGGCGCTGACCACCGCTCCGCTCCCGGCCCGCCCCGCAGCACGCGGCGCGGGCCGTTGGCATGTCCCCTCATGCCGGGCGAGCGGCCGACTCGGCGGGACGCTGAGCCGCCTGGGCGCGCTCCGCTGCGGTACTGCGCACGGTCAGCAGCACGACCGCCCCCGCCGGCAGGCCGGCCACCCCGGCGACCAGCAGCGCGTCGTGCAGACCCGCTGCGGGAGGGCACGACGCCGCCCTCGTCCAAAGGGCCGCGCAGCCCTGGGTCCGCCCTCGAGCACGGTTTGAGTCCCTCCGGGCATCGTCGAAGTGCTGCGGGACCCCGCCGGGGCGCATCCAGGACTCCGCGCCCGCACGCCCACTCTGGCCATCGGAGGAGTCACATGGATCGACGCGTAGTCATCACCGGGATCGGGGTGGTCGCGCCGGGCGGCGTCGGGGTGAAGGAGTTCTGGTCGCTGCTCACCTCCGGCCGGACCGCCACCCGGGCGATCACCCGCTTCGACACGTCCCAGTTCCGCTCCCGCATCGCCGCCGAGGCGGACTTCGACCCGGCGCACGAAGGCCTTTCGCCCCAGGAGATCAGCCGGATGGACCGGGCGGCGCAGTTCGCCGTCGTGTGCGCCCGGGAGGCCATGGCCGACAGCGGCCTGGACTTCACGGCACTCGACGCGCACCGGGTCGGCGTCACCGTCGGCAGCGCGGTGGGTGCCACGACCTCGCTGGACACCGAGTACAACGTGGTCAGCGACGGCGGCCGGCAGTGGCTCGTCGACCACGAGTACACGACCAGGCACCTGTTCGGTCACCTCGTGCCGAGCTCGTTCGCCTCCGAGGTGGCCTGGACGGTGGGCGCCCAGGGCCCGGCCGCGGTGGTCTCCACCGGCTGCACCTCCGGCCTGGACGCCGTCGGACACGCCGCCGAGCTGATCCGTGAGGGCTCGGCCGACATCATGGTGGCCGGGGCCACCGAGGCCCCCATCTCCCCCATCACCGTGGCCTGCTTCGACGCCATCAAGGCGACGTCACCGCGCAACGACGACCCCGCGCACGCCTCGCGCCCCTTCGACGCCTCCCGCAACGGCTTCGTGCTCGGCGAGGGCGCCGCCGTGTTCGTCCTGGAGGAACTGGACCGGGCCCGGGCCCGCGACGCCCACGTGTACGCCGAGATCTCCGGCTTCGCCTCGCGCTGCAACGCGTACCACATGACCGGCCTGCGGCCGGACGGCAAGGAGATGGCCGAGGCCATCCGGGTCGCCCTGGACGAGGCCCGCCTCGATCCGACGGCCGTCGACTACATCAACGCACACGGTTCCGGCACCAAGCAGAACGACCGCCACGAGACCGCCGCGTTCAAGCGCAGCCTCGGTGCGCACGCGTACGAGGCCCCGGTCAGCTCCATCAAGTCGATGATCGGTCACTCGCTGGGCGCCATCGGGTCGTTGGAGGTCGCCGCGAGCGCCCTGGCCGTCGAGCACGGCGTCATCCCGCCCACGGCCAACCTGCACGAACCCGATCCCGAGTGCGACCTGGACTACACACCGCTGACGGCCCGCGAACTGACCGTCGACACCGTGCTGAGCGTCGGCAGCGGCTTCGGCGGCTTCCAGAGCGCGATGGTCCTCACCCGGCCCGGCGTCACGCGGGAAGGCGGTGCCGCGTGAGCACGACGACAACCGCACCCGTGTCCGCCACCCGGCCCGGCGCGGTGTTCACCGGCGTGGGCGTCACCGCGCCCAACGGGCTCGGCCGCGACCGCTGGTGGCAGGCCACGCTGGCCGGGCAGAGCGGGATCCGGCCGGTGTCGCGGTTCGACGCCACCGGGTATCCGGCACGGCTCGCGGGAGAGGTCCCCGGGTTCGAGGCGGCCGAGCACATCCCCGGCCGGCTGCTGCCGCAGACCGACCACATGACGCGGCTCGCGCTCACGGCCGCCGACGAGGCCATCGCGGACTCCGGACTCGACCCGGACGCCGAGCCGGAGTTCGCGGCCGGCGTGGTGACGGCCGCGTCGGCGGGCGGCTTCGAGTTCGGCCAGCGGGAACTGCAGGCCTTGTGGGGCAAGGGCAGCCGGTACGTCAGCGCGTATCAGTCCTTCGCCTGGTTCTACGCCGTCAACACCGGCCAGATCTCCATCCGGCACGGGATGCGCGGGCCCAGCGGCGTCATCGTCAGCGAGCAGGCCGGCGGGCTCGACGCGGTCGCCCAGGCCCGTCGTCAGCTGCGCAAGGGCAGCCGGCTCATCGTCACCGGCGGGGTGGACGGGGCGATCTGCCCCTGGGGCTGGGCCGCGCTGCTCGCCGGCGGCCGCATGAGCACGGCCGGTGACCCCGCGCGCGCCTTCCTGCCCTTCGACGCGGCCGCGAGCGGCCAGGTGGCCGGCGAGGGCGGCGCGATCCTCGTCCTGGAGGACGCGGCCACGGCCCGCGCCCGCGGTGCCCGGCCCTACGGGGCGCTCGCCGGCTACGCGGCCACGTTCGACCCACGGCCCGGCAGCGGAGGCGAACCGGGCCTGCGGCGGGCCGCCGAAGCCGCGCTCGCCGACGCGGGCCTGACCGCGCGCGAGGTGGACGTGGTGTTCGCCGACGCCGCCGGGGTGCCGGAGCTCGACCGGGCCGAGGCGGAGGCGCTCTGCGCGCTGTTCGGGCCGCGCGGTGTGCCCGTCTCCGTGCCCAAGACCATGACGGGCCGGCTCGCCGCGGGCGGCGCTTCACTGGATCTGGCCGCCGCCCTGCTGGCGTTGCGCGACGGCGTGGTCCCGCCCGCGGCACACATCACCGGCGACGGCCTGCCCGAGCACCTCTCCCTCGACCTCGTCACGGGCACTCCCCGTGAACTCCCGCTCCGCACCGCCCTGGTACTGGCCCGCGGCCAGGGCGGCTTCAACGCGGCGGCCGTGGTCACCGCCGTCTGAGCGCCGGTGCACACCGACGAGGTGGTCGACTTCCACGGCGGTCTGCGCGCCCGCCATGCGTGAAGCACACTCGGCACACAGTCAGCACGGATAGCGTTGGGGCCCCGGAGCACTCCGGGGCCCCAACGCTGTGACCTGCATGTTTGCCGTCAGGAACGATGGCTGCCCGGTCGGCGTCTCAGATACCGTCCGCACATCCGTGCCACACTGCCTGACTTCGACACGACTCCAGGGAGCCATCGCCGAACATGCACACCACCGCATCCGACTCGCTGGCCTCCCTCTGGGACCAGGTTTTCGGCAGCCAGCCCGACCCCGACCTCTGGGTGGTGATCGCGACCCTGGTCGCCTCGATGGCCGCGGTCGTCCCGCACAACGTCTGGCGCATCTCGCGCAACGCCATCACCATCGCCCACGAGGGCGGCCACGGCCTGATCGCCCTGCTCACCGGCCGGCAGCTCACGGGCATACGGCTGCACTCCGACACCAGCGGCCTCACCGTCAGCCGCGGCAAGCCGCACGGCCTCGGCATGATCCTCACCGCGGCCGCCGGCTACACCGCTCCCCCACTGCTCGGCCTGGGCGGCGCGGCCCTGCTGGCCGCCGGTCACATCACCCTGCTGCTGTGGCTGGCAACGGCCCTGCTCGTCGCCATGCTGGTGATGATCCGCAACGCGTACGGCGCCCTGACGGTGGTGCTGACCGGCGGCACGTTCCTGCTGGTGTCGTGGCTTGCGGGACCCCAGGTACAGGCGGCGTTCGCGTACGCGGTGGTCTGGTTCCTGCTGGTGGGCGGCGTACGCCCGGCGTTCGAGCTGCAGGCCAAGCGGATGCGGGGTGGCGCGGGCGACTCGGACGCGGACCAATTGTCGCGCTTGACGCACGTGCCGGCGGGGCTGTGGCTTTTCCTGTTCCACGCGGTGTCGTTGTGCTCACTGATAGGCGGCGGCAGGTGGTTGCTCGAGGTGTGATGCAGCCCCGAAGGGGCGCATCACAGGGGCGCGGGGCGGTGACATTTGCGGCTCTGCCGCGGGGCGCGACCAGCCACAACGGCGCCGCACCTCTACGACGGCCTGCACCACCCCCGGCTTATAGAGTGGGCCCATGGCCCACAACCCCGCACACACCGCCCTCTGGCCCGCCCCGCACGCGAGCGGAGCCGTCGACGCGACGGTCCACGTCCCGGGGTCCAAGTCGGTCACCAACCGCGCCCTCGTGCTCGCTGCCCTGGCGAGCGAACCGGGCTGGCTGCGCCGCCCGCTGCGCTCCCGCGACACGCTGCTGATGGCCGAGGCCCTGCGCTCCATGGGCGTCGACATCGAAGAGGGAGTCGGCCCCGACGGCACGGGCGAGACCTGGCGCGTGCTCCCGACAGGCCTGCACGGCCCGGCCACGGTCGACGTCGGCAACGCCGGCACGGTGATGCGCTTCCTGCCGCCGGTGGCCGCGCTGGCCGACGGCCCCATCCGCTTCGACGGCGACCCCCGGTCGTACGAGCGCCCCCTGCACGGCGTCATCGACGCCTTGCGTGTCCTCGGCGCCCGGATCGACGACGACGGCCGAGGCGCGCTGCCGCTGACGGTGCACGGCGGAGGCGCTCTGGACGGCGGCCCGGTCGAGATCGACGCCTCGTCCTCGTCCCAGTTCGTGAGCGCCCTGCTCCTCTCCGGCCCCCGCTTCAACCAGGGCGTGGAGGTCCGCCACGTGGGCAGTTCCCTGCCCTCGCTCCCGCACATCCGGATGACCGTCGACATGCTGCGCGCGGTCGGCGCCCAGGTGGACACCCCGGAGTCGGGCGGCGAGCCCGACGTGTGGCGGGTGACGCCGGGTGCGCTGCTCGGCCGGGACCTGACCATCGAGCCGGACCTGTCCAACGCGCAGCCGTTCCTGGCTGCCGCCCTGGTGACCGGCGGCAAGGTCGTGATCCCCGACTGGCCGGCCCGCACCACGCAGCCCGGCGACAAGCTGCGGGAGATCTTCACCGAAATGGGCGGTTCCTGCGAACTGACCGAGTACGGGCTGGAGTTCACCGGTTCGGGTGCGGTCCACGGTATCGACGTGGACCTGAGCGAGGTCGGCGAGCTCACCCCCGGCATCGCGGCGGTGGCCGCCCTGGCCGACTCCCCCTCGACCCTCCGCGGCGTGGCCCATCTGCGCCTCCACGAGACGGACCGACTGGCCGCGCTCACCAAGGAGATCAACGAACTCGGCGGTGACGTCACCGAGACCGCCGACGGCCTGCACATCCGCCCGCGCAAGCTGCACGGCGGAATCTTCCACACGTACGAGGACCACCGCATGGCGACGGCCGGCGCGATCATCGGCCTCGCGGTCGAGGGCGTGCAGATCGAGAACGTGGCGACGACGGCGAAGACCCTGCCGGACTTCCCCGACATGTGGACCGGGATGCTCGGGGCGTAGGGACCAACGCCATGCGCCGCTACGGCAAGCACACCGACGAGGACGACATCCGCAGCCGCCCGAACCGCAAGGGCAACCGACCGCGTACGAACATCCGGCCCAAGCACGAGGAGGCGGTGGAGGGCCTGGTCGTCACCGTCGACCGGGGCCGCCTCACCTGTCTCGTCGAGGACCGCGTGGTCACGGCGATGAAGGCCCGTGAGCTGGGCCGCAAGGCCGCGGTGGTCGGCGATCGCGTGGCCATCGTCGGCGATCTGTCGGGCGCCAAGGACACCCTCGCCCGTATCGTCCGCATCGAGCCGCGCACCTCGGTCCTGCGGCGCACCGCGGACGACGACGATCCGTACGAGCGGGTGGTCGTCGCCAACGCCGACCAGCTCGCGATCGTCACCGCCCTCGCCGACCCCGAGCCGCGCCCGCGCCTGATCGACCGCTGCCTGGTCGCGGCGTACGACGGCGGGCTCACCCCGCTGCTGGTCCTCACCAAGTCGGATCTGGCCTCCCCCGACGAACTTCTGGAGCTGTACGGGGCTCTGGGCGTCCCCTACGTCGTGACCAGCCGCGAGGAGTTGGAGAGCGGCGAGGCGGTGGACCGCGTACGCAAGCAGCTGGACGGCAAGATCACGGCGTTCGTGGGCCACTCGGGCGTGGGCAAGACGACCTTGGTCAACGCGCTCGTGTCACAGGATCGGCGGCGCAGCACCGGCCATGTCAACGCCGTGACGGGCCGTGGCCGGCACACCACGACGTCGGCGCGCGCGATCCCCCTGCCGGATGCCGCCGGCTGGGTCGTCGACACCCCGGGCGTACGGTCCTTCGGCCTGCACCACGTCGACCCGTCCCGGGTCATCAAGGCCTTCCCCGACCTGGAGCCCGGCACCGAGGGCTGCCCGCGCGCGTGCAGTCACGACGAGCCGGACTGTGCGCTGGACCAGTGGGTGGCCGACGGACACGCGGACCCGGCCCGCCTGTACTCCCTGCGCCGACTGCTGTCCACCCGTGAGCGGACGGAAGGCGACTGAGCGGAAGGCGGGCGACTGACCTCCGCGTTGTTTGTGGGGCCGCCGGCCCGGTAAGTGCATAATCGCACCGAGCCGGACATACGGGAGGACAGCACATGGCGTGGCTGCTGGTAGTGGTGGCCGGGTTGCTCGAGACGGGTTTCGCCGTGTGCCTCAAGCTCTCCCACGGTTTCACCCGCCTGTGGCCGACGATCGCGTTCTGCATCTTCGCCCTGGGCAGCTTCGGCCTCCTCACCCTTTCCCTGAGAAAGCTGGACGTCGGCCCCGCCTACGCGGTGTGGACCGGCATCGGCGCGGCGGGCACCGCGATCTACGGCATGATCTTCCTCGGCGACCTGGTGTCGACGCTGAAGCTCGTCTCGATCAGCCTGGTCATCGTGGGTGTGATCGGCCTGCAGCTGTCGGGTTCGGCCCACTAGACGACCTTCTAGACGACCTTCTAGACGACCTCCCGGACCCGCGGGAAGTGGCAGGCCACCCCGTCCCCCTCGAACTCCGGCACATCATGGGCGCAACGCTTCCGCTCCTCCTCGGCGAGCGAGGCGTACAGCGGGCAGCGCGCACGGAAGCGGCACCCGTCGTACCGTCGCGTCGGGCTCGGCGGGTCCCCGGCCAGCAGGATCCGCGTCCGCTGCCGTTCCCGCTCGCGCTCCGGGTCGGGGAGCGGTACGGCGGAGAGCAGGGCCTGCGTGTAGGGATGACGGGGGCGTTCGAAGACCTCGTCGACGGGGCCCGCCTCGACGGTGCGGCCGAGGTAGACGACGCTCACGCGGTCGGCGATGTTGCGGACGACGGACAGGTCGTGGGAGACGAAGAGATAGGCGAGTCCCAGGTCCTCCTTGAGGCGTTGCAGCAGCTCCAGCACCCCGGCCTGGACGGAGACGTCCAGCGCCGAGACCGGCTCGTCGAGGACGAGGAGTTCCGGTTCGACGGACAGGGCGCGGGCGATGCCGATCCGCTGGCGCTGGCCGCCGGAGAACTCGTGCGGGAAGCGTTCCGCGTGCGCCGGATCCAGGCCGACCTGGGTGAGGAGTTCGGGGACACGGCGGGCGATGGTGGCCCGGTCGGCGCCGTGCGTGCGCAGGGGTTCCGCGACGATGTCGCCGACGGGCATCCGGGGGTCCAGGGAGGCCATCGGATCCTGGAAGACGATCTGGATCCGCCGGCGCAGGGCCTTGACCTGCTGTTTGGTGAGCTCGCCGAGCCGCTGCCCGAACAGCTCGACCGACCCGCCCTCGGGCCTGGCCAGTTCGAGCAGTTCGAAGAGCGTCGTCGACTTCCCGGACCCCGACTCCCCCACCAGCGCCAGCGTCTCGCCGCGCCGCACATCGAGGTCGACGCCGTCGACGGCGTACACCGTGCCGACGCGGCGCTTGAAGGCGGTGCCCTTGAGCAGGGGGAAGGTGCGGGTGAGGCCGCGGACCTTCAACACCGGGTCGCCGACCGGGGGTTGGGGCCGGCGCGGGTCGTCCAGGCGCGGGACCGCGGCCAGGAGTCGTCGCGTGTACGGGTCCTTCGGGCGCCCGAAGACCTCCACCGCGGTACCCGACTCGACGACTTGCCCCTCGTACATCACGGCCACCCGGTCCGCCATCCCGGCGATGACCCCGAGGTCGTGGCTGACCAGCAGCACCGCGGCGCCCGTCTCGCGCTGGGCGGTGCGCAGGACGTCCAGGACCTGGGCCTGGATGGTGACGTCGAGGGCAGTGGTCGGTTCGTCGGCGAGGATGACGTCCGGTTCGTTGGCCATCGCCATGGCGATCATCGCGCGCTGGCGCATGCCGCCGGAGAACTCGTGCGGGAACGCCCGTGCGCGCCGGGCGGGTTCGGGGATGCCGACGAGGTCGAGGAGCTCGACGGCGCGTGACAGGGCCGCTTCGCGGGTCACGTCCTGATGGGCCCGTACGGCCTCCGCGATCTGGTCCCCGATCCGGTAGACCGGCGTGAACGCGGACAGCGGGTCCTGGAAGACCATGGCGACGCGGTTGCCGCGAATCCGCGTCAACTCCCGTTCCCCTGCGCCGACAAGCTCCTGCCCGTCCAGGCGCACCGACCCCCGTACGGCCGCGTTCCCCGGCAACAGCCCCAGCACGGCCAGCGCGGTCGCCGACTTCCCGGACCCCGACTCGCCCACGAGGCCCAGCACTTCACCCCGCTCGAGCGTGAGGTCGACCCCGCGTACGGCCGCCCGGCCGTCGAAGTCGACGTCCAGGCCGGTCACTTCCAGCAACGGGCTCACCGCGAGGCCCCTTTCGAGGTCGGATCGAGGGCGTCCCGCAGCCCGTCCCCGACCAGGTTCACCGCCAGCACGAACACGACCAGCAGCCCGGCCGCGAAGAAGAACATCCAGGGGTACGTCACCGCCGCCCCGGTCCCGGAGGCCATGAGCGTGCCGAGCGACACGTCGGGCGGCTGCACACCGAACCCGAAGTAGGACAGCGCGGTCTCGCTCATCACCGCGGCGCCGACCTGGATGGTGGCGTCGATGATCAGGAAGGAGGCGACGTTGGGGAGGATGTGCCGCCAGATGATCCGGAAGGGGCCGACTCCCGTGTAGCGGGCCGCTTTCACGAACTCCCGCTCCTTCAGGGAGAGGGTCATCGAGCGCACGACCCGCGCCGTCACCATCCAGGCGAACAGCCCGAGCAGCGCCACCAGGGCGAACCAGCCGCTGTTCTGGAACCGCGGCGAGACGATCGCGATGATCAGGAAGGACGGGAAGACCAGCAGCAGGTCGGTGAGGAACATCAGCGCCCGGTCCGCCCAGCCGCCGAAGTACCCCGCGCAGGCGCCGACGAGCGAGGCGAGCCCCGTCGAGACGACGGCCACCAGCAACCCGATGATCAGCGACTTCTGCAGGCCTCGCACGGTCTGCGCGAACACGTCCTGCCCGATCCGGTTGGTGCCCCACCAGTGGTCGGCGCCGGGCGCGGCGCGCAGGGCGGTGTAGTCGATGTGGCTGTACGACCAGTGGGTGACGTACGGGCCGAGGAAGGCGAGGAGGAAGAGGAGCACGAGGACGACGGCTCCGACGAGGGCGCTGCGGTTGCCAAGGAAGCGGCGCAGGACGACGGTGGCGCGGCCGGCCGGCGGGGTGGCCTCCGGGGGCGCTTCCACGAGGGTGGCCGTCATGACGCCTGCCGGATGCGCGGGTCGAGCGCGGCGTGCAGGATGTCCGCCAGAAAACCGGACAACAGCACGGTGACGGCGGCGAAGACGTTCACAGCGACAACCGAGTTCACATCGTTCTTCCAGATCGAGTCCACGAACCACTCGCCCATGCCGTGCCAGCCGAAGATCGTCTCCGTGAAGGTGGCGCCGGTGAACAGGGCGAGGAATCCGTAGGAGAAGTAGGTCGACATCGGGATGAGCGCCGTACGCAACCCGTGTTTCAGCAGCACCGTCCGCCGCCCCAGCCCCTTGGCCCGCGCGGTCCGCAGATAGTCCGAGCCCAGCACGTCCAGCATGGTGTTGCGCTGGTAGCGGCTGTAGCTCGCGACGGCGAAGAGCGCGACGGAGAGGGTGGGCAGCAGCAGATGCACCGAGCGGTCCTTCAGAATCGCCCAGAAGCCGCTGTCCACGCCCGGGCTCTTCTCTCCCGTGAACTGGATCAGATCCGTCCCGGTCGTCTGGTTGAACCAGATCGCACCCGTCTTGAGCAGAATCGCCAGCAGGAACACGGGAGTTGAGAGCAGGGCGAAGGATGCGATCGTCACCGCCCGGTCGCTGAAGCGATATTGCCGTACGGCCGTCCACGCGCCCGCGAGCACACCGGCGACCGTCCCGAGGATCGTCCCGGCGAGCAGCAGCCGCAGGCTCACCCCGAGCCGTCGCCCGAACTCGGCGTTGACGGACCGTCCGTCGATCGTCTGCCCCAGGTCCCCGCGCACCGCCCGTCCGCACCAGCCCAGGAAGCGGGTGAGCAGGGACTCGTGGTCGTTGACGCCGATCGCCGTGAGGTGGTGGTTCACCGCGGCCGCGGAGACGGGCGGCTGCCGGGCCGCGTAGTACTCGCGCGGATCCAGCGCGAGCGAGGCCAGCAGATAGGAGAGGCAGACGGCGGCCACGAGCAACACGGCGTAGTAGCCGAGGCGTTTGGCCAGGTAGACAGGCACAGAGGAAATGGTCCAGGCCTCTTGTTGCCGCATTATGAAGAGAACATGACATCACCTTGGGCCCCCTCCCCCGACGGTCGTAGGCGTTCTACGTTCGGCGCATCCACCTCCCTCCACGAAGGACACCGACATGCGCCAGACCTCCGCCGCAGCCTGGGTCGCCGCCACCGCGGCCACCGTGTTGCTGGTGACCGGTTGCGGCTCCTCCGACGACGGCAAACCCGTGGCACAGAGGAACGCAGCCGCGGCCGGCAGCCAGGACATCAACGCCCACCCGCTGAGCGACATCAAGCAGGGCGGCACCCTCAAGCTGCCGATCTCCCAGTACATCGCGGACTTCAACCGCTACACCGCCAACGGCAACCAGGGTGATGCGGCGGAGATCAACGAGCTGGTCGAGCCGAACCTGTTCAGCGCGGACGCCAAGGGCGAGGTCCATCTGGACCCGGACTTCCTCCTCTCCGCCGAGGTGACCTCGGCCGGCCCGCAGACGGTCGTATACAAGCTGAACCCCAAGGCGAAGTGGTCCGACGGAAAGTCCCTGGGCTGGCGCGACTTCGAGGCCGTCTGGAAGGCGCAGAACGGCACGGACAAGGCGTACGAGGCCGCCAACACCTCCGGCTACGACCAGATCTCCAAGGTCGAGCAGGGCGCCGACGCCCACCAGGTCAAGGTCACCTTCAGCAAGCCGTACGCCGACTGGAAGCGGCTGTTCGACCCGCTGCTGCCGGCGGCCGCGATCGACACGCCGGACAAGTTCAACAAGGGCTGGCTGGAGAAGATCCCGATCACCGGCTCCGCCTTCAAGATCTCCAAGTACGACAAGACGGCCCAGACGATCACCGCGGTCCCGGACCCCAACTGGTGGGGCACGAAGCCCAAGTTGGACTCGATCACCTTCCGCGCCCTCGACTACACGGCCTGGACGGACGCGTACCTCAACAAGGAGATCGACTACGCCTCCGCCCTCCTCCCCGAGGACTACAAGCGGCTCGCGAAGGCGGCCGGCACGGACATCCGCGTCGGCGCCCGCTGGGACGAGGTGCACATCGAGTTCAACGGCGCGCGCGGCCCCCTCAAGGACGTCCGGGTCCGCCAGGCCCTCCAGCACGCCATCGACCGCAAGGCCATCGCGACCGCCTTCGGCAAGGACCTCCCGGTCAAGCTCCAGACGTACGGCAGCCACTTCTTCATGCCGAACCAGGCGGGCTACCAGGACAACTCCGGTGCGTACGGCACGTACGACCTGAAGAAGGCGGGCGAGCTGCTGGACGCGGCGGGCTACAAGCTCCAGGGCGACAAGCGGGTCAAGGGCGGCAAGCAGCTCACCCTGTCCTACACGCTCAGCTCGGGCTCCACCTCCGCACAGGTCGACCAGGCCGAACTGGTGCAGGCGCAGCTGGCGCAGGCGGGCATCAAGCTGGACATCGCGAAGGTGCCGGCCAACGACTACTTCTCCAAGTACGTCACCATCGGCAACTTCGAGCTGACCAGCTTCCGTTGGGTGGATCAGGTGTTCCGCTCGGAGGCGTACCCGATCTACCGGCAGACCTCCGGCAAGAACCTCTACGAGAACTACGGCTCGGTCAGCTCCCCGGAGATCGACGCCCTCCTGAAGAAGGCGAGCGCGACGACGGACCCGGCCGCGGCCAACAAGCTCTACAACGAGGCCGACGCCAGGATCTGGGCACTGGGCCACTCCATCCCGCTCTACCAGCGCCCGCAGATCCTCGCCGTCCGCTCGAAGCTGGCGAACTACGGCGCGAGCGGACTGGAGGACCGCGTCGACTACACGAAGGTGGGCTGGCTGAAGTAGCGGCCGCTCAGGCCATCTGCCGGGGCAGGGCGGTCCGCACCAGGTCCTTCACCCCGCCCTCCCCCGGCGGAGCGGCGACGCACGACAGCGCGAGCCGCACGACCAGCTCACAGGACCGGGCCAGATCGGCGGTCTCCGCCTTGTGCACGCCGGGCCCGGACAACACCGCGACCGCCCGGTCCCGGACGATCGCCACGAAGTCGCCGGGCGAGGGCAGCGGCCCGTCGGCCCGGCGCTGGGCGGGTACGGCGGAGGAGGACGGCACGGCGGAGAGCGTCGGCGAGGGCAGCCGCTCACTCCAGCAGCCGGTCAGCATGGCCCGTACGAGTGCGTTTTCGCGCGCCGTGGACGCGGTCCACTCGGCGGTCGCGGTCAGCCGGTCGCGGGCGTCGCTGTGCGTGGCGAGCGCGCGCTCGACCCCGGCGAGGTAACCGTCGGCCTCCCTTCTCACAAGCGCCCTGGCCAGCCCCTCCTTGCTGCCGAACTCGTTGTAGAGGGTCTGCCGGGACACACCGGCCGCCGAGGCGACGTCCACCATTCGCACGGCGGACCACGGTCGACGCGCCAGCGCCGTGTACGCGGCGTCCAGTAGGGATTCCCGCGCTGCAGGCATCATCGCCTCCCTGGGGCGAGCGGCTCTGCGCCCAGATTTGACGCGCACGAGGGCACTGTCAAGGGTTCGCGAGCGCACGCGGGGGCGCCTCTCGGCCGTCGTGTGCCGTCCATGCGGCGGCAATGTGCCGCCAAACCGTGAGCATGGCCTGGTGGCCCCAGCGCGACCTCGCCGGATAGCGTTCGTTCCATGCCGGACTACCTCGACGATCTCCGTTTCGCCCACGTCCTCGCGGACGCCGCCGACGCGGCAACGATGTCCCGCTTCAAGGCGCTCGACCTCAAGGTCGAGACGAAACCGGACATGACCCCGGTGAGCGAAGCGGACAAGGCGGCGGAAGAGCTCATCCGCGGCCAGCTCCAGCGTGCCCGCCCCCGTGACGCGGTCCTCGGCGAGGAGTACGGCCTGGAGGGCACGGGCCCCCGCCGCTGGGTGGTCGACCCGATCGACGGCACCAAGAACTACGTACGCGGTGTCCCGGTGTGGGCCACCCTGATCTCCCTGATGGAGGCCGGCGAGACCGGCTTCGAGCCCGTCGTCGGCGTCGTCACCGCCCCCGCGCTGGGCCGCCGCTGGTGGGCCGCGAAGGGCCACGGCGCGTTCACCGGCCGCAGCCTCTCCTCCGCCTCCCGCCTGCAGGTCTCCCGCGTCGCGAAGCTGACGGACGCCTCGTTCGCGTACTCCTCCCTGACCGGCTGGGAGGACCAGGGCCGGCTGGGCGGCTTCCTGGACCTGACCCGTGAGGTGTGGCGCACGCGCGCGTACGGCGACTTCTGGCCCTACATGCTGGTCGCCGAGGGCGCGGTCGACATCTGCGCCGAGCCGGAGCTCTCCCTCTGGGACATGGCCGCCAACACGATCATCGTCACCGAGGCCGGCGGCACCTTCACCGGCCTCGACGGCCGCCCGGGCCCGCACAGCGGCAACGCGGCCGCGTCGAACGGTCTGCTGCACGACGAACTGCTGGGTTATCTCAATGAGCGCTACTGAGTAGCACGTAAAGGCACAGATGAGCGCGTGCGCCCTCAATTGGCCGCACGCGCCCTCTTGTTGACCCCCGCTTTACCTGCGACTCTGAGAGTCCCCCCACTTGTGAACTTGTGAATCCGAGAACTATCGCCGGATTCCATAGGAGGTGGCTCCATCCCATGCTCGTCCGTGACGCCATGAGCACGGTGATCCTCACCATCGGCCCCGCCCACACTCTCCGCCAGGCCGCCGCCCTGATGTCCGCCCGCCATGTCGGGGCCGCCGTGGTCCTCGATCCCGACGCCGGGGGCATCGGCATCCTCACCGAACGGGACATCCTCAACTCCGTCGGCCTCGGCCAGAGCCCCGACACCGAGCGCGCCCACGACCACACCACCAACGACGTCGTCTTCGCCGCCCCGTCCTGGACGCTGGAGGAGGCGGCCCGCGCCATGGCCCACGGTGGCTTCCGCCACCTGATCGTCCTCGACCGGGGTGAGCCGGCCGGCATCGTCTCGGTCCGCGACATCATCCGCTGCTGGGCGCCGGCCCGACAGCACGTGCCCGCCTGAACACGCAGGGGGACCAGAAATCCCACATTGGACCAAGTCCAAGTCGAACAGCGATCCAAACTCACACCTGTTCGGAAAATGGTCCCCCTGCTGTTAGGCTGGATTTCATGAGCGACCTTCTGGAACGGCTGCGCGGACGCGGATGGCGGATGACCGCGCAGCGGCGCGTCGTGGCCGAGGTTCTCGACGGCGAGCACGTGCATCTGACCGCCGACGAGGTCCACTCCCGGGCCGTCGCCAAGCTGCCCGAGATCTCCCGCGCGACCGTCTACAACACGCTGGGCGAGCTGGTCTCCCTCGGCGAGGTTCTCGAGGTCTCCACCGACAAGCGCGCCAAGCGGTACGACCCGAACGCGCACCGGCCGCACCACCACCTGGTCTGCGCCCACTGCGGCGCGATTCGCGACGTCCACCCGAGCGGCAACCCCCTTGCCGACCTCCCCGACTCGGAGCGCTTCGGGTTCAAGGTCTCGGACGTCGAGGTCACCTACCGCGGCATCTGCCCGAACTGCGCGGCGGCGTAACCGCAACGCGGGAAACACCGAGGGCCCGGAATCCATTCACTGGATTCCGGGCCCTCGGCCTTCAGTAGCGGGGACAGGATTTGAACCTGCGACCTCTGGGTTATGAGCCCAGCGAGCTACCGAGCTGCTCCACCCCGCGTCGGTGAACGCAACGTTACGTCAGCGACGACGACAAAGGCAAATCGCTTTCGACCAGCGGCTACGGACTCCTTGGCGCAGGTCGGCACCTTCAGCCCGTCCGGCGTTTGAGGACGAGGCCGTTCAGGCCGAAGGGGGGTCTGGGGGCGCAGCCCCCAGGGCGGTCGGCCCAGCGCCGGGCACCGCTAAGCCGACAGTTCCTCGCGGAGAGCGTCCCGCAGCCGCGCCGCCCGCTCCGACACCTCCGCCGGCCCCAGCGTCACCGCCCGGTCCGCCCACCGCTGCCCTTCCGCCAGCTCTCCCCGACGCGCGTAGAGCAGGGCCAGCCGCAGCGCGGCCCGGCCGTGCCCCGCGTCGGCGGCCCGCGTCCACCACACCGCCGCCTCCGGCTCGCTGCCCTCGCGCGCCAGCAGCAGCCCCAGGTTGAAGGCGCCGTTGCGGGACCCGGCCTCGGCGGCCTCCCGGTACCAGCGCGCCGCGTCCACCACGTCCCCCCGGGCCGCGGCCATCATCCCGACCCGTACCTGCGCCCGCCGGTGCCCCTGGGAGGCCGCGCGCTCGTACCACTCCTCGCACTCGGTCTTCTCGTGCACGGACTCCCCGAGCTCATGCGCGGGCGCAGGCGGCCGCCGGGCGTCCAGTACGGTCGCCAGCCGGTACGCGGCCTCCGCGCTGCCGCCTCCTGCCGCGCAGCGTAGATGCCGCTCCGCCGCCCGCTCGTCCCCGTCCCGCAGCCGCGCCATGCCGACCTGCAGCGCCGCCTCCGTGTGCCCGGCGGCGGCAGCACGCTCGTACCAGCGCAGCGCGACGTCGTCCTCGCTCCGCCCGGCGTGGAGGATCCCCAGGTTGAACGCGGCATCCACGCTCCCGGCCTCCGCGGCCTTGGAGAACCACGGCTCGGCGCCGGTGGTGTCCCCGCCCTGCAGCAGCAGGATCGCCAGCGCGTTGGCCGCCTCCCGGTGCCCGGCGTAGGCGGCCCGGCGGTACCACTGCTCGGCCTGCGCCGTCCGCCGCTGCTCGGCGCAGAGCAGCCCCAGGTTGTACGCGCCGTTGTCGTCGCCGGCATCCATCGCCGCCCGGTACCAGCGCTCGGCGGTCTGTGTCTCCCCGCGCTGGGCATGGAGGGCACCGAGCGCGTTGGCCGCGTTGCCGTCCCCGTCCTGCGCGGCCCTGAGCCACCACACGGCGGCACTCTCGGTGTCGCCGGCGTCCCGCAGCAGGAAGCCCAGTGCGCAGGCGGCGCGCGCCTCGCCGTCCTTGGCGGAGGTCAGGTACCAGCGCCCGGCCTCCTTGAGCTCACCGCGCCTCTCCAGGATCGCCCCGAGATGCAGCGCGGCCCGCCGGTGTCCGCGCGCGGCGGCCTGCCGGTAGAACTGCTCGGCCTGAGCCAGCAGCTCGACACCGTTGTCGCCCCCGTCCTCGCCCTGGTCCGCCGCCTTGCGATCAAGCGCACGCGCCAGCCGGTACGCCGCCTCCCGGTGCCCTCGCTCCGCCGCGGCCCGCATCCAGTCCTCGGCGCCGGTGTCCCCGCGGTGCTCCAGCAGATCGGCGAGCGCGTAGGCGCCCAGGGCGTGCCCCTGCTCGGCGGACTGCCGCAGCCAGTACTCGGCGGCGGGCTCGTCCCCGCGCTCGCGGTGATGGCGCCCCAGCGCGTGCGCGGCCGCCGCGGACCCGGCGACGGCGGCGATCCGCCACCAGCCGGCGGCGTCGTCGGCGTACCCGCGCTGATGGAGAAGGACCCCCAGGTTGTTGGCGGCGGCACGGTCGCCCGCGGCGGTGGCAGCACGCAGATAGGGCTCGGCTCCGTCGAGATCACCACGGCGCAGCAGCATGGCCCCGAGAACACTCATCGCCTCGACGTCGCCGGCCTCGGCGGCGAGCCGCTGACGAAGTTCCTCGACGGCCTCCTCAGCCACCTCCCCGGCTTCGCCCGGTTCGGAAGGCTGCACAAATCGCCCTGTCTCGAACAGAGTTGCCTTGTCCCCCATAACGTCCATCGTCGCACCACCTGCAACCTGGGTACACCTGGTATACCGCAGCCAGTGAGGTCACTTCAGCGTTTTGTCGACATGCCCACAGAGAGACAAGTCAAACACAGTTCTCCCAACTCCCCACAGCGGCACGTCCATCCCCCGGGTCGGCACATGCGTTCGCACATCACGAAGGCCCGGATCCTGTTGGATCCGGGCCTTCGACTTCAGTAGCGGGGACAGGATTTGAACCTGCGACCTCTGGGTTATGAGCCCAGCGAGCTACCGAGCTGCTCCACCCCGCGTCGTTGTGTGCCAACCGTACCACGACGCGGGACGGGCATGATCAGCCGCTGCCTGAGCTGCTGCTCGGGCTCGGACTGCCGCTCGGACTGGGGCTGCTGCTCTTGCCACCGCCGCCGCTCGTCTTGCCGGCCTTGGACTGCGCGTCCTCGGCCCGCTTGAGCGCGGCCTGGAGGTCCTTCTGCGCCTGGCCGTACGCCTGCCAGTCGCCCTTCTTCAGGGCTTCCTGACCGGCGTCGAACGCCTTCTGGGCGTCATTCAGCGCCTGCTGCACCGTTGGATTGCTGGACGTCGGCGGGCTGGTGGTCCCCTCGTCCGGTGGCGGTGTGGTCGAACTCTCCGCTCCGAAGACCTTGTTGAGGGCCTGGTCGAGGGTGTCCTCGAAGGCGGTCTTGCCGCCGTAGGTCACCAACACCTTGCGCATCAGCGGGTACTTGAGTCCACCACCGCGTACGTAGACCGGCTCCACATAGAGCAGTCCTCCGTCGAGCGGCACGGTCAGCAGGTTGCCGTACTCGATGTCGGAGTCGCCGCCCTTGAGGAGTTTGATCGCGGAGGCGATGTCCTGTTCGGAGTTGAGCTGGCTCTGGACCTGTTTGGGTCCGTCGACCGTCGTGCTCGTCGGCAGTTTCAGGACTCTGATCCGGCCGTAGTCGCTCGACCCCGCATCGGCGTCGACCGCCATGAACGCGCTGAGGTTGTCGCGGCCGTTGGGCGTGAAGGTCGTGGTCAGCGAGAACGCCTGGGAGGCCTGGTCGGGCATCTTCATGCTCAGGTAGTACGGCGGCACCGCGTTGCCCGACTTGTTGGTCGGGTCGGCCGGCACCTGCCACACCTCGCTGCCGGTGAGGAAGGTCTGCGCGTCCGTGACGTGGTAGCGGGTGAGCAACTCGCGCTGCACCTTGAACAGGTCCTGCGGGTAGCGCAGATGGGCCAGCAGGTCGTTCGAGATGGCGGTCCGCGGCTTCACCGTGCCCGGGAAGGCCTTCATCCAGGTCTTCAGCACCGGGTCCTGGGTGTCCCACTGGTAGAGCTTGACCTCGCCGGTGTACGCGTCGACGGTCGCCTTCACCGAGTTGCGGATGTAGTTGACCTGGTTCTGCTGGGCCACCACCGCGCGGTTGGTGTTGGTGGCGGTCAGCGAGTCGGCCGTCGTATCGCCCAGGGTCGTACGGGAGGCGTACGGGTATCCGTTCGTGGTCGTGTACGCGTCGACGATCCACTGGATCCGGTGGTTGACCACGGCCGGATAGGCGTCGCCGTCGATGGTCAGCCAGGGCGCCACCGCCTCGACGCGCTCCTTGGGCGTGCGGTTGTACAGGATCCGCGAACCCTCGCCGATCGCACCGGAGTAGAGGATCTGCGGCTCGTTGAACGCCACCGCGTACGCGGCCCGGTTGACCGGGTTGGCGAGGTTGACCCCGCTCTTGCCCTGGTAGCTGGTGGTCTTCTCACCGCTGTCGTCGGAGTAGTCGATCTCCTTCTGGGGACCGCCGACGATCGAGTAGGTGGTGGTCTTCTCGCCGTAGTAGATCTGCTGCTGGTACTTCCCCAGGTCACCGGTGGACGGCAGATCGGACTCGGTGAAGACGGGCTGGCCGTCCTCGGCCTCGGTGCCCTTGGCGGCGACCACGCCGTAGCCGTGGGTGTAGCGGAAGTGGTCGTTGATCCAGTTGTTCTTCGGAATGCCGTTGAGGTTCAGCTCGCGCAGACCGATGACCGTGTCCTGGTCCTTGCCGTCCTTGCTGTACCGGTCGACGTCCAGGTTGGTCGGGAACGCGTAGTAGTTCCTGATCTGCTGGAGCTGCTGGAACGTGGGCGAGACGATGTTCGGGTCCAGGATGCGGATGCTCGCCGTGGCGTCGGCGTCGTCGCGCAGCTTGGTCTTGTCCGTGGTCTTGCTGGTTCCCGAGTAGTCGGAGACCTTGGCGCCGTCGATGCCGTACGCCTCACGCGTGGCCTTGAGGTTCTTCTGGACGTACGGCGCTTCCTTGGCCTGCTCGTTGGGCTGGACCTGGAACTTCTGGACGATCGCCGGGTACAGACCGCCGATGAGGATCGCCGAGAGCACCATCAGGCCGAAGCCGATCACGGGCAGCTGCCAGGTGCGGCGCCACAGGGTGGCGAAGAACAGCAGTGCGCAGATGACGGCGATGCAGAACAGGATCGTCTTGGCCGGCAGGTAGGCGTTGGCGTCGACGTACCTCAGGCCCGTCCAGTTGTCGGTCGCCTTGAAGTCGCTGGACTTCACCGCGAGGCCGTACCGGTCGAGCCAGTACGCGACCGCCTTCAGGGCGACGAAGATGCCGAGCAGCACCGAGAGATGACCGGTCGCGGCGGCGGTGGCACGCGCGCCCGGGGAGGTGATCCTGAGGCCGCCGTACAGGTAGTGGGTGAGCGCGGCGGCGATCAGCGACAGGATCGCGGCGGCGAAGCCGAAGCCGAGCAGGAAGCGGTACCAGGGCAGGTCGAAGGCGTAGAACGAGACGTCGAGGTGGAACTGCGGGTCCTTCTGGTGGAAGGGCACGCCGTTGACCCACATCAGCCAGGTGCGCCACTGGCTGGACGCCGAGGCACCGGCGATCAGACCGACCAGGGCGGTGATCCCGAGCAACAGCCAGGTCTTGTACGGGGCGATGCCCATCCGGTAGCGGTCGAGGCTCTGCTGCTCCATCGACATGGCGCTCAGCGGCGGTCGCAGCCGGTGCGCCAGCCAGATGTTGAAGCCGACCGCGAGGGCCATCAGCAGGCCGAAGACGAAGAACAGTCCGATCTTGGTCCACAGGGTCGTGGTGAAGACGGACGAGTACTTCACGGAGCGGTACCAGAGCCAGTCGGTCCAGAAGCCCGCGAACATGGTGAACGCCATGCCGAGTACGGCAAGGACGCCCAGTGTCATGAGCAGGGTCCGGACTCGCCGGGACGGGCGGCCCACTCTGATCCGTGGCCCCGTCGGGCCTCCGCCGCGGTCCGGCATCTGGAAAGCCAAGGTGCGCACCTCGAAGTCGCTGTCGGTTCGTCAGGCCCGCGTGTTCGTGGACCTTCCGTGGCCCCCCGTGATCGTGGGCCCACACCTATGCAACTTACTCACCGTTTACTCGGTTCCCGATTCCGGCCATGAACGAGGCAGGATTGTGACCATGTCCAACACACCCATGGCAGCGAGCCCCCTCACCCGGGCCGTACTCGAGATCGACGAGTACGCCTCCGGCCTCGGCTGGGACCAGCCCGCGCGCCTCTTCGCCCTCGTAGACACCGCTCGGCTGCGGTCCCAGGAACCCGCCCTCGCGGCCCAGCTCGGCCTGGCGGACGAGCCCGACACCACCGCTCTCACCCCGGTCGAGCAGGACGAGATCCCGGCCGGCAAGGCGCTGGACGAGTTCCTCGCCACGATCGCCTGGCCCGACGCCGTGGCCGGCTGCGCGCTCACCGTGGAGCGGCTGATGCTGCCGCCGTCCGCCGAGGCCCAGGTCCCCGAGGGGCTGGACGAGGCCGGGCTGGCGAAGTGGGTGGCCCGGCACCCGGACCGTCAGGAGGTCCGGATGACGGTGGCGGTGCTGCGCGACGGCGCCCGCGACTCGGCTCTGCGGCTGCGCGAGAAGGACGCGCCGACGGAGGTCCTCACGGGCTCCGACCTGGTGCCGGGCCTGGCGGAGGCCCTGGCGGCGACGTTCGAGGAGTAGTCCTTCCCCATCCTGCCTGCTCAGCCCTGCGTGGCCCCTCGGGCTACTTGGCCGTGCACTTCGGCAGGTCGGAGGTCTTGCCGGTGCGGATGTCCTTCAGCGCGCCGAGGGCGTCGCCGATGGCGTTCACCTTGACCAGGGTGAGCCCACTGGGGGTGTCCTTGGCGGCGGCCTTGCAGTTGTCGGCCGGCGTCAGGAAGTACTGGGCGCCCTTGTCGCGCGCGCCGACCGTCTTCATCTCGATGCCGCCGATCGGGCCGACCTTGCCGTTGTCGTCGATCGTCCCGGTGCCGGCCACGAACCTGCCGCCGGTCAGGTTGCCCGGCGTGAGCTTGTCGTAGATGCCGAGCGCGAACATCAGACCGGCGCTCGGCCCGCCGACGTCGGCGAGCTTGATGTCGATGGTGAACGGGAAGGTGTGGTCCGTCCCCGCGGAGATCCCGACGATGGCGCGCTTGTTGCCGCTGTCGTCGGAGGTGGTGGTCGTGATCGTGATGTTCTGGGTCCTGGTCGCCGTCGTGTTCTTCTTCTCGGCGGCGGCCTGCTCCTTGGCGGGCACGACCGTGAAGACCACCTTCTGGCCGGGCTTGTGCTTGGTCACGAGCTTGGCGACGTCGGCCGGCTGCTTCACGGCCGTACCGTCGACGGCCTTGATCACGTCTCCGGCGTGCAGCCTGCCCTGCGCCGGGGAGCCCTTGACCACGGTCGAGACGATCACCCAGGTCTTCACCGGGATGCCGAGTTCCTTCAGGGCGGCGACCTTGGCGCTCTCCTGGGACTGGCTGAACTCCTCGGCGTTCTCCTGGGTCGACTGCTCCTCGGTCTTGCCGTCCGGGTAGAGCGTGTCGTGCGGCACGACCTTGCTGTCGTGGGCCAGCCAGCCGTAGACGGCCTCGACGAGGTTCATCTTGTAGTCGGCGCTGGTGACCCGCACGGTGGTCATGTTCAGGTGCCCGTCGGCCGCGTAGGTCTTGCGTCCGGAGATCTGCAGCACCGGCTCGCCGTCGTGGTTCCCGAGCGTGTTCACGGTCGGTCCCGGGGACATCTCCGAGTACGGCACGGGGATGAAGACTCCCGCGCACAGGAGCGCGATCAGCATCAGGGTGGAGGCGAGCATCGTCGCGGTGCGGCGTGGCATGCCAAGACAGTACGGGAAGGTCCTGTCAACGCACCGTCAGCCCCACCTCTGTCATGTCACGTACCGGAATGGGGCTTCTCCATGGCCTCACGGAAGCGGGCGTACCCGTCGAGCTCGGGCCCGTCGCCGCGCGCTTTCCGGGTCCGGTTGGCCCAACTGCCCCACAGCCCGGCGCCGATCGCTGCCATCAACGGAATCAACAACCACAGGAGCGCCCCCATGCCGACCTCCCGACCCCGGTGAGCGACTGCGAAAACTGACTGATCAGCAGATTAACCAGCCACACTGAGAACGCTGACGCCAGGGGTGCAGTTACGCAACCCGGGGGAGGCGGAGGGGTTCAGCAGGCCCCCACCCATTCCTCCGTACCATCGGAGAAGGTCTGGTGCTTCCAGATGGGCACCTCGTGCTTGAGATCGTCGATCAGCTTCCGGCAGGCCTCGAAGGCCTCGCCCCGATGCGGGCACGAGACGGCGACGACCACGGCGAGGTCCCCGACGGCCAGGTCACCGATCCGGTGCACGGCGGCCAGGGCGCGCACCGGGTATTCGGCCACGACCTTCTCGGCGATCCGCCGCATCTCGGCCTCGGCACTGGGGTGGCACGAATAGCCGAGCCGGTCGACATCGGCACCCCCGTCGTGGTTCCGCACGGTCCCCACGAACAGCGCGGTTCCCCCGGCGGCGTCGTCCCCGACGGCCTTGAAGACCTCGTCCAGGGAGAGCGCGGTCTCACGGACGGCGATCAGCTTGACGGGGTCCTGCGCGGCCTGCTCGCCGGGATGGTCGTTGGTGGGTGCCATGCGTCCATCGTGCCGCACGCCGCTGACAACCCGGAATAGACGTTTCACCCGGCACGCGCGTGTGCGGGCTTGGAGTCTCCTACAGGGCTTGCTGTCAGATGCGGTACAGGGCTCGCTCTCAGATCCGGCGCCGGGCCTTCCGGGCCCGTCGTACGACGGCCGCCGCGCCCAGCAGCGCCACCGTCGCACCCGCGGCCCCGGCCGCCGTGGCGTCCTTCCGGCCCAGCCGCCGGCCGGCGACCGTGTGCCTGCCGGAGACCTCCTCCAGGAGTTCCGCGAGCACTTCCTCGTTGGTCCACTGCGGCCGCCAGCCCGCGTCGTGCAGCCGGCTTCCGCTGACCACCCAGGGGTACATCGTGTACGCCAGGTCCCCGGCCGGGGACGGCGTCAGGCCGATCCGGTGCAGCCGGGCCGCCGCGCCCAGCGCGACAGCCGACGGCAGTTCCATCCGCCGGATCCCGCTGAGCTCCTCGACCTCCTCCTGCTCCAGCCACCCGTCGCACCCCACGGTGAGTTCCCCGTCGACCTTCTCCAGGACGGCGTACTCCAGGGCGCTGCACAGGTCCTCGACGTGGCAGAACTGCCAGGCGGGCCGCGACCCGGCGACGACAAGCAGCCGGGGCGACTCGAAGTACCTGGTCAGCGCGGTGTCCGTGCCTCCGACCAGCACCGCGGGCCGTACGACGGTGACATTGAGTCCCGGATGCGCGCGCGGAGCGCGCCGGGCGAGCCGCTCGATCTCCAGCAGGTCCCCGACGCCGGTGGCCTCGGCGGTGGCCCGCAGCTCCGCGTCCTCGGACAGCGGCAGCTCGTTGTCGGGCAGCGCCCCGTACACCATGGCGGACGTGCACAGCACGACCCGGTGGATGCCGGCCGCGGCGGCAGCGGTCAGAACGGTCTGCGTCCCCCGTACGTTGTAGGCCGTACGGGCGGCAGGATCGGTCTCCAGATCGAGATCGAGCGCCAGATGCACCACCACGTCGGCGCCCCGCAGCTTGTCCGCGATGGCCGGATCCCGTACGTCGAGGATGTGCCACTGCGCCCCCGTGCACTCGCCGCGCCGCTCGTCGATGGCGATGACCTGCTTGATCTCGTCCGAGGCGACGAGCCGCTCGGTGAGCAGCGCACCGATGCCGGACGCCGCGCCGGTGACCGCGACGACGGGTCCGCGGACTGTCGACGGGGTTGACTCGTTTCGCGCTGCGCGAACCTGCGGATCTGGGGAACTCACCGGGCGTCTCCAGCGGTTGTCTTCAGTAAGAACGCGAGTGACGCGTCCGTACCAGGTGGCATCCATCCTGCCGCAGGCCAAGAGTCGGCGAAGCACCGAGGCCCGAACCGCCCGCGGTGTCTACGCTGGGTGGTGTTATCGGGCAGTCGTGCCGTCGGAGACAACCGGCGGCCTTACCAGCCGAGGAATCCCGTGAGTGACACCCCATTCGGATTCGGCCTTCCGCCGGAGGAGCCGGAAGACGGCGACGAGGGCAAGAAGAAGGACCAGGAGAGCGGTGGTGGTCAGGGACCGGCCAACCCGTTCGGTTTCGGCGGGCTGCCCGGGGCCGGAGGCTTCGGCGGCCCCGGTGCCGACAATCCGCTCGCTGCCATGTTCGGTTCGCTGAACCCCACCGACCTGGGCGCCGCCTTCCAGCAGCTGGGCCAGATGCTCTCGTACGAGGGCGGCCCGGTGAACTGGGAGATGGCCAAGCAGATCGCCCGCCAGACGGTCTCCCAGGGCACCCCTGACGGCACCAAGGACGCGAGTGTCGGCCCCGCCGAGCGCACCGCGGTCGAGGAGGCCGTCCGCCTGGCCGATCTGTGGCTGGACGACGCGACGTCGCTGCCGTCCGGTGCCGGCTCCGCGGTGGCGTGGTCCCGCGCGGAGTGGGTGGAGGCGACTCTGCCCGCGTGGCAGGAGCTCGTCGACCCGGTCGCCGAGCGCGTCGGCGCGGCGATGGGCGACGTCCTGCCGGAGGAGATGCAGGCCATGGCGGGCCCGCTGATCGGCATGATGCGCTCCATGGGCGGCGCGATGTTCGGCACGCAGATCGGGCAGGCCGTCGGTGTGCTCGCGGGCGAGGTCGTCGGTTCCACCGACATCGGCCTGCCGCTCGGGCCGGTCGGCAAGGCCGCGCTGCTGCCGGTGAACATCGAGGCGTTCGGCAAGGACCTGGGCGTGCCGAAGGAGGAGGTGCGGCTGTATCTCGCCCTGCGCGAGGCCGCCCACCAGCGCCTGTTCGCGCACGTGCCGTGGCTGCGCTCGCACCTGTTCGGCGCGGTCGACGGGTACGCGCGCGGGATCAAGGTCGACACGGCCAAGCTGGAGGACGTGGTCGGCCAGTTCGACCCGCAGAATCCGGACCAGCTGCAGGACGCCCTCCAGCAGGGCATGTTCCAGCCGGAGGACACGCCCGAGCAGAAGGCGGCCCTGGCCCGTCTGGAGACGGCACTGGCGCTCGTCGAGGGCTGGGTCGACGCGGTCGTCCACGCGGCCGCCAAGCCGCGCCTGTCGTCCGCGGACGCGCTGCGGGAGACCCTGCGCCGCCGCCGTGCGACGGGTGGGCCTGCGGAGCAGACGTTCGCCACGCTGATCGGCCTGGAGCTGCGCCCGCGCCGCCTGCGTGACGCCTCCCGTCTGTGGGCGTCCCTGACGGACGCGCGCGGGGTCGACGGCCGGGACGCCCTGTGGTCCCACCCGGACATGCTCCCGACGGCCTCCGACCTGGACGACCCGGACGGCTTCGTGCACCGCGAGCAGCTGGACTTCTCCGAGCTCGACAAGATGCTCGGCGAGGCGGCGGGCGGCGGCGCGGTGGAGAAGCCGAACCTGAAGAAGGACGACCCTTCCCAGGACGACGACAAGGGCAACGACAACGGCGACGGCACCGAGTGAGCCTGTACGACGACGCGGTCCTCGTCCTGAAGGGGTACGAGGACCAGGAAGAGCTGCGCCAGGCCTATCTGGACCACTTGGCCGCCCATCCGGACGGCATGTGGAAGGCCTGTCACGCGGGCCACGTCACGGCGAGCGCCCTGGTGATCGATCCCTCCCGTGAGCGGGTTCTGCTGACTCTGCACAAGAAGCTGCGGATGTGGCTGCAGATGGGCGGCCACTGCGAGCCGGGGGACGCCACGCTGGCGGCCGCGGCGCTGCGCGAGGCGACCGAGGAGTCCGGGATCGCGGCACTGACGCTGCTTCCGGGCGGCCCCGTGCGGCTGGACCGGCATCCCATTCCGGCGCCCTGCCACTGGCATTTCGACGTCCAGTACGCGGCCCTGGCACCGCCAGGGGCGGTCCAGGAGATCAGCGACGAGTCGCTCGACCTGAGCTGGTTCGCCTACGACGAGGTGGCGGACGTGGCCGACGAGTCGGTCGTACGGCTGCTGGAAGCGACGCGCGCCAGGCTGTGAGCGACGGCAACGTGTAAGGGGCGCCCGCTGCTGCGTGCGCCCCTTACGTTGGTTTACTGGACGTTCAGCTCCAGACGTTCCCCTGGTTCTGCGCCCGCGCCCCGTGCTGCCCCATGCCGTACTGCGCGGCGAGGCCCTGCCCGATCTGGGCGTTCTGCGGCGGCAGCAGCTCACTCGGCTGGACCAGCGCGAAACCACTGCCCATGAAGCTGAGCTCCCAGCCCTCTCCGGTGTTCCCGCGGCGCCGCCACACCCCCGAGGAATGGGTCTGGGCCTGCATCTGGACGCGCAGCCCGGTCGACCAGGCGACGATCGCGTCGGCGTCGCAGTTGACGTACTTGTCGGGCGTGACCTGCATCATCAGCGGCGCACCCGAGGTCATCAGTGCGACCTTGCCGCGGCCGGTGATGTTGAGCTGGTACTTCCCGGAGCCGGAGATGCCGTAGAGGCTGTCGACGGCGATGACCTCGTGGTGCAGCGAGGAGTCCATCGCGAGGACGTAGCTGCTGTCGACGGTCAGCCCGTCCTGCTCCACGTCCACCACGTGGATGTGCTGGGCGAGGTTGGCGAAGTAGACCGTGCCCTGCCCGTGGCAGCGCATCAGGCTGAGGCCCTCGCCGGTGTACGCACGCGCGCGTGCCTGGTTGTTGCTCTGGTACTCGGCGTCGAACTCGACGAGCCCTTGGTAGGCGACCATGGTGCCCTTGCGGGCCAGGATGTCGTCGTGGCCCTCCAGGGTGACGCGCAGCATCTGCTTGTTCTGCAGGCTGTAGCGCTCCTGGGACTGCGAGTCGTTGAAGGCGAAAAGCGGACTCTGCATGGTGTCTCTGGCTCCCCCTCAGCCCCGGAACCGGAGGCGGTCGGTGCTGTCCTCGCTGGGCTGGACGACGACGATGCCCTGACCGGAGAAGGCCATCTGGTAGGCCTCGCCGCTGCCGCGGCCGATCAGCGACTGCGCCTTGAAGCTGCGCTTGCCCTTCACCTTCAGGTTCGGGGACCACGCGACGAGCGCGTCCGGGTCGACGTACGTCTCGTCCTCGCCGCCACCGCAGTCGACGACGATCGGCTTGCCCCGGGAGGTCAGCGCGACCCAGCCCTGCCCGGAGATCTTGGTGTTCCACAGGCCCTGGCCGGCGAACTTCGCCAGGCCCTTGACCCGCTCCACGCCCCAGGTGAGGGACGCGTCGAAAGCGAGCAGGTTGGTGGCGTTGACGGAGATGCCGTCGCCGCCCAGGTTGATGACGACGACGTCGGCGCCGTAGTCGGCGAGGTAGAGGAGGCCGTCGCCGGAGCACTTCATCAGGGGTGCGCCCTCGCCGGTCATCCAGTCGCGGGCGATCTGGCGCACGGCCGGCGGGTTGGGCTCGTACTGGATGAAGCCTTCGTAGGCGATCATCGACCCCACGCGCGCGAGGAGGTCGTTTCCGGTCTGCATGGCGACCTTCAGCATGTTGTTGCCGTGGTTCTCCATGCGGGCGGTGACGGGTGCGGGGGCGTAGCCCGCGAGTGGCTGGTTCATGACGGGCTCCCTCAGACCTCGTACGGCTGGACGACGATGAAGTTGCCGGGCGCGCCCCGGAACTGCAGGTTGACGCTCTCGCCGGTGTCGCCCGGGTAGGCGTTGCGGCGCATGCGGACCTGGCTGGAGACGATCACCTGGGAGGCTGCCGACCAGGCCACGACGGCGTTGGCGTCGGCGAACGTGGTCGGTGTGACCGGCAGCACGACGGGCGTGCCGTGCGTCTTGACGACGATGGTGCCGGTGCCCTGGAACTGCATCGTGAACAGCGCGCCCCCGGGGATGCCATGTCCCTCGATGCGGCGGACCTCGTACTGGAGGCTCTCGTCGAAGGCGAGGACGCTCTCGGCGGAGACGCAGATCGCGTCACCCTGGAGCTCGACGGGGTGCAGATGGGTGGAGTTCTCGGCGAGGAAGACCTGCCCCTGGCCGGTACAGCGCATCAGCTGCATCTCCTGGCCGGTGGCACTGCCCACGATCCGGCCGGCGAAGCCCGCGCCCTTGTAGTTGAAGTCGACCTTGCCCTGGTAGAGCACCATGCTGCCCTGGCGGGCCAGCACAGGCTGGCCGCCGATGCCGAGGTCGACGCGGATGAGTTTCTTGTTCTGCTGGGTCCAGCGCTGCCCGGTGGGCGTCTCCTTGAACATCTGGAGCGCGGCGCTCACCCCGGCGCCCTGAGGCGCGCCCTGGGGTACGCCCTGAGGCGCGCCATAGGGCGCCTGCTGCCCTGGGGCCTGTCCGAACGGGGGCTGCTGGCCGTAGCCGGGCGGCGGGCCCGGGGCGTGCGGGGCCTGCGGAGCCGGGGGCTGGGCGTAGCCGGGCGGCGGCGGTGCGCTCTGGCCGTACGGCTGCTGCTGGGGCGGCTGGCCGTAGGGCGCGGGCGCCGGGGCGGGGGGCGGCACCTGGGCGCCGCCGGGCGGGGCCATGGGCGCGATGATGGTGGGCGCGGCGTGCACATTCGGTGCGGGTGCGGGTGCCGGAGGCGGAGTCGTTCCCTGGGGCGGCGCGAAGCCCTGCGCGGCGGGCTGCGGAGCAGGGGCGGGCGCGGGGGCCGGGGCGGCCGGGGCGCCGAACGCGGGCGGGGCGAAGCTGGGAGCGGCTCCGGTCTGGGGCTGCTGCGGAGCAGGCGCCGCAGGCGCCTCCTCCTCCATGACCTCGCCGCCGAAGTTCTTCAGCAGCGCCTCCAGGCCGCCGTCGAAGCCCTGCCCGACGGCCGCGAACCGCCACACGTCCTTGAGGTAGAAGTCGCCCAGCATGACGGCCCGTTCGGTGGAGAACTCCGAGCCGTTGAAGGCGTACCGGGCCACCTCCTCGCCGCCTGCGACGATGCGGATGTATCCGGGGGCGATCTGCGACATCTGCCCGGCGCCGTCGAGCGTCGCCGTGAACGACAGCTTCTGGATCTGCGCCGGGATCCGGTCCAGCGTGATGCGGAAGGACTCCGTGTCGCCCGCCTGGGCGCCCAGCAGCTGAATGGACTCCTCGGGAGACTTCGGCTGGTTGAAGAAGACGAAGTAGCTGTCGTCCGAGAGCCGTTCGTCGGCGTCAAGACCGAAGCAGCTGATGTCGAAGGTCAGTCCGGGGCCGCTGATCTGCACGCCTACGTACAGATCGGTGCCCGCGGTGAGGTCACTGATCCTGGCCTTGTGGCCGCGTTGGAATTCCCTGGCCATGCGTAACGACCGTCCCCCATCCCGAATGCGAGTGCGTCGCGCCAGGTTAACGGCTAACTCGGACACCGGATGAAGTCGGTACAGACCCGGTACACAACCACCGCCCGGGGATGGCCGTCACTCCCCGCGAGCCCCCGGCAGGTGCGGCAACCGTTCGGCGGCGGCCACTCCTTCGAGGTAACCCCGGGCCCGTTCCGTGCGCGGATACGCTTCCAGGAGCCGCCAGAAGCGGGGACCGTGCCCCGGCACCAGCAGATGCGCCAGCTCATGGACGAGGACGTAGTCGACGACGTACTCGGGCATGCCCTGCAGCCGGTGCGACAGACGGATGCTGCCCTCGGACGGGGTGCACGAGCCCCAGCGTGTGTTCTGGTTGGTGACCCAGCGCACCGACGTGGGCCGGGCACGGCCGTCGAAGTACTGGACCGACAGCCGCTCGGCGCGCTCGGCCAGCTCGTCGTCACCGAGGACCCGTTTGCTCTCCTGGGCGGCCAGCTTGTCGAGCATGACGGTCAC
Source organism: Streptomyces sp. NPDC001401 (assembly GCF_042895385.1). Classification (NCBI taxonomy): domain Bacteria; kingdom Bacillati; phylum Actinomycetota; class Actinomycetes; order Kitasatosporales; family Streptomycetaceae; genus Streptomyces; species Streptomyces sp. NPDC001401. The sequence continues at coordinate 159,057 of NZ_JBIAWI010000004.1, forward strand.
CCAGCGCTGCTCCTCCGCCTCGGACATCCGGGCAGGGATGAGTACGACGGTGCGATCGCCCTCGCGGTACGCGGAGACCGTCCGGCGTCGACGAGAGCTCCTGCGGACCTCGATCGCGCTCGCCCCCGAGCCGCTCGGCGGCTGGCTCGTCGTGCTGCGCTTTGGCGTTCCGGCGCGGTGCAGTGGGTCGGCGGGCACGCCCCGACGTTACCCGCTGCACACGGGGGAAGTCCCGGCTCCTGGACGGTTCCGTCTCGATCCGCCTCCGCGCGTTTGATTTGTACGACGAATACCCACCGCCTGTGGACAACTTTCGGCATCTGTCCGCCCCGCCGGGCATGCTGGTTCTCGCCGGGACAGCCACGACGGACCGTCGACCGACCATCGACCGCCCGCCGACCGAAACTCCACCGGCGGACGGGAATGTTCTACGAGGGCTACGGGGGCATGTCATGGATGCGATGGTTCCGCTCGCGCCAGTGGTGAAGCCCGCGCTCAGGCGCGGCTGGCGCGATCTCAACACCGTGCAGTTCGGGATGACACCGGCGCACGCACTGACGCTGGGTCCGGTGGACACGGCAACGGGCAGCTTTCTCGACCTGCTCAACGGCACCCGCGGGCTGCCCCTCCTACGCGAGGAGGGCCGCCGTATGGACCTGCCCGACGGTCATGTCGACAGACTGGTGCAGCGGCTGGCGCGGGCCGGCCTCCTGGACGACGCAAAGGGCGGCGGACCGGCCGCCGACGCACTGCGCGGCAAGAAGGACGTGCTCGCCCGGCTGCGCCCGGACCTCGCCTCGCTGTCCCTGATCACCACCGAACCGGGTGAGGCGATCAGTCTCCTCGCCGCGCGCCGCTCACTGCGCGTGCAGGTGCGGGGTGCGGGCCGCGTGGGTTCGGTGCTGGCCTCGCTGCTGGCGGGCGCCGGCATCGGGGAGGTCGACGTGCGGGACGTCGGCAAGGTGGAGGCGGGGGACGTGGCGCCGGGCGGACTGCCCGCCGAGTCCATCGGCGACCGCAGGGACGAGGCCGCCCGGCAGGCCGTACGCCGATCCGCCCCGGACCGGCGGCCACGCCGCGGCAACACGGCTTCGCCCCCGGACGGCGAGCCCGGCTTCTCCCTGGTGATCCTCGCCCCGCGCGACGACGTCGCCGTCCATGCCCCGGCGCCGTCCACCGCAGAACCCCTCATCGCCTCGGGTACGCCGCATCTGTACGCCGGTGTCGTGGACGCGACCGGCGTCGTGGGCCCCCTCGTCCTGCCCGGTGAGACGGGCTGCGCGGGCTGTCTGCACGAGGGGCGCACCGACCGGGATCCGGCCTGGCCCCGACTGGTGGCGCAGTGGCGCTCCGGCGCGCCGCGCCAGGCACGCCCCTGCGACCTGACGCTGGCCACTACGGTGGCGGGACTGGCGGCCGCACACGCGCTCGCGTTCCTGGACGGCCGGGTTCCCACGAGTGCCGGAGCACGCTGGGAGGTCTCCCTGCCCGCTCTGACCTGGCATGCACGGCCGGTCTGGGCCCATCCGGCCTGCCCTTGCGGCGCCGCGGAGAAACGTAAGGGAGAACACATCTCTGAGGACGAGGGGTCACACGAGACAATGAGGGGGCAACGGTCGCCGAAGGAGTTGTGCCGTACGGCAGAAGCGGCGCGGCCGGCAGGGACTTGGAGGGCGCATGTCTGATCTTCCCCGCAAGGCGGTCACCCGGACCGCCAAGCTCGCCGCGCTCCCGCTCGGCTTCGCCGGGCGGGCGACCTGGGGACTGGGCAAGCGGATCGTCGGCGAGTCCGCGGAGATCGTCGGCCGCGAGCTGCAACAGCGCACGGCGGAACAGCTGTTCAAGGTGCTCGGTGAGCTCAAGGGCGGGGCGATGAAGTTCGGCCAGGCCCTGTCGGTCTTCGAGTCGGCGCTGCCCGAGGAGGTCGCGGGCCCCTACCGTGCGGCGCTGACGAAGCTGCAGGAGGCGGCGCCGCCGATGCCGACCAGCACCGTGCACCGCGTGCTCGGCGAGCGGCTCGGCGCGGCCTGGCCCGACCTGTTCCTCGAGTTCGAGGACAAGCCCGCCGCCGCGGCCTCGATCGGACAGGTGCACCGCGGGGTGTGGCACGACGGCCGCGAGGTGGCGGTCAAGGTGCAGTACCCGGGAGCCGGCGAGGCCCTCCTGTCCGACCTGACCCAATTGAGCCGTTTCGCCCGCCTGTTGGGTCCACTCATCCCCGGCATGGACATCAAGCCTCTGATCTCGGAGCTCAAGGACCGCGTCTCGGAGGAGCTGGACTACGGTCTGGAGGCCCAGGCCCAGCAGGCGCACGCCGAGGAGTTCGCGGACGATCCGGACGTACTGGTGCCGGGTGTGGTCCACCAGTGCGACCAGATCCTGATCACCGAGTGGATCGACGGAGTCCCTCTCTCGGAGATCATCTCGGACGGCACCCGGGAACAGCGCGACCGGGCCGGTCAGCTCCTGGCCCGTTTCCTCTTCTCCGGCCCGGCCCGCACCGGCCTGCTGCACGCCGACCCGCACCCGGGCAACTTCCGTCTGCTGCCCGGCGGCCCGGGCGGCGAGGACGACTGGCGCCTGGGCGTCCTGGACTTCGGCACGGTCGACCGCCTCCCGGGCGGCCTGCCTGCGCCCATCGGCGACTCCCTGCGCATGACCCTCGACGGCGAGGCGGAGGACGTCTACGAACTCCTTTGCACGGAGGGCTTCGTCAAGGAATCGATCGAGCTGGACCCGAGCGCCGTCCTCGACTACCTCCTGCCGATCATCGAACCGGCCCGGGTCGACGAGTTCACCTTCACCCGCGGCTGGATGCGCAGCCAGGCGGCCCGCATCGCCGATCCCCGCTCCCCCGCCTACCAACTGGGCAAGCAACTGAACCTGCCGCCGGCGTACCTCCTGATACACCGGGTGACATTGAGCACAATCGGCGTGCTGTGCCAACTGGGGTCGACGGTGCGACTACGCGAGGAGTTGGAGGAGTGGCTGCCGGGGTTCGCCCTGGAGGAAGCCACTGAGGAGGAGCCGGCCGCGGAGGCGTGATCGGGGCTGCCGTGCTGCGTGTCCGAGGGGTGGGGTGGGGGCGGGGGCGGGGGGGGGGAGGCCCCAAAGGAGGGCCTCACCACCAGGCGGAGTCCAACCGCCCCTCGATCGCCCTGAGGTTCTCCCGTGAGCAGGTGTCGCAGAAGTAGTGGCGCGCGCCGTTTTCCACGGAGCAGGTCCAGGTGGGCTGTGGGCCCTCGGACCGGGCACCGCAGCGGGCACACACCAGGGGCCGGGGCTCCGCGAGGGAGCCTGAGTCGTCACTGCCTCCGGGAAGACTCGTCACCCGGTGACGATAACGCCGAGGTGGGTGGATCGCTGGCACAACGCACCGCGGGGGCCGGTCCGTTCGGACGGACCGGCCCCCGCAGGGAGCTACTGCCTCCCGGGGTCGGGAGGCCACCGCTTCGGGTGTGATCGGTTACTGCATGACCGCCATGGCGAGCGCGCGGCGGGCGCGCCGTGAGGCGCGCTCGGCCCGGCGCTGCATCCGGAGGGCGGTGGCCAGACGCACGGCCTGGCGTTCCCGCTCGGCCTCATGCAGTCGGTCGTGCATATGCGCACGAGCCAGGGCTTCTTGGATGAGTTGCATCTCTCGGGTCCTGTTCTGACGCGAGCCCGTCGCGCCTGTGGTGGTGAAATCTTCGATCGCGGAGCCGGCGGGCTCGTTGGTGGACGGCTTCATCGGGGCCTGCTTCTTGGGGTCGTTCGTGAGGGGGCGGTCGATCGTTCCTGTGATGTTCATGCCGTGACCGGGTTCTTGCGCGGGCGGCCACGCGGCCGCTTCCGGGCGACGACGACACCCTGGACGAACAGCTCGCCACCCCAGACGCCCCAGGGCTCACGCCGCTCCTTGGCGCCGGCGAGGCAGGCCTCGATCAGCGGGCAGGTGCGGCAGAGGGACTTGGCGTACTCGACGTCGGCCGGCGACTCGGCGAAGAAGACCTCCGGGTCGTAGGAACGGCAGGGGACGGGTACGCCGAGGTTCTCGATGGCGTCGTCGAGCGCGGTGAGCGCAGTGAGCGGGATCAAGGTGGAGTCCTCCGTGAGGCCGGGCGGGGGGATCGTTTCGGAAGGCGGTACGGACGGGGCGTGCGCTTCGAGTTGCACGGTTCGTCTTCCTCGTCTGGTCGTTCCGGCCCTGTTGGACCGGGTGGCGGCTGGTACCGGGTTCAGCTCTTGTCCCGAGGCCCCTTCGCTCCGTCGTCCCCGTTCGGGGCAAACAGAAGGGCCGCGGATCCCGGATGGGGTTCCGCGGCCCTGAAGGCGCCGGCCTGATCGGCGATCAGGCTGGATCACTCCAGGGTTCTGGCCCACGGAAGGCCCACATCAGGTGGTGCTGCGTCGTCTGCTTCCGGCTTCCGGCACCGGCCGCCGTAAAGGCATAGGCCTGCGCCTGTGCCACTACTGCTTCCAGTGCCTTGGTCGGTCGCTCATTGCGCTCACGGATGGGAAGACCCGCGAGAGAAACGGAGGTGGACGCCGGACGCGCGGCACGAATGCCGGACAGACCGGTGCCCTGGTTCGAGGCGCCGAGCATGCACAGGGAGGCGACGACCGAGCGATCGGTCATTTTGACGGTGCTGATGGAGCTGCTGTTGATGCTGATCACTGGACTCGCCTCCTCTCGGCGCTTCGGGGACTGGGGTGAGCCAGTCCGACGGATATGCAAGTAGAACACGGAATCGGGGCCTCCGAGAAGGCCTCCGTCCCCGTGGCTAAGAACCTATGGGGATTGCTGGGGCATGCGCAAACTATTTTTTCGACGAGTTTGAATCAGTCCCCTTCGTCCTGTTCTCCGGGCTCGCGACCTGCGCAGAGGGCCAGGACATCGGCCCCGTAGCGGTTGAGCTTGCGTACGCCGACGCCCGGGATCCGCGCCAGTTCGCCCTCCTCGTCGGGGGCGGCCTCGGCGATGGCCATCAGTGTCTTGTCGGTGAAGACGCAGAATGCGGGCTGTCCACTGCGCTGCGCCTGGTCCGCGCGCCATTCGCGCAGCCGCTCGTAGAGACCCTCGTCCATGTCGGAGGGGCAGTCCTCGCAGCGCATCAGTTTCATCTCGCCGGCGTCGGTGAGCGTGCGCCCGCACACCCGGCAACGGGCCGGGGTGCGCTGTGTGCGCCGGGGTACGGCGTCCGGTCTGCTCGTGAAGCCGCGCTCGACTCCCCCTGCGCCACTGGCCGCGGTGCGGCCGGCGGTGGCGGTGGAGCCCGGGCGCAGTCCGTCCAGGAAGCGGCTGGGACGGCGGTTCGGGCGGCCGCCCGGTGAGCGGGACAGTGACCAGGAGACGTGGAGGCGCTCCCGGGCCCGGGTGACACCGACGTAGAGGAGGCGGCGTTCCTCCTCGATCTGCTCGTCGGTCTTTGCGTAGGTGATCGGCATCATGCCTTCGGCGACGCCGACCAGGAAGACGACGTCCCATTCGAGGCCCTTGGCGGAGTGCAGGGAGGCCAGGGTGACGCCCTGGACGGTGGGGGCGTGCTGGGCGTTGGCACGCTCGTCGAGTTCGGCGACGAGGTCACCGAGGGTGGCGCCGGGTTTGGCGGCGGCGAAGTCGTGCGCGAGGTTCACGAGGGCGGCGAGGGACTCCCAGCGCTCTCGGACCGCGCCGGATCCGGCCGGGGGCCGAGGGGTCCAGCCCTCTCCCGACAGCACGGCACGCACCTGGGAGGGCAGGTCCACGGCGTCGTCGAGGAGGGAGTCGTTGCCGCCGAAGCGGGCCGCGCCGCGCAGGGCGACGCCTGCCTTGCGCACCTCGGGGCGGTCGAAGAACCGCTCGGCGCCGCGCAGTTGGTAGGGGACTCCGGCGTCGGCGAGGGCCTGTTCGTAGGTCTCGGACTGGGAGTTCGTCCGGAACAGGATGGCGATCTCGCTGGCCGGGACGCCCGCGTCCATGAGTTCGCGGATGCGGCGGGCGGCGCCCTCGGCTTCGGCGGGTTCGTCGGTGTACTCGGTGTAGCCGGGCTCGGGGCCCGCCTCGCGCTGCGAGATGAGCTCCAGTCGGTGGTCGGCGGCGCGGCCTCGGGCCTGGGCGAGGAGGCCATTGGCGAGATGGACGACCTGGGGGGTGGAGCGGTAGTCGCGGACGAGTTTGACGACGGTGGCTCCGGGGTGGCGGGTGCGGAAGTCGAGGAGGTGGTCGGGGGTTGCTCCGGTGAACGAGTAGATCGTCTGGCTGGCGTCGCCGACGACGCACAGGGTGTCCCGCTCGCCGAGCCACAGCTCGAGGAGGCGCTGCTGGAGGGGGCTGACGTCCTGGTACTCGTCGACCACGAAGTGCTGGTACTGGGAGCGGACCTGGTCGGCGATGTCGTGCCGGTCCTGGAGGATGGCGACGGTGAGCAGCAGGACGTCCTCGAAGTCGATGACGGAGCGGTCCCGTTTGAGGTCCTCGTAGACGGAGTAGAGCTGGGCGATCTCGGCCGGGTCGCGGGGGGTGTCGCGGCCGGCCTTGGCGGCGGCGGGGGCGTAGTCGGCGGGGACGGTCTGGGTGACCTTGGACCACTCGATTTCGGCGGTGACGTCCCGCAGCTCGCCGCGGTCGAGGCGGATGCGGCAGGCGGCGGCCGCGTCGGCGACGAGCTGGATCTTGCGGTCGACGAGCCGGGGCATGGAGCCGCCGACTGCTTTCGGCCAGAAGTACTGGAGCTGGCGCAGGGCGGCAGAGTGGAAGGTGCGGGCCTGGACGCCGGCCGCGCCGAGCTGGCGGAGCCGGCCGCGCATCTCGCCGGCGGCGCGGTTGGTGAACGTGACGGCGAGCACGCTGGAGGGCTGCAGGATTCCGGCGCGCACTCCGTAGGCGATGCGGTGGGTGATCGCTCGAGTCTTGCCGGTGCCGGCGCCTGCCAGTACGCACACCGGTCCGCGCAGGGCGGTGGCCACCTCGCGTTGCTCGGGGTCGAGCCCTTCGAGCACCGCGTCGGCAGAGTCCGGGACCTGCGGGAAGAGCGTGGAGTGCGTTGCTGCTGTCACATGGCCATGCTGCCAGGTCGCCGGAGACGGGTGCGGCGGTTGTCCACAGGCAGGTATCTGCAGTCGTACTAATGCGGCAGGCGTCACGTCCGGTGCGGTACCGCGTGTGGGAATGGTGGCCCTTTCAAGTACGTTCCATCACTGCGAACAAGCATCCCCGAGCAGCTGAGGAGTGCGAGAGACATGCCGGGCACTGTGACGATGTACAGCACCACGTGGTGTGGCTACTGCCGTCGGTTGAAGAGCCAGATGGACCGCGAGGGCATCACGTACAACGAGATCAACATCGAGCAGGACCCGGATTCCGCGGCTTTCGTGGAGAAGGCGAATGGCGGAAACCAGACGGTGCCGACGGTGCTGTTCCCGGACGGTTCGACGCTGACGAACCCGTCGCTGGCGCAGGTGAAGCAGAAGATCGGCGTGTAATCGCTCTGCTGCGGTCTGAAGGCGGTCCCTGAGTGGTACTCAGGGACCGCCTTCTGTGCTTCGCGTCACGACTGGTTCACATCACACCACCGGCTTGTCCCGGTGATCCGTGGCGTCGGCCTCAGATGAAGCTCCTCGTCGGCAGCGGCTTGCCGTACCACATCTCGATCAGGCGGGCCGCGATGGAGATGCCGTAGGGGGGCAGTACCTCGCCGGCCTCGAAGGCGGCGCCCAGTTCGTCCCGGGAGAACCAGCGGGCTTCGTGGATCTCGTCGCCGTCGACGTTGATCTCGGTCGAGGTGGCGCGGGCCATGAAGCCGAGCATCAGGCTGGACGGGAAGGGCCAGGGCTGGCTGGCGACGTACTCGACGGCGCCGACGGTAATGCCCGCCTCCTCGAAGACCTCGCGGCGTACCGACTGCTCGATGGACTCGCCGGGCTCGACGAAGCCGGCGAGCGTCGAGAAGCGGCCCTCGGGCCAGTGCACCTGGCGGCCGAGCAGGATGCGGTCGTCCTCGTCGGTGACGGCCATGATCACGGCGGGGTCGGTGCGCGGGTAGTGCTCGGCGCCGCAGGCGGAGCAGCGGCGGATGTGGCCGGCGGCGGCGATGACCGTGCGTTCGCCGCAGCGGGAGCAGAAGCGGTGGGTGCGCTGCCAGTTCTCCAGGCCGACCGCGTGCACCATCAGGCCCGCGTCGCGGGGCGACAGCAGTAGGCCGGCCTCGCGCAGGCCGGCGGGGCGCGCGGACTGGTCGATGCGGCCGGGCAGCGCGTCCTTCTGGAGGGCGAAGTAGCTGACGCCGTCCTCGTCGGTGCCCAGGAAGTAGCGGTGTGCTTCGGTCAGGGGGGCTTCGAAGGAGGGGGTCATGACGAGTTCGGTGCGGCCGTCGGCCGTCTCGTCGATGAGGACCTGGCCGCCGGAGACCACGAAGCAGCGGGTCGTGGGGTGGCTCCATGCCGCCGCGAGCCAGGCCTCGTCGAGCCGGTGGTGGGCGGCGCGGTCGATGCCGCTGGGGGCGGTGAGCGAGATGGGGCGGTCGGCGGTGTGGTCGGTCCAGGTGGTCACGGGTGCTTCCAACTCCCCCAGTGGAACGGATTGTTTCGGCGGGCGGTTCGGCGGGACGTACGGCGGGAGGCGACTCGATCCGGTGGGGCTGGGCGGTGCGGGGCAGCTCTTTCAGTGTGCCCCGCGCGCGGTGCCGCTACGGACGGCGCGGGGCGCTCAGGGTGCATGGCGCCATGTCTCGGCGAGGTCGCCCCACAGGTATGCGCTGGTCTCGACGCCTTTGAGGAGCAGGTCGAGCTCGACCTTCTCGTTCGGGGCGTGCCAGCCGTCGGAGGGGACGGAGATGCCCAGGAAGAGCACGGGTGCTCCGAGGACTTCCTGGAGGTCGGCGGCGGGTCCGGAGCCGCCCTCGCGCGTGAAGCGGACGGGCTTTTCGAAGGCGCGGCCCATTGCGCGGGCGACGGACTGCAGGGCGGGGTGGTCCAGCGGTGTCAGGCACGGGCGCGTGGCCGCGGCGAAGGTGATCTCGTACCGGATCCCGGCGGGCACCTGGTCGGCGGCCCACGCGCGGACGGCCTTCTCGATGTGGTCGGGGTCCTGGCCCGCGACCAGGCGGAAGGAGAGCTTGACCATCGCCGAGGACGGGATGATCGTCTTGCTGCCGGGGCCCTGGTAGCCGCCGCCGATGCCGTTCACCTCGGCGGTGGGGCGGGTCCAGATGCGCTCCAGGGTGGTGTGCCCGGCTTCGCCGTGGGTGGCGTACGACTTGGCGGTGCGCAGCCACTGCTGCTCGTCGAAGGGCAGTTCGGCGAAGAGTTTGCGCTCGCGGTCGGTGAGTTCGACGATGCCGTCGTAGAAGCCGGGGATCGCCACGCGTGCGTGCTCGTCGTGCAGGGCGGCGACGAGGCGGGCGGCGGCGGTGGCCGGGTTGGGGACGGCGCCGCCGAAGGAGCCTGAGTGGATGTCCTGGTCGGGGCCGGAGAAGTGGATCTCGCACTCGGCGAGGCCGCGCATGCCGGTGCACACCGTGGGGGTGTCCTCGGACCACATGCCGGTGTCGGAGACGATCACGGCGTCGGCGGTGAGCCGGTCCGCGTGCTGTTCGACGAGGGTGCGGAAGTTCGGCGAGCCGGACTCCTCCTCGCCCTCGATCAGCAGCTTCAGGTGGACCGCGGGGGCGGTGCTGCCGGTGGCGGCGAGATGGGCGCGGACGCCGAGTGTGTGAAAGAACACCTGGCCCTTGTCGTCGGCCGCCCCGCGCGCGTAGAGACGGTTTTCACGGACGACGGGTTCGAAGGGCTCGCTGTCCCAGCCGTCCTCGCGGGTGGCGGGCTGTACGTCGTGATGGCCGTAGACGAGGACGGTGGGCGCCGCGGGGTCGGTGGCGGGCCACTCGGCGAAGACGGCCGGGGCACCCGGCGTCTCCCAGACCTCGGTGGTCGTGAAGCCGGTCTCCTTGAGCTTGGCGGCGAGCCAGTCGGCGCTGCGGCGTACGTCGGGCGCGTGGTCGGGCTGGGCCGACACGGACGGGATGCGCAGCCACTCCGCGAGGTCGTCGAGGAAGGCGGCACGGTGCTGCTCGATGTACGTACGGACGGCGCTGTCCGGGGTCTGGCTCATGGTCACGAGCCTATCGGCCCGCACCGACATCCTCGTTGGGCGGTTCCTCACAGTTTGCCGACGCGGTCGGCTCCTCCAGCAGCAGCCGCTCCAGTGCGGACCGGTCCGGCAGGCCCTCCGGTCGTACTACCTCACCAGTGCGTACGTACAGGAACGCGGCGTTGACGGACTCCAGGGGAACGCCCTGCTGCTCGGCCCAGGCGAGCCGGTACAGGGCGAGCTGGAGCGGGTCGGCGGTGCGGGTGCGGTTGGTTTTCCAGTCGACGATCTCGTACGTCGTCCGGTCGCCGTCGTCCTCTTTGTAGACGGCGTCGATGCGGCCCCGGACCACGCGGCCGGCGATGGCGAGCTGGAAGGGCGCCTCGACGCGGTGGGGTGTGCGGTGGGCGTACTGGGTGCGTTCGAAGGCGTCCTTGAGGGCTTCCAGCTCGCGTTCGTCGGCGATCTCGGTCTCGCTGCCGGGCAGTTCCTCCGGCTCCAGCATCGGAAGGGTCAGCTCTTCGAAACGAGCCTCGATCCAGGCGTGGAAGCGGGTGCCCCGGCGTGCGGCGGGTTGCGGGGGGCGCGGCATGGGGCGCGCGAGTTCCTGCGCAAAACCGTCCGGGTCGGCGGCCAGGCGCAGCACTTGGGAAGTGGTGAGGGAGGCGGGGAGGGGGACGTCCGTTACGGCCTGCCGCGCGCGCAGGAGTTCGCCGGTGAGGGCGTCGAGGTCGCGGTCCCAGGAGGCGAGGGTGCGGGCCTCCTCCGGGGTGAGGCGGGAGTGCGCGGGGGCGGTGTGAGAGTGCGTGGGCGTGGATGCGCGCGCGTTGCGCTCCAGGTGCGCGCGTGCGCTGTCGGGCGTGCCCGTGTGCTCGGTGCTTTCCGGGGCCGTCGCCTGGTGCGGGACGGTGGGGCGGTTGGTGGACCAGGCGTCCCAGTCGGTGGGGTCCTCGTCCGTGAAAGGGTCCCCCTCCGTGAAGGGATCGTCCTCGTCGTAGGGCGTGTCTTCGTAGTAGGGCATGTCTTCGTCGTCCGGCGGCTGGGGCCAGTCCGGGTCGTCGTGGCTGTCCGGGTCGTGCGTGGCCGCGGGGTGGCCGTCCTCGTGGGAGGCGAGGTCCTCCAGGTGGGCGAGGACCGTTTCGGCGGCTGTCCGGCGTCGGGCCAGGGATGCCTCGTCCAGGGGCAGGGGCCAGACCTGGTCGGCGGTCGCCGCGTGCAGGGCCGGGTTCTCCTCGCCCTCGGCGGGCTCGTCCGCCCACGCCTCGATCTCGCCGTACCCGGCCTCGCAGTGGTCGTAGAGGGCCTGCAGGAAGTCGGACGGGCCGCGTGGCTTCTTCTGGGTGGGGCCCCACCAGTGGCCGGAGCCGAGGAGGAGGGAGCGGGGGCGGGTGAAGGTGACGTAGCCGAGGCGGAGTTCCTCGGTGTGCTGGTGTTCCTTCATTGCCTCCTGGAAGGCCTTCAGGCCTCGGGAGTCCCATGCGTCGACGTCGGGCAGGGTGTCGGCGTCGCCGCGCAGTTCGTGCGGCAGCACCTTGGCCTGGGCGGTCCACTTCTCGCGGCCCTGGGTGCTGGGGAAGGTGCCGGTGACCAGGCCGGGGACGGCGACGACGTCCCACTCCAGGCCCTTGGACTTGTGGGCGGTGAGGACCTTCACGGTGTTCTCGCCGCCCGGGAGGGCGTTGTCGAGGCCCTTCTCGTACTGGGCGGCGGTGCGCAGGAAGGCCAGGAAGGCGAGCAGGGTGGCTTCGCCGTCGCCGGCGGCGAACGAGGCGGCGATGTCCAGGAAGTTGGAGAGGGTCTCGCGGCGGCGGGCGGCCAGTGCGTGCGGGGACGCCGACAGCTCCACCTCCAGGCCGGTGACGCCGAGGACGCGGTGCAGGACGTCCATGAGCGGGTCGGCCAGCGAGCGGCGCAGGTCCCGCAGTTCGGCGGCCAGGCGGGCGAACCGCACGCGCGCGTCCGGCGAGAAGGGCAGCCCGTCGTCCTCCCCTTCGGTGTCGAGCGGCATCTCCAGGAAGGTGTCGAGGGCGTCTGCGAGCGATGTCACCTCGGAGGGGTCGACGCCTTCGACGGCTTCGGCGAGCCGGCGGTCCCGGTCGTCCTCGTCTCCCACGCGCGCGTGGGAGACGAGGAGCCGGGCGCGGCGTCCCAGGAGGGCGAGGTCGCGGGGGCCGATGCGCCAGCGCGGGCCGGTCAGCAGGCGGACCAGGGAGGCGTTGGCGCCGGGGTCCTGGAGGACCTCGCAGACCGCGACCAGGTCGGCGATCTCGGGCAGGTGCAGCAGCCCGGACAGGCCGACCACCTCGACGGGGACGTCCCGGGCTACGAGCGCGCCCTGGATCTCGGCGAAGTCGGTTGCCGTACGGCACAGGACGGCGATCTCGCCGGGTGCCTTGCCCGTGTCGACGAGGTGGGCGATCGAGTCGGCGATCCAGTCGATCTCGTCGGCGTGGGTGGGCAGCAGCGCGCAGCGCACCGTGCCGTCGCGTTCGGCGCCGGGGGCCGGGCGGAGCGCCTCCACGCCCGCGTGCATGGCGCGCAGGGGCTCGGCGAGACCGTTGGCGAGGTCGAGGAGGCGGCCGCCGCTGCGGCGGTTCTCGCTGAGCGCCTGGCGGGTGGCGGAGCGGCCGTCGGGGTGCGCGAAGTGCTCGGGGAAGTCGTCCAGGTTGGCGACGGAGGCACCGCGCCAGCCGTAGATCGCCTGGCAGGGGTCGCCGACGGCGGTCACCGGATGGCCGGTGCCGTCGCCGAACAGGCCTGCCAGGAGGATGCGTTGGGCCACCGACGTGTCCTGGTACTCGTCGAGGAGGACCACGCGGAACTCGTCGCGCAGGATGCGGCCCACTTCGGGGATGCGGGCGAGCTGCGCGGACAGGGCGATCTGGTCGCCGAAGTCGAGCAGGTCGCGTTCGCGCTTGGCGGCCCTGTAGCGCACCACCAGGCCGGCGAGTTCGCGGCGTGCTGCGGCGGCCTCGGGGACCTTGCGCAGGTCGGCGTTGGTGAGCTTGGCGCCGTCCAGGGTGCGCAGCAGGCCGGCGTCGTACGTGCGCACGTCCTCGGGCTGTACGAGGTGCTCGGCGAGTTCGGCGTCGAGGGCGAGCAGGTCGCTGACCAGGTCCGCGAAGGAGCGGGTGAGTGCCGGGTAGGGGCCCGGTGCCTCGCGCAGCACGCGCGCGGCGAGCTGGTAGCGGGTGGCGTCGGCGAGCAGACGGGCGGTCGGTTCGAGGCCGATGCGCAGGCCGTGGTCGGTCAGGAGGCGGCCCGCGAAGGCGTGGTACGTCGAGATCACGGGCTCGCCCGGCGGGTTGTCCGGGTCGATGACGTCCGGGTCGGTGACGCCCGCCCTGACGAGCGCCTTGCGGACGCGCTCGGCGAGCTCGCCGGCCGCCTTGTTGGTGAAGGTGAGGCCGAGAACCTGTTCGGGGGCGACCTGGCCGGTGCCGACCAGCCACACCACGCGTGCCGCCATCACCGTGGTCTTGCCCGACCCGGCTCCGGCCACGATCACCTGCGGGGCCGGCGGCGCGATGATGCAGGCCGTCTGCTCCGGGGTGAACGGAATCCCGAGGAGCTCCTTGAGCTGATCGGGATCGGTGATACGGGGCGGCACGTCAGAGAGGCTAGCGGCGGCCACTGACAGTGGAGGCCACATCGGCCTCGGGGCGGGAAGAAGCGCAGGTCAGCACCCGTGGTGCGGTCGATCACAGAGGACCCGGAAGATCACTCGCGTCACTCGACCACGTGTCGCCCTTCGGGCCGCGCGCTGCAGGACGCCTGGAAGGCGCAGTGCGTGCAGTGCTGGCCGGCGCTCGGCGTGAACCGTTCGTCGAGGACCTTTCCGGCGGCGTTGGCCAGCAGTTCGCCGACCCACTCCCCCTCCAACGGCTCCTGGGCCTGCACCTTGGGCAGGGTCTCGCCGCCGTCGCGCTGGGCGGCGCCCTGGCGCAGCTGGACCAGTTCGGCGCCACCGGGCTCGGGACGCATGCCGTCGAAGGCCTCGTCCACGGCGCCCTCGCTGACGGCGAGCTGGTAGACCGCGAGCTGGGGGTGGCGCTCCACTTCGCGCGCGGTGGGCGCCTGTTTGCCGGTCTTGAAGTCGACGACGTAGGCGCGGCCCTCGCCGTCGGCCTCGACACGGTCCATGGAGCCGCGGATGCGCACCTCGTAGTCGCCCGCTTCGAGGGTGACGTCGAAGTCGTGCTCGCTGGTCACCGGTGTGCGGCCGGTGCGGTCCATGACGTGCCACTTCAGGAAGCGTTCGAGCGCCACGCGCGCGTTCTCCTTCTCCTGCGCCGACTTCCAGGGCGCGTCGAAGGCGAGCGCGTTCCACACGGAGTCGAGGCGCTCCATGAGGACGGCGAGATCGGCGGGTGTGTGGCCGGAGGCGACCTCGTCTGCGAGGACGTGCACCACGTTGCCGAAGCCCTGGGCGGCCGTCGCGGGGGCGTCGGCCTTCACCTCGCGGCCCAGGAACCACTGCAGGGCGCAGGTGTTGGCCAGCTGGTCGAGGGCACTGCCCGAGAGCACGACGGGCTGGTCGCGGTTGCGCAGCGGCACCTTGCTCTCGGTCGGCTCGAACATGCCCCACCAGCGGTAGGGATGGGCGGACGGGACGAGGGGGCGGCCGTCCTCGTCGGCGAGCGCGGCGAGCCGGGCCAGGCGGTGCGCGGCGGCCTCCCTGAGGGTGTCCGAGACGCGCGGGTCGACGGTGGTGGCGCGCAGTTCGGCGACGAGCGCGGCGACGGACAGCGGGCGGCGCGGGCGGCCCGTGACGTCCCTGGGCTCGACGCCGAGTTCGGTGAGGAAGCGGGAGGGCTGGTCACCGTCGTCGGCGGGTGCCTTCACCGCGGTCACGACGAGGCGTTCACGCGCGCGTGTGGCGGCAACGTAGAACAGGCGACGTTCCTCCGCGAGCAGGGCGCCCGGGGTGAGCGGTTCGGCGAGTCCGTCGCGGCCGATGCGGTCGGCCTCCAGGAGGGAGCCTCGGCGGCGCAGGTCCGGCCACAGTCCCTCCTGCACGCCCGCGACGACGACCAGGCTCCACTCCAGGCCCTTGGAGCGGTGCGCGGTCATCAGGCGTACGGCGTCGGGGCGGACGGCACGCCGCGTGAGGGTGTCGGCGGCGATGTCCTCGGCATCGATCTCCTCCAGGAAGTTGAGGGCGCCCCGCCCTCCGGTGCGCTCCTCCGCGCGCGCGGCGGTCGCGAACAGCGCGCACACGGCATCCAGGTCGCGGTCGGCGTTGCGCCCGGCAGCGCCGCCACGCCGCGCGGACCGCTCCAGACGAGCCGGCCACGGTGTCCCGTCCCAGAGGTCCCACAGCGCCTCTTCGGCCGTACCGCCGCTCGCGAGGCGCTCGCGGGCCTTGCGCAGCAGTGCGCCGAGACGCTGGGCGCCACGCGCGTACGCGGGGTCGTGCGCGACCAGGCGCTCCGGCTCGGCCAGTGCCCGCGCGAGCAGTTCGTCCGAGGGCGGCGGCAGGGGGTTGCCCGCGGCCCGCTCCTCGTCGCGCAGGGCACGCCCGAGGCGGCGCAAGTCGGCGGCGTCCATGCCGGCGAGGGGGGAGGCGAGAAGTGTGAGGGCGGTTTCGGTGTCGAGCCAGGACGCGGCGGCCCCGGGCTCTTCGGAGACGAGTCCTCGAGAGACCGTCTCTTCGGTTCCTTGAGCGACGGTCTCTTCGGAATCGCCCTCTTCGACCGCGGCGCCTTCGGAGTCCGGCTCGGCGTCTGCCTCGTCCGGCACATCGGTCCGCGCCGCCTCCGCCGCGGCCACCGCCCGCAGCGCAGTCAGCAGCGGCGCCACGGCCGGTTCGTGCCGCAGCGGCAGGTCGTCACCGTCGATGTCCAGGGGCACGCCCGCCGCGGTGAGCGCGCGGCGGACCGTCGGAATCGTGCGGGATCCGGCCCGCACCAATACGGCCATCTCACGCCAGGGGACACCGTCCTCCAGGTGTGCCCGGCGCAGGATGTCGGCGATGTTGTCCAGCTCCGTACCGGGCGTCGGGTACGTGTGGACGTCGACGCGGCCGCCGTCGCGCACCGGGGCGAGTTCGCGATGCGCGCGTACCTTCTGCGCCGGTAGCCGGGTGAGCGGCATGCGCTGGGTGAGCAGCCGGGTCGCGCCGAGCAGGGCGGCACCGGAGCGGCGCGAGGTGCGCAGGACCTCGACGGGCGCCGGGCGTCCGTCCGCGCGCGGGAAGGCGCCCGGGAACTCGAGGATGCCGCCCACGTCCGCACCGCGGAACGCGTAGATCGACTGGTCGGGGTCGCCGAAGGCGACGAGGGTGCGGCCACCGCCGGCGAGGGCGTGCAGCAGCCGCACCTGGGCGGCGTCCGTGTCCTGGTACTCGTCCACGAAGACGGCGTCGTAGCGCGCGGCGAGCCGCTCGGCGGCCTCGGGGCGGCTGGCGAGGAGGACCGCGCGGTGGACCAGTTCCGCGTAGTCGAGCACGCCCTGCAGGTCGAGGACGTCGAGGTACTCGGCGAGGAAGGTGGCCGCGGCACGCCAGTCGGGGCGGCCGATACGGCGGGCGAAGGCGTCCAGGGCGGCGGGCCCCAGGCCCAGTTCGCGGCTGCGGGCGAGGACCGCGCGGACCTCGTCGGCGAAGCCCCGGGTGGTCAGGCAGGCCCTCAGTTCGTCGGGCCAGCGCACATGCGCGAGGCCGAGCCGCTCCAGGTCGACCTGGCCCGCGAGCAGATCACGGACGGTCACGTCCTGCTCGGGGCCGGACAGCAGGCGCAGCGGCTCCACGAACAGGTCGTTGTCCTGGTGGGCGCGGACCAGGGCGTAGCAGAACGAGTGGAAGGTGGTCGCCTGGGGCGCGCGGGCCGCCCCTATGCGCAGTGCCATGCGGTCGCGCAGTTCGACGGCCGCCTTGCGGCTGAACGTCAGCACCAGGATGCGTTCGGGGTCCCCGCCACGGGCGATCCGCGCCGCCACGGACTCGACGAGCGTGGTCGTCTTGCCGGTGCCCGGACCTGCGAGGACGAGCAGCGGGCCGCCCTTGTGGTCAACCACGGAGCGCTGTGGCGCGTCCAGACGAGGGGGATCCTGTCGGGTCGGCGGGGTACGCACCAGTCGGTAGACGCCACGGCCCCCCGGTCGCACCTGGGGGTGCGACAGGCGCCTGATGGAGGAAGAGGAGCTCACGTGGTTCGCCGGTCCTGGTGGTTGTACTGGTCGTCGGACCACCGCGCGTGCAGGGCGGTGATCGGGAGGTGAGGGGGACGCGTGCAGCCGACGCTACGCCGACCGAGGTTACGGAAGCAGGGCTTCCTCTTCTTCCCTCGCGGCACTCGCACACCGCACGTCCCTCGCCCCACGAACGTACGGCATGCCACAAAGGTGCCCCGGTTCCCCCGTACGGATCACGGGTCACACACGGGCCCGTCGTATGGCGGAAGCTTTCAGGTGTGACCCTCCGTACGTTCGCCGCCGTCCCATCGCGCCCGCCTCATGTCGAGGCGCGGCAGGTGGCCCTCGGCTGCTCTGCTCGCGTCCTTGAGGGGGGTGCCCTCGGCGCGGTAGTGCTCGAGGGCACCCAGTTCGTGTCCGGGGAGCAGGACACCGTCCGAGCGCACGACGCGCCACCACGGAACGGCTCCCCCGTAGAGGGCCATCACCCGCCCGACCTGACGGGGCCCGCCCTCCTCCAGCCACTCGGCCACGTCCCCGTACGTCATGACACGCCCGCGCGGGATCAGTTCGGCGACCTCGAGGACGCGCTCGGCGTACTCCGGCAGCGCGTCCGCCTGCTCCGGGCGGGCGTCCCGCGGAAGGCTCTCCTCGCTCATCCGGCCCATCCTGCCGCACGCCACCGAGAGTGTGACGCTCTCGCGACTGTGCGTATCCCTCGCCCCCGGGCGGCGCTTCCGGCAGACTGTGCGCCCCCGCTTTCGAACCCTGATGCCCCTGTGTGTCGGTGGAGCATGCCACCATCATGCGGGCGGTGACTGGTGATACGAGATCAAGAAGAGACGATGAAGCAGCAGGGTGCGCACCCAGAGGACGCGGAAAGCACCTCTGACGCTTCGTCGCGCCCTGACACCGGCTCCAGCACCGGCTCTGGCACCGACGGCAAGGACAGCGCTCCGAAGGACGCCGACAGGGGCGAGGACGACTTCCTGAACGAGGCGCACATCGACGAGGTCGAGGGCGACGAACCGCTGCTCCCCGCGCGCGTGCACCGTCCGTCCGACCTGATGCGCCTCCTGGTGGGCGTGCTCGGGATCATCCTGCTGCTGGCGATCGCCGCGTTCGCCCACGGCACCACCTCGGGGCTCGAACAGGACATCAACAAGGGCACCGGGCAGGCACCCGATCTGCTCATCAAGATCGCGGGCCTGGCCTCGAGCATCGCGATCCTGCTGGTGCCGGTCGCGTTCGCGATCGAGCGGCTGATCAAGCGCGACGGGCTGCGCATCGCCGACGGCGTACTCGCGGCGGTCCTCGCGCACGGAGTGACTCTCGCCACAGACCTGTGGGTCGCCAAGGCCGCCCCCGACTCCATCCAGGAGGCGCTCACCCAGCCCTCCCCCGGCGACATCCACGCCCTGACCGACCCCGTGCACGGCTATCTCGCGCCGGTCATCGCGTACATGACGGCCGTCGGTATGTCACGACGGCCGCGCTGGCGTGCGGTGCTGTGGATCGTGCTGCTCCTCGACGCGTTCTCGATGCTCGTCACCGGCTACACGACACCGTTCTCGATCATCCTGACGGTGCTGATCGGCTGGACCGTGGCGTACGGGACGCTGTACGCGGTCGGCTCGCCCAACGTCCGCCCCACGGGCCGGACATTGATGGCGGGCCTGCGGCACGTCGGCTTCCGCCCGGTGAGCGCGGCGCGCGAGGAAGTGCCGGAGACACCGGAGACCGGCGACCGCGGACGACGCTACTTCGTCACGCTCGAGGACGGCCCGCCCCTGGACGTGACGGTGGTCGACCGCGAGCAACAGGCGCAGGGCTTCTTCTACCGCGTGTGGCGCAACCTGACGCTGCGCGGCTTCGCCACCCGCAGCAGCCTCCAGTCGCTTCGCCAGGCGCTGGAGCAGGAGGCCCTGCTCGCGTACGCGGCGATCGCGGCCGGCGCCAACGCCCCCAAGCTGATCGCGACCTCGGAGCTCGGGCCCGACGCCGTGATGCTCGTCTACGAGCACACGGGCGGGCGCACCCTCGACACCCTGGCGGACGACGAGATCACCGACGAACTGCTGCACGACACATGGCACCAGGTGCGCGCGCTGCAGTCCCGGCGCATCGCGCACCGCAGGCTGGTCGGCGATGCGATTCTGGTGGATCGTTCCGGCACGGTGATCCTCACCGACCTGCGCGTCGGCGAGATCGCGGCCGGCGATCTGCTGCTGCGTATGGACATCTCGCAGCTCCTGGTGACGCTCGGTCTGCGGGTGGGCGCCGAGCGCGCGGTGGCGTCGGCGGTGGGCGTGCTCGGCCCCGACGACGTGGCCGACTGTCTGCCGATGCTGCAGCCCATCGCGCTCAGCCGGACATCCCGCGCGACCCTGCGCAAGCTGGCCCGCGAACGGGCCCAGCGCGAGCGCGAGGCGGTCCTGGAGGCCACCCGGCAGGCCAAACAAGCCCGCCTGGAGGAGGCCCCGGACGACTCCGGGCCCGTACGGGAAAAGCCCGACAAGAAGGCCGTGCGCGCGGAGCTGAGGGCGGAGAAGCGGGCCATCGACGAGGCTCTGGAGGAGGCGCGTGAGGAGGATCTGCTCACGCAGATCCGTCACCAGGTGCTGCTGATCAGGCCGCAGGCTCCGGTCGAGCCGGCCCGTCTGGAGCGGGTGCGGCCGCGCACGCTGATCAGTTTCATCGCCGGCGCCATCGGTGCGTACTTCCTGCTGACGCAGCTCACCCACATCGAGTTCGGCCCCCTGGTGGCGAACGCGCAGTGGGGCTGGGTCCTCGCGGCCGTGGTGTTCTCGGCGGGCAGCTACTTCGCGGCGGCGATGGCGCTGCTGGGGTTCGTGCCGGAGCGGGTGCCGTTCCTGCGGGCCGTGGGGGCGCAGGTCGCCGGTTCGTTCGTCAAGATCGTCGCGCCGGCCGCGGTGGGCGGTGTCGCACTCAACACCCGCTTCCTGCAGCGCGCGGGGGTGCGTCCGGGGCTCGCGGTGGCGAGCGTCGGCGCCTCGCAGCTGTTCGGGCTCGGCTGTCACATCCTGATGCTGCTGTCGTTCGGCTATCTGACCGGCACCGAGAAGACGCCGTCCCTGTCGCCGTCCCGGACGGTCATCGCGGGTCTGCTGACGGTGGCCGTGCTCGTCCTGGTGGTCACCTCGGTTCCGTTCCTGCGGAAATTCGTCGCCACGCGCGTGCGGTCGCTTTTCGCCGGTGTCGTGCCGCGCATGCTGGACGTGCTGCAGCGGCCGCAGAAGCTCGTCACCGGCATCGGCGGCATGCTGCTGCTGACGGCGTGCTTCGTGATGTGCCTGGACGCCTCGATCCGCGCCTTCGGCCAGGAAGGGACCTCGCTCAGCATCGCCAGCGTCGCCGTCGTCTTCCTCGCCGGCAACGCGCTCGGCTCCGCAGCCCCCACCCCGGGCGGCGTGGGCGCCGTGGAGGCGACTCTGACGGTCGGCCTGATCGCCGTGGGCCTCCCCAAGGAGGTGGCGGCCCCGGCCGTCCTGCTGTTCCGGCTGCTGACGCTGTGGCTGCCGGTGCTGCCTGGCTGGCTGGCCTTCAACCAGCTGTCGCGCAAGGGTGCGCTGTAGCACGAAGACCGTGGCCGGCGTACCTCTTACGGGCCCGTGCCCCGAGCGCCCCTGAGCGCGTAACCGCAGGATGGGAGCATGATCCCTTCCCGCCTGCGCGCAGCTGTCCTGACCGCCATCGCCGTGCTGCTGTCCCCCGTGCTGGCGGGCTGCAGCGACAGCTCCAAGGGCTCCAAGGACGAGGATCTGTCGGCCCAGAAGCTGGACTGGAAGGACTGCCCGGCCCCGTCCGCGGCCGAAGGCGGCGGTAACGCCCCGTCACCGCTGCCGAACGGGAGCCAGTGGCAGTGCGCCACCATGAAGGCGCCCCTCGACTGGGCCGAGCCCAAGGGCGACACGATCGGCATCGCACTGATCCGGGCGAAGGCGAGCGGCGACAGGAACAAGCGCATCGGCTCGCTCGTCTTCAACTTCGGCGGGCCCGGCGGCTCGGGCGTCACCACACTTCCCGCCTTCGGCCAGGACTACGCGAAACTGCGCACCCGCTACGACCTGGTCAGCTTCGACCCGCGCGGCGTCGGCCGCAGCGCCCCCGTGAAATGCGAGAGCGACCAGCAGCTCGACGCGTACTTCCAGCAGGACGCGACCCCCGACGACGCCGGCGAGCGCACCGAGTACCTGGACAACACCAAGAAGTTCAACGCGGCCTGCGAGAAGAACTCCAAGAAGGTGCTGCCGCATGTGCGCACCACCGACGCGGCCCGTGACATGGACCTCATGCGGCAGGTCCTCGGCGACGACAAGCTGTACTACTTCGGCATCTCGTACGGCACCGAACTCGGCGGTGTCTACGCCCACTTGTTCCCGAAGAGGGTGGGCCGCGCCGTCCTCGACGCGGTCGTGGACCCGACGCAGAACGCCGAACAGAGCTCGCTCGGACAGGCCGAGGGCTTCCAGCTCGCGCTCGACAACTTCGCCGCGGACTGCACGTCGAAGACCAGCGCCTGCCCCATCGGCGACACCGCGCAGGACGTGAAGGACCGTATCGCCAAGCTGCTGAAGGACCTCGACGCGAAGCCGATCCCCGGCGTCTTCCCCCGCCGGCTCACCCAGACCGCCGCGACCAACGGCATCGCGCAGGCCCTGTACTCCAAGGACTACTGGCAGTACCTCACCGAGGGCCTGCAGCAGGCGTACGAGGGCGACGGCAAGGTCCTGATGGCGCTGTCCGACTCGCTGAACGGGCGCAGCGAGAACGGCGAGTACAGCAACATCAGCGCCGCCAACATCGCCATCAACTGCGCGGACGACAAGGCCCGCTACAGCCCCGGCTACGTGCAGCAGAAACTGCCCGAGTTCCGGTCCGCGTCGCCCCTGTTCGGCGACTTCATGGCGTGGTCCATGGTGAGCTGCACCGACTGGGCCGTGGCGGGTGCCGCCGATCATCCGGACGTGAGCGCGCCGGGGGCCGCGCCGATCCTCGTCGTGGGCAACACCGGCGACCCGGCCACGCCGTACGAGGGCGCCAGGAAGATGGTGGACGCGCTGGGCAGGGGCGTCGGCGTGGAGCTGACGTACAAGGGGCAGGGGCACGGCGCGTACGACAGCAAGAACAAGTGCGTGCAGGCCGCGGTGAACGGCTATCTGCTGGACGGGAAGGTACCGGCGCCCGGAACCGTCTGCTCCTGAGACTCGACGCGGGTTCGGGTTAAAGCGGCAGGTCAGAAGGTTATCCACAGGCTCCGGCAGGTCTGGCTTGATCCGCCTACGATGGCCTGACAGCCGTCTGCTGCTCGATGCGGACGGCCCGTGAGGGGGGACGCACATGGCGCGATTCGTACGGTGGACGGCTCTGGGGGCCGCCGCAGCGCTCCTGGTGGGGGGTTGCAGCGGCGGTTCGTCGTCCGGCGACGCCAAGGGCGGCGGGAGGACGAGCGCGGCCGCCTCGCCGTCATCCGGCTCCGCGGGCACGACGGCCGCGCTGCCCTCCTCCCTGACCGCGCAAAAGCTCGCCTGGGGCCGCTGCAAGGCCACCGACGACTCCCCCGCACCGGGCAACGACTGGCAGTGCGCGACGCTCAAGGTGCCGCTGGACTGGTCGAAGCCGGAGGGCGGGACGATGGGCCTCGCACTGATCCGCGCCGAGGCCCGCGGGGGCAAGCGCATCGGCTCGTTGCTGTTCAACTTCGGCGGCCCCGGCGCCTCGGGGGTTTCCTACATGCCGTCCTTCGGCCCCACCTTCGCCAAGCTCCGTGAGCAGTACGACCTGGTGAGCTGGGACCCGCGCGGCGTCGGATCGAGCGGGGGCATCCGCTGCCGCAGCGACAAGGAGATCCAGGCCGCGGAGTCGGTGGACACGACACCGGACACCCCGGCCGAGGAGAAGGCGTACCTCCAGGACGCCGTGGCCTTCGGCAGGGGCTGCGAGAAGGCCGCCGGAAAGCTGATGTCGCACGCGTCGACGACCGACACCGCCCGCGACATGGACCTGATGCGCCAGGTGCTGGGCGACTCGGAAATGCACTACTTCGGCATCTCGTACGGCACCGAACTCGGCGGTGTCTACGCCCACTTGTTCCCGAAGAAGGTGGCGCGGCTCGTCCTGGACGCCGTGGTCGATCCGAGCGCCGACATGGTGGGCCACGCCGAGAACCAGGCCAGGGGCTTCCAGCGCGCGCTGGACGACTACCTGAAGTCGACGGGACAGGCCCCGGAACAGGGATCCCGGAAGATCGCGGCCCTGCTGAAGCGGATCGACGCCCACCCGCTGCCGACCTCGAGCGGCCGCAAGCTCACCCAGACGCTCGCGCTGACCGGACTGACGTACCCCCTCTACTCCAAGCAGAGCTGGCCCAGTCTCACCAGCGCGCTGAACGCCGCCGAGAACGGAGACGGTTCGGAGCTGCTGTCGCTCGCCGACGGCTACAACGGCCGGGACGCCTCCGGGCACTACGAGACGACGACCCACTCACAACGGGTCATATCGTGCTTGGACACCAAGCTGCGCCCGACGCCCGCCGAAACGAAGAAGCGGCTGGCGCAGTTCGAGAAGATCTCGCCCGTGTTCGGCGACTTCATGGGCTGGGACACCGCCGGGTGGTGCCACGACTGGCCGGTGGCGGGCCAGTGGAACACTCCGCCGGCCAGTGCACCCGGCGCGCCCCCGATCCTCGTGGTCGGCAACACCGGCGACCCGGCGACGCCCTACGAGGGCGCCCGGAAGATGGCCGACGAGCTGGGCAAGGGCGTCGGTGTGGAGCTCACCTGGAAGGGCGAGGGACATGGTGCGTACGGGAACGGGAGCGACTGCGTCGACTCCACGGTGAACGCGTATCTGCTGGGCGGGACGGTGCCGAAGGACGGAAAGGTCTGCGCCTCGTAGCCCGGGCAGCGGGAGTTGCCGCCGGGGCAGCGGAAAGGGGCCCGGCACCCGTGGTGCCGAGCCCCTCCCGGGAAGGCGTGCGCCTAGTAGACCGGCTTGTGCGGCTCGATCTGGTTGACCCAGCCGATCACGCCGCCGCCGACGTGCACGGCGTCGGCGAAGCCCGCGGACTTCAGGACCGCGAGGACTTCCGCGCTGCGGACACCCGTCTTGCAGTGCAGGACGATCTTCTTGTCCTGCGGGAGACCCTCCAGGGCGGTGCCCATGAGGAACTCGTTCTTCGGGATCAGCTTGGCGCCGGGGATCGAGACGATCTCGTACTCGTTGATCTCGCGGACGTCGATGATCTCGATGTTCTCGCCGTCGTCGATCCACTCCTTGAGCTGCTTGGGAGTGATCGTCGAGCCGGCCGCCGCCTCCTGGGCCTCCTCGGAGACGACGCCGCAGAAGGCCTCGTAGTCGATGAGCTCGGTGACGGTCGGGTTCGGGCCGCAGACCGCGCAGTTCGGGTCCTTGCGGACCTTGACCTGGCGGTACTGCATCTCCAGGGCGTCGTAGATCATCAGGCGGCCGACCAGGGGTTCACCGGTGCCGGTGAGGACCTTGATGGCCTCCGTGACCTGGATGGAGCCGATGGACGCGCACAGCACGCCGAGGACGCCGCCCTCGGCGCAGGAGGGGACCATGCCCGGCGGCGGGGGCTCCGGGTAGAGGCAGCGGTAGCAGGGGCCGTGCTCGGACCAGAAGACCGAGGCCTGGCCGTCGAAGCGGTAGATCGAACCCCAGACGTACGGCTTGTTGAGCAGCACGCACGCGTCGTTGACGAGGTAGCGGGTCGCGAAGTTGTCCGTGCCGTCGACGATCAGGTCGTACTGGCTGAAGATGTCCATCACGTTGTCGGCCTCGAGCCGCTCCTCGTGAAGGATCACGTTCACGTACGGGTTGATGCCGAGGACGGAGTCGCGCGCGGACTCGGCCTTGGAGCGGCCGATGTCGGCCTGGCTGTGGATGATCTGGCGCTGCAGGTTCGACTCGTCGACCTCGTCGAACTCCACGATGCCGAGCGTGCCGACGCCCGCCGCGGCCAGGTACATCAGCGCCGGCGAGCCCAGGCCGCCGGCGCCCACACAGAGCACCTTGGCGTTCTTCAGCCGCTTCTGCCCGTCCATCCCGACGTCGGGGATGATCAGGTGGCGGGAGTACCTGCGGACCTCGTCTACGGTGAGCTCAGAGGCTGGCTCGACCAGGGGTGGCAGCGACACGGGGACTCCGTTGGTCGGTCAATCACTACAGTTGTTCTCCCCGTAACACTGCCATGGCCTTCTTCATTCCGAGACACCCGTTCCGATCCGCGAGACGATTTCGTCCCAGTAGCCGGGCATGGTCTCCCAGGGGTCGCTGCGGCCGCCGCGGTCCGTGTGGTCGGTGAAGTAGATGGTCGAGGCGCCCTGCCAGCGGGCGATGCGCAGTGCCTCCTCCAGGTGCGGGCGGGGCACCCCGTGGACGAAGTGGCAGAAGCGCTCGGGCGGGTGGTCCGCCGTCCACTCGGCCACCTGCGACCAGCGGTAGTCGCTCCAGGAGCCGGAGAAGGTGACCAGCTGATCGGCGCTCTCGGCGTAGCCGGGGTGCGGGTGGGTGCCATGGCCGAGGACGATGTGGGCATCGTCACGGATCCCGCGGAGCGTGGTGACGGTGCGACTGATCTCGGGGAGCGAGACTCGTTCGGCCGGGCAGCGGTCCAGCAGGAAGCCGTCGACCTGGTACCAGTCGATGTAGCGGTGCGCGTCGGAGATCACCTCGCCGAAGGTGCGGGCCCCGTAGGCGGTGTCGAGGTGGCCGAGGACCCGCACGCCCGCGTTGCGCAGGCGGCCGGCGGCCTCCAGGCAGTGCGGGTCGGGGCGGGAGCCGGGGCCGTCGGCGACATTGAGGACGACCCAGTGCAAGGGGGTTCCGGGGCGGGTGAGTTCGCCCCACTCGGTGGGTGCGACGAGGGGGTGCGCGTAGCCCGGGATGCCGAAGCCGGTGCGGACGTCGGTGCTCGCGGTGCCCGCTTTGGTACTGGTCAGATACGGCATGCCGCCTCCATCCAGATGTCGGCCAGCGACTCTTCGAGGTTGATGCGGGGCCGCCAGCCGAGCCGGTCGCGTGCGGTGCGCACGTCGGCCTGCTGCCAGCTGCCGCAGCCGTCCGGGTACGGGTACGCGACCGGGGACCCGTGGTCGGATTCGCCGCGGGGGTGGCCAATGGTCGCCCGCAGCGGGCCGGGCGGGCCGTCGAGTTCGTGGAGGGCACCGCCGTATCCGGCCACGCGCGCGAGCATGGCGGCGGCGTCGCGCAGCCGGACGGCGCGGCCCGAGCCGATGTTGATGACGCCCTGCGCGGCGGAGAGCGAGGCGGCGTGCACGGCACGGGCCACGTCGCGTACGTCGATGAAGTCGCGCTGGACGCCGAGGCCCCCGAGCTTGAGCTCGCCGTCGCCGGACTGCATGGCGCGGCGCATGGCCTCGGCGAGCCGGCCGAGCGGCGAGCCGGCGGGTGTGCCGGGGCCGGCCGGTGAGAAGACCCGGAGGACGACCGCGTCCAGGCCGGAGCCCAGGACGAGTTCGGTGGCGGCGAGCTTGCTCACGCCGTACGGGCCGCCGGGGCGCGGGACGGCGTCCTCCGCCGTGGACGAACCCGGCTGGCTCGGGCCGTACTCGGCGCCGCAGCCGATCTGCACCAGGCGGGCGCCGCAGCCGCTGCGGCGCAGGGCCTCGCAGACGGTGGCGACGGCAACCGTGTTGTGGCGGGTGAGATCGCGGGCGCCACCGCGGGTGGCGCCGGCGCAGTTGACGACGACGCCCGGGTGGACCGCGTCGAGGAAGCGGGTGAGGGCTCCGGGGCTGCCGGACGCGAGGTCGAAGCGGACGTCGGCGTCGTCGCCGCGGCCGAGAGCGGTGAGCTGGACGGCCGGGTCGGCGAGCAGGCGGTCGGCGACGAAGCGGCCGAGGTAGCCGTTGGCTCCGATCAGCAGGACTCTCATCGGGCGGCTCCCGGGGCCGAGGCGTCGGGTCGGGAGGTGATCATCTGGGGTTCTCCTTCGGAGGGGGAGGTGCGGTTGCCTCGGGCGGCGGGGCCGGGCGCCTGCGGCAGGACGTGGGCCGACGGGCGTCGGCGTGCGTGCGACGCGTGGAGGTGCTCCGGGGACGGCTGCCGCGTCAGCACGGCCGGTCCCCGGGTGCGTGGGCCGAGGCCCGGGTGAGGGTGCGGGTCGCGTGGACCAGCAGGGTCAGCGCGGCTGCCCCGCAGACGAGGGCCGGGACGCTGCCGGGGCCCCAGTCGTCGACGAGGGTCTCCACGGGAGTGGCGAGGAAGCCGCACCCGGGCAGACGGCCCGCGAAGACCGTGGCCGTAGCGGTGACTTCGGCCGTGGCCGTGGCGGTGAGGACGAGCGCGGGGGCGTGGGTGAAGCCGTGCGTGGTGAGGAGGCGGGCGAGGAGCAGCAGGGCGCCCAGGGTGACGGTCTGGGCGTACGCCGCGGGCTCGCCCAGGGCCGCGCCACACAAGGCGAGCAGGGTCGTCAGCGCGCACAGGAACAGGGCGAACGTGCCGATCAGCAGCGGTCGTACGGAGGCGGCGTACTCCTCCAGGGCGCGACTGGAGGTCAGTCTGCGGCGGGCTCGTACGGCGAAGAGGTGGGCGCTCCAGGCCGCGGGGGCGCAGGCCAGCATGAGAGCCAGGACGGGGGCCGTGGCGAGGGGCCAGGGGCCGTCGGCGGTGCCGGTGGGCGGGCCGTCGGGGCCTCCGGCGAGGGCCTCGCGCAGGAGGCCGTCGCCGAGGAGAGCGTAGGCGAGGAGCCAGTACGTGCACACGCGGCTGCCGGGCGCGTGCGGGATGGATCCCGGGGGCCTGCGGTCCGTCGCGCCGAGGGGGCCGCGGGTGAGCGCCGCGCGCAGGGCGAGGGCGACGGCGAGGATGCCGACGGCGGCCGCGATCGCGCGGGCCTGTCCGTGGGTGAGGTGCAGGGCGGCAGCGGTCGCGGCGCCCAGTGCTCCGGGCAGGAGGGTGAGCAGGGCCCAGTCGGCGCGTACCCGGGGGGCGTCGAGGGCTGTGCGGCGGGCCGGGGCGGCGGCGTCGCGGGGTACGCGCGCGTACATCTCCTCCGCCAGGGAGAAGACGTCCCGGTGGCGGAAGCGTGCGGCGGTCCGGTCGGTGACGCCGTGGGCCTCCAGGCCTGCCGCGATCTCCAGGGGGTCCACCGCACGCTCGCAGAGCTCCCGGTGACGGTGCATCAGCGCCTTCACGGGGTCGGCGGCGGTGCGACGGGGAGCAGCGGGTTGCCGGCGGGCGGCCGGGGGTTCGGTGTCGGCACGCGTGTGTGCCGGGGCTTCGGCGTCGGCACGCGCGCGTGCCGGTGCGCCGTCGCGGCCGCGGGTACCAGGTGCCGCCTGGCCTCCGGCGGCATCCGAGCCGGAGGTCTCTCCCGAGAGCCATTCCTGCGACCGTTCGTCCCAGGCCCCGGGGCTGTCCGGTGCGCCAGGGCGGTCCAGTGCCCCCAAGTCGCTCATCGCGCCCCCTCGGTGGCCGGCATCGGGGGCGTGGTTCGCAGCGGCGGCATGGCGCGTGCCCGTGCGCCCGCCGCCCAGCCGGGACCGCCGCGGGCCGCCACGCGCGCGCCCGGGTCGGTCCAGCGGCCGGGGACATGGGCCTCGGCGGGGAAGGCGAACGGCAGGGGTTCTCCGGCGTCGTCGAGGACGACCCGGCGCACCGGGGTGTGCGAGACGATCTCCAGGTAAATGCCGTGAAATGCCGTGGTGTTCTGCTCGACGGTGAACAGTTCGAGCGCACGCGCGCGTGCGGCGGCGCCCAGGCGCTCGCGGCGCTCGGGGTCGCGCAGCAGCGCCAGGCACGCCTCGGCGAGCGCCCGCGGGTTGCGCGGTGGTACGACGAGACCCGTGCCCCCGATGACCTCCACGACCGCGCCGACGTCCGTGGACACCGTCGCGCGGCCGCAGAACATGGCCTCGACGAGGCTGATCGGGAATCCCTCGACGACGCTGGACAGCACGGTCACGGCTCCGGCGGCGTACGCGTCGGCGAGGGTCGACAGCTCCGGGCCGCCGATCTCCTCGAAGGAGACAGGGTTGTCGCCGACGGCGTGCAGCCCCGCCGCCTCGTCGGGGAAGAGCTGCGCTGCCAGCGCCCGGCAGTGGCCGAGATAGGCCTCGCCGTCGGGGCCGTCCGGGGCACCGACGATCCGCAGGAGGGTCTTCGGCTCCTCCTTGCGGATCTCCGCGAAGGCGTGCAGCAGCGACACCAGGTCCTTGGCGGGTTCGACGCGGCCCACCCAGACCAGCGTGTCGGGGTCCGCGCACTCCGGGGACTCGCCGACCTCGGCGAAGCGGGAGGCGTCCATGCCCGGGTAGACCGTGCGGAGCTTCGCGCGGTCGGCGCCGCAGCGCTCCTGCCAGCGGCGGGCGTGCGCGTTGCCGGGCGTGACGATCGTGGCCCGGCCGTAGATCTCGGCGGCGAGCCTGCCCTGGAAGGCGGCGAGCAGGGACCGTACGGCGGGCGGGGCGTCCGTGGCGGCCAGGTAGTGCGTGCGCAGCCGTACGCCGTACTCGGTCACCAGCAGGGGTACTCCGTGGAAGTGGCGGGCGAGCAGGCCGGGCAGGGCCGCGGGGCCGCCGGACGTCGCGTGGCACAGGTCGGCCGAGCCGAGTCCGTCGTCCTGGTACCAGTCGAGCGAGAGGGGGCGCAGGGCGCGTTCCAGGTGCGCGGCGACCGCGAGCAGATCCGGTACGCGCGCCTCACGTGCCGCTCCCAGGGCGCCCGGCGCACGACAGGCGCGCTCCAGGGCTCGTACGGCGGTCTCGGAGCGGAGCGCTCCCACCAGCCCGCGCTCGTCCCGGGCGAGTTCGGCGAGCCCGTACAGCGCGCTGCCGAAACGGTCCGCCTCAGCGGCCGGGGCCTCCCCGGAAGCGTGGGAAGGATCCCCGGTGTTCCCCGCGCACAGCGCGGCCGCCAACTCCCCGTAGCACTCGGCGAACCGCCTGCGCGCCCGGCGTCCGTAGATCGTCCCGTCGTCCTCGGCCGTCCACAGCGGCGCCGTCCGCACCCGGCCGACCTGCGGCGGCAGCGCAATCCAGCCCTCGTTCTCCTGGCGCTCGCTGCGGCTGAGCGCGTAGACGTCGAACTCGTGCTGCCCGAGGCCGCGTACGAGCCGGTCGCACCAGAGCCTGGCGTCACCGCTCACATACGGATAGCCACCCTCCGTAAGCAGTCCGATGCGCACGTGCGCACCCCCGATCTCCCGTATGGGGAGCCGCCGTTGACCCGGCGGCTCGCAGCGGGAAGAACGTATGCGGACAAGGCGGTGGCGCGACGGACGGTTGTCCATCGCGCCACCAAAAGGGGTGAACGGTCGTAACTTTCCGGTGCGGATCGCGTTCGATCGCGCTAAGAGATCAAGCAGTTACGTTACGTCAGACCGCGGCGAGCTCCCTCCGAGCAGCCCTGCGCCGGGCCGCGACCTGGGGGTCGAGTGCCGGTACGGCGGCGAGCAGCTGCTTGGTGTACGGGTCCTGGGGGTTGTCGTACACCTCGTCGGCGGGGCCGGACTCGACGATCCGGCCGCGGCGCATCACCGCGACCCGGTCGCTGACCTGTCGTACCACGGCGAGGTCGTGGGCGACGAAGACGAGCGCGAGCCCGAGTTCGCGCTGCAACTCGCCGAGCAGGGCGACCACTTGGGCCTGGGTGGTCACGTCCAGCGCGGAGACGGGCTCGTCGCAGACGATGACGCGCGGGTCGGCCGCGAGCGCCCGCGCGATGCCCACGCGCTGGCGCTGGCCGCCGCTGAACTCGTGCGGGTAGCGGTCGTAGTGCGCCGCTTCGAGCCCGACGCGCTCCAGCAGTTCCGTCACGCGCCCCCGGATGCGCTTCTCGTCGCGCTCGCCACGCGCGCGTAGCGGATCGGCGATCGACTCGCCCACGCTGCGGCGGGGGTTGAGGGAGGAGACGGGGTCCTGGAAGACCATCTGGACGGCCGGATTCACGCCCACGCGCGCGTGCCCCTCGTCACGGACCTCTCCGGCCGTCGGTGCCAGCAGCCCGACCAGCATCCGCCCGAGCGTCGTCTTGCCGCTGCCGCTCTCGCCGACGATGCCGAGGGTCTCGCCGCGGCGGAGGGTCAGCGACACGTCGTCCACGGCGGCGAACGCCCGCTTGCCGCGCCCGAACTCACGCCGCAGCCCGGTCGCCTCCAGGACCACGTCCCCGGAAGCGCCCGAGGAGACCGCCGGGGCGTTCTCCGTCACGGCCGCAGAGGCGGCCTTCGCGCCCTCCGCCGAAGGCCCCGGCAGGGCAACCCGGCCATCCCCTGCCACGGATTCCGAGAGGGCCCCGGGTGTCGTCCGTCGTGCGTCCACCCGGGGGACCGCCGCCAGCAGCTCCCGTGTGTACGCCTCCGCCGGCGCCTCCAGTACGTCCGCGACCGGCCCGTGTTCGACCACGCGCCCGTGCCGCATGACGAGCACCTCGTCGACGCTCTCGGCGGCGACGCCCACGTCGTGCGTGACGAGCAGCAGGCCCATGCCGGCCTCCTCGCGCAACGCATGCAGCAGATCGAGGATCTGGGCCTGGACGGTCACGTCGAGCGCGGTCGTCGGCTCGTCGGCGATCAGCAGCTGGGGCTCGCAGGCCAGCGCCATGGCGATGAGCGCGCGCTGGCGCATACCCCCGCTGAACTCGTGCGGACGGGAACGGGACCGGCGCTGTGCGTCCGGAATTCCGACCCGGTCGAGTACCTCCACCGCACGCGCGCGTGCCGACCGTCGTGACACGCGCGTGTGCACGCGGTACACCTCGGCGATCTGGTCGCCGATCGCGTAGTACGGGTCGAGGGACGACAGCGGGTCCTGGAAGACCATGGCGGCCTTTCCGCCGCGCAGCCGCCGCAGTTGGTCGTCGGACGCCGCCTGTAGGTCGGTGCCGGCGACCTCGATCGAGCCGCCGACCCGCGCGCCCGTCCCGCGGTGCAACCCCAGCAGGGCCGAGGCGACGGTGGACTTGCCGGAGCCGGACTCGCCGACCAGGGCCAGGGCGGCGCCCTGCTCCAGGGTGAAGGAGAGGCCGTCGACGGCCGTCAGGTCGCCGAACTCGACGGTCAGATCCGTGACTTGGACGAGACTCACGTCAGTACCACCCGTCGGTCGGCCACCGCGTACAGCACGTCCGCGACGGCGTTGGCGAGCACCACGAAGAAGCCGATCACCAGGACCATGCCGACGACGACCGGGAGGTCGACCACGTTGACCGCGTGGACGAGTTCCTGGCCGATGCCGGGGAGGCCGAAGAGGGTCTCGGTGAGGACCGCGCCGCCGATCGCCGAGCCGACGTTGTTGGCGTTCAGCGCGATGACGGGCGCCAGGGCGCCGCGCAGCGCGTGCCGTACGACGATCGTCCGCTCGGCGACGCCGTAGGCGCGGAAGGTGCGGATGTGGTCCTCGGCCAGCGTCTCCAGCATCGATGCCCTGGTCATCCGGGCGAACGCGGCGGCTTCGATGAGGGCGAGCGAGAGCCAGGGCAGCAGCAGGTTCCACGCCCACTGCTCGGGGTCGTCGGTGAGGCTCACGTACTGCGGGAAGGGCAGTAGTTGGAGTTCGCCGCAGACGACGATCATCAGGACCAGGCCGATGACGAAGACCGGGGTGGCCCAGCCCGCGAGGGTGAGGCCGGTCAGCAGCCGCTCGGTGAACCGGCCGCGCCGCCAGGCGGAGAGCACGCCGGTGCCGACGCCGAGGATCAGCCACAGCACCATGGCGCCGAGGACGAGCGAGAGGCTCACCGGAAGCTTGGTCAGGATGATGTCCAGGACCTGCTGGTCGCTCTGGTAGGAGAGGCCGAGGCAGGGGGCCGAGCAGTGCGCCACCGAAGTGCCGGTCGAGTAGTCCTGACCGGCGATCAGGCCCACCAGGAAGTGCCAGTAGCGCAGGTACAGCGGGTCGTCGAGCTTGAGCTGCTCGGCGACCTGGCGCACCTGTTCCGGGGAGCAGCGCGGGCCGCAGGTGATCTGGGCGACGTTGCCGGGGGTGGCGTAGAAGACGACGTAGACGAGCACCGAGATGGCCAGCAGGGTGATCACGGCGCCGACGGCGCGTCGCAGGAGGAAACCTCCGAAGCCGCTCATGCGGTGCCCTCCTTGCCGGCCTTGGCCTCTCGCTTGCGGCCCGCGCCGACGCCCAGGCGGGAGGCTGCGCGCGGGTCGAGGGCGGTGCGGATCCCGTCGCCGAGGACGGTCAGGGCGAGAACGGTGACGAACAGGGCGCCGGCGGGCAGCAGCAGGTACTGCGGGGCCGCCTGGTACCAGACGTCCGCGGCGGTGAGCATCTGTCCCCAGGACGGCGTCGGGGGCTTCACGCCGACGCCGAGGAACGACAGGGCCGCCTCGACGCTGATGTTGACCGGCACGAGGATGGCGGCGTACGTGATGACCGGCGCGGCGAGCCCGGGCAGCAGCTCCCTGCGGGCGATGCGCCAGGTGCCCCACCCGCTGAGCCGCGCGGCGGAGACGTAGTCGAGCCCCTTCAGCGTGAGCGTCTGGGCGCGTACGACCTTCGAGATGCTGCCCCACGCGATGAACCCGATGACGAGCGTGACCAGTACAGGTCGGGGGAAGCTCGCCGGGACGATCGCGAGCAGCGCCAACGACATGATCATCAGTGGCATGGCGACGAAGATGTCCGTGAGCCGGCTCAACAGTTGATCAATCCATCCACTGCCGAGCGCGGCGGCGACACCGATGACGACGCCGAGGACGACCTGGATCACGGTGGCCGCCAGCGCGACCCCCAGCGAGACCCGCGCCCCGTACACCAGCCGCGCGAACAGATCACGCCCGGTCTGCGGCTCCACGCCCAGCCAGTGGTCCGCGCCGATCCCGCCGAAGGAACCGATCGGCACTCCCCCGCGCGCGGAGTCGATGAGCGAGGGGTGGTAGGTGGTCGGGTCCTGGCCCTCGATCGCTGTGAGCAGCGGGGCCGCCACGGCGACCAGGACCAGCAGCGCGACGACTCCCGCCGCGACGAGGGCGGCACGCTGCGCACGCAGCCGCCGCCAGAACTGACGAGCCCCCGAGGCCCCGGGGACGGGCTCCACGCCCGCCCCGGCGGCCTCAGTGGCGACAAGTGCCTCGCTCACGGCGCTACTTCACCGCGAGCTGCGAGATGTCCAGGACACCGGTCCAGTCGCTGATCACGACGTTCCTGATGTCCTTGCCGACCAGTCGCTTGTAGACGGGGTGGAACAGCGGCACGGTCAGCGCCTGCTCGCCGATCTTCTTGTCCAGTGCACCCCACCTCTTGGCGGCAGCGTCAAGATCGGTCAACTTGTTGATCGCGTCAATCTCGGCATTGACCGACTTGTCATTGAGCAGGCCCGTGTTGAAGTTCGCACCGTCCTTGACGATCTGCCGGCCGTCGAAGATCGGGGCGAGGAAGGGACCGCCGGAGGGCCAGTCGGCACCCCAGTGGGCGAGGAAGAAACCGGGCTCCGTCTTCACGCTGTGGATCGTGTCGGAGTAGTCGTTCTCCTCCAGGCCCTGCAGCTTGACCGTGATGCCGGCCTTCTTGAGCGCGTCCTGGATCGCGGTCGCGATCTCCGGGCTGGTCTCGAAGTCCTTGGCGTTGGAGTGCGTCAGCGTGACGGTGAGCCCGTTCTTGTAACCGGCCTGCGCCAGCAGTTCCTTGGCCTTGGCCGGGTTGCCGGTCTTGCCCGCCGGGAACAGGTCGTAGGGCTCGTAGCCGAAGGACTTCTGGTTCGGCAGGTAGGTGGTCGCGGCCTCGGCGAGCGCGCTGCCGCCGGCCGCGTTGATCACCGACGAGCGGTCAATGGCGTACGAGATCGCCTGCCGCACCTTGGCGTTGTTGAACGGCTTGACGGTCGGGTTGAACGCTATGTAGTTCGTGTAGCCGAAGTGGCCCGTACCGACGCGAGAAGCAAGATCCTTGTCGCCGGTCACCTTGGCGAGCTCGGCCGGACCGAGGTTGGTGTCCGTCGTGACGGCAGCCGCGTCCGTGCCCTGGGAGGCCGACAGCCGCTGGTTGATCACCGACGAGTCGAGGCCCGACTTCACGTCGACCTTGTCCGGGTAGGCCTTGCGCTCGGCGTCCGTCGCGGTCGACCAGTACTTGTTGCGCTCCAGGACGATGTGCTCGCCGTTGTTCTCGTTCTTCACGACCTTGTACGGGCCGGACGAGACCGGGTGCTCCGCGTACTTCGTACCCGTGTCCTTGGCCTTCGGGACGGGCGTGAACTGCGTCTGCGTGGCCAGGTACGGGAACTCGCCCTCGGGCTTGTTCAGATGGAAGACGATGGTCTGCGCGTCCGGCGTCTCGATCGCCGACAGGCCCTTCTTGTCCTTGTACGGCCCCTGGTAGTCGGCCGCGCCGACCAGCCAGTCCCTCAAGTAGGGCGCGCCGCCGGACAGTTCGGGCGCAAAGGAGCGCTCGATGCCGTACTTGATGTCGGCGGACGTGATCGCGGTGCCGTCCTCGTACTTGAGGCCCTTCTTCAGGGTGTACGTCCACACGGTCGCGTCCTTGTTGGCACGCCCGGTGTCGGTGGCGAGGTCCGGGACGACCTTGGCGCCGGCCGCGCCGTTCTCGCGGTTGCGGGTGGTGAGCGTACGGAAGACCAGGGACGGGACGTTGCCGCCGCCGGAGGTGTACAGACGGGCGGGGTCGAAGTTCTCCTGCGGGCTGGAGTTCAGCACCGTCAGGGTGCCGCCCTTGTGCGGCGTGGAGTCGCCACCGGAGCCCTTGGCATCGTTGTCCTTCGGCCCGCAGGCGGCGGCGCCCGCCGCCAGAACCAGGCCTACGGATGCGGCGGCCACGCGGCGCGCTCTGACGGACGGTTGACGCATCGGAATGACGACCTCTCGGAGTGGTTCGGGCCCCGGCGAACCGGGATGAGCCCGAATGGTGAGACGGATGGACGAGGAGTGAGACGAAAGTGAACAGACCTCTGCCCGGGCGTCAGGCCGTCGAAAACCGTGACCGGGTCACGGAAGAGGAAAAGATCGCGACGCGAACGCCTGAGGGCGAGCGTCAGCGACAGTGGATGTCGGCCACGCAGAGCGCGGTCACGCCGATGAGCGCCAGCTCGATGGCGGCGCGGTCGTAGGCGTGGGGGGTCGACATGCCCAGAAATATGTATGAACTTTCTGCGCATGTCAACGTGACGTATGAGGCGCCTGTCAACTCCCGGGGTACGGCCAGGGATTGGGCAGGCAGTGGATCCCGTTGTGGTCGAGGAACTTGGTCTGCTGCTGCATGACTGGTGCGAGCTGGCCGTTCTTGGTGCAGGTGACGTGGCTGTAGCCGAGCCGGTGGCCGACCTCGTGGTTGATCAGCATCTGCCGGTAGGCGTGAATTTGGTCACCGTATGTCTTCGATCCCTGGGCCCACCTGTACGCATTGATCATCACGCGCTCGGTGGCCGCCGAGTCGCACGAGACGTTGTCCTCGGTGGTGTCGAGCCCGGACTTGGCGCACCATTTCGCCGTCGTGCCGGGGCTGGCGAGCGTGATCACGAAGTCGGGCTTGCCGGTGTAGACGCGCTCGAAGGTGCGGGCGCCGTTGTGGGCCCAGCTCCGCTTGTCGTTGAGCGTCTTCTGCACGGCCTGCGCGAAGAGTTCGCCGTCCAGCCCGAGCCCCTGCTCCACGTCCACCCGGTAGGTGTACTTCCGTCCCGTGCCCGGCGCCTTGTCGAACCCGGGGACCGCGTCGAACTTCCCCGACCCCTTCAGCGTGGCGCTGAGGGGGTACTTCTCCCCCATCGCCTGCGCATACGTCAGCGTCGCGACGCTCGGCGACGAGGACGGCTGCGTGGCCGGGTCCCGGGCGTCCCGCGCCTGGTCGGTGGCCGACTGCGTGCCTACGCCGGTGTCGTTGCGCCCGTGGGTGACCTGGCCGGCGACGATCACGGCCAGCACGGTGGTGACGGCGGCGGCCGCGATACCGGTGAACGTCCGCCCCTTGCTGCCCCTGGCCTGCGCGGGCACGCCCGTCGGCGGCGCGTCGTCGTCGGTCTCGGAGGGGACGCCGACACCGGTGCCGGGGTCCCAGTCGGTGACAGGCACGTGCGCCGGGACAGCGGTACGGGGCGCGAAGACGTCGTCGTCCTCGTCGAAGGCGTCGACGTAGTCCTGCCGTGGCCCACCGCGCGGCGCCTGCCGCTGCCGCGGAATGGCAACACCGGGCCCGGCAGCGCCCGGCCCCCTCAACTCACCCCATCCACCACCGGCTTCACGCTGCTCGGGGTGACCGCCGCGGACTTGGGGGGTGCCGTGCGCGGGGGTGCCGTCGGGAAGACGGGGAGTGCCGTGCGCGGGCGTACCGTCCGCCGTCCTCGGCGCCCCGTACATCGGAGCCCGCTGCTGCCCGACCGGCGGCCCAGGCACCCGGCGGCCGCCCGCACCGCCCTGCTCCGCACGTATGTCACCGGCGGCACCCTTCGCGGCGGCAGCGCCCCCGCGGCGACTGTGGCGTCCCACGTCGGCCCTCAGCTCCCCGCGCTCTCGGCAGCGGCCTCGCCGTCGTCGACGACCGGGCCACCTCCGTCGGGGGAGGCCGCGCCTGCGGCGGAAGCCGGTTTCCCGAACGGGAAGCCGTCGGCCAACTCTCCCGCGTCGTCGAGGAGTTCACAGAAGGCCCGGGCCACCGTCTCCGGGTACTCCATCATCGCCACGTGACCCGCTTCCGGCAGGGTGAGAAGGCGGGAGTCGCGGAAGGCGCGGGCCGCCCGCTGGGCCATGCGGAAGCCGACGAGCTGGTCCCGGCCGCCGTAGACGAGCAGGGTCGGGGCGAGGACGCGCTCGGCCTGGCGCCACAGGCCGTGCTGGCCGCCCAGCGTGTAGGCGTTCACCACCCCGCGCGCGGAGCGCGTCAACGCGTCCCAGAAGTACGGCAGTTGGAGGCGCCGCTCCATCTCCTCGACCGCATTGCGGAAACCTTCCGGCGTCACCCGCCCGGGGTCGCCGTAGCAGAGCGCCATGACTCCGCGGACCCGCTCCTCCGCAGACCACTCCTTGGTGAACCGGCTGAAGAGTCCGGCGACACCGGGCAGCGCCAGCATCGCCGTGGGGACCGCGGTCCGCTGGACGCGGATCTCCGGCAGCGCCGGCGACACCAGCGTCAGCGTCCGTACGAGGTCCGGCCGCAGCGCCGCGACGCGGGTGGCGACGGAGCCGCCGAGCGAGTTGCCGAAGAGGTGCACGGGCCCGCGTCCGGCCGCGTCGAGGAAGCGGATGGCCGCGCGCGCGTGCCCGGTGACCGAGTAGTCGCCGTCATCCGGCGGCGGCGAGTCGCCGAAGCCCGGCAGGTCGACGGCCTCGCCGTCGACGACACCCTCCAACTGCTGCATCAGCGCCGACCAGTTCTGCGAGGAACCGCCGAGCCCGTGGACGTACAGCGCGGGCGGCAGTCCCTCACGGGCCGGTGGTCTCGCCCGCACCGACAACGTGATCCCCGGCAGCCCGACCGACCTGAGCCGCTCACCGTCCGCGACCCTGACGGGCGCCACCTTCGGGAGCGCAGTGGTCGCCGGCACGGAGGGCAGCTCGGTCGAAGACATGCGGCAATGTTACGAGACGATCACGCAGTGGCTCGTGTGTTCGCCGTCACAGATCGCCTGCACACTGCATAGCGTCCGCTTCGGGTGTCTCCTAGGCTCGTACAGAGGGCACCCGCTGTGGCCCCTGCTTCTTCCAGGGACATTCGTAGGAAGGGAGCCCAACCATGGCCGTAGACCCCACCGATCCCGAGACGTTCGAGGACGAGGACACGCAGGAAGCCCAGGAGATCGACGTCGAGGCTCCCGAGAACGACGCCGCGGAACAGTACGCGCACCCGGCACCGGACCGCGACGACCCTCTCGAGGACGTGGACCCGGCCCGTGCGAACGAGGCCGACCTCGTCGAGCAGCGCCGCGTCGTCTCCATCGACGAGGACGACTACCGCTGACGCGGGATACGAGGGCGCCGGAGGGTGCCGCTGAGCTGGAACGAGGCGATCCACTGCCCACTTTGATCCGTTTTGAAACCCTCTGCACAGCTTTCGCCGCCGTCCGGTCCGTGAAATTCTGCGCTCGCACCGCGCACACCGGGGTTACCGAAAAGTACGATGGCCGCGCGGCGCACACCGCATGTGGACGATTTTGGGAGGCGGCGTGACAGCCATCGAGCAGACAGAGGCGGCACGCCCGCGGGGCACCCGCCTGCCGCGCCGTGCCCGACGGAACCAGTTGCTGGGCGCCGCGCAGGAAGTCTTTGTGGCGCAGGGGTACCACGCGGCCGCGATGGACGACATCGCCGAGCGGGCCGGCGTCAGCAAGCCGGTGCTCTACCAGCACTTCCCGGGCAAGCTCGACCTCTACCTCGCACTGCTGGACCAGCACTGCGAGTCGCTGATCGGGGCGGTACGCGGAGCACTCGCGTCGACGACCGACAACAAGCAGCGCGTACGGGCGACGATGGACGCCTACTTCGCGTACGTCGAGGACGACGGCGGCGCCTTCCGCCTGGTCTTCGAGTCGGACCTGACGAACGAGCCGGCGGTGCGCGAGCGCGTCGACAAGGTGACGACCGAGTGCGCGGAGGCGATCTGCGAGGTCATCGCCGAGGACACCGGCCTCTCGCGCGCGGAGTCGATGCTGCTGGCCTCCGGCCTCGGCGGCCTCGCCCAGGTGGTGGCCCGCTCCTGGCTGCACAGCGACCGCAGCGTGCCGCGCGACCAGGCGGTGCAGTTGCTGACGTCGCTCGCCTGGCGCGGTATCGCGGGCTTCCCGCTGCACGGCACCGAACAGCACCACTGACACGCACACGCGCGTGGGGGCCGTTTGTTCCCCTCCGCTGTTCGCTCCTGGCGTGCAGGCCCGGAGCGTGCACATCGCCTCACCGGGCTAATGTGTGCTGGGTACGGCGCGTATAGGTCGCGCACATCACTGACCGTCGGAGGGACATAGCCGTGGAGGTCAAGATCGGCGTGCAGCACGCGCCCCGCGAGATCGTTCTGGAGAGCGGTCAGAGTGCCGAGGAGGTCGAGCGGGTCGTGGCCGAGGCACTGGCCGGGAAGTCGCAGCTGCTGACCCTCGTGGACGAGCACGGCCGCAAGGTCCTCGTCCCGGCCGAGCGCCTCGCCTACGTCGAGCTCGGCGAGCCGGCCCCGCGCAAGGTGGGTTTCGGAGCGCTGTAGGCGCACATCAGCACATCACGGGAGGGGCCCGGCGACCATCGGTCGCCGGGCCCCTCCCGCTTTCACTCCAAGATTTTTTTTCTCCACATCTGGAGCACAAGTCACGCACAGAGGAGGATTGTATTCCGCAGGTCACGGGTATGACGGGCTACGACCGTGATGGGCAGTGTGGCCGTGTGGGAGGGACCTCATGATGTTGTTCGAAGCGCTCGGCTCCGCACTTCTCGGTCTCGTGCTGGCATGGGCGGCGATCCACCGCCTGTCCGACCGTCTGCCCACCCGTTCCCTGGTGCTCGCGACCGGCGTCGCCGGGTCCCTCTTCGGCGCCTTCGTGACGCACAGCGCGCTGGACCCCGGCAACATCCTGTTCATCCTGCTCGGCGCGGCGATCGTCTCCGCGGCCTCGCTCTCCCTGCTGGTGCGCCCGGCCGGGAGACTCCGCCGGCGATCAGCGCCGGCGTAGCCCCGACCGGGACGACCAGGACAACCAGGAAGGCGAGAGCTAGGCGGCGAGCCCCAGGGCGGCCATCCTCTTCGTGTGGGCCTCGGTGATACGGGAGAACATCCGGCCGACCTCGGCGAGGTCGAACCCGTCGGCCACGCCCCCCACGAGCATCGTCGACAGCGCGTCGCGGTCCGCGACCACCCGCTGGGACTGCGACAGGGCCTCGCCCATGAGACGCCGGGCCCACAGCGCGAGACGGCCGCCCACGCGCGGATCGGCGTCGATCGCGGCGCGCACCTTCTCCACGGCGAAGCCGGCGTGCCCGGTGTCGTCCAGAACGGCCAGCACCAGCTCGCGCGAGTCCGCGTCGAGCCGCGCGGCCACCTCGCGGTAGAAGTCACTGGCGATCGAGTCGCCGACGTAGGCCTTGACGAGCCCCTCCAGCCAGTCCGAGGGCGCCGTCTGCCGGTGGAAGCCGTCCAGCGCGGCGACGAACGGCTCCATCGCGCGCGTGGGCTCCTCGCCGATCTCCGTGAGCCGGTCGCGCAGCCGCTCGAAGTGGTGGAACTCCGCCGACGCCATTTTCGCCAGCTCCGCCTTGTCCGCCAGCGTCGGCGCCAGCTTGGCGTCCTCCGCGAGCCGCTCGAACGCCGCGAGTTCGCCGTACGCGAGGGCACCGAGGAGGTCGACGACCGCGGCCCGGTACTGCGGGTCCGCGGAGGCCTTGGCCCAGTCCTGGGCGGCCACTCCGGTGTGCTCGGCGGGTGCGTCAGAGGTGTTGTCAGGCGTCGTCATGAAGCGCACAATAGTCCGCTTGCCGAGCCGTGGAAGTCCCTGGTCAATCAGTGTGATGACGGCTACGTGACCAAATCGGCCATCGCGTGTGCGTGATTCCGGGGTATGGTGGTAATGCGCCTGCCGACTACTCGACGGGCCGCACGTATGAGGATGCCCGGTCGGTGGCCCGATCGGCTCCGACCCGACAGCCCTCCATATCCGTACGGCACATCGCGTACGGCGTCCGGAGGGACCCCCTCAGCGGTACGAGCGCTAGAGCGTCGGCAGTGGTCCCGTGCGTTACGGCAAGCCCGTAAGGCAGCCGACGTCCCCCGGCACGGTCCGTCAAAGACCCCCGCGCTCGCCTCGCACCGCGCACACAGAAGAGGCAGCACCCTGACTACCACGTTCAGAGATCTCGGCATCCTTCCCGAGACCGCCGAGGCCCTCGAGGCCGTCGGCATCATCACCCCCTTCCCCATCCAGGAGATGACCCTCCCCGTCGCCCTCTCCGGCACGGACGTCATCGGCCAGGCCAAGACCGGCACCGGCAAGACGCTGGGCTTCGGCCTCCCGCTCCTCGAGCGCGTCACCGTCCCCGCGGACGTCGAGGCGGGCCGCGCGAAGCCCGAGGACCTCACCGACACCCCGCAGGCGCTCGTCGTCGTCCCCACGCGCGAGCTGTGCACGCAGGTCACCAACGACCTGCTGACCGCGGGCAAGGTCCGCAACGTACGCGTTCTGGCCATCTACGGCGGCCGGGCCTACGAGCCCCAGGTCGAGGCCCTCAAGCAGGGCGTCGACGTGGTCGTCGGCACCCCGGGCCGGCTGCTCGACCTCGCGGGCCAGAAGAAGCTCAACCTCAAGCACGTCAAGGCCCTCGTCCTCGACGAGGCCGACGAGATGCTCGACCTGGGCTTCCTGCCCGACGTCGAGAAGATCATCAATCTGCTGCCGGCCCGCCGTCAGACGATGCTGTTCTCGGCGACCATGCCGGGCGCGGTCATCGGTCTCGCGCGCCGCTACATGTCGCAGCCCACGCACATCCGCGCCACCGCGCCGGACGACCAGGGCGCGACGGTCGCGAACACCTCGCAGCACGTGTACCGCGCGCACAACATGGACAAGCCCGAGATGGTCGCGCGCATACTGCAGGCCGACGGCCGGGGACTGGCCATGGTCTTCTGCCGTACGAAGCGCACCGCGGCCGACCTCGCCGACCAGCTCAAGCAGCGCGGTTTCGCGGCCGGAGCGGTCCACGGCGACCTCGGCCAGGGCGCCCGCGAGCAGGCGCTGCGCGCCTTCCGCAACGGCAAGGTGGACGTCCTCGTCTGCACCGACGTCGCCGCCCGCGGCATCGACGTCGAGGGCGTGACGCACGTCATCAACTACCAGTCTCCCGAAGAGGAGAAGACGTACCTGCACCGCATCGGCCGCACCGGCCGCGCGGGCGCCAAGGGCATCGCGATCACCCTGGTCGACTGGGACGACATCCCGCGCTGGCAGCTGATCAACAAGGCGCTGGAGCTGTCCTTCAACGACCCGCCGGAGACGTACTCCACCTCCCCGCACCTCTTCGAGGAGCTGAACATCCCCGCGGGCACCAAGGGTGTCCTGCCGCGCGCCGAGCGCACGCGTGCCGGGCTCGACGCGGAGGAGCTCGAGGACCTGGGCGAGACCGGCGGTCGCGGTGCACGCGGTCGTGGTGGCCGCCCCGAGCGGGGCGGCCGGGGCGAGTCCCGGTCCGCCGAGCGTGAGCGCCCGGAGCGTACGCCGCGTCGCCGCCGCCGTACGCGCGCTGGGGCGGCGGCGGACGCGACGGCCGCTCCGGAGGCCTCGACGGCGGTCTCGCCGTCCGAGGAGACCGCCGGTCCCCGCACCCCGCGTCGCCGTCGCCGCACCCGCGGCGGTTCGGCATCGGAGCTGGTGACGGCCACGACCACGGCACCCGAGGCC
Organism: Streptomyces sp. NPDC001401; assembly: GCF_042895385.1. Classification (NCBI taxonomy): domain Bacteria; kingdom Bacillati; phylum Actinomycetota; class Actinomycetes; order Kitasatosporales; family Streptomycetaceae; genus Streptomyces; species Streptomyces sp. NPDC001401. Next base: position 202,567 of record NZ_JBIAWI010000004.1, read on the forward strand.
GCGGAAGCCGCCGTCACGACGGCGGAGGGCCCCGCCCTGGACGCCCCCGAGGCCCCGTCGCAGCCGCGCCGCCGCCGCACCCGCAGGTCCGCGGAGGGCACGGCGGCTGCGGAGTCGCTCGCCGCTGAGGCTCCGGCGACAGAGGAAGCCCCGGCAGCCGCGGAGCCCGAGGCTCCCGCCGCCACGCCGCGCCGCCGCACCCGCAAGGCGACGGCCGCCGCGGAGACCGCGGTCGACACGGCCGAGGCCACCGAGACCAAGCCCCGCACCCGGACCCGCAAGGCCACGGCCGCCGCGGAGACTGCTGTCGCCACCGCCGAGGGCACCACCGAGTCGGCCCCCGAGCCGACGGAGACCGCACCGCGCCGCCGCACCCGCAAGGCGACGGCCGCCGCGGAGTCCACGGTCGACACGGCGGAGGCCACCGAGGCCAAGCCGCGCACCCGGACCCGCAAGGCCACGGCTGCCGCCGCGGAAGCCGCGGTCGACACGGCCGAAGCAACCGAGGCCAAGCCCCGCACCCGGACCCGCAAGGCCACGGCCGCCGCAGAGACCGCCGTCGCCACCGCCGAGGCCACCGAGGCCAAGCCGCGCCGCACCCGCAAGACGGCCGCCGCCGCGGAAGCCGCGGTCGACACGGCCGAGGCCGCGGAGGCCAAGCCCCGCCGTACGCGCAAGACGGCGGCTGCCGCAGAGGCCACCGCCGATGCGGTCGAGGCGAAGCCGCGCCGTACCCGCAAGGCCGCCACCGTGGCCGAGATCCCGGCGCAGGCCGCCGAGGAGCCCGAGGCCAAGCCCCGCACCCGCGCCCGCAAGGCGACGGCTGCGGCGGAGGCTGCGGTCGACACCGCCGAGGGCGCGGAAGCCAAGCCGCGCCGTACGCGCAAGACGGCCGCCGCCGAGGAAACCACCGAGGCCGCGCCCACTCGGCGTACCCGCAAGGTCGCCGAGTCCTCCGACGCCGCCCCGGCGCCGGAGGTGGCGAACCCTCGTCGTACCCGCAAGGCGACTGCTGCGGTCGACACGGCCGAGGGCGCGGAGGCCAAGCCGCGCCGCACCCGCAAGACGGCCGCCGCCGCGGAGCCTGCCGAGGAGGCGAAGCCCCGCACCCGCGCACGGAAGGCGGCGACCGCCGCGGTCGACACGGCGGAGGCCGCCGAGGCGAAGCCGCGCCGCACCCGCAAGGCCGCCACCGTGGCCGAGATCCCGGCACAGGCCGCCGAGGAGCCCGAGGCCAAGCCCCGCACCCGCGCCCGCAAGGCGACGGCTGCGGCGGAAGCTGCGGTCGACACCGCCGAGGCGAAGCCCAGGGCGCGTCGTACGCGGAAGGCCACGGCCGCCGCGGAGCCCACGGAGAGCTGACCGCTCACTCACCGACGGCCCGGCCCAGCTCACCTGGGCCGGGCCGTCGGCGTTCCCACACCCGCATGCATGCCCGCCGGCCTTCCTCCCCGGCTGCCGGCGCCCCCCACGGCCCTCTCCCCTCACCCCCGGATGCCCCAGCCCCGGTTCCCACACCCGCAGGCATGCCCGCCGGCCTTCCTCCCCGGCTGCCCGCACCCCCTACGGCCCTCCCCCCTCACCCCCGGATGCCCCAGCCCGTCCCCCTCCCCGACACCCCGGCCCGATAACCTCACCTCATGAGCAGGCCCCCGACCTTCACCCCGCCCCCCGGCGCCCGCGCGTACTCGCTGCGCACCGCGCGCGGAGAGTTCGCCGTCGTCGACGCGCCCGTGGCGGACGGCGTCGCCCCCAAGGGAACCGCGCTGCTGCTGCCCGGGTTCACCGGCAGCAAGGAGGACTACAACCCGCTGCACCAGCCGCTCGCGGCACGCGGCTACCGGACCGTCGCGGTGGACGGGCGGGGGCAGTACGAGTCCGACGGGCCCGAGCACGACGAATCGGCCTACGCCCAGGCCGAGTTGGCGCAGGACGTGCTCGCCCAGGCCGCCGCCCTCGGCACCCCCGTGCACCTCGTCGGCCACTCCCTCGGCGGGCAGATCGCGCGGGCCGCGGTGCTGCTGGACCACGCCCCCTTTCTGTCCTTCACCCTCATGGCCTCCGGCCCCGCCCAGATCTCCGGCTCCCAGCAGCAGCGCGTCAAGCTGCTGAGGGACGCGCTCGCCGTGATGAGCATGGCCGAGGTGTGGGAGGCGATCCAGGCCATGGAGTCGCCGGAGGAGACCGAGACCGGGGAGTCCGGGGATCTGGACGGCGGCCTCGACGACCAGGACGACCTGCGCCGCCGCTGGCTGGGCAACAAGCCGGCCCAACTCATCGCCACGGGCCGCCAGTTGTGCGTGGAACCGGACCGCGTGGCCGAGCTGGCCGCCGTCCGGCTGCCGTTCCACGTCCTGTCGGGTTCCCGTGACGACACCTGGCCGGTGACCCTGCTCGACGACATGGCGCTGCGCCTGCGCGCACACCGCACCGTCGTCCAGGGCGCCGAGCACTCCCCCAACACCGACAAGCCCCTCGAGACGGCCCGCGCCTTCGCCGACTTCTGGGACCGCAACAGGCCCTAGTACGGCCCTAGTACTGCCCTAGTACTGCGCCTGCAGGTGCTCCCAGAACCCGTCCCGCAGCGCGCGCCGCAGGTCCGCCTGCCCGCGCAGGGAGTACTGCAGCAGCCCCTCCGCCTCCACCAGCAGGTCCTGGTCCACCGAGCCCGGCAGGTAGGGGTGGCCGGGCAGCAGTTCCGCCAGGGAGTCGCGGCCCCGCGCGGCCAGCCACTTCGCCGCGATCTGCGCGCCGACGAAGCGGACGTCCTCGCGGGTGGGGCGGGTGGCGGTGGCCTCGTAGGCGGCCGCGGTGCGCCGGGAGACGTACGGCTTGAAGAAGTCGAGGTCGAGGGTGCGCTGGCTGTCGACCTCCCAGAGCAGGGGCTCCGCCTGGTTGCGCCCCTCGGGGGCCTCGATGCCCCAAAGGTGGACGCGTGCCCCGTACCCCTGCGCCGCCTCGACCGCCGACACCAGGTCCTCGTCGCCGCCCAGCAGTGCCGCATCGCTGATCGCCCGGTGTCTGGCCAGTGACTCCAGGTCCGTCCTGATCAGCGAATCGACGCCCTTCTGCTGGTTGTTGGCGTTCAGGTTGCCGAGCCGGACCTTCACATCCGGGAGTTCGGCGATCGACTGCTGCTCGGCGGTGTGGATACGGCGGCGGGCGCCGTCGTACCAGTAGACGCGGAGCAGCCGGCTGTCCGCGAAGATCGTGCGGGCCCGGTCGATGAGCGCCTCGATCAGCCCCTCCGCGTCCAGGTCGAACGCGCGACGGTCCTCCGTCCCTGCCACCAGCCGCCCCGCGGCCGCGTACAGGTAGCCCGCGTCGACGAAGATCGCATGGGTCGAGGGCGTCTTCGCCACCTCGGCGAGCATGCGCTGCAGCAGCTCGTTCGTGCGGTCGATGCGGGCGCTGAGGGCCGCGAGGTCGTCGTTCATCGTCTCCATTGTCCCGGCGGTCACGCTGCGAACACAACCGGTCCCGGTCGGTCTCCTCGACGGTGTCTTACCGGCTAGTAGTTAGACGTTCGAAAAATTTCTTTAGCGTAGGGAATGTTTGTAACACGCAGGCCGTTGACTAGGACGTACACAGAGAGACGAAGGGAGAGGCCGTGCGCTTCGAAATCATGCGACTTGACGAGGTCAACGGCACGACCGTGGACAGCACCGTCGTGGACGCCGCCTCCGTCAACCGGATCGTTCAGCAGGCCGCCGCCATCGGACAGCGGCTCTGGATCCGACCGGCCGAGAGCTCGGCCGCGTAACAGACGACAACGACGCAGACGCGGATCACCGCAGCAGCTTCAGAGCCCCCGTACGGCATCGACGCCGTACGGGGGCTCTGCGCATACAAGGCGCTCCGCGGGGCTCAGGCGCCCTTGATCACCTGCGTGACGCCGTTGATGATCTGCTGCACGGCGATCGCGGAGAGCATCATGCCCGCGAGCCGCGTCACCAGGACCACGCCCCCGTCCTTGATGACCCGGATGATCAGCAGCGAGTACCGCATGACCAGCCACAGCACGACATGGATGGCGAGGATCGCCGCCCACACCGACATCTGCGTGGCGACACTGTCGGCCTTCTGCACGGCGAGGATGACGGACACGATGGCACCGGGGCCGGCCAGCAGCGGCATGCCCAGCGGTACGAGCGCCACGTTGACGTCCTTGGTCTGCTTCGGCTCGTCGGTCTTGCCGGTCAGCAGGTCGAGGGCGATGAGCAGGAGCAGCAGCCCGCCCGCGATCATCAGCGCGGGCACGGAGACGTGCAGGTAGTTGAGGATCTGGTGCCCCAGGAGCCCGAAGACGGTGATCACACCGCCCGCCACGCACACGGCCTGGAAGGCCATCCGCTTCTGCACCTTGCCGGGGCGTCCGGCGGTCAGGGCGAGGAAGATCGGGGTGATCCCGGGGGGATCCATGATGACAAAAAGGGTCAGGAACAGGGAGCCGAAGACGGCGACGTCGAACATGGGTGAGCTACACGCCTTGCAGGAAAAGAAATGGACGGGAGGGGGAGGTGCGGAATGGACCCTCAGGCTCCGCCGGTCCCCGGCACTGGGAACGCCCCGGTCGCCCGCCGGGTGATCTCCCCGTAGACCTCGGGATCCGTGACGTACTCGCCGAGCACGCACGTCTTGCGGCTGCCGTGGTAGTCGCTGGACCCGGTGGTCAGCAGCCCCAGTTCCTTGGCCAGCCCCCGCAGCCGCGCCCGTGTCTCCAGGTCATGGTCCATGTGGTCGACCTCGATGCCGTCGAGCCCGGCGGCGGCCATCTCGGTGATCGCGGACTCCGGCACCGTACGGCCGCGCTTGCTGGCCCCCGGGTGCGCGAAGACGGTGACCCCGCCCGCGGCCTTGACCAGCCGGATCGCCTCGAAGGGGTCCGTCTCGTGCTTCTCGACGAAGGCCCGCCCCCCGTCGGCCAGCCAGTCCTCGGTGAATGCGTCACTCACGGTCGGTACGACGCCGAGCTCGACGAGCGCGGTCGCGACATGCGGCCGCCCGACCGTCCCGCCCTTGGTGATCCGCTCGACCTGCTCCCAGGTGACCGGCACGCCCAGCCCGTTCAGCTTGGCGACCATGCCCTTGGCCCGCGGCACCCGGTCGTCGCGCACCAGCTCGCGCTCGGCCAGCAGCGCCGGCTCCTCGGGGTCGAAGAGGTAGGCAAGCAGGTGCATGGAGACACCGTCGATACGGCAGGACAGCTCGGCCCCGGTGACAAGCGTGAGCCCCTCCGGCACCGCGGCAATCGCCTCGGCATACCCACGGGTGGTGTCGTGATCGGTCAGCGCGACGACGTCCAGCCCGGCCGCGGCAGCATTGCGCACCAGCTCGGCCGGGGTGTCCGTACCGTCGGAAGCAGTGGAGTGGGCGTGCAGATCGATACGCACTACGCGGACTCCAGGCGATGACGGAACAGAAGCGGACGCTCAAGGATAACCGGATTTTCACGGCCCCCTGTCACACCCGCACCTACTGAGCGCCCCCTACCAACACCGCCTTCAGGGGCGCGGGGAACTGCGCGATCAGCCACCCACAATCCGCACACGCCAGACAACCCCGCACCCCACCCCAGTAGGCGCTACGGCTCAAGCAAGCGCGGCGACAGCGCCCCGCAGGGCACCAGCTCCACCTCGGCCCCCGCATCCCGCAGATCCGTCAGCACCAACTCGTCGTACATCAGCAGCCCCGACTGCTCGGGCCACACAACCGCCCACAGCCACAACCCACGCGCCTCGCCCGCGAACACCGCCCGGTCGTCGGCGCTGCCGGCGACATGCCACAGCGGAGTGGGCCGCCCACCCGCCAGCACCTTGGCCTGGGGCGGCTTCTCGACGTTCATGTACGGCCCCGGATCCGGTCCGTCCATGCCCGCGTACCGCGCACCGAGCCCGACACCGAGCTCCTCGGCGACCAGGATCAGCTCCCCTATGCCGCCGAGCGGCCCCGGCCCGGAGCAGGCCACGGCAGTGGCACGACCACCATGGCGGTCGTCACCCGCACAGGCCACGCCCGTGAACAGCCAGCCGACCGGCAGCGGCCACGGCATCCACACCGGTACCTGCGTGCGGTGCACCACGACATTGAGGGCCTCGACGCTGGGCGGGATCACGGGCTGCAGCGGATGCACGGTGCCGTGCACATCGCACTGCCAGGAATCGGCGAAGAGTCCGGGAGCCCTGACCCGGCCACCACACTTCGGGCAACTGGGTTCGCCCCTCATAGGGCCCCACGGTCCTACCCCCGCTCCCCCACGTCAAGGACGATCACCCGTCCGGACGGAACCCTTCACCGGAACCCTCACCACCGGAAGTAGATGCATCTTGCATTAATTAGCCGCCCTAACTTACTGTGTGCATACACCAACTAAATCCTGATCGGGACCCGATCGAGAGTGGAGGAAGCATGGACGACCCATTCGACGCGGGAGCGGGCGGCATCCTGCGGCAGCCGAAGGCCGTGTGGGCGACGGCCGGTGCGTCCGTCGTGGCCTTCATGGGCATCGGACTCGTCGACCCGATCCTGCCGTCCATCGCCAAGGGCCTCGACGCCACGGCCGGCCAGGTCTCCCTGCTCTTCACCTCGTACTTCCTGATCACCGCGGTCGCCATGCTGGTCACCGGCTTCGCCTCCAGCCGCATCGGCGGCCGCAAGACGCTGCTGCTCGGTCTCGCCTTCGTCGTGGTCTTCGCGGGCCTTGCCGGTACGTCGAACTCGGTCGCCGAACTCGTCGGCTTCCGCGCGGGCTGGGGCCTGGGCAACGCACTCTTCGTCTCGACCGCCCTCGCGGTCATCGTCGGCGCGGCGGCGGGCGGCAGCGCCGCCGCGATCCTGCTCTACGAGTCCGCACTCGGCCTCGGCATGGCCTGCGGCCCGCTGCTGGGCGCGCTGCTCGGCAACCAGAGCTGGCGCTACCCCTTCTTCGGCACCGCGTTCCTGATGGCGGTCGGCTTCCTGTGCATCACGGCGTTCCTCAAGGAGCAGCCGACGCCGGCGCGGAAGACCTCTCTCCTCGACCCCATCAAGGCGCTCGGCCACGGCGGCCTCGCCTCCGCGGCCGTATCGGCGTTCTTCTACAACTACACCTTCTTCACCGTGCTGGCCTTCACACCGTTCGTGCTGAACATGACCCCGTACAAGTCGGGTGCCGTGTTCTTCGCGTGGGGCGTGCTCCTCGCCGTCTTCTCGGTGCTCGTGGCCCCGCGGATGCAGGAGCGCTTCGGCTCACTCAAGGTGCTCGGCAGCTCGCTGGTGCTGCTCGCGGCCGACGTCCTCGTTCTCGGCTACGGCAGCCACACCACGGCCGTCGTCTGCACGATCCTCTCCGGTGCCTTCATCGGCGTGAACAACACGGTGTACACGGAGCTGGCCCTCGGCGTATCGGACGCGCCCCGTCCCGTGGCGAGCGCGGGCTACAACTTCGTGCGCTGGTTCGCGGCCGCGGCCGCGCCGTACTTCGCGCCGAAGATCGAGGAGTGGAGCGACATCCACATCCCGTTCGTGGTCGCGGCGGTCACCGCGGTGCTGGGCGCGGTGGTCGTGCTCGTACGGCGGAACGCGCTCACGCACGAGGCCGAGGAGTCCGAGCCGAAGCACGCGACCGAGGACGGCGTCACGGTCTTTGCCAACTGACCGATTCCGGCCGCGCGTTGGTGAGCTTGCTCACTCGGCGTTCAGTCCAGCGGGACGGACCTGCGGGACGGATCCCGCAGGTCCGTCCCGTTCGTCAGCCAGCGCTCCTGGAGGGCCTGGGCGCCGTGCACACGCTTCCAGGCGGCCTCGTTCGGCGTCATGGGGAGCAGGGGCAGGAAGCGGACCGGATCGAGCGGCTCGTCGAGGTCGAGGTCCTCGACCAGACCGCCCGGCTCGGCGACCAGGACGGAGCTGAACGGGGCGCCGGGCCACAGGGGTTCGCCGACGTCGAGCGAGGCGCCGGGGGCCACGATCACGCCCTCGACCTGGGGGGACGCGGCGAGTACGGCCAGTGGGCGGAGCGCCTTGTCGGTGTCGGCGAGGCCGCCGCGCACTGAGAGGACCAGCTCCGCGCGCGGGCCCTTGACCGGGTCGGCGAGCACCGCGGTGGGGTCACTCATCGGCTGCGCGGACATGCCGAGCGTGGCGTAGCGGACGATGTCGCCCTCCTGGAAACGCAGCACCTCGATGCGGTCCGTGCCCAGGAACGTGACCGCCGCACGCGCGTCCGGTTCACCCAGCGCGCTGCGCAACCGGGCCTCGACCAGAGGGAGAACATCAACCATGCGGTGAGCATAGAACTCGTCAGTACCGGGCAAAGCAGCGCCTTGACACTTTGGGCGGCTGGTAGTCTGGCCCGGTCGTCGGGGCAGCACGCAGAAGCGTCGCGATCAAATCCCGACGCCGATTGAGACTCCCCTACGGGAGCGAATCGTCCCTTACGAGGGACCGGCCGGAGGAGGTGGGGCTGTCATGGATCGAAGTCACCCGTGCAGTACCACTCGCTCTTCCCGCCGCTGATACAGCTGATCCGGCTCTGGCTGACTGCCGCCTTTCACGCTCACGTCTTCCCGCGGAAGAGCACTTCGTTTCGTTTTGCCTGATCTGTCTGATCTGAATCAGTAGCGAAGCTCGCCACCGCGACGGTGCGGTGCTCCCCGCTTTGTGGACGTGCCAAACACCCGCAGCCAGGACGTCCCCATTCCGGGCAGTTCCATCCGTCGTCGGCGCCCTTTCGTTGCCTGTCACGAAGGAGCCAGCCATGTCGATGATCCGTGACCTCCGCGCCGCGGTCCGGCCGTCCCGCATCTCCCTGCGCAAGGACACCGGCGTGTACGACACGACTCGCGACCCCTCGACGCCGTCCGCCGTCGTCGACTGCGCGGTCTACCGCGACGGGGCCCGCGTCGACACCGGCAAGCCGCTCACCCCGCACGAGGCGATGCGCAAGGTGCGCCGCGACGGGGGCTTCGTGTGGATCGGGATGCACGAGCCGACCGAGGCCGAATTCGCCGGTATCGCCCGCGAGTTCGGGCTGCACCCGCTGGCCGTGGAGGACGCGGTCCAGGCCCACCAGCGGCCCAAGCTGGAGCGCTACGACGACTCCCTCTTCACCGTCTTCAAGACCATCCACTACGTCGAGCACGACGAACTCACCGCCACCAGCGAGGTCGTGGAGACCGGCGAGGTCATGTGCTTCACCGGACGGGACTTCTTCATCACCGTCCGGCACGGCGGCCAGGGCTCGCTGCGCGCGCTGCGGCACCGGCTGCAGGACGACCCCGAGCTGCTCGCCAAGGGCCCCTCTGCGGTGCTGCACGCGATCGCCGACCATGTCGTCGACGGCTATGTCGCGGTCGCCGACGCCGTCCAGGACGACATCGACGAGGTGGAGACCGAGGTGTTCTCGCCGGGGCGCCGGGGCGGTGTCTCGCGCGGTGTGGACTCGGCGCGGATCTACCAGCTCAAGCGCGAGGTGCTGGAGTTCAAGCGGGCCGTGGCCCCGCTGCTGCGCCCCATGCAGCTGCTGAGCGAGCGGCCGATGCGGCTGATCGACCCCGACATCCAGAAGTACTTCCGGGACGTCGCCGACCACCTCGCCCGCGTCCAGGAGCAGGTCATCGGCTTCGACGAGCTGCTCAACTCGATCCTCCAGGCCAACCTCGCGCAGGCGTCCGTCGCGCAGAACGAGGACATGCGCAAGATCACCGCCTGGGCCGCGATCATCGCCGTACCGACGATGGTGACCGGGGTGTACGGCATGAACTTCGACCACATGCCCGAGCTCCACTGGCGGTTCGGGTACCCGCTGGTGCTCAGCTTCACGGTCGGGGTCTGCCTGGCCATCCACCGCACTCTGAAGCGGAACGGCTGGCTGTGAGGGCGCCTCGATAGGCTGGGCCCATGACAAGCGAGCTGCTCGACCAGGCCCTCGTCGAGGAGGCCACCAAGAAGTCCGGCCTCATCTGGGTCAGGGGTCCGGGTGCCGCGGCCCGTGCGCTGTGGCACGTGTGGCACGAGGGTGCCGCGTGCGTCGTCGGCGACGGACCGGGCGAGCAGCCGCTGCCGGGGCTGGCCGACGGGGCCGGCGCCGAGGTGACGGTCCGCAGCAAGGACAAGGGCGGCCGGCTGGTGTCCTGGCCGGCGAAGGTCGTGGAGCTGACGCCGGGTTCCGAGGCGTGGGAGGCGACGGTCGCCGAGCTCAAGGGCAAGCGGCTGAACGCCCCCGACGGCGAGGCCATGCCGGGCCGTTGGGCCCGCGAGTGCCGGGTGCTGCGGCTGGAGCCCGTGGGGGCCTCGGCGCCCCTGCCCGACGGCAGCCTGGCCGAGGCGCCGCTGCCTTCGCCGGCCACGACTCGTCAGCCGATGCCTGCGGGGTTGCCGCGGCTGCTTTTCAGGAAGCGCAGGCGCCGCTAGGCGCTCCGCGGGAGGGGCCGTCTTCGTCTGCGGCGCCATCGTGGCTGGTCGCGCCCACGCGGCGGAGCCGCATATCGACACAGCCCCGCGCCCCTTCAGGGGCGCCGTTACGACGCCGGGAGTTTCTTGCCGTAGTCCACCGTTTCGTTCTTCTTCGGCTCGGTGAGTGTGAAGTCCTTGCCCCAGGAGGAGAAGGTCAGGGTGCCGGCGCCGCCTGCGCGTTCCAGGCGGAGGGGGTAGGGCGTGCCCTCCAGGGAGACGTCCAGCGTGCCGCCGGAGCCCTTGTCGCCGGTGATGCGGATGGTGCGGGTGCCCGCCTGCTCGTGGTGGCCGTCCGTCGCGAGCGCGCCGTGCAGGGTCAGCAGGCCGTCGAGGAGGACGTCCTTGTCCGTGAACCCGCTGAACTTCTTGTACGAGGGGTCGCCCTGCGGCACCTTCACATACTTGCCGTCGAGCGTGCCCGCGGCCGACGCGTCCTTGTTGCCGTCCACGTGGTTCCAGAATTCCGCGTCGGCCTTCAGATACAGCTGCTCACCGATCCGCAGCAGCCCGAAGGCCACCCCCTTGGAGGTGACCGATCCGCTGCCGCCGCCGGACTTCAGGCGCATGTCGAGTCGGTACGTGCGCCCGTTGGTGACCACGGTTCCGGAGAGACGTACCGCTTCGGCGGCTTCGGCGGCCGCCCTGGTCTTCGACTGGATCTTGTCGGCCGGCAGCTTGCCGACCCCGTTCGTGCCCGCGTCGGGGTCCTCGCTGCATCCCGCAAGCAGCCCCGTCCCCGTCACCACCAGCGCGCACACCGCACTCACCAGCGAGGTCCGACGGCTTCGGCCCAGGGCAATCGCAGTCACAGGTGGGGCTGCCTTTCAGTCGAGGGACGCGAGGAGCGTACGGCAGCGTACCCGTGCCGTCTCAGGCCGAGCGGAGCCAGTCCGTCCGGACCTCCCACCAGGCCGGATCCGATCGGTACGGGCTAGCCTGAAGCCCATCCGAGCGGGCAATTCGGAAAAGCCGCACAGCAGCGACACGCAGCACTGGACACCCGTACGAAAAGGAGGCGCAGCCATGGCAGCGGGCGCGCCCCGGATCTTCGTCTCGCACCTCGCGGGCGTCGCCGCCTTCGATCCGAACGGCGATCAGGTGGGCCGCGTGCGCGATCTGGTCGTCATGCTGCGCGTCGGGCGGCGGCCGCCGCGGGTGCTCGGGCTGGTCGTCGAACTGCCCAGCCGGCGCCGCATCTTCCTGCCCATGACCCGGGTGACCAGCATCGAGTCCGGCCAGGTCATCACCACCGGCGTGCTCAACGTCCGCCGCTTCGAGCAGCGCCCCACCGAGCGCCTCGTCTTCGGCGAGCTCCTCGACCGGCGCGTCACCCTCGTCGAGACCGGCGAGCAGGTCACCGTCCTCGACCTGTCGGTGCAGCAACTGCCGGCCCGCCGGGACTGGGAGATCGGCCGGGTGTTCGTGCGAAAGGGGAAGAGCGGCACCTTCCGGCGGGCCAAGGGCGAGACGCTGACCGTCGACTGGTCCGCCGTCACCGGCTTCTCCCTGGAGGAGCACGGACAGGGCGCCGAGAGCCTCCTGGCCACCTTCGAGCAGCTGCGCCCCGCCGACCTCGCCAACGTCCTGCACCACCTCTCCTCCAAGCGCCGCGCCGAGGTCGCCGCCGCCCTCGACGACGACCGCCTGGCCGACGTACTCGAAGAGCTCCCCGAGGACGACCAGATCGAGATCCTCGGCAAGCTGAAGGAGGAGCGCGCCGCCGACGTCCTGGAGGCCATGGACCCGGACGATGCCGCAGACCTGCTCTCCGAGCTCCCGGAGGACGACAAGGAGCGTCTGCTGGCCCTGATGGAGCCGGACGAGGCGGCCGACGTGCGCCGGCTCATGGCGTACGAGGAGAAGACGGCCGGCGGGCTCATGACCACCGAGCCGATCGTGCTCCGCCCCGACGCCACCGTGGCCGACGCCCTCGCGCGCGTGCGCAACCCCGACCTGTCGCCCGCCCTGGCCGCCCAGGTCTACGTCTGCCGCCCGCCGGACGAGACGCCGACCGGCAAGTACCTGGGAACGGTCCACTTCCAGCGCCTGCTGCGTGAGCCGCCGTACACGCTGGTCAGCGCAGTCGTCGACGACGACCTGCAGGCCCTCGCCCCGGACGCCGCGCTGCCCCTGGTCGCCGGGTTCTTCGCGACCTACGACATGGTCGCGGCGCCCGTCGTCGACGAGGCCGGCTCGCTGCTCGGCGCGGTGACCGTGGACGACGTACTGGACCACATGCTGCCCGAGGACTGGCGGGAGACCGAGTTCCACCTCGAGGAGAACGAGGCGGCCGCCCATGGCGCCTGAGCGCGAGACCGCCCGCGAGCGCACCCCGGTGGGTGCGACGGCGACCTCGCGCACGCGTCCCCGCCTCGACCAGCCGCGGCCGCCGCGCCGCCGGATCCTGCCGGAGTGGGACCCGGAGGCCTTCGGACGGCTCTCGGAGCGCATCGCACGGTTCCTGGGCACCGGACGGTTCATCGTCTGGATGACGGTCGTCATCATCGCGTGGGTGCTGTGGAACGTCTTCGCACCGCACGACCTGCGCTTCGACAACTACCCGTTCATCTTCCTGACCCTGATGCTGTCCCTGCAGGCCTCCTACGCGGCCCCGCTGATCCTGCTCGCGCAGAACAGGCAGGACGACCGGGACCGGGTCAACCTCGAACAGGACCGCAAGCAGAACGAGCGCTCCATCGCCGACACCGAGTACCTGACCCGCGAGATCGCCGCCCTGCGCATCGGCCTCGGCGAGGTGGCGACCCGCGACTGGATCCGCTCGGAGGTGCAGGACCTGGTCAAGGAGCTGGAGGAGCGGCAGAACGGCCATCACCAGCACGTCGTATTCCGGGCAGATCGGCCGCACGGACGTGACGTAGACGACCACTGACGGGCTTTCCGGGCTACGCGTGCAGCGCCGTACCATCGTCCTTATGGCTAGCGAAGACGCGGTGCGCGAAGCACTGGCGACGGTGAACGACCCCGAGATCAACCGGCCCATCACCGAGCTCGGGATGGTGAAGTCGGTCCAGATCGGCGCGGACGGGACGGTCGCGGTCACCGTGTACCTGACGGTCTCCGGCTGCCCGATGCGCGAGACGATCACGCAGCGCGTGACCGAGGCGGTCTCCCGGGTCGAGGGCGTCACGCGCGTCGACGTCACGCTCGACGTGATGAGCGACGAGCAGCGCAAGGAGCTGGCGGCAGCCCTGCGCGGCGGCACGGCCGAGCGCGAGGTGCCCTTCGCCAAGCCGGGCTCGCTCACCCGCGTGTACGCGGTCGCGTCCGGCAAGGGCGGCGTGGGCAAGTCCTCGGTGACGGTGAACCTGGCGGCGGCGATGGCCGCCGACGGCCTCAAGGTGGGCGTCGTCGACGCCGACATCTACGGCCACTCCGTGCCGCGCATGCTGGGTGCGGACGGGCGTCCCACCCAGGTCGAGAACATGATCATGCCGCCTTCGGCCAATGGCGTGAAGGTCATCTCCATCGGCATGTTCACGCCGGGCAACGCCCCGGTGGTCTGGCGCGGCCCGATGCTCCACCGCGCGCTGCAGCAGTTCCTGGCGGACGTGTACTGGGGCGACCTGGACGTACTGCTCCTCGACCTCCCCCCGGGCACGGGCGACATCGCCATCTCGGTCGCCCAGCTGGTCCCGAACGCCGAGATCCTGGTCGTGACGACCCCGCAGCAGGCGGCCGCGGAGGTCGCCGAGCGCGCCGGTTCCATCGCCGTCCAGACCCACCAGAAGATCGTCGGCGTCGTCGAGAACATGTCCGGCCTGCCCTGCCCGCACTGCGGCGAGATGGTCGACGTCTTCGGCACGGGCGGCGGCCAGAGCGTGGCGGACGGCCTGACCCGTACGACCGGTGCGACGGTCCCCGTCCTCGGCTCCATCCCGATCGACGTCCGCCTCCGCGAGGGCGGCGACGAGGGCAAGCCGGTCGTCCTGACCGACCCGGACTCCCCGGCGGGCGCGGCCCTGCGCGGCATCGCGGGGAAGCTCGGCGGCCGCCAGCGCGGCCTTTCGGGACTGTCGCTGGGGATCACGCCGAAGAACAAGTTCTAGGGCTGCTACGACTGTGGGGGCGCCGTCCGTGTGGACGGGCGCCCCCATTGTCGTAACCCTCGCTAGGCGTAGGTGCCGATGTCCTTGATCATGGCGAAGCCCAGGCCATATGCGCTCATGCCTCTCCCGTATGCCCCCACGTGCACCCCTTGCTGCGTGGAGCCCGCGAGGACCCAGCCGAACTCGGACTCGCGGTAGTGGAACGGCGTCGGGACGCCGTCCACCGGCAGGGACAGCGTCGACCAGTCCGGACCGGCCAGGTCGTCCGCGAGGGCCCACGCCGTCTCGGTCTGCTGCTCCAGCCAGTCGTCACGCAGGGAGTGGTCCATCTGCCCCGGCCAGGTGAAGGACAGCAGCCCCACACCCGCGAGCCAGGCCGCCGAGGACACCGAGGTGGCCTCCAGGAGCCCCGTGCCGTCCGCGCTGCGCCGTACGGGGTTGGCCGCGACCGTGACCACGACCGCGAACTTCTCCTTGGGCTCGCCGGCCGTACCGACCGCGTACTCGTTCTTCACGGAGGGCTCTTCGCCGTGCCCGATCGAACCGTGTTCGACAGCTCCGTCGGCCGCCGTCCCGACCTGCATCAGCCAGCGCGGCCCCGTGAAGGCCTCGTCGAGGCCGTACCACGGGAAGGGCGCCAGCAGGTAGCCGTCGACCGTGCGCCGGGCGGAGGGGAGCTGTTCTCCGCCCTCCGCGGCCGGCGCCTGCGCGACTGCCTGACTCGTCGTCTCCATGTGCCCGGACGCCTCCTTGCTCTCGTCGGACCGGAGCGGCCCGCCCCCCTTCGGGCGGCGTTACTCCTCGAAGTACGGTCCGCACAACAACTCGGCAGCATAGCCACCCCACTCAGGACGCACCGGATACCGCCCGGCGCGTGGGTCGCGCCGAGGGCGGGTTCAGGCCGTGCTGAGGCGCCGTGGACTATGAAACGCGTCACGTACGGCGCAGGGGATCAGCCGGGGCGTACGACGCAGAGCCTTTGTCCGCAGGCTCTCAGGTGGCGTCCGCGTCGAAGGGCGGGCGGTCGTCTTCCTCGGGCTTCTTCGTCATGTCGACACGGCCGCCGGTGGAACCCGACGAAGACGAGGGGGTCGAGGAGGACGCCGAGGACGACGGCGAGTCGGTGCCGTGGACCGCATCCGTGACCTCGGCCATCTCCTTCTTCAGGTCGAAGCCGTTGCGGATCTCCTTGAGCCCCAGTTCGTCGTTGTCCAGCTGCTTGCGGATGAACGTCTTGGGGTTGAGGTCCTCGAATTCGAAGTCCTTGAACTCCGGGCCCAGTTCGCTGCGGATGTCCTGCTTGGCGCTCTCCGAGAACTCACGGATCTTGCGGATCGTCCGTGTGACGTCCTGGATGAACTTCGGGAGCTTGTCCGGACCGAAGACGAGCACGGCGAGGACAACGAGCGTCACCAGCTCGAGCGGCCCTATGTCATTGAACACCTGAAGCTCCTTGCGATGTCCTCGGTCCTCGGCCCTCGGTGGTCTGTGCGGGTCTTCCGTGGTCCGGGCCGGATCCACGGTACCCGGCCATCCCGTACGACCGGTACTGTCCCGGGGGCTCCGAGTGCGTCTTCATGCGCGGTTTTGGGGGTTGTTTGCCTTGTGGGGCGGGGGTTGGGGGGTGCACCTGTGAGGTTTGTGTCAATCAGTCGCCGTCGGCGGAACCGAGCACCAGCGAGATCTTCTTCTCCTTGCCGTCGCGCCGCACGGTCAGCTCCAGGCGGTCGCCGGGGCGGTGGGCGCGGGTCTTGACGATCAGCTCCTCGCCGGAGTGCACACGCTGGCCGTCCACAGCGGTGATGATGTCACCCGCCTTGATCCCCGCCTTGTCGCCCGGTCCGCCCGCGTTGACGGCGGGGCCGCCGCCGGAAGCCTTGGTGCCGACGCGGGCACCGTCGCCGGTGTAGTCCATGTCGAGGGTGACACCGATGACGGGGTGGGTCGCCCTGCCGGTGTTGATGAGCTCCTCGGCGACCCGCTTGGCCTGGTTGACGGGGATGGCGAAGCCGAGCCCGATGGAACCGGCCTGACCGCTCTCGTCGGAGCTGCTGTCGGCGGACCGGATGGCGGAGTTGATGCCGATGACACGGGCCTTGGAGTCGAGGAGCGGACCTCCGGAGTTGCCGGGATTGATCGGCGCATCGGTCTGCAGCGCATCGACATACGACACATCGCTCCCGTCGGCGCTGTCGCCGCCGGCGGTGATGGGCCGCTCCTTGGCGCTGATGATGCCGGAGGTGACGGTGCCCTCCAGGTCGAAGGGGGCGCCGATGGCGACGACGGGGTCGCCGACCTGGACGTTGTCGGAATTGCCGAGGGCCATGGGCTTCAGCCCGCGGACATTGCTGACCTTGACGACAGCGAGGTCGTAGCCGCTGTCCCTCCCCACGACGGTGGCCTTGGCGGTGTCCCCGCTGTTGAAGGTCACGGATATCTCGCCCGCCGACCCGGCGGCCGGTTCGACGACGTGGTTGTTGGTGAGGATGTGACCCCGGTCGTCGAGCACGAACCCGGTCCCCGTGCCGGACTCGTCGGCGCCGGTCACATGCAGCGTCACCACGCTGGGCAGGGCCCGGGCGGCAATCCCGGCCACACTGTCCGGAGCCCGCCCGGCAGGCTCCTTCCCGGCCTGCGGCAGCTCTACGGCCCCCACGCCGCCGTTGCGCTCGACATAGGCCCCGATGACCCCACCGACACCACCACACACAAGAGCAAGCACCACGGCACCCCCGACAAGCCCCCTCGTCACCCGCCGCCCCCGCTCGTCCTTGCCCTCGACGGCAGCACCGGTCTGCTGGAAGGGGGCAGGCGCCCAGGGGTCGTAGTTCTGCCAGGGGGTGGAGGGGGCGGGTATGCCGGGGGGTGGTGTGGGGGCGGGCGCGCTGTGGGGGGTGGGGGCACCGGGGACTGGCGGGCCGGGGGGCGCCTGCGGTACCGGGGTCGGCGCGCTGTGGGGCATGGGGGTCGCCCGGGGGGCAGGAGCACCAGCGACGGGCACGGAGACGGCCGGGGTGCCGTGGGCCGACGGGTGCACCGGGGCCGGCGCGGCGTCTGGCGTGGGAACCGCCAGGCGAGCAGGAGCACCCCCGACGGGCACGGGTACGGCCGGGGTGCCGTGGGCCGACGGGTGCACCGGGGCCGGCGCGGCGTCTGGCGTGGGAACCGCCAGGCGAGCAGGAGCACCCCCGACGGGCACGGGTACGGCCGGGGTGCCGTGGGCCGACGGGTGCACCGGGGCCGGCGCGGCGTCTGGCGTGGGAACCGCCAGGGGAGCAGGAGCACCAGCGACGGGCACGGAGAGGGTCGGCGTGCTGTGGGCCGGCGCGGCGTCTGGCGGCGTGGGCGTCGGTATCGCAGTGCCCTGCGCGGGCGCGGCCGCCGGGTGCTGTACCGGCGGTGCGGGGGCCCAGGGGCCGGGCTCACCGTACGGCGGGGTGCTGTAGGGATCAGGGTCGTGCAGAGGTCTGGGGCGCTCGGCGGCGGGCCCGGCAGGGGCGGGAACCGCAGCCCAGTCCGCGTCCGCGACCGGGGCCGCCTCAGCAGGCCGATCCGGCTCGAAGTCGCCCCCGGCGCGCGGCTCGTCCGACGCCGCTGCCTCGGGGTTGCTCTGTGAGCCGACGGCCACGCTGCGGTCGGCCTCCGACCCGGCCACATCCCGCGGAGCCCTCAGCTCGAAGTCGCCCTCGGGGAGAGCGATCCCGCCACTGCCGACCACAGCGGGACGCCCCGGCTCGACATCTTCCTCGGCAGACGCTGCTCCCTCGCTCCCGGCACGGTCAGGCCGCTCCAACTCGAAGTCGCCCTCGGGGACAGCTACAGGCTCGCCGCCAACACCCTCCGGCCCCTCCAACTCGAAGTCGCCTTCGGGAACAGCCACACGCTCGCCGACGAAACCTTCCGGCTGGCCCAGCTCGAAGTCGCCGTTGGAGACAGCCTCACGCTTACCGGCAACACCCTCCGGACGCCCCAACTCGAAGTCGCCCTCGGGGACAACCTCACGCTCGCCTTCAACGCCTCCCGGACGACCCAGCTCAACGGCACCCTCGAAGGCAGCCGCACGCTTACCGGCAACACCCTCCGGACGCTCCAGCTCAAAGTCGCCCTCGGAGGCGGCTGCCCCGCTGCCAACCCCCGTCGGCCGGCCCAGCTCGAAGTCGCCGTCGCTGTCGCCGTCAGGTGCCAGGGCCGCCCTGTCGTCCACCGGCGCCGTCCCCGCAACGAGTCGCGGCGCCTCATCCACAGCCTTGGTAGGACCAGCCGCGGCTTCGGCGGCCGCCGTGGAGCCCGCTGCCACGTCTGCGGTCGCCGGACCAACCGCCGCATCCGCGGCCGCCGCCGAACCCCGTGCCGCATCCACAGACGTCGGCGAACCGGCAGCGGCACCCGCAGCCTCCGTCCGCCCCTCCGCCGCATCAACGACCGGCGTCGAACCCGCCGCCCCGCCCACAGACCCCGCCGGACCAACCGCCGCATCCGCAGCCCCCGGCGCCTCCGTCGTCTCCCCCGCAGGGCCCTGCAGCCGTGGTCGGTTCCACCACTTCTGCTTCGTGGGCTTCCCCTCGTTCATGCTCTCCCCACAGCTGGCCACGACGCGGCACGGCTCGTCGGCGGTGGCCTCAGTTGTCGACTCCGCGCGCGGCTGCCTGCCGTGGGCGCGGTCCACCCTGGATTCAACCAGGTTCGCGGGCCGTCGCGCAGGGGCTGGTCAGCGGGAGGTGTGGGGGGAGGAGGGAGCGGAGGCCGAGTCGGGGGCGGGTGCGGCGAGGAGGCCGGGGGACGAGACCGCGGGGGCCGTGGACCATGAGGTCAGGGTGAGCGGCGGGGTAGTGGTGAGCGGACGTATCAGCGGAGACATCACCGCGGCGCCCGCCATCACGGGGGTGGTCAGCGTGTGCATGGTCTGCGCCACGGTGGCAGGGCTCGGTACGCCCGGCAGCAGCGGTGCGGACACCTCGGTCGGGGCCACCGGGGTGTCACCGAGCGACTGCCGGCCCTGCGCGAGCAGTGGGCCGGTGCCACGGCGCCGCTGGGCCTCGGGAGCCGTCGCGGCGCCCGTCCCCTGCGTACGCATCGGGGTCACATTGCTGCCCGCTCCCGTGCCGCCGCGCGCATCCGTGCTGTCGGCCGGGGTGCCCGTCGTGACGCCGCCCAGGGCGACCGCGGCGAGCGACACCGCACCGGCGGCGACGAACGCGAACCGCATCCCGCGCGAGGCCGACCGCTCGGCCTCGTGCCGGCTGACGTCGTGTATACGGAAGCCACGGTCCGCGGACGGCGGAAGCATCGGGGCGTGCGAGGAAGAGGAGGGGACGTAGCCGAACTCGAAGCGCTCGCCCCGCTTCAGGCCGAAGACCCCGGTGACGCCCGGTCTTCCGGAGCTTCCGCCGGGAAGTCCTCCCCCGCCGAACGGCGAGCCACCGCCGTCCGGATCATCTCCCCCCGGAAGCCCCTGCAGACGGGCCAGGAAGCTCTCGGAGGGAGGCGGCGGGGCCGCCTCCGCGAACACGTTCTTCAACTGTCGCTGCGCATCGGCCTCCGCCTTGCACTTGGCACAGGTGGCCAGGTGGGCGAGAACTCGATCGCGCGACTCATGGCCCAGCTCTCCGTCCACCAGGGCGGAGAGTCGGTCTCCCAGGTGCTGCTCGGCCAGACGCCTCTCGGCGGGGCTGGGTCGTGTTCCACTCACGCGGTCGCGCCCCCTCCCCCCAGTGCGGGCACACGAGGCACGAAGGAGCGGCGCTCGGAGGCCCGGGCCTCCGGCGAACGGTGCGCGAGAGCCTTGCGAAGCTGTGAGCGGCCGCGGTGGATCCGGGAGCGGACCGTACCGAGCTTGACGCCGAGGGTTGCGGCGATCTCCTCGTACGACAGTCCTTCGATGTCGCACAGGACGACCGCGGCGCGGAACTCGGGCGCGAGGGTGTCGAGGGCCTGCTGGACGTCCGCGTCGAAGTGCGCGTCGTTGAAGACCTGCTGGGGCGACGGCTCGCGGCTGGGCAGCCGCTCGGCCGCGTCCTCGCCCAGCGCGTCGAAGCGGATGCGCTGCTTGCGGCGGACCATGTCCAGGAAGAGGTTGGTGGTGATCCGGTGCAGCCAGCCCTCGAAGGTGCCCGGCGTGTAGGTCGACAGGGACCGGAAGACGCGGACGAAGACCTCCTGCGTGAGGTCCTCGGCGTCGTGCTGGTTGCCCGTCAGGCGGTACGCCAGCCGGTAGACGCGGCCACTGTGTGTGCTGACGATCTCCTCCCAGGTGGGCGGAGTCCACGCCTGCCCGTCCGCGTCGGTGGAGAAAGTCGCGGTCTGGGCGTGGTCAGCGGCGTGGCTGGGGTCAGCAGCGGTGTCGTTCACGGATTTCGGCCTGCCTGCCGAACCGAGAAAGCGCCGCAGCACTCCTCCCCGATCCACAGGCGCAGCCGCACCTCCCCTGTCGGCTCTGGTGGTGTCCAGTGGAGCCCCTACCATAGCCACCTCGCCCGTTAGCTCCGGATAAGCGGTTTTACGAGAATTTGATCTGGGCTGATACCGCTCGAACCCCTGCGTCTGCAGTTGCTCGGGCCGCCGCCCCTCATCGTGATCCAACTGTGTCCCCCCGTGCCGTCTCCTACCCCTCTAAACGCCCGGTCCCATCTGCGGGTTCCCGGCCCCAACGGATACAGTCACGCCCAGGCAACCACGGGGACAGGAGAGGGTCATTACCGGCAACCGGCAGACGAGCTGGGCGTTCGCCGACGCCTACGTCGCCGAGGACGAAGTGCTGCGCTGGGCCCGTGACCGGGCCCGTGAGGCGGGCCTGCGCTCGGTGTCGCCCGGCACGGGCTCCGCGCTGCGGTTGCTGGCGGCTTCGGTGGACGCGAAGGCGGTGGCGGAGATCGGCACCGGCACCGGCGTCTCCGGCATCCATCTGCTGCACGGCATGCGCCCGGACGGGGTGCTGACCACCGTGGACCCCGAGCCCGAACACCAGCAGTTCGCCCGCCAGGCCTTCCGCGCCTCCGGTTTCGCCAGCAACCGCGCCCGGTTCATCCCGGGCCGCGCCCTGGACGTCCTGCCACGGCTCGCGGACGCCGGCTACGACCTCGTCTTCTGCGACGGCGACCGCCTGGAGTTCCTCGACTATCTCGCTGAATCGTTGCGCCTGCTGCGCCCCGGCGGCCTGGTCGTCTTCGAGGGCGTCTTCGCCAACGGCCGCACGGTCGACTCGGGCCCGCAGCCCACGGAGGTCCTGCGTCTGCGGGAGCTGCTGCGCGCGGTGCGCGAAAGCCAGGAGCTGGTGCCGTCACTGCTGCCGGTGGGCGACGGGCTGCTGTGCGCAGTCAAGCGGTGAGGGTCGAGGAAACGAGCGTTTGAGGTACCGCGAACGAGCGGGGAAGCACCGGCAAACAGCAACCCCGGCACCATTTGGATGCCGGGGCAGCTGAAAGGGTATGGTCGCTTCCGCGTCAGCCGACGACCTTCTTGAGGGCGTCGCCGAGCGCGTCGGCCTCGTCAGGGGTCAGCTCGACGACGAGCCGACCGCCGCCTTCGAGCGGAACGCGCATGACGATGCCCCGCCCCTCCTTGGTCACCTCGAGCGGGCCATCGCCCGTCCGCGGCTTCATGGCCGCCATGCTCGTTCCCCTTCCTGAAACCAGCTCATCGTCAAAGCCGACGGCCCTGGGAGGGCACGCGTATCTAGCGTGGGACACGCGACACCGGCATCGAACACATTGCTTCCAAGCCATTATCCCGCATCTCAGGACCCGATGACCAACATCAGTCGGCATCGCTTGGGCAACGCGCGCGAGCAAAACCACTCAATTCGGCGATGTGACTGCGATACTGCGCGGCCGCACGGACTTCCGCCGACCAGAAACCGTCCAGAATTCTTTGACGCAGGTCACACGTCCACTCCGGTCTCTCTCCGCCATGCTGTCCTACGGACAGGGGCGTACCGGCCGGTACGCCTGAACCGCGACAGCGGAGGGGACACACCATGGCCGACACCGTGCTCTACGAGGTGAGCGACGGACTCGCGACGATCACGCTGAACCGCCCGGAGGCGATGAACGCGCTGAACATCGCGACGAAGGTCGCCCTGCGGGAGGCGGTCCGCTCCGCGGCCGAGGACGATGCCGTACGGGCGGTGCTGCTGACCGCCGCCGGGGAGCGGGCGTTCTGTGTGGGGCAGGACCTCAAGGAGCACATCGGGCTGCTGGCACAGGACCGGGAGACGGGGTCCGGGCAGACCATGAGCACGGTGAAGGAGCACTACAACCCCGTGGTGCGGGCGCTGGCGGGGATGCCGAAGCCTGTCGTGGCCGGTGTGAACGGGGTTGCCGCCGGGGCCGGCTTCGGGCTCGCGCTCGCTGCGGACTACCGCGTCGTGGCGGACACGGCTGCCTTCAACACGTCGTTCGCGGGGGTCGCGCTGACCGCCGACTCCGGGATGTCCTGGACCCTGCCGCGGGTCGTCGGTCCCGGGCGCGCCGCCGACCTGCTGCTTTTCCCGCGGAGCGTCAAGGCGCAGGAGGCGTACGAGCTGGGTATCGCGAACCGTCTTGTGCCGGTCGGTGAGCTGCATGCCGAGGCGGAGAAGGTTGCTCGGGCGCTGGCCGAGGGGCCGACGGTGGCGTATGCGGCGATCAAGGAAGCGGTGGCTTACGGGTTCTCGCACTCCCTGTCCGAGACGCTGGACAAGGAGGACGAGCTGCAGACTCGGGCGGGGTCCTCGGAGGACCATGTGATTGCCGTGCAGGCCTTTGTGAACAAAGAGAAGCCGAAGTACTTGGGCCGGTGAGCTCGGGGCTTGAGCGCCCTCGGGGGCTGCGGGTTCGTTGTGGCTGGTCGCGCCCCCGCGGCGGAGCCGCATATCGATGCAGCCCCGCGCCCCTTAAGGGGCGCTCCTGGCAACGCATGCTTCCAAGTGATCGTCCACCAAACCGCACGCCTGCATCAACGCGTACGCCGTCGTCGGGCCCACGAAGCGCAAGCCCCTCTTCTTCAGTGCCTTCGACAGGGCCGTCGACTCCGGGGTGACCGCCGGGACGTCCCCGAGAGTCTTCGGGGCCGGCCCCGGCGCCGGGGCGTGGGACCAGATGAACTCGTCCAGCTCACCGGGCGCCCACTCCGCCAGCACGCGCGCGTTGGCGAGCGTCGCGTCGATCTTGGCGCGGTTGCGGATGATGCCCGCGTCGGCGAGGAGGCGCTCGCGGTCCTCGTCCGTGAAGGCGGCGACCTTCGCGATCTTGAAGTCGGCGAAGGCGGCGCGGAAGCCGGGGCGGCGGCGCAGGATGGTGATCCAGGACAGGCCGGACTGGAAGGCCTCGAGGCTGAGGCGCTCGTAGAGGGCGTCGTCGCCGTGGACCGGGCGGCCCCACTCCTCGTCGTGGTACGCCACGTAGTCCTCGGTGGACAGGGCCCAGGGGCAGCGCAGGGCGCCGTCCGGGCCGGCGATGGCGGTGCCGTCGCTCACTGCTGGTCCTCCCGGCCGTGCATCGGCTTGTCCATGGAGATGTGGTGCGCGGCGGCCTGGGCGCCCGCGAGGGCGGACTCCAGGTCGGCGATACGGGCGTCGCGCTCGGCGAGTTCGGCGCCGAGGCGGTTGAGGGCGTCGTCGACGTCCGACATGCGGTAGCCGCGGGCGGCGAGCGGGAAGCGGAGGCTGTCGACGTCGGCGCGGTCCACGGGCCGGTCCAGCGGCAGCGGGTCCTGCAGCCGCTCGGGGGCCACCTCGGGCAACGGGCCCTCGCCCTCTCCGCCGCCCACCACGGCCAGTGTCACGGCGGCGACCACGACGGCGAGAGCGACGACCAGGAACAAGAACATAACCATCGCTGTGGTCCCCACGCTCGATGTTCGGAAGCTGGATGAAGCTGAAGATGAAGCTGAATGTGTCAGGGTCCGATCGTGCCATGCGAGTCTGACAGTTAGGGTCGCGGGCGGCCGAGGAACCGGTCTTACCCAGGTCGTACTACGAGAGGTCACAGGGCATGCTCAGGCTGGGCAGGCGAGAATTCGAGGCGCACGAGCCGGTGATCATGGCGATCGTGAACCGGACCCCGGACTCCTTCTACGACCAGGGAGCGACCTTCCGTGACGAGCCCGCCCTCGCGCGCGTGGAGCAGGCGGTGTCGGAGGGGGCTGCCATCATCGACATCGGCGGGGTGAAGGCCGGGCCGGGGGAAGAGGTGTCGGCCGAGGAGGAGGCGCGGCGGACGGTGGGTTTCGTCGCGGAGGTGCGGCGGCGCTTCCCGGACGTCGTCATCAGTGTGGACACCTGGCGGGCCGAGGTCGGCGAGGCCGTGTGCGAGGCCGGGGCGGATCTGCTGAACGACGCGTGGGGTGGCGTCGACCCCGGCCTTGCGGAGGTCGCGGCGCGGTACGGGGTCGGGCTGGTGTGCACGCACGCGGGGGGCGCGGAGCCGCGCACTCGTCCGCATCGGGTGACGTACGACGATGTCGTTGCCGACATTCTGCGGGTGACCCTGGGGCTGGCCGAGCGGGCGGTGGCGCTGGGGGTGCCCCGGGAGTCCGTGCTGATCGATCCCGGGCACGACTTCGGGAAGAACACGCGGCACAGCCTGGAGGCGACTCGGCGGCTCGGGGAGATGGTCGACACGGGGTGGCCCGTTCTCGTCTCCCTGTCCAACAAGGACTTCGTGGGCGAGACGCTGGACAAGCCGCTCAAGGAGCGGGTGGTGGGGACGCTCGCCACCACCGCCGTGTCGGCGTGGCTGGGGGCGCAGGTATACCGGGTGCACGAAGTCGCCGAGACCCGGCAGGTGCTGGACATGGTGGCGTCGATCGCCGGGCATCGGCCTCCGGCCGTGGCTCGGCGGGGGCTGGCGTAGAGCTTTTCTCGCCCCCGCCGCCCCTAACCCTTCCCGTCCCCAGGGGGCTCCGCCCCCTGGACCCCCGATCGGCCTGAACGGCCTCGTCCTCAAACGCCGGACGGGCTGAAAAACCCAAACGCCGGACGGGCTGAAAAACTCAAACGCTCGGCCTAGGTCCAGCGCCTAGCGTCCCGCCTCCTTTGACACCAACGCCACCGCCTCTTCCACGTCGTCCGTGACGTGGAACAGGAGCAGGTCCTTCTCCGAGGCCTTGCCCTGGGCGATCAGCGTGTTCTTGAGCCAGTCGACCAGGCCGCCCCAGTACTCGCTGCCGAACAGGACGATCGGGAAGCGGGTCACCTTCTGGGTCTGCACCAGGGTCAGCGCCTCGAAGAGCTCGTCCAGGGTGCCCAGGCCGCCGGGCAGGACCACAAAGCCCTGCGCGTACTTCACGAACATCATCTTGCGGACGAAGAAGTAGCGGAAGTTCAGGCCGATGTCGACGTAGGGGTTGAGGCCCTGCTCGAAGGGCAGCTCGATGCCGAGGCCGACCGAGATGCCCTTCGCCTCGCAGGCGCCCTTGTTCGCCGCCTCCATGGCGCCGGGGCCGCCGCCGGTGATCACCGCCCAGCCCGCCTCCACCAGGCCGCGGCCGAGCCGGACGCCCGCGTCGTACTCCGGGGAGTCGACGGCCGTGCGCGCCGAGCCGAACACGCTGATCGCGGGCGGGAGTTCGGCGAGGGTGCCGAAGCCCTCGATGAACTCCGACTGGATGCGCAGCACCCGCCAGGGGTCCGTGTGGACCCAGTCCGACGGGCCGCCCGCGTCCAGCAGACGCTGGTCCGTCGTGCTCGCCGTCACCTGGCTCCGCCTCCGGAGGACCGGTCCCAGGCGCTGCTCCTCCGGTGGCACTTTCTTGCCCTCGGGGTTCCCGGTAGCCATGTGCGCTCCCTCCGCTTGCGGGGTGTTTCCACCTCAGCGTAGATCTACGCGGGTTACGGACGGGGGACGTGAGCATGTCCGCCGTGAAGCGGCATCGGCACAAGGGTCACCACGAGGGCCACGATGGGCACCGCTACGGCCGTCTCGTCATGCCGTCAGCCACTCCCGCAGACGCTGCTCACCCGCCAGGATCTTCGCCGTTTCGACCCGTTCGTCCCGCTTGTGCGCCAAGTGCGGGTTTCCGGGGCCGTAGTTGACCGCGGGGATGCCGAGGGAGGAGAAGCGCGACACGTCGGTCCAGCCGTACTTCGGCTGCGGGGTGCCGCCGACCGCCTCGATGAAGGCCGCCGCGGCCGGGTGCGAGAGGCCGGGCAGGGCTCCGCCGCTGTGGTCGTCCACCACGAACTCCTGCACCCCGCAGTCCGCGAAGACCTCCCTGACGTGGGCGATCGCCTCCTCCTCCGTGCGGTCGGGCGCATAGCGGAAGTTGACGGCCACGACGCATTCGTCGGGGATGACATTGCCCGCCACTCCGCCCGAGATGCCCACCGCGTTCAGGCCCTCGCGGTACTCCAGGCCGTCGATCACCGGGTAACGGGGTTCGTACGACGCCAGGCGGGCCAGGATCGGCGCGGCCGCGTGGATCGCGTTCGAGCCCATCCAGCTGCGCGCCGAGTGGGCCCGCTCGCCCGTCGTCTTCAGCAGGACCCTGAGGGTGCCCTGGCAGCCGCCCTCGACCTCGCCGTCGGACGGCTCCAGCAGCACCGCGAAGTCGCCCTCCAGCCACTCGGGGTGCGCCTCGGCGACGTGCTTGAGGCCGTTGAGGTCCGCCGTCACCTCTTCGTTGTCGTAGAAGACGAAGGTCAGGTCGCGGTTGGGGGCCGGGACCGTGGCCGCGATGCGCAGCTGCACCGCCACGCCCGACTTCATGTCGCAGGTGCCGCAGCCCCACAGGACGCCGTCCTCGTCCAGCCGGGACGGGACGTTGTCGGCGATCGGCACGGTGTCGATGTGGCCGGCCAGGATCACCCGCTGCGGCCGGCCCAGGTTCGTCCGCGCGACGACGTTGTTGCCGTACCGCTCGACCGTCAGGTGCGGCAGGGTGCGCAGGGCGGACTCGATCGCGTCGGCGAGGGGCTTCTCGGTGCCGCTCTCGGACGGGAAGTCGACGAGCCGCGCGGTGAGCTCGGCGGCGTCCAGGGTGAGGTCAAGTGGGGTGTCGGCCATGCCGTCGACCCTAACCCGGCACCGACTCGGACCACTGTTCCCATCCGACTCGTGAGCCACAGTACCCTCCGCTACCTTGTACGGCGTGCCAGAGCCGTCACCCACCCTCAAACGCCGTGGCCGCCTCTTCCGTATCGGGGCGGCCTTCGTGGTCCTGCTCGCCCTCGCGGGCTATGTCACGGTGCAGTACGTCACCGGGGGCAGAGGCGGCTCGGGCTGCCGGGTGGTCTCGGACGCGCGCGACGGGGCGGAGTACGAGTTCACGCCGGAGCAGGCGGTGAACGCGGCGACGATCGCCGCGGTGGGCACCGGGCGGGGCATGCCCGAGCGGGCGGTGACCATCGCGATCGCGACCTCGCTGCAGGAGTCGGGGCTGCACAACATCGAGCACGGCGACCGGGATTCGCTCGGCCTGTTCCAGCAGCGGCCCTCGCAGGGCTGGGGCACCAAGAAGCAGATCCTGGACCCGACGTACGCGGCGGGCGTGTTCTACCAGCACCTGGCCAAGGTGCAGGACTACGCGAAACTCCCCCTCACCGAGGCCGCGCAGCGCGTGCAGCGCAGCGGCTATCCCGAGGCGTACGCCAAGCACGAGCCGGACGCCGCCCTGCTCTCCGCCGCCCTCACCGGGAACTCTGCGGCCACCCTGACCTGCGCCGGTATCCCGGCCGCCACACAGGCGGCGGGGCCGGACGCCGTACGGGCCGCTCTCGTCCGGGACTTCGGGCGCGACGCACTGCAGCCGGCCGGCGCGGAAGTGAGCGCCAGGTCGACACCGAAGCCCTCCGCGACCCCGAGCACGCGGTCCGGCGCGCGCACCGTCACGCTCCCCGTCGCCGCCGACAAGAGCCCCGCCAAGGGCCGCAGCGTCCGGCAGCGCGGCTGGCAGCTCGCCCACTGGGCCGTGGCCAACTCCTCCGCACTGCACATCGAACGCGTCTCCTTCGGCGGGCGGGAGTGGACCGCCGGAAGCGCCGACAACCCGTGGCACACAGCGGCCGCCGAAGCCGCCGGCGACGCGGAAAAGGCCGCGAGTGCGGTCCGAATTGTCACTGCGCAGTAGTGCGGCCATTCACTCTCACGGGTTATGCACGGCATGCATGCTCCACGGTGTGGGCAGGTTTTCGCACCGTCACCCCTGTATCCGTCAAAGCCCTTGAGAACAAAGGGATGTAAGGATTCGGCACGCTTTCCGGCCGGGCACTTTTTGCCCGTTTTTATCCGCAGCCGATAATGCGACGCATTGCCAACTCTTTACGTTGGGACGCCGCAACCTTCGGGGCCTTCGAGCGGTAGTCACATCGTCCGAGCCCGGACGATCAACATCCATCGAAGGAGCATCATGTCCCTCCCCCTGACCCGTCGGATCGCCCGT
The DNA here is from genome assembly GCF_042895385.1 of Streptomyces sp. NPDC001401. Taxonomy (NCBI): domain Bacteria; kingdom Bacillati; phylum Actinomycetota; class Actinomycetes; order Kitasatosporales; family Streptomycetaceae; genus Streptomyces; species Streptomyces sp. NPDC001401. The sequence continues at coordinate 231,423 of NZ_JBIAWI010000004.1, forward strand.
GCCGCGCTGCTCGTCGCAGCGGGAGCGGCTGCCGGGGTCGGTGCGGCCGGCTCCGCGAGCGCGGCCCCCGAACTGCCCGCCGCCCCGAACGTCGGTGGCCTGACCTCTCTGGACGGGGCGAACGTCGGCAACACCGTGGACGGTGCGGCGCAGCACGTGACCGGGCTTGCGGGCGACGCCGGCAGCAACGCGGTCAAGAAGGCGGTGCCGAACGCGGGCAAGACCGGCGGCAGCGTTGCCAAGAAGGCGGCCCCGGCGGCGCAGCGGGCGGCGGGCGCCGCGGCGGGCTCCGTCGGGGAGATCGTCGGCGTCACCACGCAGACCGCGAGCGAGAACGGCGGCACCCTGCCGACGGGCTCGCTGACCACCGGCAGCCTGCCCTCGACCGGAAAGCTGCCGGTGAAGGGCCTCCCGATCACCGGCTGAGCCACCTGCAGCACGGAGGGGGCCCGGGACACCGTCCCGGGCCCCCTCGTCGTGTCCACGGCGGCTACAGGCGCTCCACGGCCGCCCGCACCCGCTCGTCCGTCGCCGTCAGCGCCACGCGTACGAACTTCTCGCCCGCCGTGCCGTAGAAGTCGCCCGGCGCGACCAGGATGCCGAGCCCGGCCAGGTGGGCCACGGTGTCCCAGCAGGACTCGTCCCGCGTCGCCCACAGGTAGAGGCTGGCCTCGCTGTGCTCGATACGGAAGCCATGACCGAGCAGCGCCTCGCGCAGGGCCGTACGCCGGGCCGCGTACCGCTCCCGCTGCTCACGGACGTGGGCGTCGTCGCCCAGGGCCGCCACCACGGCCGCCTGCGTGGGCGCCGACGTCATCATGCCGCCGTGCTTGCGCAGTTCCAGGAGCGGGCCGAGGACGGCCGGGTCGCCGGCCAGGAAGGCCGCGCGGTAGCCCGCCAGGTTTGAGCGCTTGGAGAGGGAGTGGACGGACACGATGCCCTCGTACGAGCCGCCGTTCACGTCCGGGTGCAGGACCGAGACCGGGTCCGCCTCCCAGCCCAGCTCGAGGTAGCACTCGTCGGAGAAGAGCAGGACGCCGTGCTCGCGCGCCCAGGCGACGATCCGGGTCAGCTCGTCCTTCGCGAGTACCTTGCCGGTCGGGTTGGAGGGCGAGTTGAGCCAGAGGAGCTTGAGGTTCGTCGGGTCCAGAGCAGTCGGATCGTCGTAGACCTCGTAGTCTGCGCGCGCCAGGCGGGCGCCGACCTCGTACGTCGGGTACGCCAGGCGCGGATAGGCCACTTTGTCGCCCGGGCCCAGGCCCAGCTGGGTCGGGAGCCAGGCGACGAGTTCTTTGGAGCCGACGATCGGCAGGACGTGCCTGTGGGTGACCTCGCGGGCGCCGAGCCGACGCTCGACCCAGCCGGTGATCGCGTCGCGCAGGGCCGGGGTGCCCCAGACCGTCGGGTAGCCCGGGGAGTCCGCCGCGTCGATCAGGGCCTTCTGGATCAGCTCGGGGACCGGGTCGACCGGGGTGCCGACGGAGAGGTCGACGATGCCGTCCGGGTGCGCGGCGGCCGTTTTCTTGTACGGCTCCAGCTTGTCCCAGGGGAAGGTGGGCAGGCGGTCGGAGACTGCGGACACGGGATCTGGCTCACTTTCTGGTACGGCAGAAGGCCCAAGGCCCTGGTACGGCAGAAGGCCCAAAGGCCCTGGTACGGCAAACGCCTCGGCCCCGTACGGCGATCACCAGGGGGATCCGGCCGTACGGGACCGAGGCGGCACGGTGTGCGGGCCGCTTGCGGGACTACTCGGCCTGCGGCGGCAGTGCGGCGATGAAGGGGTGGTCCCGCTCGATCAGGCCCAGCTTGCTGGCGCCGCCGGGGGAGCCGAGCTCGTCGAAGAACTCGACGTTCGCCTTGTAGTAGTCCTTCCACTCCTCCGGAGTGTCGTCCTCGTAGAAGATCGCCTCGACCGGGCAGACCGGCTCACAGGCACCACAGTCGACGCATTCGTCCGGGTGGATGTACAAGGACCGTGAGCCCTCGTAGATGCAGTCGACCGGGCACTCCTCGATGCACGCCTTGTCCTTGACGTCGACACAAGGCTGCGCGATGACGTAGGTCACGCTGTCGTTCCTCCTCGATAGGGCGCCGGCGGGCCTCCTCAGGCTCCGCCGCCTGGCGCGCGGGAGCGCGGCTCGTCGATGCCCGCCCCTAGTATCTCCGTTCTTGGGCTTGATCCGAACAGGAGGGGTGAACTGACCTGTGGAAATCTCGGCCGGCGGACGTCTCGAGGTTCGTATCACCGCTGCTGACGTGGGGAAACGAGTCTCGGTACGACGCTTGATCGAACCTGCGGTCCCGGAAGAGAAGTTCACCGACACGGTGGGTGTTCTCACATCATGGGACAACGGTGTGCTGCTGATCACACGCAAGGGCGGCGAGAGCGTCCGGATTCCGGAATCCTCGCTGGTCGCGGGGAAGGTCGTGCCCTCCGCCCCGGCCCGGCGCAGGGGCCCCGCCGCCTCCTACGAGGAGCTCGCGCACGTCGCCTCGCGCGCGTGGCGGCCGGTGGAGAGCGAGTGGCTGGGCGAGTGGGAGCTGCGGGCCGCGGGCGGGTTCACCCGGCGGGCGAATTCCGTGCTGCCGCTCGGCGACCCGGGTGTGCCGCTCGACGAGGCGCTGAGCGTCGTACGGCGGTGGTACGGCGACCGCGGGCTGCCCGCGTACCTCCAGACCGCGACCGGCGCCGAGGGCACGCAGGAGCTGCTGTGTGCGCATCTGGAGCGGCGCGGGTGGGTGCGTGAGGTGACCGCCGAGCTGTGGGTCGGGGCGCTGGCGCCGGTCGCCGACCGGGCCGAGGGGGCCGGTGTCGTGCTGTCCCGGGAGGCCGACGAGGCGTGGCTTGCGCGATACCAGCGCAAGGGCGTGAGCGAGATCGCGCTGCAGGTGCTCGGGAGCGGGCCCTCGGTGTGGTTCGCGACGGTTCCCGGGGAGCAGGCGCCGCAGGCGATCGGGCGGTGTGTCGTGGACGGGCGCTGGGCGTCCTTCGCCGCCGTCGAGGTCGATCCGGCGCTGCGGCGGCGGGGGCTGGCCACCACCGTGATGTCCGCGCTGGCCCGGCGGGCCCTGGACGAGGGCGCCTCGGCCGCCTGGCTCCAGGTCGAGGAGGACAACGCGGGAGCGCGGGCGCTGTACGCCGGGATGGGCTTCGCCGCGCACCACGCGTACCACCACTACCGGGAACCGGCGGCTCCCGGCAGCGGCCAGTAGTACCGATCGCCGGGAGAGGGCACGAGGCTGCTATGCGTCCCCCATACCCCCCACCGCCCGAGCGGTCCGCCGAGCTGCGGCGGCGGTTCGCCGAGGAGGCGCGGTCCGAGCGGCCCGATCTGTCCACGCTGTGTCTGCTGGTGGGCGCGGAGGCGGACGGGGCGCTGGACGAGGCGGGCATGGACGCCGCCCAGATGGAGCTGGACCGGCTGGCGGGTCGGGTGCCGTTCCGGCCGGGCGGTCCGATGGCCTGGGCAACGGCGCTGCGCCACCTCCTCGGGGCGCAGGACGGCTTCCGCGGCTCCCCCGCCGACTATCAGCGCCTGGAGTCGTCACTGCTGCACGAGGTGCTGCGGCGGCGGCGCGGGCTGCCGATCCTGCTGTCGGTGGTGTGGATGGAGGTCGCGCGGCGGGCTGGGGCGCCGGTGTACGGGGTTGCTCTGCCGGGGCACTTCGTCGTGGGGTTCGGGCCTCAGGAGGAGCAGGTGCTGGTGGATCCGTTCGACGGGGGGCGGGTGCTGGGTGTCGGCGACGCGGAGCTGTTGGTGGCCGGGGCGACCGGGGCGCCGTTGGATCAGGCGATGTTGACGCCGACGGATCCGCTGGACGTCGTTCTGCGGATCCTCAACAACATCCGTGCGTGGGCTGCGGCGCGGCCGGAGCGGTCGGATGTGTCGCTGTGGGCGGTGGAGTTGTCGTTGTTGTTGCCCTCGCATCCTGCGCGGTTGCGGTATGAGCGGGCGCAATTGCTTGTCCAGCGGGGGGACTTCGTCGATGGGGCCGTGGAGCTTGAGGCGTACGCCGAGGTTTTGGCGGCGGTGGATGAGGGGGCCGCGGAGCGTGTGCGGGGGCAGGCCCGAGCGGCTCGGGCACTGCTCAACTGAGTTCGCCTACTCGCCGTAGAAGTTTCTGAAGATTGCGCGTGTGCTGGTGCGTTGTGGCTGGTCGCGCAGTTCCCCGCGCCCCTAAAAGCAAAATCCGCTACAGCCAGCCCTTTTCCCGTGCGATCCGGACGGCTTCGGCCCTGTTTCGTACCGCCAGTTTCTGGATCGCTGTCGACAGGTAATTGCGGACCGTTCCCTGGGACAAATGCAGGGTGTTTGCCAGTTCTGCATTCGTCGAGCCGTCCGCCGCCGCTCGCAGGACCTCTCGCTCTCGGTCCGTCAGGGGGTTGGCGCCCTCTGCAAGAGCTGCTGCCGCCAGGGTCGGGTCGATGACCCGTTCGCCCGCCAGGACCTTGCGTACCGCCTCCGCCAGTTGGGCCGCCGGGGCGTCCTTGACCAGGAAGGCGTCGGCGCCTGCCTCCATGGCGCTGCGGAGGTAGCCGGGGCGGCCGAAGGTGGTGAGGACGACGAGTTTCACACCGGGCAGGGCCTTGTGGACCTGGGCCGCCGCCTCGATGCCGGTGCAGCCCGGCATCTCGATGTCGAGGAGGGCCACGTCCACGGCGTGCTCGCGTACCGCGGCCAACACCTCGTCGCCGCGGGCCACTTGGGCTACGACCTCAATGTCGTCCTCGAGGCCGAGGAGGGCGGCCAGCGCCTCGCGCACCATCGACTGGTCCTCGGCGAGCAGCACCTTGATCGTAGAGCTCATGCCCCGGATCCTACGGCCGACGGGGTGTCGACGGGGACGCGGGCGACCAGGCGGAAGCCGTGCTTGACGCGGCCTGCCTCCAGGGTGCCGCCGGCCTTCTCCAGGCGTTCCGTCAGACCCGTCAGACCGTTGCCGGGGCCCTTGCCGGAGCCGCCCGAGCCGTTGTCCTCGACGGCGAGTTCCAGGACCGGGCCGTCCAGGGTCTGGCGGTGCAGCACCTCCACCGTGCAGCGGGTGGCGCCGCTGTGCCGTACGACGTTGGTGACCGCCTCGCGCAGCGCCCAGGCCAGGGCGGACTCGCTCTCCTCGGGGACGCCGGTGAGGTCCGGTTCGGCGGGGACGTCGGCCGTGACGCCCGCTGCCGTCAAGGCGACCTGTGTGCCCGCGAGTTCCGCGGACAGACGCTGGCGGCGATAGCCGGTGACCGCCTCGCGGACGTCCACCAGGGCCTGGCGGCTGACCTGTTCGATGTCGGCGACCTGCTGGGCCGCCTTGTCGGGGTGGTCGGGGAGCATACGGCCGGCCAGTTCGCTCTTCAGCGTGATCAGCGACAGGGAGTGGCCGAGCAGGTCGTGCAGGTCGCGGGCGAGCCGCAACCGCTCCTCGTTGGCGGCCAGTTGGGCGACCGTGGCGCGGGCCTTGCGCAACTCCACCGTCGTCCGCACCAGTTGCTTCACGCCCATCATTGCGAAGCCCAGGAGCAGCACCACCAGGACCAGGCTCCACTCGTCCGACCCGACACGCAGGAGGACCAGGAACATCGCGAGGGTGTTCAGCCCGACCGCCCAGTACGCGATCCGCTGCGGCAGCGTGGCGCCGCAGGCGACGGAGACGTACACGAAGAGGCCGATCCACGCGCTGCCGAGGGTGAGGGGCAGGACCAGGGCGAGCGTGCCGAGCAGGACGACGAGACCGGCGACGGTCCGGCCGCCGAACGGCCGGCCCATGTTCCGGAAGACCACGGTCAGATAGACGCCGGTGAAGGAGACCAGGGCCACCCAGCCGGCCGCGGTCGCCGCCGTCGAGTGGTGACCGGAGTTGAGGTCCTGCACCGGCGAACCGAGGAAGATCAGCCAGGGCAGGATCCAGACCAGCTTGCGCATCGCCTCGGTCCGGTTGCGGGGCTCCTGCCCGACCCGGATCGCGTTCTGGGCCCGGAGGTCCTCGGGCAGCCCGTCGTCCGTCATCGTGCTCACGCCTTCAGCGTGTCCTTCCGGTACAGCCAGGCCGCGCCGCCGGCGAAGAGGACGAAGAAGGCGACGAGGATGGCGATGTCCTGGGCATGGGGGGCCTGGCTCTGTTCGATGGCCCGTCCGAGGGCAGCGTACGCGTGCGTGGGCAGCCACTTGGCGATGTCCTGCAGCCAGGTCGGGAAGGTGGAGGACGGCATCCACAGGCCGCCGAGGATCGACAGGCCGAAGTAGACGATCATCGTGATCGGGCGGACCGCGTCCCCCGAGGCGAGGTAGCCGATGGCGACGCCGAGCGCGGCGAAGACCAGGCTGCCGGCCCAGATCGCGCCCGTGAGGGCGACCCACTGCCAGGCGTCCAGCCGTACGTCCTTCACGGCGGCGGCGACCAGGAACACGACCACGATGGACGGCAGGCTGACCACGGCCGCGCTGGCGGTCTTGGCGAGGACATAGCCGCGCCCGGGCAGCGTGGTCAGCCGCAGCTGCCGTACCCAGCCGCCCTCCCGCTCCTTGGCGATGCGCTCGCTGTTGCCCATCAGCACGGCGGTCAGGGCGCCGAAGGAGGCCATGGAGACCATGACGTACTTCGCGACGCTCAGGCCGGTGCCGTCGACGTTGCCCGTCTGGTTGGAGACGAGCAGGAAGATCACCGAGGGGTAGATCACCGAGAAGAACAGGAACTTCCGGTTGCGCAGGGCGCGCGCGAGTTCCAGCTTGATCAGGCTGTTCACGACTGCTTGGCCTCCTCGGCCTCGGTGATGGCGACGAAGGCCTGCTCGAGCCCGAGCCCGGCGACTTCGAGGTTGCGGGGGTAGACGCCGAGGCCGTAGAGCGCGTGGACGGTCGCGTCGGCGTCGGTGGACTGGATGCGGATGGTATGGCCGGATATGTCGACAGAGGTCAGGAACGGGAGCGCCCGGATCGGGGCCTCGTCGATCTCGCCCTCCAGGTCGAAGGAGACGCGGCGCGCGCCCGCCTTCGCCTTGATCTCGGCCGCCGTGCCGTCCGCGAGGAGCCGTCCGCGGTGCAGGACGAGCACGCGGTCGGCGATGGCGTCGGCCTCCTCCAGGTAGTGCGTGGCGAAGAGGACCGTCCGGCCCTGGTCGGCCTGCTCGCGCATGGTGGCCCAGAAGGCCTGGCGGGCGGAGACGTCCATGCCGGTGGTGGGCTCGTCGAGGACGATCAGGTCGCTGCCGCCGGCCGTGGCGAGGGCGAAGCGGACGCGCTGGGCCTGGCCGCCGGAGAGCTTGTTGACCTTGCGGTCGGCGATCTGGGAGATGCCGGCGCGGGCGAGCACGTCCTTCGCCTTGTACGGCTTGGGGTGCAGGTCGCAGGCGAGCTTCACCAGCTCGGCGACCGTGACCTCGTCCATCAGGCCACCGCTCTGCAGCATGGCGCCCACGCGCCCGGCGACGATGGCGTCGCGCGGGCTGGTGCCGAAGACGCGGACCGTGCCGCTGTCGGCGTGCTTGAGGCCGAGCAGCAGGTCGAGGGTGGTGGACTTGCCGGCCCCGTTGGGGCCCAGCAGGGCCACGGTCTCGCCCGGGTGCAGCGCGAGGCTCAGCCCGTCGACGGCCCGTACGGTCCCGTAGGTCTTGCTCACCTGGTCGAAGCCGACCACCGGGGTGGTGGTGGCCGCTGTCGCTGTCGTCGTCATGTCCACCATGGTGGCCGCGAACCCCCAGGTCGGGGCAGTGTCTGCGGTCCTGAGTGGCAGATGACAGATGTCATGCCGCCGCCGTGACAGCGGTCGGTGACATACGACGAGAGGGCACCCGGCGGCTGCCGGGTGCCCTCTCTCGGTCGTGCCGGGCTAGCTCGGGTTCGTCTGGATGACGCCGACCCGGTTGGTCTTGCTCAGCAGGGCCTGTCGCAGGGCGACGTAGACGTCCTGGGGCGTGACGGCGGTCTTCTTGCCGGTGCCGCGGGTGATCAGGACGCCATTGAACTGGCCGCCGTAGAGCTTCTTGAGCGCGGCGAGGTCCGGCTTGTCGACGAGCTTGCCGTTGACGGCCTCGACCCGGAGGAACTTCCACAGCGAGTTCTGCGGGCTGAGCGGCAGCGAGACACCGGTGTCCGTCTTGACCGTGACGAGACCCGACATCGCCGGCTCGGCGAAGGCCTTCATCTCGCGGTCGACCTCGGAGTTGGGGACCGTCGGCTGCTGAGTCGTGGTGACGACCGCGACCGGGTCGGTCGAGTTGGTCTCGACCTGGTTGCGGTACGCCTCCTCGACCGCCTGGGCCGACTTGGTGGCGTCGATGCCCTTGCCCGCCTTGCCGTAGACGGCGACGGCCTTGCCGGACTTGAACTCGATCGTGCCCTCGGTCATCGAGCCGGAGCCGCCCGCCACGGACTGCAGGGCGGCGGTCAGCTTCTCCTCGTCGACGGGCATGACCGGGTCGACGACGCGGTGGTTGCCGAAGAGGGAGCCGATGACGGAGATCGGGTTGTAGTCGGCCTCCGCGGCCGCGGCGACCGTGGACTGCTCGTCGAACTGGAGCCCCGCCTGGTCCGGCTTGAGGGCGACGGTCTTGCCGCCGACCGACAGCTTCAGCGGCTTGTTCACGCGCTCGCCGAAGGCCGCGTCGAGCTTCTTGACGGCGTCGTCACGGGTGCCGCCGCCGATGTCGACGCCGAGCACGGTGGTGCCCTTGGGCACGTCGGAGTGGTTCATCAGCAGCCCGGCGCCGTACGCGAGGCCGCCGACGATGACCACGCCGGTGGCGAGCAGCACCAGCTTGTTGCGCCCCTTCTTCTGTTTCTTGGGCGCGGAAGCGGCCGACGGCTTCGGGGTGGTCGGCTCGGGCAGCTTCGGGGGCGTGTGCGGCAGCGGGCCGTCGGTGTGGGCGCCGGGCCCGAACGGCGAGTTCGCGCCGGGCGGCACGACCGGGATACCGCTGGTGACGGTGTGTCCGGAGACGTTGTCGGGCGCCGGGAAGCCCTGCTGGCCCGGCTCGGGGGCCGGCTTCTGCGGGGTGAGGATCGCGGTGTCGTCGCTGAGGCCGCCACCGGGGCCGAGGCCCGCGCCGTGCGGGCCGCCGATGCTTCCGGGGCCGATGGGGCCCCCAGGGCCACCGATGCCGGCGGGTCCGCCGAGGCCCACAGGTCCGCCGGAGCCCGCAGGGCCCTTGGGCCCGGCAGGTCCGCTGCCGAAGGGAGAGGTCAGGGGGCCGTCACCGGTGACCGGTCCGACGGTCGGGCCCGCGGGGCCCTGGGCGCCGCCCTGGCCGCCGCGGCCGTTCGGCCCGTTGAAGCCGCTCGCGCCGCCCGGGCCGCCGTAACCACCCTGGCCGTTCTGCCCGCTCTGGGTGCTGCGCTCGCCGTCCGAGAAGTACGGGAGCTCGTCACGGCGCGGTTCGCCGCCGCCACCGCCGGAACGCGCGCCGTTGCCGAGCGGTCCCGCGGCCAGCGCCTCGGTGACGTCGAAGGAACCGGTGCCACCGCCGTGCCCGGGGGCCACGGGCCCGCCGGTCGCTCCGGGGAGCCCGGCGCCGTTCGTCCCGCCCGGGCGGGGGGCGCCGCCGCCCGCACCGCCGGGCCGGGAGCCGCCCGGCACGCTCATGGAGCCGACCACGCCGCCTGGACGACCGGCGCCCGGACGTGCGCCGCCCGAAGGGGCACCCGTACCGAAGGGCCCGGCGCCCGGGGCGGCCGGCGCACCCGCGCCCGAACCGCCCGGCAGACCGGCCCCGTTGGTGGCGCCGCCGCCCTGACCGCCCTTGGCAGGCGCCGACTTGCGGGGGGCGAACCACCCGCTCGTCTTCTCCTCGGCGGGCTGAGCGGGCTCGGCCGGAGGCTCGACGGTGCTCATGGCCTGGGTCGCCCCCGGCCCCGGAGCCTCGGTCTCCCCGGTGTCGTCGGAGCTCTCGGCATCCGCGACGGGCGTACGCACGACGACCGGCGGAATGGGCCGCGACCCTGGGATGTTGATCCGGATCCGGGTCGTCAGTGTGGTCTCGGTCTTGCGGTCCTCCGGCTGCGTGGCCGAACGGCCCGCATCCGTACCGGCGTCGGAAGCCGTGGGGGTCCCGTACGGCGGCGTGCCCGACGGGTATGCGGCTCCGCCGCGCCCGTTGGGCCCGGAGGACGGAGTGTCAGTTTCACGACTCAAGGCAGGTTCTCCCGGTTGGCTCCGCCGCCCGACACAACCTCACGGGCGGCTCGGCGGCGCGCACCACCATACTGGCCACTTCTGGCGCGTATCCCATGACCGCCGGGGAAACCCACACGGGACTCCCACGCGCGGTTAATGGCGAAGTGGTACGTCACTTGCCAAGTCGGACGTCACGGCCACCTGGTTGCCGCCCCTGTCCAAGGGTGGCGCAGATCACAGCGACGGCCATCCCTCCGAGGAGGAAGAGATAGGAGCCGCCTCCTGCGCCGAAGAGGAAGTCGCCTTCGGGTCTGCTGGCGGTGAGCAGAATGACGGAGATCATCCATCCGGCGGCAGGTGCGAACGCCCCGCCCCGGCTGCCGGTGGCCCGTCCGCCGCCGAGGCAGAGTCCGGCCTCGCCCGCGAGCGCGAGCAGCAGCCCGCCGGGGAACCAGCCGGCCTGCACCAGCGCACCGGCCGCGCCGACGACCGCGCCGAGCACGAAGAGACCCAGGTACAGCAGCGCCCGTCCGGCGGAGGGCCGCTGCAGTGGCTGGGCGAGCATGGAACCGCGCTCCGTCATGACGCCTCCTCGATCCCGGCGAAGAGATCGCTCTCTCTCGGCTCTCCGCCTTCCCCGCGCACCAATTCGTAGTACTCGGTGGTGAAGAGGGGTTGTGCCTGCTCGTTGGAGAGCGCGAAATACGGCTCCGCGACCTCGATCTGTGTCGCGTGTGCCCGCATCGCGGCGGCCTTGGCGGCGGCGTGCGCGGTGCCGTCGATCTCGGCGGTGATCCGGTCGTCGGACACGACACCCGGTACGTCGTCGATGACGGCGACCTTGGGAAAGGGGGCGGAGGGCAGACCGGGCAGATCCTCCGCAAGCCGGGCGAAGGCACCCTCGGCAACGGACCGCGGCACGCGGTTCCAGTACACCTTGGGAATCTCCCACCCTGCCCCGGCGGCCAGTTCGGCGGCGCGCATGGCCACGCGGTGGGCCTGGATGTGGTCGGGGTGGCCGTATCCGCCGTTGTCGTCATATGTGACGAGGACCTGGGGGCGCACCTCGAGGATCACCTCGACGAGGTGGGCGGCCGCCTCGTCGACGTCCGCCTGCCAGAAGCAGGCCGGGTCGTCGTTGTCGGCCAGGCCCATCATCCCGGAGTCCCGGTAGCGGCCCGGGCCGCCGAGCTGACGGAAGTCCTCGACGCCGAGCTCGCTCATGGCCGCCGTGAGCTCGCGCAGCCGGTACTCGCCCAGGGCGGTGCCGGTGAGGTGCCGGAGCTCCGGCGGAATGACCTCGCCGAGCTCGCCGAGGGTGCAGGTGACCAGGGTCACGCGGGCACCCCCGGCCGCGTACGCGGCCATGGTCGCGCCGTTGTTGATCGACTCGTCGTCCGGGTGCGCGTGCACCAGCAGCAGACGCCGGGCGGGCTGTTCCGTCATGGAGCCCACCCTACGAGGCGGCACCGACAGTGCGGGGCAGCCCGGGCGTCAGAACTTGATGCTGCCGATCATCCCCGCGATGTTCGTCGTCAGCTCGCTGATGGTGGGAGCGACGGTCGAGGAGGCCAGATAGAACCCGAGCAGCATGCAGACGATCGCATGCCCCGCCTTCAGTCCTGACTTCTTGATCAGAAGGAAGACGATGATCGCCAGCAGCACCACCGCCGAAATCGAGAGTGCCACGGCGGCTCACCTCCAAAGGTCCCAAGAGCGCGGGGGTCGGACTTAGGGGCCAGACAAATCCACACAACAACCAGCAGGTTCATACCCACTATGCGCTAGTGATCATAACTATCCGACCGCGCGCATCGATCGGCGCACGGCCGCACAAGGGGGCGCATGGCCAATATGGTCAGGGCATGACGACGACGTCCGAGTCCTTCCCCCGCAGGCACGCCCGCACCCAGCGGTTCACGCTGGGCGCGCCGCGCGCTTTCACCGTGGCGCCCGACGGTGCCCGTGTCGTGTTCCTGCGCTCCACCTCCGGTACGGACAGGGCGAGTTCCCTGTGGGTTCTCGATGTACGGGACGGCGGGGAGCGCGTGGCGGCCGATCCCCGCGCCCTGCTCGGCGGCGCCTCGGAGGAGCTCCCGCCCGAGGAGCGGGCGCGCCGCGAGCGCAGCCGCGAGGGCGGCGCCGGCATCGTCGGCTACGCCACCGACTCGGCCGTGGAGTTGGCGTCTTTCGCCTTGTCAGGGCGGCTTTTCGCGGCCGAGCTGCGGGCCGGTACGGCACGTGAACTGCCCGTCCCCGGACCGGTGATCGACCCGCGCCCCTCCCCCGACGGCCGGCATGTCGCGTACGTCGCGCAGGGTGCGCTGCGGGTCGTGGGCGCCGAGGGCAGGGACGAACGGGCGCTCGCGGAGCCGGAGTCGGCGAACGTCACCTATGGGCTGGCGGAGTTCATCGCGGCCGAGGAGATGGGCCGCTCGCGCGGCTTCTGGTGGTCGCCGGACTCGGACCGGCTGCTGGTCGCGCGCGTGGACGACACGCCGGTACGGCGCTGGTGGATCTCCGACCCGGCCCAGCCCGAACGTGACCCACAGCACGTCGCCTACCCGGCGGCGGGCACCGACAACGCGGACGTACGGCTGTTCGTGATCGGTCTGGACGGGGTGCGCACGGAGGTCGTCTGGGACCGGGCGCGCTACCCATATCTGGCACATGTGCACTGGTCAGACGCGGGTGCACCCCTGCTGCTGGTACAAGCGCGCGACCAGCGCAGCCAGTTGTTCCTGGCCGTGTCCCCGGAGACGGGCGCGACCCGGCTGGTGCACGCGGACGAAGATCAGGTTTGGCTTGATCTTTTCCCCGGGGTGCCCTGCTGGAGTCCGTCCGGGCAGCTCGTGCGCATCGTCGACGAGGGCGGCGCTCGGGTTCTGGCGGTCGGTGAACGCCCGTTGACGGGGCCGCAGTTGCACGTACGGGCGGTGCTGGACGTCTCGGACGACGACGTACTGCTCGCCGCCTCGGCCGGCGCGGAGGCCGAGGCCCCCGAGACCGGCGAGGTGCACGTCTACCGCGTCAACGAACTGGGCCTGGAGCGCCTCTCGCAGGAGCCCGGCGTGCACTCGGCGGTGCGCGCCGGGGGTGTGACCGTGCTGGTGTCCGCCGCGCTGGACCGGCCGGGCGCCCGCGTGCAGGTACTTCGCGACGGCAAGCCCGCGGCGACCGTCGCCTCGTATGCGGAAGATCCCGGTATGACCCCGCGCGTGACCCTCATCGAGGGGGGCGCACGGCGCATCCCGTGCGCTGTCCTGCTCCCCCGCGATCACGACGGCGAGACCCCGCTCCCGGTGCTCATGGATCCCTATGGCGGTCCGCACGGCCAGCGGGTGGTCGCCGCGCACAATCCGCATCTGACCTCGCAGTGGTTCGCCGACCAGGGGTTCGCGGTCGTGGTCGCCGACGGCCGCGGCACCCCGGGCCGCTCCCCGGCCTGGGAGAAGGCCGTCCGCGACGACCTCGCGGCGGTCACCGTCGAGGACCAGGTGGACGCGCTCCAGGCGCTCGCCGACCGCTTCCCCCTGGACCTGACCCGGGTCGGTATCCGTGGCTGGTCCTTCGGCGGCTATCTGGCGGCGCTCGCGGTGCTGCGCCGCCCGGACGTCTTCCACGCGGCCGTGGTGGGCGCCCCGGTCACCGATCTGCGCCTGTACGACACCCACTACCAGGAGCGCTACCTCGGCCACCCCGACAAGCAGCCGGAGGTCTACCGGCGCAACTCGCTCATCGACGACGCGGGCCTGGTCGACGCGGCCGAGCAGCACCGCCCGATGATGATCATCCATGGCTTCGCCGACGACAACGTGGTGGTCGCCCATTCCCTGCGGCTGTCCTCCGCCCTGCTGGCCGCCGGCCGCCCGCACGAGGTGCTGCCGCTGTCGGGCGTCACGCACATGACCCCGCAGGAATCGGTCGCCGAGAACCTGCTCCGGCTCCAGCTGGATTTCCTGAAGCGTTCGCTCTCATAACCGTGCAAACCCGCATGAACCGCGTTTACACGCAGGCAACTTCGAGGAAGCCATACCGATATACGGACGCGCGAGGCTGAACAACGTACGGCCGTGCGGGTGCCGTAAACGGACCGGGGTGCGCCATGTCACCCCGGTCCGTTGCCGTTCTCCTCCGGCACAACCATCTTCTCTTCGGCGAAGTGACAGGCCGAGTCATGGGCGGCCGGACCGCTCACGAGCCGGAACTCCGCCGGCACCGCCAGCAGCGGCACCTCCAGCGCGCACCGCTCCTGCGCCTTCCAGCACCGCGTACGGAAGCGGCATCCCGAGGGAATGTTCGTCGGTGACGGCACATCACCCGCGAGGATGATCCGCTCCCTGCGCTCCCGCGCCGCCGGGTCGGGCACGGGGACGGCGGAGAGCAGCGCCTGTGTGTAGGGGTGCGTCGGGTGGTCGTAGATCTCGGCGTCCTTGCCGGTCTCCACGATGCGCCCGAGGTACATCACGCCGACCCGGTCCGAGATGTGCCGGACGATCGACAGGTCGTGCGCGATGAAGATGTACGACAGCTCGAACTCGCTCTGCAGCCGGTCCATCAGGTTGATGACCTGGGCCTGCACGGACACGTCCAGCGCGGAGACCGGCTCGTCGGCGACGATGATCTCGGGACGCAGCGCCAACCCCCGTGCGATGCCGATGCGTTGGCGCTGGCCGCCGGAGAACTGGTGCGGATAGCGGTTGATGTACTCGGGATTGAGCCCGACGACGTCCAGCAGATCCTGAACCTTCCTGCGGCGGTCGCCCTTGGGCGCCACCTCGGGATGGATCTCGTACGGCTCCCCGATGATGTCGCCCACGGTCATCCGGGGGTTGAGGGAGGTGTACGGATCCTGGAAGACCATCTGGATGTTGCGCCGTACGGATCGCAGGGCCTTGCCCGACAGCTTGCCGATGTCCTCGCCCTTGTAACGGATCTCCCCCGCCGTCGGCTTCTCCAGGTTGACCAGCATCTTGGCGACCGTCGACTTGCCGCAGCCGGACTCGCCGACGATGCCGAGGGTTTCGCCGCGGGCGAGTTCGAAGTCCACGCCGTCGACGGCCTTCACCGCGCCGACCTGCTTCTTGAAGAGAATCCCCCGGGTCAGCGGATAGTGCTTGACCAGCTCGGTGACCTGCAGAATCGGCTCAGCCATTCATGCACTCCCTCCAGAAGTGGCAGGCACTGTGCCGGGCCGGTTCCTCGCCGTTCACCTCGTACAGGGGCGGCTCGTCGGTCCGGCACACGTCCTGGGCCATCGGGCAGCGGGGGTTGAAGGCGCAGCCCGGCGGGATGTGCATGAGGTTGGGCGGCAGGCCCTTGATGGCGTAGAGCTCCTCGCCCTTCTGGTCGAGCCGCGGGATCGACTCCAGCAGGCCCTTGGTGTACGGGTGCGCGGGCACCTTGTAGATGTCGTGCACCGGGGCCGACTCGACGATCCGGCCCGCGTACATCACGGCGATCCTGTCGGCGACGTCGGCGACCACGCCCAGGTCGTGGGTGATCAGGATGAGCCCCATGTTGTACTCGCGCTGCAACTCGGCGAGCAGGTCCATCACCTGGGCCTGGACGGTGACGTCGAGGGCGGTGGTGGGCTC
This sequence comes from Streptomyces sp. NPDC001401, assembly GCF_042895385.1. Taxonomy (NCBI): domain Bacteria; kingdom Bacillati; phylum Actinomycetota; class Actinomycetes; order Kitasatosporales; family Streptomycetaceae; genus Streptomyces; species Streptomyces sp. NPDC001401. The sequence goes on from NZ_JBIAWI010000004.1 coordinate 247,118, forward strand.
GTCGGCGATGATCAGCGCCGGCTCCAGGGCCAGGGCCATCGCGATCATGATGCGCTGGCGCATGCCGCCGGAGAACTGGTGGGGGTAGTCCTTCACCCGCTCCCTGGCAGCCGGGATCCGCACCCGCTCCATCAGCTCGACGGCCTTCTCCCGCGCGTCCTTCCGCGACATCCCCCGGTGCACGACGAACATCTCGCCGAGCTGGTCGCCCACGGAGAGCACGGGGTTGAGGGAGGACAGCGCGTCCTGGAAGATCATGGCCATCTCGGCACCGCGGACCTTGCGGCGCTCCTCCTCCTTCAGCTTCAGCAAGTCCCTGCCCTGGAAGAGGATTTCGCCGCCCGTGATCTTCCCGGGCGGCATGTCGAGAATGCCCATGACCGCCTGTGCGGTGACGGACTTCCCCGACCCGGACTCACCGAGCACCGCGAGGGTCTCCCCCGCGTCCACGCCGTAGTTGACCCCGTTGACGGCCTTGGCGACCCCGTCCCGGGTCCGGAACTCCACCTGCAGATCCCGCACTTCGAGCAGCATGACGGCGACTCACCTCAACTTCGGATCGAGGGCGTCGCGCACCGCGTCGCCGAGCATGATGAACGCCAGCACGGTGACCGCCAGCGCGCCGGCCGGCCACAGGAGCATGTGGGGGGCGTTGCGGATGTACGGGGAGGCCGCCGAGATGTCGATGCCCCAGCTGACCGTGGGCGGCTTCAGGCCGACGCCCAGGTACGACAGGGTCGCCTCCAGGGCGATGTACGTGCCGAGTGCGATGGTCGCGACGACGATCACCGGTGCGACCGCGTTCGGGGCGATGTGGCGCAGCAGGATGCGGGAGTCGGAAGCGCCCAGGGCGCGGGCGGCCTGCACGTAGTCGTTCTGCTTGGCGGTGATGACCGAGCCGCGTGCGATGCGGTAGACCTGCGTCCAGCCGAGCAGCACCATGAACCCGATGACCGGCCAGATCGTGTTGCTGGTCACCACGGAGAGCAGGACGAGACCGCCGAGCACTACCGGGATCGCGAAGAAGATGTCGGTGATCCGGGACATCAGCGAGTCGTAGCCCCCGCTGAAGTACCCGGCGAGCCCGCCCAGGACCGAGCCGAGGAGCGCGATGCCGGCCGTGGCCAGAACGCCGACGCTGATGGAGATACGGGTCCCGTACACGGTGCGTGTGTAGACGTCGCAGCCCTGGCCGTCGTAGCCGAAGGGGTGGCCTGGCTGGGAACCCTCCTGGGCCTTGGCGAGGTCGCACTTCAGCGGATTTCCCGAGGCGATCAGCGACGGCCAGATGGAGATGACGACGAGGAAGAGGATCACCAGCCCCGAGATGATGAAGACGGGGTTGCGGCGCAGGTCGCGCCAGGCGTCGGACCAGAGGCTCCTCGGTTTCCCGGCCGGGCCCGTGCCTTCCGGTCCCCCGGGTGTCCGCTCCAGGGTCTCCGCCTCGGTCACGGCCAGGTCCATCGCGCCGCCCATGCCCGCGGAGGAGACGGCGCCCTCGGACTCGTACTGCTCAGGCATAGCGGATCCTCGGGTCGAGTACGGCGTAGAGGAGGTCGACCAGCAGGTTGGCCACCAGGAAGACGAGGACGAGTACGGTCACGAAGCCGACGACGGTCTGGGTGTTCTGGCGCAGGATGCCCTGGTAGAGCTGGTAGCCGACGCCGTGGATGTTGAAGATCCGCTCGGTGACGATCGCGCCGCCCATCAGCGCGCCGATGTCCGTGCCGATGAAGGTGACCACGGGGATCAGGGAGTTGCGCAGCAGGTGCCGGACGATCACCCGCTGCCGCGGCAGGCCCTTGGCGATGGCCGTGCGGACGTAGTCGGAGCGCCGGTTCTCCGCGATGGAGGTACGGGTGAGCCGGGTGACGTAGGCGAGGGAGACGGACGCCAGGACCAGGCCCGGCACGATCAGTTCGCCGAAGGTGGCGTCGGTGGAGACCGACGGTTTGATCCAGCCCCACTCGACACCGAGGAGGAGCTGGAGCAGCAGGCCGGTGACGAAGGTGGGCACGGAGATGACCACGAGAGTGGCGAGGAGGACGGAGGTGTCGGCGGGGCGCCCGCGCCGCAGGCCGGTGATCACCCCCAGCGTGATGCCGATGACGATCTCGAAGAGGATCGCCACGATGGTGAGCCGGATGGTGACCGGGAACGCCGTCGACATCAGCTCGGTGACCTTCTGGCCGTTGAAGGCGGTGCCGAAGTCGCCGGTGAAGACGTTCCCCATGTAGGTCAGGTATTGCTGCCACACCGGCTTGTCGAGGCCGAACTCCTTCTTCAGCTGGGCGGCCGTGGCCGCGTCGCACTGCCGCTCGCCGCACAGTCCCGCGATGGGGTCGCCCATCACGTTCACCATCAGGAAGATCAGCAGCGTGGCCCCGATGAACACCGGGATCATCTGGAGCAGACGCCGGACCACGTACCGTCCCATGCGCGGTCAGCCGACCTTGATCTCGTTGTAGACCGGGACGCTGAACGGGTTCAGCGCGACGTTCGACAGACGGTCGGACCAGCCGGCGCTGCCGTTCTGGTACCAGAGCGGGATGGCCGCCATGTTGTCGCGGACGACCTTCTCCGCGCTCTGGAAGAGCGAGATCGCCTTGGTGGTGTCGGTCTCCTGGTTGGCCTGGTTGACGAGGTTGTCGAAGTCCTTGTTGGACCAGTGGCCGTCGTTGGAGGAGGCGTTGGTGTAGTAGAGCGGCTGGAGGAAGTTCTGGATGAGCGGGTAGTCCATCTGCCAGCCCGCCCGGAACGGCCCGGACATCTTCTTCTGCGTGATCTGGTTGCGGAAGTCGGCGAAGGTGCCGACCGGGTTGCCGACGCAGGCCTTGTCGTTGCCGAGCGCGTTGTTGATGGAGTTGCAGACGGCGTCGACCCACTCCTTGTGCGAGCCGGTGTCCGCGTTGTACGAGATCTTGACCTGCCCGCCCGGGAGCCCGCCGCCCTCCTGGACCAGCTTCTTCGCCTGGCTGGGGTTGTATTCGCAGGCGCCCCCGCACAGCCCGTCCTGGAAGCCGCCCTTCGTGCCGAGGACCGGTGAGGTCCAGTCGGTGGCCGGGGTGCGGGTCTTCTGGAAGATGGTGTTGGTGATCTGGTCGCGGTTGATGGCCATGGACAGGCCCTGGCGGACCTTCTCCGAACCGCTCTTGTTCCAGTCCGGGTCGTAGAAGGGGAAGGCGAGCGTCTGGATGATGCCGGCGGGGGTGTTGAGGTAGCGGTCGCCGAGGTCGCTCTTGACGTTCTTCAGCTGCGCAGCCGGGACGTCGTCGACCAGGTCCAGGTTGCCGGCCATCAGGTCGGTGTAGGCGGTGTTGTTGTCGGTGTAGACCTTGAGGTCCACGCCGCCGTTCTGCGCCTTGTCCGTGCCGGGGTAGGCGTCCCACTTCCTGAGGGACATCTTCGAGCCCTTGGTGTACGACTGCACCGTGTACGGCCCGTTGCCGACCGGCTTCTTGATCCACGCGGCGTGGTCGGAGAAGAAGGCCGTGGGCAGCGGGTCGTAGGCCGAGTAGCCGAGGGTGTCCGGGAAGGTCGAGAACTTCTGGGTGAGCTTGACGGTGAAGGTCAGGTTGCCGGTGACCTTGAGGCCGGAGAGCGTGTCGGCGGTCTGTGCGCCGGTCTCCGGGTGGACCTTGTCGTAGCCCTCGATGTACCCGAAGAAGTACGCGTTCTTCTGGTTGTTCTTGAGGCTGGCACCGTAGTTCCAGGCGTCCACGAAGGACTTGGCGGTGACGGCCTCGCCGTTGCTGAACTTCCAGCCGCTCTTCACGGTGATCGTGAAGTTCTGCGAGTCCGTGGTGTCGATCTTCTCGGCGAGCATGTCCTCGGCCGCGCCGGTCTTGGAGTTGTACCGCTTCAGCCCCCGGAAGATCATGTCGAGGACCTTGCCGCCCTGCACCTCGTTGGTGTTGGCCGGCTCCAGCGGGTTCTGCGGGTCCCCCCAGGAGGAGCTGAGCACCGCGCTGCCGTCACCACCGCCGCCGCTGCTGCTGCCGCCCCCGCAGGCCGTCGCGGCGAGTGCGACCGCCGCCGCGCATGCGGCCCATTTGGCGTGCGTGGCTCCACGCATGGAGTGCCTCCTCGGGAATGCCTATCCGTTACCGGTCAATATCCGAGCAAACAGAACACAGTGCACATTCGGTGCACCCATCTGCGGGACGGATCGCCGGAAGGAGGCAGCGCGGCCCGCCGGTTTCCCGGCGGGCCGTTTTGCCGTCGGCCCGCCCCGGGGCGAAACTCCGGCCCCATGACCTATCACCTGCGCGGGACCGTGCTCCCCGACGGCTCGGTCCGGGACGTGTGGACGCTCGGGGACCGCATCACCTTCGAGCGGCCCTCCGAACCGGCCGTCACCCTCGCCGACGGAGGGTTTCTGCTGCCCGGCCTCGTCGACGTGCACACGCACCCGGGCTCCCCGTCCGAGGACGAACCCGCCTTCGACGCCGAGGCGTTCGCGACGCAGATCGCCCAGCACCGGGATGCGGGGACGACGGCGCTGCGCTTCCCGGGGCTCCTCGGCGAGATACCGACCGGAATGCGGGAAGCACCCGACAGCCCCCGCATGGTGAGTGCGGGGCGTTGGCTGGCCTGGGCGGGACTGTCGAAGAGCACCCCGTTCCACACCGTCACCGACGACCTCGTCGCCGCCGCGGTCGCCGAGGCCAAGGCCCACGACGGCTGGTGCAAGCTCGTGGGCGACTGGGACTTCGAGGCGGACCCGGTGCCGTACGAGGTGCTGCGCGCCGTAACCGACGCCGTGCACGCGGCCGGCGGCCGGGTCGCCGTGCACTGTCAGTCCGGGCGGGGTGCGGTCAACGCCGCCCGTGCAGGGGTCGACTCGGTCGAGCACGGGATGGGGATGCCCGAGGAGTGCGTGGACCTCATGGCGGCGCACGGCACGGTGTACGTCCCCACGCTCACCACCTTCGCCCGCAGCGCCCCGCGCCGTACCAGGGACACCCCGCGCGAACGCCTCTGGCACGCGGGGCACGAGATCATGGTCCGACGTGTGCGCGAGGCCCACGACGCCGGAGTCACCGTCCTCGCCGGCACCGACTCCGCGCCCTTCGGCAACGTGGCCACGGAGGTCGGACACCTCATCGCCGCGGGCCTGCCCGCCGAGGCCGCCGTCGGTGCCGCGAGCTGGACCGCCCGCGCGTTCCTGGGACTGCCCGGCCTCACCGAGGGGGCTCTGGCCGACATCACCGTCTACGACGCCGACCCGCGCCGCGAACCCGCCGTACTGCGGCATCCCCGCCGCATCGTGCTGCGCGGACTGGTGGTCCGCTGACGGGCCGTCCGTTCGCAAGAGTCACGACATCATCACGGTGGCTGATTCCCCCGCTTGACGGCGTCAGCGCTCTACCAGGCCCCCTTCACCGGTCTAGACCAATAGCGGCCCCAGCGAACATCAACTCGCCGTTTTCGCAGGCCACCATGGTTTCGCGCGCCGTTGACGGGCGCAGACTGCCGCTGGTAGACACACTCATCACCCAGCTGGCCCGTCACCAGGCAGAACCCGCTCCTGAAGTCCCAACAAGCCGTCCCTGTGCGAGCGATGACGCGAGGTCACGATCCATGAGCACACAAGACCAGCACGGCACAAGGCGTTCACATCCGAGAAGGCCGCGATCGCGCACGGCCCGGCTCGTGGCAGCCGCCGGCGCCGCCGCTCTGACGCTCTCGGCGGGCCTCGCGACTCCGCTCAACCCGGCGCCCCAGCGGGCGGAGGCCGCCCAGGGCAAGAAGGTGCTCACCGTCGCGGTGGCGCAGAGCGTCGACTCGTTGAGCCCCTTCCTGGCGGTGCGTCTGGTCAGCACGAGCATTCTGCGGCTGACGTACGAGTACCTCACCGACTACGACCCCGGGGACGCGCACCCGGTCCCCGGCCTGGCCACCAAGTGGGCACCGTCCGCCGACAAGCTCACCTGGACGTACACGATCCGCTCCGACGCGAAGTGGTCGGACGGGCAGAAGGTGACCGCCGAGGACGCCGCGTGGACGTTCAACAAGCTGATGACCGACGAGGCCGCCGCCACCGCGAACGGCAGCTTCGTCACCAACTTCCGCAAGGTGACGGCGCCCAGCCCCACCAAGCTGGTCGTCGAGCTGAAGAAGCCCCAGGCCACCATGACCGCGCTCGATGTGCCGATCGTGCCCGAGCACATCTGGAAGAGCGTCAAGGACTTCTCGAAGTTCAACAACGACAAGTCCTTCCCCGTCGTCGGTGACGGACCGTTCGTCCTCAGCGACTACAAGGCCGACAGCTACGTCCGCCTCAAGGCCAACAAGAGCTTCTGGCGCGGGGCACCCAAGTTCGACGAGCTGGTCTTCAAGTACTACAAGGACCAGGACGCGGCCGTGGCCGCCCTGCGCAAGGGCGAGGTCTCCTTCGTCGCGGGCGCGCCGGCCCTGACGCCGGCTCAGGCGGCCTCCCTGAAGGGCCGGCAGGACATCCGCGTCAACGACGCCCCCGGCCGGCGCTTCTACGCCCTCGCCACCAACCCCGGCGCACAGGCGAAGAACGGCCAGAAGTTCGGCGACGGCGACCCGTCACTGCTCGACGAGCGGGTGCGGCACGCGCTGTTCCTGGCCGTCGACCGCAAGACCATCATCGACAAGGTGTTCCAGGGCCACGCGGTCGAGGGCCAGGGCTACATCCCGCCGCGCTTCTCGACGTACTTCTGGAAGCCCTCGGCGAGCCAGGAACTCTCCTACGCCCCCGCCAAGGCCGCCCAGCTCCTCGACCAGGCCGGCTACAAGAAGAACGCCGACGGCAAACGGGTCGGCAAGGACGGCAAACCGCTGAACTACCGGGTCCTGTGCCACGCGACCGACCCCAACGACAAGGCGGTGGGCCAGTACCTCAAGGAATGGTGGGCCAAGCTCGGCGTCGGCATGACGCTCGACTGCCTGGACAACGTCACCGACCCCTGGCTCGCGGGCAAGTACGACCTCGCCTTCGACGGCTGGTCCGTCAACCCCGACCCGGACTACGTGCTGTCCATCCACACCTGCGCCGCCCTGCCCGCGACCCCGAAGGACACCGGCGCGACCGACAACTTCGTCTGCGACAAGACGTACGACGAGCTGTACGCCAAGCAGCTTGCCGAATACGACTCCGCCAAACGGGCCACTCTCGTCAAGCAGATGGAGTCGCGGCTGTACGACCTGGGGTACATGAACGTCATGGCGTATCCGAACGCCGTCGAGGCCTACCGCACCGACCAGATCAAGTCGATCGAGACGATGCCCAAGGCCGCCGGCAACATCTACGGCCAGGACGGCTACTGGAGCTGGTGGTCGGCGGTCCCGGCGGATTCCGGCTCCTCCTCCGGGGGCTCCTCGACCGGGGTGATCGTCGGTGTCGCCGCGGGTGTCGTGATCCTCGCCGGCGCCGGACTGCTCTTCGCGCGGCGCCGCCGCGCCACCGCCGACGACCGCGAGTAGCCCATGCAGCCAACGGCCCCTGACGCAGCGTCCGCCGCGGTCGACAAGGCCGCCGTACCGGTCCCGGCCGGTCCGGCGGTCCGCGGGCCGCGGGCCCGCACCACCACCGCGTATCTGCGGTACGGGGCGGGCAAGGCGGGCGGTGCCGCCGTCTCGCTGCTCGCCGTACTGGTCACCGGGTTCTTCCTGTTCCGGCTGATCCCCGGTGACCCGGTCAAGACGATGACCGGCGGCCGACCGGTCTCGGCGGAGCAACTGGCGGCCTATCGCCGGGAGTTCGGACTCGACCTGCCCCTGTGGCGGCAGTTCACGGACTACTGCGGCAAGGCACTCACCGGCGACCTGGGCACGTCGTACCAGTTCCGCACCCCGGTCATCGACAAGATCACCGAAGCGCTGCCGAACACGCTGCTGCTGACCGGCACGGCCTTCGTGCTCTACACCGCGCTCGGCATGTTCCTCGGCACCCGTTCCGCCTGGCGGCACGGCAGGCTCGGCGACCGGCTGAACACGGGTCTGGCACTGACCCTGTACTCCGTCCCGTCGTTCTGGCTGGGCCTGCTGGTCATCATCGTGTTCGGCGTGGGCCTCGGCCCCGTGCCCGGGCTGTTCCCGACCGGCGGCATGGAGTCGGGCGGCAAGGAGGGCTTCGCCTACGTCCTCGACGTCGCCCATCACCTGGTCCTCCCGGTGCTCACCCTGGTCGCGGTCGAGTACGGCCAGACGCTGCTGGTCACCCGCTCGGCGCTGCTCGACGAGATGGGCAGCGACTATCTGACGACCGCCCGCGCCAAGGGCCTCAAGGACGACCTCGTGCGGCGCCGGCACGCCGTGCCGAACGCGCTGCTGCCCACGGTCACCCTGGTCTTCGTCAACCTCGGCCGGACGGTCGCGGGCGTCATCCTGGTCGAGACGGTCTTCTCCTGGCCGGGGCTCGGCGGGCTGTTCTACCAGGCCCTGAGCGTGCCCGACCTGCCCCTGGTGCAGGGGCTGTTCCTCTTCTTCGCCTCGGCGGTGATCGTCATGAACACTCTGGCCGACCTGCTCTATCCGCTGCTCGACCCCCGGGTGGGCCGATGACGACCGAGGCCACTCCCCCGGCGCCGGACACCACGGCCGCCGGACCACGCGCGCTGGCCTGGCAGCGCCGCCGCCGCTCCGCCGTACGGTTCTGGCAGCAGTACCGCAAGCACCGCGCCGGCCTCCTCGGTCTGGCGGCGCTCGCCCTGTTCGCGCTGGTCGCACTGACCGCGCCGCTGACGGTCGGCTCGGGCGTGGCCGGGGTGACCGACGCACCGGGCAGTCCGCTGCAGGCGCCGAGCGGTGAATTCCCGCTGGGCACCGACCGGTTCGGGCGCGATCTGCTGGGCCTGGTGGTGTGGGGCTCCCGGGTCTCGCTGCTGGTGGGGCTGCTCGCGGCCGTGCTGTCGGTGGTGATCGGCACGGTCGTCGGGATCACCGCCGGGCACTTCCGGGGGGCGTACGCGACCGTGCTGATGCGGATCACGGACTGGTTCCTGGTGATGCCGGCGCTGGTGCTCGCCATCGCGCTGGCCACCGTGATGTCCCGCTCCCTGGGCACGGTGATCCTCGCGATCGGCGTCACCTCCTGGCCGACGACGGCGCGGCTGGTGCGCGCCCAGACGCTGGCGGTGGAGTCCCGGCCGTACATCGAACGGGCCAGGGCCCTGGGCGGCGGGCACTGGCACGTCATGACCCGGCATGTGCTGCCCAACGTGATGCCGCTGGTCCTCGCCCAGACGACCCTGATGATCTCCTCCTCCGTCCTCGCCGAGGCGACGCTGGCCTTCCTCGGCCTCGGCGATCCCACGGTCATCTCGTGGGGCGGGCTGCTGCAGGACGCGCGCGAGGCCGGTGCCGTCAGCTCCGGCGACTGGTGGTACCTGGTGCCGCCGGGCATCGCGATCGCGGTGGTCGCGCTGGCGTTCACGCTGTGCGGGCGTGCGGTGGAGTCTGTCCTCAACCCCAGGCTGGGGGTGGCCCGTTGACGCTGCTGGAGGTCCGGAACCTCGAGGTGACCTATGCCGGCGGCGCGGCCGCGGTGCGGGGCGCGGACCTGTCGCTGGCGGCGGGACAGAAGCTCGGCATCGCGGGCGAGTCGGGCTGCGGCAAGTCCACGCTGGCGCTCGCGCTGCTCAGGCTGCTGCCGGCCGGGACCCGGGTGTCCGGGGAGATCCTGCTGAACGGCGAGGACGTCCTGACCATGCGGTGGGGGCAGGTGCGAGCGGTGCGCTGGGCGGGCGCCTCGATCGTCTTCCAGGGGGCGATGCACTCGCTCAACCCGGTGCACCGCATCGGCGACCAGATCGCCGAGCCGATCCTGCTGCACCGCAGGGCCACGGCGGCCGCGGCGCGCAGGCGGACCGGCGAGCTGCTGGAGCAGGTGGGCCTGCCCGCGGCACGCGCGTCGGCGTACCCGCACGAGCTGTCCGGCGGCCAGCGGCAGCGCGTCATGATCGCCATGGCGCTGGCCTGCGACCCACAGCTGGTCATCGCCGACGAGCCGACCACGGCCCTGGACGTGATGATCCAGGCGCAGATCCTGCGGCTGATCGAACAGCTCGTCACCGAGCAGGACCTGGGCCTGATCATGATCAGCCACGACCTCGCGGTCCTCGCCGACACCTGCGACCGACTCGCGGTGATGTACGCGGGCCGGGTCGTCGAGGAGGGCCCCGCCCGGCAGGTCTACGAGGACGCCCGGCACCCGTACGCCAAGGCCCTGTCGGCGGCCTTCCCGCGGATCGGCGACCGGGCCTCCCGGTTCGCCCCGAGCGGCCTGGCCGGCGATCCGCCCGATCCGTCCGCGCTGCCCTCCGGATGCACCTTCCACCCGCGCTGCCCGGTCGCCCTGGACGAGTGCTCCGTCGAGGACCAGCGGCTGCGGGACGCCGGACAGGGGCGTTGGGCGGCCTGTGTGCACGTGGCGGCAGCGGTCCCGCCGCCGGCCGGCCCGTCGGAGGATGCGAGGAGCAGCACATGACGACGACTGCACCGCCCCTGCTCAGCGCTCAGGGCCTGGACGTGACCTTTCCCGGGCGGCACGGTGCCCCTGCGGCCCGGGCCGTGGACGGCGTCGAACTCGACATCCGGAGCGGGGAGATCGTGGCGCTGGTCGGCGAGTCGGGCTGCGGCAAGACGACGCTGGCGCGTTCGTTGCTCGGCCTGGTGACACCGGCCGCGGGCCGGATCACGTTCGCCGGAAAGCCCCTGGAGTACTCGTCCCGGGCGCTGAAGGCGTACCGCAGGCGCGTCCAGCTGGTGCTGCAGGATCCCTCCGGCTCACTGAATCCCCGGCACACGGTGTACGACGCGGTGGCCGAGGGCCTGCGGATCCACGGCCGTACGGGGAACGAACGGGCGGCCGTCGCCGAGGCCCTCGCCCACGCGGGGCTGCGGCCGCCGGAGCGCTTCTTCCTGCGCTACCCGCACGAGCTGTCCGGCGGCCAGCGCCAGCGCGTCGTCATCGCCGGCGCGCTGGTCCTCGAGCCCGAACTCATCGTCGCCGACGAGCCGGTGGCCTCGCTCGACGCCTCCGTACGCGGCGAGATCCTCGCCCTGCTGCTGCGGCTGCGCACCGAACTGGGCCTGTCCGCGCTGGTGGTCACCCACGACCTGGGCCTGGCCTGGAACATCGCCGACCGGGTGGCGGTCATGTACCTGGGCCGGATCGTGGAGACGGGCGAGGTCGAACAGGTCCTGACGGCTCCTCGCCACCCGTACACCCAGGCACTGCTGTCGGTGCTGCCGGAGGCTCCGGGCGATCCGGTGGTACTGACCGGCGAGCCTCCGGACCCGTCCCGCATCCCTTCCGGGTGCCGCTTCCACGCTCGGTGCCAGGTGCTGGCGAGCGGGGAGGCGGAGCGGGCGGGGGTGGCGGACGCGTGCCGGAACGAGGATCCGGAGGTGCTGGGCGGGGGCGGCGGGGAGCAGGTGGCTTGTCACTGGGCGCGGGCGCGGATCACCACGTGAGGCCGAGTGGCGGTGGCCGGGACGCAGACGGTCGCGTCTGCCTCGGAAAACGCCGGTTCCCGGCACCCTTCCGGGGTGCCGGGAACCGTGCGGGCGCTGTCGGGACGTCAGGCCACGCCCACGACGTCCTTCTCCTCCGCGAAGTGACAGGCCGACTCGTGGGCCGCCGGAGAGTCCGCGCCCTTGAAGCGCTCCGGAATCGCAAGCAGCGGAACCTCCTCGGCGCACTTGTCCTCGGCCTTCCAGCAGCGGGTGCGGAAGCGGCAGCCGGACGGCGGGTTCGCCGGGGAGGGCACGTCGCCGGTCAGGATGATCCGCTCGCGCTGCTCGCGGTCCTGCGGGTCCGGCACCGGAACAGCCGACAGCAGCGCCTGGGTGTACGGGTGTGTCGGGTGCTCGTAGATCTGCTCGTCCGTGCCGATTTCGGCCATCTTGCCGAGGTACATCACGCCGACCCGGTCCGAGATGTGCCGGACGATCGACAGGTCGTGCGCGATGAAGATGTAGGAGAGGTTGAACTCGTCCTGCAGTCCCTCCATCAGGTTGATGACCTGTGCCTGGACGGAAACGTCCAGCGCCGAAACCGGCTCGTCGCAGATGATGACCTCGGGGTTCAGGGCCAGGCCGCGGGCGATGCCGATGCGCTGGCGCTGACCGCCCGAGAACTGGTGCGGGTAGCGGTTGATGTACTCGGGGTTGAGACCGACGACGTCCAGCAGCTCCTTGACCCGCTTACGCCGGTCTCCCTTCGGCGCCACCTCGGGGTGGATGTCGAAGGGCTCACCGATGATGTCGCCCACCGTCATACGGGGGTTGAGCGAGGTGTACGGGTCCTGGAAGATCATCTGGATGTTCCGGCGGACGGCCTTGAGCGCCCTGCCGGACAGCTTGGTGATGTCCTGGCCCTTGTAGAAGATCTCGCCCGCCGTCGCCCGCTCCAGGTTCATCAGGAGCTTGGCCACCGTGGACTTGCCGCAGCCGGACTCGCCCACGATGCCCAGGGTCTCGCCCTGGTACAGGTCGAAGGAGATGCCGTCGACGGCCTTCACGGCGCCGACCTGCCGTTTGAAGAGGATGCCCAGGGTCAGCGGGAAGTGCTTCACCAGGTTGCGCACCTGCAGGATCGGCTCGCCGCGCTCGACTCGTGCGTCGAGGGCGGCAACCGCCTCCTCCTCCGAGTGCACGTCGACGGCGTCCACCTCGGAGACGTTCGGCGTCGCGTCCGTCGGCTCGTCGGTCTTGGTCGACTCAGCCATGGATCGTCTCCTTCCAGAAGTGGCACGCGCTGGCGCGGCCCGGCAGTTCCGTTCCGTCCTGCTCGGTCACCGGGACCAGCGGCGGCCGGTCCGTACGGCAGATGTCCTGCGCCTTCTCGCAGCGCGGGTTGAAGGCGCAACCGCTCGGCACCTTCAGCAGGTTGGGCGGCAGCCCCTTGATCGCGTAGAGGTCCTGGCCCTTCTGGTCCAGACGCGGGATGGAGTCGAGCAGGCCGCGGGTGTAGGGGTGGGCGGGGCGCTTGTACAGCTCGTGCACCGGCGCCGTCTCCACGATCCGGCCCGCGTACATCACCGCGATCTTGTCGGCGACGTCCGCCACCACACCGAGGTCGTGGGTGATGAGGATGAGCCCCATCTGGTACTCGCGCTGCAGCTCCGCGAGCAGGTCCATCACCTGGGCCTGGACCGTCACGTCGAGGGCCGTGGTCGGCTCGTCGGCGATGATCAGGTCCGGCTCCAGGGCGAGCGCCATGGCGATCATGATGCGCTGGCGCATACCGCCGGAGAACTGGTGCGGGTAGTCGTTCACCCGGGCCGCGGCGGCCGGGATCTTCACCCGGTCCATCAGCTCGATGGCCTTGGCCTTGGCCGCCTTACGGGACAGTCCCTGGTGGACGCGGAACATCTCGCCCAGCTGGTATCCCACGCTGAGCACGGGGTTGAGCGAGGACAGTGCGTCCTGGAAGATCATCGCGATCCGGGCGCCGCGCAGCTTCCGCCGCTCCTCACCCGACATGGCGAGCATGTCCTGGCCGTAGAAGCGGATCTCGCCCTTGGGGATGCGGGCCGGCGGCATGTCGAGGATGCCCATGATCGCCTGAGCGGTCACGGACTTGCCGGAGCCGGACTCGCCGAGCACGGCTAGGGTCTCCCCTGATTTCACGGAGTAGTTGACGCCGTTGACGGCGCGAACGACACCTTCGCGGGTCTGGAACTCGACGTGCAGATCGCGCACTTCGAGCAGCGGGCCGGTGCGCTCCGGGTCGCCGGGGCGCGGGGCCGGGATGGCGTCCGTCGGGTCGATGATGGTCACGTACGCCTCCCTCAGCGCATCTTGGGGTCGAAGGCGTCGCGGACCACGTCGCCGAGCACGATGAACGCCAGCACGGTGACGCTCAGGGCACCTGCCGGGAACAGCAGCGCGTGCGGCTTCGTCAGGAACAGGCTCTGGGCGTCACTGATCATCACGCCCCAGGAGATGTTCGGATACTGGATGCCGATGCCCAGGTAGGACAGGGCTGCCTCGGCGGAGATGTAGACGCCGAGGTTCATCGTGGTGATGACGATGACGGGGGCGAGCGTGTTCGGCAGGATGTGCCGGAACGCGATCCGCCAGGAGTCGGCGCCCAGCGCCCGTGCGGCCATCACGTAGTCGTTGTACTTGTTGGCGATGACCTCGCCGCGCATGATCCTGAAGACCTGCGGCCAGCCGAGGATCGCCATGATGAACGACACCGACCAGACGTCACCGCCGCCCCAGATCGACATGATCAGCAGGCCGCCGACGATGAGCGGCAGAGCCGAGAACACCTCGGTGATACGTGAGACGACCGCGTCCAGCCATCCGCCGACCAGACCGGCCAGCATACCCAGCAGACCGCCTATGAGCGTGGTGACCACGGTCGTCACCACACCCACGACGATCGAGTTGCGGGTGCCGTACACGGTGCGCGTGTAGATGTCGCAGCCCTGTTGGTCGTAGCCGAACAGGTGCCCGGACGACGGCCCGTTCATGGAGTTCTGCAGCTGGCAGAAACCGTTCGAGAACGGGGAGCGGCCCGTGAACAGGCTGGGCGCGATCGCCAGCGCGAGCAGGCACACGATGACGAAGCCGGTGACGATGAACATGGGTCGCTTGCGCAGATCCGCCCAGCCGTCCTTGAGCAGGCTCGCCTGCCGGGATGCCGCCTTCTCCTCGGCCTCGATCTCCTTGGCGAGGGCGGCCTCGTCTGTGGTGGGCCTCTCTATCGTCTTCTCACTCATAGCGAATCCTCGGGTCGAGCACGGCGTACATCAGGTCTACGAGGAGGTTGGCGACCAGGTAGATCAGTACGAGCAGGGTCGTCAGACCGACTACGACGGGCCGTTCACGCAGATAGACGGACTGGGCCAACTGGCCGCCGATACCAGGCAGGTTGAACACGCGCTCGGTGATGATGGCACCACCCATGAGAGCACCGAGGTCGAAGCCCAGGAAGGTGACCACCGGGATCAGGGAGTTGCGCAGCGCGTGCACACCGATGACCCGCCGGGTCGGCAGGCCCTTGGCTATCGCCGTACGCACGTAGTCGGCGCGGATCGACTCCGTCATGCTCGCCCGCACCAGACGCGCGATATAGGCCATGGAGGTCGTGGCGAGCACGACGGCCGGGAGGATGTAGCTCTGCGGCCAGCCCTTCTCGATGCCGGCGACCGGCGTGAACTTCAGCTTCACGCCGAACTCCAGCTGGAGCACGCTGCCGAGGACGAACACCGGGATCGAGATCAGCACAAGCGTCGAGATGAGCACGACGTTGTCGATGAACTTGCCCTTCTTCAGGGCGGAGAAGATGCCGGCGACGATACCGATCACGGCCTCGATGGCGAACGAGGTCAGCCCCAGCTTCAGAGTGATGGGGAACCGCTCGGAGACGATCTCGGAGATGGCACGTCCGTTGTACGTCTCACCGAGGTCACCGGTGAAGACGCCGCTGATGTAGTGCCAGTACTGCTGGTACAGCGGCTCGTTGAGGTGGTAGTGCGCACGCAGAATCGCCGCGATGTTGGGGTCGGCGCGCTTGTCGCCGGCCAGTGCCTGGATCGGGTCGCCGGGCAGAGCGAAGACCAGGCAGAAGATGATGAACGTGACGCCTATCACCACAGGGATCACCTGCAGCAGGCGGCGCACGACGTATCGGCCCATGGGTACTCCAGAGGGGTGCTCGACCCGACCGTGGCCGAGGGGATGGCACGGTCGGACAGGAGACGGCAGCAGGAGTGAGCAGGGGAAGGCTATTCCTCCCCCTGCTCACCCCGTAACGCTGTGTCAGGACTGCTCAGAACCTGGTCAGCTGAGCTTGACCTGGTCCCACAGGATGTTGTGACCGGCGATCTTCATCGACTTGATCTTGTCGCTGAAGCCACTGTTCAACGTGTAGAAGTACACCGGGATGTACGGCAGGTCCTTGAGGATCACGTCGTCGGCCTGCTGGTACTTCTTGACGGCGTCCTCGTGCGTCGCGGCCTGGTCACCCTCGACGAGCAGCTTCTCGAAGTCCTGGTTGACGTAACCCGAGTAGTTGGAGCCGTTGGCGATGGCTTCCTTCGAGAAGATCGGACGGAGGTAGTTCTCCATGTCCGGGTAGTCCATGTTCCAGGCCATACGGAACGCGCCCTGGTACTTCTTGGCGTCCAGGTCGTTGAGGATCGTCTGGAACTGCTCGAACGGCTTGGCCGTCACCTTGATGCCCAGGTTCTGCTGGATCTGGTTGGCGACCGCCTCGATCCACGCCTTGTGGTCGCCGTCGGCGTTGTAGCCGAGCTCCAGCTTGTTGCCGGGCAGGCCGCCGCTCTTCTTGTAGAGCTCCTTGGCCTTGGCCGCGTCGAGCGTGCAGGCCTCACCACAGGCGCCCTTGCGGTAGCCGTCGATGATGGGGCTGATGAAGTCGTCCGCGGGCGTACGGGCGCCGAGGAAGATCTTCGAGGCGATCGTCTTCCGGTCGATCGACATGGAGATGGCCTTGCGGAGGTCCGCGTTCTGGAAGGCCTTGTTGTACTTGATCGGGAAGCCGATGTAGCCGACGCCGGAGTCGGCCTCGTCGATGTAACGGCCCGGCAGGTCCTTGTGGTACGTCGGCAGACCGGAGTTCGGGATGACCAGCTGGACGTCCAGGTTGCCGGCGACGAGGTCCTTGTAGGCCGTGTCCAGGTTCGAGTAGATCTTGAAGTTGACGCCCTTGACCTCGATCTTCGAGGCGTCCGGGTACTTGTCGTACTTCGTGGTGTCGATCTCTTCGTTGTGCTTGAACGTGCCCTTCATCTTGAAGGGGCCGTTGCCGATGGGGGCCTCGCCGAAGCCCTTCGGGTCCTTGAAGAACGCCTTGGGCAGCGGCACGAAGGCGGTGAAGGACAGCTGCGACGGGAACGCCGAGAACGCGCCGGTCAGCGTGACCTGAAGCGTGCTGTCGTCGACGGCCTTCAGACCGGACATCTTGTCCGTCTTGGGCTTCTTGCCCTCGCCCGGGTTCAGGTCGCTGTAGCCCTGGATGTGGCTGAACAGCGGGTTGGTCTGCTGGGCGTTGGTCTGGTTGGCACCGTAGTTCCAGGCGTCGATGAACGACTGGGCGGTGACCTTCTCGCCGTTGTGGAAGGTGTAACCGGACTTCAGCTTGATCGTCCAGACCTTGTTGTCCTTGGTCTCGATCGACTGCGCCATGGCGTTGACGACCTTGTTGTCGGCGTCAAGCTTGGTCAGACCCGTGAAGAGGGCGTTGATGACCTGGCCGCCCTCGGTCTCGTACGTGTTGCTGGGGACCAGGCCGTTCTGCGGCTCACCGATCTCCACCGACACGACGCCGTTGCCCTTGCCCTTGCCCGAGCTGCCGTCGTCCCCGCCGCCGCCACAGGCCGTCGCACCCAGCGCCACTACGGCGGCTATCGCAACCCACTTGGCGCTCTTGGCACCACGCATGGGGCTCCTCCTCATGAGTCCATTGGTTCACCGCATGGGGGAGCACATGACACATCACCGTTACCGGTGCCTGAAATGGTCAGGTGCCCCCGCGCTCGTGAGTCGACGCCGCCTGCAGCGTGTTGACCCGTTGATCCGAGCTCTACGCGCCTAACTATCTGCCATGTGCCATGGCCGAACCACACTCATAAGGTCTCGGTTCGATCACACCTGACGCGTACATCTTCCAAAATCCGGACAAAGGGTTTGCCGAAAGATCCCTGCGAAACGGACTTGTTACACACCTATCGGACTCGCATGTCCGTATACCGAACGCGAAGGGCATGAAAATTCAGTTGCGGAATCGCGGCGGCTGTGCGGGGGTGCACGGCCGACCGCTTTCAGCCAACGGGCCTGCGCCACAGGGCCGTTCGCCGGGCCCTCACAGGAGACGGACAGGGCCCACGCTGGCCGAAGAATAGTGCGGTTCGATCCGCCTTTGCCGATCCAGAACGAGAACTAGGGTTTTCCCTACGTCTGCCGAACGGGCCCCTCCTCGGGCTGGGCACACAACGAGGCCCGCGCCTGCCCAGGCGCGGGCCTTCATCACGTTCTGCGAGCGGTCCTGGTCACTCCTCCACGAACAGCTCAGCCGCGTCCGTCGCGTGCACCGCGCGCTGGGCCCAGGCCGTGAGCTGGTCCGGGTCCGAACAGGCCCTCACCTGCTTCCGGACGGCGGCAGACACGGGAATGCCGCGCCATTCGAGGATGCGCAGGACCATCTCGATACCCACCTCTACGCGGCCCTCTTCACGAATCTGCTCGGCCAGCGGGTGCCGCCAGAAGTACTGGATCGCCATCTTCAGGTTCTTCCACAGCGGATTGCGTTTGCCGGACCGGCTTGCCCCGTCAGCCCCCGGTCACTCATCGACGAACAACTCCGCCGCATGCGTCGCACGCACAGCCCGCTGAGTCCAGACCTCCAGCTGGTGCAGGTCCGTGCAGGCTTCCACCCGCTCACGGACTGCGTCGGGCACGGGGATGCTGCGCCATTCCAGGATGCGCAGAATCGTCTCGACGCCGTGCTGGATGCGGCCCTCCTCCCGGCCCTCCTCCCGCACCTGCTCCGCCAGCGGATGCCGGAAGAAGTACTGCATCGCCGTCATCAGGTCCCTCCACATCTGTTTCACCTGGGGGTCGGCCAGGCATGAGTCGACGAACTGCGCGAAGACCCCGGCACTGTCCGCGTCGATGGTCTTCAGGGCGGCTGCCAGCGATTCCAGTATGGCGGCGGCCTTCGGCCCCTTGCCATGTGTCATGGCCGAGAGCACCGCAAGAGGTACGTCCCGTTCGGCCTCCTCCGGGTCGGCGATCACCGGTACGTTGTCGGGTCCGAGCACGAGCGGACGTACCGTCAGGGAGGGTCGGCCGGGCACACCGAGATGAATGGGCTCGGCCGCCCAGCGGGCCGTGGAACCGCACTGCGTGGTGACGATGAGCACGGGCTCGCAGCGGTGCTTCTCGTACAGGTACGAGAGGTAGTACGGCCAGCTGCCGCGCTTGGCCTCGTCAATCCGCCGCTGCGACTCGACGACCAGAAGGTAGTCGCCGTCGTCGGTCTTCGCGCGTAACAGCGTGTCCACGCGCCGCTCGACCGGTTCGATCTCGGTGAGGTCGATGTTCATGCCGGCGAATTCCCGCGGCTCGGGAAAGGCGACACCCAGCACCTGCTGCAGGGCCCGCGTCAGCAGCGCGGGGTCCTTCTGGAAGATCCGGTGCATCGCCTCGTGCAATGAGCTGACCATCGGCTCTCCTTTCTTATCGACGTGATCAACGAGCTACGAGACGGCCAGGTCACACCACACGAACTTGCCCCGGTCGCCGAACCGGGCCGACGGCTGCCAGCCCCAGTTGTCCGCGCAGGCCATGACCAGCCCGAGCCCCCGCCCCTCCTCCAGCTCCCCGACCTGGTCCAACGGCCGTGGCGGCTCCGGCGGTTCGGGGTCGGTGTCCCAGGCCCCGATCCACACGGCACCCTCCTGGGATCGGCGGATCCTGAGGGCTGCGGGCCCCTTCGTGTGCCGTACGGCGTTGGCGACCAGCTCCGTCGCAAGGAGTTCGGCGGTGTCCGCCAGTCCGATCAGGCCGTGCATGGTCAGGATCAGGCGCAGGGTGCGGCGGCAGACGGTGACGGCTCTGGGGTCGTTGGGGATGTAGAGGGTGTAGTCCCAGGTTTCGGGCATGGGTCATCAACTCCGTTCGGTGAGTGGGGATTTCACGCAGGGCGGCATCGCCGCATACACGGTGCACTTCCGCTGCGTGTGCGGCACATCACCGACGGTAGGACCTACATTTAGGTCCGTGCAAGTTGTTGCCGTAATCTGACCCCCGAACGAGTCACGTACTCCCGGGAGTTGGGAGGTGGGGAGGAAGCCGATGGGGCGTCGCCAGCAACCCACAGCACGCCAACTGCGCCTGGGTCTTGAACTGCGGAAACTACGCGAGGCCGCCGGCCTGAAAGCAACCGAAGCGGCAAGCCTGCTCGGCGTGACCTCGGTCCAGATCAGCCAGACCGAATCGGGGATCTCCGGCGTCAGCGGACAGCGCGTTCGCCGTCTTGCCGCCAACTACGCCTGTTCGGACGACGAGTTGATCGATGCGCTGGTGGCCATGACGACCGACCGCACCAGAGGCTGGTGGGAGGAGTACCGGGGTCAGCTGCCTACGCCGTTCATGGATCTGCCCGAGCTGGAACATCACGCCCACTTCCGGTGGGACGTGGAATTCCTGCACGTCCCGGGCCTTCTTCAGACCGCGGATTACGCTCGATCCCTCTTCTCGTACGTGAACCCGGAGTTCCCGCAGAGCGATGTCGAACGATGGGTTGATCACAGGATGAAACGCAGGGTCATCCTCGATCGCCCGGAACCGGTGCCGTACGAGGCGGTGATCCATGAAGGGGCGCTACGCATCAGGGTCGGCAACCGATCCACGGCGCGGGCTCAGCTCCTCCGCGTCCTTGAACTCTCTGAGTCCGACCATGTCACCGTACGCGTCATCCCCTTCGACCTGGACGACTTCGGCGGAGCGGGAAGTGCGATGGTGTACGCGGGCGGCCCCATCCCCAAGCTGGACACAGTTGTCCGTGACGGCCCCAACGGCCCGGTGTTCATCGATGCCGAAGCCCAGCTCAACCGATATCGAACGCTCTTCCGTAGAGTAGAGGCAGTGTCACTCGACCCCAACCGTTCGCGTGACTTCATCCACCGGCTGTCGAAGGAGCTGTGAGCATGCTGACCCCCGACACCTGGCAGAAGTCTTCCTTCTCCGGTGGCGGCCAGGGCGACGCATGTGTCGAAGTCGCAGACCTGGACACCCACATAGCCATCCGCGATTCAAAGGCTCCGACCAGAGCAGCCCTCGCCTTCGCCTCCGAAGCCTTCACGCCGTTCATCGAAGCCCTGAAGCACGCAGCCCCCGCGGCCAACTGAAAGGCCCGGGCGCCCCAAGATGGGGGCACCCGGGCCTCAAGTGGCCTGCTGTCAGCCGTGCTTGGCCCGGCTCGCCGCGCGGGCGCGCTCGCGGGCGTCCAGGTTCACCTTGCGGATGCGGACAGCCTCCGGGGTGACCTCGACGCACTCGTCGTCGCGGCAGAACTCCAGGGACTGCTCCAGGGAGAGCTTGCGCGGCGGGACGATCGCCTCGAACGTGTCGGCCGAGGACGACCGCATGTTGGTGAGCTTCTTCTCCTTGGTGATGTTCACGTCCATGTCGTCGGAGCGCGAGTTCTCGCCGACGATCATGCCCTCGTACACCTCGGTGCCGGGGTCGGTGAAGAGCACACCGCGCTCCTGGAGGTTCGTCATCGCGAAGGCGGTGACGGCACCGGCGCGGTCGGCGACCAGGGAGCCGTTGTTGCGGGTCTGCAGCTGGCCGAACCAGGGCTCGTGACCCTCGTGGATGGAGTGGCCGATGCCCGTACCGCGCGTCTGAGTCAGGAACTCGGTACGGAAGCCGATGAGGCCGCGGGAGGGAACCACGAACTCCATGCGGACCCAGCCGGAGCCGTGGTTGGACATGTTGTCCATCCGGCCCTTGCGGACGCCCATGAGCTGCGTGACCGCACCCATGTGCTCCTCGGGCACGTCGATCGTCATGCGCTCGACCGGCTCGTACGTCTTGCCGTCGACGTCCTTCGTGACGACCTGCGGCTTGCCGATGGTCAGCTCGAAGCCCTCGCGGCGCATCTGCTCGACCAGGATGGCGAGCGCCAGCTCACCACGGCCCTGGACCTCCCAGGCGTCCGGACGCTCGGTGTCGAGGACGCGGAGGGAGACGTTACCGATCAGCTCGCGGTCCAGGCGGTCCTTGACCTGACGGGCCGTGACCTTGCGGTCCTTGACCGCGGCCTTGTTGTCCGCGCCCTTGCCGGTACCGCCACGGCCGACCAGCGGCGAGGTGTTCGTACCGATGGTCATCGAGATCGCCGGCTCGTCGACCGTGATCAGCGGCAGCGGGATCGGGTTCTCCGGGTCGGCCAGGGTCTCGCCGATCATGATGTCGGAGATACCGGCGACGGCACAGATGTCGCCCGGGCCGGCCATCTCGGCGGGCTTGCGGGTGAGCGCCTCGGTCATCAGCAGCTCGGTGATGCGCACGTTGGACATCGTGCCGTCACGCTTGATCCACGTGACGGTCTGGCCCTTGCGCAGCTCGCCCTGCTCGACGCGGAGCAGCGCGATCCGGCCGAGGAAGTTGTCGGCGTCCAGGTTGGTGACGTGCGCCTGGAGCGGGGCCGTCTCGTCGTACTCCGGAGCCGGGACGTGGGACAGGATCGTGGAGAAGAAGGGCTCCAGGCTGTCGCTGTCGGCCGGGACGGTGCCGTCCTCCGGCTTGGTCAGCGAGGCGACACCGTCACGCGCACACGCGTAGACGATGGGGAACTCGATCTGGTCCTCGTCGGCGTCGAGGTCGAGGAAGAGGTCGTAGGCCTCGTTGACGACCTCGTCGATGCGCGAGTCGGGGCGGTCCGTCTTGTTGATGCAGAGGATGACGGGCAGGCGGGCCTGCAGCGCCTTGCGCAGCACGAAGCGGGTCTGCGGCAGCGGGCCCTCGGAGGCGTCGACGAGCAGCACGACCGCGTCCACCATCGACAGACCGCGCTCGACCTCGCCACCGAAGTCGGCGTGGCCGGGGGTGTCGATGATGTTGATGGTGATGACGTCGCCGCCATCCTTCGGGTGGTACTTCACCGCCGTGTTCTTGGCCAGGATCGTGATGCCCTTCTCACGCTCCAGGTCGTTCGAGTCCATCATGCGGTCGTCGAGCGACTCGGCGGCGTGCGCCGCGAAGGCACCGGCCTGCTTCAGCATGGCGTCGACGAGGGTCGTCTTGCCGTGGTCGACGTGGGCGACGATGGCGACGTTGCGGATGTCGTGGCGCGTGGCCATGAAGGCGTACTCCTGGAGTGTGAGGAAGGCCGACGCGTACGTCTGTGTTACGCGGACCCTGCCGGGCTGAACACGCCACGGCCTTACACCATGGTACGGGGCCGCCGCGGCGGCGGCTCGCCGGGCAGTCGGGGTCAGGCGTTCCGGGTGGCCCGGGAGCCCGCGTCGCAGGAGAGCCGGGCAGCCTGGCGGGCGATCCGGCTGTCGACGGACTCGTCGCAGGAGAGGGTGCCTTGCATGTCGAGGGTCCAGTTCCGCGCGTGCCCTGTCGTCGGCCGGCTGCCGGGGCAGATGTAGCGGAAGTCCCCCTCCCACTCCCGGACTCCGGCGTACTGCACGGTTTCGCCCGGGCCGGACACCTCGGAGAAACGGTTGTGCAGGTTCGGAGCCTTCTGGTGCACGTCCGTGAAGGCCCAGGTGTCGCCGGTCACGTCGGCCAGAGTGGCGGCGTCGGAATCGATCTCGCCGATCTTCTTGCCCAGCGAGAAGAGGACCTCGGCCGGAGACAGGGACGGTCCCTCGGTCCGCACCGACGGCTTCGGGGTGTACACCCGCTCGATCGGGTTGGTCGTCCTGATGGTGCGGCCCCCGCTCACCTCCGGCGCGGACACACCGGTCAGCCGGTCCGTCTTCTTCACGCCGGTCCAGGTGAAGCTCCCGTTCGCACAGGCCTTCACCACGGCCGGTGCGCTGCTCGTGGCGGCGGCCTTCCCGTCGCCGCCCCCGCCACCGGTGCACCCCGCGAGCCCCGCCGCCACCGTCACCGCGGTCAGCGCCGCGGCCCATGTCCCCCGTGTGATGCCCCGCATGTGCCGTCCCGTTTCCCCCGCGCACGGGCGCCCGGCGCCCGCGGCATGATCAATGGTCGACTCATGCTGCGGGCGCCGGGCGCGTACGGCAAGCGTTTTGAGCTGTCTCTGAGCTACCGCCCCGTCAGTCGTCCGCCGAAGCCCTCGCCGACGGCTTCGCCCCCTTCTTCAGGAAGCCCATGTCCTGGTAGAGCGGCGTCTGGAACCCGAAGGACCCCGCGTTCACGACGTTCTTCCTCGCGGCTGTCAGCTGCGGCCGCTGGTACAGCGGGATGGAGCCGGCCGCCGCCCAGATGCGGGAGTCGGCCTTGCGGATCAGGGAGAGGTTCTCGTCGCCGTCCAGGGTCGCGGCCGCCTGGTCGAAGAGGTGGTCGACCTGGTCGGTGCCGACGCGGGTGTAGTTCTGCTCGACGTCGAGGGAGCCGTCGGCGGCAGGGACCGGCTTGGCGTAGATGGGCCGGGCGTCGGTGGCCGGGAAGGCGGAGGCGGGCCAGGAGTACAGGGCGAGGTCGAACTGCCCGGACGCGATGTGGTCCTTGAAGTAGCTCTCGTCGGAGACCTTCGTGATCCGGGTGCTGATGCCGACCCGCAGCAGCATGCTGCTGATCCGGTCGGCCACG
Organism: Streptomyces sp. NPDC001401; assembly: GCF_042895385.1. NCBI lineage: Bacteria > Bacillati > Actinomycetota > Actinomycetes > Kitasatosporales > Streptomycetaceae > Streptomyces > Streptomyces sp. NPDC001401. The sequence goes on from NZ_JBIAWI010000004.1 coordinate 271,370, forward strand.
GTCCGCAGGGCCTGCGAGCCGGGGCCCGACGGGAGCACGAAGCGGAGGGTGAGCGGCTTGCCGTCCTTGGCCAGCAACCCGGCGGCGGCGCCGGCCGGGGCTGCGGTGCCCTTGGGGGCGTAGGCGCCGGGCGCGCCGCCCTGCTGGGGCTGCTGTCCGGCGTACTGCTTGCCGTCGGCGAGGTGCGTGCCGGCCTTCTCGTGCTTCTTGGTGTGGTCCTTGGGGTCCTTGTCGTGCCCGCTCTTGCTGTCCCCTCCGTTGTCGTCCTCGCCGACGATGTACGTTCCGTCGTCGCCGCCCTCGGACTCGTCGCTCCCCCGGCCCTCGGCCCCGGCGGCCTTCTCGCCCTTCTGCTGCTTCTTCTGCTCCTTGACCGGACCGCCGCGCACCCACCCGGCGTCCGCGAGCAGCGCCTGCGCCTCCGCGGTGTCCTCGCCGCCGAGCGAGCCGCTGTTGTCGGCGTAGGCGGCCTGCCCGGACAGCGCAAGGTGGCTGCCGACGGGCACGGCGGGCAGCCCGAGCGGCTTGAGAACCGCCTCGGCGAGCGCCTTGCGGTCGAGGGCGCGGGCCACGGCCCGGCGGACGCGCTCGTCCGCGAGGGGGCCCTCGGCGCCGTTGAGGGCGAGCTGGGTGTAGACCGGCTCCAGCGACTTGCGCACCTCGAGACCGCCCAGGCCTTCGGCTTCGCGGGGAAGGGCCTTCGCGGCGACGCGTCCACCGCCCGGGCCCGGCAGCGGGGTGGAGCCCTGCAGTGGTGTGCCCGTGCCGTTGGCCCGGCCGGCCAGGTCGATGCGCTGGGCGGCGGACGGGTCGATCTCGGCCAGGTCGATCGTCCCGTCGGCCAGCGCGGCGGCCCGCTTGTCGAGCGGCACGGCCAGCAGGTCGATCTCGGAGAGCTTGGCGGGCTGACCCCACCAGCGCGGGTTGCGGACCAGGCTGACCTGGTTGTTCTTGTGGTCGACCGCCTTCAGGGCGAAGGGACCTGCGGTGACCTTGAGCGTCCTGCGCGCCCCGTCGTTGAAGGCGTCCGGCGTCCCCATGACGTCCTTGGGGTACAGCGGCGAGAACAGCGACTGCCAGTCGGCGTACGGCCGCGCGAAGGTGACCTTGACCTCGAGGTCGTTGGCCCCGCGCTCGATCTTCTCGATGCGGTCGTAGCCGGAGTTGCGGGCGGTCCAGTACGCGGTGTCCTTGCCGGACAGGGCGCGCCACTGGGCGGCGAAGTCGGCGGCGCCGATCTCGCGGCCGTCGCTCCAGACGGCCTGCTGGGCGAGCTTGTAGAGCACGACCTGCTTGGGCTCCGTCTGGACGACCTTGGCGGACTCCAGGTAGTCGGGATTGCGCTGCGGCCGGCCGTTGGGGTCCAGCCGGTACATGGACGGGAGGACGGCCTGCGCGATGCGGTTCGTGGCCGCGTCGGCGTCCGACTGGAACGTGTTCAGGGTCTCCGGTACGTCGTCCACGGCCCAGCGCAGGGTGCCGCCGTCGGCCACCAGGTCACGGGCGGCGGGAGCGATGTCCGGCCCGGCGAGGGGCCTGCCCGCCTCGTCCTCGGAGGTGCAACCGGTGAGCAGGGGCACCGCGAGCACGCCCGCCGTGAGGAAGGCGACCGAACGCACGACCGCGCCGGGCCTGGTCCTCAGTCTCCCGTCGTGGGACATCTCTGCTACCTCCGAGGCCGCTCCAGCCGGTGACACGGGTGGGGGTCTGATCACATTTGGGCGTATTTTGGAGTTGATCAGATGTACGGCCCCACTGAAGAGGAAGGGGTTCGCCCACCGGGGGCGACACGGCGGCAGCGGCGGGCAACCCCACCCGTGCGGCGCAACGCGCGCCCCCGGCGCACACAGAGCGCTTGCGGGCGTGCACTGGAGGCGTGCAATCCGCCAATCGCTGCACATCCCTTCCCACCGGCAGGTGTGACGCGCAACACTCGCAGGCGCATGAACGTTGCCACCGGGGGCCTGACGGCCCATGGAAGTGAGGTCACGTCATGTCCGTGCAAGACGACCTGACGTCAGTCCAGCGCTGCCTAGACGACCTGTTCCGGTCCGTGGGCCGCCTGGAGAAGCAGCTGGGCGGTGGCGGGCTCGACATGCGCCGCGTCCGCGCCGACGCCGATCACCTGCGGGAGAGCGTCGCCCTCCTGCGCGAGGCGGCGTCGAGTCCGGGCACGCCCCGCAAACCCGAACTCGTCACCATCCCCGACACGCCCTACGACCGCTCGCTGTGGATCGACACGGACGACGAAGGACTCGGCGCCCACCACGGCCCCGGCCACTGAGCGCCCCTAGACACCGACCGGAGTCTTCAAGTTGGCCACTGGTACGGAACCACATCTGAACAGCGGCGGCGTACGGACCGGTACGCGCGCCGCGATCGACGCCCCGCATCTGCGGACCGACCGCTGGTGGCTGGCCCCGGCCGCCACCGCGGCCGGGCTGCTCGCCTTCATCGTCTACTCGACATGGCGGGCCTTCGCGAACGCGGACTACTACTCGGCGCCGTATGTCTCCCCGTTCTACTCGCCGTGTCTGGCGGAGAACTGCAAGAACATGCCGTCGGGCCCGAACGCCGACCTCTTCGGGAGCTGGTGGGGCATCTCCCCCGCCATCATCATCCTGATCTTCCCGCTCGGCTTCCGCCTGACCTGCTACTACTACCGCAAGGCCTACTACCGGGGCTTCTGGGCATCGCCCCCGGCCTGCGCGGTGGCTGAGCCGCACAAGAAGTACACCGGTGAGACCCGCTTCCCGCTGATCCTGCAGAACATCCACCGGTACTTCTTCTACGCGGCGATCCTGGTCGCGGGCGTGCTGAGCTACGACACCGTGCTGTCCTTCCGGGACACGGACGAGAACTGGGGCCACATGGGCCTCGGCACCGTCGTGTTCCTGGTCAACATCACGCTGATCTGGGCGTACACGATCTCCTGCCACTCCTGCCGGCACATCGTCGGCGGCAAGCTCAAGCACTTCTCCAAGCATCCCGTGCGCTACCGGGCGTGGCAGTTCGTCGGGAAGCTGAATGCCCGTCACATGCTGCTCGCCTGGGCGTCGTTGGTGAGCGTGGCGCTCGCCGACTTCTACGTCTACCTGGTCGCCTCAGGCGCCTTCGACGATCCGAGGTTTTTCTGATGTCCGTGGTCGACCGCCAGGAGTGGGACGTAGTCGTGGTCGGCGCCGGGGGCGCCGGGCTGCGTGCGGCCATCGAGGCGCGCGAGCGGGGCGCCCGTACGGCCGTGATCTGCAAGTCGCTGTTCGGCAAGGCGCACACGGTGATGGCCGAGGGCGGCATCGCGGCGGCGATGGCCAATGTCAACGAGCACGACAACTGGCAGGTGCACTTCCGCGACACCATGCGCGGCGGCAAGTTCCTCAACCAGTGGCGGATGGCCGAGCTGCACGCGCAGGAGGCTCCCGACCGCGTGTGGGAGCTGGAGACCTGGGGCGCCCTCTTCGACCGTACGAAGGAAGGGAAGATCTCCCAGCGCAACTTCGGCGGCCACGAGTACCCGCGCCTCGCGCACGTCGGCGACCGGACCGGGCTCGAGCTGATCCGCACCCTCCAGCAGAAGATCGTCTCCCTGCAGCAGGAGGACAAGAAGGAGACCGGCGACTACGAGTCCCGGCTGAAGGTCTTCCAGGAGTGCACGGTCACGCGGATCCTCAAGGACGGAAGCCGGGTCTCCGGTGTCTTCGCCTACGAGCGCGAGACCGGCCGTTTCTTCGTGCTGGAGGCCCCCTCCGTCGTCATCGCGACCGGCGGTATCGGCAAGTCCTTCAAGGTGACGTCGAACTCGTGGGAGTACACGGGCGACGGACACGCGCTGGCGCTGCTCGCGGGCGCTCCCCTGCTGAACATGGAGTTCGTGCAGTTCCATCCGACGGGGATGGTCTGGCCGCCGTCGGTGAAGGGGATCCTCGTCACGGAGTCGGTCCGCGGCGACGGCGGAGTGCTCAGGAACTCCGACGGCAAACGCTTCATGTTCGACTACATCCCCGACGTCTTCAAGGAGAAGTACGCGGAGTCGGAGGAGGAGGGCGACCGCTGGTACGAGGACCCGGACAACAACCGGCGTCCCCCTGAGCTGCTCCCCCGCGACGAGGTCGCCCGCGCGATCAACTCCGAGGTGAAGGCGGGCCGCGGCTCCCCGCACGGCGGCGTCTTCCTCGACGTCTCGACGCGTATGCCGGCCGAGGTCATCCGGCGCCGACTGCCGTCCATGTACCACCAGTTCAAGGAGCTGGCGGACGTCGACATCACGGCGGAGGCGATGGAGGTCGGGCCCACCTGTCACTACGTGATGGGCGGCATCGCGGTCGAGTCCGACACGGCCGCCGCACGCGGGGTGCCGGGCCTGTTCGCGGCCGGTGAGGTCGCGGGCGGCATGCACGGCTCCAACCGCCTCGGCGGGAACTCTCTCTCCGACCTGCTGGTGTTCGGGCGCCGGGCGGGCTGGCACGCGGCCGAGCACTCGGCGGCCCTCGCCTTCGAACGCCCCGCCGTCGACGAGGTCCAGGTCGACACGGCCGCCGCGGAGGCACTGCGCCCCTTCTCCGCGGAGGGCCCCGCGCCCGGCGCGGACGACGGCCGCCCGCCGGAGAACCCGTACACCCTCCACCAGGAACTCCAGCAGACCATGAACGACCTGGTCGGCATCATCCGCCGCGAGGGCGAGATGGAGCAGGCGCTGGAGAAGCTGGCGGATCTCCGGGTACGGGCCCGCCGGGCCGGTGTCGAGGGGCACCGCCAGTTCAACCCCGGCTGGCATCTCGCGCTGGACCTGCGGAACATGCTGCTGGTCAGCGAGTGCGTGGCCCGGGCGGCCCTGGAGCGCTCGGAGTCCCGCGGCGGCCACACCCGCGAGGACCATCCGACGATGGACCGCAAGTGGCGCAACATCAACCTGCTGTGCCAACTGATCGACCCCACGGGCGGACTGGCGGCCACGGACCCGGTCCGCGGCCAGATCGCCCTCACCCGCGAGACCACCGAACCCATCCGCGCCGACCTGCTCGCCCTCTTCGACAAGGAGGAGCTGGTCAAGTACCTCGCCGAAGAGGAGCTGTACGAGTGAGCAGCTACGAGGCCCGCTTCAAGGTGTGGCGGGGCGATGTCAAGGGCGGCGGCCTGGAGGACTTCAAGGTCGAGGTGAATGACGGCGAGGTGGTCCTCGACATCATCCACCGCCTCCAGGCCACCCAGGCTCCCGATCTGGCGGTCCGCTGGAACTGCAAGGCGGGCAAGTGCGGTTCGTGTTCCGCCGAGATCAACGGGCGCCCGCGGCTGATGTGCATGACGCGCATGTCGGTTTTCACGCGCGAGGAGACGATCACCGTCACGCCGCTGCGCGCCTTCCCGGTCGTACGGGACCTGGTGACGGACGTCGGGTTCAACTACACCAAGGCGCGCGAGGTCCCGGCGTTCGTGCCGCCGGAGGGTGTGGGTGCCGGCGAGTACCGGATGATGCAGGAGGACGTGGACCGCTCGCAGGAGTTCCGCAAGTGCATCGAGTGCTTCCTGTGCCAGGACACCTGCCATGTCGTCCGCGACCACGAGGAGAACAAGACGGCGTTCGCGGGGCCCCGCTTCCTGATGCGGGTGGCGGAGCTGGACATGCACCCGCTGGACGCGGCCGCCGAGGGCGGACTCGACCGCAAGAAGACCGCCCAGGACGAACACGGCCTCGGCTACTGCAACATCACCAAGTGCTGCACGGAAGTGTGCCCCGAGGGCATCAAGATCACGGACAATGCGCTGATCCCCTTGAAGGAGCGGGCGGTCGACCGCAAGTACGACCCGTTGGTGTGGCTGGGGTCGAAGATCAGGAGGAGGCCTTCGTAGGCTTCGCAGGTCGCGGGGTGCGGCCGGGGCGCAGCGCTGAGGTTCAGCGCACCCAGCCGCCCCGGTACGCCCTCCAGTCCGCCTCCGTCGCCGCGAAGTCGACGTAGAGCGCGACACCGAAGTTGGTTCGGTCCGCGTCCGTGCGGGAGAGGCCGAGGCGGGCGCCGCGGACGGCGGCGGGGACGGTCTCGGCATGGTTCCAGTGGCCGAACCGGTTCTCGTGGTAGAAGGGCAGGCCCATCAGCAGGTCGGTGGAGGGCGGGGTGACCTCCAGGGCGAGCGAGGTCTGCTGGGCGACGTAGCCGCCGTACAGGCTCTGCAGCGGCTGCATGGTGTCGTACGACATCACGGCGATCTGGTCGACCCGGCGCGCGACCTGGCCGAAGAACCTCTGCGACCACCACTTCGGGTGTCCGGCGACCGTGCCCCAGAAGGCGTGGAACCCGGGGAGGGGGTCGATCTGGTGGGCGGCGACGGACAGCAGGGCGTGGTGCGCGCGGGTGACGGAGTGCAGGGAGTCGAGGAGGGCGAGGTAGTCGCGGTCGCCGGAGTGGAGGGGCTCGAGGTCGAAGTGGACGCCGTCGAAGCCGGTGGCCAGGATCTGCCGGGTGGAGGCGACGACGGCCGCGCGGGTCGCCGGCCGCTCCAGGCGCATCCCCGTCGGGCCCTCGGTCGCGAGCACGTCGCCGAGCCAGGCCTGGACGCGGAGGCGGGGCGCTGCCCGGTGCATGGCCTCGATGAACCAACCTGCCTTGGGGTACGCCGACTTGGGGAGCGTGCCGTTGTGTTCGAGTGGGCCTGCGTGGACGTAGAGGTCGCGGATGCCGGTGTCCTGGAAGCGGTCGGCGAGGGCGGTGACGTCGGCGTCGGTCTTCCGGCCGTCGATCCAGGCGTGGCCCAGCCAGATGGCGTCCTTGTTCCTGGTGTACGTGCCGGCTGCGGGGTCGCCTGTGTAGTTCACGCGGAGGGCGATCTCGGCGGCGAGGGTGGGCAGGAGCAGGGCGAGGACCAGGACCAGGGCGGTGCGTTTCAGTCTGCGGCGCCAGGGCCGTGGGGAGTCCTGGGCGTCGGCGACCGCGGGTTCGTGGGTGGCGGTGGCCGCACCTTCCGCTTCGGGCCCATCCGTGTGCGCGCGCTCCGTCCGGTCCATCCCCGCTCCCCCTCGTGCGTCATCGTCCGTGGTCATCGGTCCCCCTGCGTCACGCCACCCCCACCCCTGACGCACCCCGGTCGCGCGGCCGCATTCCTGCTCATACGCTCCGAAATGTGACGTCATCCTTGTTCCGGGGCCGGCCGCGGCACGCCACCTCTCGCATATCCGTACGGGTGCTGCACACCCTGGTGGGCGGGCTGGCCGGGGTGGTGTGGCTGGTGTTGCCGTGGATGACGATCAACAGTGATGCGCCGGTTCCGGTCACCCGTGCGCACCAGACCGCCGCAAGCGCCGCCGCGGCGGAGCAGGACGGCACGTCGGCGGCCGACCTGGTGCTGCCGCTCGTTGTGGTGGCCGCCGCGGTTGTCGTCGCGGGGTACGGGTATGTGCGGCGCACGCGGCGCGCCCGGACGCGTACGACACCCGGTGGCGCGGCGGCCCCCGCCGGGCCCGCCGCACCACCGCTCTCCGAACTCGACGAGCGCGTACGGGCGTTGCTGGTGGAGGCCGACGACTGCGTGCGCACCAGCCGGGAGGAACTCGAGTTCGCCGAGGCGCGGTCCGGGGCGGATCCCGTGGCGCCGTTCGTACGTGCCGTGCGGGGCGCCGAGTCCGAGCTCTCGGCCGCCTTTCGGATGCGGCAGCAGTACGACGACGGTGTCCCGGACGACGAGACGTCCCGGCGGCACGCGCTCGCCGGGATGGTCGGGCGGTGTCAGGAGGCGGGGCGGCGGCTGGATGCGGAGGCCGCGGGGTTCGACCTGCTGCGCGCGCTGGGGACAGCAGACGGTCTGGGGGCGGCGCTGGAGGTCGCGGAGGACCGGTTCCGTGCGCTGGCCGCGCGTACCGGAGGCGCCGAGGCCACGCTGGCCGGCCTCGGCAGGCGGTACGGCACTTCCGCGGTCGAAGCCGTCACCGGCCATGTCGAACAGGCCAAGGACCGCCTGGTGTTCGCCACGACCCGGCTCAACCAGGCCCGCCAGACGGCCGACATGGAGGAGCGCGAGGATGCGGCACGTCATCTGCGGGCCGCCGAGGGGGCGACAGCCCAGGCCGACGTGTTCGTGTCCGGCATCGAGCGGCTCGCCGCCGATCTGGCCTCGGCCGCGAAGTTGGTGCCGGCCGCGCTCACCGGGGCGGAGGCGGAGCTCGCGGGTGCACGGGCAGCCGGTACCGATGCGGGAGACATACCCGCCGGTGAGCTGCACGCCCGCGCCGCGCATGCGCACCTGGTCCTGGCCGCCGTACGGGAAGAGCTGACGGCCGGGCCGTACGACCCGCTCGACGCCCTCCGGCTGATCGTGCGGGGGCTTGCCCCGGTGGGTGTGGGGCGGGCCGGGGTGCTGTCGGTCGCCGCGTCACTGGTCGCGCGCAGTGCCGTGGCCGACGCCGACGCCTTCGTCACGACGCACCGGGGAGCCGTCGGGAGCACGGCCCGCACCCGGCTGGCGGAGGCGGAACGGCTGCTCACCGACGAGCCGCCGGACCTGCTCACCGCCGACACCCTGGCCCGCCGCGCACGCGAACGCGCCGAACAGGACGTACGGGTCCACGGCAACCCGATCACCGGTACGGCCGAGCACGAGACGGGCGTCGCAGGGGCTGTGCTCGGCGGGGTGCTGGTAGCCGGGTCATCCGCGAGCTACGGCGGCCCACATACCCGGGCCCGAAGAGGGCGCGGCAGCGCCCTCTAGGGGCGCGGGGAACTGCGCGAGCAACCACGACGAAGCCGCACCCGCCGAAACACCCCGCACCCCCTCCTCAATAGGCGCACCCCGGTCAAAACAGACTCAGCAACGCCTCCGCCGGATCCGCCAGCCCCGTCTCCCCATCAGGCAACGGCAGTTCGAACCACACCGTCTTGCCGCGAGGCGTACGACGCGACCCCCAAGCCGCACTCAGAAGCCCGACAAGCTGGAGCCCCCGACCACCCTCATCCGTGTCACGCGCGCGCCGCCGGCGGGGCTGGACGAGCCCGGAGTCCCAGACCTCGCAGACCAGCGTGCGGTCGAGCAGAAGACGCAGCCGGATCTCTCCCTCGCCGTACCGCAGGGCGTTGGTGACCAGCTCGCTGACCAGCAACTCCGTTGTGTCGACGAGGGGTTCGAGGTCCCAGGACAGCAGCTGCCCGCGGGCGTACTCACGCGCCCGGCCCACACTCCGCGGCTCCCGCGGCAGCGTCCAGTCGCCGACCGAGTCGGCGGGCAGGCCCTGGACGCGGGCCATCAGCAGGGCGATGTCGTCCTCGCCGTGGTGGGTGTCGAGAGTGTTGAGGACGTGGTCGCAGACGTCCTCCAGGGGGCGCGTGGGGTCCGTCAGCGCTCCCACGAAGGCCTGCAGGCCCTCGTCCAGAGGGTGGTCGCGGGATTCGACCAGTCCATCCGTGTAGAGCGCCAGAAGTGCGCCTTCGGGGAGTTCGACCTCGACCTCCTCGAACGGCTCCCCGCCCACGCCGAGCGGCATGCCCGGCGGCACATCGAGCATCAGCGCGTCCTCGCCGGGCTCGACCAGGACGGGGGGCAGATGGCCCGCGTTGGCGAAGGTGCAGCGGCGGGTCACGGAGTCGTAGACCGCGTAGACGCAGGTTGCCAGGTAGACCTCCGAGAGGTCCGCCTCGCGGGGGCGGCGGGCCGCGCGGGTGGCCTGCTGGACGCCGCCCGGTGCGCCGAGGCCCCGCGCGATCTCGTCCAACGCGCTGAGCACTTCCGCCGGTTCGAGATCCAGGAGGGCAAGTGTTCTCACCGCCGAGCGGAGTTCGCCCATCGCCACGGCCGCGCGCAGGCCGCGGCCCATGACGTCGCCGACCACCAACGCCGTGCGGTGGCCGGGCAGTTCGATCACGTCGAACCAGTCGCCGCCGACCTCGCTGGGGCGGTCGGCGGAGGAGTTGCCCGGCAGATAGCGGCAGGCGATGTCCAGGCCGGAGGCCACCGGGTCGCCCGGCGGGAGCAGCGACCGCTGCAGTATCAGGGCGCGTTCGTGCTCACGGCGGTACAGGCGCGCGTTGTCGATACAGACGGCGGCGCGCGCCGCGAGCTCCACCGCGAGGTCCCGGTCCCGGTCCCCGAACGGCTCGCTGCCCTTCGTACGGGCGAACTGCGCAAGTCCTACGACGGTGTCGTGGGCGACCATCGGCACGGCCAGCGTGGACTGCACGAGGCCGCCCTCCTCGGCGGGGACGAGCTGGGTGCGGGCGGTGCGCAGGGCGTCCGCACAAGGGGAGTTGAACGGGTAGTGGTGGACCGCGCCGACGGCGACGGGCGCGCCGCCCCCGACGAACGGCGCGTCGGAGACCGCGCTGGCGAAGGCGACCCGGCGCAGCTGCGCGCTGCCGTCGGCGAGGCCCGGCGGGGTCTCGTCGCCCGCCAGCAGGCCCTGGTAGAGGTCGACCGTCGCGAGGTCGCAGAAGCCGGGGACGACGACGTCGAGGAGTTCGCGGGCCGTGGTCTCCAGGTCGAGGGAGTTGCCGATGCGGGCGCCGGCCTCGTTGAGAAGGGCGAGATTGCGCCGCGCGGCGGCGGCCTCGCGGGCCGCGGCTCGACGGGAGGTGATGTCTGTTCCGAGCCATGCGACGCCGATGGGGCGGCCGGAGCCACTGTGCACACGGTAGAGGTTGATGGACCAGTGGCGACGGCCCTCGGAACCCGGCACGAAGCCCGTGACGTGCATGTCCGTGATGGAGTCGCCGGTCTCCAGGACCCGGCGCAGCGTGGCCGCGACCCGCTCGGCCTCGGGCCGCTGCAGATAGTCGTGGACGCCCCGGCCGCGGTGGTCGTCGGGTGTGCCGCCGAAGGTGTTGGCAAACTGCTGGTTGGCGCGGCGGACCCGCAGATCGGTGTCGATCAGCAGGAAGCCGAAAGGAGATTGACCGAAAATCGACTGCGAGGCGGCAAGGTCGGTCTCGATGCTGCGCAGGGTGCGTACGTCGACCACGATGCAGACGGCGGCCTTCTCGCCGTCCTCGGTCCGCGTCGGCATCACATAGACCTCGGCGAGCCCCTCCCGCCCGTTCTCCCCCGCTGCCGCCCCGGGCTGCCGGAACGGGACCACTCCGGTCCACTCCCGCCCGTCCAGGATCTCGGCCATCTTGCGCTGCCCCTGCTCGCGCAGGTCGGGGTCGATGAACGCCTCGATGGGGTCCATGCCGACCGCACGCTCGGCAGGGATCCCGAAGAGCTGCTCGGCGCGCAGACTCCACTGGTCGACGAGCCCGTCGGCGCCGATGGAGAAGGACGCGACCTTGATGTAGTCGTAGATGGAGCCGGGCGGACTGCTCTGCCACATGGCGTCACCGTGAGGTGTTCCGTCGAAGGAGGACAGGCCCGTCCCGCCCGCCGTCCCGCTCGTCACATCGGCCGCGGCATCACCCGTGGCCTCCGCCCTCGCGCCGTCCGACGGGTCCTCGGACTCCGTGGCCTTCGCTGGTATCTCGCTCACGCGAACCGTCCCCTCCAGCTCACCGCGTCCGGCACCGGTCACCGGGGGCGGCTGCCCACAGTATCCAGCACTACGGCGCCGCACAACACGGTGTTCACGATCACAGCACGGTCCCGACGGTTTTCGGTCCCGGCTGCGAGAACACTTCCAGTCTTCTAACCAGCCAACACCCCGTCGAATCACGCCTGCCGAACACTGCCACTGGCCTGAACCAGTCGGTCGACAGGGCAGGTACCCGCGTACAGCGTCCGAAGGACCGGACCGGGACCGGGTTCAGCCCGGCACTGCGAGCTCGAACCAGACCGTCTTGCCCGCCTCGCCGGGCCGGGTGCCCCAGCGGCGCGAGGAGTGGGCGACCAGCTGCAGTCCGCGGCCGCTCTCGTCCTCGGGGCGGGCGATGCGCTCGCGCGGCGGGTCCGGGAGCGGGTCGGAGACCTCCACCAGCAGTACGCCCTCGAGGCCCGCGGGCCGCACGAGGCGTACGCCGATGGGTCCGGTGGCGTGCCGCAGGGAGTTGGTCACCAGCTCGCTGACCAGCAGGGCGGCGAGATCTCCGAGGGAGTCGAGTTCCCAGGTGCGCAGTTGGCCACGGACGGCGGCGCGGGCACTGCGGACGGCGTCCGGTTCCGCGGGAAAGCTCCACTCGGCGCAGTCGCCTTCGGTGTCGATCACGCCGATCACTTCCCAGGCCAGAAGCCCACCCATGTCCTATTTCGTGGGGTTAATGGGCACATACCCGATATCTCGCACGCAGTACCGTCCACGGCGGCAGCTTGCTCCGCTGGGGGAGGCTCCGCCGGTGGGGCCGGGCGCCTATGAGCTCGGGGGTGCGTGTTGTCTTGCGAGTGCGGGTGCGTTGTGGCTGGTCGCGCCGTTCCCCGCGCCCCTGGAGGGGTGGGGCTTCGCCCCTACCCCCAATGGGCGGCCAGTTCGCGGACTGCTGGGACGTCCTGGTCCAGCCAAGGTACGTCCCACAGTTCGTCCGGGGTGAGCCAGCGCAGGTCGTCGTGGTCCTGGAGGGGCTTGGGGTCGGCGGAGCCGGGGCGCAGTCGAGCCGTCCATACCTGGAGGACGTACGGCGGCTTCAGGGGCCACTCCCCTGGTACGCGCGCCACGGCCTCGGTGTCCACGCCGAGTTCCTCGCGCAGTTCGCGCACGAGGGCCGCGTCGGGGGGCTCGCCCTGTTCGACCTTGCCGCCGGGGAGTTCCCAGCGCCCGGCGAGCTCGGGAGGCGCGCTGCGGCGCGCGGCGAGCAGGCGGCCTCCGTCGAACAGGGCGGCACCCACCACCACGATCCGTTCCGTCATGCGCGGGAGCCTACGGGAGTCAGTTGGCCGAGGCCGTTCCGTTCTGCCCGTTCTGGCCTATGCGCTCGACCCAGTACAGCTGCTTGTGTCCGCGATCGTCGAGACTGTCCGCGATCTTCTGGGCCTCGGCCCGGGTCGCGTACCGGCCCACGCGGTAGCGATTGCCGTTGTCGTCCTGCCGAATGACGAGCCAGGGAAGCGTGATCGTGCCGTCGTTCATCGCGCCCCACCGCTCCTTCCCGCCCCGGCCCCACCGCTCCCCGCCCGCGGTTCGTGCCGTGCCCCACCCTCTAAGGAAACCGCAATCCGCATATGCCCGAGCCTACGCCTTACCTTTACGCAGCGAACACGGCTTTTCACAAAGAGGTACGCAACCGGCCAGAGCGAGGGGGGCGCGCGGGTTCGAATGCGCCGCGCGCAGGCGTCGACGCATCCGGTCAGCGGCATACCGGGCACGCGTGGGGCGACCTGCGAGAACGGCCAGATCCCACCGGCGGACGGGCAGGCTCCGGGGGCGCCCGGAGGGGGTGGCGGCGAGGCGGCGCCGGGGTCAACTGCCGTAAGGGTGTGCGCTACTTCACTGGGAGGTGGTACGCGACTCGGTAGCGATCGGCGGGGATGACGACGTCGGCCGTCTCCACGGGGCGGCCCGACGCGAAGAAGGTGCGCTGAATCACGAGGACCACATGACCGGGGACGCCGCCGAGGGAGACCAGTTCCTCGGCGAGGCCGGGGCGGGCGCCGACCTCCTCGGTGACGTTGTCCACGATCACGTCGATCGCCGCCATGCGCTCGACGACGCCCATGCCGCCGAGCGGGCCCTCCTCGGGGAGCATCACGGGGGTGCGGCCGGTGACCGCGAGGGGTTCCCAGGAGGTGGAGAGCATCATCACCTCGCCGGCCTCGCGGAAGACGTACCTCGTACACATCACGCGGTCGCCGGGCTTGATGGAGAGCCGCTCGGCGACGGAGCTGCTCGCCTCGGCCTGCGCGCTGCTGGACTCCCAGGTGCCGCGCCCCTCGCCGTCGGCCTGCTCCTGACGGAAGGGGGTGGCCCCGCCGGCCGGGCGGAACCCGGAGCGGGCGACGCTGCGGGGCACCGGGCGCTCGCGGACATACGTCCCCGATCCGGAGCGGCCCTCGACCAGGCCCTCCGCCATCAGCACCTTGCGCGCCTCCAGCGCGACGGTGTCCGAGACGCCGTACTCCTCGCGGATCCTGGCCTGGGACGGGAGGCGGGTGTGCGGCGGCAGCGAACCATTGACGATCTTCTTGCGGAGATCACCCGCGACGCGCAGGTACGCCGGCTGCTCACCGAAAGTCACTGGCCGCTCCCATCAGGTTGTACAGACAGCAACAGCCTGGCAACCGTGGGTTGTGCGGTGCAAGCAAAGGCCAGAGAATCACTCGATGTGATGACATGTGCCCACGGAGGGCTTTACGCAGGCACTTTCTCCCCGCTATAGCCGCGGTCACACCTCGAACTCGGAGCCGCCTGTACCGCCGTCTCCGCGGCTACTGCCGTTCTCGGACGAGGGCGGGGTCGTGGCCAGGCCCAGAGCCTTGCGGGCGGTGACAGCGCCCTTGGGAGCCGAGAGCGCCATGACGCGGTCGTAGTGCTCGTAGAAGGCGTCCGTGTCGCCGGCCTTCGCGGCGCGCGCCCACTCCTCCTGCCTCGCTCCGACCTCCTCGGCGACCTTAGCGATCGGCGTCTTCGCACCGGCCGGCCATGGGTGGTCGCGCAGCATCCGGGCCTCCTCGGTGAGCGCGGCCGACATCCGTGAGGCCCATCGGCGACTGGCCTGCAGATCGTCGTCGGGGCTGTCCAGCGGCTGCCGGTCCAGGGTGGCGTTCTCGGTGTTGACGGCCTTGAGGTAGGCAACCTGCTCGGCGTCCAGGGTCCGCGCGTCGTTGCGCAGTGAACCATTCAGGCCGGACTTCTCGTCGGTGTTGCCGAACAGGCAGGTGACCTCGCGGTCGCCCTGCTTCCAGCTCTGCGGGGTCGGCGTCAGGTAGTACACGTCGACGTCGTCGGGTACGGCCCAGGCGTCCATGGCGTAGTCGTAGCGCAGCGCGTAGCACCTGGCGTCGGCGAGGTCCGTGACCTTGTCGTCCCCGGGGTAGCCGGGACCGCCCGTCATCTTGAAGGCGGCGAAGACCTCGCCGTCGTGCCGGCCGGCGCAGGGCACCCTGTCGACGTCGTAGGCCACGCCCGCGAGGGATCCGCTCGGGGCGTCGAAGCACTCGCCCTTGGCGAGGGAGTAGGCGCTGCCGTTGTCACGCGCGGCACCCTTCAAGCCGCTCCAAGCGTCGAGCGCGGCGCCTCCGGCGAGCCCTGCCGCCCACAGCGCGAGCCCGAAGGAGGAGAGGACCACACCGGTGACGGCCATGCCCTTGCCCCGCTCACCCTTCCTCCTGATCTGACTCAGCGCGACCAGCCCCAGGACCAGCCCGACGGCCGGGACGAAGCAGAGGATGCCGAGGACCAGGGAGGCGATGGCGACCCCGTTGACCGGCGCGGGGCTGTTGTACGGGCGGTAGCCCTGCCCCCAGGGCTGGTACGGGTACGGGCCGGGAGCCGCGTAGGGCCCCTGCGGGTACGGGTACTGGCCCTGCGGGTACGACCCTTGGGGTTCCTGGGGCTGGTGGGGCCCAGGGGGCGGAGGTATGGACACGGATACCGCGCTCCTGGTTCAGGGGGCTGACGCACAGAACTGGCGTACGACTGGGCGCATGGTAAGCGTGAGGTGAGCGGATCCGGAATGGCCGGCTCCTAGGCTCGCCCGCGCTCCGCCTCCAGCAGTTCCACGCACCGCCCCAACAGCCCTACCAGCGCCTCGCGTTCCTCGTCCGTGAACTCGGCGGCCAGGGCCCGCTCGACGCGTACGGCGCGGGCGTCCGCGTCGGCCATGACCGTGCGGCCCTCGTCGGTGAGGCGGGTCTCGAGGACGTTCCTGTGCCACTCGTGAGGGGTGCGTGCGATGAGGGCGCGGTCCTGGAGGTTCTTCAGGATCGTGTTCATCGTCGGCGGCGTGACTCCGCACAGGCGGGCCAGGGCCGCGGCCGAGATGCCGGGGTTCTCGGAGAGGTGGAGCAGCGCGGAGTACTGCGCGACGGTCACGCCCGCCGGTTTCAGGACCGCGGCCTTGGTCGCCATTAGGGCCTGTTCGGCCAGCTTGAGGTGCGAGCCGAGGCGCTCGGAGGCGGGCATGGACGTCATCAGCGCATGCTATCGGGGCGATCGTCGATACGAACCCACACGACCATTAATGCATTGACGATGATTAGAGTCCTAATCTACATTCGCCTACGTCATGGAATGTGAAGCCGAATCGAGAGGCACCAGCGTGTCCCGTTCGATCCACCGCCGTACCTTCCTCACCAGCAGCGCCGGCCTGGCCCTCGCCGCGGCGCTTCCGGCGACCACCGCCCGGGCGGCCGCCGCGGTCCGCATCAGCACCGCCTTCACGCTCCCCGGCGGCCGCCCCTACCCCGAGGGCATCGCCCTCGACCCGTACACCGGCGACGCGTACGTCGGCTCGTACACGACCGGGGCGGTGTACCGGGCGGCGGCCGGCAGCCGGGCCGCCGAGGTCTTCCTGCCGGCCGGCACGGACGGCCGTAACACCGCCAACGGGCTGAAGGTCGACCGCTACCGCCGTCTGTGGGTCATCGACTCCACCGCCGGGGTGGACGTCTACGACCTGCGCACCCGCGCCCTGCTCGCCCGCCTCACCGTGCCCGGCAGCGCCCCGTTCTTCGTCAACGACCTGGCGATAGGGCCGGACGGCACGGCCTACCTCACCGACAGCACCCGCCCGGTGGTCTACCGCGTCACCTCGGCCGACCTGGACCGCGCCCGCGGCGGCAGCGCGACGCTCGACGCCGCCTACGACCTGAGCGCCGTGGCCGACCCCGACGGGCTCGTCCTCAACGGCATCGTCGTCGACCCCTGGGGGCGCTACCTGCTCGTCGTCGGCATGACCGGCGGCGGACTGTACCGGGTGGGCACGGTCACCGGATCCGTGAGCCGAGTCGCCCTGAACGGCGGCGACTTGAAGCACGGCGACGGCCTGGAGCTGGCGCACGGCACGCTGTGGGCCGCGCACAACGCCAGCAACACCCTCAGCCGCTGGCGGCTGTCCCCGGACGGCACCTCGGCCCGCCTGGAGCAGCAGTTCACCGACACCGCGCTGCAGATCCCGACCACCCTCGCCCGCACCCACGGCCGGCTGCTTGTCGTCCGCTCGCAGTTCGACAAGGGCGGACCGATGGGGCAGGGGGTGCCCGAGGAGCCGTTCACCGTGGCGTGGGTGGACGGAATCTGACGGTCGGTCGGCCAGCTGCGACCGGTCGACCGCTTGCGGTCAGTCGACCGGTTCGCCGACCGGTCTTCGCCGCTGCTCGGCCAGCCTCTGCTGCTCCTCCTCCACGATCCGGCGCGCAATCCCGGCGTCGGAGACATCGACCGCGTCCGGTGTGGCCTCGGCGGTGTCGCTGCGGCGGGCGTAGGCGTCGAAGAGGCGGTCCTTGTTCTTCAGGATGCGCAGCAGGCGCTCGTCGACGCTGTCCGTGGCGAGCAGGCGGTGCACCTGGACCGGGCGGATCTGGCCCATGCGGTGGGCGCGGGCCACGGCCTGGTGTTCCAGGGTGGGTTTGACCTGCGGTTCGCAGAGGATCACCACGGACGCGGCCTGGAGGTTGAGGCCGACGCCGCCTGCCTCGATCTGCGACAGCAGCACGGCGTGCCCGTCGGCGGCCGTGAAGTCGTCGACCAGCCGCTGGCGCCGGGCCGCGGGGACGGAGCCGGAGATCGGGCCCAAGGTTCCCTCGCCCAGGGCCTGTTGGACGGTGGCGAGGACATCTCGGAAGTACGAGAACACCACCACCTTCAGGCCGTTCTCCGCCGCCTCCGCGACCACTTCGCGCAGCCGCTGCAGCTTCGCGGACTTCTCCGGGTCGGCGTACGCGGCCCGGCGCATCGCCATGAAGTTCCCCTCGGCGACCGCCGTGCGGTACGCGTCCTGGTCCGCGGCGCTGAGTTCCTCCCACTCGTCGACCTGCAGCAGCGCGGGCAGTTCGGCGAGTACGTCCTGCTGGTTGCGGCGCAGGTAGGCGGGTGCGACCGATCTGCGGAAGACGTGCGGTCCGGCGACCGCGTGGCTGTCGCGTATCGCGGGAACCAGCTCCGGCCGGAGGTAACGGATCAGGGCGCGGAACTCCTCTACGCGGTTCTCCATCGGCGTGCCGGTGAGGAACAGGACGCGGTCGCACGTCCGCGTCCAGGCCGCAATGGACTTGGCGCGGCGGGTGTCGGGGTTCTTCACGTAGTGGGCCTCGTCGACGACGAGCATCCCGGGCGGCAAGCCGCCCGTGCCGTTCTTGCCCTCCCTGTCGTCCTTGCCGTCCTTGCCGTCCGGCGTGGGCAGCGTGTGCAGCAGGTCGAAGGTGGTGAGGGCGACGCCGCCGCGCTCGCGCCACTCGGCGTACGCGTCCTGCCGGTCCGGGCCGTGCACCGGGACCGCCCGCAGGGCGCTGCGGGAGCGGATCTCCCGGGTCCAGTTGATCAGCACGCTGGCCGGGCACACCACCAGGAAGTGGCTGTGTCCCTCGGCCGCGAGGTGGGCGAGCGCGGCGATGGCCTGCACGGTCTTGCCGAGTCCCATCTCGTCGCCGAGGACGACCCGGCGCTGGGCGAGGACGAAGCGGGCGCCGAAGGACTGGTAGCCGCGCAGCGAGACCCGCCGGTGGGTGTCGTCGAGCCGCTGGGCGTGCACCCGCTCCGCAACCTCCGAGGGCAGGAAGCCCTCCGCGGCCGCTTCGTCCGTACGGTGCTCGGAGACCTCGGCGAGCTGGCTGTAGTACTCGGCGGAGCGCAGCTCGAAGTCGACCCAGGCCTCGATGTCGGAGGCCGGTTCGCGCAGCAGGTCGGTGGCGGCCTGCGTCAGCTGGAGCCGGGTGTCCCGGGCCGCCGCCTCGGCGGTCAGCGCGCGCAGTTCCGCCGTCGCCGCGAGGGCGGCCTCCTTGCGGCGCCGCCCGGTGAGCGCGAGCCGCAGCCGGCCGGTCGCCGGCCTGGCGGCGGGCAGCAACTCGCCGAGCCGGCGGTCGAGTTGCCCGGCGGTGTCCACGGCCCGGCGCAGCTCGGGCCCGGCCTCGACCAGTCGGTGCAGCGCGACGACCAGCGCGGTGGTGCGGGGTTCGGGCCGGTCGACGTCGATCCGTACCGTGACCGTCTCCTCGACCGCCCGGGCGATCTGCCGGGCGGCCGCCAGGGCCTGGTCGGCGGTCTGGGCGCCGACGCCGGGGATCTGCCGCAGCTCGAACCGGCTCGCCTCGTGCACCGCCCGCACCGAGGCGAACCCGGCCGCTTCGACGGCCCCCAGCCGCAGCCGCCCCTCGGTGGCGTCCTTGAGCCGGGCGACCGGGATGGACTCCAGCTCCCTGGCGACGAGTTCGTCCCTGAGCGGGGCGAGCGCCGAGCGGACCGCGTCCAGCGCACGGGCGTGATCGGCGAGTACGGTGCGGGCGGCGTCGTAGAGCCGCGTGCTCTGTGTGCACAGCTCCCGGGCCCGCCGCCCCACGGGCGGCGCCTCGGGCACCTCCCCCACGTCCACCATGCCGCCCCTCACGTGCCGTCCACCCCTCTGCACTCACATCTTGGCACCAGGGTCTGACAACGCGGGTCGGCTCATGCTCATGGGCGGGGGCTCAGTCGCGGAAGCCCGTGCGGCGCGTGCGCTTCTCCCAGGCGAGGACGTCGTCGCGTACCTGGTCCAGGTGGTCGAGGACCGCACTCACGCCGTCGTCGCCGAGCGGCAGGCGCAGCGGGGTCTGTCCCGCCTCCAGCGCGGTCAGGATGAGCGCCGCGGCCTTGGCCGGGTCGCCGGCCCGGTCGTCGAACCCGGCGTCGACCATCGCGCGCGTACCGCCCACGGTGGCGTACGCCCCGCCGTCGGCGCTGGCCTGCGTCCCGTCGTACAGCGACGTACGGAAGGCGCCCGGCTCGACGACGAGGACCTTGATGCCGTACTCGGCGACCTCGCCCGCGAGCGCCTCGGACATGCCCTCCAGGGCGAACTTCGTTCCGCTGTACGCCGAGAAGCCGGGGTAGGACGTCTGCCCGCCCATGCTGCTCATCTGCACGATCGCGCCCGAGCGCCGGGAGCGCATGTACGGCAGTACGGCGCGCACGAGGGCGGCCGGACCGAAGACGTGCACGTCGAACAGGGCGCGCAGCTCGTCGTCGGTGGTCTCCTCGAAGGCGCCGACATGGCCGCGGCCGGCGTTGTTGACCAGGACGTCGATCCGTCCGTGCCGTGCCACCACGTCCCGTACCGCCGGTTCGGCGGCGGCCGTGTCGGCGACGTCCAGGCGCAGCGCCTCGACCTGGTCGGGGTGGGCGGCCACGAGGTCGTCCAGGCCCTCGGGCCGCCGCGCGGCGCCCACCACGACATCGCCGTCGGCGACGGCCGCCTCGGCGACGGCCCGCCCGAGTCCGCTGCTGGCGCCGGTGATCAGCCACACCTTGTTCACGAAAACTCACTCTCCCTGAGCAACGCTCCGAGTGACTCCCTGAGCAACTCGTGAACCAGGCTGCTCCTGTGGCCAGTTGCCCGTCCAAGACCTACGGTGATAACCGATGGCTATGACGGCGGACGTTCATGTGCGGGATCTGCGGTACTTCGTCACGGTCGCCGAGGAACTGCACTTCACGCGCGCGGCCGAGCGGCTGTACGTCTCGCAGCCCGCGCTGAGCAAGCAGATCCGGGCGCTGGAGCGGCAGTTGGGGGTGGAGCTGCTGCGGCGCGACCGGCACGGCGTGGCGCTCACCTCGGCGGGCGCTGCCCTGCTGCCGCACGCCCGGCGGGTGCTGGACGCGTGGGCGCAGGGCGCGGCCGTGGTGGCGGAGGCGCGGGCCGAGCAGCGCAGCACGCTGGTGGTGGGCATGAGCACCAGCCCGGGCCGCGGCGGTCTGCTGCCCGCGATCCGCTCCCGCTTCACCGCCTCCCACCCCGGGGCCGCGGTCCGGCTGCGCCAGGTGAGCTGGGACGACCCGACCGCGGGCCTGGCGGACGGCGAGACGGACGTGGCCTTCGTCTGGCTGCCCCTGCCCGGCCAGGACCGCTACGACTGGACGGTCGTTGCGGAGGAGCCCCGTCTGGTCGCCCTGCCCGACTCCCACCCCCTCGCGTCCCGCCCCGAGATCGACTTCACGGACCTGACCGAGGAGCCCTTCCTGGCCCTGCCGAGGAGCGCGGGGCCGCTGCGGGACTACTGGCTGGCGGTCGAGGAACGCGAAGGCCGGCTCCCCCGCATCGGCGCGGAGATCGCGAGCACGGAGGAGACCTACGAGGCCCTGGTCGCAGGCCTCGGCGTATGCCTGGTGGCGGTGGGCAACGTCCCGCTGATCACACTGGGCGGCGTGGTGACCCGACCGGTGCGCGGGCTCGCGCCCAGCCGGTATGTGCTGGCCTGGCGGAAGGGGGACCGCAGGCCGTTGGTGCGGGCGTACACGGAGGCTTGCCGGCGGGTGACCGAGCGGGGTGACGGGTGAACTGCACCAGCGCCGCCACGAAAACGGGCCGGGCCCCAATCGGCCCGACCCGTTTTCACCTGCACGTTCGCCAGATCAGTGATCGCGTGCTCAGTCACCCGCTACACATTGAAGCGGAACTCCACCACGTCCCCGTCCTGCATCACGTAGTCCTTCCCCTCCATCCGCGCCTTGCCCTTCGCACGGGCCTCGGCGACCGAGCCCGTCTCCACCAGGTCCGCGAAGGAGATGACCTCCGCCTTGATGAAGCCCTTCTGGAAGTCGGTGTGGATGACACCGGCGGCCTCGGGGGCGGTGGCGCCCTTCTTGATGGTCCAGGCGCGGGATTCCTTGGGGCCGGCCGTGAGGTAGGTCTGCAGGCCGAGGGTGTTGAAGCCCACGCGCGCGAGGGTGGTGAGGCCGGGCTCCTCGGCGCCGACGGACTCCAGGAGCTCCATGGCGTCCTCCTCGTCGAGCTCGGCGAGGTCCGCCTCGAGCTTGGCGTTGAGGAAGATCGCCTCGGCGGGGGCGACCAGGGCGCGCTGCTCGGCCTTGAAGTCCTCGTCGAGCAGTTCGTCCTCGTCGACGTTGAAGACGTAGAGGAAGGGCTTCGTGGTCAGGAGGTGCAGGTCGTGGAGGAGCTCCTCGTTGCCGGAGCCCTGGACGACGCCCGCGGAGAAGAGGGTGTCGCCCTTCTCCAGGATCTCCTTCGCCGCCTCGACCGCCGCCACCTTCGGCGCCACGTCCTTCTTGATCCGCGACTCCTTCTGGAGGCGCGGGAGGACCTTCTCGATGGTCTGGAGGTCGGCGAGGATCAGCTCGGTGTTGATCGTCTCGATGTCGTCCTTCGGCGAGACCTTGCCGTCCACGTGCACGACGTTCTCGTCCTTGAAGGCACGGATGACCTGGCAGATCGCGTCGGACTCACGGATGTTCGCGAGGAACTTGTTGCCCAGGCCCTCGCCCTCGGACGCGCCCTTCACGATGCCCGCGATGTCGACGAAGTCGACGGTGGCCGGGAGGATGCGCTGCGAGCCGAAGATTTCGGCCAGTTTCGTCAGCCGGGGGTCGGGGACGCCGACGACGCCCACGTTGGGCTCGATCGTGGCGAACGGGTAGTTGGCCGCGAGCACGTCGTTCTTGGTCAGGGCGTTGAACAGGGTCGACTTGCCGACATTCGGCAGACCGACGATTCCGATCGTGAGCGACACGTTGCGACTTCCCGTACGTGAGAGACATCAGGGGACTGGGGCTGGGGCCCGGTCCTTCTTCGGTGCACGGGCGGGCCGATCCACCAGTCTACGGCGTACCGGTCCACGCCCCGGCTCCCCGTCGAACGCTTGGCCAAGCTCCGCCCCTCGGCGTGTCTGAGGGGCGATTGCACACATAAACCGACCTAAGTTGGTCCGGTGGAGCAACACGGGACGGGACGCCCGCACAACGGAACGCGACGCGGCACGCCCCCGCTGCCCCCGCAGGCGAAGCGTGGCGGAAGCGGTGGGGGTGCCGGCGGGGGTGCGCGATCTGCGGGACAGCGTCGCCCGGCCGCCCGCCCTGCGATCCGTCCGGCAGCCGTACGGCAGCCCGGTCCGCCGCTGGTCGAGGCCGTACGACGGCTGCCCAACCCACGGCTGACCGGGCTGGGCAGCGGTCTGTTCTGCGGGGCGCTGATGTTCGCGCTCGGCTGTCTCGACCAGCTGCTGTTCGGAGCGTCGCTGACGCTGTACGGCGTGCTGTTCCTGCCGGTGTGCCTGCTCACCGCGGTCTGGGTGCGCAAGGGCGACCTGGCGACCGCCCTCGTCGTCGTACCGATCGCCTTCGCCCTGGGCCTGCTCCCCGTGGCCGACAGCAGCGGCGGTCTGCTCGGCCGGCTGATGGGACTGGTGACGGCGCTGGCCACCCAGGCCGGGTGGCTCTACGGCGGGACCCTCCTCGCGGGCCTGATCGTGACCGCACGGAAGGCCGCCCTGATGCGACACCACCGCACCGCCCGTCGGCGTCCGCCCACGCACTAGCCCTCGCCCGGGCTCCGGCCCGGGCCCTAACTCTCCGCGGCGTGCATCGCCGCCCCCACGATCCCCGCGTTGTTCTGCAGCTGCGCCGGGACGATCTCCGCCTTGATGCCCTCGATGAAGTGCAGGAACTTCTCGGACTTACGGCTGACGCCGCCGCCGATGATGAACAGGTCGGGCGAGAAGAGCATCTCGACATGGGCGAGGTACTTCGTGACGCGGCGGGCCCAGTGCTCCCACGTCAGCTCGCCGTCCTCCTTGGCCTTGCTGGAGGCGCGCTTCTCCGCGTCGTGGCCGTGCAGCTCCAGGTGGCCCAGCTCGGTGTTGGGCACCAGGGCGCCGTCGACGAACAGGGCGCTGCCGATGCCGGTGCCGAAGGTGAGCAGGATGACCGTGCCCCGGCGGTCGCGGCCCGCGCCGAAGTGCATCTCGGCGACGCCCGCCGCGTCCGCGTCGTTGACCACCGTCACCGGCAGGCCGCCCAGGCGGTCGCCGAACAACGCGCCCGCGTCCGTGTCGATCCAGCTCTTGTCGACGTTCGCCGCCGTACGGATGGTGGATCCGCCGGTGACCACACCGGGAAAGGTGAGGCCCACCGGGCCGGTCCAGCCGAAGTGGTCGACGACCTGCTTCACGCCGTCGGCCACGCCGTCGGGCGTCGCCGGCTGCGGAGTGAGCACTTTGCAGCGCTCCTCCGCCAGGTCGCCCTTGTCCAGGTCCACAGGGGCGCCCTTGATCCCGGATCCACCGATGTCCACACCGAAGATCTGCATGGCTCTACGTTACGACGGACGACTGACAGTCACTCCGGCGAGGTGCCGGTTCGCTCCGCGATCAGCGCCGCCGCCTCGTCGCGCAGGTCGCGGCGGAGCTCCTTGGGCAGCGAGAAGGTGATGGACTCCTCGGCCGCCTTGACGATCTCCACATCCTCGAAGCCGCGCTGCGAGAGCCACTCCAGGACCTGCTCGACCAGGACCTCGGGGACGGAGGCGCCGGACGTGACGCCGACCGTGGACACGCCCTCCAGCCAGGCCTCGTCGATCTCGTCGGCGAAGTCCACGAGGTACGCCTCGCGCGAACCCGCGAGCTTGGCGACCTCGACGAGCCGCTTGGAGTTGGAGGAGTTGCGCGAGCCGACGACGATCACCAGCTCGGCCTCGGCGCCCATCTGCTTCACCGCGAGCTGGCGGTTCTGCGTGGCGTAGCAGATGTCGTCGCTGGGCGGCGAGATCAGCTGCGGGAACTTCTCCTGCAGTGCGTCGACGGTCTCCATCGTCTCGTCGACGGAGAGGGTGGTCTGGGACAGCCAGACGACCTTGGACGGGTCACGGACCTCGACCTTGGCGACGTCTCCCGGCCCGTCGACGAGCTGGATGTGCTCGGGGGCCTCGCCGGAGGTGCCGATGACCTCCTCGTGGCCCTCGTGCCCGATCAGGAGGATGTCGTAGTCCTCCTTGGCGAAGCGGACGGCTTCCTTGTGGACCTTGGTGACGAGCGGGCAGGTGGCGTCGATGGTGGCGAGCTTGCCGCGCTCGGCCTCTTCGTGGACGACCGGGGCCACGCCGTGCGCGGAGAACATGACGATGTTCCCCTCGGGGACCTCCTCCGTCCGCTCCACGAAGACGGCACCCTTCTTCTCCAGGGTCTGCACGACGTACTTGTTGTGCACGATCTCGTGCCGGACATAGATCGGAGCCCCGTACTGCTCCAGGGCTTTCTCGACGGCGATCACGGCGCGGTCCACACCCGCGCAGTAGCCACGGGGGGCGGCGAGCAGGACACGGCGGCCAGGCGAAGCAGTCATGCGTCCCATCGTAAGGCCGCGTTCGGGAGGGCCAAGATCGCACCGCCCCCGCCGCCCCTACCCGTCCCTGGGGGCTGCGCCCCCAGACCCCCGTTGTCGGCCTGAACGGCCTCGTCCTCAAACGCCGGACGGGCCGAGAATGCCGGACGGGCCGGAGTGTCAGCGTCGGCCGTTACTCTCGCGGCATGGCTCTCAACACGTCCGCAGAAGCGCCCCTGCCCGTCGGTGAGGTCTCGCGGCTCATCGGGGGGTGGATCGACCGGCTGGGGGCCGTCTGGGTGGAGGGGCAGATCACTCAGCTCTCGCGGCGGCCCGGCGCCGGGGTCGTGTTTCTGACCCTGCGGGATCCGTCGCACGACATCTCGGTCGGCGTCACCTGCTACCGGCAGGTCTTCGACGCCGTCGCCGATGTGGTGAGCGAGGGTGCACGGGTCGTCGTGTACGCGAAGCCGGAGTGGTACGCGCCGCGGGGTCAGCTGTCCCTGCGGGCCGCCGAGATAAGGGCCGTGGGGGTCGGTGAACTCCTCGCGCGGCTGGAGCAGTTGAAGAAGTCCCTCGCCGCCGAGGGGCTGTTCGCGCCCGAGCGGAAGAAGGCCCTGCCTTTCCTGCCGCAGCTCATCGGGCTCGTCTGCGGCCGCGCCTCCGCCGCCGAGCGGGACGTCCTGGAGAACGCCCGGCACCGCTGGCCCGCCGTCCGCTTCGAGGTGCGCAACGTCGCCGTGCAGGGCGTACACGCCGTCCCACAGGTGGTGCAGGCCGTGAAGGAGCTCGACGAGGCCGGTGACGTGGACGTCATCATCGTCGCGCGCGGCGGCGGGAGCGTGGAGGATCTTCTTCCGTTCTCCGACGAGCAGCTCGTGCGCGCCGTCGCCTCCTGCCGTACGCCCGTCGTGTCCGCCATCGGGCACGAACCGGACAATCCGCTCCTCGATTACGTCGCCGACCTGCGGGCCTCCACCCCCACCGACGCCGCCAAGAAGGTCGTACCGGATGTCGGGGAGGAGTACGAGCGCGTGCAGCAGTTGCGGAATCGGGCGCGGCGGTGCGTCGAGGCGATCGTCGAGCGGGAGGAGCGCGGGCTCGCCCACGCGCTGGCCCGGCCCTCGATAGAGGATCCGCACCGGATGATCGACGAGCGGGCCGATCATGTCGCCTCGCTGGTCGACCGTTCGCGGCGCACGCTCGGGCATCTCCTCGACCGCGCCGCCTCCGAGCTGACGCACACGCACGCGCGCGTGGTGGCCCTCTCCCCCGCCGCCACCCTGAAGCGCGGTTACGCCGTGCTGCAGAGGGCCGACGGGCATGTCGTCCGCGCGCCGGACGAGGTGGCGGCGGACGAGACGCTGCGGGCGCGGGTGGCCGAGGGTGAGTTCACGGTGGTCCGGGCCGACTGAGAACACGGCACGGTTCGAGTCGATGCATAGGGTGGGCGGATGACCAGCAAGGTGGATGAGGCGCTCGGCTACGAGCAGGCACGGGACGAGCTGATCGAGGTCGTACGGCGGCTCGAGGCGGGCGGTACGACGCTGGAGGAGTCCCTGGCGCTCTGGGAGCGGGGCGAGGAGCTGGCCAAGGTGTGCCGGCGCTGGCTGGACGGGGCTCGGGCCCGGCTGGATGCGGCCCTCGCGGAGGAAGAGGCCGAGGAAGCCGAGGAAGAGGACAGCGGCGAGTAGGGCCCGACAGGGAGAGATGGCGGCGGTCTGCTGTGAAGCGGATCACCACACCCCGGTTATTGTTGAACTTTGAACCTTCCTTCGCGTACCGTCGGTCCCGTCAGCCGATCCGGACCACGGTCCGGTACGGATCCAGGCGCCATCCCGAGGAAGTTCACGCATGTCTCTCGTTCTTGACCCCGCCGCCCAGGACCTGCTCTTCCGTGAGGCCCGCACCGCGAACACCTTCACCGACGAGCCGGTGACCGACGAGCAGGTCCAGGCGATCTACGACCTGGTCAAGTACGGCCCGACCGCCTTCAACCAGTCGCCGCTGCGCATCACCCTGGTCCGCTCCGCCGAGGCCCGTGAGCGCCTGGTGAAGCACATGGCCGAGGGCAACCAGCCGAAGACGGCGACCGCCCCGCTGGTCGCGATCCTCTCCGCGGACAACGAGTTCCACGACGAGCTGCCGGCCCTCTTCCCGCACTTCCCGGCCGCCAAGGACGTCTTCTTCTCCGAGCGCCCGGCCCGTGAGGGCGCCGCCGCACTGAACGCCGCCCTGCAGGCCGCGTACTTCATCGTCGGCGTCCGCGCCGCCGGTCTCGCCGCCGGCCCGATGACCGGCGTCGACTTCGCGGGCCTCCAGAAGGAGTTCCTGGACGACGACCACACCCCGCTGATGGTCGTCAACATCGGCAAGCCGGGCGAGGACGCCTGGTTCCCGCGCTCCCCGCGCCTGGAGTACGAGCAGGTCGTCACGACGGTCTGAGCGACCCCGCACGACGAAGGCCCCCGGCGACGAAGCCGGGGGCCTTCCCCGTACGCATCTCTTATGCGTGTCGGGGGCGTCTCATGCGCGGACGTCTACGCCAGTTTCAGCGCCTGCGCCATCTCCGTCAGCTGCTGGAACGAGCCCGTGCCCGCGACCACGGTCGTCGAGCCCTTGCCCGGGAGCACGAGTGCGTCGTAGCGGCCGCCGGTGTAGCGGGTCCAGGTGCGGCCGTCGATCTCCTCGGTGGCCTTCGTCGCGTCCGACCCCTGGGTGGCCTCGTCGATGAACGTCGACGGCTTCTGAGTCGACTGTTCGATCTGCACGTACTGGTCGTCGGGGGTGTGGAAGCCCAGGTGCCAGGCGTCGAACTCGTCACCCCGGAAGCGGACCGAGGTCGCCTTCCAGTCCTTGGACAGGCCCTCGGGTGCGGCCACCGGGTAGGCCGCCGCGCGGCGGGCCGTGAGCAGTTCGACGCGGAAGTCGACCCTCGGGATGTCCGGAGGCGAGTCGTCGTGTGGGATGAACACGTAGATGAGTGCCGCCGCGATCCCGATGAGGCCCAGGGAGAGGATCATGTCCCGGACCGTCTTCTGCTTGCCGTTCGAACCTGCCACGCCCTCTATCGTCGCAGGTGCCCGGCTCGCTCATCCGTGGGGTCCCCTGCTCATTTTGTCGGACTGACGATAGAGTCGATGGTCGAACCCTCATCCGGCCGTCGTCGTATCAGAAAGGTGCGCCTCGATGACCGAGCATCATCACTTGCCGTCCGAACTCGAAGTCCCCAGCGAAGCCCCCGACCGCAACCTCGCCCTCGAACTCGTCCGGGTGACCGAAGCAGCCGCGATGGCCGCGGGCCGCTGGGTCGGGCGGGGCGACAAGAACGGCGCCGACGGTGCCGCGGTGCGCGCCATGCGGACCCTCGTCTCCACCGTGTCGATGAACGGCGTGGTCGTCATCGGCGAGGGCGAGAAGGACGAGGCCCCGATGCTCTTCAACGGGGAGCGGGTCGGTGACGGGACCGGGCCCGAGTGCGACATCGCCGTCGATCCGATCGACGGGACCACCCTTACGGCCAAGGGCATGCCGAATGCCATCGCGGTGCTGGCGGCTGCCGACCGGGGGTCGATGTTCGACCCCTCTGCCGTGTTCTACATGGACAAGCTGGTCACGGGTCCTGAGGCTGCGGACTTCGTCGACATCAACGCGCCCGTGTCGGTGAACATCCGGCGGGTCGCCAAGGCGAAGCGGTCCACGCCGGAGGACGTGACCGTGGTCATCCTCGACCGGCCTCGGCACGAAGGGATCATCAAGGAGATCCGGGAGGCCGGCGCGCGCATCAAGCTGATCTCCGACGGTGACGTGGCGGGTTCCATCTACGCGCTGCGCGAGGGCACCGGCGTCGACATGCTGCTGGGTATCGGCGGTACGCCGGAGGGGATTATCTCGGCCTGTGCGGTGAAGTGTCTTGGCGGCACGATCCAGGGCAAGTTGTGGCCGAAGGACGACGAGGAGCGGGCGCGCGCGATTGATGCCGGGCACGATCTCGATCGGGTGCTGCTGACTGACGACCTGGTGTCCGGGGAGAACGTGTTCTTCGTGGCCACCGGGATCACCGACGGTGAGTTGCTGCGGGGTGTGCGGTATCGGTCGGAGACTGCGACGACCGACTCGATCGTGATGCGGTCGAAGTCAGGGACGGTGCGGCAGATCAACTCCGAGCACCGGCTCAGCAAGCTGCGGGCTTACAGCGCGATTGATTTTGATCGCGCCAAATAGCTCGAGGGCTTGGGAGCATGAGCGACTGCGGGTGCGTCGTGGCTTGTCGTGCGGTTCCCCGCACCCCTAAAGACATCACGCGCCGCCAGGCCAGAAAGCGCACGGCATACGTCGATGGGGCGCCCCCGGTGCGGTGGGGGCGCCCCATCGGCGTATGTGAGGGGCGTCAGCCCGCTGCCGCTATGCGGCCCTGTGCCCCGGCTGTCTTCTTCAGTTCCATTTCGCGGCGGCGGCGCCTGGCGAGGACCACGCGGCGTTCGGCGGCGGTGAGGCCGCCCCAGACGCCGTAGGGCTCTGGTTGCAGCAGCGCGTGCTCGCGGCACTCGACCATGACGGGGCAGCGGGCGCAGACGCGCTTGGCCGCCTCCTCGCGGGAGAGCCGGGCGGCGGTGGGTTCCTTGGAGGGTGCGAAGAACAGGCCGGCCTCGTCGCGCCGGCACACCGCCTCGGTGTGCCATGGAGCGTCTTGGTCCCTGTCCCGCACTGGCACCCGCTGGGCCGGAACGGCAGCTACCTGCAGGGACGAATGCGGCGGTTGCAGCACGGTCTACTCCTGACGACGGCTTCGCGAGCGAGCGACGATGCAGCAAGGCCTACCCGCTGTGCGCGAGCCTATGCACTGAGTTCCGAACCGCTGGATTTCGCGTGCTCGTGAGCGCCTCGGGACCCCGGCCGCGGGTGGACCAATTCCCTTCGGCGGCGGCCGGATTCACAACTGTCAACGATCCAGGTGTTTGCGCAAACTCTTGTCGACCTTGTTTTGAACGCGGTCGAGAATGTCCGCGACAAGCCTGCCCCGCTTCGGCCGTGCTTCGACGCTGCCCAGCACGGCCCAGCCGTCGATGTAGACGACCGGAGCGTTCGGGTCGGTGGAGTCGAGCGTGTCCACCTCGAAGCTGCCGAGCACACCGCCGCCGGTGCCGCGCAGCGACACGTTCTCCGGTACGCGGACCTCGACGCTGCCGCACAACGAGAATGCCTTGATCGCGACCTGCTGGTATTCGAAGAGCGCCTCGCTGAGGTCTATCTCCACGCTGCCGAAGATCGCGTACGCATGGATACGGCGTCCCGCGCGCCAGCGGCCCTTGCGGACGGCGCTGCTGAAGACCGCCACCACGTTGTCGTCCGGGTAGGCCGGGATCGCGCCCGGCGTGGGGCGGTTCGGGGCGGCGGCGAAGGCCGGGGCCGCGCGGTGCTGGTGGGCCGCGGGCAGGTCCCGTATGAAGACCTCCAGCTCGCCGACCGTCTTGGCGGCGAGCACGCCCTCGACGCGCTCGGCGTGCTCGTCGGCGGTCAGGCGTCCCTCGGCGAGGGCGTCGCGCAGGATGTCGGCGATGCGGTCACGGTCGGCGTCCGAGGCACGCAGTTCGGAAACCCGCGGTGCCGTGTCCTGGTGTTGGGCGCTCTTCTGAAGGTCCACGACAACAGCGTAGCGAAACGCGATAGATCGCGACTACCCCACACTGGGGACCAACTGAGGACAACCTCACAAGCCCGCTGTCCGAGGCAGGTTCTACGCTGGTGAGCGCTCGCCAGTGTCGGCGGGCCGTCGTCTGTCGAGTGAGGAATGGGCTGCGATGCCTGAGTTCGCGTACACCGATCTGCTCCCCATGGGAGAGGACACCACCCCCTACCGGCTGGTGACCTCCGAGGGTGTCTCCACCTTCGAGGCCGACGGGCGGACGTTCCTCAAGGTGGAGCCGGAGGCGCTGCGCAAGCTGGCCGAGGAGGCCATCCACGACATCCAGCACTACCTGCGGCCCGCACACCTGGCTCAGCTGCGGCGGATCATCGACGACCCCGAGGCGTCGAGCAACGACAAGTTCGTGGCCCTCGACCTGCTGAAGAACGCCAACATCGCGGCCGCCGGCGTGCTCCCCATGTGCCAGGACACCGGCACGGCGATCGTCATGGGCAAGCGCGGGCAGAACGTGCTGACCGAGGGCGGCGACGAG
Organism: Streptomyces sp. NPDC001401; assembly: GCF_042895385.1. Classification (NCBI taxonomy): domain Bacteria; kingdom Bacillati; phylum Actinomycetota; class Actinomycetes; order Kitasatosporales; family Streptomycetaceae; genus Streptomyces; species Streptomyces sp. NPDC001401. The sequence goes on from NZ_JBIAWI010000004.1 coordinate 302,621, forward strand.
GCGGCGCTGTCGAAGGGCATCTACGACGCGTACCTGAACCTCAACCTGCGGTACTCCCAGATGGCCCCGCTCACCATGTGGGACGAGAAGAACACCGGCTCCAACCTGCCGGCGCAGATCGAGCTGTACGCCACCGACGGCGGCGCGTACAAGTTCCTGTTCATGGCGAAGGGCGGCGGCAGCGCCAACAAGTCCTTCCTGTACCAGGAGACGAAGGCCGTCCTGAACGAGGCCTCCATGATGAAGTTCCTGGAGGAGAAGATCCGTTCGCTCGGTACGGCCGCCTGCCCGCCGTACCACCTGGCGATCGTCGTCGGCGGCACGTCCGCCGAGTACGCGCTGAAGACCGCGAAGTACGCCTCCGCGCACTACCTGGACGAGATCCCCGCCGAGGGCTCCGAGCTCGGCCACGGCTTCCGCGACAAGGACCTCGAGCAGAAGGTCTTCGAGCTGACGCAGAAGATCGGGATCGGCGCGCAGTTCGGCGGCAAGTACTTCTGCCACGACGTGCGGGTGGTGCGGCTGCCGCGGCACGGCGCCTCGTGCCCCGTCGCCATCGCGGTGTCCTGCTCCGCCGACCGGCAGGCGCTGGCGAAGATCACCCCCGAGGGCGTCTTCCTGGAGCAGTTGGAGACGGACCCGGCGCGGTTCCTGCCGGAGACGACCGACGAGCACTTGGACGAGTCCTCGGACGTCGTCAAGATCGACCTGAACCAGCCGATGGACGACATCCTCGCCGAGCTCACCAAGTACCCGGTGAAGACCCGGCTTTCGCTCACCGGCCCGCTGGTCGTGGCCCGCGACATCGCGCACGCCAAGATCAAGGAGCGGCTTGACGCGGGCGAGGAGATGCCGCAGTACCTGAAGGACCACCCCGTGTACTACGCGGGCCCGGCGAAGACCCCCGAGGGGTACGCCTCCGGTTCCTTCGGCCCGACCACGGCCGGCCGCATGGACTCCTACGTCGAGCAGTTCCAGGCCGCGGGCGGCTCCAAGGTCATGCTCGCCAAGGGCAACCGCAGCAAGCAGGTCACGGACGCGTGCGACGCGCACGGCGGCTTCTACCTCGGCTCCATCGGCGGCCCAGCCGCCCGCCTCGCCCAGGACTGCATCAAGAAGGTCGAGGTCGTCGAGTACGAGGAGCTCGGCATGGAGGCGGTCTGGAAGATCGAGGTCGAGGACTTCCCGGCGTTCATCGTGGTCGACGACAAGGGCAACGACTTCTTCCAGGACCCGGCGCCCGCGCCGACGTTCACGACGATCCCGGTGCGCGGGCCCGGGCTGGCGTAGCGTCCCGGGACGCCGTACGGCCTCGCACGACATGGCCGTGCGGCGTCGCTGAACGCCTGGATGCCGTCCCACTTCGTCCCAGGAACGAGCGGGACGGCATCTTTGTGAACTTCGCCGGAAACGCTCCGTGCTGACTGGATCACAGCCCGTGATCCGCAGGTCATCTCGGAGGGACAACCCATGATTCGACGCACACTGCGCAGTGGCCTCGTGGCCGCGTTCGCGGTCGTCGCCGTCTTCCCGGTGGCGGCCGTCGCCTCCGCCGGGCCGGCCGCGCAGGCCCACGCCCTGAACTCCACTCCCCCGCAGATCTCCGTGCCGGGGTGGCAGCCGGCCGCCACGCCGTCCACGCTGCCCGCCAGGCCGAAGGCACCGAAGTGCCACCACGGCCGCCACCACGCGAAGACCCACGCCTCCCGCCACCACCGCCAGATCCGGCACATCCACGGCATCCGGCACATCGTCGCGAACCACACCTGGGGCTACGTCGCCACCCGCCACCTGCCGCTGAACGTCCGGTCCGGGCCGGGCACCGGCTACCGCGTCGTCGGCTCACGGCCGGTCGGCGGCAGCGTGGCCCTCACCTGCAAGGTGCGGGGTTCCGGCGTCCGGGGCAACCACCGCTGGTACAGGCTCGCCCACCACAAGGGCTACGTCTCCGCCCGCTACGTGCGCAACCTCAGCACCGTCCGCTGGTGCTGACGGCCCCTCGACCCCACCGATCGTGATCTCCGGTACCTCCCGGCAGGCCGCGGAAGCCTGCCGGGAGGTGCCGTCCGGTAATCGGCCGATCACACCCCCGGTTGGCGTAACCGCAGGTCAACTCGGTCAACTCCCCTTCATATTCCGGTGATCGTGGTATGGCCGGGCGCCGCCGCCGGGAACACATCAGGGCGGTCACCCCGGCATGGCGAGGGAGCGAGATGGAGAGCCACGTGACGGTCAAGAGGCAGCCGCTGCCCGACGCGTCGCAGGACGAAGGGCGGCTCCTGACGGAGCGGCTGCGTGCCCTCAGGCAACGGACGGGGCTGAGCCTGGCCGCGCTGGCCGGTGTCACCCCGTTCAGCAAGTCGACCTGGCACCGCTATCTGAACGGCGACCAGTTCCCGCCCCGGGCGGCGGTCTTGGCGCTCGGCCGGCTCGCGGACGCCGACCCGGGCCCGCTGCTCGCCCTCTGGGACTCCGCCGCACGGGCCCAGGCCGACGGGGCGAGCAACGCCAAACGGCAGCCGGTTCCGCCCGTGCCACCCGTCACCGGACGGCGCCGCCGCATCCTCCGGCCCAGTCGCGCCGTCGTCGCCCTCGCCACCATGGCCGCCACCGTGGCGGTCACCGCGGCCGCCGCGGACGTACTGGACCCCGACCACGCAGCGGCGCCCAGGGCGGCCGCCTCCTGCCACGGCAGCGACTGCCAGGGGGAACTCCCGACCTCCGAGACCTGCAACCGGGACGCGCGCACGGAGAGCAGGGTCGCCAGGGCCGCCGAGGTGGTGCTGCTGCGGTTCTCGCCGTCCTGCGCCACGGTCTGGTCCGAGCTGCGCACCCGGACGGGCGGCGCGCGGGAGATCTCGATCAGATCGGGCCAGGACGAGCTGTCCGCGGAGTACCCGGGCGACAAGTCGGACGGATACAGCAGCCCGATGCTGGCCGCGACGGACCCGCTCGGGGCACAGGCGTGCGCCGAGGTGGCGGGAAAGGGCGCATGCACCGGCCGGTTCGGCGTTCCGGGCCGCTGACGACAACGCCGCCCTGCACAACAACCCCCGGCCGGCCCAAAATCCGGAACATCCCCGCCTCTGCGATCGCTATACGGACATGAGCGACTACCGCATCGAGCACGACTCCATGGGCGAGGTCCGCGTCCCCGCCGACGCCAAGTGGCGGGCCCAGACGCAGCGTGCCGTCGAGAACTTCCCGATCTCCGGCCAGCGCATCGAGCGCGCCCACATCGAGGCCCTGGCCCGCATCAAGGGCGCCGCGGCGAAGGTGAACGCGCGGCTGGGGGTGCTCGACAAGGACATCGCCGAGGCGATCCAGGAGGCGGCCGCGGAGGTCGCCCGGGGGGACTGGGACGAACACTTCCCGATCGACGTCTTCCAGACCGGTTCCGGCACCTCGTCGAACATGAACACCAACGAGGTCATCGCCACCCTCGCCACCGAGCGGCTCGGCAGGGACGTACATCCCAATGACCACGTGAACGCCTCCCAGTCGTCCAACGACGTCTTCCCCTCCTCCATCCACATCGCCGCCACCGCCGCCGTCACCCGCGACCTGATCCCCGCCCTGGAACACCTCGCCGACTCGCTCACCCGCAAGTCCGAGGAGTTCGCGCAGGTGGTCAAGTCCGGGCGGACGCATCTGATGGACGCCACGCCGGTGACCCTGGGGCAGGAGTTCGGCGGATACGCGGCCCAGATCCGGTACGGCGTCGAGCGGCTGTACGCCGCCCTCCCCCGCCTCGCCGAGCTACCCCTCGGCGGGACGGCGGTCGGCACCGGCATCAACACCCCGCCCGGCTTCTCCGCCGCCGTCATCGAAGAGGTCGCCCGCGTCACGGGGCTCCCGCTCACCGAGGCGCGCAACCACTTCGAGGCACAGGGCGCGCGGGACGGGATCGTCGAGACGAGCGGACAGCTGCGGACCGTCGCCGTCGGACTGACCAAGATCGCCAACGATCTGCGGTGGATGGCGTCCGGACCGCGGACCGGCCTCGCCGAGATCGCCCTGCCCGACCTGCAGCCCGGTTCGTCGATCATGCCCGGCAAGGTCAACCCGGTCATCCCCGAGGCCGTGCTCATGGTCGCCGCCCAGGTCGTGGGCAACGACGCCACCGTCGCCACCGCCGGAGCCGCCGGCAACTTCGAGCTCAATGTGATGCTGCCGGTCATCGCCAGGAACGTCCTGGAGTCGATCAGGCTGCTCGCCAACGTCTCGCGGCTGCTCGCCGACCGGACCGTGGACGGGATCACCGCGAACCGGGAGCGGGCGCGCGAGTACGCCGAGTCCTCACCCTCCGTGGTCACTCCGCTCAACAAGTACATCGGCTACGAGGAGGCCGCCAAGGTCGCCAAGAAGGCTCTCGCCGAGCGCAGGACGATCCGCCAAGTCGTCCTGGAGAGCGGGTACGTGGAGCGCGGCGACCTCACGTTGGAGCAGCTCGACGAGGCCCTGGATGTCCTGCGTATGACGCATCCGTAACCTTTCGTCGCGCCGCCGCGAACCGTGACGCGCGCCGCAGCGTCGTATGCCCTGGGCACCTAATATCTGTGCATGGCAGAGGGTGGAGCGGTGAGAGCGGAAGTGAACGCGGTTCCGGCGGCGCGGACGGGGTTCTGGACCCCCGGAACGCAGATCCTGTGGCGCTACCGGGAGAACGCCGGCGAGCGCTTCCACATCGCGCGCCCCGTCACCGTCGTCCGGGACGACGACGAGCTGCTCGCCGTCTGGCTGGCACCCGGCACCGAGTGCGTGAAGCCCGTCCTCGCCGACGGCACCCCGGTGCACGTCGAACCCCTCGGGTCCCGCTACACCAAGCCCCGTACCGTCCAGCTCGACCACTGGTTCGGCACGGGCGTGCTGAAGCTGGCGCGGCCCGGTGAGCCCTGGTCGGTGTGGCTGTTCTGGGAGCCGGGCTGGCAGTTCAAGAACTGGTACGTGAATCTTGAGTCGCCGCTGGTGCGTTGGGACGGCGGGGTCGACTCCGAGGACCACTTCCTCGACATCTCCGTCCACCCGGACCGCAGTTGGCACTGGCGCGACGAGGACGAGTTCGCTCAGGCCCAGCTGGACGGGCTGATGGACGCGTCGGCGGCCGAACAGGTGCGCAGGGCGGGGCGGTCCGCGGTGGAGGTGATCCGCGCCTGGGGCCCGCCGTTCAGCGACCGCTGGCAGCATTGGCGCCCGGATCCGTCCTGGGCTGTACCGTCTTTGCCGGAAGACTGGGACCGTACGCCCGCGCACGTGTCCACATGAGACCCTTGATGCGCCCCCGGTACACAACCGTAGGATCGTCCTCCGCAAGGGTGGGCAGGCGCAACTGCCGGAGCATGCGCTGGGCTTGACCGATCGTCACCGAGGGGCGGCAGGACGTGAGCGAGGGGTACGAGGGCAACATCGGAACGAGCCGTGAACGGTTCGCCGGTGGCACAACAACAGCCTCTGACCACGCGGGAATTCCGTTCCGGGGACACGTATTCCGGGTATCGGGATTCCTGCGGGACGAACTGCGCTCGCGATGCGCAGCCCCGGACGGACGGATTCGACACGCGTGACGGAGCACCCCATGTCCTTCGAGCGCCCGCAGCCGGGCGCCGACCCCGCGGACCCCCGCGGGGCGCTCCTGCACACCCAGACCCCGGCACCCCCCTCCTCCGCGGCCGCCTTACCCGCACAGGCGCGCACCGGGGAGACACCGTCGACGCCGGGTACGGCCACGCCGTGCAGCAAGGGAAAGGAGCCGGCCTCGCCCCCCTCCGACACCACCGGCCCCGAGCACTCCCAGCCCGCCGCCGCAGAAGCCGTGGAACCCGGCACGCACCGCCCGCGCCCCGTGCCCGAGGCCATCCCGGACCAGCCCGGCGGTGAGCAGGACCGGCCGCAGGGGGCCGGCAGCCAGGAGCGCCGTACCGGACAGGGCGGGACGACGCCCGGGCGGCCCACGCCGATGCGGCGGGACGGCGACCGGCTGCGGTTCGTCGGTGCCGCGACGCGGCGGATCGCCCGCGGCATCGACCTCGACGAGATCGTCATGGGCCTGTGCCGGGCCACCGTGCCGACCTTCTCCGACGCGATCCTCGTCTATCTGCGCGACCCGCTGCCCGTCGGCGACGAGCGGCCCACCGGCCCGCTCCTGCTGCGCCTGAGGCGCACCGACCGGATCCCGGCGGAGCGGGACACCGAGGGAGGCTTCTCGCCCGCCCTGCAGCCGGAACCGGCCGAGCTCTCGGAGCTCGACTCGCTCGGCGCCGAACTGTGCGAGGTACGGCCGGGCAGCGCGCTGGCCGAGGTGCTGCGCGGGGTGCGTCCGGTGTTCACGGACGCACCGGCCGCCCGCGCCGCCCTGCCCGAACTCCTGGGTGAGGGTGGTGAGTTCGTCGTACCCGGCGGTCAGCGCGCGATCCTCGCCCCGCTGCGCGGCCGCCGCCGCGTGATCGGCGCCGCGCTCTTCCTGCGCCGCCCGGAGCGCATGGCCTTCGAGGCCGACGACCTGCTCGTCGCCGCCCAGCTCGCCACGCACAGCGCCCTCGGCATCGACAAGGCGGTGCTGTACGGCCGCGAGGCGTACATCGCCGACGAACTGCAGCGCACCATGCTGCCGGAGACGCTCCCGCGGCCCACGGGCGTACGGCTGGCGTCCCGCTATCTGCCGGCCGCCGAGACCGCACGGGTGGGCGGCGACTGGTACGACGCCATCCCGCTGCCCGGCAGCCGGGTCGCGCTGGTGGTGGGTGACGTGATGGGCCACTCCATGACAAGCGCAGCCATCATGGGCCAGCTGCGGACCACGGCCCAGACCCTGGCCGGCCTCGACCTGCCCCCGCAGGAGGTCCTGCACCACCTCGACGAACAGGCCCAGCGCCTCGGCACCGACCGCATGGCGACCTGCCTCTACGCCGTCTACGACCCCGTTTCGCACCGCATCACCATCGCCAACGCCGGCCATCCGCCGCCGGTCCTGCTGCATCTGGGCGGCCGCGCCGAGGTACTGCGGGTGCCGCCGGGGGCGCCGATCGGTGTGGGCGGCGTCGACTTCGAGGCCGTGGAGCTGGACGCGCCCGCCGGAGCGACGCTGCTCCTGTACACCGACGGGCTGGTCGAGTCCCGTCTGCGGGACGTGTGGACCGGGATAGAGCAGCTGCGCGAGAAGCTCGCCGCGACCGCGCAGCTGACGGGACCGGATCATCCGCCGCCGCTCGAGGCGCTGTGCGACGAGGTGCTCGACATGCTCGGCCCGGGCGACCGGGACGACGACATCGCGCTGCTCGCCGCCCGCTTCGACGGGATCGCGCCCAGCGACGTGGCGTACTGGTTCCTGGAGCCCGAGGACGCCGCCCCGGGCCGGGCCCGCCGGCTGGCCCGGCGCGCGCTGTCCCGCTGGGGCATGGAGGACCTCAGCGACTCCGTCGAGCTGCTGGTCAGCGAGGTCGTGACGAACGCCGTGCGGTACGCCTCCCGGCCGGTCACGCTGCGGCTGCTGCGCACCGACGTACTGCGCTGCGAAGTCGGCGACGACGTACCGCAGTTGCCGCGGCTGCGGCAGGCGCGGGCGACGGACGAGGGCGGTCGTGGGCTGTACCTGGTGAACAAGCTGGCCCGGCGGTGGGGGGCTACGCGGCTGAGCACCGGGAAGGTGGTCTGGTTCGAGCTGAACCGGACCTGAGCGTGGCATGCAAAGGGCGCCCGGTGTCTGCCGGGCGCCCTTTGCTTTTGCCGGCTGCTACTGACCGTTCGGGTTGAGCGGATCCGTCGGCTTCGTCGGGGTCTGGGTCGGTGTCTGCGTCGGCGTTTGTGTCGGCGTCTGCGTGGGCGTCTGGGTCGGAGTCTGCGACGGCGTCTGCGACGGCGTCTCGGACGGCTTCTGGCTCGTCGGTGTCTGGCTGGGCGTCCGGCTCGGCGTCTGCGTGACCGTCGGCGTCCAGGTCGGCTGGACCGCCGCGCCCTGCGTGGTGTTCAGCTCGAACTTCAGGCCCGTCTTGGAGACGCCGAAGGTGTACGCCGCCCAGATCTGCGCCGGGAAGGTGCCACCGTTGACGCGGGCCAGTCCGCCGGCCTTGTACATCGAGACCTGTGCGGAGTTCTTGTGGCTCTCGCCGAACAGGCCCACCGAGGTGACCAGGTCCGGCGTGTAGCCGGTGAACCAGGCCGAGCGGTTCTCGTCGGACGTACCCGTCTTGCCGGCGACCTTGCGGCCGTCGCGGTTGGGGTTGGCCTCGACCGACGTCTTGGCCGTACCGTCGTCGACCACGCCGGTCAGCACCGAGGTGACCGTGTCCGCGGCCTCGGGGCTGATGACCTGGTCGCCGATCGGGTTCGGCAGGGTCACCGAATGCCTGCTGTTCTCCACGGACTTGAGGATGGTCGGGGTGACCTGCTTGCCGTGGTTGTCGAGGGTCGCGTAGACGCCGGCCATCTGCAGCGGGCTCGCGCCCATGGTGCCGAGGGTCTGTGCGGGCACCGGCTTGAGGTTGGCGGTGTCCATGCCCATCTGGCTTGCGACCTTGAGCACCTTGTCCATGCCGACGTCGACGCCCATCTGTGCAAAGACGGAGTTGACGGACTGGTTCATCGCCGTCTGGACGGTGATGGGGCCGTAGCTCTGGTCGTCCTCGTTCTCGGGGGCGAAGCCGACCTTGTTGCCGTTGCTGTCCACGACCTGGCGCTTGCTGGTGCCGTCGTAGATCGTGCTCGCACCGATGGCCTTGCCGGTCCGCGTCTGTGCGGCCTCGTCCAGGGCGGCGGCGAGGATCACCGGCTTGAACGTCGAGGCGGGCTGGTAGTCCGTGCGGGTCGCGTTGTTGCGGTAGTGCTTGTAGTAGTCCTTGCCGCCGTACATCGCGACGACCGCGCCCGTCTTCGGGTTCACGGACACGGCGCCGGCCTGGACGTCCGCGTCGACCGAGCGTTTCTTCGGGTCGAGCTTGCTGGTCAGCTGCGCCTTGGCGGCCTTCTCCAGCGCCTCCTGCTTCTTCTTGTCGATGTTGAGCGTGATGGTCCAGCCGCCGGCCTTGACCATGGTCATGGCGTCGTTGAAGTTGTCGGCGGTGCCCTGGGTCACCAGCCGCTTCGCCAGCTGGTTGTTGGCCGCGTCCACCAGGTAGCCGGTCTGGCCGCCCATGCCTGGCGCCGCCTTGGGCGGCTTCGGGGTCGGGAACCTCAAGCCGTCGCGCTCGGTCTTGTTGAGCCAGTTCTCCTCGACCATGTTGTCGAGGACGTAGTTCCAGCGGGCCTGCACCATCCGCTTGCCGGTGTCGGACGCGATCGCCCAGTCGTACTGGTTCGGCGCCTGGAGAAGCGCGGCGAGGTACGCGCCCTGCGCGACCGTGAGCTTCTGGGCGTCCACGCGGTAATAGGCCTGCGCCGCGGCCTGGATGCCGTACGCGCCGCGGCCGTAGTAGCTGGTGTTGATGTAGCCGGCGAGGATGTAGTCCTTGGTCTTCGTGCGGTCCAGCTTCAGCGAGATGACCAGTTCCTTCAGCTTGCGCGAGACGGTCTGGTTCTGCGTCAGGTAGTAGTTCTTGACGTACTGCTGGGTGATCGTCGAACCGCCCTGCGCGCCCTTGCCGGAGAGCGTGTTGAGGATGCCTCGGGCGGTGCCCTTGAGGTCGACGCCGTTGTCCTTGTAGAAGGTCTTGTTCTCGGCGGCGACGAAGGTGTGCTGGACGGGCTTGGGCACCTTCGACAGGTCGACGATCTCGCGGTTGCGCTCGCCGTCCCGGGTCAGCAGCTCGCCGCCGCTGTACTTGTAGACGTTGCTCTGCAGCGTCGCGTCGCCGTTGCCGACTTCGGGGACGCTGATCATCATGTACAGCGCGACGAAGCCGCCCATGCCGAGCAGGCACAGCACGAAGAAGGTCCCGACGATCTTCTTCCAGGTGAACAGCCGGCGTATGAAGCTCCTGCCGTCCTTGCCGCCCTTACCCGCCTTGCCTCTCCCCTTGCCCTTGCCCTGAGCCGCCCGTCGGGCCGCGGCCCGGCCGCCTATGACGGTGGGCTCAGTCCCGGTCGACTCCATCCCGGACGAGCGCGTAGGGGGCGCCGCGCGGCGGCCACCGCGCTGTCGCGCTCGTCTATCTTCCGCTCGTCCCATGGATCCGTTCCGCTCCGCTTCGCTCATGTGTGCTCGTCTGCCACACAAGTTCACCGCACAGGTCAGCTCAGAAAGCTAGCACTGAGAGATGTGACAAAGACCGTTCCATCCGGCCTTTTGGGGACGTGACAATCAGCACGCCGGTTCAATGGAACCGACTCACACCAGCACCCAAAGGTTGCGCAGACCCCTGGTGACCGCCGAGCAGGCCATCAAAGCGCTGTCATTTGTCATGAACCTTACCTACTATAGGTACCCACGTTCGAATCGACCGCTCGAACGCGAAACAGGGGGACACCAGTGGGCAAGTGGACGGCCGGCGGAAAGATCAGCTACGGCCTCGACGCCGACGGCGAAGGCTGCCGCACGTGGCGGCTGCTGAGGTCACCGGCCGACAACTGACCGCACGCCGGCCACGCCGCGCCAGGCCGGGATCGGCCCGCACCGCCCTACCCGGCGACATGGGCGACGAGCGCGATCCGCCACGGCATCAGCGCGTGCCCGTTGATCAACGCATCCCCATTGACCTCATGACCATGTCAACGCTCCTTTGGATGCACCTCACAGAAGGAACTCCGTGATCAAGAACCGCCGACTCAGGCGAATAGGCACCGTCGCAGGCACCCTCTCCGCTGCCCTTCTCCTCCCCGTCACCCAGGCAAGCGCCGCCGCCGGTGAAATCGAGCGCGCGACCGCCACCGATTACTCCAATGAGGTCGAGTGGGTGAAGTGCGCCGACAAGAAGGAGGACGGCGGAATCGTGTACCAGGCCTGCTTCTCCCCTCCGGGCGACTGGTTCTCGGTCTACGACGGCAACCCGGATGGCTCCTCCGCCGTCGTGGACTGGGAACAGGGGAGCCGATGGGGCTCCATCTTCAACGCTGACGGCGCCGCCACCTACCGCTACAAGAACAAGGACTTCCCCGAGAGCGCCACCATCCGCTTCCGCATCTGCCTGGGCCACTGGTCCACCAAGACGATCACTGCGGGTACCTGCTCCGGCTGGGTGAGCAACCTCACCTGACGAGACCCCGGATGAACCGGGCGCGATGCCGACTGCCGCGTGCCCGGTTCATCGGCACGGTGCCCGGACGCCGGTGAACCCGTCCGAGCCCCAGTGACACAACCGTGACAATCGGCCCCCACCAGGGCCTTCACACCCCACCGTCGAGCACTGCACACGCCGCGTATACACACCAGGTATACACCGCATGTACAGTGCTCCGCATGTCCATCGGTCACACCCTTCTAGGGCTCCTGGAGTCCGGGCCCCGCCACGGCTACGACCTCAAGCGGGCCTTCGACGAGAAGTTCGGTCACGACCGGCCGCTGCACTACGGCCAGGTCTACTCGACGATGTCCCGCCTGCTGAAGAACGGGCTCGTCGAGGTCGACGGCATAGAGGCGGGCGGCGGTCCCGAGCGCAAGCGGTACGCGATCACCGACGCCGGGATCACCGACGTGGAGCGGTGGCTCGCAACGCCGGAGGCGCCCGAGCCGTATCTGCAGTCCACGCTGTACACCAAGGTCGTCCTCGCACTGCTCACCCACCGCGACGCGGCCGACATCCTCGACACGCAGCGCTCCGAGCACCTGCGCATGATGCGGATCCTCACCGACCGGAAGCGGAAGGGGGATCTCGCCGATCAACTCATCTGCGACCACGCCCTGTTCCATCTCGAGGCCGACCTGCGCTGGCTGGAGCTCACCGCCGCGCGCCTCGACAAGCTCGCGGAGGCGGTGGCCAAGTGACTCCCGCAGGTTCTCTGCTCGTCGCCGACGAGCTGCGCAAGGCGTACGGGCCGACCGTCGCGCTCGACGGTGCCGAGTTCTCCATCCACCCGGGTGAGGTCGTCGCCGTGATGGGCCCCTCCGGGTCCGGCAAGTCGACGCTGCTGCACTGTCTCGCCGGGATCGTGACGCCCGACTCGGGCTCGATCACGTACAACGGACGCGAGATGGCGACCATGAGCGACGCCGAACGCAGTGCGCTACGGCGCTCCGAGTTCGGGTTCGTGTTCCAGTTCGGCCAGCTCGTACCCGAGCTGACCTGCGTCGAGAACGTCGCCCTGCCGCTCAGGCTGAACGGCACCTCCCGCAAGGAGGCCGAGCGGACCGCGCGGACGTGGATGGAGCGGCTCGAGGTCGACGACCTGAGCAAGAAGCGCCCCGGTGAGGTCTCCGGTGGACAGGGGCAGCGCGTCGCCGTCGCCCGGGCCCTGGTCACCAACCCCCGCGTGCTGTTCGCCGACGAGCCCACCGGCGCGCTCGACTCGCTCAACGGCGAGCGCGTGATGGATCTGCTCACGGACGCCGCCCGGTCCACCAACGCCGCCGTCGTCCTCGTCACGCACGAGGCCCGGGTGGCCGCGTACTCGGACCGCGAGATCGTCGTACGGGACGGCAAGTCCCGGGACATGGAGCGCATCGTATGAAGGTGCGGGGGCAGTGGGCCAGGGATCTGGCCATGGGGGTGCGGTTCGCCTTCGCCGGTGGGCGTGAGGGGTGGACCCGGGCGGTGCTGACGGCCGTGGGAGTCGGGCTCGGGGTGGCGTTGCTGCTGCTGACCACGGCGGTACCCAGCGCCCTGTCCGCGCGGGACAAGCGCAGCAGCGCCCGGGACGACTTCACGTACAGCGAGAAGGTGCTGCCGAAGAAGGCAGACACGCTGATCATCGGCCGGGCCGACACGAACTTCCGCAGTACGGACGTGCGGGGGCGGCTGCTGGAGCCCGAGGGCGCGAAGGCGCCGTTGCCGCCGGGAGTCGGGAAATTCCCGGGCAAGGGCGAGATGGTCGTCTCGCCCGCGCTGGAGGAGCTGCTGAAGTCCGGTTCCGGCAAGCTGCTGCGCGAGCGTCTGCCCTATCGCGTCGTCGGGACGATCGGGGACTCCGGGGTCATCGGGCCCGCCGAACTCGCCTACTACGCGGGAGCGACCGGGCTGGAGAACCGTCTGTCCGGCGGCTACGTCGAGCGGATCAACTACTTCGGGCCCTCCCCACAGCATCAGCAGGACCAGCTCGACCCGATCCTGATCCTGCTCATCATGATCATCTTCGTGGTGCTGCTGCTGCCCGTCGGCGTGTTCATCGCAGCCGCCGTGCGCTTCGGCGGCGAGCGGCGCGACCGTCGGCTCGCGGCCCTCAGGCTGGTCGGTGCGGACGGGCGGATGGCGCGCCGGATCGCGGGCGGCGAGGCCCTCGCGGGTGCGCTGCTCGGGCTCGTCCTCGGCAGCGTGTTCTTCCTGGCCGGGCGGCAGTTGGCGGGCGTGCTGGTGGTGCGGGACATCAGCGTCTTCCCGAGCGACCTCAACCCGTCACCCGCGCTCGTCGCGCTCATCGCCGTCGCCGTACCGGCCGCGGCCGTCCTGGTCACGCTGTTCGCGCTGCGCGGGGTCGTCATCGAACCGCTCGGCGTGGTCCGTACGGCGAAGCCGCCGCGCCGCCGGCTGTGGTGGCGGCTGCTGCTGCCGCTGGGCGGTCTCGCGCTGCTGTACCCGATGGTCGGGCAGGGCCGCACCAACGGGAACTTCAACGAGTGGATGGTGATCAGCGGCACCGTGCTGCTGCTGATCGGCGTCACCGCGCTGCTGCCGTGGATCGTCGAAGCCACGGTGGCCCGGCTCAACTCCGGCTCGGTCTCCTGGCAACTGGCCGTCCGCAGGCTGCAGTTGAGCAGCGGCTCGGCCGCCCGCATGGTCAACGGCATCGCGGTCGCGGTGGCCGGGGCGATCGCCCTGCAGATGCTGTTCGCGGGCGTCGAGCACGACTACGTCAAGGCGACCGACAACAACCTGCGCCGGGCCCAGCTCCAGGTCAACGTGGAGGGAAGTGTCCAGCCGGACCAGGTCCGCCGGCAGCTCGCGGACACGAAGGGCGTGCGCAGCGCGCTGGTCCTGGCCAACGGCTCGGCCGGGAACAAGGCGAAGGACCCGCAGAACTCGACCGAGGTGGCCGTCGGCAGCTGCGCGGAACTGCGCGAGGTGGCACAGCTGCCGTCCTGCCGCAAGGGCGACGTCTTCCAGATCCTCGGCACCGGGTACGACGACGACACCAAGAAGCTCGCCAAGCCGGGCACCACCCTGTGGTTCGACGGCGGGACCGATACCCGCACCGCGTCCTGGAAGATGCCCGCCGGGATCAAGACGGCCGCCCAGCGCGAGGACCCGACCGGCTTCGAGCGCGGCGGCCTGCTGTTCGCCTCGGGCGCGCTGCCCGAGGCCACGGTGGCCGGCCTGAACCAGGAGGTGTTCATCGCGCTGGATCCCTCGGTGCCGGACGCCCGCGAGTACGCGCGCAACACCACTGCACGACTGGATCCGCTGGCGGACGTGTACACCCTGACGTCCGGCAAGGTGGACCTGCAGTTCCGCGCCATCCGCAACGGCCTGTTCGTCGGCGCCACCTGCGTCCTCGTGCTGATCGGCGCGAGCCTGCTGGTCTCCCAGCTGGAGCAGCTGCGCGAGCGCAAGAAGCTGCTGTCCTCGCTGGTCGCCTTCGGCACCCGGCGCCGCACGCTGAGCCTGTCGGTGCTGTGGCAGACGGCGATCCCGATCGCGCTGGGCCTGCTGCTGGCCTCGGTGGTCGGGCTGACGCTGGGCACGGTGCTGCTGAAGATGGTCGAGTCCACGGTGACCGTGGACTGGGCGAGCGTGCTGTCGATGACGGGCATCGGGGCCTCGGTGGTCATCGCCGTGACCCTGCTCAGCCTGCCCCCGCTGCTGCGGCTGATGCGCCCGGACGGCCTGCGCACGGAGTAGCCGGAACGGGCCGGGCCCCTCCCCCTGCGACGGGGAGGGGCCCGGCCCGTTCACCGGCCGTTTCACAGGCTGTACTCGCGCACCACCCGCCGTACCTGCGCGAACAGCATGCCCACATTGACCGACTTGCGGCAGACGACGACGGCGACGACGTCCTGCTGCTCATTCATGCGCACGAACAGGTGCGTGAGGTTCTCGCTGTTGACCAGGATCTCCTGGAAGAAGTGGTTCTCGCTCTGGATCCCACGGCGCTCCTTGAAGACGTCCTCGATCATCGCGACCGTGCGTCCCTGGAACAGGTCGAGGGTCGCGCCCGCCAGCAGGTCCAGGACCTCCGGCGGATGGTTGTCGACCGTCTCGTACGACAGCAGCATGCCGGTGGACATGTCGACGACGCCCGAGGCGACACAGTCGGGGGCGTCGGTTCGGAGGGACTTGACCAGGCTCATCACCTGGTCGGAGAAACCTGGGGTCATACGCTTCGTCGCCATCCCTTCAGACTCCTTCTGCTGTCTTGTGCTTGAGGATCGAGCCGATACGGTCCAGGGCGGGCCCGCTCGCCCGGTGCAGCCGGTCGACGTCCATGCCCTCGTCGCCCAGCACCACGATCAGGGCGGTGTCACCCACGGCGTAGAAGGCGGCACAGCCGTGGCTGCCGTACGTCACGGTCTGGCGCAGCGTGCCGCGGGCGGTCGCCTGGGCGGTGCGGCGGGCGAGGCCGAGACCGGCCGCGGCGAGGGCGGCGAGGCCTTCCGGGTCGATGGAGTCGGCTGTGTCGGCCGCGATCAGCAGTCCGTCGGCCGCCGCGACCGCGGTGTCGGTGATTCCGGTCACCTGCTCCCGCAGGCCGCGCATTTCGAGCGCCAGGGCTTCGTGATCCATATGCTCAACTCCCGTATTTCTCTTCGCATTTCTTGTGTTTCGCATCGGCTCGGCGGGCTCATTTCGGGGTTCCGTTCCGCAGCCGGAAGAAGCCGCCGGGTCTGCGGCGGGGCAGGTCGACGGGTGCCGGCGGCTGCGGTGGGGGTGGTGCGGGCGGTGGCGGGATGCGGTGGCGGATGCCGTCGGGGGGTGCGCGG
This sequence comes from Streptomyces sp. NPDC001401, assembly GCF_042895385.1. Taxonomy (NCBI): domain Bacteria; kingdom Bacillati; phylum Actinomycetota; class Actinomycetes; order Kitasatosporales; family Streptomycetaceae; genus Streptomyces; species Streptomyces sp. NPDC001401. The sequence goes on from NZ_JBIAWI010000004.1 coordinate 318,558, forward strand.
ACCGGGATCGGCGCGGGCTCGGCAGGGCACTCCAGGAGCCCTTCGCCGAGCATGCGGGCGACCTCGACGGTGACGGTGTAGACGCCGCGCCCGGTACGGAAGGCCAGGTCACGGGCCGTACGGCGGCCGTCGGCATGGTCGAGCAGCGCGCGTTGCAGCGCGGTGAGCGGCACGTTGAACTGCGCGGCGGGGACGGGCCGTTCGCGGTCCGGATGGACGGGGTGAGGCAGGGCCGCGAGGGCGGCGAGCTTGCGGGCGGCATCCTCCAGGAGCCGGGCGGGCGGCTCGCCCACGGCGACCGGGGCGGGCGGTTCGACGGCATTCTCGGCGGGCTCGCAGCCGTCGACGCGGCCCGCGAGGATCGCGAACGCCGCGTCCTGCAGCGCCATCACGCACACCACCCGGAGCTGGGCGGCACCGGCGTACCCGTGGGCGATCAGCCCGGCGGCGGGCCAGCGCGCACCCCCGGCCTCCCGCACCAGCCCGGCCCACTGCTCGCCGTTCACCCGCCCGGACCGCAGCAGCAGCGTCTCGGGCCCGGGCGCCCCGGGCGACTCGGCGGCGACGACGAGCCCGCCCCTGAGGTGCAGGATGCCGCCGGGCGCCCCGAACACGCGCAGGGCGCCGGTCCACCCTTCGCGCCCGCAGGCGGCAAGTGCCCGCGCCAGCAGGTCGTAGCCCGACATCACGCGGAAGGTGTATCAGCCCGAACGCATATTCCGGCCGCAGATTTCCGACCTGTCCCCAGGTGACGGAAGTTGAGCCCCGAACTCGTTCAAATCGCTTTGTTCGGCGCGCATTTGATCGAGCGGCGGACTCATTCCAGACCCCGTCGGATGTCAGGCGCCGGCGTTCTCGGTGACGCCGCCGGGGGCTGTGCCCCCAGCGCCCCCCTCGGCCTGAACGGCCTCGTCCTCAATCGCCGGACGGGCTGAAGGTGACTGATCGGCATCGGCCAGTCCGGCCGAGTACGCCCGCAGATACCCCACCACCGTGTTCGTCACCGCCACCAGCGGTACGGCGACCACGGCGCCGCCGATCCCGGCCACCATGCCGCCCGCAGCGACCGACAGGACCACCGCGAGAGGGTGGACGCGGACCGCGCGGCCGAGGATGAACGGCTGCAGGATGTGGCCCTCGATCTGCTGGACCGCGAGAACCACGACAAGCGTCATCACCGCGGTGAACACGCCCTGGGTGACCAGCGCGACGACCACCGCCAGCGCGCCGGAGGCCACCGCGCCGACGAGCGGGATGAAGGAGAACAGGAAGATGAACACGGCCAGCGGGACGGCCATGGGGACGTCGAGGAAGTAGATGCCCAGGCCGATGAAGATGGCGTCGATCAGGGCCACCAGCACCGTCCCGCGCACATAGGCAGTCAGCGTGCGCCACGCCCGCGGACCGGCGCCCGCGACACCCGGCCGCGCCGCCGCCGGAACCAGCTTGAGCGTCCACTCCCAGATGCGCCGGCCGTCGTACAGCAGGAACAGGGTCGAGAAGAACGTCAGCAGAATGCCGGTCAGCGCCTCGACGACCACGGTCACGCCCTCGAGGCCGGCGGAGGTGATCTGGTCGGTGTTCGCGCCGACCGCCTCCCGCAGGTTCTTGGCGATCTGGTTGATCTGCTTGTCGGTGACGTGGAAGGGGCTCTTCAGCAGCCAGTTGCGCAGATCGTCGATGCCGTTCTGGATCTGGTTGGAGAGGTTGTCGATGTTCTCCATGACCTGCCAGGTCACGAACCAGCCCAGCAGCCCCAGGACGACGAAGCCGAAGATCGCGGTGAGGGCGGTGGCCGGGCCGCGCGGCACGCCGTAGCTCTTCAGGCGGGCCACCGTCGGCTGGAGCAGTGCCGTGATGAGCAGGGCGACGACGAAGGCGAAGACGACGAGTTGTACGGCGCTGATGACCCGCATCAGCACCCAGACCGTGCCCGCGAGCACGAGCAGCCGCCAGCCGGCCTCGGCCGCGACGCGCACGCTCCACGGCACGGCCTGTACGGGATCGGGGCGGACGACGGGCGCGGGCGGCGCTTCGGCGGTGGGGTCCGAGGGCGGCGGAGTCGTCGCGGTCCTGCGCGGCGCAGGCGGTGGGTCGTCCGTCTCCCGTTCCACCTCGGCGCGGCGCTCGTCCAACCGCTCACTCACCTCGGTCAGCCCGGCGCCGATACGGCCGAGCCACCCTGGCACTCGCGACATGATCCGTCCTCTTCCCCCGTCTCTCCTCACCACTCCCCCCGGAGTCGTTGCGTCCGACCGTACATTGCGAAAGCCCCTCCCCCTAGGACGGGGAGGGGCTGCGCAAGGTTGAGAGGTGAGACCGTGGGTCTCGACGGCTCGGCGCCGGGCTCAGTACCAGTGGTTGGCCGACCAGAACGACCAGGCCTCGCACGGGCTGCCGTAGCGGCTGTTCATGTAGTTCAGGCCCCACTTTATCTGCGTGGCCGGGTTCGTCTGCCAGTCGGAGCCGACGGACGAGTACTTGGAGGCCGGCAGTGCCTGGAAGAGGCCGTAGGCGCCGGAAGAGGCGTTGACCGCGTGGTAGTTCCAGCTGGACTCGTGGTCCACGATGTTGCTGAAGCACTGGAACTGGCCGCTCGGCACCATCTGCCGTGCCATCGACTGGATCTCGGCGACGGAGTACGAGCTCTGGATCGGGAAGTCACCGGCGCTGCGGCTGGCCTTCTCCTTGGCGGCCGCGCGCTCCTTGGCCTCCTTGGCCGCCTTCTCCGCCGCTTCCTTCTTGGCGATGGCGGTGTCGGCCGCAGCCTTGCGGGCGGCCTCCTCGGCGTCCTTCTTGGCGCTCGCGTCGGCCTGGATGGCCTGGGCGTCGGCCTGCTGCGTCAGGGACGCGGTCTGCACCTGGGCCTGCTGGCCCGTGGGTATGTCCGCGAGCAGCGTGGCGTCGGCTGCCGTCGCCTCGGCGTCGTTGGGCTGCGCGGTGCTGCCCGAGGCAACTCCGACAACGCTTCCGACGGCGGTGACCGCGGTGGCCGAGGCCACTGCGAATCCCCGGACCGAAATCCGGCTCACACGGTTTCCTTCCAGCATCGCCCGCTTCGGTGACCCTGGCGGACGCAATCTTGCCCCTGGCGCTGGCCTCCCAACTACGGGGTCACGGGAGGCGCGGGCCCGGTGGGCAACTCCCGCGAGGGAAGCGCCACGTGGTGCTCGGGCGGCATACGACGACGCTGTGGAGTTAGCTGTGGTGCTTCTGTGGTGCCGTACCGCTGGGGGTACAGGTGTGTCGTATGCGGGGCCTGACAGGAGTGAGACTCTGCCGCACCTGGACGCCGAGTGGCAATTCTGAGTTGCGTGTGAAAGCTCACATCTCGTTTGACCCAAGGGATTTTGAGAAACAGCAACACGCGAAGGCGCCGCCCCGCTAGGCTCGCAGCCTTTGCGGGACGGCGCCAACTCGCCTGTACTGCCTCAGACTTGGCCGTCTGCCTCAGATCTGTCCGTCTTCGAGCATTTCGGTCACAAGCGCCGCGATCTGGGACCTCTCGGACCTGGTCAGCGTCACATGCGCGAAGAGCGGATGCCCCTTCAGCTTCTCGACCACGGCGACGACACCGTCATAGCGACCGACGCGCAGATTGTCCCTCTGTGCCACGTCATGGGTGAGAACCACCCGTGAATTGGCGCCGATTCGGGACAGAACGGTCAGCAGCACATTCCGTTCCAGTGACTGCGCCTCGTCCACGATCACAAATGCGTCGTGCAGCGAGCGTCCGCGGATGTGGGTGAGGGGAAGGACCTCGAGCATTCCGCGCGCGGTGACCTCTTCGATGACCTCGCGGCTGGTGACCGCGGACAGCGTGTCGAAGACCGCCTGCGCCCAGGGGCTCATCTTCTCGGCCTCGGAACCGGGCAGATAGCCGAGCTCCTGCCCGCCGACCGCGTACAGCGGCCGGAAGACCATCACCTTCTGGTGCTGGCGGCGCTCCAGGACCGCCTCCAGACCCGCGCACAGCGCGAGCGCCGACTTGCCGGTGCCGGCCCGGCCGCCCATGGACACGATCCCGACGTCGGGGTCGAGGAGCAGATCGAGCGCGATGCGCTGCTCCGCGCTCCTCCCCTTGATACCGAAGGCCTCCCGGTCACCGCGCACGAGGCGGATGTTGCCCTCGGCGGTGACCCGGCCGAGCGCCTTGCCGCGCTCCGACTGGATCATCAGTCCCGTGTGCACAGGAAGGTCGGACGCTTCGGGCACATACACATGCCCTTCCTCGAAGAGGACGTCCACCTGTTCGCCGGGCAGGGTCAGTTCGGACATTCCGGTCCAGCCGGAGGAGTCCGTGATGGCCAGCTCCGCGCGGTACTCCTCGGCGAGGAGACCGACGGACGAGGCCTTGATCCTGAGCGGCAGGTCCTTCGACACGACGGTGACGTCGAACCCCTCGGCCTGCAGATTGCGGGCGACCGCGAGGATGCGGGAGTCGTTGTCCCCCAGGCGGTAGCCGGTCGGCAGCACGCTGGGGTCCGAGTGATTGAGCTCGACACGCACGGTGCCGCCGAGTTCCCCGATCGGGATGGGGGCGTCGAGGCGACCATGCTTCACCCGGAACTCGTCGAGCAGACGCAGGGCCTGCCGGGCGAAGTAGCCGAGCTCGGGATGGTGCCGCTTGGCCTCCAGCTCCGTGACCACGACGATGGGGAGCACTACCTCGTGCTCGTCGAAGCGGCTCAGGGCGTTCGGGTCGGCCAGCAGGACGCTGGTGTCGAGAACATAGGTGCGCCGGTCTGGCTTGTGGCGCTTTGTGCTGGTCACCACGGAAGGACGTACCCCCTCGGATGAGGTCGGGGAGCGACGGAGTGGAGCTGGACCGGTCGACGGCCGCATTGCACGGGCCGAAAACCGGCCCTCCGCCTTGTCGTCCGTGCAGTGACCGCACGATCGGGCTGGTGCAAAGGGCCTCCCGGGCGGACGGCCCCGTGCCGTCCGCTGAGATCCGACACCCGTGGTTCGGGCATCGACCTGACTGGCTTATGCCCTCGAACATGCGGTGCCATGCCGACGCATATGACGGCGCCCTGGTGAACTCCTTGTTACTTCCGCCCCAAGTGGGGTGTTCGGGGCGCTCCTCGCGGGGCGCGCCCGTCGGTACGTCAGCCGCCGTAGCGGCGGTGGCGCGCCGCGTAGTCACGCAGGGCGCGCAGGAAGTCGACCTTGCGGAAGGCCGGCCAGAAGACCTCACAGAAGTAGTACTCGGAGTGCGCGGTCTGCCAGAGCATGAATCCGGACAACCTCTGTTCACCGCTGGTACGGATCACCAGGTCGGGGTCGGGCTGGGCGCCGGTGTAGAGGTGACGGCCGATCATGTCGACGTCGACGGCCTCGGCGAGGTCCTCCATGGAGGTGCCCTTGTCCTGGGCGTCGAGGAGCATCGAGCGCACCGCGTCGGCGATCTCCTGGCGGCCGCCGTATCCGATGGCGACGTTGACCAGTATCCCGTCGATGCCGGCGGTGGCCTCCTCGGCCTCCTTCAGGGTGGTCTGCATCTGCGGCGGGAGCAGGTCGGGGGTGCCGACGTGGTGCACGCGCCAGCGGCCGTCGGCGGCGAGGGTCCGTACGACGTCCTCGATGATCCCGAGGAGCGGGCCGAGCTCGTCCTGGGGCCGGTCGAAGTTGTCCGTCGACAGCAGCCAGAGGGTGACGACCTCGACGTCCGTCTCGCTGCACCAGCCGAGGAACTCCTCGATCTTCTCGGCACCGGCCCGGTGGCCGTGCACGGTGGAGGAGCCGGCGGCCTTCGCCCAGCGCCGGTTGCCGTCCATGATGACGCCGATGTGCTTGGGCACCTGAGCGTGGTCCAGGTGGCCTTCCACCCGGCGTGCGTAGAGCCTGACCAGCAGGCCGCGCAGCTTGTCGCGCAGGTTCACGTGATTGTCAGCCCCTCCGTACGGATCGGACAGGCGCGGCCCAGGAGTGTGGAGGGCGATCCCTGTCCGTATGGCGGTCCCCGGAGGCGAAGCCTACCCCCGCTCCACCACGGCGCCCCCAAGGGGTGGTTGGGGGCATAGAAAACGGGCCGGTCCGTGGGGGGGAGACGGACCGGCCCGAGGGGGGGTTTCCACCATAACCCTTCGTGAGTGATGCGGGGTGCATCGGCGTGCCACAACTACTCTCCGAATTCGAACGGCAACGCGCCGATGCCCGGGGAACAGCCTTTTCATGGCGGGCTCATGGCCGGATCACAGCGGATTCCCAGGGGAAACGGGCGGGAAGCGGAGCGATCCGGAGGGTTTGCCGCACCTTGGGCCTCGCTCGGCGAGTCGCCCGGGCATCCCCCAGCCGGGTGACCCGGCCCGCGAACGCCGATTTGACGTGAATACGGCACCGCGCAGCCCCCTCCACTGCGCGGTGCCGCCGCGCAGCTTTGCTCACGCGAATTACCTTGGTCTGAACTTACGTGACGCATGGGGCTGGAATCGACTCGCGGGGATAACGATGTGGAAACCGGGTGTCAGGACCGCTCCAGAACCGGTCCAGCACCTGTCCAGGCCCGATCTAGGACAGAAACTGTCCTTGTTCCGTCCTACGGTCGCCTCATGACCCTGAGGATCAGCTGGAACGAGGCGAGTGCCCGCCGACTGGAACGGCAGTTCCTGGCCACCCCGGCAAAGCCGGGCACGGCGGTCGCCGATGTCGTCGCCGCGATGCTCGCCGCGCATGCGCAGGTGCTGTCCGCGGCCGAGGTGTCGGTGGGGGTGCGGGCGGCCGGGACGACCCGGGCCGATGTGCGGGCCGCACTGTGGGACGAGCGGGCGCTGGTGAAGACGCACGGCCCGCGCGGGACCGTCCATCTGCTGCCCGCGCGCGAACTGCCCCTCTGGTGCTCGGCGCTGCCCGCCGTACCGTCCGGCGCCGGCCCGTTCGCACCGGACGTACGGGTCACCGAGGAGCAGGCGCGGCAGATCGTGGCGGCGATCGGGGACGCCCTGGAAGGGGCGTGCCTGACCGTCGACGAGCTGGGCGAGGAGGTCGTCGCCCGCACCGGTTCCTGGGCCGGCGACCGGGTGATGCCCGCGTTCCAGGACCTGTGGCCGCGCTGGCGGCAGGTGCTGCACCGGGCCGGCCAGTCCGGCTGCCCTGTGCTTCGGCCCGAACCGGGGCCGCAAGGTGACGTACACCCGCCCGCCCCGCTTCACTCCGCTGCCGCCGGACGAGGCGGTACGCGAGCTCGTCCGCCGTTACCTGCGTGCGTACGGCCCGGCGACGCCGCAGAACTTCGCCAAGTGGCTGGCGGCGCCGGGCGGTTGGGCCGCCGAGCTGTTCGGGAGGTTGGCCGGGGCGGGCGAGATCGAGGAGGTCGTGTTCGAGGGGGCGACGGGGTGCTGGGTCGTGGCAGGCGACACGGCGTTCCCGGAGGGGCGGGTGCGCGGGGTCCGACTGCTGCCGTACTTCGACGCGTACGGGATTGCTGCGCAGCCTCGGGAGTTGCTGTTCCCGGGGGCCGCGTACCAGCGTGCCCTGGCGGGCGGCCAGGCGGGCAACTATCCGGTGCTGCTGGTGGACGGCGTCGTGGCGGGGGTCTGGCACCAGCGGCGCCGGGGACGTCGTACGACGGTCACGGTGGAGCCGCTCGGGCGGCTGACGGCGCGGCAGGAACGGGAGTTGGGCGGGCAGGCGGAGCGGGTGGGCGAAGTGCTGGAGGCGGAGGCCGAGTTGGTGATCGGCGAGGTGTCAGCGGGCGCGCACGCATAACGCTCACCGACGGTGCGGTTTGCGGGCCTCGACGAGGTGGCGGCTGCTGTGCGCGACGAACGGGCCCTCGGCCCCGATCTGCTCGTGCAGCGCGCGGAGCCGGTCCTCGTACGCCTCGACCGTGAAGTCCGGGACCATCCAGATCACCTTGCGGAGGAAGTGGACGACGGCCGCGACGTCGTGGAACTCGATGCGGAGCCGCTCGGCGCGCAGGTCGACGATCTCCAGCCCGGCGGCTTCGGCGTCCGCGCGGTCACGGTCGGGGTGGCGTTCGGCGCTCTGCTCGGCCGGGAGGGGGCCGAGGAAGAACTCGACGAGCTCGAAGACGCTGCGGTAGCCGACGTGCTGGGCGAAGTAGGTGCCGCCGGGCTCCAGGACGCGGACGATCTCCGCCCAGTTCGGGGAAACCGGGTGCCGGCTGCTGACGAGGTCGAAGGCGCCGTCCGCGAAGGGCAGCGGCGCGTCCTCGGGCGCGGCGACGACCACCGTGCCGCGCGGGCGCAGCAGGGCGGTGGCCTTCGCGGCGTTCGGCGGCCAGCCCCCCGTCGCGGCGGTGAGCCCCGGCGCCTTCTCGGCCCGGCCGAGGGCGAAGTCCAGGACCTCCCCTCCCCCGGTCTGGACATCCAGCGCGGCGGTGGCCCCGGCGAGGCGGCCGGCCAGGGACACGGCGTACCCCCACGAGGGCCGCTCCTCCGTGGCCCGGCCCTCGAACCAGGAGAAGTCCCAGCCCTCGGTGGGCACGGCGACGCCCTCGGCAAGAAGGTCTTCGAAGCTGCGGGGCTCTTCATGGGGCATGAGGTGATCGTGGCAGGGCGCTTCCGGTGGGCGCCGCTGATTTTTCTACGCCGGTACGAGCGGCCGGACCTCTTGTGCTGCGAAGCGTACGAAGCCCTCCGGGTCGGGCTCGTCGCCCGTTGGCTGGAGGATCACCCGGTCGGCACCGGCCTCGGCCAGGCGCTGGACGGCCTTTGCGACGGCCCCGGCGTCTCCGGCGACCCCGAGGTCGGGGACGGACTCGAGCCCCTCGTCGACGAGTTCGGCGCGGAGCCGGGCGGCGGCGTCGGGGCCGGTGGCGGTGAGCAGGTAGACGACGACTTCGTGCGGGTCGGTGCGGCCGGCCGACTCCCGCCCCTGCTGGATGAGTTGACGTGCCTGCCGTACGCCGTCGGCCGTGGTGGACGCGGTGAGGATGGTGCCGTCGGCCGCCTCGCCGGCCAGCCGCAGCGAACGCGGACCGGTGGCGCCGGCGAGGACGGGCACGGGACCGGCCGGCGGCCAGTCGAGCGCGACGTCGTCGAGGCGGACGTACCGCCCCTCGGTCGTCACCCGCTCACCGCGCAGCAGGGCCCGCAACGCGACAAGGTGTTCACAGAGCAGCGTGACGGGCGACTCGACCCGCGCCCCCACCTGCCCCATCCAGTCCTGCACCCCGTGCCCGACGGCGACGACGGCGCGCCCGGGGAACATCCGGTGCAGCGCGGCGGCTTCCATGGCGGTGATGGCGACGTTGCGCAGCGGCACTGGCAGCAGGCCGACGCCCACCCGCAGTCGCTCGGTCCAGGCGAGGGCGGCTGCGGCGGTGGAGATACCGCCCTCCCGGAAGCAGTCCTCCCAGAGCCAGAGCTCCTCGAGCCCGCTCTCGTCCGCGAGGCGAGCGACGTCGCGCAGTCGCTCGGGAGGCAGTTGGGGTCGGAACACAGCACCGAGTCCAGTCATGCCCTACTTCCTACCCGGGTGGAATGGGGCCGTACAACACCTTTACGACTGGGCGGAGTTGTTCTCGCGCTCGTAGCGCAGCAGCACGACCCCGTTGCCGAAAGTGTGGCTCTCCACGAGGCGCAGCGAGGCGGCGAGGTCGTCGTCCTCCGGGAAGAGCCGCGTGCCTCGTCCGACGAGCGTGGGATGGACGTAGATCCGGAACTCGTCGACGAGGCCGAGCCGCAGGAAGGTGGCGGCGAGTTCGGCCCCGCCGAGCCCGAGGTCCCCGTCCGCCCGCGCCTTCAGCGCCTCGACCTCCTCGGGGACGACCTCCCGGACCACGGTGGTGTTCCAGTCGGCCTTCTCCAGGGTCCGCGAGTAGACGACCTTCGGCAGGTCCCGCCAGATACCGGCGAACTCGACGGTGATCGGGGAGGCGTCCGGGTCGGAGTCGGCGGTGGGCCAGTAGTCGGCCATCACCTGGTGGACGCGACGGCCGCCGAGGAGGCCGCCGAGGGTCCGGATGTAGTCGTTCATGTGCTGGTGGAGTTCTTCGTCGACCCGGTGCCAGCTGATGTCGTGGTCGGGGCCCTCGATGTAGCCGTCGAGGGAGACGGACATCATCAACACGATCTTCGGCATCGGCCACCTCGCCCGGTTTGTCCCTCAGCGGTCGTCGTTCACGGTACGCCGTGTCCGCGCCGTCACGCCGCAGCGAACGCGCCCAGCACCAGCGCGGTGAACGCCCCGCCGATCATGAACGGCCCCAGCGGGATCGCCGACTTGCGGCCCGCGCGGCGCAGCACCACCATGCCGAGGCCGTACACCGCGCCGTAGAGCAACCCCGCGAAAGCCCCCGTCAGCAGGATCTGCCAGCCGTACCAGCCGAGGGCCGTACCGAGGGACAGGGCGAGTTTTACGTCGCCGAAGCCCATGCCGGAGGGGTTGATGAGGAAGAGGAGGAAGTACGCGGCGCCCAGGGCCAGGCCACCGAGGAGGGCCGTGGGCCAGGATCCCGTGGCGGAGGGGAGGGCGGCGGCGATGCCCAGGAGGGCGGCGGTCGTGGCGGCCAGCGGCAGCGTCAGGACGTCGGGGAGGCGGTGGACCCGGTAGTCGACGAGGGTGAGCAGGACCGCCACGGGGGTGAGGAGCACCCAGACCGCCGTCTCGGGGTGGGAACCGGCTGCGGCGGCAAGGGCCGTGCAGGCGATGGCCGTTGTCGTGGCGACGGCCGGCGTGCTCGGGCCGTACGGTCCGCACAGGCCTGTTTCCTCCTCCTGCCTGCAATTCGCTCTGCCCAGCCAGCCTGCGAAGGCGCCCGTGATCCGGTGGCCTCCCGGGCAGCGGTCGCTCCACGGCTCACCCGAGTCGACCGAGAAACGGTGGGCCGCGCGGGGCAGCAGCAGGCCCGTTCCCGCGCCCCACAGGGCCGCCACGAGGGTGAGGAGTGTGCGCACGGCGGGACCTTATGCCCGGGGCGGGCCGGGCGGCATGGGTCCCTGGGCCCATGCCGGGCCTACTCCCCTGTGGAGCGGAGCGGATACGTTCGGCTCGGGCAGAAGACGGTGGCGGCAGTGGGAGGTGGCCTCGGGATGGGGCGACGATGGCTGGACGGACCGGGAAAGTTGATCGTGCGCGCCGGGGGCGGGGCGGGCGCTGTCGCCGTTCCCCTTGAGATCGCCGCCTCCTACCGCGCCCGTACCAAAGGGCTGTTGGGGCGGGACTCCGTCGACGGGGCGATCCTGCTCTCCCCCGCCAACAGCGTGCACACGTTCCGGATGCGCATCCCCATCGACGTCGCCTACCTCGACCGCGACCTGACCGTCATCGCCGTACACACCATGAAGCCCTGGCGGTTGGGGCTGCCCCGGCTCCGTTCGCGGCATGTGCTGGAGTCGGAGGCCGGGGCGATGGAGGGGTGGGGGCTCAGGGCGGGGGTGCGGGTGGAGGTGACGGCGGAGGCCTGATTCCATGGCATCGCCATGGGGGTCACCAGGGGATGTTCCTCGGACTCCGGGCCCGCCACCAGCGTTCGTTCTCCGCCGGCGCGCCGGACTCGGTCGATCTGCGGAAGTCGTCGTCGAGCCGGGCCAGGACCGTTCGCAGGCCCGCCGCGTGCGTGTCGTCGACCTCGGTCACTAGCTGCGCCAGGTCGTCCCGGGCCTGCAGGTCGCGCTGGAAGAGGTCCTCGCGATACCGCCCGGAGGCGCCCCACCCGGCCGTTGCCAGCCGGCGCACGAGCCGTTCCCATACATGCAGGCAGTAGTGGACCCGGCCTTCGACACTCCCCGTCGTGCCCGTCGGGTACGTCGCGAGGAAGGCGTCCGAGACCGGAGTCTCGATCCGTTCGTGCTCGAGGATTTCGGGGAGGATCTCCACCCTCGCGCGGGGGAGATCGTCCACCTTCCCCTCCACCACGTCGACCCGGTACGTCGTGTCCTCGGCGGAGTCGATCGCCTCCAGACGGCACCGGACGGCGCGTCCGTCCGGTGTCGCGACCCAGTAGGCGCTGTCCAGGTCGAGGTCCAGAGCAGGGTGAAGGACCGAGGTCGCCGTCCGGGCCGCGAGCCCGCGGGCGAGTTCCGCCTCGGTCAGGGCGCCGGCCGTACCGTCCTCGACGGAGATGTCGAGTTCCAGCGCCAGGTCACCGGGCGGCGGCACGCGGTACGTGCACAGGACCGGTGAGTCCCAGCGCCGTACCTCCTGGTCGCCGTCCGTGTCGGCTACGTCGACCTCTTCCTCCGTCACGGCCAGCAGCTCCGCCAGTGCACTGCGCAGGCTCGACTGCTCCAGTTCCGCGACGGTGAAGAGATTCGCGATCACTTGTACGTCCCGTCGTACACCCGCTTGGCCTTCGCGACCTTGTCCGGGTTGTTGACGAACTTCGGATCGCGCTGCAGTTGCTGCGACTTGCCGAGATCGCCCTTGTTCCGCACGATCTCCTTCAGGGCAGCGTATTCAATGCGGTCCATGTCGACCAAGCCCGGCCCGGACTTGGGGAAGACCGTTCCGGTGTCCTCGATTCCGTACCGGCGGCCGTTGATCTCGTATGTGTTTCCGTCCGGCAGGAGTCTGGCGCGGCCCTTGGCGATCGCCTCGATGTCCGCCCGGACCAGGTCCTCGTTCCCCCGCAGGATCACGGTGTTGCGTTCCTTGACCTGACCGCTCCCCGCGCCGCCGACGGTGTGCCGTTTGTTGGGGAACCTCAGCGTCTTCCCGCCCGCGGGCCCGGCGACGTCGTCTCCCGCCTGCCACCGGTCCGCCGCTTTGTCCGCCTCGTCGGCCTGCTTGCGCGCCTCCTCGGCCTCCTTCTTGGCGTCCTCGTCGCAGCCGTCCTCGGCGAGTACGACGTAGGGGGAGCCCCCGGCGGCCAGGACGGCGGTGCCTGTGCCGGGGGAACCGGTGAAGGCGCCCTGGCCGGCTCCGACAGTGCCGTCGTACGGGACGCGGCGGCTCGGCGCGGAGATCGTGCAGCCGCTCTGCCTGGCTCGCTTCTCCGCTTCCTCCGCCGCGTCGTCGGCCTCCTTCGCGGCCTTCTCCGCAGCCGCCGCGTCACCGGCCTTGGCCGCCCTCTTGGCGTCCTCCGCCGCCTCGCCCGCCTTCTCCGCGAGCTTGCCAAGCTTTCCGAGCCGGCCCAGCTTGCCGAGGTCGCCGACCTTCTCGCCGACTTTGGCGACGTCGTAGCCAGGGATGAAGAGGGCGCCGATGTTCCAGATGACGTGGCTCACGGCGCGGGTCTCGTGGCCGTCCTTCCAGTCCTTGGCAGTCTCGTCGCCGATGAAGAGGTCGTAGAGGACGGTCCCGCCGGTCTTCAGCGATGCGCCGCCCCAGCCCAGGACGGCGCCCAGATAATCCCCGTTGGACCACTTGTCGCGGGCGCCTTTGGTGTTCTCCATCCAGTCGTGGCCGAGCTGCTTGCCGTAGTCGCCGATGCCTTTCAGGGTGTCGACCGGGTGGCGGACCATGTCGTAGATGCCGGTGAGGTCACCCCAGACACCGTCGACGAACAGGCCCTGGCCGACCTGCTTGATCTGGTTGCCGGCGCACCCGAAGAAGGCACCGAAGCCGGAGAAGCAGCCGTCGTCTTTCTTGTCGTTGCTGTTCTCGTCGGTCTTGTCGTCGGCGCCGTTGTCTTTCTGGTTCGGGTCGTCGGGGCCGTTGCCGTTGCCCGCCGTGGTCGCGCCGGTGGTGTCACGGGTGCTCCCGGCACCACCGGCGTTGTCCTTCCCTGCCCTGACGTCCGTGCCGCTGCCCGACGGGGCCGGGCAGCCCAGGCCGGTGACCTTGCAGACCTGGGCCTCGATGCCGCCGTAGATCTGGGTTCCGAGGCCGGTGACCAGCAACGCCGTGATGAGGGCGGCGACGATGGCGACGAGACCGGCGTACTCGACCGCGGTCTGACCGTCGTCGCGGCGCCAGCGGATCATGCGGGCGACGGAGAAGGGGCGCCGCTCGGCGCGGTCGGGCTCGGGGAGCTCGTACCAGCGACGGCTCTCGGAGCGAAGCAGGAAGCAAAGGACGAGAACCGGCAGGACGAGCTGCGTGCCCCCGCGGGCCGATCCCGCAACGAGGTTGGCGACGCCGCTGAGGATCAGCCAGACCTGCACGGCGACCAGTCCGCGCCAGACCCGGACCCCGCCCTCCCAGCTTCGCCGGGCCAGCCACCAGCCGAGGATGCCGGGCGCGGCCGCGTAGGCGAGCAGCGCGAGTACGCCGCCGTCGAGAGCGTCGTACGACGTTGCGGTGAGCAGCAGGCCGAGGCCGCCGATGACCGTGATCGCGAAGAGGGCGTGGACGAGGACGAGGGCGGAGGAGAGGGGGGTGGGCATGCTCCGGCGCTCACCCGGTCCGGGCGGCCATGCCGACCCGTGCTCCGGGACTCCCCCGATCGACGCCATGCCCGCCCCCTCCTCAACCCCGTGAGCGGAGAGGGCCGTTCACGCGATACCCGGTGACTGCACCCGGCTCCCCGCCGTCGGTTCACGACAGGGTTCGAACGGTAGGCAGAGGGCGTCTGGGCAGCATGGGCCCGCGGGCCCAAATCCATGCCCAATCGCCCCTGGGCCCGGGCGCTGCAAGTGCCCACTGCGAGGCTGCGGGTTCAGCCGGGCGACGGTTTGCGAAACCTTTTGCTACTGTCGTTGCATGGACTCTGCGGAGCAGTACGGCAAGGACGAGGGCCCGGCCCAGAAGGTCAGTGTGTCCATGCCTGCGGGCCGTATCGCGGCGGTCAAGGCGCGGGTCGGGGCGCGCGGCTTCTCCGCGTACGTGAGCGCGGCCGTCGAGCGGCAGATACAGCGCGATCTGCTGGAGGAACTGCTCCAGGCGAAGGAAGCAGAGATCGGCCCGCCTTCCCCCGAGATCCAGGAGTGGGCAGCGGAAATCTTTCGTGAGGCCGAATCGATGGCAGCGGACAATCCCGCTCGGGGCCGCGAGGAGGGCGACGGTCCGGAATGGCGCGCGCACAAGGCCAGTTGAGTCACGGAGTTCTGCTTCTCGACAGCCAGGGACTGTCCAAGTTCATGGACAACGACCCACATGTCACGGGGCTGATCCGTACCGCCCAGGCCAAGGACACCCTCGTCGCCGTGAGCAATCTGACCCTCATCGAGGCGTGGCATTCCAAAGTCCGCATGGACCGCCTCCGGTGGCATGTGTCCCGCCTGGAGGTCCTGCCCGTCACGGACATCATCACCTGGCGCGCCATCGACCTGCTGCGGAACGCCAACCTGCACGGGCACAAGTACGCCATCGATTCGGTGGTGGCCGCGACGGCGCTGGGATACTCGGGTCCGCGCATCGTCGTCACCTCGGATGTGGACGACATGAACAAGCTCTGCGGGGATGCCGTCCGCTCTGTGGCGGTGTGACGGCTGCGGCTCGGTACAACTTCCGCTGCCAAGCAGGCGCGGTACGTGTTCTCGCGTGCCGGCCGGCAAGGCTTCTCCCACCCTTTGGCCGAGGCTGCATCGGCGAAGCGGACTTCCTCGTGGTCGTCCGCAGCCGACGGCGCGACGCGGTCACCGCGACCCGCGCTCACGCCATTGCCCTGGGGTCGGGCGCCTGACCGTAGTCCTCACCGTGGTCCCTGGTCAGCGCCGCCAGGAGTTCCGGGTCGGAATGGACTTCCGCGGTGTGCTGCCAGGCGATGAGCAGTTGGGCCACGGAGGCGCTGTTGCCGACGGAGTCGGCGGCTCGCATGGTGTCGACGAGTTCGACGGCGAAGCCATGGACATCGGCCTCTGGCAGGAAGCGGACCCAGGGGAAGGCGTCCGGCAGGATGTCGAGGAGCAGCTCCATGCTGCCGGGATCCCTCCGCGCCATGGCAACCAGCATCCGGGTGGCGGCCGAGACCACGGTCTGGTCCTGCTCGACCCTGGCCGCGGTGGTGAGGACAAGGTCCTCTCCGTCCCTGCGATGCAGCAGCAGCCGCGGCGACTCCTTGAGACGGGCGAGCGTCTGCTTGTTCTTGTTCACCAGCTCGGAGAAATTCACGGCGGCGTTCTCGGTAGCCATACTTTGAAAGTACTTCGAAACTCACATCGCCGTCATCCCCCCGAACGGGTGGCACGCGGACCTGTGGCGCTCTGGGAGCCACGGCGGCCGGACGGTGTTCAGCGAGTCGTGCCGCCCGAACGGGATGCCGTGGTCCGCGTCGTAATCGTGGGTGAGCTCCACCTCGATGACCGCATGCCCGAGGCCGGCCGCGTAGTCGATGAACTCGGCGTCCACCGGGTGCAGATGGGCTCCACACGCCGCGCTGATGTCCCGGCGGAGCCGACCGCGAGGGTGGCCTGGGCGAACGAAGACGTAGTGGTACTCACTCACGGCTCGGAGAACAATCTGACGACAGGTGGAGCCGACGCCACGTCAATCGCTCCCCAGTCTCCCTCCAGATGGAAGACCGAACCATTCCAGAAGAGCGCATCGATACCACCGAAGTCCTTGGCTCCGGAGGCGTCCACGGCCGGAGGGGTTCCCTGGTCGGCCCACATGAGGTTGCGCACCTTCAGGAATTCGATCGCAGCCCGCACGTAGCAGTGCTGCTCACCGGGGACAGGCGGGCGGTACGCGGGGTGCTGGGGAGTGAGTACCAGTTCCACCTCCAGAGCCAGAAATCCCGGAATGGCCGTGACCTCCAGAACGAAACTGTCCTCAAGGCAGACATTCACGAACCCGTCCAGTTGCGGATAATCGACCTTCTCAGCATTCATGGCACCCGCCTACGCCCCCTACGGATCACGGGCGAGGATCATCAAAGGCGGCTCCACGCGTCCCTGCGCCGCTGCAAGTTGTGGATGTCGAGCGGCCACATCCAGGCGCACGCCCAGGAGGTCGGGCCAGTCGCCCAGTGGCACGGGCGCGCCCCTTACCAAGCTGTCCCAGTCCGCATCCTCGGTGACGCCTCGCCGGTCGATCACCAGGCCCATCGTCCCTTTTCGGTCTGTTTCGACGGCCTGCGAAACGGCAAAGATCACCTCTTCCTGTTCTGCCGCTGTCATTCCATCGAGCCCGAACTCAACAACGGTCATCGCGTCTCCCACGCTTCGGAATCTGGTGAACACGTCCGTTTCATCGTTGAGCCACAACTGGAAGTTGACTTCCTCCGCGATTCCCAGCGACAGAGAGGCAAGCAGCTCGCGTCGTCCGATCGACACCTGTTCCCCCCAAGACTCAGGCCCGTTGGTGATAGCGGTGACTGCGCCGGTCGCCGGGTTGGCGAGGACAACGCCATTGGCTTCGAGGGCCTCGATGACGCGGTCCGCGCTCACCGCATGCCGGGCCGATCGATACCAGTAGTAGAAACCGTCACTCACAACGACTCACCTCGTGAACGTATGCACATTTCCATCGCCCAGGATCTTTCTGGCCAGTCGCAGAGCCGGCTCCGGAGTCCCTTCTTCTAGGTACACCTGAGCACGCACTCCCTGCTGCTCTGCCGCATATTTCAGGATGTGACACTTCTCTCCGAACTTGGCAAGATTTCGCGCCTTGGCTGGACCACCGACGGCAATGTACGACCCATCTCCGCCAATCACGTCGACATCGGTGGTACCGGCTCCCGGTTTGGTCACCTTCAGCCCGGGCTTGCCGGGATCCCCTGAAGGAACCGTGCCGTCAGTCAGTTCCGCGACCTTCTGTTCTCGTGCGGCCCCAACACGCTCGGCGCGTTCGGGATCCGTCGAGTGCCTCTGCTTGCTCTCGGGCGATGACGATTCCTCACCCGGCGCCTCACCACCAGAACCCGTCGCACTAGCAACCATCAGAGCGATTCCCGCGGCACCGAGGCCCGTGGCAGCGAGGACGTCCTCCCCGGTAAGCACGCCGACGGCAGCACCACCGGCGAGCGCAAAGCCGGCCCCCGGCGGAAACAGTGCCAGAAGGGAAAGGAGCAACAGGGCGAAGCCGAGGTAGGCCAGGAAGTTGTCCAGAGCGTCTAGGAGATGTGCGGCCGGGATGACTCGCCCGTCGGATCCGGCCGACCCCGCACTCCGCCAGAGCAGAAGCGTCCCGACCGTCGCGGACGCCAGCGCCGAGGAGAGACGCAAGCGGTGGGCAGCGACTTGCTCGCCCAGCAGATGAGCTGCTGCCTGCCGCCAGGTCCGCAGCAGAATGGCCAACTGCCAGGCGATCCACACCAGGGCGGCCATCGCAAAACCCAGCAGGATCTTCGGACCGGCGCCGGTGGTGAAGTAACCCTGGAGTCCGGCCGTCGACTTGAACGAGCCGACGCAGAGGAAGAGAAGAGACGGAAGCAGCAGGACGCACGGGATCAGCGCCACGAGCCTTCTGCGGCGCCCCGCAAGGGCTCTGGCCGCTCTGACGTGGGCTCGTATGTCAGCCCCACGCCAAGCCTGTTCGTGGTCAGTGGCGTCGATCCGCGCGGCGATGTCCACGACTGCCCGGCGTAACGGCTCGAGGACCGGGGGCGGGGTGCCGGCAGCTGCGTAGCAGAAGGCACGCCGCAAGCGTACGAAGCGCAGTGCGATCAGGAGGGTCCACGGGAGGCGCCGGCTTGCGTAGCGGATCAGCGCGGCAGCGCTGTCCCCGTCCGCCCGCTCCGCCGACAGCAGCAGAGCGGGTATTCGCCGCTTCCCCCGGCGCAGGCAGACCCAGTCGACGGCCATCGCCAGGAGCAGTGCCGCCAGAGGGGCGAGCCACAGCTTGCCGTCCAGGTGCTCCAGCCACTGCTTGGCCTGCCTGTCGGTCGGGTGCTGGACGACATAGTTGTTCAGGGTGTGGTGCGCCACGGACGCGGCGAGCGGAAGCACTGCCAGCGGCTTCACCCAACCCCTCGCCCGCCATAGAAGGCCAACTCCCAGTCCCGCCAGGGCCGTCCACGCCAGGTGGTTGAAGGTGGGGACGGTGATGTCACCGGTCTGCCCGAGGTCCAGTGAGGCAGCCGGAGAGGGCAGCCAGGAGGTGAGCACCTGGCTCGGGCCGGGGATGTAGGGCGGGGAAAGGCTGTCCGGGACGATCCAGCCGCCGTGACGTGCGAGCGCCCGATCCGCGTCCAGGGAGTAACGCAACAGCGACTCCAGCAGACCGAATCCGGCGCCCAGTGCCGCGCCCAGGACTGTGAAGTCGGCCAGCCCCCACTGCCGCCGTACCTTCGTGTACGCCCCGATCAGCAACAGCGGCGACGCCTTGACCAGTTCCTCCACCCACGGAGCGGTGGTGAAGGAGGTGGTGTTCACGACCTCGATCAGCGACTGGCCGGTCCGGTCGGCGATCACCCTGGTGTACGCCACTTCCAGCAGGGCCACGGCCGTTCCACAGACGTAGACGCCCACGATGAGCGCCAGCAGCACCGTGGCAAGGCGCACCGAGCGTGTTGGATACGACAGCACGAACAGCTGGACAACCCCGTACACGGCCGCGGCCATCATGAGTACGGTCACGCAAGCCCCCGCTCCCCCAAAGCAAGACGCACATTGCTAGCGCGAACATCATGTCAGTTCGGCCGGTCAATGACCATGACGATTAACTAGGCTTTGATTCAGGGGGATTAGCGGTGTGGGTGGCGATCTGAGGGTGGGCATCATTCGCTCGCATGAACATGCCTGTCAGCGAGAAGGCGGAGGTAGAGCCAGCGAAGGCGCCGAGACAGGGCGCCCGGGCCGGGAGTGTGACACCTCTTGGGAAAGTGACACGCGCTCGCGACTCGCGGGCATACCCCGCCCCAGAAATGCACCTCTGAACTTCGAAGACCCCCTTACGAGCCCCCCGCTCCATACGTCCGTGCGCCTTCGTACGGCAACACCGCCCACATCCGCGTGCCTCCACCAGGCTCCCGCGCATCACCGAAGCCCCAATCCCCACCGCACGCCCTGACCACACAGGCCAGCACCCGCAGGGCCGCCCGACGGCGCGCCTCGCAGGCCGCGGCGAGGCGGGGGTGGGCGTGGCGGGGGTGGCCGTCGTAGAGGATCACGCGTAGGGCACCGTCCCGGTAGCGGAGAGATACGTACACCTCGGCCGCGGGTGTGAAACGGCAGGCACAGGAGGCGAGTTCACTTACCGCCTGTACGGCGGCGTCGGCCACGTCCCCGAGGCCGTGGGCCTGCAGGATCGTACGGGTCGCGGTGCGCGCGATGGCCGGACTGCGGGGTGCGGCCGGGAGCGTGAGGCTGTAGGCGAGGGTTTCGGGTGTCGGAGGTGTGGGCGGTGCGTCGACGGCAGTCGGGACCTGGCAGGACGTCACGCTTGCGGACATGGCAACTCCCATGGATGGACAGTGATTTGGGCTCCGCCCGGTGGCTTGTCTCCCTGGCGCGGGCCCGCCCCTCCCAGGGGAGGAGAGTGCGGGCAGGCTCGCGCGATGCGCTTCCGGGATCCCGGAGGGGTCGTAATCGACCCGTCACTGACTGTAGGACATCTCGGAGTACACGTACTACCGTTTCGCGAGATCGGATCCGCCCACGGTGGACCGGTCGCCGGGCACTTGGGCAGACTGGCCCCGTCGCATTCGAAGGGGAGGGGCGCATGGCGCCGAGGAGTACGCCGACGGCGCGCCAGCAGCGCCTGGGTGCCGAGCTGCGAAAAATGCGCCTCGCAGCCGGGATGACGACGGAGTACGCCGCCGGGCTGCTGGGGGTTCCCCGCACGAACGTGCCCAACATGGAATCCGGCCGCTCAGGTATCAGCCCCGAGCGCGTACGCACTCTGGCGAGCAATTACGGCTGCACGGACCAGCCCCTCGTCGAGGCACTGGCCGCGATGGCCGGCGAGCGCGAAAAGGGATGGTGGAAGTCGTACCGGGAGCAACTGCCCGTGAGCTTCCTGGACATCGCCGAATTGGAGTGGCATGCCAAGCGCGTGCGTATCGCGTTGAGCGTGCACCTGCCCGGTCTACTGCAGACAGAGGAACACGCCCGGGCCGTCTTCGAGGCCGTGATCCCACGCCTGCCCAAGGCCGAGGTGGACGCCCGCGTGGCTCACCGAATGGAGCGGCAGCAGGTGCTCGACCGGCCGAACCCTCCGGAGCTGGACGTCATCATCCATGAAGCCGCGCTCCGCATGGAATTCGGCGGATCGGGCGTGGCCCGGCGGCAGTTGGAGTACCTGCTGGCCATGTCCGAACGCGACGCCGTGACAGTACGGGTCATCCCGTTCAAGGCGGGCGGCTTTCCGGGAGCGGGTCAATCAGTCGTGTACGTCGAGTCGACTGTGCCCCAACTCGACACCGTGGAGCTCGACAGCACACACGGTCCTGAGTTCATCGACTCGGAAACGCAGCTCCGCAAGTACCGGGCCCAACTCGACGCGGCAGCGTCCGTGGCGCTCGCGCCGGATGCCTCGCGCGACTTCATCCGCACCCTCGCCGACGACCTCTAGGAGACATCGACCGTGCCCACCATCACCTGGGAAGACCCCTTCTGCGGGGAAGGGGCCAACTGCTTCCGCATAGGCACAGACACTGCCGGCAACGCGTACATCAGCGTCGCCGGACAGGAGGAGCGCTTCGTCGCCGACAGCCGCGACGCTCTTCGTGCCCTCATTCTGGAGATCAAGGCGGGCAAGGCGGACCACTTGCTGTAGTCGTTCCCTGCAAGGTCAGCGGGACGACTCCGCCAGCGTGGCCCGGTGGGCGGCGGTGGCCTCCCTCATCCTTCGGCGCATCTCTGCGGACTCCTCGTCCGTCACATCGTGCCCGAACCGTTCGGCGAGGAGAGTGCGGGTACGGTCGGCCCTTGCCTTGGTCTGCTCAGGGGTCAGAGTCTGAGCAGCGATCTCCCGCATGAGGCCACGAAGACTGATGCCGCGCGCCTCCGCGACGGCAGCGAGCTGGTCACGGACTTCGACGGGCACACGAATCATGGCGTCGGGCATACCGGGAGTATGCACCACGCATGCACCCCATTGCGGCGATGGACGCCGACCCGTCCCGCCGGTGTTCGTACCGAACGGGCCCATGGCGTCCGAGGGTTGTTGATCAGCTCTCCGTTCGCGGAAACGTGACCTCGACCCGGCGATTCTTCCTGCGGCCGGCCTCCGTGGAGTTGTCGGCGATCGGGTACTGCTCGCCGTAGCCGCGTACCTCGAAGGTGATGTTCGGGTCGTGGAGTTCCTGGTCCAGGACGTCCTGTACGGCGTTGGCGCGCTGCCTGGACAGGACGTCGCCGTGGGCGGAGGAGCCCAGGTTGTCCGTGAAGCCGAAGACGCGGACCTTTGTCGCGTTCTGCTTCTTGATCTCGGCGGCGATCCCGGCGATACGGGACTTCGCCTCGCCGCTCAGCTTCGCGCTGTCCTTGCTGAACAGGACCTCGGCCTGGAGGGCGAACGTGACGTCGGAGTTGGTGTCTTCGCGGCGTTCCTCGCCGCCCTGGTCCTCTACGACGGACTTGATGTCCAGCACTTTGGGCGTGGCGAGGGTGGCGCCCTCGGGGAGCTTGAGGTCGGGGTCGTTCGGGTCCACCTTGACCGGGGCCGAGGCTGTCGCTTCGGTTCCGGGCGGGACGCTCGGGCTGTCGTCCGCGTGGGCCGTCACGGCGCCGAAGATGTTTGTGGCGACCATGAGGGAGGCGGCGGTGAGGGTGAGCGCGAGGCGCGGGATTCCCGTTCGGGCTGGGGCGTGGGTGGCGGTCATGGTCGGCCTCACCCAGAGATCGCGATGTCAGCGGGAGCGAACATCGGGAGCTGGAAGGAAACTTGGGTCGTGTCGGTGGGCGGGGCGGGGAACTGCATGAACACCGGCACGGTTTCGCCTGACTTGACTGAAGTGATGCCCGTCGTGGTCAGCGGGCGACCATCCGTGTCGCGCAGCACGTAGTAGCGCTTCTTCCCCTTGGAGTCCACCAACGTGGCTCCGCCGAGTGACCGACCATTCCTGATGATCTCGGTTTCATTGCCGCTCAGTTGGGCGGGAAGGGTGAGTGTCTTGCCACCGTCGTTCTTCAAGTCCCCGCTGACCGTGACGAATCCGCCCGAGTCCCGCTTTGCTGAGGTGATCTGAAGCAGCAGGCCATCTGGGCCCTTCAATTCGGCCAAGGGCTCATCCGACTGCCCCTCCTGAGCGCTCGCATTTGACCCACTGCCCTTGGAGGCGGACGCCGACGTGTCCGGCTTCTTGTCGTCGCCGCCACCACTGCCGCAACCGGCCACCCCGATGGCCAGTCCGGCCGCAACGGTCAACGCGACCATCCCCCTACGGGCCTTCGTAGTGAACCGAATGCTCATGACTCCGCTTCCCTCATCACTCGTCGTTCGCTTGTCAGTCGGCCAGATGGACGTCGAAGAGGTCCTTGGGCTTTGGTAGACCAGCCGGGTCGTCCGGATCCAGATCCCAATCCCTGTTGTCCTTGCAGGTGAGCCTCGGCAAGACATCGGCCCCGGCGTCCTCACCCGGGGGATCGAACCCGCAGAGCGGCTCGATCACGGCCTTGGCGGACGCCTTGGAGCGCTTGTTCTCCGTACCAGGGACGATCGAGTCTCCGACGGACTTGTCCGTCTTGACCTCGACTGTGTAGCTCAGGTCCGACAGTTGTCCGTCGCAACCGAGCACCTGCGCGTCGTTCTGCGCCGCGAGCTGGTCCGCACGCGGGCAGCCGTCGAGTACCGCCGCTCGG
The DNA here is from genome assembly GCF_042895385.1 of Streptomyces sp. NPDC001401. NCBI lineage: Bacteria > Bacillati > Actinomycetota > Actinomycetes > Kitasatosporales > Streptomycetaceae > Streptomyces > Streptomyces sp. NPDC001401. Next base: position 342,035 of record NZ_JBIAWI010000004.1, read on the forward strand.
CCGTCGAGGATGTCCTGCCACTTCGTGGGGTCGCGTACTACGCCCACCCACTGTCCTGCGAGTGTGTCCCGGGTGTCCTGCGCCGCCGCCAGAGCAGCCGCGTCGGCTGCCGTCTGGGCTCCGTTCCGATTTGCCGCGGCCTGGCCGACCGCAAGGTACGCGAACGCGAGAAAGAGCAGGCCCGCCACCACCGTGATGTAGATGGGGAAGGCCTGCCCTGCGTCGTCGTACCTACGGGGCCGCATCAGCCGCCAGTGACTTCGGTGATCTTGTCGGTGATCGCGTTGAAGATCGTCTGCCCGATGTCCGTACCCGTAATAGCCAGCACGATCGCCACGACCACCGCGATGATCCCCAGATACTCCACCGCCGTCTGCCCCTTGTCGTTGCGCGCGGCGCGGGTCTGCAGGTATGCGACGGTGGTGTTGATCCAGTTGCTCATGGTGTTCCCCTCCGGGTCGGATCTCCGTGCCGCTCTCGGCACGAGAACCGTACTGCGGAACACCCGTCCCGCCGGAGGGTCCCAGGGCCCAATCAAGGGCCCAAAGCGAGGCCCAGCCACGACCTCGGGACTGCCCGTTCCCCCCTGCCGTCACCGCCGGTCACCCCACCCCTCGGCCTGACCCCGGAGCCGTACCCAGCCATTTGGCGGCTGCCTCCGAGCGGCTGGTGCTGTGGAGTTTCGCGAAGATGCGGTTGATGTGGTTCTTGACCGTCTTCTCGCTGATGAAGCAGGTGGCGGCGATCTGCTGGTTGTTCATTCCGGACGCGATGAGGTCCATGATCTCCGCCTCCCTCGTGCTCAGTTGGAACCTTGCCCTGTCGGGAGCAGCCACAGGACGGCCACTCGACCATCCAGACGACGACTGTCCCACACTCGGTTGCACCTGCGAAAGGTTTTCTGAAGAAATAGTGGAGACAGGAGTACCCGGTACGTTGAAATCCGCTGGTGGAGTGGGGTGTTGAGTAGGTGCATGCGAATGTGCGGGGTGCTTATTTTCGTATGCAGTTGCACTACCCAGGCCCTCCGGAAGAGGTGGGCCTCCCTGCCCCTGGCGGAGCTGGGCGAGCAGAGCCCCTGCCGCCGTCGGGGTGAAGTGGGCCCTGCCCTCCTTGATGTCCCATACGGCCGCGACCAGTTGGTCCGCCGTGAACTCACCGTGGACCAGGTAGCCGCCGGCGCCTCGGCGCAGCGCCTCCTGGACGATCTCCGACTCCCTGCTGTACGTGAGCATCACCACGGGGGCGATCTGCACCAGGTAGGGGAGCGCCGAGATGCCGTCGACGCCTGGCATGCGGACGTCCAGGAGGATGACGTCGGGGTGGTGTTGGAGGGCCGCCTCGTAGGCCTGGCGGCCGTCTGCCGCTTCCGCCACCACTGTGATGTCGCCGCGGCCGGAGAGGAGTGCCGTCAGGCCCGCGCGGACGACCGGGTTGTCGTCCGCCACCACGATCTTGAGCGGCTCGGGTGCCGGGAGTGCCTCGAACGGGTGGTGGGGCGGCGGCTGTTGGGGGCCGGGGTGGGGAGTCGTGTGGTCCGGCATCTCGCGGCCTCCTCTCTTGTCGTGGGGGACGTGTGCGGCGGCGTACTGGTGCGGTCGAGGGCGAGGGCGAGGGCGATGTCTACGTCGTCAGGGCCGCCAGCGGGAGTTCCAGGCAGACCTCCGTGCCCCTGGGGTGGGCGCCGCGGCCGATGCGGATGCGGGCGCCCACCGACGCGGCCCGCTCCACCATTCCGACCAGGCCGAAGTGGCCTGACCGGCGGAGTTGTTCGAGGGTGGTGCCGGAAGGCAGGCCGCGGCCGTCGTCGTAGACGCTGATGCGGAGGAGGTCGCCGTGGACGCCTGCGTGTACGTCCACACGGGTCGGGGCCGCGTGACGGTGGGCGTTCTCCATCGCCTCCGAGGCGATGGTGAGGAGCTGGCGGGCGACGGCGGGCGGGACGGGCGGGACGGTGTCGTCGCCGGTGGAGCGGTAGGCGGCCGGGACGCCCGTGCGGGTGCTGAAGTCCCTTGTGCGGGCGGCCAGTTCGACCAGTACGTCGGTGGCGTGGTCCGGGTCGGATTCGCGGCGCAGGTCGGCCAGGAGCTCGCGGGACTCGGCGGCTGCCCGGCGGGCCGAGCGGGCGACCAGTTCGGCCTGTTGTCTGACCAGCTTCGCGTCCGTGTCGGGTGCGCCCGCGGAGCCTGCCAGGCCGTCTGCGGCCAGCGCCACTCCGTGGAGGGTCTTGGCCACGGAGTCGTGCATCTCCCTTGCCAGGCGGGCCCGTTCCGCACTCACCGCCTCCGTCACCGCCAGGCGGGCCTGCACCGCGGTCAGGGCCTGCGTTGCGGCGCCGAAGCGGAACATGAGGTTGCGCAGGGCCGAGCCGACCGCCCCCGCGATCACGCAGAGGCCGGGGAGGAGCAGGGTCTCCGCGGGGCCGGCGCCGTGCAGGTCCCTCGCCGCGTGGACGAAGAAGAGGATCAGGGCCTGGAGGGACGCGAAGACCGCGGCGCCCCGCCAGCCGTAGACGATGCCGGCCAGCAGCGGGGTGCAGACGCCGACGTAGGCGAGGGTGCTGTCCGGGCCCGCGGAGATGAGGAGCAGGGAGCCGAAGAGGGTGTCCACCGCCAGGAGGGTGGGGTGGCGCAGGAGGAGGGGGCCGAAGCGCTCCCAGTCCCTGAAGAGGACGTAGGAGCCCATGAAGGTGATGACGACCGCTGCGCCTACGAGTCGGGTGGCCACGCCCGGAGCGGCGTTGAGGAGGGCTGCGGGGGCCGCCAGGGCGATCATGGCCAGGCGGAAGCCGAAGACCTGGCGGCACATGGCCTGGAGGGCGTTGATCTGGATGGGGATGGTGGGGGTGGTGGGGGTGGTGGGGGTGGTGGGGGTGGCTTCGCCGGGTGCGGGTGCGACTGCCGGTGCGGGTGTGTGGGTGGACACCCGGCCTTCGGCCGGGTGCGGGTTCCCACCGGCACCACCCGTACTACTTTCGTTGTCGGGTGGTGCGAGTGGCCCCTGTGGGGGTTGACCGCCATCGGCGACTGCCGGTCCACGGGGCTGCGGCTGTGGGGGCACCGCCGGCAGCGGCGCGTACGCCGGCTCCCACCCCGGTGGCAGCGCCGGTGGAGTCGTGATCTCCGGGAGCTTCGGGCGTCGCCGAAGCAGCCGCGTGCGTTCCTCGCGTCCCTCGCGTCCCTCGCGTCCCTCGCGTCCCTCTGTCGTCGCCATGGCCTTCGTCCGTCCCCCGTCCCTACTTGCCCGTGAGCGAGCCGAAGTCGGTGCCGGAGCCGAGGATCAGGCCGGCGCCGAGGAGGAGCATGGTGGCCGGGACCATGAAGGTGGTGATCATCATGGTGGCCTTGGGGACCGCGCGGGCAGCCTTGCGGCGGGCGTTCTGTGCGTCCGTGCGGCGCATGTCCTTCGCCAAGGACACGAGCGTGTCGACGATCGGTGCGCCCAGTTCCTCGCCCTGCTGCAGCGCCGTCACGAACATCGCGACCTGTTCGGAGTCGTTCCTCCTGCGCAGCTCCGCGAAGGCCTGCCTGCGGCTCATGCCGAGGTCCATCTGGCGCAGAGTGATGCGGAGTTCGTCCGCCCAGGGGCCCTCGTACTTCGAGGCCACTCGGTCCAGCGCCTGGCGGAAGCCGAGGCCCGCGCTCACCACGACCGCGAGCACGTCGAGGAAGTCCGGCAGCGTGCGCTCGATGACGTCCTTGCGGATGCGGATGGCCGACCAGATGCCGACCTCGGTCCAGAACGCGCCGAAGGCGAGCAGGAGCACGGCGATGAAGAACTGGCCCCTCAGCAGGAACACCAGGAAGCCGACGCCGCCCAGGAAGCCGTAGACCGCACGCCGGGCCGCATAGCGGTCGATGGTCAGACCGCCCGGGTTGCCCGCGAGGTCGATCTTTCGGCGGTACTTGGCGACCAGCTTCGGGCCCATCAGGCGCAGGACTGCGGGTGCGTACCGCATGCCGAGGCGGTCGATGAGCGAGTCGACGGCCCCGGTGCGGGTCGAGCCCACCTCCAGGGCGAGCACCAGGTCGCCGGGCAGCTTGGCGTCCGCGCGGTACATGCGGATGCCGGCGAAGATGCCCCAGACGCTGAGGCCCATCACCAGTGCCAGCAGAACTCCCATGGTCATCCTCCCTCCAGGTTTTCGGGCTTCTCGGACGCCTCAGACGTCGATACGGGACAGACGGCGGATGAGGACGAAGCCGACCGCGTAGAGCGAGAAGGCGATGATCACCGCGGCCTGGCCGAGCGAGGAGCCCGTCATACGGTCCAGGGCGCCGTGCTTGACGCCGTTCATGAGGAACAGGGAGCCCACGCCGAGCACGGGGACGGCGTACGACGTCATGTTGACCTGGGAGAGCTGGGTGCGGACCTCGCGCCGCGTCTCCTTGCGTTCCTCGAGCGTGTCCGTGAGGTTGCGCAGGGCGGTGACCACCTGGCCTCCCGCCCGGTTCGACAGCACCAGCGTCGTCACGAGTACGACCAGCTCGCGCGACGGCAGCCGGTCGGCCAGCTCGCCCAGCGCGTCGTCCATGGACGCACCGAGCGCCAACTGGTTGGCGACCTTGGCGAGTTCCTCCCCCGCCGGCGCCTCCAGCTCCTCGGCCGCCATTCCGATCGCGGTACGCAGCGCCAGCCCGGCCTGGGTGGCGTTGGCCATGATCCGTGCCAGCTCCGGCAGTTGGTTGATGAACTTCTCGATCCGCTTCTGCCGCTGCCAGTTCAGGAACTGCACTGCCACCCAGATGCCCAGCAGCCCGGCCAGCGGTCCGAAGAAGGGCGCCAGGGACGCCTGGCCGACCAGCCACAGGCCCGCCACCGTCGCGAGCATGTAGACGAAGAACTCGCCCGGCGTGATGTCCAGGCCCGTTGCCGCAAGCCGCAGTTCCAGCTTCTTGCCGAGTTTCGTACGGCGCAGACGGCGGTCCAGGTTGCGGAAGCGCCGTCGGCGGCCGCCCACCGATATCTGGCCGGTGGCCGTGAGGCGGTCGACGAGTGCCTGGCGCTGGGCCTTGCCCGTGGCGTAGGCGTGCAGGCCCATGACTGCCAGGACGCAGGTCAGGAGGGTGATGCCGGTGGTGAGCGTGACTAGGGTTTGCAGATCCATCGGGCGGTTCCTACCTGGCTTCTCGGGTGGCGAGCTGGTCTGCGGACTGGGCGACGCCGAACGCCTGGGGGACGGGCTGGCTCGCCATGTAGAGGCGGTCCGCGGTACGGCGTGGGACCGGGAAGTATTCGAAGGCGCCGTAGATACGGCCGTCGGCGGCCATCGGCCGGGCGTTGAAGCGGGCCACCGTCGCCAGGCGGTACGGCTCGCTGCCGTGGCTGTCCAGGATCGCGATCTCGGTGATACGGCGGATGCCGTCGGCGAAGCGGGTGAGCTGGATGATCACGTCGATGGCGCTGTTGATCTGGTCGTGCAGCGCCTCGAAGGGGACTTCCACCTCGGACATGGACGCCAGGGTCTTCAGCCGCATCAGCGCGTCCTCCGCGCTGTTCGCGTGGACGGTGGCGAGGGAGCCGTCGTGGCCCGTCGACATCGCCTGGAGCATGTCGAGCGACTCGCCGCCTCGGACCTCACCGACGACGATGCGGTCGGGGCGCATACGCAGGGAGTTGCGGACCAGGTCGCGGATGGTGACCTGGCCCTTGCCCTCGACGTTCGGGGGGCGGGACTCCAGCCGGATCACATGCCCCTGCTGCAGCTGGAGTTCCGCCGAGTCCTCGATGGTGATGATGCGCTCGCTCTCGGGGATCAGGCCCGACAGCGCGTTCAGCAGCGTCGTCTTGCCCGTGCCCGTCGCGCCCGACACGATCACGTTGGACTTCGCCAGCACCAACCCCGCCAGCAGGTACAGGATGGGCTCGTCCAGCGAGCCGAAGCCGATCATCTCCTGGAGCGTGAAGGAGCGCGGGAAGCGGCGGATGGTGAGGGTGGCGCCCGTGAGGGACAGAGGCGGGATGATCACGTTCACGCGCTCGCCGGACGGGAGGCGCGCGTCGACCATCGGATTCGACTCGTCCACCCTGCGGTTCACCGTCGAGACGATGCGCTCGATCGTCTGCATCAGCTGGTCGTGGGAGGGGAAGCGGAGGGGCAACTGCTCCACCCTGCCGGCTCGTTCGACGAAGATCGCGTCCGGGCCGTTCACCATGATCTCGGTGATCGACGCGTCTTCGAGGAGCGGCTCGAGGATGCCGAGGCCCAGGGCCTCGTCCACCACCCGGCGGATCAGCTGCGAGCGCTCGACGGTCGACAGCACCGGGCCCTCGCGGCTGATGATGTGCCCGAGCACCCGCTCCAGGCGGGCGCGGCGCTCGGCCGCGGCCAGCGCGCTCATCTCCGCGAGGTCGATCTCCTCGAGCAGCTTCGCACGATAGGAGGCGACCAGGTGGCCGTCCTCGCCCCGGTGGCCGTTCTCCTCGGGGGAGTTGATGCGTGCGCGCAGGCTCATCGTCGGTGCTCCTTGTTCCTGCGTCAGCCAGTGGTCGTGGTCGAGTCGAGTGGCATGGTCGCGGTCTTCTGTGCGGGGTCGAAGTCCCAGCCGGGGACGATCGACGGGATCTGGACCGTCGCGGTGACGGTGACCGTGTCGCCGCCCGGCGCGGCGGTGCAGGCGACCGACAGCCCGTCGCTGATCGCGTTCGCGCAGCCCTGCTGGGCGGTCCCCGGCTCCAGCGAGGCCGCACGCGCCCCGGCCCGGGCCGCCGTACCCGCCTGCTGTGCGGCGTAGGCGATCAGCCCCAGCTGCACGACCGCCATGCCGACGATGATCAGGACGGGCAGGAACCCCAGGTATTCGATGGCGACTTGGCCCTGGTCACGGCGTTTGCGTCGATACGGCAGTCGATACGACATCTCAGTGCGTCGCCTCCTCGACCGCGCCGGCGTGACCCCTCACCTTGAACGGGAAGCTGAACGTGCCCGGGAACAGAATGGGTACGTCGAGCGAGACGTCGGCGGTGACATAGCCGCCCCCGGTGTTGCACTGCACATCGGCGCCGCCCTTCCATGCGTCCGACAGGTCCTTGCGTCCCGCCTGGTCGCACTTGGCCTGGCGATCGCCCGCGGCCGCCGTCCCCGCCCGCACCGCCTCGTCCGCAGCATTCCCCGCAAGCGTGTACGTGTACCCCACCAGCACGAGCTGCCACAGCACCACCAGCGTGATGATGATCGTCGGCATCATGCCCAGGAACTCGATGGTGACCTGGCCCCGGTCACGCTCCCCCGACGACAACGACGGCAACGCCCGCATCCCCATCCGCCTCAGTCCCTACGCCGCCGGAAACTCACCGACCCGCGATCCCCCCGAAACCGCCCGCCACCCCGCTGCGCCCCCTCGACGGCCTTCACCAGCCCCAGCTCCCCCGCCAGCCCCCAGAGCGCCTGCTTCACCACGCTCCTGCTGTCCAGCTCATGGATCCGCCCCGCATCCACGGCGCCCTGCAGTTCCTTGAAGTTCGCCGGAATCACCGTCCCCGCGACCGCCGTACCCGTGATCTTCTGGATCAGCGGCGGCTGGATCTCGGTCCCTCGCGAATACCGGTTGACGACCACCGTCGTCTCCTCGGCCTTGCGGATCTGCAGCCGGTCCCACATCCGTACCGTCCGCTTGGCGCCGCGCACCGCGACCACGTCCGGTGTCGTGATCAGCAGCGCCGTGTCGGCCATCTCCACGGCGGCCGCGCCCGCCCCGCCCAGCTGGGCGCCGCAGTCGATGACGACGACCTCGTAGCGGGAGCGCAGGGCGCTGACGATCTGCCGGGCGGCCCGGTCCGTCACCTCCTCGCCGCGTTCGCCCTCCCCCGGGGCGAGCAGCAGCGCGAGACCCGTGTCGTGCCGGAAGACGGCGTCGGCCAGCACCCTCGGCGAGATGTCCGTGATCGCCGCCAGGTCCACCACCGACCGGCGGAACTGGACGTCCAGATACGACGCCACGTCCCCCGCCTGGAGGTCCATGTCCAAGAGTGCCGTGCTGCGCCCCGACGCCTGTGCCGCCAGCGCCAGTTGGATGGCGGTGAGGGTCGACCCGACACCGCCCTTCGACCCGCTCACCGTGACGACGGTCCCCCCGACGCCGGTGAACACATCGCCGCCGGAGCCCAGATGGCGCCGTACCCCCACCGACCACTGCGCCACCGCCTGCACGCGGCTGGCCAGCTCCTCGTAGCTCAGCGGGAGCGCCACCAGGCCCCGCGCGCCGTAGTCCATCGCGGCCTGGAAGAGGCCGGGGCTCGCGTCCGAGGTGACGAGGATGACCCCCACCGCGGGGAAGCGCAGCGCGACCTCGCGAATGAGCTCCAACGCCGGGACCGGGCCGATGCGTTCGTGCACCACCACGACCTCGGGCAGTTCGTCGACGGACTCGGCGGCGAGCCGCGCGAGGGTGTCGACGAGCTGGGTCGAGTCGACGACCGGGGCCACCGGCTCTGCGTCCGGGAGCTGGCTGAGCAGTGTCGTGATGGACCGGACCGCGTCCACGTCGCCGACTGCCGGGAGGATCCTCGTGGGCATGGGGGCCTCTCACTTGTCCTTGGCGAGTTGGTACGTGCGGTCCTGCTCGGGGATGGTCCCGGTCTCGCCCGGCGCGACCAGCGCGAGCCGGACCCGCTTGGCGAAGGACTCGGCGTAGGTCAGACGCTGGGCGTCGAGCGCGGAGAGCGCGAAGGTGATGGGGACGGCCTTGGTGGCCTGACCGGTGCGGTCGGTGGCGTCGGGCTGGAGCGAGGTGAGGTCGCCCACGTCGAGGACCCTGGCATTCGTCACGATGATCTTGGACAGGTCGGGATCGCCCTGCTTCTGACCCTCGAAGGTGGCGTAGACGTTGACCTTGGAATCCGGCGTTATCTTGCCGGCGACTCCGGTCGCCGCATCGATCATGATGGCGACCTCCTGCTGCCCGGGCTGCAGGGCCGGCTGATCGGCGATCATGTCGCTCTGCAGCAGGGAGCCCTTCCTGAGGGTCGTCATGGCGACCTTCCCGCGGATGCCGGCGAGATCGGTGACCGCGTTCGCCGACAGCCACCGCTTGGGCATCTCGGTCTTCTCGAACTGGGCCGCGCTGAGGCTGGTGTACGGCTCGATGTCGCTCTTGACCTCGTACGCCGTGACCTTGGGCCCGACCTCGGACTTCACGTCGCTGATGACGGACAGGACGCCGACGAACGCGCCGAGGGCGCAGACGACCGACAGGAGCAGGAGTAGCACGCCACGGCGCTGACGGGAGTTCATGAACCGTACAACCTCATTGGGGGATATCGGTCGAGCGGATGGGATCGTGCGAGCGGTACGTCTGCGGCGGGGACGACCGCCGGTCATGCCGGTTCAGGAGCCTCTCCCCGCGGGGAGCTGGTTCTCCAGGATGGGCGGTGGGCCGGCGGAGCAGAAGACACAACGGTCACCGATGACGTCGATGCCGCACCAGTGGCAGGAGCCCTGCCGTACCGACGTGACCAGCTGATACAGCACGGACAGTTCGGGCAGGAAGGCGGCGAACTCGATCAGCTTGCCCGTCCCCCACCAGGCCGCGGACTCGGCCGGCAGCACCGCTTCCCTGAGCCCCTGGGCGTTCCACTGCGGGACGAGGCTCGCGGTGACCCAGTCCGACTGCAGCTGTCCCTTCGCGACCAGCATCGAGGTGCCGAACTCCGGCCCCGCGAGGGCGGCCCCGGGGGCGATCTTCACCAACTGCGGCTCGGGATGGGCGAGGACGGCGAAGTGATGGCCCGGCACCCAGGACTTGGCGTGCTGCTTGAGACCGACGTGGACGCGGTCGAGGCGGGCGACCGAGCCGAGCAGTGCTCCGGCGTGGATGTAGTGGGTCAGCAGGCGGCCGGCGGAGGCGAGGACGCCGGGGCTGAGGTCGCAGGAGGCCAGCTGCCTCAACTGGCGGGCCAGGACGGCCAGTCCGAGCGGGGGCAGATCGGGCCGGAACAGGGCGATACGGTCGGTTTCCAGCAGGGAGCGGATCGTGTGCAGCCGCCGCCCGGTCTCCGGAGAGACAGCCTGCGAGCAGACGACGATCAGATGCCCGTACTGGTCGATCAGACTCTGCACGCCCGCCAGCGCCTGCTCCAGCGGCTGCTTGTCCAGGTCCTGCAGGACGATGGCGGGCAAGGTCCGCTCGTCCTGCGGTGGCAGCGCCATGTCGGCACTGGTCACGGCGATGGCAGTTGGCACGCGCAGCTCCCCGGTGACTTCACTCCGTGACTACCTCAGCACTGTATCCACGCCCCTGTGACCGGAGAACAGCGTTTGTGCAGCTGATGGACAACTGACGTTTCACAAGTTGCGTCAAACCGGGGCAGGTTCGAGCATCTCGACACTCCCGAACGCTCCCGAACCGAGCACACGGAGCACTTGGCCTAGACCTCTTGACAGAGCAATTGGTCTGGACCAACTTATTGTCATGTCCCCACAGAGACGATCGACACCACAGCGACGATCGACAGCACGGCTCTGGTCAGGAGCCGTCATCGCCGCCCTCGCCCTCTCCTTCGCGGGCACGGGCCAGGCGTCCGCAGCGGACGTCAACAACGCCAAGAACGCCGGCTTTGAATCCGGCCTGAGCAACTGGACCTGTTCCGCGAGCAGCGGTACGACGGTCTCCTCCCCCGTGCACACCGGCGCCGCCGCGCTCAAGGCCACCCCGGCCGGGCAGGACGACGCCCAGTGCAGCGAGACGGTGGCGGTCCGACCGAACTCGACGTACTCGCTGAGCGCCTGGGTGCAGGGCGGCTACGCCTTCCTCGGCGTGACCGGCACGGGCACCACGGACGTGTCGACCTGGACCCCGGACTCGTCCTCGTGGAAGCAGCTGACGACGAGCTTCACGACGGGTTCGTCCACGACCTCGGTGACGGTCTACACACACGGCTGGTACGGCCAGGCGGCGTACTACGCCGACGACGTCTCGGTCTACGGCCCCGACGGCGGCGGAGGCGGCGACCCCGCACCGACGGTCCCGTCCGCACCGAGCGGCCTGTCGGTGTCCGGTACGACAGCCTCCTCAGTGTCCCTGTCCTGGAACGCGGTCTCGGGCGCGACCGGCTACAACGTCTACCGGGACGGTACGAAGGTGACGGCGGTGACGGGGGCGTCGGCGACGGTGACGGGCCTCGCTGCCTCCACCTCGTACTCCTTCCAGGTCACGGCGACGAACTCGGCGGGCGAGTCGGCGAAGTCGGCGTCGGTGACGGGGACGACGACCTCTGGCGGCAGCAACGGAGGGACCGCGCTTCCCAAGCACGCGGTCACCGGCTACTGGCAGAACTTCAACAACGGCGCCACGGTCCAGAAGATCTCCGACGTCTCGTCCCAGTACGACATCATCGCCGTGGCCTTCGCGGACGCCACGACGACGCCGGGTGCCGTCACCTTCAACCTGGACTCGGCGGGCCTCGGCGGCTACACGGTCGACCAGTTCAAGGCGGACATCAAGGCGAAGCAGGCGGCGGGCAAGAAGGTCATCGTGTCCATCGGCGGCCAGAACGGCACGGTGTCGGTGAGCGACTCGACGTCGGCAACGAACTTCGCGAACTCGGTGTATTCGCTCATGCAGACGTACGGCTTCGACGGCGTCGACATCGACCTGGAGAACGGCCTCAACGCGACGTACATGTCCCAGGCCCTGCGGTCGCTGTCGTCGAAGGCGGGCTCGTCACTCGTCATCACCATGGCGCCCCAGACGATCGACATGCAGTCGACGTCGAACGCCTACTTCCAGACCGCACTGAACGTGAAGGACATCCTGACGGTCGTCAACATGCAGTACTACAACAGCGGTTCGATGCTGGGCTGCGACGGCAAGGTGTACTCACAGGGCTCGGTGGACTTCCTGACGGCGCTGGCCTGCATCCAGCTGGAGGGCGGACTGTCCCCGTCCCAGGTGGGCCTGGGGCTGCCGGCCTCGACGAGCGCCGCGGGCAGCGGCTACGTCTCCCCGACGGTGGTGAACAACGCCCTCGACTGCCTGACGGCCGGCACGAACTGCGGCTCCTTCAAGCCGTCGAAGACGTATCCCGATCTGCGGGGTGCGATGACGTGGTCGACCAACTGGGATGCGGCCGCGGGGAGTTCGTGGTCGAGCTCGGTGGGGGCGCATGTGCATGCACTCCCGTGAGCGCACGGCTTCCCGATGAGCACTTGCTTCGCGTGAAACATTTCCCCACCCCCACCGCATCAATGAAGTGAGACCGTGTGGACGGTGGGGTGGGCAGGGGGACGTGGATGAGACAGGGGCGGGCCGACGAGTATGCGGAGTTCGCTGCGGTGCGTGCCGGGCATCTGTATCGGTCCGCCTGTCTGCTGACCGCCGGAGACACGCATCTTGCCGAGGATCTGGTGCAGGAGACTCTCGGGCGGTTGTACGTGAGCTGGCGGCGCGTGTCCCGTGTGGAGAATCCCGCGGGATACGCGCAGACCGTTCTCCTGCGTACGTTCCTCGCGCATCAGCGCAGACGCAGCAGCACCGAGCGCGCCACCGATGCGCTGCCCGATCTGCCGGACGACGGTCCGGACGGCCGTGACATGCCGTTGCGGCTGACCTTGCTGGAGGCCCTGGCCCGGCTTCCCGCCAAGGACCGGGCCGTGGTCGTCCTGCGGTACTGGGAGGACCGCTCCGTCGAGGAGACCGCCCAGGCCATGAACGCCAGTTCGGCGGCCGTGCGCACGCGGTGCGTCCGTGCCCTCGGGCGGCTGCGGGAGCTGCTCGGTGAGGATCTCGGCGAGTACGCGCGTCCCTGAACGCCCGGCCGAGCGCCCGTCCCCGTCTTCTTCATTCCCTCGCGAAACGGTGGTCCGTCATGCCTTTGGAACAGCACAGCGATCCCTTCGAGGAACGGCTCTCCGCCGGTCTGCGGCACACCGGCGGCGGGTTCGAGACCGACCGGGCCGCGCTCGTCACCGCCGGTGCGGTGCGCGGGCGGCGACGGCTGCTGCTGCGGCGGCGGGCCGCCGTCGTGGGCGGGACCGCGAGCCTCGCGCTCGTTGGTGTGGGCGGGGCGCTGCTGCTGCCCGGTCACGGGTCCTCCGGGCAGGAACGGTCCTCCGTGGCCGCCTCCGCCTCGACGCCTGCCGCCCCCGGTCCCGTATCCGGCGACACCCTCATCCGTACGCTCGAAAAGCTGCTCCCCGACGGCAAGTTCAGCAAGGCCGAGGCGCGGGGCACGGACGAGGAGCCGGGGCCGTACGTGCATCTCGTCTTCGACGACGGCAAGGGCGCGGCGGCCGTGGGTGTCGGTCTCGGGCGGGTGGAGCCGGGGACCGACGAGGCCCGGCAGGTCACCAAGTGCCCCGGGAAGGCGTTCGCCCACTACGACGCCTGCAACACCAGCCGGCTGTCGGACGGTTCGGTGGTCATGGTGCTCCAGGGGTACGAATACCCGGACCGCCGCGCGGACACCAAGTGGTGGAGCGCCGAACTCGTCACGCCGGAGGGGCACCACGTCAGCGTCAGCGAGTGGAACGCCGCTGCCCAGAAGGGCGCGCCCGTCAGCCGGGATCAACCGCCGCTGTCACCCGCGCAGTTGAAGCATGTCGCCGCCGCGGCCGCCTGGCGGGACGCCATCGACGCCGTGCCCGAGGATCCGGACAAGCCGACCGCGCAGCCGAGCACGACCGGGACGGCCGCCGATGTGCCGGTCGCGCCGACGCTCAAGTCCCTGCTGCCGAAGGGCCTGACGGTGTCCGAGGACAGCGGCGACGACCCCGGGTTCGGCTACGTCGTCGCCGACGACGGCAAGGGCAGGAGCCTGGTGCAGATCAACGTCCAGAGCGACATGTCGGACGTCGAGGGCGAACTCTTCGGCTCCGGCGCCGAGACCCTGCCCGACGGGACCAAGGTCGCCACCCGTCAGGGGCCCGGCGAGAAGGGCGGTGCGGGTGTTGTGATGTGGACCGTCGACACCCTCACGACCGATGGGCGGCGCGTGGTGATCAGCGCCTTCAACTCCGGTGCCCAGGACACCGCCGCGACCCGCAAAGCCCCCGTACTGACCATGAAGCAGCTCCGCGCGATCGCGCTCAGCCCCAAGTGGTGGCAGTAGAAGCGGGGTTCAGAAGAACTCCGCCCACGGCTGGTCCCAGATCTGTTTCGCGCACAGGATCAGGAACAGCAGCCCCGCGAGTGCGAGCATCGCGTTGCTCAGCAGGCCGTTGCGCCATTCGCGGGGCGTGCGGGAGGAGTTGAGGAGCCAGATCAGGGTCAGGGCGAGGAAGGGGAGGAACGCCGCGCCGAGGACGCCGTAGAGGATGATCAGGCGGAAGGGCTGGCCCTGGAAGAGCAGGACGATCGGCGGGAAGGTCAGCCACAGCAGGTACGCGCGGAAGGGCCACGAGCGTTCCCGCTCGCCCGAGGCGACCTCCTCGCCCCTCGCCTCCCCGCGGCCCCGGTACCGCGCCACGAAGTCCGCGAACATCAGGCTCACCCCGTGCCACACGCCGATCAGCGAGGTGAAGGACGTCGCGAAGAAGCCGATCAGGAAGAACTTGGCCGTAGCCGAGCCGTACTCCTGCTCCAGGATGTCGCTGAGCTGGATCAGGCCCTTGTCTCCGCTCGCGATGGCCACGTTCGCGGAGTGGAGCAGTTCCGCGCCGACGAAGAGCATGGCGACGACGAAGATGCCCGTCGTGGCGTAGGCGACGCGGTTGTCCAGCCGCATCACCTTCATCCAGCCGGTGTTCGTCCAGCCCTTGGCGTTGACCCAGTAGCCGTACGCGGCAAGGGTGATGGTGCCGCCGACGCCGCCGATCAGGCCCAGGGTGTTGAGGATGGAGTCCTTCTCGTCCGGGAGGACGGGGAGCAGGCCCGCCAGCGCGTCCGGCAGGTTCGGCGTGACCCTGATCGCCAGGTACACCGTCACCACGAACATGACGCCCACGAGGACCGTCATGACCTTCTCGAAGACCTCGTACTTGTTGAACCAGACGAAGACCAGGCCGACCAGCCCGCAGGCGATGCCCCAGCCCTTCAGGTCCATCACGTCCGGGAACAGTGCCTGGAGCGGGAGCGCGCTCGACGACATCGCCGCCGCTCCGTAGACGAAGCCCCAGATCACCGCGTAGACGACGAAGAAGCAGGTCGTCCAGCGGCCCAGGCTCGCCCAGCCGTCGAACAACGTACGCCCCGTCGACAGGTGCCAGCGGCCGGCCGCCTCTGCAAGGGAGATCTTCACCAGGCAGCCGGCGATCGCCGCCCACAGGAGGGTGTAGCCGAAGTTGCTGCCCGCGATGAGCGTGGCAACGAGGTCACCGGCGCCGACCCCGGTCGCGGCTACGACGATTCCGGGGCCGATGTGACGCCAACTCGATGTGCGGGGGGTGTGGTTCGGGTCGGATGGGGCCTCGGTGTCAGTGGGGTTTCCCGTGGTGTCCGCCATGAGGGTCAAGAAACCGCAAAGAGACGGTAAGGGCAAGAGGGCCGAGCGCGCCGGCCGGCGCTACGGCTCCCCTCTGCCGCAGCCGTCCGCCCCGCACGTACCCAGCTCGAACCACACCGTCTTGCCCTGCCCGTCCTGGTGGCAGCCCCAGCGCCTGGCAAGCGCGTTCACCAGGAACATCCCGCGGCCGCTCTCCGAGGCGCCCGCCTCGAGCACCTGCGGAGTACGGCGGCCGCCGTCCCGCACCTCGCAGCGCAGGACGCCGTGTGCGGCGGACAGGGTGAGCCGGAAGCGGCTCGCGGAGTGCAGCAGGGCGTTGGTGGCCAGTTCGCTGACGAGGAGTTCGGCGACGTCCACCAGGTCGTCCCGGTCCGTCAGCCCCCATATCTCCAGCTGTCTGCGGACCTCCGCACGGGCCTCACGGACGGCGGTCGGGCGGGGGTCGTACTCGACGCTCAAGTGGCCTGCCCGCAAGGGTGGTTGAGGGTACGGAGCGAATTGAGGGTCGGAGTCCGGGTGGGGGGTCCCGGAGAGATCCAGCATGATTTGAGAGTGTCCTCCCCGGCGCCGCGGCAAACGGGGAGGACTACCTGTCTCCATACCTGCGTACGGGCAAGCGGTTACCCGTACTGCAGCCGTACGGTCGTCCCCGCCCCGTCGTCGCGGACGTCGACGTAGGCGCACACCTGGCGGGTGAACCACAGCCCCTGGTCGGGGGCCAGTTCAGGGGTGGAGGGCGGCACGAAGCCCGCGAGCGGGTCGTCGACCCGGCGTGACGTGCGCAGTTCGCAGACGCAGGCGGGTGCCTCGCCCCACAGCAGGGCGCCGGTGACCGGGCCGAGGGCCGCGACCGCCGCGGTCACCGCCTCGGTGAACAACTCCGCGTCCGCGGGCCCGAGTCCACGGGCAACCGCTCCCCTGCGTACGGCATCCGCCGACAGGTGCGTGTGGGGTTCCGCGTCGGCCGGGGGCAGCGGCAGTGGTGCGGAGTCCAGTTCGGCCGTGAGGCGGACCGGGTCCTCGTACGCGGGGGTGTCGGGGTGGGCGCGGCGGGCCGCCTCGATGATGGCCGTGCCGGCGGTGCGGGTGTCGTAGGCGCACAGGGCCGTCGTCGCCAGCGGTGCGAAGAGGAGGTTGGCGAGCGCCTCGTAGCGGATCCACTCGGTGGTCTCGCGTGCGGAGCGTCCTGCGCGGCCGTTCCAGACGGGTTCCATGAGGAGGTGGATACGGCCGCCGGGGCCGGCGTGCGCACCGAGGTAACCGGCGCCCTGGGCGACGGCGTTGGCGGCCGAGCCCGTGTACCAGTCGGTGTGCGGGATGAGGACGATGTCCCTCGCGTCGCCGCCGAGGGCGTCGCGCAGCAGGTCCAGCTTGTCGGGGGCGGCGATGGCCACGGGCGGGGGTTCGCCCGGGGCGCCGAGGCCTTCGGCGAGAAACGGCAGCGCGGCGGCCACGAACTCGTCGTCCGCGCCGTACACGGCCATGCGGTGGTCGAACGGGGTGGGGGCGGGTCGTGTGCTGGTCATGGTTCTCCTCTCTGTGGGTGTGTGGGTCCGGGGGGCCGCCTGGGCGGGGTCAGCGCCCTGAAGGGGCGCGAGGAACTGCGCGACCAGCCACGACGGTGCAGCAGACGATCGACGGCACATCGCGGTCCCACCCAGCGGAGCGCTCAGCGCTGGGCGGTCACCCAGGCGGCGATCTGGCTGCGGTTGCTGAAGCCGAGTTTGCTGAGGATGCGTTCCACATGGCCTTCGGCGGTACGGCGGGCGATGACGAGCCGGTCGGCGATCTGCTGGTTGGCGAGGCCCTGGGCGACGAGTTCGGCGACCTCGTTCTCGCGACGGGTGAGGGATGTGTCCTGCGAGGTGGGGGAGCTGCGGCGGCCGTTGGTCTTCCGTGCGGTGGCGGGCTGTTCGTGCTGCTCGTCCTGTGTCGCGTACGCGACGATCTCGGCGAGTCCGAGGGCGCTTCCTTTCTCGTACGACCGCCCGAAGGTGGCCTGTCCCAGGGCGTCCAGCGCCCGCTCGCCGCTGCCGCGGCGGATGGAGCCGAGGTCTGTCGAGCCCCAGCGGTCCCGGTCGATGTCGGCCCAGGTGCGGTCGGCGCCGCCGAGCAGGGCGGCCGCGTGTTCGTGGGCGCCCGCCCGGGTCGCGATGTGGGCCAGCAGGTCGAGGGTGAGGGCGATGCCGGTGACGTCGTGGACGGCGAGTTTGAGACGCAGGGCCTCGCGGGCCTGCCGTCCGGCCTCCTGCCAGTCCTCCTTCACGGTGTGGGCGAGGGCCAGCATCCGCAGCACGTACGAGCGCACCCATTCCTCGCCGTGCTCCTCGCAGAGCCGGCGGGCGCGCCGGCAGACCTCGACGGCGCGGTCCGCCTGGCCCAGAAAGCCCAGGGCGCAGGCGAGTTCGACCTGGTCGAGGCCGTGCAGGCTGAGGTGCTGACCGGGGACGCGGCCACGGGCGACGGTGGCTTCGAAGTGCTCCAGGGCGGCGGGCAGTTCGTTGCTGAACAGGCGGATGACGCCGATGACGTATTCGGCGTGGGCGGCCTCGGCCTTGTCGCCGAGGTGCTCGGCCAGCGCATGGGCGTCCCGTGCGCGGCGCAGGCCTCCGGTCATGTCCTGGGTGGCGCCCGCGAGGAGGCCGGCCACCCACAGTCCGCGGGCCCGCTCGCCGGTCGGTTCGGGGTTGGCGTCGAGGGCCCGCTCCAGCCAGTAGCGGCCCTCGCGGGGTGCTCCGCAGGCGTGCCAGTAGAACCACAGGGTGCCTGCGAGACGCAGGGCGGCGAGGCGTTCGCCGGGGGCGGTGAGGCTGAAGTCGAGGGCGGCGCGCAGGCTGTCCTGGTCGGCCCGCATCCGGGCGACGATCTCCCGCTGCCCGGGCCCGAACCAGGCGCGTTCGCAGTCGGCGGCCCGGTGCTGCATCCAGTCGCGCTGGCGCCGCCGGGCCGCGTCCTCCTCGCCGGCCGACTGCCGCAGCCGGTCGAGGCCGTAGTGCCGCAGAGTGTCGAGCAGCCGGTAGCGCACCCCGTCCGGCCCCGTCTCCCTGCCCAGCACCGACTTGTCGACGAGCCCCGCGACCGCCTCCAGCACCTCGTACGGCCGCACCCGCTCGCCGTCCGCGCACACCGCCTCCGCCGTCTCCAGGTCGAAGCCGCCGGCCAGGACCGAGGCCCTCGCCCACACCAACTGCTCGTGTTCCGTGCAGAGTTCATGACTCCAGTCGACGGCGGCGCGCAGCGTCTGGTGGCGGGGCAGGGCCGCGCTGCTGCCGGCCGTGAGGAGGCGGTAGCGGTCGTCGAGGCGCTCCAGGAGCTGTTCCACGCCGAGGACGCGCATCCGTACGGCGGCCAGCTCGATGGCGAGCGGAAGGCCGTCCAGGCGGCGGCACAGGCGGGCCACGGCGGCACGGTTGTCGGCGGTGAGCCGGAAGCCGGGGACGACGGCGGCGGCCCGGTCGGCGAAGAGCGCGAGAGCCGGGTAGCCGTCGGCCGCGCTGAGATCACCGTCCGGGTCGGGGACGGGCAACGGCCGTACCTCCATGAGGTGTTCCTCGGTGAGGCCGAGGCGGTGCCGGCTGGTGGCGAGGACCCGGACGCCGGTGGTGCCGCGCAGCAGGGCGGCGGCGAGGTCGGCGCAGGCCTGCAGCAGGTGTTCGCAGTTGTCCAGGACGAGGAGGAGGCGCCGGTCGCGTACCTGCTCGACCAGGGCGTCCAGCGGCGGCTGCGCGGAGTGGTCGTGCAGGCCGAGCGCGTCGGCGGCGGCGAGGGGGACGAGCGCCGGGTCGTGCAGGCCGGCCAGGTGCACGAAGCGCACACCGTCCGGGAAGGCCCGTTCGACGCGGGCCGCGACCCGGGCGGCGAGACGGGTCTTGCCGACGCCGCCCGGTCCGGTCAGCGTGACCAGGCGCGCCTTGGCGAGCAGTTCGCGGCCCTCGGTCTGTTCGCCGCGCCGGTCGACGAAGCTGGTGGTCTCGACCGGCAGGTGACGGTCCCGTCGCGGCGCTGATCCGCCCATGATCAGCCTCCCTTGAAACGGAACATCACTCTTCTCCGCAATCGGCATATATGCACGTTCCGCTCACACCCGCGAGTGCACTTCGCCGGAGGACGTGTCCGCGATCGGCGCTACGCGTACACTCCGCGGCCGGTTTTCGCTCTCTTGACCTGTCCATGCCATTCCCTGACGATGGGCGGCACCCGCACAGGTACGTCACAGGCACGTCGCACTGAACCACCCCCACCTCCCTAGGAGACTTCATGCGACTTCGGATACGAGGCTCGGGCGCCCGGAGCGGCAGACGCACCGCCGCGTTCGCCGCGCTCGTCGCCCTCGCCCTCGCGGCGCCCGTCTCGGCGACCGCCAACAGCGCACGGCCGACGGCACCTTCCA
This sequence comes from Streptomyces sp. NPDC001401, assembly GCF_042895385.1. Lineage (NCBI taxonomy): Bacteria > Bacillati > Actinomycetota > Actinomycetes > Kitasatosporales > Streptomycetaceae > Streptomyces > Streptomyces sp. NPDC001401. The sequence goes on from NZ_JBIAWI010000004.1 coordinate 361,803, forward strand.
CCGACGACATCCGCCAGTACGAAATCCACGTCGACCACAACACCCCGGTCACCCGCACCGCCATCGCGGCGGCCGGCGTGACCGTGGACGAGGCCGACGAGGAGACGGTGGTCGTCTCCGGACGGGCGGCACAGATCAGCAGGCTCCGCCAACAGGGCTACGACGTCTCGCTGCTGGGCTCGGCACCGGACCGCTCCTCGGGCTCGGGCGACGTACGGCTCTACGACTTCCCCTCGGCCGACTCGAAGTACCACAACTACGCCGAGATGAACACGGAGATCGACCAGCGGCTGGCGGCCTACCCGAACATCATGAGCAAGCGGGTGATCGGCAAGTCGTACCAGGGCCGGGACATCGTCGCCATCAAGGTCAGCGACAACGTGGCGACGGACGAGAACGAGCCGGAGGTTCTCTTCACCTTCCACCAGCACGCGCGCGAGCACCTGACCGTGGAGATGGCGCTGTACCTGCTGCGGGAGCTGGGGGCCGGGTACGGCAGCGACTCCCGCATCACCAACCTGGTGAACAACCGCGAGATCTGGATCGTGCCCGATCTGAACCCGGACGGCGGCGAGTACGACATCGCCACCGGCTCGTACCGGTCGTGGCGGAAGAACCGGCAGCCGAATTCCGGGTCTTCGTACGTCGGCACGGACCTGAACCGGAACTGGAACTACAAGTGGGGCTGCTGCGGCGGCTCTTCGGGGTCCACGTCGTCCGAGACGTACCGGGGCGCTTCGGCCGAATCCGCGCCCGAGGTGAAGGTGGTCGCCGACTTCGTCCGCAGCCGCGTCGTCGGCGGCAAGCAGCAGATCACCGCCGGGATCGACTTCCACACGTACAGCGAGCTGGTGCTGTGGCCGTTCGGGTACACGTACTCAGACACCGCGACCGGGATGACGGCGGACGACGCCGCCGCCTTCAAGGCCGTGGGCCAGAAGATGGCGGCGAGCAACGGCTACACCGCCGAGCAGTCCAGTGACCTGTACATCACGGACGGGTCGATCGACGACTATCTCTGGGGCAGTCAGAAGATCTTCGACTACACCTTCGAGATGTATCCGACGTCCAGTTCCGGGGGTGGGTTCTACCCGCCCGACGAGGTGATCGAGCGGGAGACGTCCCGGAACCGGGATGCGGTTCTGCAGCTGCTGGAGAACGCGGACTGTATGTACCGGTCCATCGGCAAAGAGGCCCAGTACTGCAGCTAGTCGGCGTCCTTGTCCTCGGCGGCTTCTTCGCCGTCCTCGAAGTAGGCGTCGAGGACGGCGTCCAGCTGCTCGTCCCACTCCGTGAACCGGCTCCTGGCCGTCGCCTCGATCTCGATCGGGTACCAGCGGCGGTCAGGGGTGTGGACGGTGATGGTGAACCGCTTCCCGAAGCGCGGCGATTCGGTCTCGACGGCACCGATCTCGTCCCAGCGGAACTCGCACTCCTGGTCGTCCAGGGTGAGCCGGACGCCCTTGTGGTCGGCGACGATCTTCGCGCGACGGTCGGAGGCCTCGAAGACGGGGCCTTCGGGGGCCTCGTCGTCCTCAGAGGCCTCGTCGTCGTCCGCAGAAGTCTCGTCCTCCGCGGCCGGCTCCTGCTCCTCGGCCCCGGTCTCCGACTCCTCTGACTCGACGTCCTCGTCCACGAGCCCGGGCTCGGCGGACTCGGCGTCTTCCGCCTCGACCTCCTCCGGCTCCTCGGAGACGGGTGAGGTGAGCCCGGGAATGAATGCCGGGTCGAACCCGGCACCGGTCACGGGCTCGCCCTTCAGGGGCTGGCTGCTCGATCCTATGCGCTGCTCCACAGCGGGCAGTATGGTCGAAGATCCTGTGGCGGACACAGCCAGCCCCAACTTCGTTATCAGACGCCTACACGAACACGCTCAGCACCGCCGCCACCACGAACCCCACCACCGACAGAACCGTCTCCAACACGGTCCATGTCCTGAGGGTGTCCCGCTCGCTGATGCCGAAGTACTTCGCCACCATCCAGAAGCCGCCGTCGTTCACGTGTGACGCGAAGATCGAGCCCGCCGAGATGGCCATGATGACCAGGGCTACGAAGGCCTGGGAGTGGTGGCCCTCGGAGAGCAGGGGCGCGACGATGCCCGCCGTCGTGACGATCGCGACCGTCGCCGAGCCCTGGGCGACCCGCAGTACCACCGAGATCAGGTACGACAGCACGAGCACCGGCAGGCCCACGTCGTTGAAGGTGTCCGAGAGGGCCTGTGCGACGCCGCTCGCCTTCAGGATCGCGCCGAAGACACCGCCCGCGCCGACGACCAGGAGGATGTTGCCGACCGGCTTCAGCGAGGCCGTGGACACCGTCTCCAGGGACTTGCGGGACCAGCCCCGGCGGATGCCCAGCAGGTAGTACGCCAGGAGCAGGGCGATCGTCAGGGCCACGAACGGGTGGCCGAAGAACTCGATCACCGAGCGGCCCGTGGAGGGGTCGAGGGCGATGGAGGAGAAGGTCGCCGCCAGGATCAGGATCAGCGGGGTGCCGATGATGCCCAGCACCATGCCGAGCGGGACCGGGTGCTCGCGCGGCTCGACGCCTTGCTCCCGCTGCTCGTTGACAACCGCCAGCTTGGCCTCCGCGGCTGCCTCCACCATGTCCTGCGGTACGGCGACGAAGATGCGGCGGCCGATCCACGCGGAGTACGCCCAGGCCGCCAGCACCGCCGGGATGCCACAGATGACGCCCATGAGAATGACCCGGCCGAGGTCCACGTGGAGCAGGCCGGCCGCGGCCACCGGGCCCGGGTGCGGGGGCAGGAAGGCGTGGGTCATCGACAGGCCTGCGAGGAGGGGCAGGCAGTACAGCAGGATCGACTTGCCCGAGCGCTTCGCGGCGGCGTAGACGATGGGCGCGAGCACGAAGATGCCCACGTCGAAGAAGACCGGGATACCGAAGATCAGGCCCGTGAGGCCCATGGCGAGCGGCGCTCGCTTCTCGCCGAACAGATTCAGCAGACGCGAGGCCAACACCTCGGCGCCGCCGCTCACTTCGAGGATCGCGCCGAGCATCGTGCCCAGGCCGATGATGATCGCGACGTGGCCGAGGATGCCGCCCATGCCGGTCTCGATGGTGGACACGGCGTCCGAACGCTGGACCGTGCCGAAGAGTTCGGTGACCGAGAGGCCGGCGAGCAGACCGACGGCTATGGAGACGGCCAGCAACGCCACGAAGGGCTGGAGTCTGACCTTGATGATCAGGAAGAGGAGCAGGGCGATGCCGATGGCGGCCACGGTCAGCAGGCCCGCGGTGCCGTCGATCAGGAGGAGCAGGCCTCCGGTGTGGGGTGGGGTCTCGGTGGCGGGGGCGGTTGCAGCGAGCGGATAGGACATTTGGGGGTCCTCTACGTAAATGCATCGTGCTTTCGGGCAGGGGGGATCGCGGCACGGCACCCCGTGAGGTGCCATGCCGTGCAGGACGTGCGGGAGTTGAGGGGGCGTCAGCCGAGTACGGCCAGTGCGTCGATCTCGATGAGGAGGCCCGCGGGGAGACCGACGTAGACCGTGGTGCGTGCGGCAGGCGGCTGGGTGAGGCCCTGCTCCTCGAAGTAGGTGTTGTAGATGCCGTTCATCTCGGCGAAGTGGTCGACGTCGGTGAGGTAGACGCGGATCATCATCACGTCGTCCCAGCTCGCGCCGCCCTCCTCCAGGATCGCCTTGACGTTGGCGAGCGTCTGGAGGGTCTGTTCGCGCAGAGTCGGGCCGGCGGGCGTGGGGGGCCTGCCCTCCTCGGCGGGCAGGAAGCCGACCTGGCCGGCCACCTGAAGGATGTTGCCCTTCTTGACGCCGTGGGAGAACTTCGCGGGCGGGGTGGTGTGGGTCTTGGGGGTGAGTGCGATCTTCTCGGTCACAGGCCGTCCTTCACAGGCTGTCCTTCACTGGCGTTCTTCCGGAGTACTCCCCGCTGATCGCGTCGGCCGTGCGGCGCACCAGTGGGAGCAGGGTGAGGAGTTCCTCGGCGGTGACGACGACGTTCGGCGCGGAGACCGACATCGCGGCGACGACGCGGCCGTCGGCACCGCGGATCGGCGCGGCGACGCAGTTGATGGACTCCTCGTGGCCGCCGAGGTCGGTGGCCCAGCCCTGTTCGCGCACCTTGTCCAACTCCCGCAGGAAAGCAGGGGCGTTGGGGGTGGAACGGGATGTGTACATGGGGTAGTCGAGCTTGTCGGCGAGCGCCCGGCGCTCTACTTCGGGCAGGTCGGCGAGGAGCAGCTTCGCCACCGCGGCGACGGTGATCGCGACCGGTTTGCCGATCCGTGAGTACATACGGACCGGGTACCGGCTCTCCACCTTGTCGATGTAGAGGACCTCGGACTCCTCGTACACGGCGAGGTGGACGGTGTGCCCGCACTGCTCGTTGAGGCGTACGAGGTGGGGGTGGGCGATCTCGCGGATGTCGAGGTTTTCCATGGCCTCCTGGGCGAGGGCGATGAGGCGGGCGCCGAGGCGGTAGCGCTGGTCGGACTGGCGGTAGACGAGGCCGTGCTCGTGCAGCGTCCGCAGCAGGCGCAGGGCCGTGGACTTGTGCACGTCCAGGCGGTCGGCGACCTGGCCGAGGTCGGCGGGGCCCTCGGCGAGCAGCGGCAGGATGCTGAGCGCGCGGTCGACGGTCTGGCTCATGGCGTACGTACCTCCTCCTCGGCCCGATCGACGGCTCGCTCCACGGCGTGATCATCGGCTTGCGTCCAGCCGGGGCCGAGTCGAAGTCTCCCCCACGCGTCGTCGTCGAGGGCGGCGAGGCGGTCGGCGTGGTCGCGGGCGGGGGGTGCGGCGAGGTCGCCGGGGGCGGTGAGGGCGGCTGCCGCCGTGAGGTGGCCGTGGCGCAGGCGGTCGCGGACGGGCAGTGCCCGCAGGGTGGCGGAGAGGAACCCGGCGGCGAAGGCGTCTCCGGCGCCGATCGCTGATACGACGTCCACGGTCAGGGCGGGAACGAATGTGCTCTGCGTGGGGGCTGGGCGGGGGTGGGACGCGCGACCCGGCGCTGGCGGGGTGCCGCCTCTCTTTGGGTCGGGAGCCGCCCCAGCGGCACGACTGCCCGCAGGCTGCGCGGGGTGACTGCCCGCAGCGTCGTGCTCGAACACGGTCGCTCCCCGTGCCCCCTGCTTCACCACCAACACTGCCGGCTCGGGCAGCGCGGCCCGGACGGCGGCCGGTCCCCCCGCGATCCCCCAAGCCTCCTGCGCCTCGTCCTCTCCGACGAAAACGACGTCGGCCCGGCTTGCCAGGCCCAGCAGCACAGCCGCTCCGTCGGTATCTGGCCACAGCCCGGCCCTGTAGTTGACGTCGAAGGAGACCAGCGGACGCCCGGCGCGCGGTGCGGTCAGTTCGCGCATCAGGCCCAGGCACTCCTCCGACAGCGCCGCCGTGATCCCCGACAGATGCAGCACCCGACCCGCACGTACCGCGTCCAGATCGGTGTTCCCCACGGCCATCGCGGAAGCCGCGGACCCGGCCCGGTAGTACGCCACCTCGTGGGCGTCGGTCGCCCGGTCCCCCGCTGTGCGGAAGTAGATGCCGGTCTGGCGCGCCGGGTCGCGTCGTACGGCGGTGACGTCGACGCCGTACGCCCCGACCGCCTCGACCAGGTGGTCACCGAAGCCGTCGGCGCCGACCCTGCTCACCCAGCGCACGGAGTGCCCGGCGGCCGCCAGCGTGCACGCCACGTTGGACTCCGCGCCGCCGATGGCGCGGTCGAAGGAGGGGACGTCGGCGAGGCGGCCGGAAGTGGAGGGCAGGAACGTGACCATGGACTCGCCGAGCGTGACGACGTCGACGACATCGGGGCCGCCGAAGCCGTCGAGGGCATTGCAAGGTCCGGTCGCGGTCACGATCGTCGTAACTCCTCGGTGTGGCGGCGGGTGGGCTGCTGTCGTTGACCCTGCGTTGGCCGAGATGTTAGACAGCGGTGAGCGATATACGCAACGAGTGTTGCAAGTACTGCAACACACCTGATCAGGGAGGCCTCATGGTCACGGAAGCCCTCGCCCGACTCGCCGAGGAACGCGTCGACCACCGCTTCAAGGGCCTCCCGCCGGACGCCGACGGCCTGACCGTCGGCGAACTGGCCGCCCAGCGCCGCAATCTCTTCACCGGCGGCTTCGCGACCCCCGTCCTCGCCCTGTCGGCCGAACGCCTGGAGCACAACCTCGCGCTCATGGAGACGTATGCGACCCGGCACGGACTCGCCTTCGCCCCGCACGGCAAGACCACCATGGCCCCCCAGCTGTTCCGGCAGCAGATCGAGCGCGGCGCCTGGGGCATCACCCTCGCGGTGCCCCACCAGGTGCGCGTGGCACGGGCGTTCGGGACCCGGCGGGTCTTCCTCGCCAACGAGCTGGTCGACCCGGCGGCGCTGAAATGGATTTCCGCCGAGCTCGACGCCGACCCCGGCTTCCGTCTCATCTGCTACGTCGACTCCGTGCGCGGGGTGGAGCTGATGGACGCGGCTCTGCAGGGGGCCTCGCGGCCGCTGGACGTCGTCGTCGAGCTCGCCGCCGGTGAGGGCGCACGCACGGGGGTCCGTACGGAGGCGGAGTGCGCGGCGGTGGCGGACGCGGTGGCGGCGACGTCCACCCTGCGGCTCGTCGGCGTCGCGGGCTACGAGGGCGAGGTCCCGCAGGCCGACCCGGAGCGGGTGCACGCCTGGCTGCGCCGGCTGGTCGCGCTGGCCGTGGACTTCGACAAGGCGGGGCGGTTCGCGGGGCTGGACGAGATCGTCGTGAGCGCGGGCGGCAGCGCCTGGTTCGACGCGGTGGCCGACGTGTTCGCCGAGATCCCCGGACTCTCCGCCCCCGTACTGAAGTTGCTGCGCTCCGGCGCCTACGTCTCGCACGACGACGGCCACTACCGCAAGCTCACCCCCTTCAACCGCGTTCCGGAGGAGGGCGCCCTGGAGCCCGCCTTCCGCCTCTGGACGCAGGTCGTCTCCCGCCCCTCCGCCGAGCAGGCCTTCGTCAACGCGGGCAAGCGGGACGCGGCGTACGACCTCGACCTCCCCTTCGCCCAGGTCGTCCGCCGGGACGGCGCCGAGCGCCCGGCCACCGGTATCTCGGTGACCGCGCTGTCGGACCAGCACGCCTGGCTGCGGACGACCGCCGAGGCGGACCTGGAGGTCGGGGACTGGCTGGGCATGGGCCTGTCCCACCCGTGCACGTCCTTCGACAAGTGGCAGCTGATCCCGCTGGTCGAGGCGGACGGCACGGTCGTCGACTACATCCGTACGTTCTTCTAGAAGCGACAGGAGGTACGGCCGTGGAGGAGCTCGTCATCCGGGACGCGGACGTCGTGGACGGCAGCGGTGAGCCGTCGTACCGCGCGGACGTGGTGATCGACGGCGGCAGGATCGTCTCGATCGTCAAGGAGGCGGCCGCCGCGGGCTGCCAACGCCCCAAGGCCCGCCGGGAGTTGGACGCGGAGGGGCTGGTCCTCTCCCCCGGCTTCATCGACATGCACGCCCACAGCGATCTGGCTGTGCTCCGCGACCCGGACCACAGCGCCAAGGCCGCGCAGGGGGTCACCCTCGAGGTCCTGGGCCAGGACGGACTGTCGTACGCCCCCGTCGACGACCGCACACTCGCCGAGGTGCGCCGCGCCATCACCGGCTGGAACGGCCACGGCGACGACATCGACTTCGACTGGCGTTCGGTGGGCGAGTACCTGGACCGGCTGGATCGGGGGATCGCGGTGAACGCCGCCTATCTGATCCCGCAGGGGACGGTCCGTATGCTCGTCGTCGGCTGGGAGGACCGCGAGGCGACCCCGCAGGAGCTCGACCGGATGCGGCAGCTGGTCGCGGAGGGCATGGAGCAGGGCGCGGTCGGCATGTCGTCCGGGCTGACCTACACGCCGGGCATGTACGCCAAGGACGCGGAGCTGACCGAGCTGTGCCGGGTGGTGGCGCGGTACGGCGGCTACTACTGCCCGCACCACCGTTCGTACGGCGCCGGGGCCCTTCAGGCGTACGAGGAGATGGTGGCCCTGACCCGGGAGGCGGGCTGCTCCCTGCACCTGGCGCACGCCACCATGAACTTCGGCGTGAACAAGGGCCGCGGGCCCGAGCTGCTGCGGTTGCTGGACGAGGCCCTCGCCTCCGGGGCCGACATCAGCCTGGACACGTACCCCTACACCCCCGGCAGCACAACTCTCGCGGCCATGCTGCCCAGTTGGGCGAGCGAGGGCGGGCCCGAGGCGATCCTGAAGCGGCTCGCGGACGAGGACACCGCCGAACGCATCCGCCACCACATGGAGGTCGTGGGCGCGGACGGCTGCCACGGCGTGCCCATCGAATGGGACACGATCGAGATCTCGGGTGTCGCGGACCCGGGACTGGCGGACTTCGTCGGCCGTACGGTCCAGGAGTCGGCGAAGCTGCGCGGCGAGGCCCCGTGGGCCACCGCCCGCCACCTGCTCCTCGCCGACAGCCTGGGCTCGACGATCCTGCAGCACGTCGGCCACGAGGAGAACGTACGGACGATCATGCGCCACCCGGTCCACACCGGCGGCTCGGACGGCATCCTCCAGGGGACCAAGCCCCACCCGCGCGCCTACGGCACCTTCCCGCAGTATCTCGGGCGGTACGTACGGGAGTTGGGCGTGCTGTCACTGGAGGAATGCGTCGCGCATCTCACGTCAAGGCCTGCCGCCCGCCTGCGCCTGCCGGACCGGGGGCTGGTCCGCGAGGGGTACCGGGCGGATCTGGTCCTGTTCGATCCGGCAACGGTGGCGGCAGGGGCGACGTACGAAAACCCGCGCACGCTCCCGACGGGCATCCCACACGTCTTGATCGACGGCCGTTTCGTGATCGAGGAAGGCCATCGCACGACCGTACTGGCGGGCAGAGCGATCCGTCACAGTCCCATGTGACGGAACGCCCACACCACCCTCCCTAGGGGCGCGGGGAACTGCGCGACCAGCCACAACGGCGCCGCAGACGCCAAACGACCGATCGCACCCCAACAGAGGCGCTACGGCTTCGGCAGAGTGCAGCCGCTCGCGCTCAGGTTGAGCTTGTTGCCGGCTCCGAAGCACGCCGGGATCTGGTACGTCTCCTCGGCGTAGTTGATGCCCTGCCGGACGGTCACGTTGCCGCTCTCGTCGACCTCACAGGGGTTGTTCTCGGTGCAGCGCTCGCCGTCCTCGTTGCCGGTGTTGTTGACGGCGACGACCTTTCCGGTGGCGTTGTCCACGACGGGCGAGCCCGAGGTGCCGCCGATCGTCTGGCAGGCGGAGGTGTACCGGAGCGAGTCCTTCCAGGTCCAGTCGCCCTCCTTGAGGCGGTAGACGAAGCCGTCGACGTTGCAGGCGTACGTCTTCTTCCAGTAGCCGGAGACGACCGTGATCGCGGTACCGGCGGTGGGGTGCGTGTCCTGAAGCGTCAGCGGGCTGATGCCGTACGAGCTCTTGATCTTCGCGTAGGTGGTGGTGAGCTGGTAGATCGTGACGTCCGTGTCCGTCATCGTCGAGTACGCGACCTTGCTCGCGCGCAGCGTCCCGACCTTGGTGGCGGAGGAGTTGAGCAGGCTGAACGTACGGCTGGAGGCCTGGTCGACGATGACCTCGCCCGGCTCCGGGAACCCGGTCTCCAGGCAGTGGCCGTTGGTCATGACGAGCGCCGGGTCGGTGTCCGCGGAGTTCGGGAAGCGGATGACGGAGCCGGAGCAGTTGCTGAGGGCTACGGTGCCGGCGAAGTTGACGGCCTTGACCGAGGGCTTGGCCGTCTTCGTCACCGTCTTCGTGGCCGCGCCGTCCGCGAGCACGGGCGACGCGACCGCGGGTGCCATGCCCGCCCCGGATATCACCAGGGCTGAGAGCACGGCGAGGAGAGGCTTCTTCATGTGGGGGTCCCCTCTTGCGACTTGGGCGACCGGAGATTTTCCGGCCGCCCATAGATTTGACATGTGCATTGTGGTGGGAGAGGGGTGGTTGGGCAAGGAGTTGTTTCAGGACCGCAGTTGGCGCCGCGCGGCGGAGCCGGCTGTATCGACATGCGGCTCCGCCGCCGGGCGGCACAGCGTGTACACACCCCTGCTCGGCGGGACCAACTTATCCAGCCCTACGGCTACTTGGGACCCTTCGTACCGCCCTGGCCGTGTCCGGGATTGTTGCCGGAGTTGCCCGGCCCCGAGACGCTCCTGCTCGGAGCGGGTGCGGAGGTCGCCGTGGCGCCGGAGGTCCCGGTCGAGGGCTCCCGGGTCGCATCCCCAGACGGGGTGCCGCTCGTGGACGCGCTCGGACTCGGGGAAGCCGTCCCGGACGAGTCCGCCCCGCCTCCGGACGACCGGCCGGTGGCCGCCCCGCCGGACTCCGGAGCCGTCGGCCCGGCGGAGTCGCCGGCCGCCGGGGTCGTGCTCTCCTCCTTGCCCTGCGCACCGCCCGCGGGCCCGGAGGAAGACCCGGCGAAGGAGAACCCGGCGATCAGGGCCGCCGACACCGCCCCCACCGCACCGGCGGCGACCGCGGTGCGCCGAGAGCGCCAGGGGCTGGGCTTGCGCCGGGCACGCCTGCCCGCGCCGGCGCGACGGACCTCGCGCGGCTCGTCCGCCACCGGCTGCAGCTCGTGCGTGTCCCCCACCACCCGGGGCATCTCACTCGTCTCGTCGTACGCGTTCAGCCAGCCGTGCGCGACGGCCGGATCGGCGTACTCCTCGTACGAGGGGGCCGACTCCGGCTGCGGGTGGTACACGTTCGGCGGGTCTTGAGGACCGCCGTCCGGGTGCGCACCGTGGGCTCCGTACGAGCCGGTCGCACCATGCGCGCCATTCACGCCGTTCGCCCCGTTTTCGTACTCAGGTGGCTTGGACATGACCGCGCATTGTAGAGACGGACGGGACCCCTGGGACAGCTACCGGCGATAACAGCCCAAACCCACCCGTCTCACGTGGTGGAAAACACGGCCCGCGGGGCGTTACCGGGCCGTAAGCTCCCAGACATGCAGGTGATCCAGTCGACCAAGCTCGCCAACGTCTGTTACGAGATCCGGGGCCCGGTGCTCGAGGAGGCGATGCGGCTCGAGGCGGCCGGGCACCGCATTCTCAAGCTGAACACCGGGAACCCGGCGGCGTTCGGCTTCGAGTGCCCGCCCGAGATCCTGGAGGACATCCTCCGCAACGTGTCGTCGGCCCACGGCTACGGCGACGCGAAGGGCCTGCTGGCCGCGCGCCGGGCGGTCGTCATGCACAACCAGACCCTCGGCATCGAGACGGACGTAGAGCACGTCTTCGTGGGCAACGGCGTCTCCGAGCTGATCGTGATGGCCATGCAGGGCCTGCTCGACGACGGCGACGAGGTCCTCGTACCGTCGCCCGACTATCCCCTGTGGACCGCCGCCGTCTCACTCTCCGGCGGCACGGCCGTGCACTACCGCTGCGACGAGCAGTCCGACTGGATGCCCGACCTCGCGGACGTCGAGCGCAAGGTCACCGACCGCACCAAGGCCATCGTCATCATCAACCCCAACAATCCGACGGGGGCCGTGTACGACGAGGCGATGATCAAGGGCTTGACGGACATCGCCCGCCGCCACAATCTGCTCGTCTGCTCCGACGAGATCTACGACAAGATCCTCTACGACGGCGCCACGCACATCCCGACCGCCGCCGTGGCCCCGGATCTGCTGACCCTCACCTTCAACGGCATGTCGAAGGCGTACCGGGTGGCGGGCTACCGGGTCGGCTGGATGGCCATCTCCGGGCCGCGCGCGCACGCGGACTCGTACATCGAGGGTCTGACGATCCTGGCCAACATGCGCCTGTGCGCGAACATGCCCGGGCAGCATGGAGTGGTTGCCGCGCTCAGCGGCCGGCAGACCATCAACGATCTGGTGCTGCCGGGCGGGCGGCTGAAGGAGCAGCGGGACGTCGCGTACGAGCTGCTCACCCAGATCCCGGGCGTGACCTGCGTGAAGCCGAAGGGCGCGCTGTATCTCTTCCCGCGCCTCGACCCCAAGGTGTTCAAGATCAAGGACGACCGGCGGATGGTCCTGGACCTGCTGCGCCGCGAGAAGATCATGGTCGTGCAGGGGACCGGGTTCAACTGGTCCGAGCCCGATCACTTCCGCGTGGTGACCCTGCCGTCGGTAGGAGATCTGCGGGACGCGGTCACCCGAATCGGGAACTTCCTCGACGGCTACAGCCAACTTTAGACGAAATCTAAGCTAGGATGGTTTCCTGACAGCACAGGAGGCCATCCATGTACGAACCGATCCGCACCAAGTCGGTCCACAGCACGATGGCCGGCACCACCTCCGACTTCCCCCACCGGTCCCGTGAGGAGGAGCTGGACATCCAGCTCGCAGGGCATCTCGGGGCGCTTCTCGCCGTCACGGACGAGCTGCGGGGCGCTGCCGCTTCCGAGGACCTGGACGCCGCGGCCGAGCGGCTTGCCGCGCAGGTGGCCCGGTTGCGGGGCGGTGTTGCGCCGGTCCGTATGTCCGCGGCACCGTCCGGCGACGACCCCATGGCCCTGCACCAGCGGGCCCACGCCCTTGCGGGGCGCGCGCTGGTCGTGGCGGCTTCGCGGGCGGACACGGCGGCTGCGATTCTTGCCGCCGAGCAGATGGACGTGCATGCGGCGGCGCTGGAGCCGCGCGAGCTCGCGTCCCGCTGAGCCTCCGGGCTCCCTTGACGGCCCCGGTCCGCGTGCTACCCGCAGCGTCGCGCGGACCGGGTGCCATGGCACTGCGTTGGCTTGGGCGGCGGTGCCTAATCGCCAGGGGGGTTCGTGTCGTATTGCGGCTGCGGGTCCATCGTGGCCGGTCGCGCAGTTCCCCGCGCCCCTTGGGGGGTGCAGTGCACGATCGCTCACAACAGCGCCCTTCAGGGGCGCGGGGAACTACGCGACAAGCCACAACGAACCCGCACCCGGCACACCGCACAAATCCGCAACGGCGGACCCCCGAAACAGGCGAGGGCCTGTTGTTGGCGTTCCGTCGGGGCGGACGGAACGCGAACAACAGGCCCACAGCCACGTACGCCGTTGTACGCGGCCTCGCCGACCGGCACCGCGGCCGGCCGTGACGATCACTGGTCAGGGCATCCGTGCCGGCCGCGGAGTCTTGGTGACGGGACTCAGCCCAGGCGCTGCACCAGCGCGCGGTACTCGTCCCAGAGTTCCTTCGGAGTGTGGTCGCCGAAGGTGTTGAGGTGGTCGGGGACCAGGGCGGCCTCCTCGCGCCAGACCTCCTTGTCGACCGTGAGCAGGAAGTCCAGGTCGGAGTCGGAGAGTTCGAGGCCGTTGGTGTCGAGAGCCTCCTTCGTCGGCAGGATGCCGATCGGGGTCTCGACGCCCTCCGCCTTGCCGTCGAGGCGGTCGACGATCCACTTCAGGACGCGGCTGTTCTCGCCGAAGCCGGGCCAGACGAACTTGCCCTGGTCGTTCTTGCGGAACCAGTTGACGTAGTAGATCTTCGGGAGCTTCGACTGGTCCTTGTCCTTGGCGACGTCGACCCAGTGGCCCATGTAGTCGCCCATGTTGTAGCCGCAGAAGGGGAGCATCGCGAAGGGGTCGCGGCGCAGCTCGCCGACCTTGCCCTCCGCGGCGGCGGTCTTCTCCGACGCGACGTTGGCGCCGAGGAAGACGCCGTGGTTCCAGTCGAAGGACTCCGTCACCAGCGGGACCGCGGTGGCGCGGCGGCCGCCGAAGAGGATCGCCGAGATCGGCACGCCCCTCGGGTCCTCCCACTCGGGCGCGATGATCGGGCACTGGGAGGCGGGGGTGGTGAAGCGGGCGTTGGGGTGGGCGGCCGGGGTCTCGGACGCCGGCGTCCAGTCGTTGCCCTTCCAGTCCGTCAGGTGGGCCGGAGTCTCCTCCGTCATGCCCTCCCACCAGATGTCGTTGTCGTCGGTGAGCGCCACGTTGGTGAAGACCGAGTTGCCCCACAGCGTCTTCATCGCGTTGGCGTTGGTGTGCTCACCGGTGCCGGGCGCGACGCCGAAGAAGCCGGCCTCGGGGTTGATCGCGTACAGGCGGCCGTCCTCGCCGAAGCGCATCCAGGCGATGTCGTCGCCGATCGTCTCGACCGTCCAGCCGGAGACCGTGGGCTCCAGCATGGCGAGGTTGGTCTTGCCGCAGGCCGAAGGGAAGGCCGCGGCCACGTACTTGGACTCGCCGGTCGGCGGGGTGAGCTTCAGGATCAGCATGTGCTCCGCGAGCCAGCCCTCGTCGCGTGCCATCACCGACGCGATGCGCAGGGCGTAGCACTTCTTGCCGAGCAGGGCGTTGCCGCCGTAGCCGGAGCCGTAGGACCAGATCTCGCGCGACTCGGGGAAGTGCGAGATGTACTTGGTGGAGTTGCAGGGCCAGGGGACGTCGGCCTCGCCCTCCGCCAGCGGGGCGCCGAGGGTATGGACGGCCTTGACGAAGAAGCCGTCGGAGCCGAGCTCGTCGAGGACCGGCTGCCCCATGCGGGTCATCGTGCGCATGGAGACCGCGACGTAGGCGGAGTCGGTGATCTCGACGCCGATCGCGGAGAGGTCCGAGCCGAGGGGGCCCATGCAGAACGGGACGACGTACATCGTCCGGCCCTTCATGGAGCCGCGGAAGACGCCCTTCTCGCCGGAGAAGATCTCCCGCATCTCCGCGGGGGCCTTCCAGTGGTTGGTCGGGCCCGCGTCCTCCTCCTTCTCGGAGCAGATGAACGTCCGGTCCTCGACCCGCGCGACATCGGTCGGGTCGGAAGCGGCGTAGTAGGAGTTGGGGCGCTTGATCGGGTCGAGTTTCCTGAAGGTGCCCTTCGAGACGAGCTCCTCGCACAGGCGCTCGTACTCGGCCTCGGATCCGTCACACCAGACCACGCTGTCCGGCTGGGTCAGTGCTGCGATCTCGTTCACCCACGAGACCAGTTCCTGATGGTTGGTGGGGATGACGGGGGGAGCCGCGATGTCGCGCGCCACGATTGCTCCTAAATGAGGGATTTTTGTTTTGGAGGCCCCGTGGGGGCTGCGACCCGGATGCTTCCGTGGCTGGATCTTCAGCGCTCATCCGGTGCCGACCGCACTCATTTGATCATCCGACGGGCGCGCCCATATGTCCAGAGGGCCTCACAGGTGAGCGGAGTGGGGATCGTCACGCGACAGAGTGTTTCCAAGCGTGTTTTTGCGTGCACGTTGAGTTCATCTGAAGGTTCTTTTGCCTGACGGCCAGGGCGTCAACTCCCGTGAGATGATGGCCACTCTTCGCCGTTTCTCGGCCCGTGCTAATCCGCAACTTACGGTTCCGTAGGTACGATGCCGGGCATGACTGCGCCCGTCCCCGACGCGCCAACGGACACGCCGGCCGCCGGCCGCGGTTCCGATGCGCCCTCCCTGCCGCACCAGATCAAGCAGCACGCCCAGCAGCTCGCCGAGCCGATAAAGCCGAAGCTGCGTGGCTGGCTGCACCTCGGCATGTTCCCGGCCGCGCTGGTCTCGGGCCTGGTGCTCACCGCCCTCGCGGACTCGACCAGAGGGCGCATCGCCTGCGGGATCTTCGCCCTGACGGCCTGCCTGCTGTTCGGCGTGAGCGCGCTGTACCACCGGGGCAACTGGAGCCCGCGCATGGACGGCGTCCTGCGCAGGCTCGATCACGCCAACATCTTCCTGATCATCGCGGGTACGTACACGCCGCTGACGATGCTGTTGCTGCCCGGCGCGAAGGGGCAGTGGCTGCTGTGGGGCATCTGGGGTGCCGCGGCGGCGGGCATCGTCTTCCGCGTCTTCTGGGTCGGCGCCCCGCGCTGGCTCTACACCCCCTGCTACATCGCGATGGGCTGGGCGGCCGTCTTCTTCCTGCCGGACTTCATGCGCGCGGGCGGCATCGCCGTGCTGGTCCTGGTGATCGTGGGCGGCCTTCTCTACAGCGCGGGCGGCGTGATCTACGGCATCAAGCGACCGAACCCGTCACCCCGCTGGTTCGGCTTCCATGAGGTCTTCCACTCCTTCACGCTCGCGGCGTTCGTCGTCCACTACGTGGGGATCTCGCTGGTCGCGTACCAGCACGCGTAGCACCACCGACTGCTGAAGGGCCACGGCTTCCGTGGCCCTTTTTGCATGCCCGAAACCTTCCGAGAGTCGATACCTATTGACATCAACTAGATTTTGAGAGCTACTCTCATTTCATGGACACTTCCACTTCAAGTGCTGTCACTCCAGACCCCCGCCGCTGGTGGGCCCTCGGCGCCCTCGTCGCGAGCATGCTGACCCTCGGCTTCGACACGACGATCCTCAACGTGGCGCTGCCGACCATGGCCGGCGACCTCGGCGCCACCACCGGCCAGCAGCAGTGGATGGCGGACGCCTACGTCGTCGTCTTCGCGGCGCTGATGCTCCCCGCCGGTCTGCTCGGCGACCGCTTCGGACGGCGGCTGATGCTGATCGTGGGGCTCGCGGTCTTCCTCGCCGGTTCGCTCGCGGGCGCCCTGGCCGGGGACGTGAACTGGGTCATCGCCGCCCGCGCCCTGATGGGCGTCGGCGCCGCGCTGGTCACCCCGCTCGCGCTCTCCGTCGTGCCCACGCTGTTCGACCGCGACGAGCAGCCCAAGGCCACCGCCATCGTCTCCGCCGCCTCCGCGCTCGGCCTGCCGCTCGGCCCGATCATCGGCGGCTGGCTGCTGAACCACTTCTGGTGGGGCTCGGTCTTCCTCGTCAACGTCCCGATGGCCGCGATCGGCATCGCCGCCTGCGTCTTCCTGCTCCCCGAGACCCGCGACCCCGCCTCCCCCAAGGTGGACACCGTCTCCACCGCGCTCACCGCGACCGGCCTCGGCGCCCTGGTCTACGCGATCATCGAGGCGCCCACCCGCGGTTGGGGCGACCCGCTGGTCCTGGCCATGTTCACGGCGGCCGTCGTCCTCATCACCGCCCTGGTCCTGCGCGAACGCCGGGTCGAGCGCCCCATGCTCGACATGACCCTCCTCGCCCACCGCGGCTTCCTCTTCAACACGATCGCCGCGACCCTGGTGATGTTCGTCCTGTCCGGCCTGCTGTTCGTGCTGCCGCCCTACCTCCAGGCCGTCCTCGGCAACGACGCCTTCGGCACCGGCGTACGACTGCTGCCGATGATGGGCGGAATCCTGGTCGCCTCCCGGACGGCCCCGCAGGCCGCCACCCGCTTCGGCGCCCGCGCCACGGTGAGCGCGGGCCTGGTGGTGCTGGCCTTCGCCGCGTTCCTCGGCAGCCGTACGACGACCGACTCCGGGTACGGCTTCACCGCGCTGTGGCTCTCCATCACCGGCCTCGGCTTCGGTTTCTCGCTCATGCCGGCCATGGCCGGCGCCCTCGGCGCCCTGCCCCGCGACCGCGCCGGCAGCGGCTCCGGACTGCTGATGACGCTGCGCCAGGTCGGCGGCGCGATCGGCATCGCCCTGCTCGGCAGCCTGCTCGCGGGCACCTTCCGCGACCGGCTCGACGTCACCGGGCTGCCCGCCAGGGCGGCCGACACCGCCGGGGACTCCGTGGTCGCGGCGCACATCGTCGCCGAGAAGGCCCACTCCACCGATCTCGTCGCGTCCGCGAACAGCGCCTACGTCCACGGCATGGGCCTGGTGCTGCTGGTGTGCGGGATCGCGGCGCTCGTGTCGGCGCTGCTGGCGGCGGCGTTCCTGCCGAACACCCGGGCCGACCGTGCCGCCGTACCGGCCGAGGGCACCCCAGACGTGGTCGCCCCGACCGCGGATGCCCGACAATGAGCCGTATGACGGCCGCACGTTCCCCCCTCTCCCCCGCCGACCGCCCTCAGCTCGGCCTCCGCGAGCGCAAGAAGATCAAGACCCGGGAGGCGATCCGCGCGGCGACGTACGCACTGATCAAGGAGCAGGGCTACGACGCCACCACGATCGAGCAGATCGCCGACCGGGCCGAGGTCTCGCCGTCGACCGTCTTCCGGTACTTCCCGACCAAGGAGGACATCGTCCTCACGGACGAGTACGACCCCCTGATGCTGGAGGAGTTGCGCGCGCGGCCCGCCGACGAGCCGTGGATCGAGTCGGTGCGGCACATCATGCAGAAGGCGCTCGACTTCATGGTGCAGGAGAGCCCCGAGGTGATCCGGCTGCGGGCGCACCTCGGGGTCCAGGTCCCCGCCGTCCGTTCCCGGATGTACGAGAGCATGTCGGAGACCGGGCGCCTGATGCGGGGGGCCATCGCCGACCGCTTCGGCCTGGACCCGGACAGCCTCGAGGTCCGCGTCTACGCGATGTCCCTCATCGGCGGCCTCATGGAGGTCAACATGTACTGGGCGGAGAACGACTTCGGGGGCGACCTCGGGGCACTCATGCACCGCGCCCTGGACGTCCTGGAACACGGCCTCCCCACCGAAAAGCCCTGAGCCCGGCTCCCCCTCCCGTGACATCCTGACCACGTGAACGGTCCCGAGATCCACGTCGAGTTCGCGCCAGACCTGGCCCTGTTCGTGCCGAGCGAGCGCCGCCGGGGAGCCACCACGGTCGCCACCGACGGCGTCTCCTCCCTCGGCCATGTCGTCGAGTCGGCCGGCGTCCCGCTCACCGAGGTCGGGACCCTGTGGGTCAACGGCCGCGAGGTGCCGACGTCGTACGTCCCCTCCGCCGGCGACTCCGTCGAGGTCCGGCCCGTCGACCGCCCCCAGCAGGTCCCCGGCGCTCCCCTGCGCTTCCTCCTCGACGTCCATCTCGGCACCCTCGCCCGCCGGCTGCGCCTGCTCGGCGTGGACACGGCGTACGAGTCGACGGACATCGGCGACCCGGCCCTCGCCGCCCTCTCGGCCGCCGAGCAGCGCGTCCTGCTCAGCCGCGACCGGGGCCTGCTGCGCCGCCGTGAGCTGTGGGCCGGGGCGTATGTCTACAGCACCCGGCCCGAGGACCAACTCCGGGACGTCCTCGACCGGTTCCGGCCCGAGCTCAGGCCCTGGACACGGTGCACCGCCTGCAACGGACTGCTGAAGGAGGCCACCAAGGAAGAGGTCGCCGACCAACTGCAGGGCGGCACCCACCGGTCGTACGACGTCTTCGCGCAGTGCCGGGACTGCGGGCGCGCGTACTGGAAGGGCGCGCACCACGAGCAGCTGGTGGCGATCGTGGAGCGCGCGCTTGCGGAGTTCGCCGGCTAGTCCTCTATCGGATCAGCCCTTCCTCACGTCCGCCTTTCCGCAGGCGGTGCCGTCCTTGTTGGGGTCGAGGCCCAGCGGGTCGTCCTTGCCGTTGACCTTCAGCCGGCCGTAGTGGTTCGTCTTCAGCCAGCTGCAGCGC
This sequence comes from Streptomyces sp. NPDC001401, assembly GCF_042895385.1. Taxonomy (NCBI): domain Bacteria; kingdom Bacillati; phylum Actinomycetota; class Actinomycetes; order Kitasatosporales; family Streptomycetaceae; genus Streptomyces; species Streptomyces sp. NPDC001401. The sequence goes on from NZ_JBIAWI010000004.1 coordinate 381,009, forward strand.
GCGGCCGTCGTCTTCTTCACGCCTGCCGGGAAGACGGTCGGCACACACACGTTGATCGAGCCGTAGTGCCGGTCGCAGCCGGAGATCGTGACGGAGACCTTCTGCGACGTGCGCTTCTTGCCGGGCCCCACGACCTTGCCCGACAGGGAGTCGGCGAAGGAGTGGACGTGCGCGTCGGCGGTGTCGGCGCTCAGGGCCTGCGGGCCCTGGAGGTGCACCCACTTGGCGACCGACGGGACGCCGTTGGCGTCGACCGCGAAGAGCATGTACCAGCCGGGCGGGGCCACATTGGGGTTGCTCGTCACGTTCAGGTCGACGTTGTTGCCGTCGACCGACAGCGGCAGGTCGACGAACCGCTGGTTCGGGTCGGAGGAGTGGGTGACGGCGGCCGGGCGGATCAACTCGGCCTTGACGACGGGGTGATCGACCGTGATCCGCTGGGTGTCGCCGTAGTGCCACTCCGTGTTGATCATCGAAGTGATCGTCGGACGCTCGCCCTTGAGCAGATAGGGCGGCGTGTAGATCGACACGTTGTGGTTCCAGGTGCCGTTGCCCGGGTTGTCACCGGTGGCCATGACGCGGCCGTCGGGCAGCAGGAACGCGGAGGAGTGGTAGCCGCGGGCCTCGGGGTCGGCGGCCACCGGGTCGAAGGTGCCCGCGCCCGGGTCGTAGATCGAGGCCTCGTAGACCGGGTTGGCCCGGTTGTGCAGACCGCCGCCGGTCTCCAGGACCTTGCCGTCGGGCAGCAGGACCGCGGAGACGTACATCTTGCCCTGGTTGCCGGTCTCGGGGACCTTGCCGTTGCCGAGGTCGACCGTGCCCTGCGGGATCGGGGGCCCGGCGACGTACGACGGGTTGGCCTGCTTGAGGTCGATGACATCCGTCAGGCGGTTGCCCTCCGGGTTGGAGTCGATGTTGCCGCCGCCGATGGTGAGGACCTTCTGGTCCTGCGCCGGCGGCAGCAGCACGCTCGCGGACTGGTCGCGCTGGTCCTTGTTCTGCAGGCCCGGGATCTGCGTGATGGTGTTGGCGTTGTAGTCGTAGATCGCCGAGCCGGTGCCCGGGATGTTGTTGCCGAAGACATGGCTGCCCGAGTAGAAGAGGCGGCCGTCCTGCATCAGGATCATCGACGGGTACAGGCCCCAGTACGACCAGGTCTGGTTGACCTGCCACAGCGCCAGCCACTTCTGCTGGGCGTTAGACCAGTACTCGGCGGTCACCGAGCCGGTCGAGTCCTCGCGCAGACCGCCGAAGGAGACGACGTCGCCGTTGCCGAGCTCGGTCGCCGACGGGTACCAGTGGCCGTCGTTGAGGTCGTTGGTCTTGCTGTAGGTCTCGGTCGTCGGATCGAAGATGTACGAGTCCTTGTAGCCCTCGTAACCGTGCGAACCGTCCGCCGTCGGGAAGGCCTTGTTACCGCTCAGCACCAGGACGCGTCCGTCCTGCAGCTGGATGTGGCCCGAGCAGAACATGTCCTTCGGGGTCGGGATGACCTTGTACGTCCCGTCGGCCGGGTTGTACACGGCGCTGGTGAACGTGCCCGCGTCGAAGTTCTCCTGGCTGTTGCCGGACCCGGCGATCAGCAGCACCTTGCCGTTGTTGAGGACGACGGAGTGCATGGAGCGGACCGGGTTCTGCGTGGGCAGCACGTCCCAGCGGCCGTTGGCGCACTCGTCCGCCGTGCCGGTGCAGGTGGCGGGCGGGGTGACGTCGGGGACCTGGTCCATCGTGTAGTCGTCGGTGGTCGCCGAGCCGGTGCCGTAGACGGAGACACCCCAGGTGATGCGGTCGGTGCCGGCCGGGATCTCGGGCGTGCGGACCGTGGCCTGGGTCCAACTGCCCTGCATCTCAAGGGTCTTGAGATCGGTCCAGTACTGCCAGCCGGCCGTCGTGTCGTGCCGGAACAGGGTGACGTTCGCGTCCGGCGTGGTCGTCTTGTACCAGAGCGACAGGTCGTACTGCTTGCCCGCCGTCACCACCGGCGCGCAGTCCGTCGACTCGGTGATCAGCGCCTTGCGGTCGCCGTCGACGCGGCGGGTCAGCGTCACCTTCATCGCCTTGGAGCCGGAGTGGGCGTCGGACGTCGTCGCGAAGCTGAAGTCGTTGTCGCCCCAGCCGGACTTCTCCCAGCAGTACGGCATCCCGTCCGTACCGTCCGTCTCGAAGCCCGGGTTCTTGACGAGGTTGGCCGCCTCGGCGGACTGGGGTGTGGTGAGCAGCAGACCGGCGGTCAGGGCCCCCACCCCGACCAGTGCCGTTCTTCTGCGGTATCTGGTGACGTGCTGTCTGTTCACACGGCTCTCCTTGCTGCGGTACTCCCCCCGCGCCCCCTGCGCGGCAGATAGACCAGCGCTTCGGTCCCCACGAAGCGCAGGACGAACGTCGTCACCAGCGCGAGCGCGGTGGCGGACAGGGCCCCCATCCCGAACCGGTTCACGAAGAGCGCGATCAGCGGGATGCGCAGCACCAGGTCGGCGTTGGCGAGCAGCGCGAACCTGCCGACGCGGTCCCACCAGCGCCGGTGTGCACGGCGGTCGCGGAACAGCAGATGCTCGATGAGCACGAAGTTCCAGGCGACGCCGAACTGGTTGGCGAGGATCTCGGCGGGGACGTAGTGCATGCCGACGGCCATCAGGGCCCACAGGCCAACCAGGTTCGGGAAGAAGCCGGTCGCGCCGATCAGGCCGAAGGCCACCATGCGGGCGATGGGCGAGGCGGTGCGCAGTCCGACGAGGTGGCGCAGGAAGCGGAAGCCCTCCTGCGCGGACGACTTGGACTCCCCCGCGAAACGGTCCTGGAAGACGAACGGCACCTCGGTGACCTGGCGGGGGCGGCTGCGGACCGCCAGCTCCAGGAGGATCTTGTAGCCGAGGGGCTTGAGCGTCTCGGCGGTGATGTCGGCGCGCCGGATCGCGAAGAAACCGCTCATCGGGTCGCTGATGCCCCGCAGTTTCCGCGGGAACAGGGATTTCGTGAGCCAGGTGGCCCCACGGCTGACGGCCACCCGGTAGCTGCCGGCCAGACCGGCGCGACTGCCGCCCTTGATGTACCGGGAGGCGACGACCAGCCCGGCGTTCGCCCGCTCGCCGGTGGCCACCAACTCCGGTACCAGGGACGGCGGATGCTGGCAGTCGCCGTCCATGACGACGATCCAGTCCGAGCCGGCCGCCTTCATGCCCTCGACGACCGCGCCCCCGAGCCCGCCGACCGGCTCCTCACGGTGCAGGACCGTCACCGGGAACGGGCAGTCCTTGGCGGCCTCGTGGATCACCTCGGGGGTGTCGTCCGTGGAGTCGTCGACGAAGACGACCTCGCAGGGCAGGCGGGACGGCACCGACTCGGTGATCTGGTGCAGGAGCCGGCGGATGTTCGCGGACTCGTTGTACGTCGGTACGACGATGGTGACGGCGCCGGGCTCGGCGACTTCGACGCCGTGTACGGCGGGGTCGTTGAGTTCTCCGGGGGCGGTGTACTCGTGGGTCATCGGACGCCTCCATCAGCGGTACCGGCCGCCTGGATGCGCCGGATCTCGATACGGTCGGGGCCCTTGCCGAACGTCGCGACCGGCTTGGAGTGCTCAATGGCCGCCTTGACGTTGGGCAGGTCCACCGCGTCGCGCCGCACCGTCGGGGAGGCGACCACGTAGTCGATGTCCTTCCAGCCGTGCGGCATGGTCTTGGTGACGGCCGGGTCGAGGTCGGCCTTGTAGAACCAGATGACGCCGAGCCCGGGCTTGTACCCGTGGTGCACCAGGTCCAGCCAGAGCGCGTCGTCGACGAGGACACGGGTGTCCTTCGGGTCCGCGACCTCGGTGGTGAGCCACTTGGAGGCGGACCGGTAGGGGGCGTTGGCGTCGGCGGTGACGGCGGTGTGGTCGCCGTCGTACCAGCGCGGGACGACGTACGCGCCGGCCGCGATCGCGAGGACGGCCGCCAGGGCGTAGCGGCCGCCGGTCTTCCAGCGCTGCTCGTCGGGGCGCCGCCACCTGCGCAGCACCGCGTGGGCGACGGAGGCGGTGCCTCCGGCCAGGACGAGGGCGAGGAAGGGCAGCGCCTGGATGATGTACATCGCGGGCAGATAGCCGTTGGGGCGCATGGCCAGCGCGGTGAGGATCGCGATGGTGAGGGCCGGTCCGGCCAGCGCGCGGGCGGTGACCGACCAGCGCCACGTGGCCACCAGCAGCAGCGCGCCGGCGAGGCCGCCGAGCGGGAGGACACGGTCGTAGTAGAGCCACGAGTGCAGGACCCCGTAGGAGCCCGAGCCCTGGTCGAGGACGAAGCCCGAACCCGGCCTGGTCATCTGGTACTTGATGCCGTCCCAGAGCGAGACGTGCCCGCCCCCGGGCAGCAACTCGCCCTTCAGCAGGGCGAAGAGCGGGTAGCTGAAGCCGATCAGCGTGCAGGCGGTGACGGCGCCGGTCACCGCGAACTTCCGCGTGTCCCGGTGGCTGTGCCGCCACATGGTGACGAACAGCGCGGGCAGGACGACGAGCATCGTCTCCTTGGTCAGCACGGCCGTCGCGGCCGCAAGACCCGCGCCGAAGTGGTGCCAGAGGTGACGGCTCGGGGAGGCGGCGAGGGTGAAGGCGAGGAGCGTCCACATCACCGCGAGGTTGTCGAGGAAGATCTCCCGCTGGAGGACGACGGAGAGCGGCGACAGCCCGAACAGGGCCATCGCGAACCCGGCGGCCCAGCGCGGCAGCGACAGGCGGCGTGCGAGGACGTAGACGAGGACCGCGCTGACCGCGGAGACGATCAGCATCACCACGCGCATGCTGCCCACGGTCATCGAGCCGGGGCTGAGCCAGGACGGGATCCAGGTGAGCAGGGCTATCTGGATCCAGCCGAGAGGCGGATGGTCGTACCAGTAGGTGTAGTGGGCCAGGCCGCTGCCCTGCTGGACCGCCCAGGCCTGGGCGAGGTAGGTGCCCTCGTCGTCGCTGAGCGTCGGGTAGTCGGCGATGTTCCAGCCCTGCACGACGAGGATCGCCACGAGAAGCGCGCCGCACAGCAGGAGGTCGGGGCGGGAGGAACGGAGGCGTCGGGGCGGGGCCGTTCGACCGGTCGAACCGGCCTCAGGCGCAGGCTGCCGCTGCGCGGGGACCTTCGGAGTGGTCACCGCGGGAAGGGTGGAGGTCACGCAGGGACGTCCTCTCGGATTACCGCTGTGTCGTTCAGATGTGCGCCGACATGGCTGGTCAACTCCCAGTCGTTGCGGCCACGTTGCTCACGCCATACGGCGCGGATCGCGGCCCCGGCGAGGAGGACCTGGTAGAAGGGGCCGCCCACGACGAGCTTGAGATAGTGGACGAGGCGGACTCGGAGGCCGTACTGCTTGCCGAAGTCGTGCAGTCCGACGACCTCGAAGACGAAGGTGACCGCGGCGGTGACCAGCGGCAGGAAGGTGAGGAAGGCGATCCCGACCGGCACGTCCAGGAAGAGCGCGACCGCCGCGTTGAGCGGGATGATCACCCCGGAGAAGGCCTGCAGGAACGGTGTCATCAGGGTGTACCGGGCGAGCAACCGCTGCCCGAAGCCCGGGAGTTGCTTCCAGTCCTTCTTCCGGTAGACCTGAAGGAAGCCCTGGTTCCAGCGGGTGCGCTGCTTGAGCAGCGACATCAGCGAGCCGGGGGTCTCCTCGCGGGTGACCATGTCGGAGTCGTAGGCGACGACGACCTTCTTGCCGACGGACGACAGCCGCACGCCCAGGTCGCAGTCCTCGGCGAGGCAGTCGGGGTCCCAGCCGTCGGCTTCCCTGAGCACGTCCGTGCGTACGAAGACGGTGTTGCCGCCGAGCGGGATGAACCCCTTCTGCGCGTGCAGGTGCAGTCGGGAGCGGAACCAGAAGAAGTACTCCAGGCAGTTGCGCAGGGAGTACCAGCTGGAGTGGAAGTTGATGAGCTGGACGCCGCCCTGCACGACGTCCGCCTTCGTCGTACGGAAGGCGTGGTCGACGTGCGCGAGGAGCTCGGGATGGACCTGGTCCTCGGCGTCGAAGACCCCGACCACATCACCGCGGCAGTGCGGCAGCGCCGTGTTCATGGCCTTCGGCTTGTTCTTCTTCTCGTGGGTGTCGACGACGACACGGACGCGCGGATCGCGTTCGGCGGCCGCCTCGGCCACCGACGTGGTCTCGGGGTCGTCGTGCCCCACGATCACGATGATCTCGAAGTCGGTGTGTGTGGACTTCAGCAGCCGCTGGATGGTGTGGTCCAGCACGGCCTGCTCGTGCCGCGCCGGAAGCAGCAGCGAGAAGGAGACGTGCTCGTCCCCGTCCGGTCTGCTGAATCGGGTGGAGGCGAGCACTTCGGGCGTACGCCACGCGTGCATCTGCCACCACAAGGTGAAGGCCGCCATCCAGAACAAGGCCAGCGATACGGCAGCGATGAAGACAGACGTCAGCAACAGATCCCCCCAGATCCCCAATGCCCCCTGTCGCGACAACAAGTCACATCTGTCGCGGAACTGTGTAGACATTAGGAGGGGTCTGTGAAGTCCGCAGGCCGTTTTCATGAAGAGCGCGTTTCTTCACAACGGGCCCCGAGAGTGAACAATTCGAACACGGGCTGCGTAAGTACCTGAATCCGCTGGCGTTTCAGCTGGTCAGCGCAGTTCGCAAACGGTCCGGATCGGTGGTCGGGGCATCGCAGGTGAAGTTACGGCAGACGTAAGCCGCAGGTTGACCCTGCTGGAGGGGCCGATCGGCGAGGAGCGGAAACTCGTCACTCTCCGGAGTGCCTACGGCCACGACCGCGCCCGGGGCGGTGCCGAGAAGTGCCGTGCGGTGCAGGACCTTTGTGGCGGCGTCGTCCATCGCCGGCCCCACGACCGCGACCTCCCGCGGCCCGTCGAGGAGCGCCTCGGCGACCGCGAGCCCCCAGCCGATGAAGCGCGGCACACGTGGCCCGAGCGCCTTCACGACGCCCAACGCCCTTTCGGCGGCGGTGCGATGGGGCTCCGCACCGGTGTGGGCGGCATAGCTCAGCAGCGCGCCCGCGGCGGCGGTCCAGCCGGACGGTGTGGCGTTGTCTGTGGGGTCCTGCGGCCGGCGGATCAGCTTCTCGGCGTCGGCTGCGGTGTCGTAGAGGCTGCCGGTCTCCGCGTCGACGAAGCGGACCAGCACGTGGTCGAGCAGGAACCCGGCGAACTCGAGCCAGACGCCCTCCCCGGTGACGGACGCGAGCGCGAGGAACCCCTCGGCGACATCGGCATAGTCCTCCAACACGCCTGCATTGGCACCGACTTGGCCGTCCTTGCTGGTACGGGCGAGGCGCGCCTGATCGTCCAGATGCAGCCGTACGAGGAGATCGGCGGCGCCGACCGCGGCCTCGACCAGGTCGGGGCGGTCGAAATAGGCACCGGTCTCGGCGAGGGCGGCGATCGCGAGGCCGTTCCAGGCGGCGACGATCTTGTCGTCACGGCCGGGGGCGGGGCGGCCGGACCGCGCTTCGAGCAGACGTCCCTTGACGGACTCGACCTTCTCGGCGTCGAACACGCCCTCCTGCTGGGGGAGTTGGAGGACGGACTGGCCGTGCTCGAAGGTGCCCTCTTCGGTGACGCCGAAGTACTGGACGGCGAGTTCGGCGTCGTCGCTGCCGAGGACTTCCGTCAGCTGCTGGGGAGTCCACACGTAGTAGGCGCCCTCGACGTGCTTCCCGCTCCCGTCGTCGCTGTCGGCGTCGAGGGCGGAGGCGAACCCGCCCTCGTTGGTGCGCAGTTCACGGACCATGAAGTCGGCGGTCTCGAGCGCGACGCGGCGGGCGAGCTCGGAGCCGGTGGAACGCCACAGGTGCGCATACACACGGCACAGCAGGGCGTTGTCGTAGAGCATCTTCTCGAAGTGCGGGACGACCCAGTCTCGGTCGACGGAGTACCGCGCGAACCCACCACCGAGCTGGTCGTAGATCCCGCCGCGGGCCATCCGCTCACAGGTGTCCTGAGCCATCTGCAGCGCGCCCTCGGACCCGGTGCGGGCGTGGTGCCGCAGCAGGAACTCGATCACCATGGACGGCGGGAACTTGGGGGCGCCGCCGAACCCGCCGCGCTGCGGGTCGTACTCGCGGGTCAGCCCGAGCAGCGCCTGTGCGAGCTCCTCCTCGCCAGGCGTGTGGGCGTCCCCGTAGGAGATCTCCCGCCCGGAGAGGTCCTTGACGATCTTCCCGGCGACCTCGGCGACCTCGTCGCGCCGGTCGGCCCAGGCGGACCTGACGCCCTCCAGGACCTGGCGGAAGGAGGGGCTGCCGTGGCGGGGGGCGGGAGGGAAGTAGGTGCCGAAGTAGAAGGGCTCGCCGTCCGGGGTGAGGAACACGGTCATGGGCCAGCCGCCCTGGCCGGTGGCGGCCTGGACGGCTTCCATGTAGACGGCGTCTACGTCGGGGCGCTCCTCGCGGTCGACTTTGATGTTGACGAAGTGCTCATTGAGGAAGTCGGCGGTGGCCTGGTCCTCGAAGGACTCGTGCGCCATGACGTGACACCAGTGGCAGCTGCTGTACCCGACGCTCAGCAGGACGGGTTTGTTCGCCTTCCGGGCCTCCTCGAAGGCCTCGGCCGACCACGGCCACCAGTCGACGGGGTTGTCCGCGTGCTGGAGCAGGTAGGGGGACGTCTCGTGAGCCAGTCGGTTCGGCATGAGGTCCATCCTGCCGCAGTACCCCGGGCAGCGGGCGTCAGGCATGTCGCGGGACGGTGACGTCGGGTTTTCCGGTGCCCGCGCCCGGAACAGGTCCGGCTCACCGGGGTACGCCGAAGTTCGCCGATGATCGCCGCCCTCTCGCGCTGACGGCTTCCCCGAAGGACACTCGTAGCCAAAGGAGTTGCCGCCGGAGGGGGACGTGACATGCGGGACAGCCATCGGGCGGATGCCGAACGGCTGTTGGCCCGGGCCGTGGAGGAAGAGGTTCGACGTTCGGGCGGGCGCACCGACGGAACGGTACTGCTGTCGCGCTCGCGCGGCGCGCTGGACGCGATGGCTCAGACGGCCGCCGAGGAGTACGAGGCCTATACGCGTGCGCTGGACGAGGCGGAGGCCGGCCGGCTGACCTTCGGGCAGCGGTACGCGCAGGAGGGATCCGGAACTCCCTTGCTGGTGGCGGCCGTTGCCGCGGTCGCGGCGGCGGTGGCCGACCTGGCGTTCGGCACGGACGCCGGCACGGCAGTAGGGGTGGGCGTGACGGTCGGGGTCGTCGGCGCCGCGGCGACCGTGGCCAAGGTGGCCGGCTCGCATCTGCCCGCCGCGCACCACCGCGCCGGCGCCGCGAACCAGCCCGGCGGGCCGGAGCAGCTGCGGCTGCAGTGGCTGACGGCGCTGGAGGTGCGCGGCATCCGCCCGTTCCTCGACCAGCAGCGGGTGCGCGCCGCGTCCACCGGCCCGAAGAAGACGGGGCCGCAGCTGCGCGGCACGGACAAGAGTGCGGCGGCACGCGGACGGAATGTCCTGGCGCAGTCGTTCGCACAGCTCCCGGAGCCGGCGGGCGCGTTCGCGGGGCGGCGGCAGGAGATGGCGCGGATCCGGCAGTGGGTGCAGGCGGCCCGCGCGAGCACGGAGACCCGTCCGACGGTGGTGGTGCTGCACGGCACGCCCGGCAGCGGCCGTACGACCCTCGCGGTGCGCGCCACGCACGACCTGAAGGACTACTTCCGCGGCGCCTGCGTCGTGGACCTGCGCGGCGGCAGTCCGGAGGAGCCGCCGCTGTCCACCCGCGACGCCCTGCTGCACCTGCTGAACCGGCTGGGCGCGCCGCGCGAACAGCTGCTGTTCCGTGAGCGTTCCTCCCCAGACCAGCAGGTCAAGCGGCTGAGCGAGCTGTATCACCAGCATCTGACGGGCCTGCCGGTCACGGTCGTCCTGGACGACGCCTCGGACCCCGAACAGATCCGTACGCTCGTGCCCGAGCGCTCCGACAGCCTGGTCCTGGTGACCAGCCGCGAGCCCCTCGAACTCCCCTCCGACCTGCAGGCCCATGTCCATGAACTGCCGGTCGAGGCGCTGGACCCGGCGGGCGCGGAGGAGTTGCTGGACGCGGCTTCGCAGGACAGCTCGGGGCCTTACGACGCCGATTCGGCGGACCGGATCCGGGAGTTGTGCGGCGGGCTGCCGCTGGCGCTGAGCATCGCCGGTTCGTCACTGGGCCCGCGCTCCCCGCGTCAACTGGCCACGGATCTGGCGGCGTACGGCCCTGTCGAGCCGATCGAGCGCGTGCTGTGGCTGCGCTACACGGACCAGTCGGAGGCGGCCCGTCGGCTGCTGCGCCGGCTGGCGCTGGCCGGCCGTGCCTCCCTCGGCGGTGCCGCGGCCGCCTCGCTGCTGGCGACGGACGAGACGGAGGCGACCCGCCACCTGGTCGCCCTCGCCCGGGCCGGCCTGATCGACCATGTGCGCGGCAACCGCTACCGCCTCCACGACCTGGTGCGGGCCTTCGCCCAGGCCCGGCTCCTGGACGAGGAGGAGGCGACCGAGCGCACGGCCGCGCAGGAACGCCTGATCGTGAACTACGCCGACCTGGCCGACTCGGTGCTGCGCCTGGTCGACGGCAACATGTCCACCCGCTCGGACCGCTTCAGCCCGCACGGCTTCACCTCTCTGGACGAGGCGCTGCGCTGGCTGGACGACGAGTCGAGCTTCATCACCTCGACCCTGCGGCACGCGGAGGGCGTGAACCAGGCGGCGGTGCTGAACCTGCTGGGTGCGCTGTGCGACTACTGCCTGCTGCGCGGCGACCTCTACCGCCTGGGCGAGATCAGCGAACTGGCGCAGGCCGTCGACCAGGGTCTGCTGGTCCGCTCGGTGCAGTGGCGCACGGGCATCGCGGCCCGCCAGCTGGGCGAGCTGGACAAGGCGCGTACGACGCTGACGTCGGTGGTCGATCTGTACATGGAGGCCCACCACGACGCCGGTGCGGCCCGCGCCCTCTGTTCCCTGGGCATCACCCTGCACCACCAGGGCAACCTGACCGAGGCTGCGGCGAAGCTCCGCGAGGCGCTGGACCTCCAGGCGGCACCCGAACTGGCCACGGACCGCGGCTGGACGATGCACGCCCTGGCCGCGGTGGAACGGGACCGCGGGCATGTCTCGGAGGCGCTGCACCTGCTCTCCGAGTCCCTGGTCCTGCACCGTGCGGGCGAGTCCGTGCACGGCGAGGCCTGGGCCCACTTCCAGCTCGGCCAGCTGTCCCTGCGCATGGGCGACGTCCCGCGCGCGGAGTCGGAGCTGAACGCGGCCCTGGACCGCTACGGCCGCACCCGCGACGCCCGCGGCGAAGCCTGGGCGCTCACCCAGCTGGCCCGTGCCCGCCTCGTCGCCGGGGACCCGTCCCAGGCGGTGGACGGCCTGCGCCAGGCGGCGTCCAGGCATCGCGACAACGAGGACGCGCGCGGCGAGGCCTGGACGGTCTACTACCTGGGCCAGGCCCTGGAGGAGACGGGCAACCTCGACCACGCGGTGCGCGAGCTGGAGCGCTCCCGCACGATGTTCTCCCGTATGCGCGACGTCTACGGCCTGGCCTGCGCCCGCCATCACTCGGCCAGGGTCACCCGGGACCAGCGCGCCGCCCAGACGGGCTCGCTCAGGAACTCCGGCTTCGCCCGCCAGCTCCTGGTCGACGCCCGGGCCGACTTCCAGCGCATCGGCGTCGCCCACGGCGAGGCGTGGACCTGCCTGGAACTGGCGGTGGTGGACGCGGGCAATGCCCGTACCCAGCAGGCGCTGGCACTGTGCGACGACGCGGTGGGCCTGTTCACCTCGTACGGCGACCACCGCGGCGAGGACTGGGCCCGCTTCCTGCGCTGCACCCTGCTGCCGTATGCGGCCCCCGGCGGCGTGGAGATCGGCACGGCCGTCGCCCAGGAGGAACTGGCCCAGCTCTCCCGCGCCGGCCATCCCCTGCGGGACCAGAAGCTCGACGACTACGTGGAGGCGTATCAGCTGCTGCTGGAGCGGGGCGTGAACCTGGAAGAGGGCTGGCAGGCCTGGCGGCTGGGGATGGTGCCGAGCCGGCATGCGCGGGAGGTGATGGGGGTGGCGGTACCGGCCAGTCACTGACCGCCGGCCACCCCCGCTCCCGACGTCAGCTCCGGCGTGCCTCGGAGTCCGCGGAGGGCTCCGCGGACCCGGCGTCCGCGTCGGCCGTCTCCTTGAACTTCACCTTGCCCATGTGCCGGTTCATGGACTTCATCAGTGCCCACACCGCCAGGGCCATCGCCGCGAAGACGATGAAGCCGAGGACGCCGGGGGTGACCTTGTTCTCGTCCACCTCCTTGGCGAGGGGGACGAGGTGCGTCATTGCCAGGCTCACGCTTGCGCTCATGTCAGGCATTGTCGCGGACGCCCGCGAAGAGGTCGTCCTCGGGGAGGGAGGTATCGACGAGGGACTTCGCCAGCTCGTACTCCTCCGTCGGCCAGACGTCCTTCTGGATCTCCATCGGGACCTTGAACCAGCCGCCGTCGGGGTCGATCTGCGTGGCGTGGGCGATCAGTGCCTTGTCGCGGATCTCGAAGAACTCAGCGCACGGGATGTGCGTGGTCAGCGTGCGCTCCACGCGCTCGAACTCCTTCCAGCGCTCGAGCCACTCCCCGTAAGGCGACTCCATGCCGCGCTCGAGCAGCGCGTTGTGCAGCGCCTCGGTGCGGGGGCGGTTGAAGCCCTGGTTGTAGTAGAGCTTGAGCGGCTGGTAGATCGGGCCGAACTCGGACTCCGGGTACTTCTCGGTGTCCGCCGCGCCCTCGAACGCCACCATCGAGATCTTGTGGGTCATGATGTGGTCGGGGTGCGGGTAGCCGCCGTTCTCGTCGTAGGTGGTGATCACCTGAGGACGGAAGGAACGGATCTGCTTCACCAGCTCGCCGGCCGCCTTGTCGACGTCCTCCAGGGCGAAGCAGCCCTCGGGCAGCGGCGGCAGCGGATCACCCTCGGGCAGACCGGAGTCCACGAAGCCGAGCCACTCCTGCTTGACCCCGAGGATCTCGCGGGCCTCGTCCATCTCCTTCTTGCGTACCTCGTGGATGTGCTCCTCGATGTACTTGTCGCCCTGCAGCTTGGGATTGAGGATGGAGCCGCGCTCCCCGCCCGTGCAGGTCACGACCAGCACGTCCACCCCCTCGGACACGTACTTCGCCATGGTGGCCGCGCCCTTGCTCGACTCGTCGTCGGGGTGCGCGTGCACGGCCATCAGTCGCAGCTGGTCAGTCAAGACTCAATCCTCGGTAAGTCGGCGCCCGGTGTGAACCGGCGCGATCGGCGGCTTCTATAGTGACCGAATCGGGGGGCGAAAAATTCCGGGGTCCGGTTTCCGAGAGGACGATCATGAGCACGGCGAGCACGCGGCTGCCCGAGGGCCGCTACGGCCGCTCCTCGGACGAGCGCGCCGACCGCAAGCTCAAGATCACCGGGGCCGTCCTGGCGGCAGCGCTGCTCGCCCTGGTCGGCTACTTCGCCTACCACTACGTCGCCCAGACCAAGATCAGCGCCGAGGTGATCACCTTCGATGCGCAGAAGGACTCGGTGAAGGTGCATCTGGAGGTCCGCAAGGACGCCGACGCCACCGGCTACTGCACCATCCGCTCCCAGGCGAAGGACGGGGCCGAGGTGGGCCGGGCCGACTTCCACTTCGGCGGGCACGCCACCCGTATCGACCGGGTCGTCACGCTCCGTACGACATCCGAGGGGACCACGGCGGAGCTGCTCGGCTGCCATGCCGACTGACACGGACTGAGGCGGACTGAGACGGACTGACGCCATCCAGCCTCGGCCGGAATACAGACGCTGTGACCTGCATTGACGTAATCCTGATGGCTTATGTCCTCCCCCTTCAGCCGCTGAATTGTTAGGCTCGTGGTTTCGCCCATCCGTGAAGGAACATTCTTCTGGGTAGGGCGATGCTTTGTATTCCCAGTACCTACGAGGAGCACCTGTGACCCAGACCAGCGAGAACGTCACCTGGCTGACCCAGGAGGCGTACAACCAGCTCAGGGCCGAGCTGGAGTACCTGTCTGGTCCTGCGCGCACGGAGATCGCCGCCAAGATCGCGGCCGCGCGCGAGGAGGGCGACCTGCGTGAGAACGGCGGGTACCACGCGGCCAAGGAAGAGCAGGGCAAGCAGGAGCTCCGTGTGCGCCAGCTGACCCAGCTCCTGGAGAACGCCCAGGTCGGCGAGGCCCCGGCGTCGGCGGACGGCGCCGTGGCGCCCGGCATGGTCGTGACGATCGCCTTCGACGGCGACGAGGACGACACGATGACCTTCCTGCTCGCCTCGCGCGAGTACGCCAGCTCCGACATCGAGACGTACTCGCCGCAGTCCCCGCTGGGTTCCGGCGTGATCGGCCACAAGGTCGGCGAGGACGCGGAGTACGAGCTGCCGAACGGCAAGAAGGCCTCGGTGACGATCCTCAAGGCCGAGCCCTACACCGGCTGATCCGCCCTTCGATGCCCCCGGCGCCCTGGTGACGCCGGGGGCATCGTCGTTGCGTCGGTCACGCCGTCGCCGAGCGGTACTTCCGCACCGCCAGCGTCCGGAATATGACGATGATCAGGACCGAGTAGATCAGCGAGGCCCACACGGGGTGCGCCATGGGCCAGGCGTCCGAGGGCGAGACGCCGGGGTTGCCGAAGAGCTTGCGGCAGGCCTGGACCGTCGCGCTGAACGGGTTCCACTCGGCGATGTGGCGCAGCCACGGGGTCATGCGACTCGAGTCCACGAACGCGTTCGAGATGAACGTGACCGGGAACAGCCAGATCAGACCGCCCGAGGTGGCTGCCTCGGGGGTGCGGACGGACAGGCCGATGACCGCGCCGATCCAGGTGAACGCGTACCCGGTCAGGAGCAGCAGACCGAAGGCGCCGAGCACCTCACCGATGTTGGTGTGGGTCCGCCAGCCGACCAGAAGGGCGACCAGGGCCAGCACGAACAGCGTGAGCGCCGTCTGCACCAGGTCGGCCAGCGTCCGCCCGGTCAGCACCGCGCCGCGCGCCATGGGCAGTGAGCGGAAACGGTCGATGAGCCCCTTGTGCATGTCGTCGGCGATGCCCGCCCCGGCACCCGCGGTGGCGAAGGTGACCGTCTGGGCGAAGATGCCGGCCATCAGGAAATTGCGGTAGACCACGGGGTCCGTGGTGCCGCCGATGTTCATGGAACCGCCGAACACATAGCTGAACAGCACCACGAACATGATCGGCTGGATGAGGCCGAAGATGACCATTTCGGGGATCCGGGACATGCGGATCAGGTTGCGTTTGGCAACAACCAGCGAGTCGCGGATCGACTGGCTGACCGGGTTCGCGGGCGGCGCGACCCGCACGGCGTCGGTGACGGCGCTCACTTGGCTGCCTCCTTCTTGGGCTTGCGGTCCTTGGCGTCCGCCGTGGTGCCGTTCTCCTCGTCCTTGGCCTCTGCCACATGTCCCGTCAGGGACAGGAAGACGTCGTCGAGGGTGGGGCGGCGCAGGCCGATGTCGTCTATCTCGATGCCGCGGGTGTCCAGCTCCCGGATGACCTCGGCGAGCAGCTTGGCGCCGCCGGTGACGGGCACGGTGAGCTTGCGGGTGTGCTCCTCGACGGTGACTTCGCCCTTGCCGAAGCCGGTGAGGACCTCGCCGGCGGTCGCGATGTGCTCGCGCTCGTGCACCACGACCTCCACGCGCTCGCCGCCGGTGCGGGCCTTGAGCTGGTCGGAGGTGCCGCGGGCGATGACATGGCCGTGGTCGACGACCACGATGTCGTGCGCGAGGTGGTCGGCCTCTTCCAGGTACTGGGTGGTCAGCAGCAGGGTCGTGCCACCGGAGACGAGCTGTTTGATGACCTCCCACAGCAGTTGGCGGTTGCGGGGGTCGAGGCCGGTCGTCGGCTCGTCCATGAACATCACGGGCGGCGAGACGACCAGGGCCGCCGCCAGGTCGAGCCTGCGGCGCATGCCTCCGGAGTAGGTCTTCGCGGGACGGTCGGCGGCGTCCGCGAGGTCGAACTGGTCCAGCAGCTCTGCGGCCCGGGCCTTCGCGGCCTTGGCCCTCATCTGGTAGAGCTGGCCGACCATCTGGAGGTTCTCGCGGCCGGTCAGGTATTCGTCGACAGCGGCGAACTGGCCGGACAGGCCGATGGAGCGCCGCACCTCGTTGGGCTGCTTGAGGACGTCGAGGCCGGCCACGACCGCCCTGCCGCTGTCGGGTTGCAGCAGCGTGGTCAAGCAGCGGACCGCCGTCGTCTTGCCCGCGCCGTTCGGCCCGAGCAGGCCCAGCACGGTGCCCTCGGGGACATCGAGGTCGACGCCGTCCAGAGCCCTTACGTCACCGAAGGTTTTGACCAGGCCTTCGGCATAGATGGCGCCTGGCATATGAGTCTCCACGTCGTCGGGGAATCTTCGGAAAGCCTTGGTTTGCGCGCTTTGCTCCGCCTGATGGGTGGCACGGCAGGCGGCCACGACACACCATAACGCGATGTATCGCGTCTCTCAATGCATTTTCCCGGTCGCGTGACGAAGAGCCCCTGAGCTGGGTGTTCTGCTGAGTCCGGATCGCCCGGCGGCTCAGTCGATGACCGTGTAGCCCGCCTCGCGCAGCGCCCGGCCGACCTCGGCGCAGTGCTCCGGCCCCTTCGTCTCCAGGTGCAGTTCGACCTCCGCCTCCGTGAGCCCGAGCCGTGGATCGGTCCGTACGTGACTCACATCGAGGACGTTAGCGTCCACCACTGACAACACCCCGAGAAGTGTGGCGAGCGCTCCCGGCCGGTCCGTCAGCCGCAGCCGTACCGCCAGGTAGCGGCCCTGCGCGGCCATGCCGTGGCGCAGGACGCGCTGCATCAGCAGCGGGTCGACGTTGCCGCCGGACAGCACCGCCACCACCGGGCCCTCGAAGGCTCCCGGGTCGCTCAGCAGGGCCGCCACCGGGCTCGCGCCGGCCGGTTCGACGACCAGCTTGGCCCGCTCCAGGCACAGCAGCAGCGCGGTGGACAGTGCGTCCTCGGAGACCGTGCGGACCTCGTCCAGCAGCTCGCGGATGATGCCGAACGGCACGTCGCCGGGCCGCCCGACCTTGATGCCGTCGGCCATGGTCGCCGGGTTCTCGATCGACACCGGGCGCCCGGCCGCGATCGAGGGCGGATACGCCGCCGCGCCCTCCGCCTGCACCCCCACGATCCGCACGTCCGGCCGCAGCGCCTTCACCGCGACCGCGATACCGGCCGCGAGGCCTCCGCCGCCGATGCCGACGACGATGGTGCGCACCTCCGGGCACTGCTCCAGGATCTCCAGCCCGACCGTGCCCTGGCCCGCGATGATGTCGGGGTGGTCGAAGGGGTGGATGAACACCGCGCCGGTCTCGGCCGCGTACGCCTGCGCGGCGGCCAGCGTCTCGTCGACCACCTGTCCGTGCAGCCGCACCTCGGCGCCGTACTCGCGCGTGGCGCTGATCTTCGGCAGCGGGGCGCCCTGCGGCATGAACACCGTCGCCCGCACGCCGAGCAGCGAGGAGGCCAGGGCGACGCCCTGTGCGTGGTTGCCCGCGCTCGCGGCCACGACGCCGGCGGCCCGCTCCTCGGGCAGCAGTGCGGCGATCCGGACGTAGGCGCCGCGCAGCTTGAACGAACCCGTCCGCTGGAGGTTCTCGCACTTGAAGTGCACTGGCGCGCCCACCAGCTGGGTCAGGTGCCTGCTTCCCTCCATCGCCGTCACCCGTGCCACGCCCGAAAGCATCTTCTGGGCGCCCCGCACGTCGTCGAGGGTCACGGGCCGCAAGGAGTCAGCCGTGCTGTAGCTCATGACTCAAGCATCGCAGTTCACAGGCGCACACGGCCCCTGTGACCAACCTCCGAGACTGGTTTGCGCAGCGCCGGTACGGCTTGCCCCCCGGCCGCGTACTCTGTCCCCCATTCCAGCAGCCCCCCTTCATGAAGTGAGCCTCCGGCCATGCCCACAACACCTGAAATGTCGATGGACATGACGATCGTCGGTGACACCGGTCTCCTCGACACACTGCAGCACGAGGTGGCGGTGTTCGCCCGCCGTGCCGAACAGACCCGGCTCGGCGGGGTCGGACAGGTGCGCAACTCCATGGACCGCGCCGCATACCTGCTGCTCAATCGCCTCGACAAAGAGGGCCCCATGGGCGTCAAGGCGCTCGCGGCGAGCATGGGCATCGACTCGTCGACGGTCACCCGACAGGTGGCTCCGCTCGTGGACACCGGGCTCGTCAAGCGCACCTCGCACCCCGAGGACGGGCGCGCGGTGGTGCTTCAGCTGTCCCCGCGCGGGCAGTCGCGGCTGAACGAAGTGCGCTCGTCCCGGCGTCAGTTGATGGCCGAGTTGACCGAGGACTGGGCGCCGGAGGAGCGCGAGGCGTTCTGCACGCTCCTCACGCGCTTCAACACCGCGCTCTCCTCCCGGATGGCGGCCCAGGGGCTGCCGGGGCCGGAGGCGTCGTCGGCCTCGTAGGCGCCGTCCGCACGCGTACCCCGCGGGCTCTTACGCGCGCGTGCCTCCCAGCTCTTGACCGAAAGGCCACCCCTGGCCTCAGATGAGACCGGGTCCCTGTCGTACGCGGTTCCGGATTCCGTACGCGGCCGGGTCCCGGTTCCGTCAGGGTCGCGTCAGGGCGGGAGGCGCGGTGCGACAGTGGCAGGCGTCCCAAGGCGCTCGCCGGGCCCGGGAGTTCGAGGCGTTCGTCGCGGGCGCGGCAGGGCGGCTGCTGCATGCCGCCACGCTGCTCACGGCGGAGGCGCCGGACGACAACCCGCGCGCGCGACGTCTGCTGACGCTGTCCCTGGCGCACACGTACGCGTGCTGGGACCGGCTGCGCGGGGAGGACCCGTACGACCGCACCCGCCAGTACCTGGCCACCCGCTTCGCGCGCGGGGCATGGCACCAGTACGGCGGTTTCGGCCGGGCCCGCCCGCATCCCGGCAGTCCGCTGGCCCGGCTGGCACCGCAGGAGCGCCTGATCCTGGTCCTGAGGCTGTACGAGGGGGTCGCCGAGGAGCAGACGGCGGCGCTGCTCGGGCTGCCCACGGAACGCGTCCGCGCGATCTGCGACCGGGCCACGGCGACGCTGCTGCATCCGCCGCGCAACCCGGCACCGGCGGTCGGCGGGGCGAAGGTGGCGCCGTCATGAGGCGCCCGGGCGGAGGGGGACGCGCATGAACCGGGCCGAGCGCGAGGCCGCCGCACGGCGGATGATGGAGCAGGTGCCGCCGCCGGTGCCGCCGGAGCTGTACGGGGACGTGGTGCGCCGCGGCACCCGCAGTCTGCGCCGCAGGACGCTCGCCCGCCGCCTGATGTGGCTGCTGCTGTGCGCCGCAAGCGTGGCGTTCCTGGTGTGGGCCATGATGGCCCGCCCGTGGGTGGAGCCGCCCTCGCAGACGACTCCCCCGTACACGGGCTGGTGACGACCTGGGGTGGGGGGGGGGGGGGGGGCCCGGCCGGGCCGGGCGCGGGGGGGGGGGGGGGGGGGGGGGGGGGGGGGGCGGGGCAGGGGGGGGGGACCGAGGG
>NZ_JBIAWI010000004.1:400481-699442 GCF_042895385.1 Streptomyces sp. NPDC001401
GGGCGGGGTGGGCCCCTCCCCGCCCGCCGGGGGGGGCCCCCCCCCCCCCCACCCAACCCCCGCCTACGGGGGGTGGCCCCCCCCCCCGCCCCCCCCGGCGCGCCCCCCCCCCCCCCCCCACCCCGGTGTGAGCACTGCGGTCGGCTAGCCGAGCGCCTGCTGCAGGTCCTCCAGGAGGTCGTCGACGTTCTCGATGCCCACGGAGAGGCGCACGAGATCGGCGGGCACCTCGAGGGCCGAGCCGGCCACGGACGCGTGCGTCATGCGCCCGGGGTGCTCGATCAGCGACTCGACACCGCCCAGGGACTCGCCGAGCGTGAACACCTTGGCACGGTTGCAGACCTCGACGGCCGCCTCCTCGCCGCCCTCGACCTGGAAGGAGACCATGCCGCCGAACGCCTTCATCTGCTTGGCGGCGACCTCGTGGCCGGGGTGCTCGGGCAGGCCCGGGTACAGGACGCGCGTCACGCGTGCGTGCCGGGTGAGCATGTCGGCGACCTTGGTGGCGTTCTCGCTGTGCCGGTCCATGCGCACCGACAGCGTCTTGGCGCCCCGCAGCACCAGCCAGGAGTCGAAGGGCCCGGCGACCGCGCCCATCGCGTTCTGGTGGTACGCCAGCTCCTCGCCGAGCCCCTCGTCGGCGACGACCAGCGCACCGCCGACGACGTCGGAGTGGCCGCCCATGTACTTGGTCAGTGAGTGCACGACGACGTCCGCGCCGAGCGCCAGCGGCTGCTGCAGGTACGGCGTGGCGAAGGTGTTGTCGACGACGAGCTTCGCGCCCGCGTCCCGCGCGATCTGGGCGACCGCGGCGATGTCGGTGATGCCGAGCAGCGGGTTGGAGGGGGTCTCCACCCACACGGCCTTGGTCTTCGGGGTGATGGCGGCCCGTACGGAGGACGGATCGCTGGTGTCGGCGACCGACCACTCCACCCCCCACCGGGCGACGACCTTCGCGAACAGACGGAACGTGCCGCCGTACGCGTCGTTGGGGATGACCACGTGGTCGCCGGGGCTGAGCAGCGTACGCAACAGGCAGTCCTCGGCCGCCAGTCCGGACGCGAACGCAAGACCGCGACGGCCGCCCTCGAGGGCTGCGAGGTTCTCTTCCAGGGCGGTCCTGGTGGGGTTGGCGCTACGGCTGTACTCGTAGCCGCCGCGCAGGCCGCCGACGCCGTCCTGCTTGTAGGTCGAGACCTGGTAGATCGGCGGGACGACCGCGCCGGTGAGGGGATCGGCGGTGTTGCCCACGTGGATCGCGAGGGTCTCGAAGTGCTGACTGATGTGCCTGTCGCTCATGGGTACCGAGCGTAGTGCGCTCGCGCGGCGGGCGTCGGACGGCGGGGCGCGGAAGGCCGTACTGCCGGGTTTTCCCTCGGTTTCCGGCCGCGGGCCACCGGAGTTTTCCACAGGCCGGCGCCCGGGTTCGCCAATTGTCAGCGGCGTCTGGAACGCTTGTGGCATGGAATTTCTCTGGGTCCTGATCGCGATCGTCATGCTGGGCTTCGTGCTGCTCCCGGTCATGCGGCGCAGGCGGGGCATGATCGAGCAGGTCCCGGCCGGCCACCCGGACGCCGCCGACCCCGCGAACTACGGATTCGTGCGGGAGGAGGAGCTGGACGTCCGCATGCCCGGCCCCGACCAGGACCTGCTGGACGTCCTGGACCTGGTGCAGCGCACTCAGGACCACCGCGCGGCCTCGCAGCTGCTGGCCGGCACGGAGGCGGAGGGCGAGCTGCGCTGGCAGCGCGTGCAGGCCTTCGCGGGCGCGGCGTCGCTGGAGCTGCAGCGGCGGCCCGGCGGAGTCAGCGAGACGCCGGGCGGGCAGTGGCTGCGGGTGTGGCGGGCCGAGCAGCCCAAGGACGCGGGCGGCGCGGCGGTGCATGCGGAGTTCCTGGTCCAGCAGGCGTGGCGGACGTCGACGCCGGGCACGGACGAGTTCCGGATCATCATGGAGGAGGCGAAGGCGGCGTGCGGCGATGCGGCGCTGCTCGCCCCCGGTGACCCGGTCCCGTACATCATCGAGCTGTCGGTGGCCCGCGGACTGGCGTACCCCCAGCCGGAGTTCGAGCAGCTCTGGCTGAAGATCCTCGATCGCGCCCCGGCCCACATGGGCGCGCATCTGGCCGCCCTGCACTACTGGTGCGAGAAGTGGCACGGCTCGCGCGAGCTGGCGAACTCCTTCGCGGAAGCGGCGGCCGCGCGCGCACCCCGGGGTTCCCTCCTCGCCGCCACGCCCCTGTTCGCGGTCTTCGAGCACCTCCCCGAGGTGAACCTGGTCAGCAGCTTCTACCAGAGCGAGGTCGTGACGAAGGCGATCCACGGAGCGATGCACGCCGTCCACTCGGCCCGCCCCGACGACCCGATGCTGGCGCACGTACGCCATCTGCTGGTCTTCTTCCTGGTCCGCGCGGAGCGCTGGGCGGAGGCCATGAACCAGCTCATACACATCGACGGCCATGTCGGGGCCCTCCCCTGGACCCTGTCCGCCGACCCGGCGGCGGAGTTCGCGGTCTACCGGGCGCTGGCCGTGGCGGGCTACGAGGCGAACGGCGGGAGCCCGGCGACGCTGCCGCACTGAGCGGGCGTAAGGGAGATCCCGCCGCCGGGCCGCGTCGCGGTCAGCCCTCCGCGCGGGCGGGCAGCCGCCATCCCGGGCGCGGGAAGTGGCAGGTGTAGCCGTCCGGGTAGCGCTGCAGGTAGTCCTGGTGCTCGGGCTCGGCCTCCCAGAAGGGGCCGACCGGCTCCACCTCGGTGACGACCTTGCCCGGCCACAGTCCGGAGGCGTCCACATCCGCGATCGTGTCCTCGGCGATCCGCTTCTGCTCGTCGTCCACGTAGTAGATCGCCGAGCGGTAGCTGAGGCCGATGTCGTTGCCCTGGCGGTTCTTGGTGCTCGGGTCGTGGATCTGGAAGAAGAACTCCAGGAGCGCGCGGTAGTCGGTCTTCGCGGGGTCGAAAAGGATCTCGATGGCCTCCGCGTGTGTGCCGTGGTTGCGGTACGTCGCGTTCGGCACGTCACCCCCGGTGTATCCGACCCGGGTCGCCGTCACCCCCGGAAGGCGCCGGATCAGCTCCTCCATCCCCCAGAAGCATCCGCCCGCCAGCACGGCCCTCTGCGTCTGCGCAGCCATTACGGCCCCTCCAATTTCTGTCAGCTCGGTCGCTCGGGCTACTCGGCTCGCACACCACCGGAACCCATGCCCACTGTGCAACGCGTCAGGGTTCCAAGCGATTCCGTGCTGCCTGTCCACGTGCTCAGGAGCCGGACATGGTGTCCCCGAACGCCGGGTCGTCCCCCGAGTTCCCGATGCCCACGGACGACGCGCCGAAGCTCACCGCGCCGGTGGTCGTGACGCCTCCGTTGGAGCCGCGCAGGACCCACACGGCGCCGTCGTCGCTGTTCTCGCCGGCCGCGCCCACCGACAGCTCGGCGTGGCCGTCCTTGTTGTGGTCGGCGAGGTGGATGGCGATGCCGAACAGGTCCGACGACTCGTTGGCGCCCGGGACACCCGCGGTGCCCTGGTTGAAGGACTGGGCGCCGGTCCCCGTCAGGCCGGAGGCGCCGCCGCGCAGCACCCACACGCTGCCTGTCTGGTCCGCGGAGCCGATGGTCTCGAAGTCCGCGCCGACGGCGAGATCCGGGTAGCCGTCACCGTTGACGTCGCCCGCTGCGAGTGCGCGTCCGAACGAGTCGTTGGACTCGTCCGCTCCCGGCACACCCGCGGTGTCCTGGCTGAAGGCGGCGCTGCGAGCGGTGTCGATGCCCGCCGTACCGCCGTAGAACACGGTGACGTAGCCGCCCTTGGCCGTCTGGTCGAAGATGTCGAGGAAGTCGGTGCCGACGACCAGGTCGTCGTGCCCGTCGCGGTCGAAGTCACCCACCGTGAGCGCGCCCGCGTACCCCGGGCCCGCCTCGGTCTGCAGCGTGGGCCCGCTCGAGGCGCCCCGGTAGACGAAGTTGCCCGCTGAGGACCCCACCACCAGGTCGTCCACCCGGTCGTTGTCGAAGTCCCCGGCGGCCAGCTGGACGGCGCCCCTGGGGTACGCGCCGGACTCGATCTGCGCGTCGAAGCGCAGCTTCCCGGCCGCGCCGCCGGACTTGGTGAAGCCGCCCTTGAAGATCCACACGTCCTTGCCGGTGGAACCGACCGCCAGGTCGGCCTTCCCGTCACCGGTGAAGTCGCCGACCGCGAGGGACTGGCCGAACCGGTCGTGGCCCGATGCGTTCGGGTCGCCGATCGTCGTGCCGCCCGACAGGCCGGACGAGCTGCCCCACAGGATCGTGACCGAACCGCCGTCGACGTCGCCGCCGACGTCCTCCAGCGGTGTGCCCACGACGAGATCGCCGTAGCCGTCGTTGTTGAGGTCGCCGTGCGCGAGTTCGGTGCCGAAGCGGTCGGAGGTCTCCGAGTCGCCCGGCACACCGGAGGAACTCTGCGACGTGGTCTTGTGGCGCGCGGCGCTGATACCGCTCGACGAGCCGTAGTTGACGACCACGGCGCCCGCCTTCGCCTTCCCGCCCGCGACAGCACCCGGGGCGCCGATCGCCAGATCGCGGTAGCCGTCACCGTTGAAGTCATCGGCGAGGCCCGACGCGGCGGCACTCGCGCCACCGGGCAGCGTGACGAGCAGGCCACCGGCCAGGGCAGCCGCGACGGCGGTGGCGCCCAGCACGACGGGACGCCGGGAGCGCTTGTGACGGGACGGGGACATGGATTCCTCTCCTAGGACATGCGTGCGGGCTCAGAGACGACCTCTGGTGAGCCTGAAGGGTTGTACGGGAAAGGAGAGGCTTCGGTGCCTCCGTACCCTGCGGCGGACGAGCAGAAGCGGACGGCCGCAAATTCAGTTGCCCCCCGGCATGCCGATGCGGGCTAATGCCACGCATGGCTGACATTCAGGGCTCGTACGACGGTCTGTTCGCCGCAGTGCCCAATGCGCTGGCGGAGTTGCTGGACGGCGGAGACACGGGCGGTTCGGTTGCCGTCTTCGTGGACGGCGAGCCGGTGGTGGACGTGTGGGGCGGGTTCGCCGACGCGCAGCGCACCGTCCCGTGGGAACGGGACACGATCGTCAACGTCTTCTCCGTCACCAAGACCATGACGGCGCTGTGCGCGCTCGTCCTGGCCGACCGTGGCGAGCTCGACCTGGACGCGCCCGTGGCCCGGTACTGGCCGGAGTTCGCCGCGGCGGGCAAGGAGGGGGTCCTGGTCCGGCATCTGCTCTCGCACACCGCGGGTCTGCCCGACTGGGACGGACCGGTCGAGGAGATCTACGACTGGCCGTCCGCCACGGCGCGGCTCGTCGCGCAGGCTCCGCAGTGGGAGCCGGGCAGCGCGGCCGGGTACCACTCGCTCACCCAGGGGTTCCTCGTGGGCGAGGTGGTGTGGCGGGTCAGCGGGCGGAGCGTGGGCGAGTTCTTCGCCGACGAAATCGCCGGGCGGCTGGGCGCGGACTTCCGCATCGGGCTGGCCGCCGAGCACGACCGGCGCGTGGCGCTCGCGGTGCCGCCGCCGGGACGGGACGAGGAGTACACGGCGGGTGCGTCCGGCGGGGGTTCGGCCCCCGCCGCCGGGACTGCCATCCGGGTCCGGGACGCCAACAGCGTCGCCTGGCGCCGTGCCCAGATCCCCGCGGCGAGCGGATTCGGCAACGCCCGCTCGGTCGCCCTCGTGCAGTCGGCGATGGCCTGCGGAGGGACGGTGGGCGGAGTGCGGCTGCTGTCCCGGGCGGGGTGCGACCGCGCCTGGGAGGAGCAGTTCAGCGGCGACGACCGGGTGCTGGGCATGCCGATCCGCTGGGGCCTGGGCTACGGGCTGTTCGGCAACACCTACGGGTGGGGCGGCTGGGGCGGCTCGCTGGTGATGATCGAACCCGAGGCCCGGATGGTGGTGGCGTACGTGACGAACCAGATGCGCGAACCGGCCGACGACAACCGGGGGTTGGAGATCGTCATGTCCGCCTACGACGGCCTCATGGGGCTGCGGGCTTAATGGAACCAATGGAGCCGATGGAGCCGATGGAGCTGATGGAGCTGATCAGAACGGATCACAGTCGCTCCGCCAGGAACTCCTCCCACGTCCGCTTCCCGACCTCCGCCCCCTCCAGCGTGAGGTTCTCCCCCGCCCGGTAGGCCCGCCCCGCCTTCCCCGGGATACGGACGGGCAGCTTCGGACGGGGGCGCCTGCCGCGGAGTTCGAGGTACGGGCGGGCCAGGGCGGGGATGTCGTAGAGCTTCGGACCCGCCATGTCCGGGACCAGGCCCGCAGGCTCACCCAGGGCCGACTCCACCAGCCGGGCGGCGACTTCACGGGAGTCGACCGGCTGCAGGCGGAGGCCGCCCGGGGCCGGGAGGACGGGGAGCTTGGTCATCTTCTCCACCATCGTCAGGGCGAGGTCGTGGAACTGGGCCGCGCGCAGCGTCGTCCACGGGATGCCCGAGTCCGCGATGGCCCGCTCCGAGTCCAGCTTGGTGCGCAGCCAGGCCAGCGGGACGCGGTCCGCGCCGATGACCGAGATGTAGATCAGGTGGCGTACGCCCGACGCCTGCGCCGCCCGTACCAGGTTGCGGGTCGCCACGTCGTCGCCCTTCTGGCCGCCCGCGAGGTGCAGGACGGTCTCCGTACCGGATACGGCGGCCTCGATGCCCTCGCCCTTCAGGAGGTCGCCGGTGACGTACTCGACGCCGCCCGCGGCGGGACGAGCCCTCCGGCTCAGCACGCGTACCTCGCGGCCGGCCGCCTGCAGGAGTGGGACCACGTGGCTGCCCAGGGTGCCTGTACCGCCGGTGACCAGGATGGGGGTCGTCATGATGCACTGCTCCAAAACTCGTGGCGCCCGGAGTCGGGAGTCCGTAGCGTCTGCCGTCTTGTGATCTGTCGTGCTGTGATCTGTCGTGCTGTGATCTGTCGTGGTGTGCCTTCGCTGCTCTGACGCCGTGCGGCGCGGCGATGTGACAGGCGGGCGGGGTGAATGTGGGGGCAGTGATGGGCAGTCGTGGGTTCCTGATCGGCGGCGGCTGGGACGCGGCGGCCGCGCGTGCCGTCTACGGGCCGTTCCTCCGGGCGGCCGCGGGGCCGCGCATCGGCTGCGTCGTGCTCGACGAGGGGGACGGCGGCGAGCAGTTCGGCCGGTACGACGCCGCATTGCGGAAGGTCGCCGACTGCAGCCCCGTGCCGCTGCTCGTGCCGCTCGGCGGGGCGTTCGATCCCGGCGCTGTGCCGGGCCTGGACGGGGTTCTGGTCTGTGGTGGGCTGACGCCCGCGTATCAGGAGGCGTTCGCGGGGTGCCTGGACCAACTGCGGTCCTCTCTCGCCGAGTTGGGCATTCCGTACGCCGGTTTCTCGGCCGGGGCCGCGGTCGCCGCGCGGCACGCTGTCGTCGGAGGGTGGCTCGACGACGGCGTTCCCGTGTGCCACGAGGACACCGCCGAGGACCTGGCGGAGGTCGAGGTGCGGGCCGGGCTCGGGCTGGTGCCGTTCGCCGTGGATGTCCACGCCGCACAGTGGGGGACCTTGCCGCGCATGATCGCCGCGGTCACGAAGCACGGGCTCCCGCACGGCGTCGCCATCGACGAGAACACGGTGGTGGAGGTCGGCGCGGACGGACGCGCCCGGGTCTCCGGGCTCGGGCGGGCGCATTCCGTGCAACCGTCCGTCGACGGGAGTGTTCTCGTACGGTCCTACGGAGCCGGTGAGTTCATCCCCGCCGTGCCCGACGCCCCCGCCGAGTGAACCGACGTCCCCGCCGAGGGAACCGCCCGGTCAACTCCCGCTGCCGTACGGCCTGGTGATGATCTCCAGGTTGTGGCCGTTGGGGTCGTCGAAGTACGCGCCCCGCCCGCCGTCGTTGTGGTTGATCTCGCCGCTGCGGTGGTGGTAGGGGTCCGCCCAGTAGGTCAGCCCTGCGTCCTGGATGCGGGCGAAGATGGCGTCGAAGTCGTCCTCGGACACCAGGAACGCGTAGTGCTGCGGCGTGATGTCGCCGGATGTCTCCATGTAGTCGAGGGTCACGCCGTTCGGGATCTCGAGGGGGACGAAGGGGCCCCACGGCGGGCTCGCCTCCAGTCCCAGGATGTCGGCGAGGAACTGGGCCGATGCCTTCTTGTCGTGCGCGGCGACGATGGTGTGGTTCAGCTGCACGTTCATCGTGTGGGCCTCCTCATTCCCAACATACTCCGGAGGACAGCTAAGGTAAGGCTTGCCTTAGGAGAGCGATCGGAGCAACAGCTATGCGTGCAGTGGGAATGAAGGCCGTGCTGGCCACGACCGTCGCCGGAGGGCTGCTCGTCGGCTGCTCGTCCTCGTCGCCGCCGATCTCGCCGCCCGCACCCTGCTCCCCCCCCCCGCTGGAGATCCCGGTCGGCGCGCTCACCGCGCTCGTCGGCGGGCCGTATCTGCTGTGGCTGCTCGGGAGGCGTGCGGGGACACGATGAGGGCCCCGGAGCAGTGCGGCTCCAGGGCCCTCGGTCATGGGGTCGGCGTCAGATCGTCGCCGTGTCGATCACGAAGCGGTACCGGACGTCCGAGTTCACGACCCGCTCGTAGGCGTCGTTGATCTCGTCCGCGCGGATCAGCTCGATTTCCGCACCCAGGGTGTGCTCGGCGCAGAAGTCGAGCATCTCCTGGGTCTCGGCGATACCGCCGATCGCCGAACCGGCCAGGGTCTTGTTCCCGCCGATCAGCGAGAAGAGGTTCAGCGCGATGGGCTCCTCGGGGGCGCCCACGTTCACGAGCGCGCCGCCGGTCTTCAGCAGGCTCAGGTACGCACCGAAGTCGAGCGGTGCCGAGACCGTGGAGAGGATGACGTCGAAGGTGCCCGCCAGTTCCTGGAAGGTCTTCTCGTCGCTGGTCGCGTAGTAGTGGTCGGCGCCCAGCTTCAGGCCGTCGTCCTTCTTGCGCAGGGACTGGGAGAGGACCGTGACCTCGGCGCCCAGCGCGTGCGCGATCTTGACGCCCATGTGGCCGAGGCCGCCCAGGCCGATCACGGCGACCTTCTTGCCCGGGCCGGCACCCCAGTGCTTGAGCGGGGAGTACGTGGTGATGCCCGCGCAGAGCAGCGGAGCGGCCACGTCGAGGGAGAGGCCGTCGGGGATGCGGACGGTGAAGTTCTCGTCGACGACGACCTTCTCGGAGTAGCCGCCGTAGGTGGGCTCGCCGTCCTTGCCGACGGAGTTGTACGTGCCGACGTTCCCGCCGGTGCAGTGCTGCTCCTGGCCGGCCTTGCAGTTCTCGCACTCGCGGCAGGAGTCGACGAGGCACCCGACGCCGACCCGGTCGCCGACCTTGAACTTGGTCACACCCGAGCCGACCGCCTCGACGACACCGGCGATCTCGTGGCCCGGGACCATCGGGAAGATGGCCTCTCCCCAGCCCTCCCGCGCCTGGTGGATGTCGGAGTGGCAGATACCGGCGAACTTGATGTCGATCAGGACGTCGAACTCACCGACCTCGCGGCGCTCAATGGTGGTGCGCTCCAGCGGAGCCTTCGCGGCGGGGGCGGCGTACGCGGCGACAGTGGTCATGCCGAGGGGTCTCCTAGCAGTGGTGATGCGCCCGGCTGCCTTCTGACCGGGCATGTCGTTCAGCATGCCGGACCGCATGGCCCTCACCCAGCCCACGCTTCTGCGTACGTCCGCTGTGCCTACCACTGGCGGGGTCAGGATGGTGTGCGTACGACCGTGAATACTGGACGTATGGACGAACAGCCCCATGCCGTACACGAGCCCGCCGGGGCTCTGGACCGGCGTGCCGAGCTCAGCGAGTTCCTGCGCACCCGGCGTGCCCGGCTGAAGCCGGAGGACGTGGGACTGCCGGACTTCGGCCGGCACCGGCGGGTGCCCGGGCTGCGCCGCGAGGAGCTGGCGCAGCTGGCGGGTGTCTCGGTGGCGTACTACACGCGGCTGGAGCAGGGCAACGGGCGGAACGTGTCGGCGGAGGTGCTCGACTCCATCGCACGGGCGCTAAGGCTGACCGATGCCGAGCATGCGCACCTCACGCACCTCGCGAAGCCGAAGCAGCACAAGAAGAAGCCGGCCGCGCGGACGCAGCAGGTGCGGGGGTCGCTGCTGCAGCTGCTGGACACGTTGGACTCGGTGCCGGCGTACATCGGGGGCCGCTACTCGGACATCCTCGCCTGGAACCGGATGGCCGCGGCCGTCTTCGGCGACTGGGGGGAGCTGGCGCCGCAGGAGCGGAACTGGGCACGGCTGGTGTTCCTGAACCCCGCGTACCGCGAGCTGTTCGTGGCCTGGGAGGAGAAGGCGTCCGACATCGTCGCCCTGCTGCGCATGCAGGCGGGCTGCTATCCGGACGATCCCCGGCTGTCGGCCCTGGTCGGTGAACTCTCCGTCAAGAGCGAGGAGTTCAGGCGGCTGTGGGCCACGCACGACGTCAAGGAGAAGGGCCACGGCGTCAAACACCTGCGGCATCCTCTGGTCGGCGACCTGAGCCTGAACTTCGAGTCGTTCCCCCTGCCCGACGGCAACGACCAGGGCCTGGTCGTGTACCACGCCGAGCCGGGGTCTTCCACGGCGGAGGCGTTGCGGTTGCTGGCGAGCTGGGGCGCTGACGCGACGCGGGCGGGGCATTCGGCACCGTCGGGTTGAGCGGCACCCGGCGTGGGTGCGACCGCCCCTGGGGGCTGCCGCCCCCAGACCCCCGCTTCGGCCTGAACGGCCTCGTCCTCAAACGCCGGACGGGCGGAGATGCCGTGACCGGCGCCGAGAAAAGTCCCTCAACCCCGATACGAAAGTCCTTCATCCCCGATACGGCGGCATCATCCCCCACCCCCACCGCGGCACCGGCTGCTCCGCCGGCAGCTTCGCGTCCGGGCTCGAGAAGTACACGGCGAGCCTCGTCCCCCACTCCACATACGCCAGGAACGCCGACCGGAACTCGGCATCCGTCGGCAGCCCTGCCTCGTCCGCCGCGTCCTGGATCAGGTTCACCCAGCGGCGGCGCTGTGGCTCGGTGATGTGCTTGCCGAAGTGTTTGGCGACCATGTGGCCGTGGCCGCCCTGGGTGAGGGAGTAGGTGTGCGGGCCGCCGAAGACCTCGCCGAGCCAGAGGGCGACATGCTCGGCATGGTCGGGGGCCAGGTCGGCGAAGAGGGGGGCCAGCAGGTCGTCCTTCAGCACCTTGTCGTAGAAGACGGACGTCAGCCGCGAGAAGGCCTCGCCCCCGCCCGCCCAGTCGTAGAGCGTCGGCACCGAGGACCCCGTACCCCGTACCGTCGTCGGCTTGTAGTGGCGCATCTCCTCGATGTTCTCCACGTACGGGCGGATCTCCGCGAGGAAGTCGGTAAACAGCTCCGACTTGCGGAAGCCCTCCACGTGGTCCTCGGTCGACGTCCAGGTGATGCGCAGGACGTAGTGCTCGAAGTCCTCCTCGCACCGCGCGAGTTCGTAGTCCACGCACTGCGGGGCCGCCGCCAGTTGGACCGCGGCGCGGGTGTAGGCGGCGAGGAACTCCGCCGAGCGGTCTTCCGGGATGCGGTAGCGGATGTACTCGACGGTCTGTGTGGTCATGGGCCCACGGAAACACGAACCGCCCGCCGGAAGCTGTACTTCCGGCGGGCGGTTCACTCAGCGCTCAGCGAACCTGCGGCTCACTTCGCGTAGTACGCGTTGTAGATCGAGATCGTCGACTTGTTGTTCTTCTTGTCGGTGATCTTGGCGTGGAAGGAGATGGCCTGTCCCTTCTCCGGGTTCTTCACCTTGATCTTGCCGCCCACGACGTCGACCTGCTTCCAGGTCTGGCCGTAGTCGTACGACACGTACACCGACAGCGACTTGAGGTTTGCGCCCTTGGCGGAGCCCTCGACGGTGACCGGGATGGAGACCGTCTTGCCGGCCTCCACCTTGTTGTCCAGGCCCGTGGCCGCGTGGAAGCGGACCGTGGACGCGGGCAGTGTGGCCATGTCGGACGGCTTCTTCGAGCGGAACGTCCAGCTCGCGTCGATGCGGGTGGAGGCCTCCGCGACCTTGACGCTGCGCTTCACGGACGTGGTCAGCTTGTAGTCGGCCTCGCCCGATGGGACCTTGAACTCCTTGGCGCCGAACAGCGGGTCGTCGTTGGAGCCGACCTTGGTGCCGTTGCGGTACAGGGTCGTGGTGACCGCTGTGAAGTCCGAGAAGCCCGTGTGCCCTGCCCCGTCGGTGAACAGCGGCAGGGAGCCGTAGATGCTGTTGCCGTCGCGGAAGATCCCGAAGTACGTGTTCAGGTGCGGGCCGAAGACCGCCGTGTTGAAGGTCTTCGTGTACGTCTGGCCCGCCTTGAAGGTCTGCGGGTCGCCGAGCGTGTAGAACGCCTCCGGGATCGGGAGACCGTCCGCGTCATGGCCCTTGTACTGCTCGAAGTCCCACGTCCACTGGATCTTGTCGGAGGTCGAGAGGTACAGGGTGCGGGTGCCCGGCAGCTTCTGCTCCACGCCGCCCGCGAAGACGACGTCCTCGGGGAACACCCCCACGGGCAGAAGGGCGCCGGTCTTTCCGGGGGCTCCCGAACCGAGGTTGTTCTTCACCGTGGCGAGCTCGCCCGCCTTGAAGTGGCGGAGCTTGTCGCCGACAACGTGCTTGACCTTGGCGGTGGTCGCCACGTCGTACTCGGCGTCGTCTCCCTTGGCCCACTGCCCGCTCCAGGTCTGGCTCAGGCCGGTGGAGACGTCGGGGCCGAGCGCTGCCATGCGGATGTTCGCGAAGGAGTCCGTGCTGAACCCGAGGGGGATTCCCACAGGCCCGTAGAGGTAGTCGACCGACGCGGACACCGGCTTGGCCGACGCGTCCGGCACCGTGATGTCGGCCGCCTTGGTCTTACGGGCGTCGATCGTCACCGTGGTGTTCTTGGTGACGCTCAGCTTGGGCTGGACCACCCAGTCGAGACCGCCCTCGAACTTCACGAAGTCCTTGGCGATCCAGGCGTCCAGCAGGTAGGTGCCCTTGGGCAGGCGCATCGTCGTCGTACCGGAGTCCGAGACGGTCACCGGGTAGAGGCGGCCGTTGGCCAGGCCCGAGTAGCCGAGCAGGATGTCGTTGTAGTTGCCGGTCGGCTTCCCGTCACGGTCGATGTGCTTGAACGTGACGCTGTACGACTGGATCTCGCGCTGTACGCCCGCGGCCGTCCGCACGCTCTGGCCGCCGCCCGTCGCCGTCACGTACGCGGAGTACGCGCCGTCGAGCGTGCCGCCCAGCTTGGTGTTGACCGTCAGGTTCACGGAGGCCTTGCCGCCCGCCGGGACGGTCACCTTCGTCGCGCCGAGCTTGAAGAAGCCGGCCGGAGCCGCCTGGCCCTTGGGGTTCGTGCCCGCCGCGGCCAGGTTCAGCGTGACGTCCTTCGTACCGAGGTTGCGGTACGTGACCTGCTTGGTGACCGGCTTGTCGTCCGTGTGCGGCCACTGCTGCACACCGAAGCCCACCGACACCGGGTCGGCGATCACCGTCTGCTTGATGGCCTTGTCGACGGCGATACGGCCCGCGCCCTGCTGGAACGCCGAGTACTTGCCGCCCTTCGCGGAACCGGTCAGCGCGCCCTTGAGCTCGGAGAACTTCCAGTCCGGGTGCTCCTGCTTCAGGATCGCCGCGGCGCCCGCGACATGCGGGGTCGCCATCGACGTACCCGAAATCGTCAGGTAGCCGGGCGGGTTCTCGCCGACCTCCTGGTCGATGACGCTGCCCTTGGCCGCGGCGGCCGTGATGTCCACGCCGGGGGCGGTGACATCCGGCTTGATGGCGCCGTCGACGGTCGGGCCGGTCGAGGAGAAGTCGGCCAGCTTGTCCTTGTCGTCGACCGCGCCGACGGTGAGCGCGTCCTCGGCGCTGCCGGGCGAACCGACCGACTCCGGGCCGGAGTTGCCCGCGGCGATCGCGAACAGGACGCCCTTCTCCTCGGACAGCTTGTTGACCTCGGCCTCGAGCGGGTCGATACCAGGCGCGTCCTGGGCGCCGAGGCTCAGGTTGACGACGTCGGCGCCCTGCTCGGCCGCCCACTCCATGCCGGCGAGGATCCCGGAGTCGTCACCGGAGCCGGTGTCGTCGAGGACCTTGCCGTTGAGGATCTTGGCGCCGGGCGCGACGCCCTTGTACTTGCCGTGCGACTTGGCGCCGGTGCCCGCCGCGATGGACGCGACGTGCGTGCCGTGGCCGAAGTGGTCGGTGGCGTCGGCGGCGGTGGAGAAGTTCTTGGACTCGATGACCTGGGTCTTCAGGTCCGGGTGAGTGGCGTCGACTCCCGTGTCCAGTACGGCGATCTTGACGCCCTTGCCGTCGTAGCCGGCGGCCCACGCCTTCGGTGCGCCGATCTGCGGGACGGACTTGTCGAGGCTGGCCCTGCGGGTGCCGTCGAGCCAGACGTGCGCGATGCCGGAGGCGGTCCGGTCACCGTTGGTGACGGCGTCCCACAGCTCGGGCGTCTCCTTCTGAGGGGTCTGAACGGCGTCCGCGTTGAGGGACTTGAGAGTACGGCGGACAGTGCCCGCGTCCCGGACGTCGGCCTTCGCGCCGGTTGCCGCGCCCTGGTAGCCGACGATGACCTTCAGGCCCTTGGCCTGGGACCTGCGGGTCGCGGACTTGTTGAGCTCGGTGACGTCGAACAGCCGCTGGTCGAGTTTGCCGGTGGCGACCAGCCGGGCCGCGTCCGCCGGCACCACGAGCGTGTGCCCGCCGGCCTTGCGGAACTGAACGGGTATGTGCTCGCGCCCCTTAGCCCGCTCCAGGCCGACGACACGGCCCTTGGCGTCGACGATCACACGGTCGCCGGTGATCAGGGTGATGCGGTGCTTGGACGTGAGCTGAGTCTGCGAAGCAGTCGACGACTGCTCCGCCTTCGCGGACGCCGGGCTGGTCATGCCCGCCGCCAGGGCCACGGCGGCAGCCGTGGCAACGGTTGCCGCGCATGCTCTTTTCACTTGTCTGCGCAAGTCTCCCCCTGGAGATGAAGTACCGGGCGTTTTCCCCTGTCACCCGGCCGGGGGCGGTCCCGCACACATGAACGCGTGCACCCCCCGGGACACGCAGTATGCCGGGGGGTGATCAGGCACCTCAAGAGATGAGAAGAAGGTAAGAGACGAGACGGAGGACTGTTACGGGCTCGCCCCAAGGCCGTTACCGTTCCGCGCAGTTACGCGCCCGCGTTCTCCTTGACGGTGAGCTTGCCCTTGCGGATCGTCGCCAGCCGCGGGGCCTTCTTCGCGATCGCGGAGTCGTGGGTGACCATGATGAACGTCAGCCCCAGCTCCTTCCACATCCGCTCCAGCACCTCCATGATCTCGTCGCGCATCGACTCGTCGAGATTTCCGGTGGGTTCGTCGGCGAGCAGTACCTTCGGCTGCTTGACGAGTGCTCTGGCTATGGCCACGCGCTGCTGCTGTCCTCCGGACATCTCGCCGGGGAGGTGTCCCAGCCGCTCGCCGAGACCGACCGAGGTCAGCGCCTCGGCTGCCCGCCCCCGTCGCTCCTTGGTCTTCACCCCGAGGGGTACGAGGGCGGTCTCGACGTTCTCCTGGGCGGTGAGCGTCGGGATGAGGTTGAAGGACTGGAAGACGAAGCCGATGTTCTCGCTGCGGACCTTTGTGAGTCTGGCTTCGGAGAGCTTGGCCAAGTCTGTGCCGTCGAGGACGACTTCACCTGAGGTGGGGCGGTCGAGACCGCCGAGCATCTGGAGGAGGGTGGACTTGCCGCCGCCGGTGGGGCCCTGGATGACGAGACGGTCGCCGTCGGCGATGGCGAGGTCGACTCCGTCGAGGGCGTCGACTGTGTCCTTGCCTCGGGTGTAGCGCTTGGTGACGTTTCTGAGTTCGTACATGGTGGTCTCCTGGGAGGGTTCGGGGGTGGTACGCGTCGTGGTTGGCTGCGGGTGAGTGGGGGCTGGTCGCGCTCACGCGGCGGAGCCGCATATCGATACAGCCCCGCGCCCCTTAAAAGCTGCGTAGCTGCCGCAGCCGCCCTAGCTGCGGGCAGTCGTGCCGCTAGGGGCGGCACGGGTGGGCGCAGCGGCACCCCGCAAGCGCGGGCGAGCGACACCCACCCCTGAGCCCCAGCCGACATCAGCTACTCGACGCGCCTCAGCGCATCAGCCGGACGCAGTCGCGACGCCCGCCAGCCGCCAAAGGCACCGGCAATCAGACCGCCGGCCACCGCGAGAACAACCGCCAGCGCAATGGTCGTCACACTCACCGGCGCAGTCAGCGCAACCTCAAGCGTCTTCGCCGCCTGGCGGCCGGGCCCGCCGAAGCCTCCGCCCCCACCAGGGCCACCCGCGTTGCCGCCCCCACCGCCCAACTGCGCCTGCAGCGTAGGGCTGATGGCAGTGACGACGTACGCACCCGCGAGACCGAGCGCGATCCCCAGGGCCCCGCCCACCAGACCGTTGACGACGGCCTCGCCGACGACCTGCCGGGTCACCCGCCCCGACTTCCACCCCAGCGCCTTCAGCGTGCCGAACTCCCGCACCCGCCGCGAGACGGCCGAAGACGTCAGCAGACCCGCCACCAGGAACGCCGCCACCAGCACGGCGATCGACAGCCACTTGCCGACGTTGGTGGCGAGGGACGACGCCGTGGACAGCGACCCGGAGACCGTCTTCGCAAGGTCGGTGGACGTCGTGACCGTCGTACCCGAGACGTTCTTCTGGATGGTCGACTTCACGGAGTCGATCTGCTGGGAGTCGGTCGCCTTGACGTAGACGGTGGTGACCTTGTTCTTCTCGCCGGCCAGCGTCTGCGCCTGCTGCAGCGGGATGTACAGGTTGGCCGCCGCGTCACCGCTGTCCGCGGTCGCGATACCGATCACCTTGTACTTGACGCTCTTGATGGTGACGGTCGAACCGACCTTGTACTTCTTCTCCTTGGCGTACGCGGAGTCGGCCACGACGACCTTGGCGTTCGTCTCGCTCGTCTTGAAGGTACGGCCGCTGGTGATCTTCGACGAGGTCAGCGGGCCGAGCGCGGTCTTCGTGACGTCGGTGCCGTACACCGTGTACTGGTTGATGTCGAAGTTGGCGCCGCCGCCCTGCACTTCGCCCTGCGGCTGCCCGGTGCCGCCTGCCGCGCCACGACCGCCCTGGCTGCCCCCGGAGTTCTGGTTCTGCTGGAACTGCCCGCGGGTGAACTGCCCGTTGACCTTGACCACGTTGAGGCTCAGCCCGCCCACCGCGGACGAGACGCCCTTCTGGCCGCCGACCTTGGTGACGGTCGAGGAGGCCAGGGTCGTGAAGCCCTGGACCATGACCCGGTCGCTGCTCTGCGTCGAGTCGTCTCCGTTGTTGCGCGCGTCGAACTGGAAGCGCGGACGCTGCGAGTTGCTCGCCGTCGGCGTCGCGGCCTTGGTGACCGTCATGTCCGTACCCAGCCCGTAGAGCGACTGGAGGACCTTGTCCTGCGCCCTGCCCATGCCGGACGACACGGAGCTGACGACGATGACGAGCGCGATGCCCAGGGCAAGACCGGAGGCGACGACGAGGGCCGCCTTTCTGCGGCGGCGCAGTTCGCGCCTCAGGTAGGTGAAGAACATGCGCCGCAAGCTAGGGACGCCCCGTGATGACTCGATAAGGCCGACATAAGAGATGCATGAGAAGGCTGTGCGCACGCCCGGAAAGGCCCAAGAAACACCGCTGCCGCCCCTGGGGGCGGCATCGGAAAGCTGTGAGTTTGCCGGCGGTCAGACGGCCGAACCGGCCTTCCAGTCCGCCCAGCTGAGGTTCCAGCCGTTGAGGCCGTTGTCCGGCTGGACCGTCTTGTCGCCGGTGTTGGAGATGACCACGACGTCACCGATGATCGAGTGGGTGTACATCCAGTAGGCCGGCGTGCCGGTGTCGTTGGCACCCTTGGTGTCCGACAGGCCCACACAGCCGTGGCTGGTGTTCACGGAGCCGAAGATGGACTTCGCACCCCAGTAGTTGCCGTGCAGGAAGGTGCCGGAGTTGGTGAGCCGGATGGCGTGCGGCACGTCCTTGATGTCGTACTCGGCCTTGCCGTCGTTGTCCGTGAAGCCCACGGTCGTGCCGTTCATGCGCGTCTGCTTGTACTTCTCGGACATCACCATGACGCCGTTGTACGTCTTGTGCTCCGGTGAACCGGACGAGATCGGGATGGTCTTGATCGTCTTGCCGTCCTGCGTGACCTTCATCTGCTTGGTCTTCGCGTCGACGTACGAGACCTGGTTGCGGCCGATGTGGAAGGTGACCGTCTTCTGCTGCACGCCGTAGAGACCGGAGGAGCCCTCGACACCGTCGAGCGCGAGCTTCAGCGTGACGGTGGAGTTCTCCTTCCAGTAGTCCTGGGGGCGGAAGTCGAGGCGGTTGGCGCCGAACCAGTGTCCGACGACCTCCTGGCCGCTGCTGGAGGAGACCGTGATGCCCTTCTGGACGGCGGCCTTGTTGGTGATCGCCTTGTCGAAGTTGATCGACACCGGCATGCCCACGCCGACGGTGGAACCGTCCTCCGGCGTGAAGCTGCCTATGAAGCTGTGGGCCGGGGCGACCGTGGTGAAGGAGGCGTTCTCGTGCGCGACGCGGCCGGCGGAGTCCTTGGCGGCCGCTGCGACCTTGTAGGTGGTCGACCGCTCCAGCTGGGCGTTCGGCTTCCAGCTGGTCTTGTCGGCGGAGAGCGTGCCGGCGACGGCGGTACCGCTCTCGGTCGTCATGGTCACGCCCGTGAGCGTGCCCTTGCTGACGGTGACCGCCGCGGAGTTGTTGATGGAGGCGTTGTCGGAGCCGTCCTTGGGCGTGATCTTGATATCGGCCTCGGACGCCTTCTTGGCCGCCGCCTCGTCGGCCTTGGCCTGCGAGGTGTCGTTGTTCCCGCCGGAGGCCTTGCTGTCGCTGCCGCCGGAACAGGCCGAGAGCACCAGAACCCCGCCGAGCAGTGCGGACGCGGCCGCCAGGCCCTTGCGCCGCTTACTGTTCGTCATCACACGCTTCTCCATCGTTGCCGTATCCCCAAAAAACCCCGAGAGTCCCCGTTAACGAACTTCAACGCTACGACCGGTTCGTCCCGTTCCACATATCCCGTAGGTGTGGGGCACGCCACGTCCGCCGGGGCGGGTGGTGCCGATGGTGCAGATGTCGGCCAGTGCGCGGCTTGAGACGAAGAAACCCCGGACGGCAGTTGCCGGCCGGGGTCACGATTTTCCCAAGCCGCTCAGGAGACGCCGTCGGCCCCCTCGTGTTCGTCGTCTTCGTCGACATCATCCTCGTCCAGGTCCCAGTCCGGCGAATCGGGGTCGTAGTCGATGGGCTCGCTCGACCAGGAGGCCTGCGCGAGTTCGACCCCCGGCACCTCGCTCACCAGGTCGAACGGGTCGACGAGATACGCGAGGGCCTCCGCCGTGTCTTCCGTCACAGCGCCCTCGGCGTGCACCCGCTCGTCGGACGGCAGGTCGGTGTCCTCGGCGAGGCGCCGCAGCGCCGCCTTGGTCACCGCGCCGGAGTCCTCGACTTCGAGGACGAGTTCCACCCGGAGGCGGACAAAACGTGATGTCTCTTCAGTGTTCATGCCCGGAGCGTAAGGCCCAGGGCTCCCGTGACTTTCCTGTGACCCGCGCCTTTCACTAACATCGCTCCACACGGCCAATTCGCCAGCGCCACAAGGGGATCGATATTCCGTGTCATCCGCTCGTCGTCCGTTGCTGACCGCCACCGCCGCAGGCACCGTCCTGTGCGCCCTGTGGTTCGTTCCCTCCGCCAAGGCGACCGGGGAAGAACCGGCGAGAACAGCGTCCTCGGCGACCCCGGCGTCGCAGGTCACAGCGCAGGCGCGGGCCGTCTCGGAGACGACGGACACCTCCGGCACCCAGACCCAACTCGCCGACACGGGAAGCCCCGACACCACTCCCTACGTCATCGGCGGCACCCTCTTCCTCGGGATCGGCGCCGGGTTCGTGACGTATTCGGTGCGCCGGGAACGCCTCGGTTTCTGACGACGTGGGAGAGGGCCGCCGCCCAAGGGGGGAGATCGGCGACGGCCCTCGTACACACAAGAGCGGTCAGGCGAGCGGTCCCGTCACACGCTCCACCGCGGCCACCAGACGCCCGTCGCGCACGAACGCGTCCGCGGCGGCGAGGTCGGGCGCGAGGAACCGGTCCGGACCAGGACCTTCGACTCCCGCCGCCCGTACGGCCGCAATGGCCGCCTGCGAGGCGGGCGCCGGGGCCAGGCCCTCGCGCAGTTCGATCGCACGGGTGGCGGCGTACAGCTCGATGGCGACCACGCGCGTGAGGTTGTCGACGGCGGTGCGCAGCTTGCGGGCGGCGGACCAGCCCATGGAGACGTGGTCCTCCTGCATGGCGGAGGAGGGGATCGAGTCCGCGGACGCCGGTACGGCCAGCCTCTTCATCTCGCTCACCAGCGCGGCCTGCGTGTACTGGGCGATCATGAGCCCGGAGTCGACACCGGGGTCGTCGGCCAGGAACGGCGGCAGGCCGTGGCTGCGGTTCTTGTCGAGCAGCCGGTCGGTGCGCCGCTCGGCGATCGAGGCCAGGTCGGCGGCGGCAATGGCGAGGAAGTCCAGGACGTACGCCACCGGGGCGCCGTGGAAGTTGCCGTTGGACTCGACGCGCCCGTCGGGCAGTACGACCGGGTTGTCCACGGCCGACGCCAGCTCGCGCTCGGCCACCAACCGCGCATGCGCCATGGTGTCCCGTCCGGCACCGGCGACCTGCGGGGCGCAGCGCACGGAGTAGGCGTCCTGGACGCGCGGCGCGTCGTCCTGGTGGTGCCCGGTGAGCTCCGAACCCTTCAGCACGGCAAGCATGTTGGCGGCGGAGGCGCCCTGCCCGGGGTGCGGGCGGATGGCGTGCAGCTCGGGGGCGAGGACCTTGTCCGTCCCGAGGAGCGCCTCCATGGACAGGGCGGCGGTGATGTCGGCCGACTTGTAGAGGGCGTCCAGGTCGGCGAGCGCCATGACCAGCATGCCGAGCATGCCGTCGGTGCCGTTGAGGAGGGCGAGGCCCTCCTTCTCGCGCAGCTCGACGGGGGCGATCCCGTGCTCGGCGAGCAGCTCACCGGCGGGGCGGACGGTCCCGTCCGGCCCTTCCGCCTCCCCCTCACCCATGAGCGTGAGGGCGCAGTGGGACAGGGGCGCGAGGTCGCCGGAGCAGCCGAGGGAGCCGTACTCGTGGACGACCGGGGTGATGCCGGCGTTGAGCACGTCGGCCATGGTCTGCGCGACCTCGGGGCGGACGCCCGTGTGCCCCGAGCAGACGGTCTTGAGCCGCAGGAACATCAGGGCCCGTACGACTTCCCGCTCCACCCGCGGCCCGAGGCCGGCGGCGTGCGAGCGGACGATGTTGCGCTGCAGCTGAGCGCGCAGCTCCTGGCTGATGTGCCGGGTCGCCAGGGCGCCGAAGCCGGTGCTGACGCCGTAGACGGGCTCGGGCTTGGCCGCCAGCGCGTCCACGATCTCGCGGGCCGCGGCGAGCGCCGCCACCGCCTCCGCGGAGAGCTCGACCCGGGCGCCGCCGCGCGCCACGGCGAGAACGTCGGACGCGGACACCCCGGACGTCCCCACCACCACAGTGTGCATATCCATATTCAGGAGCGTACGCAGTGAAGACGAAGATGTCACTACCGGGTCGCAAGTACGCCCCTTACACCACCGGTCGCCGCCCTTACAGCGCCGGTCGGCATATTTCAGCCCGTCCGGCGTTTGAGGACGAGGCCGTTCAGGCCGAAGCGGGGGCCTGGGGGCGGCAGCCCCCAGTACGTCAGCCGGACCGCCCCCGGAACCGCCGCCGCTCCGCAGGACCCTGCAGCGAAGGGGCGTCGGCCAGCCGCATGACCGGGTCGTCGGGCCCCTCCCGCCCGGCCACGACGGGCCTCCCCGCGCGGAGCGCCTTCGCTCGGTACTGGGCGGCGTCCGCCAGCCTGAACAGCCGCCGGGCGGACCGGACGGGCCCGATGGGATCCTCAGTGGAAGCGACCCCGCAGGCGACCCCGTCGCCGAGCTCCAACTCGGCGGCGCGGCGGCAGAGTTCGTCGGCCGCCTTGACGGCCTCGTCGGCGGACGGGCCGACGGAGAGCAGACAGAACTCGTCACCGCCGAGCCGGGCGGCGAGCGTGCCGGGGAGCATCGCGCCGCACAGGGAGAGGACGGAGCCGAAGCGCTCGAGGAGGCGGTCGCCGACGGCGTGCCCCTGGGTGTCGTTGACGCGCTTGAGTCCGTTGAGGTCGCAGACGACGAGGCTGACGACCGTGCCGTCCTCGCGGTGCCGCTCGACGGCCTCGTCCAGCTTCACATCGACGGCACGGCGGTTGGCGAGGCCGGTGAGGGCGTCGGTGTAGGCGAGCCGTCTGGCCTCCTCCAGCCGCTCGGCCTGGGCGATCCCGGCGGCGACGACGGCGGCCAGAACGGTGGCGAAGTCGGCGTCCGCCCGGTCGAAGACGGGTGCACCGGCGGGACGGGCGACGTAGAGCTCCCCCCACGCGCGTCCGTTCAGCACGATCGGGGCGACGACGCAGCAGCCGCGGCCCCGGCGGCGCAGGGCGGCGACGCGCTGGTGGACGTAACCGGGGCGGCCGCCCGCCGCGGGCCCGTGCGCCGTCTCGACCCATGCGTCGGGCTCGCCGCCGCCGGCCCACCGCTCGTGCAGGAACTCGGTGATCTCGGGGAACTGGTGCACGGGGTACGACTCGTCCTCCGGGAACTCCTCCTCCCCCTCGGCCCGCTCCCCCACGTTCGCGAGGACCCGCAGCCGGCCGAGCTCCCGCTCCCACACCGACAACGCGGCGAAGCTCCCGCCCAGTGCCCGGCACGCCCCGGCCGCCGCCGCGCGCCACGCCTCACGCGAGCCGTGGGCTGCGGCCATGCCCTGCGCCAGCGCGACCACGGCTGCGAGCCGCTTGTCCTCACCCATTACTCCAGGTTAGGGAGGTTTCGGCTGATTCGTTCTATTGATACGGCGGTGGGGTGACCGGCCCTGGGGCTCTGCCCCCAGCCCCCCGTGTCGGCCTCAACGGCCTCGTCCTCAAACTCCCCCACTCTCGGCTTCGCTCGAGCGGGGGGACCCCCACGACGAGCTGATTTCACTCACCCGGCCAGTTCGGCCGACGCTTCTCGTTGAACGCCGCCACCCCCTCCGCCCGGTCCCCCGAGAAGGCCACCGACCGCCATGCCGCATCCTCGACCTCCAGACCGGCCCGCAGGTCGAGCCCGTGCCCCAGTCGCAACGCACGCTTTGCGGCCCGCAGGCCGACCGGCGAGTTCGCCGCGATGCGTGCGGCCAGGTCCAGTGCCGCCTCCCGGTCCCGGCCCTCCTCCACCAGCTCGTCCACGAGCCCCAACTCCCGTGCCTCCGCGGCCTGCAGACGCCGCGCGGTGAAGATGAGCTCGGCCGCCCGTGCCGCCCCCACCCGCCGCGGCAGCAGCTGCGTACCGCCACCGCCGGGAATGACGCCCACGGACACCTCCGGCAGCCCCACCACGGCCGTGCGGTCGGCCACGATCAGGTCGCACGACAGCGCCAGCTCGAAGCCCCCGCCCAGGGCGAACCCGTGCACCGCCGCGATCGTCGGCACCGGCAGCTCCAGTACCCCGGTGTAGGCGCCCCGCGCGACCGGCCGCTGCCGGACCAGATCGGCGTCGGTGAAGGAGTTCCGCTCCTTGAGGTCCGCCCCGACGCAGAACGCCCGCTCGTGTGTGGACGTCACCACGACCACCCGTACGTCACGGTCCGCGCCGAGTGCCGCGCACGCCCCGGCGATCGACCGGGCCATCTCGGTCGAGACGGCGTTCATGGCCTTGGGCCGGTCGAGGGCGAGCTCCGCGACATGGCCGACGTCCCCGTCGCCGTGCCGCCGCACCACCACGAACTCCCCGAACCGCTCCTCGCCCATGACACCCTCCGGTTAACGCGGGTTAACAACCTTCGGCCCGATCATCGCAGGGTTTCCTGCCGTTGTCCCCGTTCGGGTGACATCCCGCCCAACTCCCGCCCGACCGCCCACGGGAGCGCATACCGTGCGTCCGCCACGGCGCACAGGGGGCGTGAGCGCAACGGGGAGGGGTCGTGATGACGGTGGCGGAGGAGACATCGGTGAGGCGGGGCCGGCACCGCAGGCCCCGGCCGCGCAAGCTGCTGTTCGCCGTCGGCGGGCTGGCGCTGGCCGCCGGTGCGCTGAGCCTCGTACGGATGGCACCCGATCCGGGGAGCAGCGGGGTCGGGACCGCGGAGGCGGATCCCCGGCAGGATCCGGCTGCCGGTGCCGGTACGGGGGCCGACCGGTCGGACCAGGCCGTCGCCGCCGTCGAGGCCGTACCACGGGTGAGCCCGTCGGCGACCTCCGCGATGGGCGCGGTGAGCGTAACGCCGACGGCGCCTTCGAACCTCGTACCCCTGCAGACCGCGACCACGTCACCGGGCCTTGTGACCGACTCCAGCACCACGACCATCCCGGTCGCGCCGAACACCCCGGCGGCCACTGAGCAGCCGCCCTCGACGACGGCCCCCGCCCCACGGCCGACTCCGACACCCGGCAGGAACACACCCCCACCCGCCTCTCAGCGGGGCGCGACGGACGAGCCCGGTCTGTGCGTACCAGCGATCGGCCTGTGCGTGGGCTCGCTCGCCAGCCGCTGAGGAGCGCCCCAAAGGGGCGCGGGGCTGTATCAATTTGCGGCTACGCCGCGTGGGCGCGACCAGCCACGATGGTGCCGCAGACGATCAAAGAAATATCCCGGCGGGGCGCTCAGCCCCGCCGCGTAAGCAGCCACGGCTCGACCACGCCGAGCCCGCGCACCGGTCGCTGCCACATCGGCTGGAGCGCGAAGCGGTACGTCGGGGGCTCCTCGCCCTCCTTCTCCGCCGCGGCGGCGGCTTCGGCCGCCTCGGCCTCGGAGGCCGGTGCCTCCCCGGTGCGGATGAGCTCCTGGGCGAAGTCGGCGTCGACGAGGACGGCGTCGCGCGGAGCTATCGACGTCAGCCGGGAGGCGAGGTTCACCGTCGTCCCGAAGACGTCGCCCATACGAGTGGTCACCGTGCCGAAGGCGATGCCGACGCGCAGTTCGGGCATCGTCTCGTCGTTCGCCATCGTCTCTATGAGGCGCAGCGCGATCTCGGCGGCGACTCCGCAGTCGTCCGCCGCGTACAGCACCTCGTCGCCCAGCGTCTTGACGAGCCGCCCGCCGTGCGCGGCGACCAGATCCGCGCAGGTCGTCTCGAAGGCCTCGACGAGCTCGCCGAGTTCCTCCTCCTCCATGCGGCGGGTGAGACGGGTGAAGCCGACCAGGTCCGCGAAGCCGACGGCAAGGCGCCGGTCGACCATCTCCTCGTCGTCGGCGGCCTGTACGACCCGGCCGGCCGAGGCGGCGAGCTGGCGCCGCCAGACGTAGACGAGGAACTCCTCCAGCTCGGGCAGGAGCAGTTCGACGATCGGGTACGTCACCTCGGTGCGCGTCATCCCGGGTTCCGGGGGCTCGGTGAGGCCCTCCAGGAAGGAGTCGATCTGCCACTCGGCCAGC
Organism: Streptomyces sp. NPDC001401; assembly: GCF_042895385.1. Taxonomy (NCBI): domain Bacteria; kingdom Bacillati; phylum Actinomycetota; class Actinomycetes; order Kitasatosporales; family Streptomycetaceae; genus Streptomyces; species Streptomyces sp. NPDC001401. Next base: position 425,932 of record NZ_JBIAWI010000004.1, read on the forward strand.
CGGGCCGTGGTCTGCCCGGTGGACCGGGCCACCTGCACCGCCATCGCCTCGCTCAGCAGCCCCGCCTCGACAAGGCCGGACAGGCGGCGCAGCGCGAGTACGTCGGCCTCGGTGAGCGCCTTGGCCTGGCCGATGTCGGCGAAGCCCATGGCCCGCCAGAAGCGGGTGGCCAGCTCCACGGAGACGCCTGCGCTGCGGGCCGCCTGGAAGGGGGTGTAGCGCCGCTCGGCGCCGAGGATCAGATGCTCCAGACGCAGGGCGAGGGGGTCCTCGACGGGATCGGCGGCGTGGGGGTCCACCCGGCCGTCCGCGCCCGTGCCGGAGCCCGTGTCGTCGACGGTCACGCCTGCTGCCCTTCCGATCTGCCACGGTCAGGTATCGACCGGCCTCAACTGTACGGCAGGTGTGCCCTACCTCACTCCCGACGTGGGTGAGGCACCCGGCACCGGTGCTTCTCGGCTTCGCTCGAGCGGGGGGACCCCCACGACGGGCTGGATGTACTCACGCCGGCCGCAAGTGAACGATGTCTCCCGCGCCCACCGGCTCCTGTACGCCGTCCTTCGTAGCGATCACCAGCCTTCCGTCCCCGTCGACCGCCACGGCCTCGCCGGTGATCGACCGGTCGCCCGGCAGCTCGGCCCGCACCGTCCGTCCCAGCGTCGCGCAGCCCGCCGCGTACGTCTCCTGCAAGCCGCTGGCCGCCGGATCGCCCCCGGCGTCCCGCCAGCGCCCGTACCACTCCTCCAGGGAGCGCAGCATCGCCCTGAGCAGGGGATCGCGGTCCGTGCTCACTGCTCCCGCCAGCGCCAGCGACCCGGCCCCCGGCACCGGCAGCTCGTTCTCACGCAGCGTGACGTTGATGCCGACCCCGACGACCACTCCGTCGTCCCCGGCCCGCTCGGCGAGGATGCCGCCGGCCTTGCGTTCCTCGCCGCCGATGGAAACGAGCAGGTCGTTGGGCCACTTGAGTGCCGTGTCCACGCCCGCGGAGCGGGACAGCCCCGTCGCCACGGCGACCCCGGTGAGCAGCGGCAGCCAGCCCCAGCGGGCGACCGGCACCTCGGCCGGCTTCAGCAGCACGGAGAAGAAGAGGCCCGAGCGGGCCGGTGCGGTCCACTGGCGGTCCAGGCGGCCCCGCCCCGCGGTCTGCTCCTCCGCGACCAGGACCGAACCCTCGCCCGCCTTGCCCGCCCCGGCCAGGGCGACCAGGTCGGAGTTGGTGGAGCCGGTGCTCTGCACCACCTCCACCTCGCGCCACAGCCCGCCCTCCTGCACGAGCCCGCGCCGCAGCGCGGCGGCATTGAGCGGAGGCCGGTCCAAGTCGGACCAACGGCTGTCGTCTGAAGCATCTCGCGGCGTCATGCAAGCCACCCTAGGTGTGTGAAACGCCGCACTGCTGATTCGTAGCGCCACCACTACTCTACGGATGAGTAACCGTCCCCCCTTTTGAGCAGGCAGGGAGCCGCGATCCCGATGTCCGAGCCGGAAGAGATCGATATCCACACCACCGCGGGCAAGCTCGCGGATCTCCAGCGTCGTATCGAGGAAGCGACGCACGCCGGCTCCGCACGCGCCGTCGAAAAACAGCACGCCAAGGGCAAGTTGACGGCCCGTGAGCGCATCGACCTCCTCCTGGACGAGGGCTCCTTCGTCGAGCTGGACGAGTTCGCCCGGCACCGGTCGACGAACTTCGGGCTGGAGAAGAACCGTCCGTACGGGGACGGCGTGGTGACCGGTTACGGCACCGTCGACGGACGGCCCGTCGCCGTCTTCTCCCAGGACTTCACGGTCTTCGGCGGCGCCCTGGGCGAGGTCTACGGCCAGAAGATCGTCAAGGTCATGGACTTCGCGCTGAAGACCGGCTGTCCGGTCATCGGCATCAACGACTCGGGCGGCGCCCGCATCCAGGAGGGGGTGGCCTCCCTCGGCGCGTACGGCGAGATCTTCCGCCGCAACACGCACGCGAGCGGTGTGATCCCCCAGATCTCGCTGGTTGTCGGCCCGTGCGCGGGCGGCGCGGTCTACTCCCCCGCGATCACCGACTTCACGGTGATGGTCGACCAGACCTCGCACATGTTCATCACCGGGCCGGACGTCATCAAGACGGTCACCGGCGAGGACGTCGGCTTCGAGGAGCTGGGCGGCGCCCGCACCCACAACTCCGCCTCCGGCGTGGCCCATCACATGGCCGGCGACGAGAAGGACGCCATCGAGTACGTCAAGCAGCTGCTGTCGTACCTGCCGTCCAACAACCTCTCCGAGGCCCCCGTCTTCCCCGAGGAGGCGGACCTGGCGATCACCGCCGAGGACCTCGAGCTGGACACGATCGTGCCGGACAGCGCGAACCAGCCGTACGACATGCACACGGTGATTGAGCATGTGCTCGACGACGCCGAGTTCTTCGAGACGCAGGCGCTGTTCGCCCCGAACATCCTCACCGGCTTCGGGCGGGTGGAGGGCCACCCGGTCGGCATCGTCGCCAACCAGCCGATGCAGTTCGCGGGCTGCCTCGACATCGACGCCTCAGAGAAGGCCGCGCGCTTCGTGCGCACCTGCGACGCCTTCAACATCCCGGTCATCACCTTCGTCGACGTGCCGGGCTTCCTGCCCGGCGTCGACCAGGAGCACACGGGCATCATCCGCCGCGGCGCCAAGCTGATCTACGCCTACGCCGAGGCGACGGTCCCGCTGATCACGGTGATCACCCGCAAGGCCTTCGGCGGCGCCTACGACGTCATGGGCTCCAAGCACCTCGGCGCGGACATCAACCTCGCCTGGCCGACCGCCCAGATCGCCGTCATGGGCGCCCAGGGCGCGGTCAACATCCTGCACCGCCGCACCATCGCGGAGGCGGAGGCCGCCGGCGACGTGGAGGCGACCCGCGCCCGCCTGATCCAGGAGTACGAGGACGCCCTCCTCAACCCCTACATCGCGGCCGAGCGCGGCTACATCGACTCGGTGATCATGCCGTCCGACACCCGCCGGCACGTGGTACGCGGCCTGCGTCAGCTCCGCACCAAGCGGGAATCCCTGCCCCCGAAGAAGCACGGCAACATCCCCCTCTAGGAGTCGTTGTGACGATCAAGGTCGTACGGGGCAACCCGACCCCGGAGGAGCTGGCCGCCGCCCTGGCGGTGGTCAGGGCCCGCGCCGCGGCGGAGGCATCGATCCCGCCGGGCGCGGCACGAGACAGGGACTCATGGTCCGACCCGGCCCGCATCGCAAGCCACCGCTTGCCGCAACCGGGTCCGACAGCATGGACCCGCACGTACTGGCCGGGGTAAGCCACGGCTTTTCAGGGGCGCGGGGCTGTACTCGATATGCGGCTCCGCCGCGTGGGCGCGACCAGCCCCCACCGGCCCGCAGACGAACGACTACGTCTGCGGGCCAAAAACTTGAGTACGCGTACTCAGGCGCCCGTCCCCGGCCCAGCCCCACGCTAGTGGCATGCTCTGGTCCGACCCTGAGAACGAGCCCCCCAAGGAACTCCGCGACATGCAGGACATGTTGCGCCGCCTGGGCGTTCTCATGGCACTGGCCATGGTGCTCGCGATGATCGTGATCGGCCTGAAGTGAACGGCGGCGGGCACGCCGATACCCTGGCCCCATGACAGACGCGCCCCGCCGCCGCCTCATCCTCGCCTCCCAGTCCCCCGCCCGACTGAACCTCCTGCGCCAGGCCGGACTGGAACCCGAGGTCGTCGTGAGCGGCGTCGACGAGGACGCCGTAACCGCACCCACACCGGCCGAACTCGCGCTCGCTCTCGCCGAGGCCAAGGCCTCCGTCGTCGCCGCCAGGCCGGACGCACACGACGCCCTGGTGATCGGCTGCGACTCCGTGCTGGAGCTGGACGGCGAGGCCCTGGGCAAGCCCGCGGACGCCGAGGAGGCGACGGCCCGCTGGAAGTCGATGCGCGGCCGGGCGGGCATTCTGCAGACGGGGCACTGCGTCTGGGACACGGCGAACAAGCGGTACGCGTCCGGCACCGCCTCCACCGTCGTCCGCTTCGGCGACCCCACCGACGAGGAGATCGCCGCCTACGTCGCCTCGGGCGAACCCCTCCATGTCGCAGGGGCGTTCACGCTCGACGGCCGCAGCGCGCCGTTCATCGAGGGCATCGACGGCGACCACGGCAACGTGATCGGCATCAGCCTGCCCCTGGTTCGCCGGCTGCTCGCCCAGCTGGGCGTCGGCATCACGGAGTTGTGGGCGCCGGCGGAGAAGTGACGGGGGAGCCCCCTTCGTCCTTGCTGCCGTCGCCGTTCTCGGGCCCGGGTGCCGCCGGGGGGACCGCGTCGGCGGGTTCGGCCGGGCTGTCGTACGTCATCAGCAGCAGCACGATGAGGGCGAGCACGACCACCATGAACAGGAACGCGGTCCAGCCCACCAGCCCCCACACGAACGCCCCCAGCAGCCCGTGCACGACCGCGGCACTGATCAGCAGGATGCGCCCGAAGCCGGCCGGCGGGCGGTTGCGGATCGCCACGAGGAGCGCGACCAGGCCGCACAGCGCGAAGTAGAGGCCGAAGACGACACCGCCGATCTTCGAGGACGCCGACATCATGTCGGGGTCGAGGCCGGCCAGGGACATGTCCTGCCGGTCGACGACGATCCCCAGGAACCAGTTCAGCGCCGCGATGCCGAACGCCTCCACGAAGAGCACGACCGCCACGACCCACGCCACCGGTCTGCGTACCACCGGTCCCCACCCACTTTCGACTGCCGCCCGAGCGGGTCGGCCAAGGCTGTTGTTACCTCAAGTACGTACGAGACATCGCGAACGCTACTAACGGGTAAACCCCGGGACAAGGGTTCAGGTGGTGGCAAAGATTCGTTGGGCCATTCGTAGGGACTCCACAAAGAAACCGAGTGGCCCGCAGCACGCTCTCACAGAGACCTTGACCACATGAGAGAGCTAGGGTTTCCGGGAGGAGTCCTGCGTACCGAGGTGCGACAAGGGATTTCGCGGGTCGAGCAAGCCTCGCATCACGCTCCGTGTGGGCAAGCTCACCACCGGGGACGGGTCGTAGTGCCGTGTAGCCAGTCCCTAAACTCGGCTTGTTTCAAGGAGGGAGCCTCAATCGTGCGCAAGGTGCTCATCGCCAACCGTGGCGAAATCGCTGTCCGCGTGGCCCGGGCCTGTCGGGACGCCGGGATCGCGAGCGTGGCCGTCTACGCGGACCCGGACCGCGACGCTCTGCATGTCCGCGCCGCGGACGAGGCGTTCGCCCTGGGCGGTGACACCCCGGCGACCAGTTACCTGGACATCCAGAAAGTGCTGAACGCGGCGAACGAGTCCGGCGCGGACGCCATCCACCCCGGATACGGCTTCCTCTCCGAGAACGCCGACTTCGCGCAGGCCGTCCTGGACGCGGGCCTGATCTGGATCGGCCCGCCGCCGCAGGCCATCCGCGACCTGGGCGACAAGGTCGCCGCCCGGCACATCGCCCAGCGGGCCGGCGCGCCGCTGGTCGCGGGCACGCCCGACCCGGTGTCCGGCGCCGAGGAGGTCGTCGCCTTCGCCGAGGAGCACGGCCTGCCGATCGCCATCAAGGCGGCCTTCGGCGGTGGCGGCCGCGGCCTGAAGGTCGCCCGCACCCTCGAAGAGGTGCCCGAGCTCTACGAGTCCGCGGTCCGCGAGGCGGTGGCCGCCTTCGGCCGCGGCGAGTGCTTCGTCGAGCGCTACCTGGACAAGCCGCGGCACGTGGAGACCCAGTGCCTGGCCGACCAGCACGGCAACGTGGTCGTGGTCTCCACCCGTGACTGCTCGCTGCAGCGCCGCCACCAGAAGCTGGTCGAGGAGGCCCCGGCGCCGTTCCTTTCGGACGCGCAGGTCGAGGAGCTGTACTCCTCCTCCAAGGCCATCCTCAAGGAGGCCGGCTACGTCGGCGCCGGCACCGTGGAGTTCCTCGTCGGCCTCGACGGCACGATCTCCTTCCTCGAGGTCAACACCCGTCTCCAGGTCGAGCACCCGGTCACCGAGGAGGTCGCCGGTATCGACCTGGTGCGCGAGATGTTCCGCATCGCCGACGGCGAGGAACTCGGCTACGGCGACCCCGAACTGCGCGGCCACTCCTTCGAGTTCCGCATCAACGGCGAGGACCCGGGCCGCAACTTCCTGCCCGCGCCCGGCACGGTCACCGCGTTCGCCCCGCCGTCCGGCCCGGGCGTCCGCCTGGACGCGGGCGTCGAGTCCGGCAGCGTGATCGGCCCGGCCTGGGACTCCCTGCTCGCCAAGCTGATCGTCACCGGCGCCACCCGCGCGCAGGCCCTGCAGCGGGCGGCCCGCGCCCTGGAGGAGTTCCAGGTCGAGGGCATGGCCACGGCGATCCCGTTCCACCGCGCGGTGGTCAAGGACCCGGCCTTCGCCCCCGAACTGACCGGCTCCGCCGAGCCGTTCACGGTCCACACCCGCTGGATCGAGACCGAGTTCGTCAACGAGATCCCCGCCTTCGCCGCCCCGGCCGAAGCCGAGGCCGAGGAGGACTCGGACCGCGAGACGATCGTCGTCGAGGTCGGCGGCAAGCGCCTCGAGGTCTCCCTGCCGTCCTCGCTGGGCATGTCCCTGGCCCGCACCGGCCTCGCCGCCGGCGCCAAGCCCAAGCGCCGCGCCGCCAAGAAGTCCGGCCCGGTCGCCTCGGGCGACACCCTCGCCTCGCCGATGCAGGGCACGATCGTCAAGGTCGCCGTCGAGGAGGGCCAGGAGGTCAAGGAGGGCGACCTGGTCGTCGTACTCGAGGCGATGAAGATGGAACAGCCGCTCAACGCCCACAAGTCCGGCACCATCAAGGGCCTGGGCGCGGAGGTCGGCGCGTCCATCAGCTCCGGCGCCGCGATCTGCGAGATCAAGGACTGACGCAGCAGGGTCGTCCTGTACGACATCCCGAGGCGCCCGGCGGACTGGAGCAGTCAGTCCGCCGGGCGCCTCGTTTTCCCCCGTTCCCCCGATTTCCCCCGTCCCCCGATTCGGTGGTCTCAAGCGGTGACGCGTGCCCAGCCGGTGCCGCGGCGGGCGAGGGCGAGCCCCGCGTAGCCGAAGGCGACGGCCGGCATCAGGAAGGACACGACGGTCAGGGGCCGCAGGCCGCCCGCGTACCCGACGACGTTGAGCGGCATGGACACGATCAGCAGCCAGGCGGCCCAGGCCGGGATCACCCGGCCGCGCAGCAGGGCGACGCCGAGCAGGATCGCGCCGACGACATGGGCGGCGATGAAGTAGAAGAGCGGTGCGTTCACCACGGCGAGCGCGTTGGTGCCGTCCGCGACCTTCACCATCGTGTCCTGGCTCACGCCCTTGTCGAACGCGCCGAGCGCCACGGTGTCGAGCGACGGCGTCGCCGTGATCGCAAGCAGACCCGTGCCGAAGAGCACCGAGCCCCACAGCCCCAGCCTGGCGGAGCGGGCGGCGGCCAGCAGACCGATGCCGACCAGCCCCGGCAGGAACATCACGGTGCCGACCGTCCACAGCCACACGGACAGTTCAGTGATTCCCTGGTGCGTCGCGATGTCCGCGGCGATCTCCTTGCTGGAGCCGCTGGTGCTGTACGGGACGACAAGGGTCGCCAGGGCGAACAGCACCAGCCCCAGCGGGGCCGCGATCCCGGCGAGCAGGCGAGCAGTGCCGGTCCCGGCGGCCGTGCCGTCGGCGACCGTGGGCGTGCGTGACGGTGTGGTGGTCATCGAAGTCCCCCTTGGCGGCCGCCCCCGAGCGGAGCGCCTCAGGCAAGTGAAGCGGCGGGGCGCGGCCGACCACCATCCGTCAATTCTCACGGATCGCGACATATCGCATCAGCCGTACGTCGCCGGCGTATCAGTCGCCGATCAGCCCCAGATCCAGCCCACGGCGCAGCAGCGCCGCCGTGTGCCCCGCCTCCAACTTGCGGTGCAGGGAGGCGATATAGCCCCGCACGGTGACCGGCGACAGCCCCATCCGCCGGGCCGCCTCGGTCGCCGTACGCCCGTCGTGGAGGTGGAGCAGCGTGCGGTGCTCCTGCTCGGTGACCCCGAACCGGCGGGCGATCGCGCGCCGCCGGGCGAGGTCGCGGAGCAGGAGCAGGGCGGGCAGTCCGGGTCCGCCCGGAGGCACGTACCGCACCTCGATGTCCCGCGCGGTGAACGACTCGGCCCGACCCAGCCGCGGATCGTCCCGTACGACGGCCAGCAGCGCGGCGGCGACCGCGTTGAGCGCCTGCGGACGACCGCTCCCGTCGAGGGAGGCGACGCCGCGCCCGTCGCCACCGGCCAGCTCCAGGGCCACGGCGGCCAGCACGCGCAGTTGCTCACGCTCGCGCAACGCCCGTTCCACGAAGCCGAGTTGGAGGTTGGTGAAGCCGAGCAGATCACGCTCGTGCTCGGTGAAGTCCTGCCCCGAGCGCATCAGGGCGTATCCCTCGACCACACCCGTGTCCGAGCCGACCGATGCCACCAGGTGCCGGCGCATCCCGAAGGGCCGGAAGTCCAGGTTGTAGCAGTGCGTCCGCTGCCACTGCCGGTCCCCGGCGACGTCGCTCACCCGCCAGGCCTCCGAGGTCGGGGTCTCCAGCATGATCTCGGTGAGCGGATGGTCGAGGGGATGGTCGAAGATGACCATCGGATCCTCGTGGAAGGACTCCTGCGGCAGCGACAGCGAGAACAGCCCCACCCCGTCGACGGAGAGCCGGTAGCACTGGGCCGCATCGGCACCGATGAGCCCCAGCAGTTCGGGCAGTGCCCGCTCATGCAACTCCTCGACGGAGTCGGACTCTTCAAGACCCTGTACGAGCGTCAACACCTGACGCGCGTCCGCACCGCTGATGTCCATGGCAATCCCCCGGCGCTGCTCTCGCCTGAAACGAAGGTACGGCCTGCGGGCGGCCGGGGAGGCCCGCTCGCGCATCCTCGATGGCATGCTGGAGGCAGACGGGGGCGCACGAGAGGGCAGGTGGGAGGCATGGTGGGCACGACGTCTGCGGGGACTGCGGCGAACGGCGGCACAGAGGTGACGCCGGCGCCCCCGCGCGTCATGCGTGCCGACGCCCGCCGCAACTACGAACGGCTGCTCACCGAGGCCCGCGCCGCCTTCGCCACGCATGGCACGGACGCGTCCCTGGAGGACGTGGCCCGACGCGCGGGCGTCGGCATCGGCACCCTGTACCGCCACTTCCCCAACCGCCACGCCCTGTTGAGCGCAGTCTTCGAGGAAGCAGTGAACGACCTCCTGGACCGCTCGCACGAACTGCTCGGGGCACCGGAGACGTGCACGGCACTGGTGACGTGGCTGCGCGAGATCGTCACACACGCGGGCGAGTACCGGGGCCTGGCCCTGGCCCTCATGTCCGTCACATCCGACGACACCTCGGCACTGGCCAGCTGCAGCGGACCGATTCGGGAAGCGGGCGCCGCACTCCTGGCACGGGCCCAAGAGGCCGGCACAGTCCGCCCCGATGTGGCGATCGGCGACCTCTTGCAACTGACCCACGCGATTGCACTGGCAGCGGAGGAGTCGCCGGGAGACCCCAAACTGGCGGACCGATTGCTGACACTCACGCTACGGGGCTTGAAAGCCGCCTAGGGGCAGCGGGCCCAAGGGGCGCGGGGAACTGCGCGACAAGCCACACACAGCCCGCACCCGCACAACCACAAGAACCCTTACGGCGAATAGGCACCAAAAACCTAACGCCGCCGCAAATCCGCAACCCGAGCCCGCTCCCGCTCCCCCCCGGAGGAATCAAGCACCGCCGCCGCCCGAAGGCCGGAGGCCTGCTGCCCGCGCCGCGGCCCCGGCAGGGCCACGTCCCGGCGCGCCTGGCGCGGGGGGACGGAATCACCGCCCGAATTCCCCGCCGCCCCGGCCACGGCGATCTGCACACCCTGATCGGCAAGAGCCTGCAACTCGGTGCCCGCACGGTCGTCATGGGGCGGCGGCTCGTCCGTCACGAGACGGGTGATCACATCCGTGGGCACGGTCTGGAACATCGTGTCCGTGCCGAGCTTGGTGTGATCGGCAAGGACGACGACTTCCGCAGCCGCCTGCACGAGCGCCCGGTCGACGGACGCCGACAGCATGTTGGACGTGGACAGCCCGCGCTCGGCGGTGAGCCCGCTCCCGGAGAGGAAGGCGCGCGAGACGCGCAACCCCTGCAGGGACTGCTCGGCCCCACTGCCCACCAGCGCGTAGTTGGAACCACGCAAGGTGCCACCGGTCATCACGACTTCGACCCGGTTGGCATGGGCCAACGCCTGGGCGACCAACAGGGAGTTGGTGACGACGGTCAGCCCGGGCACCCGGGCGAGCCGGCGGGCCAGCTCCTGGGTGGTGGTACCCGCCCCGACCACGATGGCCTCGCCCTCTTCCACGAAGTTGGCGGCGAGGTCGGCGATGGCCGTCTTCTCGGCGGTCGCGAGATGTGACTTCTGCGGAAAGCCGGACTCCCGCGTGAACCCGCCCGGCAGTACCGCACCGCCGTGCCGGCGGTCGAGGAGTCCTTCTGCCTCCAGTGCGCGCACGTCCCGCCGTACGGTCACTTCGGAGGTCTGGACGACGCGGGCGAGTTCACGGAGCGACACGGCCCCGTTCGCTCGCACCATTTCGAGGATCAATTGGCGACGTTCTGCAGCGAACACGAAACTGACAGTAACCCCAACGACCGTCTGCTTTCAGCTGTTTGCGCCGAATAGCAGAAGTTGTTCGCACAGGAGGGCGGGAAGTGGTATAGGGCCTACCCGCCCCGCCTATGCCGTACGCATGCTCGACAACTCCCTGTGACCAGCGGGGAGTCGGTTTCGGCCGTCAGACTTCGCTGCCGGTCTTGCGCGTGTGGAGCTGCCGGGCGACCTCCGCGATCGACCCCGAAAGGGAGGGATACACGGTGAACGCGTTCGCGATCTGTTCGACCGTCAGATTGTTGTCGACGGCGATCGAGATCGGATGGATCAGTTCCGATGCGCGCGGGGACACGACCACACCGCCGACGACGATGCCCGTACCCGGGCGGCAGAAGAGCTTCACGAAGCCGTCGCGGATGCCCTGCATCTTGGCGCGCGGGTTGCGCAGCAGGGGCAGTTTGACCACGCGGGCGTCGATCTTGCCCGCGTCGACGTCGGCCTGCGTGTAGCCGACGGTGGCGATCTCGGGGTCGGTGAAGACATTGGACGAGACGGTCTTCAGATTCAGCGGGGCCACCGCGTCGCCGAGGAAGTGGTACATGGCGATACGTCCCTGCATGGCGGCCACCGAGGCGAGGGCGAAGACACCCGTCACGTCACCGGCGGCGTACACGCCGGGGGCGGTCGTCCGCGAGACCTTGTCGGTCCAGATGTGCCCGGACTCGCGCAGCTTGACGCCGGCTTCCTCCAGGCCCATGCCCTCGCTGTTGGGGATGGCGCCGACCGCCATCAGGCAGTGCGTGCCGGTGATGACGCGGCCGTCGGCGAGGGTGACCTCGACCCGGTCGCCGACCCGCTTGGCGGCGGCGGCGCGGGAGCGGGCCATGACGTTCATGCCGCGGCGGCGGAAGACGTCCTCGAGGACGGCGGCGGCGTCCGGGTCCTCACCCGGCAGCACGCGGTCCCGGGACGACACGAGAGTGACCTTGGAGCCGAGGGCCTGATAGGCACCGGCGAACTCGGCACCGGTCACACCCGACCCGACCACGATGAGCTCCTCCGGAAGCTCGTTCAGGTCGTACACCTGCGTCCAGTTGAGGATGCGCTCGCCGTCGGGCTGGGCGTCGGGCACCTCGCGCGGGTGGCCGCCGGTCGCGATGAGCACGGCGTCGGCGACGAGGGTCTCCTCGGTGCCGTCGGCGGCGGAGACGATCACCTTGCGGGAGCCGTCGAGGGCCTGCATGCCCTCCAGCCGGCCGCGGCCGCGCATGACCCGGGCGCCGGCGCGGGTGACGGAGGCGGTGATGTCATGGGACTGGGCAAGGGCGAGCCGCTTCACACGGCGATTGACCTTCCCCAGATCAACCCCCACCACCCGGGCCGCCTGCTCCAGCGGCGGGGTGTCGTCGGCGACGATGATGCCGAGCTCTTCGTACGACGAGTCGAAGGTGGTCATCACCTCGGCCGTAGCGATAAGGGTCTTCGACGGTACGCAGTCGGTCAGCACCGACGCCCCGCCCAGACCGTCGCAGTCGACGACGGTCACCTCCGCGCCGAGCTGCGCGGCCACCAGCGCCGCTTCATAGCCGCCGGGTCCGCCACCGATGATCACGATCCGAGTCACGTACCCCATTGTCCCGCACCGTTCAAGGTGCTACTGCCCGGGGGCGGGGCAATGGGTTGGCAAGGTGCCCTTGATACGTCAGGGGCGAGTGTGCCTGCTGCCGTACTCTCGACGCATGTCGCTCTACGCCGCGTACGCCGGCAACCTCGACGCGCGGCTGATGACCCGCCGCGCCCCGCACTCGCCGATGCGCGCCACGGGCTGGCTGAACGGCTGGCGGCTGACGTTCGGGGGCGAGCACATGGGCTGGGAGGGCGCCCTGGCGACGATCGTCGAGGACCCGTTCTCGCAGGTCTTCGTCGCGCTGTACGACATCGCGCCGCCGGACGAGGAGTCCATGGACCGCTGGGAGGGCGTCGGCCTCGGCGTCTACCGCCGGATGCGGGTGCGGGTGCACACGCTGGACGGCGAGGAGTCGGCGTGGACGTACGTCCTCGACGGCTACGAGGGCGGGCTGCCGTCGGCGCGGTATCTGGGCGAGATCGCCGATGCCGCCGAGTCCGCGGGGGCGCCGCACGACTACGTGATGGAGCTGCGGAAGCGCCCCTGCTGAGCACAGCAGGTTCACAGTTGAACCACAGCGGCCACAAAGGTCCCGTTGTGTCACATCCTTCGTTGGAAACGACAAGACAACGATCGCCAACCCGTGAGCTCTGTCATCTACGCGCGTAGGCCTCGAGCGGCTACTCTCGACGCGTGAACGCATCTCTTCTTCCGGACGACATCCAGGGCGACCCCCACGCCGCCGCCGACGCCGCCGCCGCGCGCCTGCGCGAACTGACCGGCGCCGAGACCCACGACGTCGCCCTCGTGATGGGCTCCGGCTGGGCGCCGGCCGTGGACGCCCTCGGCGCACCCGACGCCGAGTTCCAGGTCACCGAGCTGCCCGGTTTCCCGCCGCCGGCGGTGGAGGGGCACGGCGGCAAGATCCGCTCGTACAAGATCGGCGAGAAGCGGGCCCTGGTCTTCCTGGGCCGTACGCACTACTACGAGGGCCGCGGGGTCGCCGCCGTCGCGCACGGCGTCCGTACCGCCGTCGCCGCCGGCTGCAAGACGATCGTCCTCACCAACGGCTGCGGGGGCCTGCGCGAGGGCATGCGACCCGGCCAGCCGGTCCTGATCAGCGACCACATCAACCTGACGGCGACGTCGCCGATCGTCGGCGCGAACTTCGTAGACCTGACGGACCTCTACTCCCCGCGGCTGCGCGCCCTGTGCAAGGAGATCGACCCCAGCCTGGAGGAGGGCGTCTACGCCCAGTTCCCCGGCCCGCACTACGAGACGCCGGCCGAGATCCGGATGGCCCGGGTGATCGGGGCGGACCTGGTGGGCATGTCGACGGTCCTGGAGGCCATCGCGGCGCGTGAGGCGGGGGCGGAGGTGCTGGGTATTTCTCTCGTCACCAACCTCGCCGCGGGCATGACGGGCGAGCCGTTGAACCACGAGGAGGTTCTGCAGGCGGGTCGTGACTCGGCGACGCGTATGGGCTCGCTGCTGGCACAGGTGCTCGGGCGGCTCTGAACGCTGTAGGGGGTGCCGCGGAATGTCGTAATGCGACTGCGGATCCGTCGTGGCTGGTCGCGCCCACGCGGCGGAGCCGCATATCGGCTGTGACATCAGCCGCTGCCGCGGCGGGGCCCCGCGCCCCTTGGGTGGCTGCAGTCGCCCACGGCGGAAAGGGGACGTGTCGGGGGGTGTCCGCCCGCAGCGGCGGGCGTCCACCGCCGAGCACAGCCCCACCAGACATCAACCGCCCGACCGAGGACGGACACCCCCCGGCGCGGCCCCGACCACAATCGAACCGCAGGCGCTACACGGCCCCCCACCGAACCCGCGGATGCGCCGCAGGCACCCCCCCCTCAGACCACACGAGAGGCTGGACCGACCGTGCACGACGATCTCATCGCCCGGGCCACATCCTGGCTCGCCGAGGACCCCGACCCGGAGACCCGCGACGAGCTTGCCAAGCTCATCGAGGCCGGTGACGTCGCGGAGCTCGCCGAGCGATTCAGCGGCACCCTCCAGTTCGGCACCGCAGGTCTCCGCGGCGAACTCGGCGCCGGGCCCATGCGCATGAACCGTTCGGTCGTCATCCGTGCCGCCGCCGGACTCGCCGCCTACCTCAATGCCAAGGGGCAGCGTGGCGGCCTGGTCGTGGTCGGCTACGACGCCCGGCACAAGTCCGCGGACTTCGCGCGCGACACCGCCGCCGTGATGACGGGCGCGGGCTTCCGGGCCGCGGTACTTCCCCGTCCGCTCCCCACGCCCGTCCTCGCCTACGCGATAAGGCACCTCGGCGCGGTCGCCGGCGTGGAGGTCACCGCCAGCCACAACCCACCCCGCGACAACGGCTACAAGGTCTATCTCGGCGACGGTTCGCAGATCGTGCCGCCGGCCGACGCGGAGATCGCCGCCGAGATCGACGCGATCGCCTCCCTGAACGACGTGCCGCGTCCGGAATCCGGCTGGGAGACCCTCGACGACGGCGTCCTGAACGCCTACCTGGCCCGCACGGACGCGGTGCTCGCCGCCGGTTCCCCCCGCACCGCCCGCACCGTCTACACGGCGATGCACGGCGTCGGCAAGGACACCCTGCTCGCCGCGTTCGCCCGCGCCGGTTTCCCCGCGCCCGTCCTGGTCGCCGAACAGGCCGAGCCGGACCCGGACTTCCCCACCGTCGCCTTCCCCAACCCGGAAGAACCCGGCGCCATGGACCTCGCCTTCGCGAAGGCCCGCGAGACCGACCCGGACCTGATCATCGCCAACGACCCCGACGCGGACCGCTGCGCCGTGGCAGTCAAGGACGACAAGGCAGATGGGGCCTGGCGGATGCTGCGCGGCGACGAGGTCGGGGCCCTGCTCGCCGCCCATCTCGTCAGGCGCGGAGCACGGGGCACCTTCGCCGAGTCGATCGTCTCGTCCTCCCTCCTCGGCCGTATCGCCGAGAAGGCGGGTCTGCCGTACGAGGAGACCCTCACCGGCTTCAAGTGGATCGCCCGCGTCGAGGGCCTGCGCTACGGCTACGAGGAGGCCCTCGGCTACTGCGTCGACCCGGACGGCGTGCGCGACAAGGACGGCATCACCGCCGCGCTGCTCATCACCGAGCTGGCCTCCGAGCTCAAGGAGGAGGGCCGGACCCTGCCGGACCTCCTCGACGACCTCGCCGTGGAGCACGGGCTGCACGCCACCGACCAGCTCTCGGTCCGGGTGGAGGACCTGTCGGTCATCGCCCGCGCCATGGAGCAGCTGCGCGAGCAGCCGCCGACCGAGCTGGCAGGCCTCGCCATCACCAGGGGCGAGGACCTCACCCGGGGCACCGACAGGCTGCCGCCCACCGACGGGCTGCGCTACACGCTCGACGGCGCGCGCGTCATCGTCCGCCCGAGCGGCACGGAGCCCAAGCTGAAGTGCTACCTGGAGGTCGTGGTCCCCGTCGCCGCGCACGCCGGCCTCCCGGCGGCCCATGCCACCGCGAACGACCTCCTCGCGGCGATCAAGCGGGACCTGTCGGCGGCGGCCGGCATCTGAGCCGTATCGCGCGAAGCTGCCGCGCCGCTCGATCTTGAAGGGGTGTCCCCGGCCACTGCCCGGGGACACCCCTTCGAGTGATTTCCCCAGGGCTGTTGACCCGGCCGCCACACGCCGCCCCGGCGCCCGGGCAACGGTGGACCGCAACCGCACCGCCGAGCCAGCCCTGGAGCCGCCGCCGTGTCCACGACCGCATTCCGGCCGACACCCCGAGCGACCACCGCGCCCCCCGGCCGGGAGCCGCGGCCCCATGGTGTGCCGTCCCTGCTGCGCCGCGCGGCCCCCGCTCTCCTCGCCTACCTGGCCGTACGCCTCACGGGCCTGCTGGTCCTCGCCCTCTGGGCCCACCGTCAGCACCACGGCGTCTGGCCGATCCTGGCGATCGAGTGGGACGCCAGGTGGTACCTCGGCATCGCCGACCACGGCTACGCGCACGCGCTCGGCACCGAGTACGACGCGAACAACCTGGCCTTCTTCCCGCTCTACCCGTGCCTGGTGAAGGCGGTCGCGGTGCTCACTCCGGGCAGCCGTGCCTCCACCGGACTGGCCATCGCCGTGCTCGCCTCGCTGCTGGCCGCCTGGGGGGTCTTCGCGGTCGGCGACCGGCTGCACGGCCGCCGGGTGGGCGTCCTGCTGACGACGCTCTGGGCCGCGTATCCGGTCGGGCTGGTGCAGTGGATGGGGTACACCGAGTCCATGTTCACGGCGTTCGCCGCCTGGGCGCTGTACGCCCTGCTGGCCGACCGGCCGCTTCTCGCGGCATCCCTCGCCTCGCTGGCCGGCCTGACCCGCCCCACCGGCATCGCGGTGGCCGCCGCGGTCACGGCCTGGGCGCTGCTCGCCCTCCGCCACCGCCCGCGCGACATCCGCCTGCTCGCGGCCGCCGCCCTCGCCCCGCTCGGCTGGTGTGCGTACGTCGGCTGGGTGGGCCTGCGGCTGGGGCGCTGGGACGGCTACTTCGCCGTACAGCGGCTGTGGCACAACAAGCTGGACGGCGGCGTGGAGACGCTGCGCCGGATCAAGGAGCTCCTGGGGGTCGACCCCCGGCCGCATCTGTTCCTGGTGATGGTGACGTGCACGCTCGTCGCGTCGGTGGTGCTGTTCGGCCTGGCGGTGTGGGACCGCCAGCCGCTGCCCCTGCTGGTCCTCACCGGCGTCCTGCTGGTGATCGTCCTGGGCAGCGGCGGCGTCTACTTCCCGCGCGCCCGCTTCCTCATGCCGGGCTTCCCGCTGCTGCTCCCGGTGGCCCTGCACCTGACCCGCGCCTCCCGCCGCTACCGCACCCTCTTCCTGACGGCAGCGGTGCTCGGCTCGGCGTACCTGAGCGCGAACATGGTCCTGCTGTGGCCGAGCGCGCCCTGATTTCCAGGGCCTGTCCGGCGGATCAGGCCGACTGCCGGGAACGGCGCCTGTCGGCCGCCCCGAGCGGGGTCATGGGGGTCCCCCACGCCTTTGAGGCAGTGGGGGAGCACCTGCCAGAGCCCGCGACGCCGAGCCGATCCGCCGGACGGGCCCTAAGGGAGCAGCAGGAGCGCGGCCGTCCACGCCAGGGCCACGAGGACGGCCTCCGGCCACAGCCGGCGGTTCCGTTCCCGTTCGCCGCACGCGCCGAGCGGGCGGGCGGACGGTTCCTGCCACATCGCGGTGATCTCGGCGGCGACCCGTTCGTAGGGGTGGATCAGACTCAGCCTCCGCTCCAGCCGCGGCAGGCGGAAGCCGAACGCCCGTCCACTCCGTGAAGCCGCCCCGCCGCCCGTCGGCGCGTCAGCCCGTGGCCACCAGAATCGCCAGCAGTACCGCCCCGGCCAGCGCGGGCCCCGCGATCTCGTACGCCCAGCGCACCGTCACCTCGCCCTGCGCCCGCTCCGCCTGCTCATGGTTCTCGAACAGCTCGCGCAGGTCGTCCATGACCTTGTCGCTCTCGGCGCGCGGAGGCCCCTCCGGGAGGGCGCCGCCGCCCAAGGACCCGCCGGGCCCGAAGGGACCGCCCATACCGCCCAAACGGCCCCGTGGACGCCGACCGCTCGCCTCCGCGGTCCGGTCCGCCGTCGCCCTGGCCTCCCGCCGCGCCGCCTTCTTCCGCGCCCGCAGCGAGACGGGGACGGACCACAGCTGGTACTTGCTGCCGGACTTCGCGACGACCTCGTTGGAGTAGCCGGACCGCAGCACGGCGACCTCTCCCCAGGGCACCACGACGATGCGCAGCGGGTTGCGGATGCGCAGCCGCTGCTCGTTGGCGTGGACGGCGGGGCGCAGCGTGAAGGCGACGACCAGCGGCACGATCAGGATCAGCGTGGCGAGCGCCAGCCACGGGGTGCGGCCGTGCCCGGAGACGATCGCGTCAATGCCCAGCCAGCCCGCGATGGCAAGCAGCAGGACGCCGCCGGCGATACCCGCGGGCGACCGGTAGACCCGGTCCTTGAACTCGGGGGCCGAGGGCTGCGGTGCTGGTGACTCGTGGTCCGGGGTCGTCATGGCCCCGATTGTGCCCGACATCCGACACGCTGCTCATACGTGGTGGGCGGGCACTCGACGAGCAACCGGGGGTGTACAGCCGCTACGCGCGTAGATATGCTCGTCTGGTGACCATGCCCACCACTGCAAACACAGCACACGCTCTCGTTGACGTCACCGCGTCCGACAGCACGCTGCGCCGCTTCCTCCACGGGCTGCCCGGCGTCGACGCGGTCGGCCTGGAGGCGCGCGCCGCCTCGCTCGGCACCCGTTCCATCAAGACGACCGCGAAGGCGTACGCCATCGACCTCGCCATCTCGATGGTCGACCTGACGACGCTGGAAGGCGCGGACACCCCGGGCAAGGTCCGGGCGCTCGGCGCCAAGGCGGTCCACCCCGACCCCACGGACCGTACGGCCCCCGCGACCGCGGCCGTCTGCGTCTACCCCGACATGGTGCCCGCCGCGAAGGAGGCCGTCGCCGGCTCCACCGTGAAGGTCGCCTCGGTCGCCACCGCCTTCCCGGCCGGCCGCGCCCCGATCGCCGTGAAGCTGGCCGATGTGCGCGAGGCCGTCAACGCGGGCGCCGACGAGATCGACATGGTCATCGACCGCGGGGCGTTCCTCGCGGGCAACTACTTGAAGGTCTACGACGAGATCGTCGCCGTGAAGGAGGCCTGCGGAGCGGACGCCCGCCTGAAGGTCATCTTCGAGACCGGCGAGCTGTCGACGTACGACAACATCCGGCGCGCGAGCTGGCTCGGCATGCTGGCGGGCGCGGACTTCATCAAGACGTCCACGGGCAAGGTCGCGGTCAACGCCACCCCCGCCAACACCCTGTTGATGCTGGAAGCCGTACGCGACTTCCGCTCGCAGACCGGCATCCAGATCGGCGTGAAGCCGGCCGGCGGCATCCGCACCTCCAAGGACGCGATCAAGTTCCTCGTTCTGGTCAACGAGACCGCGGGCGAGGACTGGCTGGACAACCACTGGTTCCGCTTCGGCGCCTCCTCGCTCCTGAACGACCTGCTGATGCAGCGTCAGAAGCTGGCCACCGGCCGCTACTCCGGCCCCGACTACGTGACGGTGGACTGATCCATCATGGCTTTTGAGTACGCACCCGCACCCGAGTCCCGCGCGATCGTCGACATCGCGCCCTCGTACGGCCTGTTCATCGACGGCGAGTTCACGGAAGCCGCCGACGGCAAGGTCTTCAAGACGGTCTCCCCGAGCACGGAGGAAGTGCTGTCGGAGGTCGCCCAGGCCGGCTCGGAGGACGTCGACCGCGCGGTGAAGGCCGCCCGCAAGGCGTTCGAGAAGTGGTCGGCGCTGCCCGGTGCCGAGCGCGCGAAGTACCTCTTCCGCATCGCCCGGATCATCCAGGAGCGCAGCCGCGAACTGGCCGTCCTGGAAACCCTGGACAACGGCAAGCCCATCAAGGAGACGAGGGACGCGGACCTCCCCCTGGTCGCCGCGCACTTCTTCTACTACGCGGGCTGGGCGGACAAGCTCGACCACGCCGGCTTCGGCACCGACCCGCGCCCGCTCGGCGTGGCGGGCCAGGTCATCCCCTGGAACTTCCCGCTGCTGATGCTGGCGTGGAAGATCGCCCCGGCGCTGGCGACCGGCAACACGGTCGTCCTCAAGCCCGCCGAGACGACCCCGCTCTCCGCCCTGTTCTTCGCGGACATCTGCCGCCAGGCGGGCCTCCCCAAGGGCGTCGTCAACATCCTTCCCGGCTACGGCGACACGGGCGCCGCACTCGTCGCGCACCCGGACGTCAACAAGGTCGCATTCACGGGGTCGACGGCGGTCGGCAAGGAGATCGCCCGCACAGTGGCCGGCTCCCGCAAGAAGCTCACCCTCGAACTGGGCGGCAAGGGCGCCAACATCGTCTTCGACGACGCCCCCATCGACCAGGCCGTCGAGGGCATCGTCAACGGCATCTTCTTCAACCAGGGCCAGGTCTGCTGCGCGGGCAGCCGGCTCCTCGTCCAGGAGTCGATCCAGGACGAACTCCTGGACTCCCTCAAGCGCCGTCTGACCACGCTCCGCCTCGGCGACCCGCTGGACAAGAACACGGACATCGGCGCGATCAACTCCGAGGAACAGCTCTCCCGCATCACCTCGCTGGTCGAACAGGGCGAGGCGGAGGGCGCCGAGCGCTGGTCCCCGGCCTGCGACATCCCGTCCTCCGGCTACTGGTTCGCCCCGACGCTCTTCACGAACGTCACCCAGGCGCACCGGATCGCCCGCGACGAGATCTTCGGCCCGGTGCTGTCGGTCCTGACCTTCCGTACGCCCGACGAGGCGGTCGCCAAGGCCAACAACACGCAGTACGGCCTGTCGGCGGGCATCTGGACCGAGAAGGGGTCCCGGATCCTGGCCGTCGCGAACAAGCTGCGCGCGGGCGTCGTCTGGTCCAACACGTTCAACAAGTTCGACCCGACCTCGCCCTTCGGCGGCTACAAGGAGTCGGGCTTCGGCCGCGAGGGCGGTCGTCACGGCCTGGAGGCGTACCTCGATGTCTGATCGGCTCAGTGTCTTCAAGACCTACAAGCTGTACGTCGGCGGGAAGTTCCCGCGTTCCGAGAGCGGCCGGGTGTACGAGGTGACCGACAAAAAGGGCAACTGGCTGGCGAACGTGCCCCTTTCGTCCCGTAAGGACGCCCGTGACGCGGTGGTCGCCGCGCGCAAGGCGTTCGGGGCGTGGTCGGGCGCGACGGCGTACAACCGCGGCCAGATCCTCTACCGCATCGCGGAGATGCTGGAGGGCCGCCGCGAGCAGTTCGTGCGCGAAGTGGCCGACGCGGAGGGGCTGTCGAAGTCGAAGGCCGCCGTGGTCGTGGACGCGGCGATCGACCGCTGGGTCTGGTACGCGGGCTGGACCGACAAGATCGCCCAGGTGGTCGGCGGCGGAAACCCGGTCGCGGGCCCGTACTTCAACCTGTCCTCCCCCGAGCCGACGGGCGTGGTCACCGTCCTGGCCCCCCAGGAGTCGTCCTTCCTCGGCCTGGTCTCCGTCATCGCCCCGGTGATCGCGACCGGCAACACGGCGATCGTGATCGCCAGCGAGAAGTCCCCGCTCCCGGCCCTCTCCCTTGGCGAGGTCCTGGCCACCTCCGACCTGCCCGGCGGCGTCGTCAACGTCCTCTCCGGCCGTACGGCGGAGATCGCGGCACCGCTGGCCGCGCACCAGGACGTCAACGCGATCGACCTCGCCGGCGCCGGCACCGACGATGGCCTGGCGAAGGAACTGGAGATCGCGGCGGCGGACAACCTGAAGCGCGTTCTCCGTCCACAGCCTGTGGATGAAGTCGACTGGTCGGCGACTCCGGGCACGGACCGCATGACGGCGTTCCTGGAGACGAAGACGGTCTGGCACCCGACGGGGTCACTGGGTGCGTCGGGCTCGTCGTACTGAGCCCTGCTGAAGGCCGAGAGCCGCGTCCTCCCTCCGTCCGGGGAAGACGCGGCTCTCACTCGTCCGCCGGCGGCCCGGCGGTCCGGCTCAGACCAGGTGGCCGCCCAGCAGCATTGCGGCCGTGCCCAGCGCCGCCGGAACCGTACCGACCGGGCTCTCCTGGGCGAGGCCGGCCAGGCCGGAGAGCGGGCCGGCGATGTGCGGGTTGTCCATCGGGGCGACCGTGTTGCGGGTGAGGGCGCCGCGCTTGAGGCCCTGGACGGAGCCGGTGACGGACCGCACCTGGCCGGTCGGCGCCTGCAGGCTCTTCTGCGGGTCGAGCTTGCCGAGCGCGGTGGCCGCGGCGACCGGCGACACGGGCACCTTCACGGCGGCAGTGGAGTCCGCGGACGCCGTCGCCGCGCTCGCACCGAGGGCCGCCGAAACGGTCGCGAGGGCGATCAGGGCGCGCTGGGCGTGGGGCTTGGAGGGGGAAGCGTGTCGTGCCATTGCAGAAGCCACCTTCGAATTCACTGAGTAATCAGGTCGACACGAAGGGTAGTTGAGATGTGATGCGCACTCCAAAGCCGACCCGCGGGGTCGGCAGGGCGTACGGAATACGTCAAACTGGTGTCCCGTGAGCATTCATCTCCCCTCCCCCGCCCGCGTCGTACTGCTCTGCGGCCCCTCGGGCTCGGGCAAGTCCCTTGTCGCCGCCCGCTCCGGCCTCCCAGTGCTGCGCCTCGACGACTTCTACAAGGAGGGCGAGGACCCGACGCTGCCACTCGTGGCGGGAAGCTCCGACATCGACTGGGACCACCCGGACTCCTGGGACACGGAAACGGCCGTCGCCGCGATCGCGGAGCTGTGCCGCACCGGCCGTACGCACGTCCCGGTCTACGACATCTCGCTGAGCGCCCGCACGGGCGAGGAGACCGTCGACATCGGGCGGACCCCGCTGTTCATCGCGGAGGGCATCTTCGCGGCCGAGATCGTCGAGCGCTGCCGGGAGTTGGGGCTGCTGGCCGACGCCCTGTGCCTGAACCGCGGCCCGGTCCGCACCTTCCGCCGCCGCTTCCTGCGCGACCTCAAGGAGGGCCGCAAGTCGGTCCCGTTCCTGCTCCGCCGCGGCTGGCGTCTGATGCGCCAGGAACGCTCGATCATCGCCCGCCAGACCGCCCTCGGCGCCTACGCCTGCGACCGGGACGAGGCCCTGGGCCGGCTGGCCGCGGCCGCGGTGGGCCGCCGCCCGGCGGCGACTCCCACCCCCTGATCGCACACAGAAGCGGGAGCACACACGAAAGCGGGACTGGACGGACCCCCCGGCCCTCCAGTCCCGCTCTCCCCCGTTACCCCGTGGTGCTTCCCCCGTGGATCCCCCGTTGGTCCCCCCGGTTACCGCTCCCCCGTGCTTCCCCCGTTACTTGCTTCCCCCCACAACCCTCAGGCGACGAGCTCCCCGAAGGCGTCCTCCTCGTCACGGCCGAAGCTGAGGACCTCGTCCTCGCGCAGCCGGCGGAGCGACCGCCAGATGCTCGACTTCACCGTGCCGACACTGATGTCGAGGATCTCCGCGATCTCCGGGTCCGTGCGGCCTTCGTAGTAGCGAAGGACCAGCATGGTGCGCTGGAGCTCGGGGAGGCGGGCGAGCGCCTGCCACAGGACCGCGCGCAGTTCGGTGCCGCGCATCGCGTCCGTGTCGCCGGGCGTCTCCGGCAGTTCCTCGGTCGGGTACTCGTTCAGCTTGCGGCGGCGCCACGCGCTGATGTGCAGGTTCGTCATGGTGCGGCGGAGGTAGCCCCCGACCGCGGCCTTGTCGCTGATCCGGTCCCACGCCTTGTACGTCGAGAAGAGGGCGCTCTGGAGCAGGTCCTCGGCCTCGAAGCGGTCGCCGGTCAGGTGGTAGGCGGTGGCGTACAGGGAGGCGCGACGCTCCTGGACGTAGGCGGTGAACTCCGCCTCCGACAGCGAGCGATGCTCCCCCGTGTCCTCCCTGTACGCGCTTCCCCCGTGCGGATCCCCCGTGATCCCCGTGAAGGTGTCAACCACCGTCATGTACGCGGTGTGCTGACGCCCGGTGCCGCGAACGCACCCCCGCCCGTTCACGGCACCGGACTTCTCTGAACCCCGGCCCCCGTTCACGTCGTGCAGGCGCGTGACCACTGCGCTGGTGCTGGTGCTGTGCAGCATGTTCATCTCGCGCCCCCCGTCGTGGACTTCCGGTGTTCGGCTTGCTCAGGCGGTGTATCTCTGTGGTGCTTCCTTGCCTGTGCCGAAAAGCTTGCCCCCGCACCTTCATGGCCGTGTCCGCCGACTGTCACAGACCTGTCACAGGGGTCGGCCGCAGGGAAGACACAGCACGGTCACAGAGAAGAGCGGTACGAGCACGCAGGCGTACAGGTCCGCAGCAGGAGTCGAAACCCCGACCCACCATGGGCCAGAATGAGCGCGTGCCTACCCTGTTGCTGATCGAGGATGACGACGCCATCCGTACGGCCCTGGAGCTGTCTCTTACGCGCCAGGGACACCGGGTTGCCACCGCTGCCACCGGTGAGGACGGTCTGAAGCTCCTGCGCGAGCAGCGGCCGGACCTGATCGTGCTGGATGTGATGCTGCCCGGCATCGACGGGTTCGAGGTGTGCCGGCGCATCCGGCGCACGGACCAGTTGCCGATCATTCTGCTGACCGCGCGGAGTGACGACATCGACGTCGTGGTCGGGCTGGAGTCCGGCGCGGACGACTATGTGGTCAAGCCGATCCAGGGGCGGGTGCTGGACGCCCGGATCCGGGCCGTACTGCGGCGCGGCGAGCGGGAGTCGACCGACGCGGCGAGCTTCGGCAGCCTGGTCATCGACCGCGCGGCCATGACCGTGACCAAGAACGGCGAGGACCTGCAGCTCACGCCCACCGAGCTCAGGCTGCTCCTGGAGCTGAGCCGGCGGCCCGGCCAGGCCCTGTCGCGGCAGCAGCTGCTGCGGCTGGTGTGGGAGCACGACTACCTCGGCGACTCCCGGCTGGTGGACGCGTGCGTCCAGCGGCTGCGTGCGAAGGTGGAAGACGTGCCGTCGTCCCCGACGCTGATCCGTACCGTGCGCGGCGTGGGCTACCGGCTGGACACGCCTCAGTGACCGAAGCGCAAGGGGGGGTTCGCGGCTGGGCCGCGGCCCGCAAGGGACATCTTTCACGGCTGCGTTTCACCAGTCTGCGGCTGCGTCTGGTGGTCGTCTTCGGGCTGGTGGCGCTCACCGCCGCCGTGTCCGCGTCCGGGATCGCGTACTGGCTCAATCGTGAGGCCGTACTCACCCGCACCCAGGACGCGGTGCTCGGCGACTTCAAGCAGGCGATGCAGACCCGGGCGGGCACGCTGCCCCCGCACCCCACGCAGGACGAACTGCAGCACACCGCCGGCCAGATGGCCAACAGCAGCCAGCGCTTCAGCGTGCTGCTCGTCGCGCAGGACCCCGGCGGCAAGACGGTGTACGGCAGTTCGGGCGGCCTCGACGGCTTCTCGCTGCGGGACGTGCCCAAGTCGCTGCGCGCCGCGGTGAACAAGAAGCAGCAGGTCGACTCCGGCAACAAGGACGCGTACCACCTGTACTGGCAGCGCGTCGTCGACCACGGCACGCCCTATCTGGTGGCCGGCACGAGGGTGATCGACGGCGGGGCGACCGGCTACATGCTCAAGTCGCTGGAGCCGGAGGCCAAGGACCTCAACTCCCTCGCCTGGTCGCTGGGGATCGCCACCGGGCTGGCGCTGGTCGGCTCGGCGCTGCTCGCGCAGGCCGCCGCCTCGACCGTGCTGAAGCCGGTGCAGCGTCTCGGGGCAGCCGCGCGCAGGCTCGGCGAGGGCAAGCTGGACACCCGGCTCAGAGTGTCGGGGACCGACGAACTCGCGGATCTGTCACGGACGTTCAACTACGCGGCCGAGGCCCTGGAGAAACGGGTCGAGGACATGGCCGCGCGGGACGAGGCGTCCCGGCGCTTCGTCGCGGACATGAGCCATGAACTCCGTACGCCGCTCACCGCGATCACCGCCGTGACCGAGATCCTGGAGGAGGAGCTGGAGGCGGAGTCCGGGTCGATGGACCCGATGATCGAGCCTGCCGTACGGCTCGTCGTCAGCGAGACCCGGCGGCTCAACGACCTCGTCGAGAACCTCATGGAGGTCACCCGCTTCGACGCGGGCACCGCCCGGCTGGTCCTGGACGACGTCGACCTCGCCGACCAGATCACCGCCTGCATCGACGCCCGGGCCTGGCTGGACGCGGTGGACCTGGACGCCGAGCGCGGCATCCACGCCCGCGTCGATCCGCGCCGCCTGGACGTGATCCTCGCCAACCTGATCGGCAACGCGCTCAAGCACGGCGGGTCGCCGGTGCGGGTGTCGGTGCGGCCGTCGGACGCGGACAGCGGAGAGGGAGCCCAGATCGTCATCGCCGTACGCGACCACGGGCCCGGCATCCCCGAGGACGTCCTGCCGCACGTCTTCGACCGCTTCTACAAGGCGAGCGCGTCCCGCCCGCGCTCCGAGGGCAGCGGCCTCGGCCTCTCCATCGCCCTGGAGAACGCCCACATCCACGGCGGCGAGATCACTGCCGCCAACTCCCCCGACGGGGGTGCGGTGTTCACGCTGCGGCTGCCGCGGGACGCGTCGGCGCTGACGGAGGAATCCGAGAAGGACACGGGGAAGAACGGGAACGCCTCATGACCGTACGACGCCTGCCGGCGCTCCGCCTCCTTGCCGTCCCTGCCCTCCTGGCCGCCCTGCTCACCGGGTGCGGCATCCGGTCCACCGAGGTGCCGACGGACTTCGGGGCGGCGCCCTCCCGGGTGCAGTGCTCGCTGGCCGAGCCGGACGTCTCGACACAGGCCTCGCGCGGGCTGCCGGTGCAGGTGTTCCTGCTGTGCAGCTCGTCATTGGTCGCCGTGGACCGGACGGTACGGGTCCCGGACGGCTCCCCGGACTCGCAGCGGCGGGTGCTGGTGGCGCAGGGGTTGCTCGACCAGCTTGCGGCAACGCCCTCGGCCGCCGAGAAGGAGGCCGGGTACACCACGGACGTACGCGGCGGCATGACCGTGAGCGGCCCCCGCTCCGGCGACCCCGAGGACGCGCTCCGGCTGAGCAACCCGCCCGGTGACCTCACGTCCTTCGCGCTGGCCCAGGTCGTCTGCACGTTCTCCGACTCGGCGGCGGCCGAGGGCGACGGCTCGGTCATCCTCGGCGGCCCCGGCAAGGAGCCCCTGCGGCGCTACGAGTGCACGGACGAGGTCCGCTCCCGCCCGGGCACCGAGCAGCCGCCGTCGAGCGAGGTCACGGGCGGCTGACGTACGGGTGTGGCGGAAGCCTCACAGAGGTACCTCTGGACAAGCCGGAACCGATCCTGCCGCGGGCCGCGTCTAGGGGGTCGTGCAGCGTCAAGGCGGAACCGGTGAAGCCCGGTGGAGCACCACGCCCCCGAAGGGGCGCGGGGCTGCGACATATGCGGCTCCGCCGCGTGGGCGCGACCAGCCACAGACGGCCCGCGGATTCCGAACCGGCCTTCAAGCGGAGCGTGCCCGCAGTGCCGCGATCCGCATCCGTGTGACAGGGGGTGTCCTCCTCGTCGCACACCTCGCGTTCGTCGCCTGGCTCACGCTGCGCCCGCTGGATGTGCCCTGGGTGATGCCCCCCAACCTGCATCCGTTCGCCGGGATACGGGCCGACCTGGCCCTGGGACGGCCGGAGGCGGCCCGCCGCATCGGTGAGGGCGTCGGCCTCCTCGCGCCGCTCGGCGTACTGCTCCCGATGGCGCACGGCAGGCTCTGGGCCTTCCCGCTCGCCTCCTTCGTCCGTACGGTCGCCGCGGGCGCGCTGGTCTCCCTGGGCATCCTGCTGCTGCAGACCGGAGTGCCCGGCCGGGTACCGGACGTCGACTCGCTGCTCCTGAACACCGTGGGCGTGGCGCTCGCCCATCTCGCGGTCGTCCCCGCGGCCCGTTCCTGGCTCCGCCGCAGGTCCGAGCGGAACGAACGGGCGGCCGTCCGCCAGGAGGAAGCGGTTCAGGGTCGAACCCCGACGTTTCCCAGGGTCGGGATCGCACCGTAGAGCGACGCTTTGCCCCCTTCGTCTCCGTAGCGTGGAAGGCAGATGAGGCAGCCGCCAAGAGGCCGCCTAAACCGTCGCTCACGAAGGAGCCGCACATGTCCGCCCTCGTCCGCCCCACCCACGGCCGCATGATCGGCGGCGTGTGCGCCGGTCTGGCGCGGCGCTTCGGTACCTCCGCGACCACGATGCGCGTGATCTTCCTGCTCTCCTGTCTGCTGCCGGGCCCGCAGTTCCTGCTCTACATAGCGTTGTGGATCCTGCTGCCCTCGGAGGAGAAGGCGGCCCGCACCGCCTGGTGAGCCCCTTGTCGTACGTACGCCGATGGGGCGCACCCCGTGCCCAGGGGTGCGCCCCATCGGCGCATTCGGGAGGCGGCTCAGCCGATCGGCATACCGTTCACGGGCAGGCCGCGCGTGGGCACCGGCAGACCGCCGAGCAGCCCGGCGACCGGCGCGGACGGGCCGTCGGCGATCGCACGGGCGGACGGCTGCACGGAGGACAGACCGCGTTCGAGGGCGGGCTTGCCCTGGGCCACCGCCGCCTGGGCGCCCGGCAGCGCCTGGGAGACGTTCTGCGCCGGGAGCGCACTGGTGACGGAGCCCAGCGTCCCGGTGGCGTCCGGAACCGCCGGGGCCGCGTTCGCGGCGCCCGCGCCCGTGGCGGCGAAGGCGGCACCGAGAGCGGCGACACCGAGGGTCTTGGCAGCAGACTGCTTCATAAAATGCGTCCTCGAAATGGGGTTGGGGGAATGTGAGCGGTGTCCACGACCGTAAACACGGGCACCCGCCCGTCGCAAACATCGAAATGCGAACGGGTTGTGAATACCCGTCCGCATTCCACACACCCCGATATCCCCTGTTACCCCTCCGAGGCCACAGAACCGCTGGTGGAAGCGGTCTGCTGGAACAGCCATTCGGACTTCAACTCGGCATATCCGGGCTTGATCACGTCATTGATCATCGCCAGTCGTTCATCGAAAGGAATGAACGCTGATTTCATCGCATTGACGGAGAACCACTGCATGTCGTCGAGCGAATAACCGAAGGCGTCGACTAGGTGCTCGAATTCCCGGGTCATACTCGTGCCGGACATGAGTCGATTGTCCGTATTCACGGTCGCACGGAAGTGCAGTCGGCGCAGCAGCCCGATCGGGTGTTCGGCATAAGACTCCGCCGCCCCGGTCTGGAGGTTGGAGCTGGGGCACAGTTCGAGCGGGATGCGCTTGTCCCGTACGTACGAGGCGAGCCGCCCGAGCTTCACCGAACCGTCGGCATGCACCTGGATGTCGTCGATGATGCGCACGCCGTGCCCGAGCCGGTCGGCGCCGCACCACTGCAGTGCCTGCCAGATGGACGGCAGCCCGAAGGCCTCACCGGCATGGATGGTGAAGTGGTTGTTCTCGCGCTTCAGATACTCGAAGGCGTCGAGGTGCCGGGTGGGCGGGTAACCGGCCTCGGCGCCGGCGATGTCGAACCCCACCACCCCCAAGTCCCGGTACCTGTTGGCGAGTTCGGCGATCTCCAGGGCGCGGGCGGCATGCCGCATCGCGGTGAGCAGGGCCCCGACACGGATCCGGTGACCGCTCTCCCGCGCGAGCCGCTCCCCTTCCCGGAAGCCCTCGTTGACGGCCTCCACGACCTCCTCGAGGCTGAGCCCGCCCTCCAGATGCTGCTCGGGGGCGTACCGCACCTCGGCGTACACGACCCCGTCCTCGGCGAGGTCCTCGGCGCACTCGCGCGCGACCCGCACCAGCGCGTCCCGCGTCTGCATCACGCCGACGGTGTGGGAGAAGGTCTCCAAGTACCGCTCCAGCGAACCGGAGTCGGCGGCCTCCCGGAACCAGACACCCAGCCTGGCGGGGTCGGTCTCGGGGAGGCGCTCATAGCCCGAGTCACGGGCGAGTTCGACGATCGTCCCCGGGCGGAGGCCGCCGTCGAGGTGGTCGTGCAGCAGAACCTTCGGCGCCCGGCGGATCTGGTCCGGCGTCGGGGTGTTCGAGATGGTCTGGCTCGTCATTTCCGCACTCTAACTCCTACGCGCGTAGATCGCTCGCTGTACAACTCCGTCGATACGTAACGGTGACCGCAAGGACGGGGCACGTACACCCACGCTTCTGACACTGTTCTGTCATGGCACACCAAGCGACGCCGGTTCGACGGGCCCGGCTGGGGAGGGCACTCGGCCCGGAGCCGACGGCGGTCAGCGGAGTGGTCCTGCTGCTCCCCGGCGGCGACGAGGAGTCGGCCCGCAGACCGTCCCCCATGCTGGCGACCGCCTCCGTACGCGCCCTGGGCCGCCGCCTGGCCCGCGCCGGGCGGGCGGAGGGCCTGGCCACGCATGTCGTCCACTACCGCTACCGCGGCTGGAACGGCAGCGAGGCGCATCTGGCACAGGACGCCTCCTGGGCCGCGGACGAAGCCGTACGGCGGTACGGGGACGTCCCTGTCTGCCTCGCCGGCCTCGGCATGGGCGGCCGGGCCGCACTGCGCGCGGGCGGGCACGAGGCCGTCAACTCCGTACTGGCGATGGCGCCTTGGCTGCCCGAGGAGGACGTCGCGGCTTCGCCTGAACCGGTGAAGCAGTTGGCGGGGCGGCGGGTGCTGATCGTGCACGGCACGAATGACGATGTCTCCGACCCCGAGCTCTCCTTCCGGCTGGCGGCGCGGGCGAAGAAGGCGAACCGGGATGTGTGCCGGTTCGAAGTGCACTCCGACGGTCATGGGTTGCATCAGTACCGGAGTGAAGTGCAGGCGTTGGCCGAGGATTTCGTGATGGGGGCGTTGTTCGGGCGTTCCTTTTCGCGGCCGGTGGAGGATGCGTTGGCGGCTCCGCCGCCGTTGGGGTTGCGGATGCCCTTGGCTGCGGGGTTTGGTAAGTCGTTGCGCCGGTAGCGCCGTTGGGGTGCTTGGTTCGTTGGCGGGTGCGGGTTCGTTGTGGTTGCTCGCGCCCACGCGGCGGAGCCGCAAATCGATACAGCCCCGCGCCCCTTTAAAGCCGCTGCTCTCAGGCCGGTAGCAAGTTGCCCCTTCTTGAGAGTAGGAACCTCTTGAAGGCTGCCACTGGGGGTGTGTCCGGGTGGCCGTCCAGCCAAGCCACGCCGATTTCGCGTGCCGCACGTGGGGCTGTGACCGTGAGTTCCACAACTCCTGGGCGGGGGAAGGCCGGTGGGGGAAGGAGGGCGACTCCGAGGCCGGCCGCTACGAGACCCCTCAGGGTCTCCGCCTCCTCGCCCTCGAAGGCGATGCGAGGCTTGAAGCCGGCCTGCCTGCAGAGGTCGTCCGTGATGAGGCGCATGCCGTAGCCGGGTTCGAGGGTGACGAAGGTTTCGTCGGCCGCTTCGGCGAGGCGGATGCGTCTGCGGGTGGCCAGGGGGTGGTCCGTGGGGACGACCAGGCGGAGTTTCTGTTCGTCGAGGCGGCGGGCCACGAGGCCGGGGGCATCGGGGACCGGTGAGGTCAGGCAGAGGTCGAGTTCGCCCGCGCGCAGCTTCTCCAGCATCGCCTCGCCGTAGTTCTGGACGAGGCTGAAACGGACGCGGGGGTGGTCGACGCGGAAGGCCTGGATGAGGCCCGGGACCGTTTCCGCGCCCATGGTGTGCAGGAAGCCGAAGGCGACCTTGCCGGTGGCCGGGTCGGCGTCGGCGCGGACCTCGTCGGCGGCGCGCTCGATCTCGGCGAGGGCGCGTTCGACGGAGCCGAGGAAGGTGCGGCCGGCGGGGGTGAGCGAGACGGTGCGGCCGCGGCGGGCGAACAGGTCGACGCCCAGATCCTGTTCGAGCCGGACCATGGCCCGGGAGAGGGTGGACTGCGGGACCTGCATCTCCTGGGCGGCGCGCGTGACGTGCTCGGTACGGGCGACGCCGGCGAAGTGGGCGAGGCGCGGAGCGAGCAGCGAGACGATGTCCTCGGTGTCTTTTGTGTCACTGGACGGTGACAGACGAGCTTGTGACCTCTGCTGATGCACCATGGGAACGATTATGGCGATTCCATGCATTGGACGGATGAGCGGGGGCGTACGTAGCTTCGAGGCATGTCTCCCGCCAGTACCGGGGCGTCCACCGTCGTGGGCGCCGCATCCGCTGTCCCTGTTGTCGATGTTGCCGATTCCCGTATGGCCCCGGGTGGGTCCGGCTACCGCCGGATGAGCTTCGCCCTCTTCCTCGCGGGTGTCGCGACCTTCGCGCTGCTCTACTCCACACAGGCCCTGCTGCCGCTGATCTCGGGCGAGTTCGGGGTGGCGCCGAGTGAGGCGAGCTGGACGGTGGCGGCGGCGACCGGTGGTCTGGCGGTGTTCGTCCTTCCGATGAGCGCGCTGTCGGAACGGTTCGGGCGTCGTACGGTGATGACGGGCTCGCTGGTGGTCGCGGTGGCGGTGGGGCTCCTGGTCCCGTTCGCGCCGTCGCTGGGCGTGCTGGTCGTGCTGCGGGCGCTGCAGGGGGCGGCGTTGGCCGGGCTTCCGGCGTCGGCGACCGCGTATCTGGCCGAGGAGGTCCGGCCGAAGGCGCTGGTCACGGCGATCGGGCTGTTCGTCGCGGGCAACAGTGTCGGCGGGATGAGCGGCCGGGTCATCACCGGATGGGTCGCGCAGGAGTGGGGCTGGCGGGTCGCGGTCGGCGTGATCGGGGCGATTGCGGTGGCGTGTGCGGTCGCGTTCCGGCTGCTGCTGCCTGCGCCGCGGCACTTCGTCGCCGGCTCGCTGCGGCCGCGGGTCCTGGCGCGGACGGTGCGCGAGCATCTCGCCGACCCGCTGCTGTGCCGGCTGTACGCGATCGGTGCGCTGTTCATGACGGTGTTCGGCGGTGTCTACACGGTGATCGGCTACCGCCTGACGGAGGCGCCGTTCTCGCTGCCGCAGGGCGTCATCGGGTCGATCTTCCTGGTGTACCTGGTGGGTACGGTGTCGGCGTCGACGGCAGGACGGCTGGTGGGTCGTCTGGGCCGCCGTGGGGCCCTGTACCTGGCGGGCGGTACGACGGCGACGGGACTGGTCCTGTCCCTCGCGGGATCTCTCGTACCGGTGCTGCTGGGGCTGGTGCTGATCACCGCGGGGTTCTTCGCGGGGCACGCGGTCGCCTCGTCGGCGGTGAGCAAGACGGCGACGAGGGGTCGTGCACAGGCTTCCGCCCTGTACCAGTCGGCGTACTACATCGGGTCCAGCGCGGGCAGCACGATCGGAGCCATGGCCTTCCACGCAGGCGGCTGGACCGGAACGGTCGGGGTCGGCCTGCTGGCGATACTGGGGGTCGTGACGATCACGGTGTTCGGGACGCGGGCGGCGCGGGTCGCTGAGCGACGGCAGCGCCGGTTCGCATCACTCAGCCCGTCCGGCGTTTGAGGACGAGGCCGTTCAGGCCGATCGGGGGTCCGGGGGCGGAGCCCCCTGGGGACGGCAACCCCCACCCACCTGCACATTCACCCACTCGGCACGCCATTGTCAGTGCCCTGCGCTAGCTTCGAACGTGCTGGGCGCAAAGGCGCGCGACAGGAATGCCACAGGGGTGGGTGGACGATGAGCGACGGTACGGCGACCACGACGACAGACCTCGACGTCAGGCTCGAGAAGCACCGGGTCGAGCTGACCGGCTACTGCTACCGCATGCTCGGCTCCTCCTTCGAGGCCGAGGACGCGGTACAGGACACGATGGTCCGCGCCTGGCGCAGTTACGAGAAGTTCGAGGGCCGCTCCAGCCTCCGCTCCTGGCTGTACCGCATCGCGACGAACGTCTGCCTGGACATGCTGACCGCCGGCAACAAGCGCGCCCGCCCGATGGACCTGAACGAGTCGACGCCGCTCGCCCAGGCCGCCCTCTCCCCCCGCCCCGACAACACCTGGCTCGAGCCGATGCCGGACGCCCGCGTGCTGCCGACCGTCGAGGACCCCGCGGAGGCCGCCGTCGCCAAGGAGTCCGTGCGGCTCGCCTTCATGGCCGCGCTGCAGCAGCTGCCCGCCAAGCAGCGCGCGGTGCTGATCCTCCGCGAGGTGCTGGCCTGGAAGGCGAGCGAGGTCGCCGAGCTGCTCGACACGTCGGTGGCGTCGGTGAACAGCGCACTTCAGCGGGCCCGGGCCACGCTCGCCGAGCGGGAGGGCGAGAAGGCCGCCGGTGCGGCCGTCTCCGACCCGCTGGACCCGGAGCAGCAGAAGCTGCTCGACCGCTACGTCGCGGCCTTCGAGGGCTACGACATGACGGCGCTCACGGCGTTGCTGCACGAGGACGCCGTAATGACGATGCCGCCGTTCGACCTGTGGCTGACGGGCCATGACGACATCACCGGCTTCATGACGACGCTCGGCTCCGCCTGCGAGGGCTCGCGACTGGTTCCGGTGCAGGTCAACGGACTGCCGGGGTTCGCCCAGTACAAGCCGGACCCGGAGGAGGGCGGCTACGCCCCGTGGGCGGTGCAGGTGCTGGAGATATCAGACGGCCGGCTCACCGGGTTCCACTTCTTCCTCGACACGAAGCGGTGGTTCCCGCTGTTCGGCCTGCCCCTCCACCTCGATGCGGAGTCCGACCAGGTCGAGAAGCGCGTGTAGGGAGGGCGCGGGGTCACGGAGGCGGATACGGCCTCCCGCCCGCCGGGCGGCCAGCTCCAGCCGTGCCAGCAGGTCCACGGCGCCCAGCCCCGGCGGCCCGATCGCAGCGACGTCGACCACCACGGCCCCGGCCCCGGTGGACTCCAGCAGCTCGCGCACGTCCTCGCACAGCCCCGTCACCTCGTCACGGGTGACGGGGCCGGGCAGCACGAGTACGGCGGGTGTCATGGCGTCCACGAGCGGTAGACCGGACTGACAGGCGGAACTCATCGCGGCACACCCGACTACCGGGCGTGTCCACCGATCGGGATCACATTGACCCGCTCCCCACCTTCCCAAGAGGGTTGGGTGTATGCCCCAAGCATCAGCACCGCCCTGGATACCCGACGGCCTCCTCCACCCCGTCAAGGAGGCGCCGTGCAGGGCGTGTTGACGGGTTTCGCGGTCATCGCGGTCGTCATCGGAGTGGGCTATGTCATCGGACGGCAGGGGTATCTCGGCGAACACGGCCGCGAGGTCCTGACCAAGCTGGCCTTCCATGTGGCCTCCCCCGCGCTCCTCTTCACGACGCTCGCGAAGGCCGACCTGTCGGTGATCTTCTCCAGCCGGCTCCTGGTGACGGCGATGAGCACGGCCGCGGCGGCCGGGGTCTTCGTCGCGGTCGGTGTCGTACGGGGCTGGGGCATCGGGCGCACCACGATCGGCGCGCTGTGCTCCAGTTACGTCAACTCCGGCAACCTGGGCATCCCCATCGCGGTGTACGTGCTGGGCGACGCCTCGCTCGTGGCGCCGGTCCTGCTCTTCCAGATCATCGCGCTGACCCCGATCGCCCTGACGATCCTCGACCTGTCCGGCAAGGGTAAGAAGGGCCCGCTGTGGCTACGGCTCCTGACTCCCCTGCGCAACCCGATCGCGGTGGGCTCGCTGGCGGGCGTCGCGGTCGCCGCGACCGGGCTGCGGGTGCCGGACCCGGTCATGGACCCGCTGACCCTGATCGGCAACATGTCGGTCCCGGCGGTCCTGCTGGCCTTCGGCATCTCCCTGTGCGGCAGCACGATGCCGGGCCGGGGCGCCGATCGGAACCCCGTCCTGCTGTCGGTCGCCCTGAAGGCCGTGGGCCAGCCGGTGGCAGCCTGGGCACTGGCGGTGGGGGTGTTCGGCCTGCACGGCCACCAACTCCTGGACGTGGTGGTGACGTCGGCGCTCCCGGCGGCGCAGAACCTGTACACGTACGCGAGTCGGTATCGGGTGGCGGAAGGGTTGGCGCGGGACTCGATCCTGCTGTCGACGGTCCTGTCCGTGCCGGTACTGGTGGTGGTCGCCGCGTTGCTGGGGTGACTCAGGGGGTGGGGAACGAACTGGTGTCGACGGCGAGTTCGAAGGGGTGCGGCAGCTCGACCGGGACGCCGAACTTGCCTGCGCGCAGGATCCGATAGACGCCGTCGTTCGGTTCCCCGTACAGCGTGATCGTCGGGCCACCCGGTGCCAGACCGTCGATCAGGAGGTGGAGCAGGATACCGGCCTCGGCATAGCCTGCGGCTTTGTGGATCCGGTCATTGGTCGCAGTGGCCAACGAGGTGATTTCCACGACGAGTTCGGCCTTGCCCGCCGGGATGTAGTAGCCGTCTCCCTTCAGCACCTCCTCCGGCACCACGGCAAGGTCGGGCATGTAGAGGCCCAGTCGGGACGGCACAGCCATGCCCAGCCGCTGATAGATCCCCCAGTCCTCTGGGATCACCTCGTAGAGGCGCCGCTGCACACACTCGGCAATTCCGTGGTGCGCGTTGGCGGACGAGGGTGTCACGGTGACGAGCCCTTGGACGATCTCCACCTTGCAGCCCTGGGAACATCCGTCTGCTGCCAGACCCAGACCAGTTCGTCCCACTCGTTGTC
Organism: Streptomyces sp. NPDC001401; assembly: GCF_042895385.1. Taxonomy (NCBI): domain Bacteria; kingdom Bacillati; phylum Actinomycetota; class Actinomycetes; order Kitasatosporales; family Streptomycetaceae; genus Streptomyces; species Streptomyces sp. NPDC001401. Next base: position 462,034 of record NZ_JBIAWI010000004.1, read on the forward strand.
GGCCTTGATGTAGTCACCGTCGAGCACGTCCATGGCGCCCATCCAACATGCCGAACGGGACCGGTGGCGGTCCACCGATCCCGTTCACTCGAATGGGAAACTCCCCTGGTCAGGCGATACGTTCCAGCACGACGGGCGACGCCGAGAACTCCGCCCCCGCCGCCCCGATGTCGTAAGAACCCTCCATCGCCTGCAGCGCGTACTCGAAGCGCTCGGGGGTGTCGGTGTGCAGGGTCAGCAGGGGCTGGCCCTCCGTCACCGTGTCGCCCGGCTTGGCGTGCAGCTCGATGCCCGCGCCCGCCTGCACCGGGTCCTCCTTGCGGGCGCGGCCCGCGCCCAGACGCCAGGCGCCGACGCCGATGTCGTAGGCGTCGAGGCGGGTCAGGACGCCGGAGGAGGGGGCCTTGATGACGTGCTGCTCGCGGGCCACCGGCAGCTCCGCGTCCGGGTCGCCGCCCTGGGCCGCGATCATGCGGCGCCAGACGTCCATCGCGGAGCCGTCGGCCAGGGCCTTCGCCGGGTCGGCGTCCTTCACGCCGGCCGCGTCGAGCATTTCGCGGGCCAGGGCGATGGTCAGTTCCACCACGTCCGCCGGACCGCCGCCCGCCAGCACCTCGACCGACTCGCGGACCTCCAGGGCGTTGCCCGCCGTCAGGCCCAGCGGGGTCGACATGTCGGTCAGCAGCGCGACCGTCTTCACGCCGTGGTCCGTGCCCAGGCCCACCATCGTGGAGGCGAGTTCCCGTGCGTCCTCGATGGTCTTCATGAAGGCGCCCGTGCCCACCTTCACGTCCAGGACCAGGGAGCCCGTGCCCTCGGCGATCTTCTTCGACATGATCGAGGAGGCGATCAGCGGGATCGCCTCGACCGTGCCGGTCACGTCACGGAGGGCGTACAGCTTCTTGTCCGCGGGAGCCAGGCCGTCGCCCGCCGCGCAGATCACCGCGCCGGTGGTGTCGAGGACGTTCAGCATCTCCTCGTTCGACAGCAGCGCGCGCCAGCCGGGGATCGACTCCAGCTTGTCCAGCGTGCCGCCGGTGTGGCCGAGGCCGCGGCCCGAGAGCTGGGGTACGGCCGCGCCGCAGGCCGCGACCAGGGGCGCCAGCGGCAGCGTGATCTTGTCGCCGACGCCGCCCGTCGAGTGCTTGTCGGCCGTGGGGCGGGACAGGGACGAGAAGTCCATGCGCTCGCCGGAGGCGATCATCGCGGCCGTCCAGCGGGCGATCTCGCGGCGGTTCATGCCGTTGAGGAGGATGGCCATGGCGAGCGCGGACATCTGCTCGTCGGCGACCTCCCCGCGGGTGTACGCGTCGATCACCCAGTCGATCTGCTCGTCGCTGAGCTCACCGCGGTCCCGCTTGGTGCGGATGACGGAGATGGCGTCCATGGCCATGGCGTGCGTTCCTTCCGAGGTTCATGGAAGTGTGCGGCCCCTCCGAGCCAGTGTGCTCAACTCGGAGGGGCCGTACGGGAGTTACTTGGTGAGGTGCTCCGGGCCGAAGGCCTGGGGGAGCATCTGCGAGAGCGGGAGGATTCCCGCCGGGGTCTCCAGAAGCAGGTCGGGGCCCCCGAACTCGTAGAGCAGCTGGCGGCAGCGGCCGCACGGGACCAGGATCTCGCCCCGGCCGTCGACGCACGTGAAGTGCGTCAGGCGGCCGCCGCCCGTGCGCTGCAGCTCCGAGACCAGCCCGCACTCGGCGCACAGGCCGAGGCCGTAGGAGGCGTTCTCGACGTTGCAGCCGGAGACCGTGCGGCCGTCGTCGACCAGGGCGGCGACCCCGACGGGGAAGCCCGAGTAGGGGGCGTACGCATGGGACATGGCCTCGCGGGCCAGGTCCCGGAGCGCCTCCCAGTCGACGGCGGCCGGCGGGGTCACTTGCCCTGGCCCTTCCGGTAACGCATGCCGTCCGCCTTCGGCATCCGCAGGCGCTGCGCGGACAGCGACAGCACCAGCAGGGTGACGACGTACGGGGTGGCGCCCACGAAGTCGCTCGGGACCTCGTCGGTGACCAGGTACCAGACCAGGACACCCGCGCCCACCATGAGGCTGATCCCGCCCTGCCAGTGCGCCTTCTTGTACAGCTTCCAGCCGGCCAGGCCCACCAGGAGCACGACCAGCAGGAGCAGCAGCGCGTGGACGGTCTCGCCGCCGTTGCGCAGCTGCAGCGCGTCGGAGTAGCCGAACAGGCCCGCGCCCATCGCGAGGCCGCCCGGCCGCCAGTTGCCGAAGATCATGGCGGCGAGACCGATGTAACCGCGTCCGCCGGTCTGGTTCTCCAGGTAGGTGTGCGAGGTGACCAGGGCGAGGAAGGCGCCGCCGAGGCCCGCGAGGCCGCCGGAGACGGCCACGGCCGCGTACTTGTACTTGTAGACGTTGACGCCGAGGGACTCCGCGGCGATCGGGTTCTCACCGCAGGAGCGCAGGCGCAGACCGAACGGGGTGCGCCACAGCAGCCACCAGCTGCCGACGAAGAGCAGGACGGCGATGACGGTCACCACGGACAGGTTGGTGACCAGGCCGCCGAGGATGCCCGCGATGTCGGAGATCAGGAACCAGTGGTGCTTCTCGATCGACTGCAGCGCGTCCGACAGTCCCGGTACGTCGAAGTTGGGCAGCGAGTCCACCGGCGGGGACTGCTTGGGGTTGCCGCCCGCGTCGGCCGCCTTGCCGTTGGTGAAGAAGAGCTTGGCTAGGTACTGGGTGATGCCGAGTGCGAGCAGGTTGACCGCGACACCGGAGACGATGTGGTCGACGCCGAAGGTGATGGTCGCTACGGCGTGCACCAGGCCGCCGAGGACGCCGAAGGCGATGCCCATCAGCAGGCCGAGCCACGGGTTGGACTGCCAGCCGATCCAGCCGGCGCCGAAGGTGCCGAGGATCATCATGCCCTCGAGGCCGATGTTGACCACACCGGACCGCTCGGACCACAGACCCGCGAGACCGGCGAGACCGATGGGCACGGCGAGGCCGAGGGCGGCGGAGACCTGGCCCTCGGAGGTGAGCTGGTTGGAGCCGGTGATGACGCGGACCGCGGCGACGAGCAGCAGCGCGCCGGCGACGATCATGAGGATCTGGCCGATGGAGCGGCCCGAGCGGGCGCGTTCGGTGTCCGCCTTGGGAGCCGCGGGGGGCGGCGTGTCGGTCATCGTGGCAGTCATCACGCCACCTCCTGCTTCTGGGTCGGGGCGGCCTGGGCGGCGAGCTCGGCGCCGACCCGCTGCTGCTGGCGCCTGAGGCCGTAGCGGCGTACGAGTTCGTAGGCGATGACGACGCTCAGGACGATGACGCCCTGGATGACGCCGAGGATCTCCTTGTCGTAGCCCTGGAACTCCAGGTGGTTGGTGGTGCGCTCCAGGAAGCCCCACAGCAGTGCGCCGAGGGCGATGCCGACCGGGTTGTTGCGGCCGAGCAGCGCGATGGCGATGCCGGTGAAGCCGATGCCCGTCGGGAAGTCGTTGCTGAACTGGTGGCTGTCGTTGAGCAGGGTCGGCATACCGATCAGACCGGCCACCGCACCCGAGATGAGCATGCTGGTGGCGACCATCTTCTTGACGGAGACACCGCTCGCGGTGGCCGCGCTCTCGGACTGGCCGACGGTGCGCAGGTCGAAGCCGAAGCGGGTGCGCCCGAGCACGAACCAGTACGCGATGCCGATGATCACGGCGATGACGATGAAGCCCCACAGCACGCCCGCCGGGCCGGTGTCGATGCTGAAGAAGTACGAGGACTCCGGCAGCGGCTTGGTGGAGATGACCGTGCCGCCGCTCTGCAGCTCGGCGAGCTTCCCCGGCTGCAGCAGGTAGGCGATGATCGCGGTCGCGATCGAGTTCAGCATGATGGTCGAGATGACCTCGCTGACGCCACGGGTCACCTTGAGAACACCCGCGATGCCGGCCCACAGGGCACCGGTCGCCATGGCGCACAGGATGATCAGCGGGATGGCGATCCAGCCGGGAACGGTCAGCGCGCCGCCGAGGACGGCGGCGAAGAACGCGGCGATGCGGTACTGGCCGTCGACGCCGATGTTGAACAGGTTCATGCGGAAGCCGATGGCCACCGCGACACCCGCGAGGTAGTACGTCGTCGCCTTGTTGAGGATGTAGACCTGGCTGTCGCTTGCGGTGCCGTAGGTCAGCATGTCGCTGAAGGCGGAGCCCGGGTTCTTGCCGGTGGCGAGGATGACCAGGGCGGTGACGACGACCGCTGCGACGATCGCCAGCAGCGGCGCCGCGATGCCGAGGAGCAGCCGCTCCTTGTCGATGCGTTGGGTCAGCTTGTTCATCGGGCGTCGTCCTCGTCGTCCTCTGTGTGCTCCAGGTGGCCGGTGGCCGCGCCCGTCATGGCGGAGCCCAGCTCCTCGGGAGTGATCGTGGCGGGGTCGGCGTCTGCGACCAGGCGGCCGCGGTACATCACCCGCAGGGTGTCGGACAGGCCGATGAGCTCGTCCAGGTCGGCGGAGATCAGCAGCACGGCCAGGCCCTCTCGGCGGGCCTCGCGGATGTGGTCCCAGATCGCGGCCTGTGCGCCGACGTCCACGCCACGCGTGGGGTGGGCGGCGATGAGCAGCTTGGGCTCGTGGCTCATCTCCCGGCCGACGATCAGCTTCTGCTGGTTGCCGCCGGACAGCGAGGCGGCCGTGACGTCGATGCCGGGGGTCCGGACGTCGTACGCCTCGATGATGCGCTCGGTGTCGGTGCGGGCGGCCTTGATGTCGAGGAGCTGGCCGCGGGAGTTGGGCCGCTCGGTGACATGGCCGAGGATGCGGTTCTCCCACAGCGGGGCCTCGAGGAGCAGGCCGTGGCGGTGGCGGTCCTCGGGGATGTAGCCGACGCCGGCCTCTCGGCGGCGGCGGGTGGGGGCGTGGGAGATGTCGGTGCCGTCGAGGGAGATGACGCCCGCGTCGGGGTCGCGGATGCCCATGATCGCCTCGACCAGCTCGGACTGGCCGTTGCCCTCCACGCCGGCGATGCCGAGGACCTCGCCCTTGTGGATGGTGAAGGAGATCTCGTCGAGGATGATGCGCTCGATGCCGTCGAGGTCGACCTGGCTCAGGTGCACCTTGTCGACCTTGAGCAGCGGGACGTCCGTGACCGTCGACTCCTGGGTCTCCGGCGTGGGCAGTTCGCTGCCGACCATCAGCTCGGCGAGCTGCTTGGGGGTGGTGCCGGCCGGCTCGACCGTGCCGACGGTGGTGCCGCGGCGGATGACGGTGATCTCGTCGGCCACGGAGAGGACTTCGCCCAGCTTGTGGGAGATGAAGATGACGGTGAGGCCCTCGGCCTTGAGCTCGCGCAGGTTGTCGAAGAGGGCCTCGACCTCCTGCGGCACGAGCACGGCGGTGGGCTCGTCGAGGATGAGGGTCTTGGCTCCGCGGTAGAGGACCTTGAGGATCTCCACGCGCTGGCGGTCGGCGACGCCGAGCTCCTCCAGGAGGACGTCGGGCCGGACGTTCAGGCCGTACGCGTCCGAGATCTCCTTGATCTTCGTACGGGCCTTGCCGCCGATGCCGTACAGCTTCTCCGCGCCCAGGACGACGTTCTCCAGGACGGTGAGGTTGTCGGCGAGCATGAAGTGCTGGTGCACCATGCCGATGCCGCGGGCAATGGCGTCGGCGGGGTTGTGGAAGGTGACCGTCTCGCCGTTCACGGTGATGGTGCCCTCGTCCGGCTGCTGCATGCCGTAGAGGATCTTCATCAGGGTGGACTTGCCGGCGCCGTTCTCACCGCAGAGGGCGTGGACGGTTCCGGTACGGACGGTGATGTCGATGTCCTTGTTGGCGACGACGCCGGGAAATCGCTTGGTGATGCCGCGCAGTTCGACGGCAGCGGGAGGGCTGGACGCGTTGATGGCGCACTCTCCTCGGGGAAAAGGGGCTGCGTAGGGGAGGGCAGGCGTCGGCGACGCTAGCGCGGCAACTCCATGCTACACGCGTAGAGTTGACACATTGTTATGGCTCGACGAGGGGGTTGACGAGCGCCCCCTCGCCGAGCCGAGGTTTCGGCGGGAACCGTCAGGTCAGCTGGTCTTGACCTTGACGGTGCCGTCGACGATCTTCTTCTTCGCGGCATCGAGCTGGGTCTTGATGTCGTCGATGAAACCACCGCTGGTGGCCAGGCCGACACCGCCCTTGGCGAGCGAGTAGATCTGGTTGCCGGTCAGCGGCTTGCCGTCGTGCACGGACTTGATGAAGTCGTAGACGCCGACGTCGACGTTCTTGACCATCGAGGTCAGGATCGAGTTCTTGTACTTGGCCAGACCCGGGATGTTGTACTGGTCCGAGTCCACGCCGATGGCCCAGGCGCCCTTGACGCCGTTGACGGCCTCGATCGAGCCGTTGCCGGAGGAGCCGGCGGCGGCGTAGATCACGTCGGCGCCGTTGTCGAGCTGGCCGGACGCGGCCTCCTTGCCCTTGTCGGGGCTGGAGAAGCCGGACAGGTCGGAGCCGTGGGTCAGGTACTGGACGTCGACCTTGACGCTGGACTTGGTGTCCTTGACGCCCTGGACGTAGCCCGCCGCGAACTTCTTGATCAGCGGGGTGTCGACGCCGCCGATGAAGCCGACGTGGTTCTTCTTGGTCTTCAGCGCCGCGGCGACACCGGCCAGGTAGGAGCCCTGCTCCTCGGTGAAGGTGATGCTGTCGACGTTCTTGGCGGTGGCGACAGAGTCGATGAGACCGAAGTTGACCTTCGGGTACTCCTTGGCGACCTTGTCGATCGAGGTGGCGTAGGAGAAGCCGACGGCGACGATCGGGTTGTAGCCCGCCTCCGCCAGGTCGGTCAGGCGCTGCTCGCGGTCCGCCTCGGTGTCGGAGGTCTTGGCGGTGAGCTCCTTGATGGAACCGCCGAACTCCTTCTCGGCCTTGTCGGCACCGCGCGCGGCGGAGTCGTTGAAGGAACGGTCACCACGGCCACCGACGTCGTAGGCGAGACCGATCTTGATGCCCTTGCTGCTGCCCGAGGAGGAGGACGAGCTGCCAGTGTCGGACGAGGTGCTGCCACACGCGGTGGCAGTCATTGCGAGAGCTGCGGTGGCGATACACGCAGCGGAAAGCTTGGCTACCCGGCGCACGGGAGGCTCCTTCACCTGACCTGAGCGCCTTGTCGGCGCTTCATGTGAGCACCATGCCAGTGCTCGGGCCCGGACGCCCCTGCGGCGTCGGCTTCGCGGCATCGTAACGCGCGTAGATGTCAGAAAAACACCCCTCTCGAAGCCGTTATCGATTCGAGGCAAACAGCGTCTGAACTCAGGCTCTTCCGGCCTCACACACCGGGATTTCGATGAGTGCACGATTGGCTTACGAGCATGTTGCGCCGCGCGGCGGAACGGCCCCCGAGGGGGCCGTTCGGCACGCTCGGATCACTTCCCCGCGTCCAGCAGGGCCGCCGCCGTGAACAGCTCGACACCGACCGTGATCGCGGACTCGTCCGCGTCGAAGTCGCCCTGGTGCAGGTCGCGCACCGTGCGCTCGCCCGGGGTGCGGACGCCGAGGCGGGCCATGGCGCCGGGGACGTGCTCCAGGTACCAGGAGAAGTCCTCGCCGCCGAGGCTCTGCTCGGTGTCCTCGACGGACTGGGCGCCGCGGCGGGCGGTCATGGCGTCGCGCAGCAGGTCGGTCACGTCCGGGTCGTTGACCACGGGCGGGACACCGCGCACGTAGTTGATCTCCGACTTGGCGCCGTGCAGGTTGGCGACCTCGTCGATGGCGGCGACCACGAGGTCCGGCGCCTGCCGCCAGGCCTCGATGTCGAGGCAGCGCACGGTCCCGGAGAGCTCGGCGTGCTGCGGGATGACGTTCGGGGCGTGCCCGGACTCGATGCGGCCCCAGGTGATGGCGAGGCCGCTGCGGGTGTCCACGCGCCGGCCGGCCAGGGCGGGCACGTCGATCGCGACGCGGGCCGCGGCGGTGACCAGGTCGGTGGTGAGGTGCGGGCGGGCGGTGTGTCCGCCGGGCCCGTCCAGGGCGACCTCGAGCCGGTCGCAGGCGGAGGTGATGGCGCCCTGCCGCAGACCGATGCGCCCGGCGTCCACCTTGGGGTCGCAGTGCACGGCGATCATCCGCCCCACCCCCTCCAGCACCCCGCACTCGATGGCGTCGGCGGCGCCGCCGGGCAGCACTTCCTCGGCGGGCTGGAAGAGCAGCCGTACGGGCCGCGGGAGCTTCCCCTGCTTGTGCAGTTCGGCCAGGACCAGCCCTGCGCCCAGCACCACGGTCGTGTGCACGTCGTGCCCGCAGGCGTGCGCCCGGTCCGGCACGGTCGACCGGTACGCGCACTCGGTCTTCGTGTCCGGGATGGGCAGGCCGTCGATGTCGGCGCGCAGGCCCAGCATGGGCCGCCCACCGTCCCACTCCCCGATGTCACAGATGAGCCCGGTACCGGTGGCGAGCACGCGCGGTTCAAGACCCGCAGCCTCGAGCCGCGCCTTGATCGCCGCGGTCGTACGGAACTCCTGGTTGCCGAGCTCGGGGTGCATGTGCAAGTCGCGCCGGAAGGCTACGAGTTCGGCACGCAGCGCCTCGGGCAGCGTGCCGGGAAGCACGGCTTCCCCGGGTTGGTCGGCCTCGGGCTCTAGGGACATCAGTTGCTTCACCCTCTGAAGGGTAGGACGCCGGGGTGGCCAACTGACCCTCGATCAACAAAAGTTCAACCCGTAAGGGGAAGAAAAATTGGCCGCTCGACGCATGGGCGTGGGTGGAGATGGGTAAACCTGTCTTTTCTCTACGCATACCACGCCCGACACCTCCCCGGTGGTTCTGTTCCGCCTGTCGGGACCACACTGTGGAACAAACGGGCCCGGATCCCGGAATCATCACCACCGCGCGACGTTTCCGCCACGCAGCGCACACGGCGGCCGGTCGTGGGCACCCTGCCTCCATGGAGGCGTGCGGCTGCGGTGAGGACCAGATCCCCTGGATGCTGGCGAGATTCGGGTTCCTCGGGATGGCGATCCTGGTCCTGGGGGGCCTGGTCGTGATGACCCTGGCGGGCTGGCTGCTGGTGCTGGCGGTGTCGCTGTACCAGCGGTGGCGGTACCCGCCACGGTCGGCCGAGCTCGGGGAGAGGTCTGGGGAAAGGTCCGGGGAGACGTTCGAGGAGACTTCGCGGGACTCTCTCGGCGGTTTCACCTGGACGACGGACGACCGCTAGTAGGGTGCGGGCCCGTGAGCTCCGCGATACCGGGCAGCCCGGATTTCCTGCATGCCACCCGATCCTCGTACGACGCGATCGCCCGCCCGTACACCGAGCAGTTCGCCGACTGGCTCAGCGACAGACCGCTGGACCTCGCCCTGGTCACCGCCTTCGCCGAGCTCGTCCGTGCGGCCGGTACGGCTCCTGTGGCCGACGTCGGCAGCGGACCCGGCCATGTCACCGCCCGGCTCGATGCGCTCGGCGTGCCGACGTTCGGGGTCGATGTGTCGCCCGGCATGGTGGCGCTGGCCCGGGAGGCGCATCCCGGACTGCGGTTCCACGTGGGCTCGATGACCTCGCTGGACCTGCCTGACGAGACGCTGGGCGGCGTGCTCGCCCTCTACTCGATCATCCACGTCCCGGACGACCACCTGCCTGCGGTCTTCGCCGAGTTCCACCGCGTCCTGGTCCCCGGCGGCCATGTCCTGCTCTGCTTCCAGAGCGGCGACGAGGACGGCAGCATGCACCTGACGGAGCGGTTCGGGCAGGAGATCTCGCTCGACTACTACTTCCGTACGCCGGACTCCGTCGCCGAGCAGCTGGTCAAGGCGGGCCTGCGGCTGCACGCCCGCGTCCTGCGCGAGCCGGACGGCGAGGAGAAGCAGCCGCGGGCGTTCCTGCTGGCGCGGAAGGACGGCTGAGGACGGACGACTGAGGCCCGCCCCGGTTCACGCCGCGGTGACCGCCGACAGACGCGTGACGTCCCGCGCCGTCCCCGTAACCCCCGACAAGAACCCCTGCGCCCGCGGTGAGGCGTTCTCCGTCAGCCAGCCAGGGTCGATGTCGCAGACCGCGACCCGGACCTCCGTGCCTGTCAGGGCGAGGGGCAGGGTGTGGACGACGGTGGAGGGGAAGCTCAGGATCGTGCGGCCGATCGGGCCGCGGCGGGCGATCAGTTCCAGGGGGAGGTCGGGGCGGACGATCTCCAGGCCCGTCTCGGCGGCCAGCCGGTGGAGCTTGTCCGTGCTCTCGCGGCGGTGCGCGAAGTAGCGGGTGGCGCCGTGGGTCTTCGCCAGGGTGCGGACGGCTTCCAGGTAGCGGTCGCCGTCCACCACGCCGGTCTCCACCAGTGAGGTGCCCACCATGTCGGCGCCCTTGGTGATGCGGGGCGGGCCGAAGCGGAAGCGGGTCCAGGAGAAGTCGTTGGTGTGGACGGTCACGCCGGGCGGGATCTCGTCCATGGGCATGGAGGAGAAGATCGCCACCCTGCGCCTGGCGCTCGGGGTGAGGCGGCGGCGAGCCTTGGAGGACACCGGCGCGAAGATCAGGTCGCGTGCGCTCGGGCGTCCGCCCTTGCGGTGCCAGCGGACAAGACGTTCACCGCGGGCCAGCTGGGCGACGAACTCCATCGTGGCCGTGCCGTCGTCGACGACGACCAGGTCGCGGGCCTTGGTGATGGTCAGCAGGAGTTGTACGTAGCGGGAGAAGGGGTCGCCCAGGACGATGCGGTCGGCCCTGCGGAGCATGCCGGTCAGGCCGCCGATGGTCTGGAAGGGGGCCGCGGGGCCGCCCCGGGCCTCCTCCCAGCGGACCGTGTGGCCCTCGTCGCGGGCGAGTTCGGCCATGCGGCGCAGCTGGCCGCGGGTCATGGGGTCGGTCGGGGACAGAACGACGAGGGTGAGCGTCGCGCCGGGCGCCTGGGCATGCGCCCACTCCAGCACGTTCAGAAGCTGTACCGGGCTCTCGACGAACGCGAGAGTGGAGGTGCTGCCGGCGGATCCGGCGCGGCGGCTCATCGACGTATGACCGTCCCCTAAGTGATGGTGACTCAGACCGAGACCGGCTCGCCCGCGGCCGCGGCGATCTCCGCCTCGGCGACGACGCCCGTGACGCGGCGCAGCTTCTTCATCGGGCCGAGCTCGGACTCGTAGACCTTCTTGACGCCGTCGCCGAGGGAGGCCTCGATGGTGCGGATGTCGCGGACGAGGCGGGTGAGGCCCTGCGGCTCGACGGAGGCGGCCTGGTCGGAGCCCCACATCGCGCGGTCCAGGGTGATGTGGCGCTCGACGAAGGTGGCGCCGAGGGCGACCGCGGCGAGGGTGGTCTGCAGGCCGGTCTCGTGGCCGGAGTAGCCGATCGGGACGTTCGGGTACTCGTCCTGCAGGGTGTTGATGACGCGGAGGTTGAGCTCCTCGGCCTTGGCCGGGTACGTCGAAGTGGCGTGGCAGAGCAGGATGTTGTCGCTGCCCAGGACCTCGACCGCGTGGCGGATCTGCTTCGGGGTCGACATGCCGGAGGACAGGATGACCGTGCGGCCGGTGGCGCGCAGGGCGCGCAGCAGCTCGTCGTCGGTCAGGGAGGCGGAGGCGACCTTGTGGGCGGGGACGTCGAACTTCTCCAGGAAGGCGACGGCCTCGGTGTCCCACGGGGAGGCGAACCAGTCGATGTTCTTGGTCTTGGCGTACTCGTCGATCTGGCGGTACTCGTCCTCGCCGAACTCCACGCGGTGGCGGTAGTCGATGTAGGTCATCCGACCCCAGGGGGTGTCGCGCTCGATGTCCCACTGGTCGCGCGGGGTGCAGATCTCGGGGGTGCGCTTCTGGAACTTGACCGCGTCGCAGCCGGCCTCGGCGGCGGCGTCGATCAGCTTGAAGGCGTTCTCGAGCTCGCCGTTGTGGTTGATGCCGATCTCGCCGACGACGTAGACGGGCTGACCCGGGCCGGCGGTCTTCGAACCGAACTGGCGCAGACGGGAGTTGCTCATGACAGGAACGTTCCTTACTTGTCGAGGGAGTCGAGAGAGGGGCCGAGGATCCAGCTGGCGATCTCTCGGATCGCGCCGTCGCCACCGGGGACGGTGGTGACCGCACGGGCGGCGCCGCGTACCACGTCGTGGGCGCTCGCGACCGCCACGGGCCAGCCCACGAGGGCGAAGCACGGGAGGTCGTTGACGTCGTTGCCGACGTAGAGCACGCGCTCGGGCGCGATGCCCTGCTCCTCGCACCACTGCTTCAGTGCGAGGTCTTTCCGGTCGATGCCGTGGAGGACCGGGATCTGCAGCTTCCGGGCTCTGGCGGCGACGACCGGGTTCTGCTCCGTGGAGAGGATCAGCATCTTCAGCGCGCTCTTGCGCAGCGCCGCGATACCGAGGCCGTCCCCGCGGTGCACGGAGACGAACTCCTTTCCATCGGCGTCGATCAGCACCCTGTCGTCGGTCTGGGTGCCGTCGAAGTCGAGTACGACCGCGTCGACGTCGTCTGCGGTCGGCAGCGAACCGGGGCGGTCCGCGTCGAAGAGGGGCGCAAGCGCGCGGGCCCGCGCGAGGTCGTGCGGGTCGTCGATCTCCAGCACGCGGGCGGGGTCCGTGCGGACCAGCTCCGTGCGGCCGAAGAAGCGGTGCTGATGCTTGCGGAAGCCGGGGGCGGCCATCGCGTAGGCGGCGCCGGTCTCCAGGAGGTCCTGGGGGCGGTCCTGGCGGCGGGGGCGGAAGGACTTGTCGTGGTTGACGCCGTAGCCGCCGCCGGTGGCCGCGTCGGCCTCCGCGACGGTGCCCGCGGTGACCTCGTCCTCGGCGTCGCGCCAGATGAAGCCGTGGAAGGGGGCCACGGTGACGGCCGTGTCGGCGCCGTTCTCGACGACCGCGGACGCCACTCCGTCGATGTCCTCGCGGATGATGAACGGGCTGGTGCACTGCACGAACACCACCACGTCGACGGCCGCGCCGTGCAGGGCCTCGTGAGCGTCCATGGCGTGCAGGACGGCGGCCTCGGAGGTCGCCGTGTCCCCGGCGATGGCGGCGGGGCGCAGCACGACCTCGGCGCCGGCCTCGCGCGCCGCCGCGGCGATGGCCTGGTCGTCGGTGGACACCACGACGTCGGTCACCAGGCGGGTCGCCCGGCACTCGCGCACCGCCCGCGCCACCAGCGGCACACCGCCGACGGGGGCGAGGTTCTTCGCGGGCACGCCCTTGGAGCCGCCGCGCGCGGGGATCACCGCGAGCACCCGGCGCACCGAAGCGCCTTGGCCCGCTTCCGGGTTGGACATGGGTTCAGCTCCTTGAAGAGGGGTCGTGCGGCTCACAGCTCGCCCATCCGGCGGATGACGGGCGCGACCCGCTGCACGCCGTGCCGGTAGGCACCGCGCGCCGCCCGGCGCACTATCTGCCGGACCGGGCCCGGCTCCCTGTCGGCGGCGGGGGCGCCGGGCAGCGGGCTGCCGTCGGGGCCGAGGTGGTGGCGGGCGAGGATGCCGGGCAGATAGCCGGGCGCCGTCGCGGGCGTGTAGTACGGGGTCAGCGGCGCGGGGCCGCCGGGGCGGTCGAGCAGCTTGGCGATGCGCTCGCGGGCCGCGTCGAAGGCGGTGGCGTAGGAGCCGTCCGCTGCGACGCCCTGCCGGGCCACCCACTCCTCGTCGGCGGTCGGCCGGTGCCCGGCGTCCAGCTGGTCCCAGGAGGCGAGGCATCCGGAGCCCACGAAGTGGTGGTTGCCGAGCACCTCGCGTACGCCCAGGTCGGTCAGGACGACCGTCGGGATACGGCGGTGCAGGGACTCCAGCGCGGCCGTCGAGCTGATGGTGACCAGCAGGTCGGTGCGGTCGAGGACCTCGCCCATGTTCCCGTACACCAGGCGGAAGTTGGCCGGCGGATCGAGCCGCTGGACCAGCTTCTGGTAGGGCTGCTCCTCGATGTGGGTGGTGTGCTCGCCCGGCCTGGAGCGCAGCTTCAGCAGCACCTCGCGCTCGGGGTGCAGCCGGGCGTGCTGGACCAGCCGGTTCAGCAGGTACATCCGGTCCTTGCGGCTGTCCGGGACGGACGGCTGCACGGCGAACACCACGGTGTACGGGTCGTGTTCACCTTCGTAGGCCGCTCCGCCGAGGAACGGGAGTGCCACCTCGGTCACCGACGAGGAGTCGGCGCCCACCCCCTCGTACACGGCCCTGAAACGCTCCGCGTCCTGGCGGGAGTTGGCGAGGACGAGGTCCGCGCCGTGCCGCAGGAGGAGGCCGTCGGCGAGCTTCTCGTAGACGACGCCGACGTAGCCGGTGACGACGACGGGACGCCGCTCGCTGCCCTCCCACACACGCGCCAGGCCGTGCAGCATCGCCTGTACGCCGCCGCCGACGAGTGCGAGCACGACGACGTCGTACGACTCCTCGGCCATGGCGCGCAGGAACTCTACGGCGGTGACCTCCCTGAGGGAGTCGGCGCGCACACCGACCTCCGCCAGCTGGCGGGCGGTCGGCGTCGCCCGCCCGCGCAGCAGGAATCCGCTCAGCTCGAGACCGACTTGCGCGTCCTCGCGGGGTGCGGCTTCCATGGACGGGCCCGGGGCGATACGAGCCGCGGTCAGCGCACCCCATTTCCAGCGGGTGTCGGAGTCCGCGAGTACGGCGATTCGCGTGGGCTTCGAGGTACTTGGTGGCACGACGAAGACGCTAGGAAGCAATTCCGAGGCGCGGCCCAACCGCACCTCAACAAAAAGTTAACAACACCCCGCCGAAAGCCGAACTGGCCCGCCAAACCCCCGGAGCTACAGTCGATGCACCGTTCCGACACATTGAGTTCACCCTCTGTACGGGCGCCGGAAAGTTACGCCGCCGAACCGCCTCCTACGCTTTCGCATGTGCCAAAGCTTTCCGTGATCGTGCCGTTCTACAACGTGCAGCAATACGCCCCGGACACCCTCAGAAGCCTTCGCCTGAACGCGCAACGGGATTTCGAGTTCGTACTGGTCGACGACCATTCGAAGGACGAAACTCCGGCGATTCTCGAACGCGCGGTCGAGGAGCTCTCCGACGTGGCGCAGGTGCGGTATATCCGCCATGAGAAGAACGGGGGACTCGCCACTGCCCGCAACACCGGCCTGGACGCGGCGCAGGGCGAGTACCTGACGTTCCTGGACGGCGACGACTGGCTGGCTCCCGGCTACTTCGCCGAACTGGTGGCGGCCATCGAGGGGTTGGGCGTCGACTTCGTCCGCACCGACCATGTGCAGGCGACCGCCCGCGCGCGCTCCGTGAGCAGGGTTCCCTACGGGCGCCGCTGGGAGGCGCTGAACCCGCGCGAGGCGATCCTGCCCGCCGACCGTTCGACCTCCGTGGACTACGCCTTCGCGTGGGCCGGCGCCTATCACCGCCGGCTCCTGGACAAGGGGCTGCTGCACTTCACCGACGGGCTGCGCACGGCCGAGGACCGGCCGTGGATCTGGAAGCTGCACCGCGAGGCGGAGTCGTTCGCCGTGGTGAGCCTGCTCGGCGTCTTCTACCGGCGCGGGGTCGCCTCCTCCCTGACGCAGATCGGCGACGTCCGCCAGCTCGACTTCATCCGCGCCTTCGACCAGGTCATCGAGGAGACGGCCAAGGACCCGGACGCGGACCAGCTGCTGCCGAAGGCGGTGCGCACGTACTGCGCGATCATCGCCCACCATGTCTCGGACGAGGAGAAATGGGAGCCGTCCGTGTACCGGGAGCTGCGGGCGAGGAGCGCGGCCGCCATCAAGCGCCTGCCGCAGGACATGCTCGGCGACGTACTCGAAACGATGGACATGCACCGCTCCTCCAAGCTGCGGCGGCTGCGGCGCCGGATCACGACAGCGAAGGCGGCTGCCTGATGCCCCGTACCACCCGCATCTACTGCGTCTCGACCCTGTACGGCGCCGCCACCGTGGCCGCCGCGATCGACTCCGACTGCTTCGAGGCGGAGGACCGCAGCCTGCTGCTGGTCTTCAACAACTCGGCGACGCCGGAGATCACCCCGCCGGTCGACGAGATGCCGGGCTTCGAGCCGCTGCGCCACCACTTCGACTCCGTACTGTCGTGGAACGAGGCCATCCGCCCCTTCCACCCCGGTGCCTGGACCCCGCGCCAGGACGACGTCCCGCTCTTCGAGCGCTATCTGCGGCTCCTGTGGGACCTGGGTGACGACCGCGTGGAGCTGGTCCTGGAGTCCATCCAGGTCACCCCGGCGCTGACCGTGGCCCAGCTGTTCACCGACGCGCCCGTCGACGTCTACGCCGACGGCCTGATGAGCTACGGCCCCACCCGCAACAAGATCGACCCGCTGGTCGGCACGCGCGTGCGGCGCCTGCTCCATCTGGATCTGGTGCCGGGTCTGACCCCGAGACTGCTGACCGAGTTCGACGTACCGGCGGAACTCGTACCGACCGAGGCGTTCCTGAAGGTGATGGGCGAACTCACCTCCTCCGTCGAGGACTTGCCCGTCCTGCCCGACAACTCGGCGCTGCTGCTCGGGCAGTACCTGTCCGCGCTGGGCATCCTCTCCCCCGAGGAGGAGGAGGACCTGCATGTGCGGATGATGCGCGGGGCGGTCGAACGCGGGCACCGTTCGATCGTCTTCAAGCCGCATCCCACCGCACCGGCCCGCTACAGCCGCGCGCTGGAGACGGAGGCCGCCGAGCTCGGCGTCGACCTCACCGTCCTGGACCTGCCCGTACTCGCCGAGGTGCTGTTCGAGAAGTCGCCGCCCGGCCTGGTCGTCGGCTGCTTCTCCACGGCCCTGTTCACCGCGTCCGCGTTCTACGGCCTCCCGGTCGCCCGGATCGGCACCGAGCCGCTCCTGGACCGCCTCACGCCCTATCAGAACAGCAACCGGGTCCCGGTCGTCCTCGCCGACGCGCTGCTGCCGGACCTGGAGGGCGGCAAGGGCGAGAAGACGCTGCCCGAAAGCACCCTGGACGGCCTGCTCGGCACGCTCAGCTACACCATGCAGCCCCAGATCTACCCGCACCTGCGTACGGAGGCGGAACGCCACCTCTCCAAGCACCTCACCCCGCGCACCAAGCGCTACTTCAGGCGCAAGCGCCTCACCGCGCTCGGCCTGCCGGGCGGCATCCCGGAGCGCCTGGCGTTCCTCCCCCGCAACTCCACCGCCCGCCGGGTGGTCCGCCGGGCGCGGGCGCTGAAGAAGGCCATTGAGCGATAAGGGCCGCAGGGCGACAAGGAGAGACGGGCCCCCACCGGAGTGGGGGCCCGCCGTCGGTCAACTCCCCACTGCGACGTGGGGGAATTCTGAGTGAACTCAAGAAGCCAAAACGACGCTCAGGTGAACTCCCCGGGACCACGCGACAAATCGTCGACTTCCCAGCCATGGCATCACTGTGAATCGGACTAATGTGCTGTGAGGCACCCGTGAGAGTGAACGCCCAGCGAGGGGAATTCAGTGACCAGCACGACCGTCCGGCCCGTGCCCGACGCGCCGGTGCACCAAGGGCCGGCACGGACGCAGCCCCGCGAAACCCGGCTCCGCGCCCTGGACGGACTGCGACTGATCGCCGCGCTGATGGTGGCGGCGTATCACTACGGCGGCCGCGGCGGCGAGGTCACCGGAGCCTGGGGAAGTTCCGCCAAGCACCAATTCCCCACGCTGCACAGCTATTTCTCCTACGGCTGCCTCGGTGTCCAGGTCTTCTTCGTGATCAGCGGATTCGTGATCTGCATGAGCGGCTGGGGCCGGCCCCTGAAGTCGTTCTTCGCCTCCCGTGCCTCCCGTCTGCTGCCGGCCTACTGGGCGGCGATCCTCATCGTGTCGGCGGTGTTCGCGCTGCCGATGGTCGCCTACAAGGCCCTGTCGCCGAGCGACACACTGGTGAACCTGACGATGCTTCAGCAACCGCTGGGCGTGGACCGGGTGCTGGGGGTGTGCTGGACGCTCTGGGCGGAGATCCGCTTCTACGCGCTGTTCGCGCTGTGCGTCGTACTGCCCGGGGCGACCCGTCGCCGAGTGATCCTGTTCTGCGCGGGCTGGACGCTGGCGGCGGCGATCGCGCAGGGCGCGCACATGCCACTGCTCGACATCGTACTGATACCCGAGTACGCGCCCTTCTTCATCGGCGGTGTCGGGCTCTACCTCGTCCACCGCGACCGGCGCGACGTCTACGCCTGGGGCATCGTGGCCGTGAGCTTCCTGATCGGGCAGCACTACGCGGTGCGCAGCCTGTGGAACGCGTCGGACCCGAACGCCTTCGCCCACCGCTCCTCGCTCGGCATCACCCTCATCGTCGCATTCGGCTTCGTCGCGGTCGCCGCGATCGCCCTGGGCTGTCTGAACTGGGCGAACTGGCGCTGGCTGACCGTGGCCGGGGCGCTGACGTACCCGTTCTACCTGGTCCACGAGCACCTGGGCTGGGTCGTGATCCACGCCCTGCACATCGGCCTCGGCCTGCCGTCGGCGGCGACCTTCGCCCTGACGGTCGCGTCGATGCTGCTGCTGGCCTGGCTGCTGAACCGCTACGTCGAGAAGCAGCTGACGCCGCGGCTGCGGGCGGCACTGTCCGGGCCGCGCCGAGGCTGACGTCTGTTCACCGGACTCCGGCGCGACGCTCAGGCGCTGCCGTACCGCGCCTCGATCCCCGCAACGACCAGCTCCAGCCCTTCCTCGAAGTGCCGGTCGTAGTCCTCGAAGAGCTCCGCGCCGACGGCGGCCGAGAGCGGGAACTCCGCGAGCAGCCGGGCCCGTTCGGCCACGTCATAGCCCTCGCGGCGTTCGTCGGGCAGCGGCCGGACGCCCTGTTCCTCGGTGACGAAACCGATGGTGAACGCGTACGCGGTCTGGTTGGCCCGGACGGCCTCGGCGAGGGTGAACCCCGCGGCCGTGAACAGCCGTAGGTTCTCCTCCATCTCCCGGGCGTGGTCCGTTCCGGTGAAGCGCGCACCGCTGTAGACCTTGGCGCCGTCGCGGTAGCCGAGCAGTGCGTCCCGCAGCCCGCGGTACGTCTTGGCCATCCGCTCCTGCCAGGTGTCACCGGGATCGAGGGCGATCCCGGCGACCATGCGGCGGTACATCTCCGTCGCCATCTCGTCGAGCAGCGCCTGCTTGTCCTTGAAGTGCCAGTACAGGGCGGGCGCCTTGACGTCCAGTTCCCTGGCGATGGTCCGCAGGGACAGGCCGTCCAGGCCCACCTCGTTCAGCAGCCTCAGGGCGGTGTCCGCGACCCGCTTGCGGTCGAGGGGCGCGCGTCGTTCCGTACTCACGCTTGACAGCTTAACAGCGTTAAGGGCACTCTCGGAGCCAAGGGAACTTAACAGCGTTAAGGAGAGTGGATCATGAGCCTTGCCGCAGATGCAGTGATCGATGTCGTGATCGTGGGGGCGGGCCCGACCGGCCTGGCCCTCGGGGTCGACCTCGCCCGGCGGGGAGTGGACGCGCTGGTCGTGGAGAAGGCGGACGGGCTGTTCCCGGGCTCGCGCGGCAAGGGCCTCCAGCCGCGCACCATGGAGGTCCTGGAGGACCTCGGGGTACTGGACGCGATCCTCGCGGCCGGCGGGCGCTACCCGGTCGGGATGCTCTGGCAGGACGGCAAGCGGGTCGGCGAGCACCGGATGTTCGACGCGGACGAGGTGAAGGAGGCGGCCGGGGACTCGGCCTTCACCGAGCCCTGGATGGTGCCGCAGTGGCGGACGCAGCAGATCCTGTTCGCGCGGCTGGAGGAGCTGGGAGGGCGGGTGGAGTTCGGCCGGGAGGTCGTCGGGCTCGACCAGGACGAGGACGACGTGAGCGTGCGCTTCGCGTCCGGGCCGGACCTTCGCGCCCGGTACGTCGTCGCCGCCGACGGCGGACGCTCGGCCGTGCGGCGCACGCTGGGCATCGGCATGACCGGCGACACTGTCGACCCCAACCCGGTCCTGGTCTCGGACGTCCGGATCACCGGCCTGGACCGCGACAACTGGCACATCTTCCCGCCGCACGGGGACAGCGACGGCTACCTCTCCATCTGCCCGCTCGCCGGTACGGAGGACTTCCAGCTGGTCGCCCAGTTCCCGGAGGGGACCCCGGTGGACCTCTCCCTGGACGGCATCCGCAAGGTCGCCGCCGCGCGCTCGCATCTCGCCCCGGAGGACGTGACGGAGGTCCGCTGGGCCTCGGAGTTCCGCCCGCGCGCGGCCCTCGCGGACCGCTTCCGGGCCGGGCGCGTCTTCCTCGCCGGGGACGCGGCGCACGTTCACTCCCCCGCCGGCGGCCAGGGCCTCAACACCAGCGTGCAGGACGCCTACAACCTCGGCTGGAAGCTGGGTGCGGTGTTGCACGGCGGGGCGCCGGCCGCTCTCCTCGACACCTACGAGGAGGAGCGGCGGCCCATCGCCGACCGGATGCTGGGGATCTCCACCGGCGTGCACCGGGGCGAGGTGCGGCGCGGGGCGGCGACGGTCCAACTTGGGTTGGGGTACCGGGAGTCGTCGCTCACGCAGGAGACGCGGACGGCCGCGGGTGCGGTGCGGGCGGGCGACCGGGCGCCGGACGCGACGGTGGGCGGTGTACGCCTCTTCGAGGCGTTCCGGGGGCCGCATTGGACGTTGGTGGCGCTGGGCGTGGAGGCACCCGGCCTGGGTGTGGCGTCCGTGCGGATTGTCCAGGGCTCCGCCCTGGAGCCGTACGGGGAGGGGCTGTTCCTCGTACGGCCGGACGGGTACGTCGGGTGGGCGGGGGATTCGGCTACGGGGCTGCGGGGTTATGTCGCGGGGCTGGGACTCCGCTGACAGTGCCGCGATGGGTCGTCGATCGACTGCCGCGCCGTCGTGGCTGGTCGCGCCCACGCGGCGGAGCCGCAAATCGATACAGCCCCGCGCCCCTTCAGGGGCGCTCCCCCCGGGGGTCAGAACGCGTCCGAGGGGACATAGGTCCCCCAGATCTCCCGCAGCGCGTTGCACACCTCGCCCACCGTTGCGCGGGCCCGTAGGGCGTCCTTCATCGGGTACAGGACGTTGTCCTCGCCCTCGGCGGCCTTCTTGAGGGCGGCCAGGGCGGAGTCGACTGCCGGCTGGTCCCGCTCGGCGCGGAGCTTGGCGAGGCGTTCCGCCTGCTGGGCCTCGATGGCCGGGTCGACGCGGAGCGGCTCGTACGGCTCCTCCTCGTCCAGCTGGAAGCGGTTGACGCCGACCACGACCCGCTCGCCGGAGTCGGTCTCCTGGGCGATGCGGTAGGCGCTGCGCTCGATCTCGGACTTCTGGAAGCCGTGCTCGATCGCGTTGACCGCGCCGCCCAGCTCCTCCACCTTGGCCATCAGCTCGACGGCGGCCGCCTCCACGTCGTCCGTCATCTTCTCGATGACGTACGAGCCCGCGAAGGGGTCGACGGTCGCCGTCACGTCCGTCTCGTACGCCAGCACCTGCTGGGTACGGAGGGCGAGGCGGGCGCTCTTGTCCGTGGGCAGCGCGATCGCCTCGTCGAAGGAGTTCGTGTGGAGGGACTGCGTACCGCCCAGGACCGCGCCCAGGCCCTGGACGGCGACCCGGACCAGGTTCACCTCCGGCTGCTGGGCCGTGAGCTGGACGCCCGCCGTCTGCGTGTGGAAGCGCAGCATCAGCGACTTCGGGTTCTTCGCGCCGAACTCCTCCTTCATCACGCGGGCCCAAATACGCCTGGCCGCACGGAACTTGGCGACCTCTTCGAGGATCGTCGTACGGGCCACGAAGAAGAAGGAGAGACGGGGCGCGAAGTCGTCGACGTCCATGCCGGCGGCGACCGCCGTGCGGACGTACTCGATGCCGTCGGCCAGCGTGAAGGCGATCTCCTGCGCGGGGGAGGCTCCCGCCTCGGCCATGTGGTAGCCGGAGATCGAGATCGTGTTCCACTTCGGGATCTCGGCCTTGCAGTACTTGAAGATGTCGGCGATCAGACGGAGGGAGGGCTTCGGCGGGAAGATGTACGTTCCGCGCGCGATGTACTCCTTCAGCACGTCGTTCTGGATCGTGCCGGTGAGCTGGGAGGCGGGGACGCCCTGCTCCTCGCCGACCAGCTGGTACATGAGCAGCAGCAGGGCCGCCGGTGCGTTGATCGTCATCGAGGTCGAGACCTTGTCCAGCGGGATCCCGCCGAACAGCACCCGCATGTCCTCGACCGAGTCGATGGCCACGCCGACCTTGCCGACCTCGCCGTGTGCGATGGGGGCGTCGGAGTCGTGGCCCATCTGGGTCGGCAGGTCGAAGGCGACCGACAGACCCATCGTGCCGTTGGCGATGAGCTGCTTGTAGCGGGCGTTGGACTCCACCGCCGTACCGAAACCGGCGTACTGGCGCATGGTCCAGGGGCGGCCCGTGTACATCGACGGGTAGACGCCGCGGGTGAAGGGATACGCACCGGGCTCGCCCAGCTTCTCCGCCGGGTCCCAGCCCGCAAGTTCCGCAGGCCCGTAGACCGGTTCGATGGGCAGTCCGGACTCCGACTCACGCGCCATTGGTGTGATGCCTCCCGCTGAGCAATTACGTCGATTGCTCGATTCTCTTGCCGGTTACTCGCCAGTACAGACCGACCCTCCTGCGGACTGTAGCGGTGTGCGTGCAGTCGGTGGAGGGGAGCACGCTGGGACCTTCCTCACAGCAGTTTTGCGGTCCCCGTCACAACCATGCCCCGCCGTTCGCAACCAGTCATCCGCGGGCAGCATCTCAGGTGACACGCGGGTCTGTCGGTTCCATCGGTGAGGACTACGGGGGTCTCAGTGCGTATCACAGGCATGGGGAGCTCGATCGCCGCTGCAGCGGCACTCGCGGCCCTGGTCACCGTGTGCGGCTGCACCGTGCAGGGCACGGACGGCAAGGGCCACTCGCCCGTGCACATCCAGCTGCCGGGCAGCAAGGCCCCCGCCGCCCCCTCCACCAGGGCCGGCTCCGACGACAGGCCGAGCGCGTCCCCCTCGGCAGCGGGCCCCGCCGTCCTGTGGTCCCGCGGCGACTCCGGCGACGACGTCCGCGAACTCCAGGCCCGGCTGCGCCAGGTCGCCTGGCTCTACGACGGTCCGACCGGCACGTACGACGACCTGACCGAGAACGCGGTCAAGGGGTTCCAGGGCAAGCGCGGGCTGCCGAAGACCGGGGAGACGGACACCGTCACCTGGCAGCGGCTGCTGAAGATGACACACGAGCCCGGGAAGTGGGAGCTGTACCTGATGGGCGGCCAGCCCGCCGGTCCGGCCGATCCGCGGTGTCTGACCGGGCGGGTGCTGTGCATCGACAAGACGACCCGCACCCTGCGCTGGATGATCGACGGACGGACGGTGTCGACGATGTCGGTCCGCTTCGGCGCGACGGGCACACCCACCCGCGAGGGCGTCTTCCACGTGTACTGGAAGTCCCGCCACCACTGGTCGACGCTCTACGACTCGCCCATGCCGTACGCGATGTTCTTCAGCGGCGGCCAGGCCGTGCACTACTCGTACGACTTCGCGGCCCGCGGTTACGCCGGCGGCTCGCACGGCTGCGTCAATGTCCGGGACGAGGCGGCGATCTCCGACCTGTACGCGCAGGTGAGGAACGGCGACAAGGTCGTCGTGTACCGGTGAGGCCGGGCGGCCTGAGACGAGTGGGGCGCGGGCGGGACCGGGGGAACGTGTCCCGCCCGCGCCAAGGTGCACGAGCCGTGGGTACGGGGGGAACCCCGGCTCTGTGCGACGGCCGATGACCAGTCGGCTCACTCAGTACTGCGCGGGCAGGGCCGAAAACGTTACTGGGGGGACAAAGAAAATTTCGCGAGCCACAAAACTGCAGGTCAGAGCGTGCTGTACGTCGGCGTCGGCCTCGGGGCCGGCGTCGTCAGCAGCTGCCTCGGCAGGAGGGGCGGGAGAGGGGAAGGGGTGACGGTGGGGCCGCCGGGGGCTATGTGGTGGCCGTCGCCGTCACCGCCCTGGTCGCCCTGATCGCCGCCCTTGCCGTTCTGGTTGCCCTGGTCGCCCTTGCCCTTGCCGTCCTTGCCGTCCTTGTCGTCGCCGCCGCGGGACGTGCCTTCGGTGTCGCTGAGGACGGTCTTGCAGTACTTCCAGACGCGGGCCGCGCCGGAGCCGCCCGCCGCGCCCTCCAGGGCCCGCTTGCGGTCGCCGGTGAGCCGCTTGCCGTCGCGCACATCACGGCAGGCCGACGGGGCCCCCAGCCACCAGCCGCCGCCGGTGGCCCGCCCGTCGTCGGTGCCGGAGCCCGGCTTGGCCGACTTGCCGTCGCCCGCCGAGCTGTGCGGGGTCGTCGGGTCGATGGAGGGGGAGGCGGAACCGTCGGGGGTGGGGTCGCCCAGGGCGCTGTTCTGCGAGGGCGACACGAGCGGGCGGTCCGGGCTCACACCGGCCGAGACCGAGGCGACGGGGCCGGGCTCGTCGTTGCCGAACGGCGTCGGGAGCACTCCGGTCGTCGCCGCGAACGCAACGCCGCCGACCATGCCGGCGGCCAGTACGGCCGTCAGCCCGAAGCGCGCGGGCCGGCCCCAGCGGGAGCGCCGGGGGTCCGGGGCGGAGCCGCCTATGCGGACGAGCCCGGCATCGGAGGTCCGGGGGTGGGCACGGTACCGGCCGGCGGCGGCCTCCTCGGCGCGCGCGCCGGACCGAGCCGCGCGGAAGGCGGCCAGCGCGGCGGCCTCGCCGGGCAGTTCGGCGCTGCTCAGCGGGGACTCGACGACCAGCCCCTCAAGGGTCTTCGCGAGTCGTTCGGCCTCGTCCCGGGAGGCGGCATCGACGGCTTCGAGTGACTCTCCGCGCAGCAAAAGCTCCGCTGTTTCGCGGTCCAGCCACCTGCCCTGCTCGTCGGCCATCACATGTCCTTCTGCGTTCGCGCAACGCTTTGCGTCACACTCGCGGACGTCACCGCCCGACCCCGCGGTCCTCTCTGGGGCGGCAGCCCGTCCAGGCCGACCGTCGATTCCGGATCCTCGCCGAGCAGTTCCGCGAGCCGCTTCAGACCGCGGTGCGCCGCCGTGCGTACGGCACCCGGGCGCTTGCCCAGCGTCTCGGCGGCGGTCTTGGCGTCGAGGCCCACGACCACGCGCAGCACGACCGCTTCGGCCTGGTCCTGCGGCAGCCGGGCGATCAGCGAGAGCGTGTGGTCGGTGGCCAGGGACTCGATGGCCTCGCCGGCGGTGTCGGACTCGGCGGCCCTGCCGGTCAGCTCCGTCTCGTCACCGCCGATCGCGGGGCGGCGGCCGCGCATCCGTATGTGATCGAGCGCACGGTTGCGGGCTATCCGGGCGGCCCAGCCGCGGAAGCGGTCCGCGTCGCCGCTGAACCGGTCCAGATCACGGGCGATCTGCAGCCAGGCCTCGGACGCGACGTCCTCGGCGTCCGGGTCGCCGACCAGTGTCCGGACGTATCCGAGCAGGCGTGGGTGCACCGCCCGGTACACAGTCCGGAACGCGGTCTCGCTCCCGTCCTGTGCCGCAAGCACCGCGGCGGTCAGCTCCGCGTCGTCCCCCAGCACCCGATGGATCCTCGTTCGATGGTCTGCGATGGTCATACGTCTTCCCACGCCCGGCGCGAAAGGCACGTTACGACCTGAAACCGCTGCTCGTCCATGTCCGTACAACATGCAACCACCTGCAATGGGGCGAGCTGTACCCGGGGTGTGACAGAAACCGCACTCACGGCGCTGAAGAAAGTACGGGCCGCCGCGCGGCCCGACCGCGCGACGGCCGGGGCCTCTCCTGTGGGGGGTGGCGGCCCCGGCCGTTGCTTCGGTTTGGGGGCTCTGACCTGCGACGATGCGCAGCATCGGTGACGCCACCCACCGACAGGTACGCGGTCACCTCGTCCGGATCGGCCACAGTGCCGAGTCCGTAGCGACCTCGGCAGATGGGCCTGCGCCTCGTCAGGTGGTGAGCTGCTGCTGCCCTATGACCGAGAGCAGTTCCAGCTTGCTGTGGCTTTCCGTGCCGGGGCGGGTGGTCAGCACCACCAGGGTCTGGGCGCGGTTCTCGGTGAAGAGGACCTGGCCGTCGACGTCGATGCGGCCGAGTTCGGGATGGAGGATGGTCTTGCCCTCGTCGTAGCGCTGGGCGACCTCCTGGAGTTCCCACAGGCGGACGAACTCGGGGCTGTGTTCCTGGAGTTCGGCGAGGATCCGGGCGGCCCGGGGGATGTCACTGCCGGCGGTCAGCGCGACCCGCAGGCGCGCCGCCTGGGCGCGGCCGTGGCGTTCGTGGTCCTCCTCGGGGTACACCAGGCGCTCGGCGGGGTCCATGAACCAGCGGTAGTAGGCGCTGCGGGCCAGGCCGGTGTGGCGGGTCTGGTCGCCGAGCAGGGCGATGGCCAGCGGGTTCATCGCGAGGGTGTCGGCCATGTCGGTGAGCACCAGGGCCGGGGAGTCGTCCAGGCGGTCCAGCACGCGCATCAGCGTCGGGCTGACGTGCTCGGAGCGGTGGAAGCGGGCCGGGGCGTTGTGGCCGATGAGGACGAAGAGGTGGTCGCGCTCGTCCAGGGTCAGCCGCAGCGCCCGGGCGAGGGCGGTGGTGATCTGGACGGAGGGCTGCGGGGCGCGCTGCTGTTCCAGGCGGGCGTAGTAGTCGGTGGACATGCCGGCGAGCTGGGCGACCTCCTCGCGGCGCAGCCCCTGGGTACGCCTGCGCGCCCCCTCGGCAAGCCCGACGTCACGCGGGCGCAGTGCCTCACGCCGGTGGCGCAGGAATTCCGCCAGTTCCTTCTTGTCCATGCCCACCATCCTCACCGCTCCCCGCCCGGCTATCCAGAGACCGCCGATCCATGGCTGAGCACGGATCCTTCGCTCAGACGCCGCTGAGGATGGCGAGGACGTTGTCGTAGGAGCCGTTGGCCTCCGCGTCGCGCACGAACCGGGCACGCTCCACGACGAGCTCCTTCGCGTCGGGCTTGTCGCGCAGGATCCCGAGGGTCTCGTCGAGAAACTCGTCCAGCGGCATGGAGTTCTCGTCGTCCTGCTGGCCCAGCAGGGTCGTGCGCACGCCCGGCGGGGCCACCTCGATCACCTGGACGCCGGCGTCGGCCTGCGCGAGCTGTACGCGCAGGCTCTCGGAGAAGGAGTGCAGCGCGGCCTTGGTCGCGTTGTAGGTGGGGGTGATCGGCAGCGGCACGAACGCCAGCGCCGAGGTGACGTTCACGACGGCCGCGTCGTCCTTGCCCACCAGCAGCGGCAGGAAGGCGTACGTCACCCGGATCGTGCCGAGCAGGTTGACCGTGACGTGGTCCTCGGCGACCGGCAGCGAGGCCGGGTCGAGGAGGTTCTCCCGCAGCATGATGCCTGCGTTGTTGACCAGGACGTTCAGGTCGGGGTAGCTCGCCGCCACGGTCTCGCGGACCCGGGTGATCGAGTCGGGGTCCGTGACGTCGAGGACGAGCGCGTCGATGCCCGGGTGCTCGGCCGTGATCTCGTCGAGCAGTTCCTTGCGCCGGCCGGCGACGATCACCTTGTTGCCGGCCTCGTGCAGACGCAGGGCCAGGCCGAGCCCGATGCCGGAGGTGCCGCCGGTGATCAGGATCGTGTTGCCGGTCATCTTCATGGGGGTCTCTCTCCTTCGCTACGGCGGGCCGGTGAGCGCCCGCAGCCTCGACCGTAGGAGCGCCCGCGAAGGCGCGGGAGAGGAAGGTTTATCCATGGATCAGCGGTCCCTGCGTGGTGGGGACAGCCCTGGACGTGCCCACGCCCAGCAGCCGACGATCGCCACCGCACCTTGGTCGGGCGAAGAAGAACCACCGCCGGGTGCCCGTCGACCCGCCCAGCTTGCTCTTGATCAGTTGCTCTTGATCAGTTGCCCTTGCCGGTGGTCTTGTCGGCCTTCTGGCCGTTGCCGGAGGCGCTGCCCGAGGTGTCGGTTCCACCCGAGCCACCCGAGCCGCCCGAGCCGTTCGAGTTGCTCGGGTTCTCCGTACTGCCGCCCTTACCAGCGTTGTCGGACTTGCCGCTGTTGCCCGGGTTGCCGGTGGCGGTCGCCTGCGCCAGCTGGGCGGCGCAGTACGCGGCGACGTTCTTCTCGCCGCCGGCGGCCGTGATCAGCCGCTGCCAGGCCGTGGAGTCCAGCGCGTTGCCGTTGCCCTTGACGTTCTCGTACGCCCGGCAGTGGGCCTCGGTGTCCTTCGCCGTGTCCGGACGCTCCCGCGTGCCGGAGGCGCCGGGCGTGCCGGAGGCGGACGACCCGCCGGCGGTGTTGCCGGAGGCTCCGGCCGAGGGGTGCTGCTGGCTGCTGCCGTGGTCGTCGTCCGACGAGCCCACCGAGCCGATCGCCGCGACCGCGACGCCGCCCAGGGTGAGACTCGCCAGTGCCATCGTCAGGGTGGCCTTCAGCGAGCGGCGCATACGGCGCTGCTCGCGCGGCCGCCAGTCGTCCCGGCGCCGGGTCCGCGCCCGGTGCACTCCGGCGGCCCGGGCGGCCCGGAACGCGGCCACCGCCCGCTGCTCGCCCTCGGCGTCGAGTGCGTTCTCGCGCATGGCGGCGGCGAGCAGGATCTCCAGCACCGGACCGGCGGGCCCGACCTCGGCGCCGGCCGTCATGCCGTCGGGGTGCACGCGCCGACGGCTGCGGGCGCTGCCGTCGCTCTGCCGTTCACCCATGTCCGTATCCATCCCTGTCCGACGGCCGGCCGTCGTGGCCGTTCCTGCCGTCCTTGACGTTCATGCCGTCGTTGTCGTTCATTTCGACTCCCCCAGCGTCCGGGGATCCTCATTCGTCACACCTGCGGCGCCGAGCCGGGTCGCGAGGCGCTTCAGCCCCCGGTGCGCGGCCGTGCGCACCGCGCCGGGGCGCTTGCCGAGGACGCGGGCCGCGGCGGGGCCGTCGAGGCCGACGACGACGCGCAGCAGCACGGCCTCGGCCTGGTCGCGGGGCAGGCTGCGGACCAGTTCCAGGGCGCGCTCGGTGGAGAGCGCCTCCAGTGCCTGGTCGTGGGTGCTGTGCGGGCCGGGCAGTTCCAGTACGTCCTGCTCGAGCGCCGACGACCGGGGCCGTACCTTCTGCCGCCGCAGATGGTCCAGGGCGCGGTGCCTGGCGATGGTCGCCGTCCAGCCGCGGAAGCCGGCCCCGTCGCCCTTGAACCGCGCCAGGTCCCGGGCGACCTCGAGCCAGGCGTCCGAGGCCACGTCCTCGGCGTCGCCGCCGACGATCCCGCGGAGATAGCCGAGCAGGCCGGGCTGCACGAGCCGGTACGCGACCGCGAAGGCGGCCTCGTCGCCTTCCTGGGCCCGCGCGACGGCCGCCCCCAGCTCCCCGTCGTACGCCTGCCCGCGGCGGGGTTCCCGTCCCTGGCCCAACACAGTCCTCGTTCGTGCGAGTGCGAAGCGGGCTCTGCCGAGCCCGCACTGCGCGACACGTCCGGCCGTGTGCACGCCCCCACGATCTTCAGCGTCAGCAGTCACAGAAGTGTCACAGTCCAGCGGATGTGACGGGTGCGCCGTCCGCACGGCGCTCATCAGCCGATCGCGATGCGCGGATGGGCGCCTGGCTTGATCCAGGCCATGATCTGCTCCATCGTCGCGCGCGGCACCGACACACAACCGGCCGTCGCGCCTTGCCCGTTGATGTGCAGGAAGATCCCGGCGCCGCGGCCGGGCGTGGCGGGCCACCGGTTGAAGTTGATGACGAGCGCCTTGGCGTACTGCACCGGATGGTCGACGAGATGCTCGCTGCCCCTGTCCCCGCTCTCGGTGAGCGGAAAGTCGGCACCGGCGGCGGTGTGCATCGAGTTGTAGAACTTCGACTCCGGGTCCTCAACCCACCAGTGGGTGGAGTTCACCACCGTGTACGGCATGCCCGTCCCGCCCGCCTCGACCCCGAACCCCTCGGTGATCGTGTACGTCCCGGAGGGCGTGGTGTACGTGTTCTGCCGCCGGGTCGCCCCGTCGACGACACCGTTGGACCCGACCCGCCCGGCCGCCGTACTGAACTGCGCCTTCCAGCCGGAGGATCCCTTGGCCCAGGCGGTGACGGTGGCGTAGGAGCCGCTGGACTTGACGGTGATGAGCTGGGTGGCGTCGCCGGGGTAGGCCGGGACAGGGAAGTTGGGGGTGGTGGGCGTCGGGGTCTTCTGCTGGGTGCTCCCGGCCGTTGCGGCGGAGGAGGAAGCACTGGGATGTGCAGAGGCGCTCTTCTTCGCCTTCGCGCTCGGGGAGGCGGAGGACGATGCGGACGGGGATGCCGACTTGGACGCGCCGGGCGTACCGGAGGCGGCCGACGACACCTCGGCCACCGCACTCTCGGCCCCGGCCTGCGCCGCCTCCGCGCCGTCCGGCCGCTGATGCCCACACGCCGATGCGAGCAACAGGGCGCCGGTGACGGCGGTTGCGGCAGAACACGTACGCACACGGGCACGGGAACGGAAAGCGGGCAGCACGAAATAACCCTTCGACGGGTGCGAGACATGGAAATGGATAAAAATGGGTGAAAGGAAATGAGTGCGAACTATTCGTGGCTCTGACGGGCCGTCAGGCCACGGCGCGCCGCGCCCGCCCGTGCAGCATCAGATAGAAGGTCTGCAGGGACTCCTCGGGCCCGCCCACCTCAAAACGGTTGTGGACCTTGCCGACGGGGTTCCAGACCCGCCCGTCCGGCATCCGTACGCCGACCGGCTGGCCGAAGTAGGTGCACTGGTCGGCGTCGAAGTCCACCCACACCGCCCCCGCACGGCGCACGAGCACCTCACCGACGTACGCGCCGAGCTCGAACAGCGTCTCGCGGGCCCGCTCCCGGTCGGCCCCGCCCTTGCGCAACCCGTCGACCAGGAAGTCGACGACGCGCAGGCTGGCCACGGAGTAGTCCAGCGGCAGCCGGTTGCGCGCGGTGACGCGCGCGACAAATGCCGCAGCACACGACCGCATCTCACCCGCGCACGGAATTCGTTCGTCCACTGTGCTCATGGGACCCCACCCCTTCGCTCGGCCGGCGGGGGCCCTTCTGCTCCCCCGCTCGACCAGCGGATGCGACACCAGGAACATCACGGGTCACAGGCGTGTCGATCAACACACAGGAAAGTCACAGGGGTTGTACAACCTTTTCGGCTTTCGTACGTCGGTGAAGGCGGCGCCAGGCAGCACGGACGACTGCCGCGCCTCGTACGGCGGCCGCGACGGGCGTGTCGACCACCTCGTCATCCGTCACGGGGTCACGCCCTCCGGCAGGCGGATGTTTCCGTCGAACACTCCCCTGCCCTTGCAGCACGAGCCCCTCCTTCCCCCTCACGGCGAAGGTCCACCCGCTCTTGGCAGCCATGGCGTCCCGGGCCCGCGCAAGGAATCCTCCGGCGTCCTGGGCGCGCTCCTTCTCGGCGTCGGGAGTCGCGGCAACCACCGGATCCGTGGAATCCGATGAATGCGCCGACTCCCCCGTCCCGCCGTCCGCGGAGCAGCCGACCAGCACAACGCAAAGCGGAACACCGGCCAACGCCATGCGTCCGAAGTGGGTTCTCATTTTGTCCGGGCTCGCGCTGTCGGACGGCGGCCCGGCACCTGCCCGAGAGAACCTGACGAAGCGCTACTTGGCCCCGACGACCGCGATGTCGTGCGGCGACCGCGGATCGATTTCGTAGTGGGTGCCGAACTGGCTGCTGAAACCGACGACCCGCACCGTCTGCCCCGGCTTCAGACCGGAGACGTCGATCCCCGTTTGCACGTTGACGAAGACCAGCACGGGGCCCGAACCGTCGTCGACAGACAGCTTGTACCCATAGGGGAGGTCGCTCGTCGGCCCTTGAATGATCCTGCCTACGATCTTGACGAGCCGCCCCTCGGTGACCTCTCCGACCGCAGCGGTGCCGACCCGATGCGGTTTCACCGCCGGGCCCCCGGGACCGAGTTCGACATCGGAAGGGTCGGCCGGCACCAGGGTCAGCAGTCCGGAGCTGTCCCGGAGCGTGCCGGTGATGCGTGCGTGCTCACACGGGTGCGCATGTACGTCGCTCTGCAGGCTGACGTAGATGCCGGCGGTCTTGTCCTGGAGTCCGAACCCCTTGTCGCCGAAGCTGGATTCAAAGGCTCCGGAGGGAGTCGTCACCGAGCCGTCCACGGTGACCACGGTCCCGACCGGCAGGCTGCGAGCCTGGGCAATCGAGATCGTCTTCGCTTGCGGCACTGCGAATGCCGCACCGGTCGCCGGCGCGGGCGCCAGCATCAGGGCCAGCAGGGGTGCGAAGAGCAGCGTGAGAAGCCGACGGGCCAGGCCCATGAATGCACTGTCCTTTCCGAAAAATGACAACAGGCGTCGAACGGCCTTTGCGGACCGCCGCCCTTCACCAACCGACACGGCCGGCACCATTGCGATCCGCCTGGCTGCCGGGCCGATGTCGCAACCGTGTCCAATGGGCTCCGCCCGCGTTCTTGGGAACACACTTCCCAGCGAGGTTCCCGTGGCCCGTCCCCGACACCGTAACCTGCCCAAACCCTCCGACGGCGCCAGGGCAAGACCTTCCTTCTCCAGCCGCTTGTCCAGTCGCTCGCCGAGGCCACCGGCGGGTTCTGTTTCGCGGCGGCCGAGGCTTCCGAGACGGAATCACTGCGTAGGCTCGGCGCGGCCATCGCCGACCACACCGGGGCCCAGGCCCCGTACCGCCTCGAGCACTGGGACGACGCATGTCTCCTGGCTCATCTACGCCCGAAGGCGTGAACCGAACTCGCCGTGGCGGAAGCTGGGTTGCTTCGTGGTTCTCACGGGCAACGCCGGGACGGACCCACGACCTGACCGCCGTCCGCACCCCCCACTACGGCCACCGCGGACTGCCCGAGCACTACGAGCAGTACAACCGCGACCACACCCGCCTGTGTGCATCCGGCGAACGCGCCTTCGCCCGGCTCAAGTCCTGGCAGGTCAGGACTTTGCGTTGCGCGCGTCTTCGTACACCACATGGAGGGGTGGATCGGTCGGGAGGGGTTCGAAACGCTGGGGCGTGCCGGGGCGGAGCGCCGGCGACACCGCCGCCCAGACCGCTCGGGCTTGGTCGTCGTTGTATGCCGCGAAGTCCGGGCCGGCCTGTAGCCAGATCGATCCGCCGGCCAGTTCGTCAACTTCGTGGAAGGCTCCGGAATCAAGCAACGCCTGTTTCCCGCCCACAGCGGTGGAAAGCTCCTTCGGGCACACCGTGACCCAGCTGTAGCCACGAAGGTACTGCCGGCTCTCGGATACCGTCTGCTTCGGAAGAAGCCAGGGCGGGCCCAGCACTGTCTCCAGTGGCGTCTTTCCCAGAGTGTAAAGGTGAGTGATGTGACCGAATGACGGGTCCAGCGTGTTCGCCTGGGTCTTCATAAAGCGCAGGAAGGCCCTCTGGAATACGGGTTCGCGCAGGGAATCCTCGGGAATGTTACAGCCGAGACGCACCCACGATTCCGCCTTTTCCAGGCGCTCGACCGTGAGCCGGGCCAGCCGAAGGCGAGGCTGTCCGTCGGCCCCCAGCCTGGAGATTCCGACTTCAGCCGAGAAGGGGCCACTGGAGACCTTGCGGTAGAACCAGTCGAGGTTCTTCTCAGAAATAACCCTGGCCGAATCGCGAAGATTGCGCCCGACCCGCTCGGTCACCCCGCAGAAGCCCCACCATGACTCCGGAGGGCCGAGCGGACCTCCACGCATCCCCTTCGGGTCGAGCGGAGGCCCGCCGAGAATGGCCGCCAACTCATCGGGGAAGAGGTCACGCAGCGCGCCCTCGAACCACTCCCTCATGCTGCTCGAGTACTCGGCCTCAGAACGAAATTCGACATCGATCTCGCCTCGCACCACGAATCCACCCTCGGCCACGCAACACCTCACTATTGGTTACAATTTTTCATCCTTCGAGTCAGCGGACGAGAGTGTAGCAGACCATAAAATCATCCAACAGCGTTGCCCCCTCGCCGTCGGTAAAACTTGACGACGAGGGGGCAAACTCTAGGAATAACCTACGGCACTATCGGAATCGGCATCGGGCCGGGTCCCACGGGACTGGTCGGAGTGAATGGGTTGTTCGACCAATCATGGAGTTCGACGTTCCTATGCCACCAATCCCCGAAGGAATTCAGCATCCCTGACAGGGACGATCCGCCGTCGGCCACAGTGGCTGCCGGAACAAGGTCCGGCTTCGGCTGGTACAGCGGACGAGTCTTGACCCACTCCGGACGTTTGCCGCTGATCGGGATCGGAGTCGGCGACGGCAGGGCCGACGGCGAGGGAGTCGCGGTCACACGTGGCGTGGGTACCGGATCATCGTCGTCCTCGCTCACGTCGTAGGTGATGATGCCTCCCGTCGTGGATCTGGCTGTGATCATCTTGTTGGGATTGCTGAGGCTCGGCGTGGGACCGAGTTCGGGAACGATGTCGGCGCCCGCCACAACGATTCGGTTGTCCCCGGAAGCCGCCAGCATCTCCTGAAGCTTCTCGATGTACCTCGCCAGCTGAGCGGGACCTGCTTTCTCTGCTGGGCCGCCGGCCTGCTTCACCTCCCAGACCTCGACCCGGTCCTTGCCCCAGCGGACGATGTCGGCCCAGCCGTACTCGCCGTTCCCCTTGGCCGATCCTTCATCGATCCGCACTTCGTTGTCGAAGTCATCGCCCGGGTAATGGGACTTGAGCCAGGTGGTCGCCATCACGACTGCCGTGTCGTGGTTCCCGCTGAGGTCCTTGTACCACGGGTCTTCGGCTTCGGCTCCTTGGTTCCGGCCGACCGTGGTGGCATTGCAGCCCTCGACGCCGTCACACATGGCATCAACCGACGTATGACCATCGAGTTCAATGCCCGAAACCGGATTTCCGCCCGTGAAGGCATAGCGGTTCCCGGTGAAGGGGTCTGCGCCGAGGCTCATGTCTGCGAGGGCGCCGTTGTACATGTCCCGGGTGGTGAACCGGTTGAGCCCCGGGTCGTAGTTCCGGAAGCCCATGTCGTAGGTACCGGACTGGGCGTCCCACCGCTTGGCGTTGAACCGATAGGGGTTGTAGGCCTCCTTCGTCGGGTTGGCCGGGTCCGGCTTGTCGATGCCGGTGAACTCGGAGGTGTCGTCCTTGCCGTAGGCGGTGTATCCGTACGTCGCCTTGGTGTCGCCGTTGTTGTCCGTGAGGGTTTCGACGTCGGTGTGGCCGTTGTAGCCGAAGTAGCCGTCCTCGGTCGTGCCGTCGCCGTTGTACTTGATCTGCGACAGGCGCTGGCCCCACGGGCTGTACTGGTAGGACTTGGTCATCGTGCCGGCGACCTTCTCGTCCAGCACCTCGGACGAGAGGCCCAGGTACTCGAAGTCCGTCGTCTTGCCGTCCGCCGTCTTGGAGGCGGTGCGGTCGAGCGGGTCGTAGGTGTACGTGGTCGACTTCAACGCGCCCGTGGAGTCCGCTTGCTGGGACTCGATGACGTGGTCGAAGCCGTCGTACACGCTCCGCGAGATGATCTTTCCGCCGGAGGTGACCGATTCCTGGCGGCCGAACGGGTCGTAGTTGTGGTTCGCCGTCGCGCCGCCGACGATGGTGGCGCTCAGCAGGCGGTTGCGGTCGTAGGTGTAGTTGGTCGTGGTGTTGTTGACGGTCTGGCTGACGACGTTGGCGTTGTTGTCATGAACGTAGGTTTCCGTCCCTGCGCCGTTGCCGGTCTTGACCGCCTTCGTCAGCCGGTC
Organism: Streptomyces sp. NPDC001401; assembly: GCF_042895385.1. Taxonomy (NCBI): domain Bacteria; kingdom Bacillati; phylum Actinomycetota; class Actinomycetes; order Kitasatosporales; family Streptomycetaceae; genus Streptomyces; species Streptomyces sp. NPDC001401. Next base: position 497,440 of record NZ_JBIAWI010000004.1, read on the forward strand.
GGCCGGGTCGTAGCTGTAGTCCGTCGTCGACGACAGGTACGCCGCGTGGTTGTCGGCGTTCATCTTCTGCGCGACGTCCTGCGCCTTGTTCCCGTTGGGGTCGTAGGCGTAGGTGTGCGAGTCGACGAGGGTGCCGTTCGCCTTCTTCTCCGTCGTGGACTTGAGGGCCGCGTCCAGGTAGTAGGTGTAGTCGACGGTGTTGCCGTTGCCCTTGGTCTCCTGGAGCTTCTGGCTGCGGTCGGTGTACGTGTACGACGTCACCTTGGGTGAGGCGTCGGTCGCCGTCTTGCCGACCGAGACGGTCTTCACCAGTTCGCGCAGGTCGTAGGTGTACTTGGAGAACTGGTCGGGGTGTGTGATCGTGTCCGGCTGGCCGTTGGCGTCGTAGGTGTACGACGTCGACTTCTTCTCCGTACCGAGCAGTGACTCGGTGACCTTCTGGACCTGGTTGAGGCCCGTGTAGGCGACCGTGTAGGCGTCGATCTTCGCGCCGGACGACGTGTCGTCGATCTTGGTCAGGTTGGCGTTGGCGTCGTACGTGTAGGCGAAGGTCTTCTTCTCGGTGTCGACATCGGTGGTGGTGTCACGCACCAGCTTCACCGCGTCCGCGACGACCGTGCCGGCGCTGTTCTGGAACAGCTGCAGCTTGGCCGCGTTGCCCTGGGTGAAGGAGTACGAGCCCAGCGACACCCAGGTGCCCTGGTTCGCGGTCGCGCTCTGGTCGATCGTCTTGTCGACCGTGCCGGTCGCGTGCGTGAGCGTGTACTTTGCCGTGGTCGCGGCGCCCGTGACCTTCGGGAACTTCACGTACGCGGCGTACGTGCCGTCCTTGGGGATGTTGAGCGTCCAGGTGAAGGCGTCCGTGCCCGTGCCCGCCGCGTGGGACTCGTGGTTGTAACCCTGCTGGCCGGTGATGTCTCCCTTCGTCCAGGTGCCGGTGGAGGAGGTGTTCTGGGTGTCGGAGTTGTCGGCCAGGACCACCGCGCTGCCGACCGGCACACCGTCGTCCGAACGCGACTTGAGTTTGCCGTCCGGGTAGTACGACCACGACATGGTGCGGTTCGAGGAACCGCCCGCCGACGTGAGCGTCCGGGCCGTCTGCTCACCCAGCTCGTTGTAGTCGTAGCTGGTGGTGATGTCCCACGGATCCGTGGCCGACTTCGCCCAGCCGTTGTCGAAGTAGCCGTAGGTTGTGTCGTTGCGGACCGTCTGGCCCTCCGACGGCGGCAGCGAGGTCTTGGAGACCCTGCCCACCGCGTCGTAGAACGTCTGGGTGTAGACGTTCGGGTTGTTGTAGCGGGTATCGCTCGAGCTCGGGTCGTAGGGCTGGAACTGCTTGACCGGCCGGTTCAACGCGTCGTACTCGGTGCGCGCGGTGAAGTCGTCCACCGTGCCCGTCGCCGTGCCCCGCGGTGTGTTCACCTTGGTGGTGTTGCCGACCTGGTCGTACTCGTACTTGGTCGTGTTGTAGGTGATCGGCGCGGTGCCCGAGTGCGGGACCTGGACCTGGGTGGCCTTGCCGCGCTCGTCGTACGTGATGAGCGTGGTGTTGTTCTCCGGATCCGTTGCGGAGACGGCCAGGCCGTCCTTGTCGTAGGTCTTCTTCGTCGTCTTGCCGGCCGCGTCCGTGACTGACGTGACCCGGTGGTCCAGGTCGTAGGCCGTCTTGGCGGTGTAGTCGGTGGTGTCCGTCGTCGCGTTCTTCTTCGGGTCGATGACCGTGCTGACGTTGCCGACGTCGTCGTACTCGTAGCTGATCTTGTCGCCGGCGGCGTTCACCACCGACGTGAGCTGGTAGATCGGGTCGTAGGTGTTCGTCGTGACGTAGTCCGTCGGATCCGACGTCGTCAGCGTGCCCTTGGGCTCCGTCGTCGTCTTGAGGTTGCCGACCTTGTCGTAGGTGTAGGACGTCGTCCGGTCATCCGAGGTGGCCGTGTCCTTGGGCGCCGTCGCCGAGCTGACCTCGTCCGCCGCGTCGTACACCGCCGTCGACACCGCGCCGTTGGGCGCCGTCGACTGGGTGACGTTGTCGTTCGCGTCGTACACCGGCGCCGGGGTCGTGATCAGCACGCCCGCCGCCTGGTCCTTGGGCACCGTCTTGACCAGCGGACGCCCGAACGTGTCGTACGTCTGCGTGGTCACCTTCTGGTTGGCGTCGGTGACCTGCGTGACCTGGCCGCGCTCGTCGTACACGAACGACGTGGACTTGCTCAGCGCGTCGGTGATCGTGGCCGGGTAGCCTGTCGGGCCGAAGCCGCTGTAGGTGGTCGCGTTGGTGTTCGCGTCGGTGGCCTTGGTCAGCTCGCCGTAGGCGTCGTAGGTGTACGACGTGGTGTAGTCACCGGCAACCGTGGTGGTCGCCACCCCCTTGGGGTCGGTGACCGCGGTCAGGTTGCCGAAGCTGTCGTAGCCGAACTGCCAGGCCCGCCCCTCCGGGGAGGTCTTGCGGAACAGGTCTGCCGAGAAGCCGTCCGCACGCGTCTGGTACTCGTACTTCGAGGCGTTCGCCGGCCACTTGGTGGTGTCGGAAACGCAGGTGGCCGTCTGGTCCGGCACGCCCGCCTTGTTGTTCTCCGCGTCGCGCTGCCAGAGCGGGTAGCCCGTCTTCTGGTCGTAGCAGTACGCGGTCTTGGCTCCGTTGTCCTCCTCCAGGTACGTGACGTTGTTGTCCGCGTCCCAGCTCATCTTCGACGTCTGGGACTTGGCGTTGGTTGTCTGGACCGGGCGGCCGAAGTCGTCCGTCACGTACTTCGTGGCGTGCGTCTCCGCATCCGTGATCGTGGTGTCGGTGAACTTCGTGTTCGCGGTGTCGGCCGCGTAGGCGAAGCCGGTGTCACCGTTCAGACGGTCCGTGATCGTCTTCGTCCACCAGTGGTACTTCGGGTCGTCACCCGTCTGCGGCGCGTAGTACGCCAGCTTGGTGTCGTGGCCGCGCGGGTCCGTGGCCGTCACCAGCTTGACGTTCTTGTTGCCCTGGGTGGCGTCGTAGGTGAACTTGAAGTTCTTCGGCTGGCTGGAGCCGTCGCCGTCGGTGAACTGACCGAGCAGGCCCTGCACCGTGTAGAAGAAGGAGACCTTGCGGCCCGAGATGTCCGTGACGGACTTCACGTGGTCGTAGATGTCCGGGTCGGTCAGGCTCGTGCCCGTGACCTTGGCGCCCGTACCGTCGATGTAGCTGTAGGACGCGTCGCCCTTCTTGTAGTAGTCGAGCGTCAGGGACTGCCGGCCCGCCGGGTCGGTGACGTAGGCGAGGAACTTCGCTGCCTTGCCCTGGGTCTTGTGCTGCTCGTAGGTGTACGTCTGCGTGTTGCCGTTCTTGTCGACGACAGACGTCAGGTAGCCGTCGCAGCCGAAGTAGAACCGCGTGCCGTCCGGGCGCAGCAGCGTCCACGCGTCCGGGATCGGGTCCTTGTCCGGAGTGCAGTCCAGGCCCGCCTTGGCCGTGATGCGGTAGTGGACGCCTGCCGGGGCCTTCCACGACCCGTCCGGCTGCTTGGTGAAGACGTGCGTGGTGCCGTCACCGTCCGGCAGGCGGATCTCCGTCGCGTTCTGAACCGGGTTGGGGTGGAAGTCCAGTGCCGCGCCGAGCCGGATGGGCCCGCCCAGCTGTGCCGACCAGCCCGCGCCCGCGCCACCTGTGGTGTTGTCGGTGTCCAGCGAGTTGTACGCGAAGCGGGCGAAGGTCGTCAGGCCGCGGCCGGGGTTGCTGAACGCGTTGTACGACCACACGGTGTTGCCGGAGGCCAGGTTGTTCATCACCGTCGAGCCGGCGCCCGTGTTCTTGCCCGTGTAGCTGTAGAACTTCTCCAGGCCGAGCGAGTCGGACGTCGGGTCCTCCACCGCCACGTTCTGCTTCAGCGTCGGAATGCCGCCGGTGCCGGCCGACAGCCAGCTGCCGTCAGAGACCTTCTTGACGTCCCACCCGAGCACGTACTGGGTGCGCTTGCTGCCCGAGTCCGAGTTGATCGGCGTCTTGACCTGCGCCTGGATCGTCGCCGACTGGCCCGGCGAGAGCGCCGGGATGGCGGTGGAGAGCTGGTTGCCGCCATTCGTCACGTCCGTGCCGTCCGGCAGCTTCCAGGTGTACGACAGCACCCGCTCACCGCTCGCCCAGGCGCTCGACGTGGTGTTGGTGACGGTGAAGTCCACCGTGTACTGGGAGTTGGGGGTCATGCGGGCGGGGGTCTGCGGTGCGTAGTACGTGTCGTCCGTCGTCGAGTCGACGTAGATCACGCGCAGCAGCGGACCGAGCTGTGGGTCTGCGGCCTCCGACGCGAGGAACAGGGTGCGTTCCTGCGGGCCGGTGGTCGTTTCGTCCTTCAGCTTGACCAGGGCGCCGTGGTTGGAGGCAGGCGTCTTGATCCAGCCCTGGGTCAGCGACGTCGCGTCCCACCAGTGGCGGCCCACCTCCGAAACCTGGGCCACGGTGTCGGACACCGTGCCGGAGTAGTCGCCGCCCGCCGTCGTCCACGCCGTGCCGGTCGCGGCGTTGTTCCAGGTGGCCTGCGTTTCGTTGAAGTCCTTGTTCAGGCCGTGGAGTTCGTAGATCGCACCGTTGGTGCCGGTGGTCGTCTCCGCGCCCCACATGAACAGCCGCGACTCCAGCACGGTGGCCGTGGTCGGGATGTCCGACGTGGTGAACTTCAGGGCGGCGCGCGCCTTGCCGTACGTGGTGGAGTTGTTGCCCACCTCCAGCCACTTCTGGCCGACGCCGAAGGAGGAGATGGTGTCCTCGTTCGTGGTCGGCTGGCCGGAGGACAGGGTGGTGTCCGTGACGCCGGAGGTGCCCTGGATCAGGCGCATGGTGCGGCCGGCCTTCGGGACGCCGACGATGCGGGTCGGGGAGCCGAGCAGCTGGCCGTTCTTGGTCTTCACCGCGAGCTGGTAGTAGTACGACCGGCCGATCTCCACCGAGGAGGAGTCCGGGGTCGGGGTCGCGGTGGTGTCCGTGTAGGCCGTCGCCGACTTGTCGATCGGCGCGACCAGGGTGGCCGCGGACGGCGTGAACACCTGCTGCGTGGAGCGGTGCAGCTGGTACTCGGCGATGTCGTAGCCGGAGTCGCCGGTGGTGTTCGTGTACGCCTTCCAGCTCAGCTCCGGGCCGGTTGAGTGCACGACGGTCGGCGAGTCGAGGGCGGTGCCGACCTTGCCGTACGTCACCGTCAGGCGCGGGATCGTCGCCGTCTCGCCGCCGTAGTCGCCGTCACCGGACTCGTAGCGGGGGCCGCCGGTCGGGGCGGTGGACGACTCGTCCGCGGCCTTCAGCACGAAGCCGTTGTTGGTCGACGTGCCATCCAGCCACTGCTGGACGGTGTCCGTCACCGGGAACTTGTGCCACTGGTTGTACTCGCCGACGTTCTTCACGATCGACGCCGGGTTCACCCAGCGCACCGCGTCCGCGACGACCGCGGTGGACGTGGAGGCGGGGCCGTCGCCGAGGACGACCTTGCCGGTCGTGCCCGCGGAGAAGTTGATCTGCGAGCCGCCGTTCAGGGACGACCACACGCCGCCGGTGCCCGACTGCTGGTTCACGGTGTAGGTGGTGGTGGCGTCCTTGCCGGTCACCGTGTAGGGCGCGTTGGTGGCCCGGTCGGAGCCCGCGACGTAGTGCGCGTCGACGCGGTAGGAGGCGGTCTCCGGGAGCTTGGGCTGCCAGGTGTACGTGTCGCCGGCGACCGAGTCCTTGTTGGAGCGGTAGTCGGAGCCGATGCCGGACGAGGAGCTCGTGGAGGGCCAGCTGCCGACGGACGCCGTGGTGCCCGAGTCGCCGTCGTCCACCTGGACGGTGGTGCCGGACAGCTCGCCGACCAGGGAGCTGGTGTTGGACCAGGTCGCCGTCGACTCGTCCCACGCGCCGGTCGCCCGGTAGGCGCCGATGGTGACATCGTTGGCGTTGGTGGTGTGCGCCTGGTCGAAGTACATCTCCAGGCGGGCCGAGTCGATCTTCGTGCCCGAGGGGATCTCGCTCAGCGGGAACTTGATCAGCGAGCGAGCGGTGCCCGTGTCGGTCTTGCCCGCCGACAGCTTCCAGGTCGTGTTGAAGTTCGTCGACGCCTGGTCCGACAGGACCATCGTGTCCTGGGAGTCGGTGGGCGAGGGCGCGATGGTGATCGTCGGGTCGATGACGACCGGGTACTGGCGCTCCTTGGCCGCGAGCCACTTCGCGTCCGGAGTGACCGTCAGCTTCCAGGACTTGCCGTCCCGGGTGAGCTTCTGGGTGACCTTGGTGCTGTAGGTCTTCCCGAAGACCGACTTGTCGGCCTTCTTCGCGTCCGTCATGTACGGGGCGGGGATGACGAGTTCGGGCGTGTGCGGCAGCTCGCCGTACAGGGCGATCGAACCGTCCTTGCGGGCCTTCGGGGTGAGACCGTGCGTGTCCAGCGTGAAGGTGAACTTCAGCGGGGTGTCGGGGCGTTCGGAGAGGGTGATGTTCTCCTTCACCCGGCCGGGGCCGACGGCGTACTGCAGGTCGGCGCCCTGCGTCGCGTCCTTGTATGTGACGGTGGAGCCCTTGGCCGTCGGCTTCAGGTCGCGGCCGGCGCCGTCCAGGCCGAGGCTGACGGAGCGGCCGTCGGGCGACTGGAAGCGGACCAGCCGGTCGCTGTCGCCGCCGAACCAACTGCGGCCGTTGTTCGTCGTGTTGGAGAACTCGTAGCCCTTGGTCTTCGATGTGCGCACCAAGGTGTCGATGGGCTTCCAGGACTTGGTCTTCTTGTCCCGGTACGAGGTCGGCAGCGCGGACAGCTCCGCCTGCACCTGGCCGTCCGACAACTGCCAGAAGCGGGCGCTCGCCGTGCGCCTGCTCTTCAGCTCCTTGACCCGGTGGGCCTTGGGCGCCTTCTTGCCCTTCGGCAGCTTCTGCCGGTCGGCCACGTCCAGGTCGTCGTGGGACGGCGGCTTGTCGAGCTTCGGGCCGTCGTCGTCGGAGAACCAGCCCTTGACCGTGTCGACGATTCCCTTGCCGCCACCTCCCTCGGAATCCGAGGCGGCGTAGGCCATCTGCGGCAATGCAGTTGTCACTACCGCAGACACGACAAGGCAGGAGATTGCTCTCCCGTATCGGACTTTCACGTCCAATGCCCTTTCGTAGGCGGCGCCCCCGGAATGCGGGCACGCCGAACTTCCGGACGGGGGTCCCGGCCGGATTCTGTGAAGTTGCTTTGTGGCGGCCCGAGTTGTAATCAGCCAGGTGCGGCGGTGTCAACAGGGGGCAGTAATCGGACAGTTGACGGTTCGCCCGTTTCTTCCGCCCGCTGGCCTGTGCGTCTCCTGTGCGCTATAAACCCGGCTTCGTAATGCCTTCGAATGCCTCCGAGCCGAAAGCCGAAGCCGATGCCATCGACCGAAAAGGAATCCACCGCAGGCCTGGACCGGCGTGCGCTCGGCATCGCCGCGGTCGTGGTCGCCGCCTGCGGCGGACTCGTGCTGTACGGCGTCCTTGACACTCCGGACGCGCCGAAGAAGCCCGGCGTGGCGACGACCGCCGTCACCTACGAGGTGACCGGCAAGGGCAAGGCGGACATCAGCTATGAGTCGGGCGGCAAGCAGGCCTCGACGGCCCGTGCGGCACAGCTGCCGTGGAAGAAGACGGTGCGGGTGCCCGTCGACCACTCCCCGCTCGTCGCCATCACGCTCGGCGAGAAGGGCGGCCGGGCCGGCTGCTCCCTCGCAGTCGACGGCAGGCACGTACAGGCCGCCTCCGCCTACGGGCGGTACGGGCGCGCCACCTGCCAGGGCGAGGCGGCCTCGCCCGAGGCCACGGCGGCGGCGACCGCCGAGTGATGTTTGGCCAAAGCAGGACGCTGTGTGTAAGTGCCACCTGCAGTGACAGGTGTGGCAGTCATGGTCTTTTTCTAGGGGTGGGGTAGTTGAGTCCTCGCGGTACGCGTGCGTACAGACCGCTGAGCATGAAGAGACGGGCGTGGCTGACGGTCGGGGCGGTGGTCCTGGGCGGCGGTGGCGTGGTGACGTACGCCGTCGCCAGTCCGTCCTTGGGCCACGGGACCGAGGGACAGGCCAAGCGGCCGGTGAAGGTCTACGACCTCGCGCTGAAGAGCACCGCGGACGGCAAGCGGGAGCTGCCGCGCACGGAGACCAAGCAGTTCTCGATGCTGGGCGTCTCCTGGACCGGCGCCACCAAGCGGCTGCACGGCACGGCACAGGTGCGCACCCGCGACGCCGGGACCGGCAAGTGGACCGGCTGGCAGGACCTCGAGGCGAACGTCGACCCGCTGGAGGACCCGGAGGCCGGTGCCGATGCGCGCGGCGCGTCCGAGCCGCTGTGGGTCGGCCCCTCCGACGGGGTCGAGGTCCAGGTCGTCCACAAGGACGGCTCCACCAGTTCCGGGCTTCCCAAGGGGCTCCAGGTCAACCTGGTCGACCCCGGGGTGGCGACCGCCGCCGAGCAGAAGCAGGCCGAGCCGGCCGCGTTCGTGGCGGACGTGACCCCCAGCGACAGCGCGTCGCCCACCGACTCCGTGACGCCCACCGACTCGGCGTCCCCGAGCGACAGCGCCACCGCCTCGCCGACGGACAGCGCCTCGGCGTCCCCGAGCGACTCGGCCTCCGCGTCCGCCTCCGCCTCGGCCTCCCCCTCGACGTCGACCAGCGCGTCCCCGAGCCCGACTGCCACCACGCCCACCGCCCCGCCGTCCACCGTGCCCGAGCCGCCGATCGTCTCGCGGTCCGGCTGGGGTGCGGACGAGTCGCTGAGCCCCGACCCGTCGGAGTACAACGCCGATGTGAAGGCCGTCTTCGTCCACCACACGGACGGCACGAACGACTACTCGTGCTCCGACTCCGCGGCAATTGTGCGGGGCATCTACGCGTATCACACGCAGACCAACGGCTGGAACGACATCGGCTACAACTTCCTGGTCGACAAGTGCGGCACGATCTTCGAGGGCCGCAAGGGCGGCGTCGACCTCCCGGTGCTCGGCGCACACACCTACGGCTGGAACCGCGAGTCGGCCGGCATCGCGGTGCTCGGTGACTACACCACCACCGGCGCCACCAACGCGGCCCTGGAGTCGGTCGCGCGCATCGCGGCCTGGAAGCTCGGCCAGTACAACGCCGACCCCTCCACCACCGTGCAGCTCAAGGCGGGCGCGACCCAGACCAACTACTTCGGCACCAGCTTCACCGCCGGCAGCAGCTACACCTTCAACCGGATCTCCGGCCACCGGGACGGCTACAACACCCAGTGCCCCGGCAGCTCCCTCTACGCCCAGCTGCCGACGGTCCGCGCCTGGGCGTCCGGCCCGGTGCAGGGACTGAAGGTCACCTCACTGTCCGGCGCGGGCCTGTCCGGCTCGACGTACTACACCAAGGGCGCCGTCACGGCGAAGTGGTCGACGACCACGCCCGGTTCGCTGATCTCCAAGTTCGAGCTGCTGGTGGACGGCAAGGTCGCCGCCACCGCCTCCGGCACGTCCACCTCCGTCGGCGCGACGCTCGCCCCGGGCACCCACACCGTTGCCGTGCGGGCCGTGCACCAGTCCGGCAAGACCGCGACGACCGCCGCGCTGAACGTCGTCGCGGAGACGACCGCACCGACCTTCACCACCGCGCCGAAGCTCTCCCTGCGCACCGGCACGGTCAACACCACCGCCGTCCCGGTCACCCTCGGCTGGAAGGCGGCCGACAACGCCGCCCTGAAGTCGGTGAGCCTGCTGACCCCGACGACGGCCTCCTTCGGCCCGACCACCACCGGCTCCAGCCGCACCGCCAACTCCGGCACGGCGAGCACCTGGTCGATGAAGGCGTACGACTACGCGGGCAACACCGGTACGTCCTCCGCCTCCTTCACCCCGGTGATCCTGCAGGAGACCTCGGCCGTCAAGTCCGGTACCTGGACGGCCCGTTCCTCCACCAGCTACCTCGGCGGCAAGTCGTACTCCAGCGGTTCGAAGGGCGCGAGCCTGAGCTGGACCTTCACCGGCCGCTCCGCCTCCTGGGTGGTCAGCCGTGCATCGACCTCCGGTCAGGCGTACGTCTATGTCGACGGCGTCAAGGTCAGCACCGTCGACCTGATGTCGTCGACCACGCAGTACCGCCAGGCGATCTGGACGAAGACCTGGTCCAGCAGCGCCAAGCACACCGTGAAGATCGTGGTGGTCGGCACCAGCGGCCGTCCGACGGTCACGACGGACGGCCTCGTCTACATCAAGTAGCCGCTCACGAGGCCGTGTCCACCGGTTCGGGCGTCCGCTCCTGCGCAGTCTGCGGGGTGGGCGCCCGGTCCGCGTTCACGACCACTCCCGCGATGGTCGCGGCCAGCAGCAGCGAGCCCATCGCCCACCAGGTGGCGACGTTGAAGCCGTGCACGGTCGCCTCCGCCTGCAGCGACCTCGGGTTGACCCCCGGGCCCGCATGCGCCGTCAGATACCGCGCCGTCACCGTCGCGGCGATGGTGTTCAGCAGCGCCGTACCGATCGAACCGCCCACCTGCTGGGCGGTGTTGAAGGTGGCGGAGGCCGCGCCCGAGTCACGCGGCGCGACGCTCCCGGTGGCCAGCGAGACGGACGTCATCATCGCCGTACCCATGCCGAGCCCGAGCATCAGCATGCCGGGCAGGATGTGCGAGGCGTAGGCCGGTTCGGTGCCCACCTGGGCGATGATCGCGAGCGCGCCGGCCGCCACCAGCAGCCCCGGCACCATCAGCATCCGCGGCGGCACCTTGTTCAGCCCGCGGGCCGCGATCTGGGTCGAGCCGACGATCATCCCGGCGGTGATGGGCAGATAGGCGACACCCGTCTTGACCGGCGAGTATCCGAGAACACCCTGCATGTAGTAGGTGAGGAACAGGAACACGCCGAACATGCCGATGGTCACGAGCAGCGTCGTGAGGAAGGCGCCGACCCGCTGACGGTCCTTCACCACGGACATCGGCAGCAGCGGCACCCGGGCCCGCGTCTGCCACAGCCCGAACGCCGCGAGGAGTACGACCCCGCCCGCGAGCAGCGTCAGCACCAGCCCGTCGTGCCAACTCCTGGACTCCGCCTCGGAGAAGCCGTAGACGAGCGAGAGCATTCCGGCCGAGCCGAACAGCGCGCCGGGCACGTCGAGATGGCCACCGGGATGGCGTTCGCCGGGCGCGAGCAGTGCCAGCGCGCCGAAGAAGGCGACCAGGGCGATGGGGACATTGACGTACAGGCACCAGCGCCAGTTCAGGTACTGGGTGAGGAAGCCGCCCGCGAGCAGGCCGACCGCCGCGCCCGCGCCGATGATGGCGCCGAAGATGCCGAACGCCTTCCCGCGATCCTTCGGGTCGGTGAACGTCGTCGCGAGCAGCGACAGCGCGGACGGCGCGAGCAGCGCGGCGAACACGCCCTGCAGGGCCCGCGCGCCGAACAGCATCCCGGAGTTGACGGCGGCCCCGCCCAGTGCGGAGGCGGCGGCGAAGCCGAGCAGGCCGATCACGAAGGTGTTCCTGCGGCCGACCAGGTCGGCGACCCGGCCGCCGAGCAGCAGCAGCCCGCCGAAGGCCAGGGTGTACGCGGTGATGACCCACTGCCGGTTCCCGTCCGACATGTGCAGCGCGGCCTGCGCGGACGGCAGGGCGATGTTCACGATGGTCATGTCGAGGACGACCATCAACTGGGCGAGTGCGATGACGACCAGGGCCCACCAACGACGGTTGTCAGCCATGACCCCATCGTGCGCCCGCCCCCTGCATTTTGGGAACGCCAGCGTCTCTTATTACGGTGTTTTTGCCGCGCGGGCCGCGTCCCGGCACAGCAGCCGCAGCGATCCGTCCCCGTGAAAACAGCGGCGGGCCTCGTCGATCGGGTCCCACATCCGGCCGTCCGGGGTGCGTATCCAGTGGTCGCCGCCGGTCGTCCACCACTCGGCGCCGGCCTGACGGACCATCACTTCACCGGCGTAGGCCCCGAAGCCGCGCAACACGCTCTCCACCGCGGCGTACGGCGCCCCCTCCTGCCGTATCCCCTCGATCATCCGGTCGACGCGCCACAGGCTCTGCGCCGAGTAGTCGAGGCGCAGCCGCGCTCCCTCGCGCATCGCCGCGACCGCGTCCGCCGCCCACCGCACGGGCTTCGTCGCCGCGTTCGGCCTGGTCTCGTGGAAGGTAGTCACATACACAGGAGCGGCGCCGGCGGGCCATCCGTCACGTGATTTCCGGGGCGTTCCCGAGACCGGCGCAGTACCGCCCCACGGCCACCGCAGGACAGGCACAGGACTCCCTCAGGTGGGAGCTTTGCCCGGGAGTGACGCTTCGCCCCTTCCGTGCGCTCCTCTCACTGATGAGCCTGTACTTCCATCTCCGCGCGGTGCCGCCCTCGGCCCTGCGCAACAGCGCGAACTGGCTGCAACGGCTGTTCGAGGACGACTGGGACACCGTGCGCCGACGGATCGACCGGCACCGGGAGGAGATGCTGGACCACCACTACGTCGACCACGACGTCCTCTACGCGGGAGCACCCCCGCACCAGACCAAGGAGGGACCACGGGCCCATGTGGTCCTCGGCGGCCGCGCGGTCTTCCCCCACACCCTCGAAGAACCGCCCTTCCTGCTCCTGACCGCGGCACAGGCGGCCCGAGTGGCCGCATTCCTCGCGTCGACCGACATCGAGGTTCTGTGGCGCCTGGCCCGCGACGAACTGCTCCCCCGCTACGGCGGCCCCGAGGCGGAACAGGAAACGCACACCCTCGTCGCATCGACCCACCGAGACCTGACGGCCTTCTACACGCGCACGGCAGAGTACGGAGATGCGGTGGTGAAGTGGCTACTGCGCTGAAGACTCCAGGGCGCGGCCTTTTGGGGCGCGGGGCTGTGTCGATATGCGGCTCCGCCGCGTGGGCGCGACCAGCCACAACAAACCCGCACCCGCCAAACAACCCGTGGCGGCACTATCCGAGGCGAGCCCTCCGCGAGACAACTGCCCGCAGCACCCGCCGCCCCTCGGTCGACACCTCCAGCGCCCGGCGCAACCCACCCGCACCATGCCCGGCAAGCAGCTCCAAAACGGTCACCTGCCGCCGCAACTCCGCAGCAACAAGCGGTGACATCCCCTCCGTACGCCCCTCCCGACGCGAGTCGACCGAGGACACCGAATCGTCCATGGGGTCCAGCAGCCGATGTATCTGCAGCGCAGCGACGGAGCAGCCATCGGCCCACACCCGTATCTCCGCGGCGGACCGATCGACGGGCGCGGCGGCCAACATCCGACGCGCCAGCAGCGCGGCCTCGTCCTCGAGGGACTCGTCGTACTCCTCGGCCCCGGCGAGCTTCAGTCGCGCATGCTCCAGCCGCGCACCCCACTCACCGACGTCGCCGGAGTCCGCGAGGCTGGCCCACAAAGGCCGCAGAATCTCGTCGTCACCGCCCAGGAGCGGGACACACCGATCCAAACAAGCCAACCCGCTCGCGGCCAGTCCGCGTTCGTCGGCCTGAGCGATCAGTTCCACCAGGCTCATCCACGCCTCCTTCTGCGGGTCCCGTAAAAGGCCCAGCAGGGCTCTTCCCTTACGGAGCCCGCACTTCCCCTTACTGCGTGCGACGCCCCGGGAGTGTCACAGCGGTACCACGCCCAGCCGGTCCAGCATCTGAAAAAAGAGGTTTTCGGCCAACGGATCGGCGTCAGCAGTCAGAACTTCGAGCAACGGCCCGGCGTCCACGTCGTGCCCGGCTTCGGCGGCCCAGGCGACCGCCCGGTCGGCGGCGTCACGGGGTTCGAGGAAGTAGTCCTCGATCGTGAGCCCCTCGTTCGCGGCACCGAGATACCCGGCCATCGCGGCCCGCGCGAGACACGTCGTCCACGCCCCGCTCTCGGGCGCCGCCGCCTCCACGACCACACAGTCGCTGTCCATGACGTACCCGAAGAGCGCGGGCGCCCCGGTCTCCCCGGCGAGGACGTTCATGTTCCCCACCTCGCCCTCCCCGTTCGGGTAGTCCCAGACCTGCCACCCGCCGGGCGCCTCGGCCCGCAGCTCCATGCCCTTCGCCCCCGCCAGCGCGTCGAGCTCGGCAAGCGGCCGCTCACTGCGGCCCACGACCAAATACCCCCAGTACCCCATCCCGGCCCCCCACGGCTGTGTCTGCTTCGGCTCGCGCCGAATACACCACAGTCGTACGACAGTTCGCAGCCGTATCGGCCAAGAAGCCCCGGCCGTTCGGGCGTCCGGGCGTGCTCAGCCCAGCTTTCCGGCCAGCGCCTTGAACTGCGTCCACGACAGCCCCGGCCGCCCCGGATCCCACAGCTTCTGCACCGTCGCCCGCAGCGGCATCCGGATCCCGGCCGCGACCTGGTCCTGCGTCTGCGAGCCCGCGAGATCGCACCACACGGCGAAGGACCCGCCGAGGATCTGCCCGTCGTACCGCGACGGGACCGCCTGCGTGCCGCGCACGACGAGCGGGGTCCACTGCTCGTAGATCCGCTGTCCGGTCGGATAGAAGAACCTGTTCGGCTGCCCGAGGACGTAGTACAGGAACTCGTCGTTGTAGTTGATGACCTTGCGCCCGGCGCTCAGATACTCCACCGGCTGCCGCGCCCCGTACTCCTTGCCGGTCCAGTACGCGACCTGCAGATCCTTGGCGGGCTGCACGGACGTCCCCCGGAAGAACCCGTCGTTCCACACCCGCATGGTCCGGCCGTGGGCCCGGATCGTGTCGGCCCGGTCGTTGAGCCATCCCGTGGTCAGATCGGAGACGGTCCCCCCGGACCCGTACTTGTTCACAGCGGCGGCGGCCAGCTGGGGATAGGAGGCGGCCGGGTTGGACACCATCAGTGCCCGGTACTCGTCACCGCCGAGATTCCACTGACTGCCGGGGAACAGGCCGGCGTACTCGTTGAGCAGATCGTCGACGATGTTGGCGGCCGCCGGCTTGGAGATGTCGACGGCCCCGCTCGCCGCCACCCCCTGCGCGTTGCGCAGCTGCAGCTCGGGATGAGCGGCGATGACGGCCCCCAGATGCCCGGGCGAGTCGATCTCGGGCACGACGGTGATGTGCCGACCGGCGGCGAGATCGACGATCCGCTTCACCTCGGCCTTGGTCAGATGCTGCCGCGACACGATCTCGGGATGCGTGTCGGACTCGATCCGGAACCCCTGGTCGTCGGAGAAGTGCAGCCCCAGCTGGTTGAACTTCAGGTCCCCGAGCTCCCGCACCCGGTCCTCGATCCAGCCGGCGGTGAAGTGCTTGCGCGCGATGTCCAGCATGAACCCGCGCACCGCCTTGGCCGGCTGGTCCCGCACGATCCCCTCGGGCGCCGTACCCCCGCCGTGCACCTCCTGCTTGAGCGTCCGCGTGCCGTAGAACACACCGGCATCCGTCGGCCCGCTGATGTTCACCCGCCCACCGCGCACGGTCATCGTGTACGACTCCGGGTTCGCCCCCGCGCCGTCGTTCAGCGCCAGCCGCACGTCCCCGGCCCGCACGTCGTTCTTCTCGCCCGCGTACGTCAGCCCCAGCTCACCGGCGATCAGGCGCCCCTCGTCGGCCAGATCGGCGTCGTCCACGACGACGCGCTCGCCACGCACCGGACGCCAGCCGGGCCCGCGCGCCGCGGTGTGGGAGCGCACCGCGGGGATGGTGCGGGGGGCCTTGGACAGGGCGTACGAACGGGTCGGCGTCGGCGTCGGGCTCTGGCCGTGCGAGGCGCTGGGCGCTGCCGCGGACCTGCCCGCGGAGGGCGGCTGCTGCGCCGACCCGGCCGGCCCGCTGTCGTCGGAGGAGGCCCAGAATCCCAGGCCGATCCCGAGCGCGACGGTCCCGGCGAACGCACCCGCGATGATCATGCGCCGCTGCTGCTTCGCGTTCTGCGCCGGAGACCGACGCCTGTGCTGGCTCACAGCGTCAACCTAAGGCCCAAGGGCAACACGAAGCGTCCACCACGCGTCCCGAAAGCCTCCCTTGCGGGTGAAATTCGGGCATCCGTCGGACACGTCACGTCCAATCTCGATAACGTGAGACCACATCTCTCGCAGCTCTCACAGCATCCTCTGCCGAAACACACGTGACGCCCACACACCTTCCTGGCCGAGTCGCCGCCATACCGGCGCTGCCCGAGCAGACCCGCACTCCACCGTCCACGACGGCGCTGGAGGAGTTCAACACCGCGCCCGCCGACGAAGCACGGCGCCTCCTCCTCACCTGCCTCCGCAGCCTCTGCTGGTCCCACCGAGTGGCGGACCACCGCCCCTACCCGGACCTCGACTCCCTGCTCGCCGCCTCCGACGAGGCGGCCTACGACCTGACCCCGGCGGATCTTTCGGAGGCACTGGCAGCCGAGACATTGCCGACATTGCCCGACGAAACCTACGCAGTCGCCTATACAGCCCTGAGGGCGGCGCACGCGGCGTACGAGGCAAGGTTCGGCCACTCATTCGTCATCTGCCTGGACGGCCTGCATGCGGACGAGACGCTGGACCATGCCTTGGCAGGCATCCGGTCACGCTTGGCCAACGATCCCGAGGAGGAACGGGTAGTGGCGGCAGAGGAACTCCGGCGCCTGGCAAGGCAACGGCTGGTGCACTCCCTCAGGGGCGCGGGGAACTGCGCGACCAGCCAAACACAACCCGCACCCGGCAAATAAACCCGGACACCCCACCCCAGAAGCCGCAAACGCTAACCCATACGCGTGCCACTTTGATCACACCGGTAGGCCCCCCGTAAAGCTTGCGGCAGCGCGTCGCTACGATGCTGGGGGCCGGTGGACCGTACCCGGCCGGGCCCGACCGACAGCACAAGCCGGCGCGGCCCCAATCCCCGCTCCCGGAGGGACTTCCGTGCCGGCTGGAACGCTGTACCGCGGCCGGGAAGGAATGTGGTCCTGGGTGGCTCACCGAGTCACCGGCGTCCTCATCTTCTTCTTCCTGTTCGTTCACGTGCTGGACACCGCTCTCGTCCGTGTCTCCCCCGAGGACTACGACAAGGTCGTAGCCACGTACAAGACCCCGATCGTCGCTGTGCTGGAGTACGGCCTCGTCGCGGCCATCCTCTTCCACGCACTGAACGGCCTGCGCGTCATCGCCGTCGACTTCTGGTCGAAGGGCCCGCGCTACCAGAAGCAGATGCTCTGGTCCGTCGTGGGCCTGTGGGTCGTGCTGATGCTCGGGGCGATCTACCCCGTCCTCGGCCACGCCGCTCGTGAACTGTTCGGGAGCTGAGACCGATGGCCACCACTGAAACCGCCGCGTCCGGGATCGGCCCCGTCGAGGGCGACTCCGTCCACAACGTCGACAACCCGGCGCCCCTGATCGAGGCCCCGCGCAAGCGGACCAAGAAGACCCCGAAGTCGACCCGGGGCAACTTCGAGATGTACGGCTGGCTCTTCATGCGCCTGTCGGGCATCGTGCTGGTCGTCCTCGTCCTCGGCCACCTGCTGATCCAGCTCGTGCTGGACGGCGGTGTGTCGAAGATCGGCTTCGCCTTCGTGGCCGGCCGCTGGGCGAGCCCCTTCTGGCAGGTCTGGGACCTCCTCATGCTGTGGCTCGCGATGCTGCACGGCGCCAACGGCCTGCGCACGGTCATCAACGACTACGCGGAGCGCGCGAACACCCGGCTGTGGCTCAAGGGCCTGCTCTACACCGCCACGGTGTTCACCATCCTGCTGGGCACGCTGGTGATCTTCACCTTCGACCCGAACATCCGCTAGGCACGGGGCTGAGGCAACCACTCATGAAGATCCACAAGTACGACACCGTCATCGTCGGCGCAGGTGGCGCGGGCATGCGCGCGGCCATCGAGTCCACGAAGCGCAGCCGCACCGCCGTGCTGACCAAGCTCTACCCCACCCGCTCCCACACGGGCGCCGCGCAGGGCGGCATGGCCGCTGCGCTGGCCAACGTGGAGGAGGACAACTGGGAGTGGCACACCTTCGACACGGTCAAGGGCGGTGACTACCTGGTCGACCAGGACGCCGCCGAGATCCTGGCGAAGGAGGCCATCGACTCGGTCCTCGACCTGGAGAAGATGGGCCTGCCGTTCAACCGGACGCCCGACGGGACGATCGACCAGCGCCGCTTCGGCGGTCACTCCCGCAACCACGGCGAGGCCCCGGTCCGCCGGTCCTGCTACGCCGCGGACCGCACCGGCCACATGATCCTCCAGACGCTGTACCAGAACTGCGTCAAGGAGGGCGTGGAGTTCTTCAACGAGTTCTACGTCCTCGACCAGCTGATCACCGAGGTCGACGGCGTCAAGAAGTCGGCCGGTGTCGTGGCGTACGAGCTCGCGACCGGCGAGATCCATGTCTTCCAGGCGAAGGCCGTGATCTACGCGTCCGGCGGCTGCGGCAAGTTCTTCAAGGTGACGTCCAACGCGCACACCCTGACCGGTGACGGCCAGGCCGCCGTCTACCGTCGCGGGCTGCCGCTGGAGGACATGGAGTTCTTCCAGTTCCACCCGACCGGCATCTGGCGCATGGGCATCCTGCTGACGGAGGGCGCCCGTGGTGAGGGCGGCATCCTCCGCAACAAGGACGGCGAGCGCTTCATGGAGAAGTACGCGCCGGTCATGAAGGACCTCGCGTCGCGTGACGTCGTCTCGCGCTCCATCTACACGGAGATCCGCGAGGGGCGGGGCTGCGGTCCCGAGGGCGACCACGTCTACCTCGACCTCACGCACCTCCCGCCGGAGCAGCTGGACGCCAAGCTCCCGGACATCACCGAGTTCGCGCGCACGTACCTCGGCATCGAGCCGTACACGGACCCGATCCCGATCCAGCCCACCGCGCACTACGCCATGGGCGGCATCCCGACGAACGTCGAGGGTGAGGTCCTGAGCGACAACACGACGGTCGTCCCGGGCCTGTACGCGGCCGGCGAGGTCGCCTGTGTCTCGGTGCACGGCGCCAACCGTCTCGGCACCAACTCGCTGCTGGACATCAACGTGTTCGGCCGTCGGGCGGGCATCGCGGCGGCGGAGTACAGCCAGAAGGCGGACTACGTCGAGCTGCCGGAGAACCCGGCGGAGCTGGTCGTCTCGCAGATCGAGCAGCTGCGTACGTCCACCGGCACCGAGCGCGTGGCGACGCTCCGCAAGGAGCTGCAGGAGACCATGGACGCGAACGTCATGGTGTTCCGCACCGAGCAGACGATCAAGACCGCGGTCGAGAAGATCGCCGAGCTGCGCGAGCGCTACAAGAACGTCGCGATCCAGGACAAGGGCAAGCGGTTCAACACCGACCTGCTCGAGGCCGTCGAGCTGGGCAACCTGCTCGACCTGGCCGAGGTCATGGCGGTGTCGGCGCTGGCCCGCAAGGAGTCCCGCGGCGGTCACTACCGCGAGGACTACCCGAACCGCGACGACGTCAACTTCATGCGCCACACCATGGCGTACCGCGAGGTGGGCGACGACGGCACCGAGTCCATCCGTCTCGACTACAAGCCGGTCGTCCAGACCCGCTACCAGCCGATGGAGCGTAAGTACTG
The DNA here is from genome assembly GCF_042895385.1 of Streptomyces sp. NPDC001401. Taxonomy (NCBI): domain Bacteria; kingdom Bacillati; phylum Actinomycetota; class Actinomycetes; order Kitasatosporales; family Streptomycetaceae; genus Streptomyces; species Streptomyces sp. NPDC001401. Next base: position 516,835 of record NZ_JBIAWI010000004.1, read on the forward strand.
ATGGCAACCCCGACTCTGGAGAAGGCGGACGCGGCCCCCGAGCCCGGCTTCGCCGACTCCCCGTACATCACGGTCACCTTCCGCATCCGCCGCTTCAACTCCGAGGTCTCGGCGGAGGCGGTCTGGGAAGACTTCCAGCTGGAGATCGACCCCAAGGAGCGCGTCCTCGACGGCCTCCACAAGATCAAGTGGGACGTCGACGGCACGCTGACCTTCCGCCGTTCCTGCGCCCACGGCATCTGCGGCTCGGACGCGATGAGGATCAACGGCAAGAACCGTCTTGCCTGCAAGACCCTCATCAAGGACATCAACCCCGAGAAGCCGATCACGGTCGAGCCCATCAAGGGCCTGACGGTCCTGAAGGACCTCGTGGTCGACATGGAGCCGTTCTTCCAGGCGTACCGGGACGTCATGCCCTTCCTCATCACGAAGGACACGAACGAGCCCACGCGCGAGCGTTTCCAGACCGCCGAGGACCGCGAGCGCTTCGACGACACGACGAAGTGCATCCTCTGCGCCGCGTGCACGTCCTCGTGCCCGGTGTTCTGGAACGACGGGCAGTACTTCGGCCCGGCCGCCATCGTCAACGCGCACCGCTTCATCTTCGACTCGCGCGACGAGGCCGGCGAGCAGCGCCTGGAGATCCTCAACGACCGTGACGGCGTGTGGCGTTGCCGCACGACCTTCAACTGCACGGACGCCTGCCCGCGCGGTATCGAGGTCACGAAGGCGATCCAGGAAGTGAAGCGGGCGCTGATCACGCGCCGTTTCTGAGGTTCCCCTCCCCTACCTCACCGAAGGCCCCGTTCCCGCTTGGGAAGGGGGCCTTCGTCGTGGACATGGTGTGCGCACACGGGAGTTGACGGCATACTCGATGCACCTACGTCGGGGGTGGGCGTGAACCGAGCACGTTGGGGCGCGGACTTCGGGGGCTTGGCGCTGAGAAGCGAGCATGCCCTCTGGAGCTGGGCGGGTGACTCCTACGGATCGGCCACCGAGGAGTGGGAGTACGTACACGTCTGCAAGAGGACCGACTGCGAGCAGCCCACCCGGAAGACAGCGGCGACCGCGCCGCCTCAACGGTGCGGGTGTGGGGAGGACATGCTCAGCCGCCGGATCGAGTCCGGGAACCGGTTCGATCCGATCACCCACCACACCCAGGACATCTGGGCCTGCCCCCAGTGCCAAGCCGCCCCTCCCCACCGGAAGACCACGCCTCCCCGGCGCACCGACTGCCGTCACGCGTACCAGCGCTATGCCATAGCCGCCCGACAGCAGCACTGAAGGGACCAGCAGCATGCTGAACGGACTGATCTCCGCCGGGAGCAAGGTGCTCGGAGGCTCGCGATTCAGCCTGATCAGCGTGCTGCCCACCTTCCTGGTCATCACCGTCATCGCGGTCCTCGTACGAGCGCACCTGTACGATCCCCACGCCCACGCGGACTTCAGTGCGGTCATGCCGACGACGAAGGACGCCTTCGGTGTCGGACTGTTCCTGCTGATCGCCTTCCTCGGCGGGGTGCTGATCCGACCGTTCGAGGCAGCTGTCGTCCAACTCCTCGAGGGGTACTGGAACCCGCCTTCACCCCTGGCGCCGCTGCACGGGGCCGCGGTGGAATGGCACAGGCGGCGACGGAACCGAGCCATCCTGGACGTAGCACACGGTGCCGCGAGCCCTGCCGCCCCGCAGGCGACCGTCGGCAGACGCCCCCTCGCCGAACTCGCCGCCGTGGACCGTGCCGCCGCGAGGAGGGCTCGCGCCGTCGCCAGATCCCGGCGGATCCGGCGCGGCTATCCCGTGGAGATACGCGATGCCGGGAGAACTGTCAGGGACCGGGACGGAGAGGTGATGCCCACCTTGCTGGGCAACGCCCTCAGGCGCGGCGAGCGACTCTCCGGCGACCGGTACGGCCTTGACATGCCGACCGTGGCACCAAGGTTGTACGCCTTCACCTCGCCTCGCCTGCAAGGCGCCGTCAACCAGCAGATGGACCTCATATCGGCTGCCGCGTCCCTGTCCGTCTCGCTCGGCGTGGCCACGGTCGCGACGATCCCGCTCATCGCCCGCCTCGATGCCTGGTCCCTGCTCCCGCTGGCGCCGGCCTGCATGGCGGTCCTGTCCTACCGGGGAGCGGTGGCTGCGGCGCTCTACCACGGCACGCTGCTCAGCTCGGCATTCGACCTGCACCGGTTCGACCTGATCAGGGCCTTCCACTACGACATCCCGACGGACGCCAGGTCGGTCGTGGCGCTGAACGGCAAGATCTCCACGTTCCTGGCCGCCGACAACCTCCACCGGCTCGACACCAGCCTGGATCTCAAGGACACCAATATGGTGCACCCGTCCGACGACCAGGACGTCCTACAGCGAACTGATCGCGACGGAGCCGCCGAGTCCTAGCACGTTCAGCACCACCCGTTGCGGCTGCCGCAGCCCTCCGCCGTCCAGGTACTCGCGCTCGTTTGGATACACCGCGACACGATCCGCGAAGTGCACAGCCGGGGCGTTCTCCACGTTCCCCTTCACCACCGCGCAGTACGGTCCCACGACGAGCTCCACCCTCCCGAAGAGCACGGTGATGTCGGCCTGGAGGACCCGCAGGCGGTCATTCGGTGAGGCGAAGCCCGTGAACTCCGCGCCCGACAGGTCGATCACCGCGTTCCCGAAGTAGGAACTGACCGTCAGGCTCCGCAAGGGCACGCCGGCGGTGACCACCCGCCGGTCCACGGGTACCAGAACGCTCCGGTAGCGCCGCAGGGGATGATCGTGCTCCCGCGGACGGGACTGGGTCGGTACGCCCAGAGAGAGGGCCGCGCCCAGAACGATCACCACGACCGGCAGGATCTGATGGGCAGCACTGCCGTCGAAGGCCCCGGCGTTGTACGCGGCCCAGACGCCACCCCCCGCAACCAGCACCACAGGCCCGGCCAGCAACCCCTTGGGCACCGCAGCGCGAAGTATCAGCAACAGCCCCATCACGGCCAGCGCATAGGGCATCGCCGACAGAGCCCAGCGCCCACCCGCCCGGATGGCTGATCCACCGCCCAGCAACCAGGTCGTGCCGCCGACTACCACCAGCAGCCCGAAGGCTATTCGCACACGGCCCACCGGCTTCCCCTCCCGCGTTCAGTCTGAAGAGTACTGAAGGCTTCATGACACGTCCCTTGGCAGGCGGGGCAGGCAGGCCCAGGCCGCCCTTGACACCCCTGGGGTCCGGCCACCCCAGGGTTTTCCCCAGGTCCGCCCCTGGCGACGCCGTACCCCGTGCGCTGCCAACGTTGCCGTTCCAGGCCCTGGTTCAGGGGTCCGGACAGGTCGCGTCGGCTCAGGGCCGGGAGGGGCTGATCTCTATGCAGCCGTACGAAGAGGAATACGAAAGGCGTTACCGGGAGGAAGAGGAAGAGGAGTTCGGCGCCGAGGAGTACCGCGAGGAGCGTCGCGCGGAGCGGGTGCCCGAGTCGCTGGAGAGCCCCTTCAGCGAGGAGGAGGAAGTCCAGCTGGCCACCGAGCTGCTGGGGGTCACCTCCGAGGAGGAGCTGGAGCAGTTCCTGGGCAACTGGCTGAAGGCCGCGGCGAAGAAGGCCGGGGGCTTCCTGCGTTCCTCGGTCGGCAAGCAGCTCGGCGGCATCCTCAAGAACGTCGCCAAGCAGGCGCTGCCGGCCATCGGAGGCGCCGTCGGGACGGCGATCGCCCCCGGCCTCGGCACGGCGGTCGGCTCCAAACTGGGCAGCTGGGCGAGCAACCTGTTCGAGGTGGAGGGCGAGGGCCTCGACCACGAGGAGTACGAGTTCGAGACCGCCCGGCGCTTCGTCGCCCTCAGCGGTGCCGCCGCACGGAACGCGGCGTTCGGCTCGCGCCGGACGGCCCCGCGGTCCCTGGCACAGCAGGCCGTCCACTCCGCGGCACGCCGCTACGCACCGGGAGTGGCCCGGCGCTTCCGGGCCTTCTCCGTTCCGGCGCCTTGGTACTGGCCGGGCCCCGTGCCCGTGTACGTCGACGAGCCGGCCGCGGCACCGGACGCCCCCGGCGCCCCCGCTGCCAAGGAGGAGTGGGGCGGCTCCAAGGGGCTCGAGGAATGGCGTCAGGGCGAGGAGCAGCGCGAGGAGTGGGGGCGCCGCGAGGAGCAGCGCGAGTTCGGTGAGGAGCGTGGCTGGGAGCACGCCGAGGAGGAGGAAGAGGACGAGGAGTGGGGGCGCGCCGAGGAGGAGAGGCGCGCCCGGGAAGAGGGCTGGGGACACGCCGAGGGGATGCACCCGGGCGGCCACCACAACGGCCATGCACGGTCGGGTCGTTGGGTCCGACAGGGCCGCAAGATCGTCATCATGGGGGCCTGACCGCCATGGACCTGCGGCCGGCAGCCACCGCGCTGCTCGAAGGCGAGGCCCGCGCACTGCTGACCCGGCTGGACCGGGTCACGCCGTTCGCACTGCACGAGACCATGGTGCCTGCCGCCGCACCGTCCGCCGCCGCCCAGAGCGCGATCGAGCGCTTCCTGATGGAGGGGCGGGCCAGACTCCGGGGCCGGGTCGGTGCGTATCTGGAGTGGCTGGACGGGCCGGGCGGGGAGAGGGACCCCGAGTGGCAGCAGCATCAATTCTCGTTGCTGCGCTGGGAGTTCAACTCCGTACTGACCCACTTCGACCTCTTCCAGTCGGCGGTCACGCAGCGCAGCGAGCGTGACATCGGGGTGCAGCTCGCCGGGCTCGACGTCGCGGCCGTCGACGCGCTGACCACACCGGGCACACCGCTCGCCGACCCGCCGCCGATCGTCTGCTACCTCGCCCGCGGCCCGGGCGGCGCGATCCGCCGGGTGCACACCCGCATCCCCGGCGGCGGCCGCAGCCCAGTCTCACTGATCCGGATACCGCGCGAGCGCATGGTGGGGTACGGGATCGGCTCCTCGCTGGTCCACGAGGTCGGGCATCAGGCGGTCGCCCAGCTCGGGCTGCTGGGGTCGCTGCGGCCCGTGCTGTACGACATCGAGCGGCATGCCCGTACGGCGGCCGAGCGGACGGCCTTCCGCTACTGGGGGCTGACCCTCTCCGAGGTGCTCGCGGATCTCTTCGCCGTGGGGAAGCTCGGCATCGGCGGCACCCTGGGGCTGATGGCGGTGGTGAGCCTGCCGCGCCGGCTGGTGCTCGCCCCGGCCCTCGACGACCCCCATCCGTTCCCCTACATCAGGGTCCGGCTCAGCTGCGCCATGGGCGACGCCCTGTATCCGCATCCCCAGTGGCGGGAGCTGAGCGCGCTGTGGGCCACGCTCTATCCGCCGCGCCGCGCCCCGCGGGAGCTGCGCGCGCTGACCGGGATCCTCGAACGGTCCATGCCCCGCTTCGTCCGGCTGCTGGCGGGCCATCGTCCGCCCTCGCTGAGCGGTGCCCGGCTGGCCGATCTGATGCCCCGCTCCAGCCGTACCCCCGCCCTGCTGCTGGCGCGTTACCGGCGCTGGGTACGGCAGCCCGCGCTGCTGCGCACCGCACCGCCCACGCTCGTCTTCGCGGTCCTCGGCCAGGCCAGGGCCGCCGCGCTGATCACCCCGGAGGAGGAGAGCCGCCTGCTCGGGGAGCTGATCACCCATTGGGCGCTCTCCAGCACGCTCGACGCCCTGGACGGGGCGGCAGCCGCGCCTTTTAGGGGCGCGGGGAACTGCGCGACCAGCCACGACGGCGCCGCAGACAACCGACAACCCATAGCCGCACATCAAGCGGAGCGCTCCGCGCTCGACAGCCGTTGAGGAGGCCGTCCATGGCCACGATCGAAGTACGGCCCCAGCAGATCCAACAGGGCGGACGAGTCTCGCTGTTCGCCACTCCCAGTCGGCAGACCGCCGGCGGAACCACCGAACCCACCGCCGCGGAGGCGGCGACCACCATCACCTGGGAAATCCTCGGCTTCGGCCCGCTGCCCGGCGACCCGACCGATCCCGTCCGGGCCGTCTGGGACGTCCCGGACGACCAGCAGCCCGGCGCCTACACCGCCCGCGTGACGTTCCGCAGCCCCGGTGTCGCGGACGACGTCGGCACCGCCGACCTCACCGTGCAGGTGCGGCCGTTCGCCGCCGGCGACAGCATCAACGTCCAGCTGCGCAGGGCGGGTTCGGACCCGACGGACGACCAGGCGCTGTGGACGGCGATCCGCCGCTCCACCGACCGGATCTCGTTCAACGAGTACAGCGCGTTCATCGACCCGATCATGTGCAACATCGCACCGCTGCCGGGCGCCCGCGAGCCGCGCAAGTCGATCGGGCCGCGCGCCCTGCCCTTCCCCGGCGTGGACGCGTACCGGCTGCTGAAGGTCGCCACCGAGGTGTTCCTGATCGTGCGGTGCGGGGTCCTCGTCGACAGCCACGATCTGACGTCTCCGTTCGAGGGGGTCGACCTGGAGGAGGAGCGGCGCCGCTACGGCGAGTCGGGCGACGTGGACGGCGACGCCTTCGGGCGGGCCATCCAGCAGCGCTGGCTGCGCTACATCTCGGCGCACTCCCCGGGTGAACGCCGCCCGGACGAACAGGACCTGGCGCTGCTGCCCTACCTCGGGGTGATCCGGCTGAAGCTGGGCGAGCTGGCGATCACGGACGCGGACAAGTTCGGCGTGGAGTGCTTCGGCATCCTGCGCGACAAGCTGACCTTTCCCTGCTTCCTCGAACTGATCTGGTCGTACTGGCACGAGGAGGGCATGCTGGTCCAGTCGACCGAGGCGATCGCCGCGCGCTTCCAGAACCTGCACGGCCCCGGCGACTACGATCCGCTGGCCCACGTCGACATCGATCCGCTGCGCGCCCTCAACCAGCTGATGTGGGGCTACGTACAGGACGAGCAGAACCGGCTGTCGCCGCTGCGCCGGGCCTACGAGTACGACCACCAGTACGGGATCACCCAACTGGCGCCGGGCGGACCGCCGTTGCGACCGGTGGACAGCCGTCCCCGGTTCCTGGAGGCCTTCCACACCCTGCTGAGTCTGACGTCGGTCTTCTTCCGCGAGGACGACGACACCACGATCATCGCGGACGGCTTCCCGGTGCTCAACGCGCTCAAGGACGTCCATCTGCTGCTGACCGAGGGACAGCACAACCAGTACGGCGACCTGCCCTGGACGGCCCGCCAGGAGATGCTCATGGAGGAGTGGCTGCTGGCCCGCCCGGAGATGCGCGAGTTCCTGCCCGGCCGCACGATGGTCGCCTACCCCGAGCAGTGGATGGACCGCGTCGACACCATGAAGCGGCTCCAGGGCTGGACCCCGGACACCGTCATCCACTTCCGCGACCTCGGCCGGTTCGGCGAGCAGCTGCTCCTGTCGATCCGGTACGGCAACTGGAACGCGGTCAACGACCGTACCCAGGCGGCGAACTGGGCCCGCTACTGGCGTTCGGAGATCCAGGGGTACCTGCACTCGTACCGCTCGGTGACCGGGGTCGACCTCGGCCTGGAGCGCACGGACGCGCGCATCGACGCCACCATGCCGGCCGTGCATCTGCGGCGCAGGCTGCTGGAGCAGCAGGGCCGGCACGCCGTCGCCGCGGGCTCCGACCAGCGGGGCGGGCGCGAGCTGGGCCGGGCCGAGCCCAGGGCGCAGCTGCCGCGGGCCGCCGCCCGGGCACCGCGGGAACTGCCGCGCGGCAAGCAGCCCGAACGGCGGCCCGCCGGGCTCCCGCCGGGACGTACCGGCGCAGCTCGGCGCGGCCGTCCGGAAGGGGAGTGAGGTCATGCCGGCCGCTCCGATCGCCCTGCGGAACGGGACCGGGCACGTGCCGGTCGCCCGGGCCGGGCGCGTGCGCGGCACCACCGCCCGCAACCGCGCCTACGCCCGTTCGCTCGGCTGGGAGGCCCACCTCCCGGCCGTCCGGCGGGCCCTCGACCGGCAGCGTACGCACTGGGACTGGGCCACGCTCGGCGCCGAGACGCGGAAGTGGCAGGCGGTACAGGGCATTTCACCGGCGGACGGCGTCATCGGGCCCGCCACCTGGGCTCTGCTGCGCACCGCCGCGGGAGTGGCCAGGGACCCCTCGATCGCCTATCAGCTCCCCGAGTTCGGACTGGGGTTCCGCGCCACGGGCAGGCCCGCGCACCGGTTCGGGCGGCCGGAGACCGCCCGTGCCCTGCTGGCCGTCGCCGCCGCCTGGCGGCGGGCGCATCCCCGGGGGCCCGTGCTCGACATCCGGGACCTGTCCCGCAGCGGCGGCGGCCCGCTGCCCGGGCATGTCTCGCACCGGCTCGGCCTCGACGTGGACATCCGCCCGGTGAAGGCCAACGCCCGTCAGGGACCGACAAGTTGGCGTCAGCCCTCGTACTCGCGGGCGCTCACTCAGGAACTCGTCGACCTGCTGCACGGCAACGGCGTGCTGCCGGTCCACGTGATCTTCTTCAACGACCCGGAGGTCCGCGGCGTACGCCCGCTGAAGAACCACGACAACCATCTGCATGTGCGCTTCGCACCGCCGTCGGCCTCACCGTCGCCGTCGGCACCGGCGTCCGCCGCCCGCAGGAGCTCCGGCCCGGTCCTGGAGGTCACGGCGACCCCGCGGCTCGGCGTGCTGAGCGCCCAGGGCAAGGCGCCCTACCGGTTCACCGAGGACGACGCCGAGTGGACCGCGCGGTTCATCATCGGGGAGTCGGGCGGCCGGGACGACGCGGACAGCCATGCGGTCATCTGGGCGATGTTCAACCGGTACGCGCTGCTCACCCGCCCCTACTACCGGACCTTCAACGCCTTTCTGCGGGCCTATTCGACCCCGCTGCAACCGGTCCTCAAGAGCTGGGGTGCGAGCAGGCGGAACATGAACCGCGCCGACTTCGTCCGGACGGGCGGCACCTTCGGACCGCCCGCCCCGCCCGGCATCCCCCGCGGCCAGCGCCGTGCCTACCTGGACCTCCAGCAACGGCCGTGGGCCCAACTGCCCGCCGCGGCAAGGTCGGTGGCCGTGCGGGCGCTCGGCGGGGCGATCCCGAACCCGATCGGCAACGCCACGGAGTTCGGCTCGACGTACGTCTACTTCCACGACGCGAACCGCAGGTATCCGAACCCCGACGAATGGCGGCGCTTCACCGAGCAGTACGCCGCCAGGATGGGATGGCAGTGGATCGGCCCCGTACCGGGCCTCGACCAGAACAAGAACACCTTCTTCGTCCAGCGCAGGCTCGCCTCACTGCCCGTCCCCGCGGTGCGCGTCCTGGCGGGGTGAGTCCCGTCGGCCCCGACCGCCGAACCACTCAACGGCACACGCATTGAACCGACATGACAGGGCGCTCACCATGGCCCTGGGAACACCGACGACTCACGGGGGTGGACGTCGACATGCCGGTGAACGCGCTGCCGTACCGGACTCAACAACCGGCCGACGCCGGGGAACTGTCGTTCTACGGGCGGAAGCCGCAGCTCGGAGCGGTGCAGGACCGGCTGCGTGAGGCCCGCGCCGGTGCTTCGCGGCTGGTGGTCGTCGAGGGTCCGCCGGGCATCGGGAAGACGGCCCTGGTCCGCCGCTTCCTGCGTACGGCGGACCGGGTACGCGTATTGGAGGCCAGCGGCGCCGAGAACGAGACGGCACTTGCCTACGGCGTACTCACCCAGCTCCTGAGACAGACCACGGTGGGCGAGTACGCACCGGGCCCGCAGGACGAGCCCAGCACGGCCGGCGCACGACTGCTGGCCCTCGCCGACCGGATCCCCGCGGACAGAGTCGTCGTGGTCGTCATCGACGACGCCCACTGGGCGGACGCCCCGTCGCTGGACGCCCTCACCTTCGTGCTGCGCCGCCTGCAGTCCGAGCCGGTCCTCACCGTGCTGGCCGTCCACGGACCGGCCGAGGCCCGGCTTCCCAAAGGGCTGGGGAGGCTGCTGGCGGACGACGAGACCCTCCGGCTCACCCTCGACGGCCTGACCGTCGAGCAGACCGGCGCCCTGTGCGACCGGCTGCTGCCCACGCGCCTGCCGCCGCACGCGGTCGGCAGGCTGCACGCCCACACCCGGGGCAATCCGCTGCATCTGCGCGCCCTGCTCCGCGAGGTGGAGCCGGAGGTCCTGGCCGCTTCCGACTCACCCCTGCCCGCCCCCCGTTCGTACGAGTCGCTGGTCCGGGACCGCCTCGCGCACTGCGACCCCCCGGCCCGGGACCTCGTCGCGGCGGCGAGTGTGCTCGGGCTGCGGGCGACGCTGCACCGGGTGGCGCAGCTCGCCGGTCTGGAGAACCCGCTGCCGGCGGTCGAACAGGCCGTAGGACAAGGGCTGTTGGAGGAGGGCCCGGCGGGCGGTCCGCCCGAGCTGGCCTTTCCGCAGCCGCTGATCCAGGCCGCCGTCTACCACCAGCTGGGCCCGGCCCGGCGGGCCGCACTGCACACCAGGGCGGTGCAGGCCAGCAAGGACACCGCCGGCCGTACCTGGCACCAGTTGCTCGCGGGCCGCAGCCCGGACCCGGCGCTGGTCGCCGACCTCGCCACGGGCGCCCGCCGGCAGGCCGCCGCCGGCCACTGGTCGAGAGCCGCGTCGATGGCCGCGCACGCCTCCCGGCTGGCGACGACCCGGCCGGAGCGGGAGCGGCTGACCGTGGAGGCGGCGGACGCGCTGCTCTGCGACGGACGGGTGGAGGAGGCCGCCGATCTGGTGCGTTCACTGCCGGGAGACACCGCACGCGCGGCCCATCGGTACGCGCACGGCCATCTGGCGTTCGTCCGGGGCGAGACGCCCAGCGCCCGGCTGCTCCTCGACGACGCGTGGCGGCACTGCGATCCGGCCGTCGACCCGGCGCTGGCCCGGCGCATCGCGGAACGGCTCTCCTACGTCTGTCTCCTCCAGGGCGAGGCTGCGGCCGCCGTCCGCTGGGCGCAGCGGGCCGAAAGTCTGCCGCCCGTGCCGTTCACCTGCGGAATGCTGCGCTACGCACAGCTGGCCGCGCTGGGCCTGACGGGTGCCGCCGAGGAGGGCATCGCACGGGCGGCCGGGCTGCCGGAGTCCGTACTCGTCCAGTCGGGGGACGTGGACCTGCTGCTCGGCCGGAGTGCGCTGCGGCTCGGCTCCGACGACCTGGAGGGCAGCCGGGCGGACCTGCGCTCGGCGGCCCCCCTGTGCCGGAGCGGGCCCGCGCCCCTGCGCGCGATGTCCCAGCTCCTGCTGGGCGAGACCGAACTCCGCCTCGGGAACTGGGACGTGGCTCTCGCCGAGCTGGAAGCGGCGGCGTCGACCGCGGCCGGCCGCGGCCTCGCCTGGCTGGAGCCGGTCGCCCACGCGGACGCCGCGGCGGCGCTCGCCCTGCGGGGGCTCACCGAGCGCGCCGCCGAGCACCTCGCGAAGGCCCGGGACAGCAGCGGATACGGCCACGGGGTGTCGAGCTTCGCCCATGTGGCCAGGGCACAGGCCCAGTTGGCCGCGGCCCGGGGGGCGCAGGACGAGGTGGCGAGCGCGCTGCTGCCCCTGCTGCAGCGGGAGTCGGTGGCGGAGACGGTCGTCGCACCCTGGCGTGATCTGCTGGCGGACGCGCTGACCGCGCTCGGGGAACACCGGCAGGCCGAGCGGATCCTGGACGGCCTGGACGCGCCCACCGCCCACCGGGGCCGGCACTCCCAGCTGGCGGCGGCGGCCCGGGCACGGGGCACCCTGCTGGCGGCGCGCCGGGCGCCGGCCGCCGCGGAGTGGTCGTTCCGCAAGGCGATCGGCCACGCGGAGCAGGTGCCGGACCCCTTCAACCGGGCCCGCGTCCACCTCGCCTACGGCGCGTTCCTACGCCGCGCGGGCAAGCGGACCGCCGCCGCCGGGCAACTGCGCCGGGCCCTGCACACCTTCACCGAGCTGGGCGCCGCCCCCAGCGCGGCCCACTGCGAACGCGAACTGGCCGCCATCGGCGGGGCGATCGTGCCGGACTCCCCCCTCACCCCGCAGGAACTGGCGATCTCCCGCCTGGCCACGTCCGGACTGACCAACCGCCAGATCGCCCGCCATCTGGTCCTCAGCGTCAAGACGGTCGAGTTCCACCTCAGCCACGCCTACACCAAGCTGGGCATCACGTCCCGCATGGGCCTGCTGGACAAGCTGCCGGACGCCCCGTAAGGGGCGCGGGGCTGTATCGATATGCGGCTCCGCCGCGTGGGGCGACCAGCCACGACGATCCGCGGACAAATGACGGCACATCGCCGCGCATCCCACGGTGCGCGCACCCTCGCTCCTATTCTGACGGTATGTCAGATGACCAGTCGTACGAACTGCTCGGATTCGACAACGTCCTGCTGCCCGTCGGGAACCTCGGCACGGCGGTCGACTTCTACGAGCGCGCCGGCTTCGAGGTGGGCTTCCGGTTCGACGAGGCCGGGATCGCGCAGCTGAAGGTCGGCGGCGAGACACCGGGGATCCTGCTGCGGCAGGAGGAGGAACTGGGGCATCGGTCGCCGCCGTGGCCCTCTCCCCGCGTGTGGATCGAGGTGGCCGACGCGCGGACAGCGGCCCGCTCCCTCGCCGCGGCGGGCATCACGCTCCTCGACGAACCCTTCTCCGTGGCCACCGGCTGGACCGCCGAGATCGCCGACCCCTGGGGGAACGTCATCGGATTCACCGACTACAGCAAGCGCCCGGAGCTCGGCCGCCGCCCCTGAGGCCGCGAAGGACGGCTCCTGCGTCACCCCGTAGGCTCTCGTTCCGTGCGCGCGAAGAACGACGGCCCCGACGAGGGCGGCAACCCCAGCAAGTCCGAGCAGACCCGTGCGCTGATCCTGGAGACCGCGATGCGGCTGTTCCAGGAGCGCGGCTACGACAAGACGACGATGCGGGCCATCGCCAAGGAGGCCGGGGTCTCCGTCGGCAACGCGTACTACTACTTCGAGGGCAAGGAACACCTGATCCAGGGCTTCTACGACCGCCTCGCCGCCGAGCACCGGGTGGCGATCCGGGAGGTCCTCGCCCGGGAGACCGACCTGGAGGCGCGGCTGGCGGGCGTGCTGAAGGTGTGGCTGGACATCGCGACGCCGTACCACGAGTTCGCGGTGCAGTTCTTCAAGAACGCCGCCGACCCGGACAGCCCGCTCAGCCCGTTCTCCCCCGAGTCCGAGCACGCGCGCGTGGAGGCCATTTCCGTCCACCGGGAGGTACTGGCGGGTGCGACGAAGACCAAGGTCCCGGAGGAGCTGAGGGACGTCCTGCCCGAGCTGATGTGGCTCTCCCAGATGGGGCTGGTCCTGTACTGGATCTTCGACCGTACGGAAGGGCGGGAGCGGAGCTACCGCCTGGCCGAGCGGGGGGCACGGCTGACCGCTCGGGGTGTGTCACTGGCCCGGTTCCGGGTGCTGCGGCCGCTGGTGCGGGAGGTGCACGAGCTGTTCACGGACTTCTTGCCGGGGATGACGAAGGTGCTGCCGAACCCCGGCAAGTCCTGAGAGCCGGTGAACTTCCGGACGCGGTCAGTTCACCGCGTCCACCTCCCCCTCCGCCAGCTCCACGTCGTACACCAGCGGTCCGTCCGCCACCACGACCTGTGCCGCACGTGAGCCGTACGACGTCGCGGTCGTCGCCAGCAGATACGTCCCCGGCGCCGGTACCGACACGATGTACGAGCCGTCCGCCAGCGATGTCACCCGGTCCAGCTGGCGTCCGCCCTTCGACAGCAGCGTCACCGCGGCGCCGTCCACCGGCTCTCCGTCGGCGGTGCGTATGAAGCCGTGTACGGCGGAGGCGGGACCTTCACCGGCTTCGGGCCCGGCCTCCTCCTTGGGCTCGACGGCCAAGTGCGGAAGCCGCTTCTCCAGCCAGGCCGGCAGCCACCAGTTGGAATTGCCGAGCAGGTGCATCGCGGCCGGCACCAGTGCCGTACGGAGAATGAACGCGTCCAGGGCCACCGCGGCAGCCAGGCCCACGCCCGCCATCGCGGCCCCGGAGTCGCCGCTGAGGACGAAGGCCAGGAACACGCAGACCATGATCAGGGCCGCGGAGTTGATGACCCGGCTGGTCTCCGCCAGACCGACCCGGACAGCGCGCGCGTTGTCGCGCGTGTGCACCCACTCCTCGTGCATCCGGCTCACCAGGAACACCTGGTAGTCCATCGACAGCCCGAACAGCAACGACAGCATGATGACCGGCAGGAAGGCGTTGATGGGGCCCTCCTTGCCGAGGCCCAGCAGATCCAGGCCCCAGCCCCACTGGAAGATCGCGACGAGCACGCCGAAGGAGGCGGCCGCGGCGATCAGGTTCATCAGGGCGGCCGTCAGCGGGACGACCAGGGAGCGGAAGGCGACGAGCAGGAGCAGGAAGCCGAGGCCGATGATCGTCGCTATGAAGAGCGGCAGGCGGTCGCCCGTGACCGACGCGAAGTCCTTGGAGACCGCTGTCACGCCGCCCACGTGGGCTTCCGCCCCTGCCTTCGGAATCACCTTGTCGCGCAGGGTGTCGATCAGGTCGTCCGTCTGCTTCGACTGCGGCGATGTCGTCGGGACGACCTGGATCACGGTCACGCCCTGCGCGGGCGGCAGCGCGGCCACGCGCGCGACGCCGGGGGTCGACCCGATGTCCCTGACGAGGGAGGCCGTGTCGCCGCCCGCGGTGACCACCTGGAGCGGGCCGTTGAAGCCGGGGCCGAAGCCCTCGGCGAGGAGGTCGTAGGCCTTCCTGGTGGTCGACGAGGCGTTGTCGTTGCCCTGGTCGGTGGCGCCGAGGCGGAGCGACAGCACGGGAATGGCGAGGACGGCCATGACGACCAGGGCGAGTGCGGCGATCCGGCGCGGACGCTTCTGGACGTTGTCCGACCAGCGGGCCGCGAGGCCGCTCGCGTGCTCGGTCTCGGGGCCGCTCGCGGCGAGGCGCCGACGCTGGCGGCGGCTGAGGACACGCGGGCCCAGGAAGCCCAGCAGGGCAGGGAGGAGGGTCGTGGCGGCCAGGACGCTGAGCACCACCGTCAGGGATGTGCCGATGACCACGCCGTCCAGGAAGCGCAGTTGGGTGACCAGCATGCCGGCGAGGGCGATGCAGACCGTGCCGCCCGCGAACAGGACCGCCCGGCCGGAGGTGTTGAGGGCGGTGACCGCCGACTCCTCCGGGTCCAGGCCGCGCAGGATGCCCTTCCGGTGCCGGGTCACGATGAAGAGCGCGTAGTCGATGCCGACGCCCAGGCCGATCAGGGAGGCGAGCAGCGGGGCGATGTCGGGGATGTCGGTGGTGTGGCTGAGCAGCTGGGTGGAGAACAGGCCCATGCCGACGCCGAAGATCGCGATGGCGATCGGCAGCATCATCGCGAAGAACGAGCCGAAGGCCAGGAAGAGCACGACGGCCGCCGCGACGATGCCGACCATCTCCGACAGGCCCTGCGGCGGCTCCTGGACACGCTGGATGGCCTGGCCGCCCAACTCGACGTGCAGACCTGCGCGTTCGGCGTTCTGCGCGGTGTCGACGACGTTCTGGACGAGGTCCTTGGGCACCTCGTTCGCGCGCTTGGCGAAGGTCAGCTGGGCGTACGCGATCTTGCCGTCACGGCTGATCTGCGCGGCTCCCCGGGCGCCGGCGTACGGGCTGGTCACCTCGCCGACGCCGTTCATCTTCGCGATCTTGTCGAGGGCGGGTGTGATCCGGGACTGGACCGCCTGGTCCCTCACCGAGCCCTGGTCGACCTTCCACACCACCGTGTCGGTGTCGCCCGAGGTGTTCGGGAAGGCCTTCTCCATCAGGTCGTATGCGCTCTTGGAGTCCGTGTCGGGGAGGGAGAACACGTTCGCGTAGTTCGTGCCCGCCGTCGAGGCCGAGAAGCCCAGGCCGAACAACGCCCCCACCCACAGCAACAGGACCACCAGCCGGTGCCGATAGCACCACCGTGCCAATGCCGCCACGATCAACGCTCCTTTGCCGTCGTCGGTTGGTCCCCCCAGGTCCTGCGCAACAGGATTGGCTGCGCCACGCGCGCGTGGACACCGATCGCCATGACTCTCAAGGAACTCCAAAGACCGATCCGGCCCGACTGTCAGTGGCCCGCCCGATACTGGGGGCATGACGACGGCTCCAGGCACCGTGCTGGTGGTGGAGGACGAGCCGAGCATCGCGGACGTCCTCGCCATCGCCCTGCGCTACCACCGGTTCGAGGTGATGATCGCGGGCACCGTCCGCGAGGCCCTCGCGCTCGCCGAGCGCACCCGGCCCGACGCGGCGCTGCTCGACGTCATGCTCCCGGACGGGGACGGGCGGGCCCTGGGGCGCGAACTGCGCGCCAGGCGGCCCGACCTGGCGCTGGTCTTTCTCACCGCACGCGACTCGCCCGCCGAGATCGTCGGCGCCCTCGGCTTCGGCGACGACTACATCACCAAGCCGTTCAACATCGACGAGGTCGTCGCCCGCATCACCGCGGTGCTGCGGCGCACGCGCACGGCCGACGTACTGCCGCAGCGGCCCCCGCTGCGCTACGGCGACCTGGAGCTGGACGAGACGACGTACAGCGTCCACCGCGCGGGCCGCAGCGTCGAGCTCACCCCCACCGAGTACGCCCTGCTGCGCTTCCTGGTGCGCAACGGCGGCCGGATCGTGCCCAAGGAGCAACTCCTGCGCCATGTCTGGCAGTACGAGCACACACCGCCCGAGTCGACCGTCGTGGAGACCTACATCAGTTATCTGCGGCGCAAGCTGGACGTGCTCGGGCCGCCGATGATCACCACGCGGCGTGGTGTGGGATACGGGCTGGCATGAGGCTCCCGCGCGCGCTGTGCACCAAGCGGGGCGTCCACTCCCTGCGCGCCAAGCTGACCCTGGCGAACGTGGCCCTGCTCGCCCTCGGCATCGTGGCGACCACCGCCATCAGCCTGATGGGCATGCGGTACTACCTCATCGGCCAGATCGACGGCGGGCTGACCAAGATGCGCGACTCGCTGGCCGGTTCGCAGCTCACGATCCGGCAGATCGACTCCCTGGGCGCGCTGACGTTCGTCCACGACCGCCTGGTCCCGGACTCCACGGACAAGGAGCGCTCGACACCGGACTCGATCTACACGGCCGTCGACGGCAAGGGCGCGGCCGTCGGCATCCTCGGCGTCAAGCCCACCGAGGCACAGACCGGCCTGGCCCGCGCGGTCGACGACGCCCGGGCGCTCGCCCGGGACACCGATCCGCACGAGGTGAAGGTGCACGGCAACACGTACCGGGTCACAGCCGTCCGGCTGTCCGACGGCACGTACGTGCTCATGGCCGCGTCGACCGAGGCCCTGCACCGCGGCATGGCCAAGGCTCTCAGACTCGACTTCGCCGTCGGCGGCCTGTTGCTGGCGCTGCTCGCCTGTCTGACCCTGTTCAGCGTGCGGCGCCGGATGCTGCCGCTGGAGGACATGGTGGAGACGTCGACGGCGATAGCCGAGGGCGACCTGACCCGGCGCGTGCCCTCCAGCCACCATCCGACGCAGGAGGTCGAACAGCTGCGGCTCGCCCTCAACTCCATGCTCCACCAGGTCGAGTCGGCGTACCGCACGCGCGAGGACAGCGCGGCCCAGCTGCGCCGCTTCGTCGCCGACGCCTCGCACGAGCTGCGCACCCCGCTGTCCGCGATACGCGGCTATCTGCAGCTGTACGACAAGGGCATGCTCACCGACCCGGAGGAGCGCAGGAGGTCCTGGGAGCGGGTGCTCGCGGAGACCGACCGCATGGGGCGGCTCGTGGACGAACTGCTCACCCTGGCCCGCCTCGACCAGCAGCCCGAACTGCGCTTCCGGAACGTCGACGTGAGCCGCCTGGTGCGGGACGCGGCCGAGGACCTGCGGGTGCAGCAGCCGGAACGGCCCATCAAGGTCGCGGCCGACGGCTCCGTGCTGGTGCACGCCGACGAGTCGGGGCTCAGACAGGTGCTGGGCAACCTGGTGGGCAACGTACGCACACACACGCCCGCGGACGTGGCGGTGCGGCTGGGAGTGGAGCGGGAGGACGGGGTCGTACGGCTGTGTGTCGCGGACGAGGGTCCGGGGCTGTGCGAGGAGGACGCCGCGCGGGTCTTCGACCGCTTCTTCCGGACCGGCGGGGGCGCGGGCAGCGGGCTGGGCCTGGCGATCGTGCAAGGGGTGGTGCAGGCGCACGGCGGGGAGGTCGCGGTGTGCACGTCACCGGGCGAGGGTCTGGCCGTGACGGTCACGCTGCCGTCCCGGACGGCCGTACGGCCCTGACTCGACGGCCGGCGCTCAGGGGTTGACCATGACGAGCGCCCATACGGTCTTGCCGTGGCGCCCTCTGCTCCACACCCCCCAGGCCGCCGCGATGTTCTCCACCAGTTGCAGGCCGCGGCCGGCCTCCTCCCACTCACCGACCAGCCGTAATCGGGGCTCCAGCCGGCCCTCGTCGGACACCTCTATGAGACAGGACCCGTCGGCGAGCGCGGTCACCGCCACCTCGAACTCCCGCTCCAGGAGCGGGCCATGGCGTACGACGTTGGTCGCCAGCTCGGACACGAGCAGCACCGCGTCCGCCAGCGCCGGATCGTCCGGCAAGTGCCCCCAGTCGGCCAGATGGTCCCGGACCCGGCGCCGGGCCAGACCGACGGAAGCCGGATGCCGGGGCAGCCGGAAGGAGTTGCGTCTCAACACGTTTGCTCCTCACCCCGCGCACACCTCCGTCACATGGTCCTGCGTCAGGTGAGCGTCCGACGTCACTGGGGCGAATGTCAACGCCGCAACTTCCGTCAGATCCAGGAAAGGCTCCAGAGCCGGAACACGCCGGTGCCGTCGTCCAGATACTGGCTGCCGCCGACGTCCTCGCTGCTGAGGACGTATTCCTTGCCCTGCCACAGCGGGATGACCGGCACGTCGTGGGCGACGTCCTGCTGGAGCGTGCTGAAGTCCGAGGCCGCCTCGCCACGGTCGGCATATCGCTGGCTGGCCTGAATCAGCTGATCGACCGCCTTGTTGCTGTAGCCGGTGTTCATGGTGCCGTCGGTGCCGACGAGCGGGGCGCCGAAGGTGTCGGGGTCGGGGTAGTCGGCGACCCAGCCGACGGCGTAGGCGTCCAGCTTCCCGGTCGCCCAGCGCTTCTGGAAGTCGGACCACTCGTAGCCCTTGAGGGTCACCTTGAACAGGCCGCTCGACTCCAGTTGCTTCTTGATGGCCTCGGCCTCCTGCTCGGCGGAGCCGCGGCCCTTGCCGTAGCCGTAGGTGAAGCGGACCGGCAGCGTCACGCCGGCCTCGGTGAGCAGGGTCTTCGCCTTCGTCGTGTCCTGCTTCGGGTAGGCGTCGAAGAACGATGTGGTGTGGCCGGTGATGCCCGTCGGGATCAGCGAGTACAGCGGGTCGACGGTCCCCTGGTACACCGTGGCGGCGAGCTGCTCCCGGTTGATCAGCCAGGCCATGGCCTGGCGGACCCTGACGTCGTGCAGGGGCGCGTTCGCGCGGGTGTTGAGGTAGAGGTTGCGGGTCTCGGAGCTGTCGGACTCGGCCAGGCGCTGGTTCGGGTCGCTCGCCGAGAGCCCGGACAGGACCTTGGGGGGCAGCTGGCGGGTGGCGGCGTCGATCTGCTTCGCGTTCCAGGCCTTGTCGAGGGCGTCCGAGTCGGCGTAGTAGAGCAGGTCGACGGGCCGGCCCGTCTTCTGGATGGCGCCCTTGTACTGGGTGTTCGGCTCGAGAGTCGCCTTCTTGCCCTTTGTATACGCCGTCAGTTCGTACGGTCCGGTGCCGTCGGCGCCGGGGTCGGTGCGCAGGCCCTTCTTCGGGTACTTGTGGCTGTCGACGATCGAGCCGGCCCCCGTGGCCACCTTGAACGGGAAGGTGGCGTCGGGCGAGGACAGGCGGAAGGTGACCGTCAGGCCGTTCGCGTCGACCGAGTGGAGCGTGCTCAGCAGGGAGGACGGGCCGACGTCGGAATTGATCGCCTTGACCCGGTCGAAGGAGTACTTGACGTCCTCGGCGGTCATCGTGCGGCCGCTGGGGAAGGTGAGCCCCGTCCGCAACGTGCAGCGGTAGGTGGTCAGTTGGCTGCCCACGAAGCCGCAGCTCTTTGCCGCGTCGGGCACCGGCGAGGCGCCGCCCGGCTCGAAGGTCAGCAGTGACTGGAAAACGTTGCTGAACAAGGCCCAGGAGCCCGCGTCATAGGCCCCGGCCGGATCGAGCGAGGTGACCTCGTCCGTCGTGCCGACCTCGATGGTCCTGTCGGTGTTCTCCTGCGAGGGCAGCAGCTGCCAGCCGCCCACCCCTACACCCGCCAGTACCAGCAGTGTCGCAAGAATCCGCATGCGAACCGAGCGCATCGGTTGCCCTCCCCGGGCCCGACGGGCCCCGCCCCACATGCCACTCCCCTAGTGGCGCGGCTCACCTAATCACAGGTTTTTCACCTGGGGGAAGAGGGTTTTGTTGAGTTGAGAAAGAAGTTACCGCAAGGGGTTTCCACCAGGTTTCACAGGGCCCTCACAGGGTCCGCGGCGCATGGTTTCGGCCAGCGGTTTCCATCGGACCCTTGGGTCCGCTCAGGCGTGCGTCGACGCCAGTTCGATCACGGTGATGTCCGACGGTGCGCCCACGCGCGTGGGCGGCCCCCAGGCGCCCGCGCCCCGGCTGACGTAGAGCTGTGTGTCGCCGTAGCGCTCGAGGCCCGCGACGGTCGGGTTCGCGGCGGCCGCGATGAAGTTGCCGGGCCAGAGCTGGCCGCCGTGGGTGTGGCCGGAGAGCTGGAGGTCGACGCCGTGCCTGACGGCGTCGTGGATCTGGACCGGCTGGTGGGCAAGGAGCACGCACGCGCGTGCCGTGTCCCGGTCGCCGAGCGCCTTGGTGAAGTCGGGGCCCTGGCCCTCGCTCTCGCCCGCGATGTCGTTGACGCCGGCGAGGTCGAACCACGGCAGCTCGGTGCGGGCGTTCTCCAGGGGGTGCAGCCCGAGCCGCCGCACCTCCTCGACCCACTGCGCGGCGCCGGAGAAGTACTCGTGGTTGCCGGTGACGAAGTAGGACGGCGCGTTCAGCTGCGACAGCGGTGCCGCCGCCGGGCCCAGGTTCTTCACGCTGCCGTCCACCAGGTCGCCGACGACCGCGACGATGTCCGGCTGGGTGGAGTTGATCGTGTCGACGACCTTCTGCGCGAAGCCCCGGCCGAGGGTCGGGCCCAGGTGGATGTCGCTGACCACCGCGATGCGGTAACCGTGCGCCCCGCGCGGGAGCTTGGCCAGCGGCACGGTGACGCGCTTCACACCGGGGCCGCGCAGCACGCCGTAGGTGCCGTAGCCGACCGTTCCCACGGCGGCAGCGGCGGCGGCGCCCGCGACCACGCGGGAGACGAAGAGGCGGCGCGACGGCTCCGAGGGCGGGGCGGACCCGGGCTCGGGCTCCGGCGCCTTCGGCGGTACGGATCCGGCCGGTACCGGCTGCGCCTGCGGTACGGCGGCCGTGGCGTGCGCCCGCCGCGCCGGCAGACGGCGCAGCAGGGGCCGTACGACCTCACCCGCCACCACGGCAAGGAGCAGATAGATCGACAGCGCGAGCCACAGGAAGCCGGGCCAGGCGAGGACCTGCTGGAGCCAGAAGGGCGCGCCCGCGCGCTCGCCGACGACGGCGCCGACCGCCAGCACCCAGCCACCCGCGATCATCGCCGCACCCACGCGGCGCGCGAGGCCCGGGCCCCGGGTCGTGTCGCGGAACAGACGGCGCCACAGGTACCAGTTGCCCGCTACGAGGACGCCGAGCGCCAGCAGCGCGAATACCCCGAAGACGACGACCATCGTGCCGTGACCCCCGTTGCCGGTTCTGCCGTTTGTGTGTATTTGGCGCGGTTTATGAGGTCTGGCGCAAAGCGCGCAGTCCACGCAACCCGATGCCCCCGATGACCGTCCCCAATACGAAGGAGACGACGGCGAGGGTCAGATGCACCCAGAAGTACGCCGTCGGGTGACCGTCGTCGAACGCGAGCCCGCTGCCGTCCTTGATGAGATTTTTAACGAAAGTGACCCAGATGACCCAGGACCACACCCCGAAGGCGAGCAGGAACCAGGAGACCGGGCGGCTGAGCTTCATGCGTTCAGTATCGCCGCCGCCCGTTCCGTTCCGTGCCCGGGGTGGGGTGGGAGGCGGGACTTCACGTCCCGTGGCATGTACGTTCTCGTCCGTGCCCGCTCCCAAGAAGACCGTCAGGCGATCCCTGCTGGTCACCTCCGCCGTCCTGTCCTCGTTCGCGCTGACCGCGCCCGTCTCCTTCGCGGACCCGAGTCCCTCGACGCGTCCGTCGGCCACTCCCCCGGCGAACATGTCGTCCGTGGGCGGCACCCGCCTCGGGCAGCCGGGCACACAGGTCGATCTGGGCAGCGGCGCCCCCGTGCTCCCCAAGGACATCACCGCGCGCTCGTGGATCGTCGCCGACGCCGAGTCGGGCGAGGTGCTCGCCGCGCACAACGCGCACTGGCGGCTGCCCCCGGCGAGCACGATGAAGATGCTGTTCGCGGACACGGTGCTGCCGAAGTTCCCGAGCACCCAGAAGCACGAGGTGGCGCCCTCCGACCTGGCGGGCATGGGCGCCGGTTCCAGCATGGTCGGGATAAAGGAGGGCGAGACGTACACGGTCCACGACCTGTGGCTCGGCGTCTTCCTGCGCTCGGGCAACGACGCCGTGCACGTGCTGTCCGCGATGAACGACGGCGTCGACAACACCGTCAAGGAGATGAACGAGCACGCCGAGGAGCTCCAGGCCCTCGACACACACGTGGTCACGCCCGACGGATACGACGCCCCGGGGCAGGTCTCGTCCGCGTACGACCTGACGCTGTTCGCCCGCTCCGGGCTGCAGAAGAAGGACTTCCGCGAGTACTGCTCGACGGTCCGCGCGAACTTCCCCGGCGAGACCACGAAGAAGAAGGGCAAGTCGGTCCGCGACTCCTTCGAGATCCAGAACACCAACCGGCTGCTGACCGGCGACTCCGACGTCTCCGTCTACCAGGGCATCGCGGGCGTCAAGAACGGCAACACGACGAACGCGGGCGCGACCTTCACCGGTGTCGCCGAGCGGAACGGCAGGGTGCTGCTGGTCACTGCCATGAACCCGGAGAAGAGCGAGCACAACGAGGTCTACAAGGAGACCGCCAAGCTCTTCGACTGGGGCTTCGCGGCGGCCGGAAAGGCCCGCCCGGTGGGTGAGCTGGTCGCGCCGAAGAGCGCCGCGCAGTCGAGCGCCCAGCCCGGCGGGAACGCGTCGGCGGGCCAGGCGGGCGGGGCCGGCAAGGCGTCCGGCTCACCGGTGGCGAGCGCCTCGGCCGCGGGCCGCTCCGGCGGCATGGGGGTCGCCTTCGCCATAAGCGGTGGGGTGCTGGTGCTGCTCGCGGCGGCCGCGTTCCTGGTCAACCGCCGCTGGCCGCTGCCGGATCTGGTACGTCGCCGGTCCCGTCCGTGAGTTCTTCCCTGCCGTCCCCCTCGTCGCTCTCATCTCCCTCGTCCCCCTGATCGCCCTCGTCCTGCTCGCTCTGCGTCGCCGTCCACGCGGCGCAGAACAGGACCAGCTTCGCCGTGAAGTTGATCCACAGCAGCAGGGCCACGGGCACGCCGAACGCGCCGTACATGCTCTTCCCGGCCACGCCCTGCATATAGCCGCTGAGCAGCGTCTTCAGCAGCTCGAAGCCGACCGCGCCGATCAGCGCGGCGACCATCAGCCGGCGGCGGGACGGTTCGACGCCGGGCAGCAGGGTGAGGACGTACAGGAGCAGCAGGAAGTCGGCGAGCACGGCGACGGCGAACGCGGCGATGTGCAGCAGGATGCCGCCCCAGCCGCCGTTCTCGATGCCGAGCTGCCTGGTGATCCAGCCGACCATCGCGGAGGCGACGGTGGAGATGGCGAGCGTGACGAGGACGGCGCCGCCGAGGCCGACGAGGATGCCCAGGTCCTTGACCTTGCGCAGGACGGGGTTCTCCTCCTGGTCGGGCAGCTCCCACACCGCGCGCAGGCACTCGCGCGTCGAGCCCGCCCAGCCGATGCCGGTGAACAGCAGCAACGCTCCCGCGATGAGGCCGATGGCGCCGGCGTTCTGGACCAGGCTCTGGATGTCGAGCTGGTCGGAGATGCCCGGCACCTGCTCGGCGATCTTGTTCTGCAGGTCGTTCTGCTGTTGCTTGCTGAGCGTGGCCGCGGCGATCGCGGCGGCCACGGTGAGCAGCGGGAACAGCGCGACGAAGCTGGTGAACGTCATCGCCGCGGCAAGCCGGGTCCACTTCACCCGGTCCAGACGTTCGTACGACCGCCACGCGTGCGTGAGCGTCAGGCGCGCCACCAGCGGCCCGACGAAGGGGAGCTTCTTCAGCCAGTCCATGATCAGACTCTCCCCCAGGTGTGGAAGACCAATGTGCGAGTACCCCGCAAACCCCGAAGACACAGCACGGTGCCGCACAGCACCGTGCCGCCGAGCGCCTTGCCCCTGGTCGCTTGCCCCTGGCCGGGTGGGCGCGTGGCGCGTGGGTCACCAGTGCGCCACCGCCAGGCCGTACATCGCGAGCCAGACCAGGGCGATCAGGGCGAGGGCGCGGTCGCGCAGGACGACGTCCTCGGGTTCGCCGGCCGTGCCGCGGTCGGCGAAGACGGCGTACCGGAGGATCGCGAGGATGAAGGCCACCATGGAGAGCTGACGCCAGGGCAGCACGCCGGTGTGCCGGGCCCGGCCCTCCTCCAGGGCCCACAGGCAGTAGCCGAGGACGGCGACGGCGGCCGCCAGCTGCCACACGAAACGCAGGTAGCCGGTGGAGTACTCGGTGAGCAACGCGCGCGTGGCGCCCGTTTTCCCGGCCATCTGGACGGCTTCGGAGTAGCGCTTGGCCGACACCATGAACAGCGCGCCGAAGCCGGTCGTGATCAGGAACCAGCGGGACAGCGGAATCCCCAGCGCGAGTCCGCCGACCATCGCCCGCATCAGGAATCCGGTCGTCACGACGACGAGGTCGACGACGAGGACGTGCTTGAGGCTGACGCAGTACGCCAGCTGCATGCCGACGTACGCGCTCAGCAGCGCCGCGACCTCCGGCGAGACCAGCCACGCCGAGGCGGTCGGCGTGAGGACGCCGAGGGCGGCTCCGAGGGAGTACGCGACGGGTACGGGGACCTGTCCCGCGGCTACGGGGCGGTGGCGCTTGGTGGGGTGGGCGCGGTCGGCCTCGGCGTCGCGGGCGTCGTTGATCAGGTAGACGGCGACGGCGCAGGCGGTGAACAGGGCGAAGACCAGGGCGAGTTGGGCCATCGAGTGGCGGGAGAAGAGCCGGCCGGCCGCGGCGGGGGCGGCGGCGACCAGTAGGTTCTTGATCCACTGCTTGGGGCGTGCGGTTCTCAGCAGGCCCCTCAGGAGGGCGCCGAGGGAGCCTTTGCGGGGTGGTGCGGTGTTCCGGTTCGGTGTGCGCTGCTCCAGGAGCGCCGCGTCCTTCGTGCGTGCGCTGCCCCTGAGAGGCGCCGTCTCAGTCATGAGCGCCCCCTCTCATCCAGCGTGACCCCATGCGTGCCGTGAGCGCTCCCAGCGCGACGCCCGCCGCCACGTCCGAGGGGTGGTGCACGCCGACGACCAGGCGGGAGAGGCACATCGCGGCGGCGAGCGGCGGGATCACATGCGCGCCGAGCGCCCCGTAGGCGACGGCGGCCGCCGCGGCGGAGGTCGCGTGGGAGCTCGGGAAGGAGTGCCGGCCGAGGGTGCGTACGAGGGGTTCGACATGCGCCGGGCGCGGACGGCGCACCACTCTTTTCACCCCCATGCTGACCAGGTGCGCGCCCGCGGTGAGCGCCGCCCCGCGCAACCAGGCACCGCGCCGCGCTCCGTCCACGGCAGCTCCCGCGAGGCCCGCCGCGAGCCACAGCGCACCGTGCTCACCGGCCCACGAGAGGGCGCGCGCGGCGCCGGCGACGCACGGCGCGCTGCCGCACGCCCGCAGTGCAGAAAGGATTTGGCGGTCCAGGTGGTCCAGCTGGTCCAGGTGCTCCATGTGGACTCACTGTTCACGCCGAGACCGATAAAACTCTGACAATATTGAGCGACATCCCATTAATCACCCATTTCGGGGAGAAGTGTCACGTTTCAATGCTGACCGGTTATATATGGGCGATACGGTCACCGATATGTCTGCCGACACCGCTCCGGTCACCGTCACCGGCTGGGGCCGCACCGCCCCCACTGCGGCCCGTCTGATCCGCCCACGGACGTACGAGGAGGCCGCGGCCGCCGTCCGGGGCTGCGGGGTCCGCGGAGGCATCCCCCGGGGCCTGGGACGGGCGTACGGGGACGCGGCGCAGAACGCCGGCGGGGCGGTGCTCGACATGACGGGCGTGGACCGCATCCACGCGATCGACGCCGCCGGCGGCACCGTGCTGTGCGACGCGGGCGTCTCCCTGCACCGTCTGATGGAGGTGCTGCTGCCGCTGGGCTGGTTCGTGCCGGTGACGCCCGGCACGCGTTATGTGACGGTCGGCGGCGCGATCGGAGCGGACGTCCACGGCAAGAACCACCACGTCTCCGGTTCCTTCTCCCGGCACGTCCTGTCGCTGGAGCTCCTCACCGCCGACGGCAGCATCCGCACCGTGAGCCGCGGCACGCCCCTGTTCGACGCCACCGCCGGAGGCATGGGTCTGACCGGCGTGATCCTCACGGCCACCATCGGGCTCCTGCCGGTCGAAACCGCCCTGATGTCGGTGGACACGGAGCGCGCCACGGACCTCGACGACCTGATGGCGCGTCTCGCGGCCACCGACCACCGCCACCGCTACTCGGTCGCGTGGATCGACCTGCTGGCCCGCGGCGCGGCGACGGGACGCGCGGTCCTCACCCGCGGCGACCACGCCCCGCTCGAAGCGCTGCCCGCACGCGCGCGTGGAGCGCCGCTGGCCTTCCGCACCCCGCAGTTCCCGCCGGCCCCCGCCTTCCTCCCGGAGGGCCTGCTCAGCCGCACGACCGTGGGCCTGTTCAACGAGCTCTGGTACCGGACGGCGCCACGCGCGCGTACCGGCCAACTGCAGCGGATCTCCACCTTCTTCCACCCTCTGGACGGCGTGCCCCACTGGAACCGCATCTACGGCCGCGGCGGCTTCGTGCAGTACCAGTTCGTCGTCGGACACGGCCAGGAGGACGCCCTGCGCCGGATCGTGCGGCGCATCTCCGAGCAGCGCTGCCCGTCCTTCCTGGCCGTCCTCAAGCGGTTCGGGGAGTCCGCCCCGGGGTGGCTGTCGTTCCCCGTGCCCGGCTGGACGCTCGCCCTGGACCTCCCGGCGGGCCTGCCCGGCCTCGGCGCGTTCCTCGACGAACTCGACGAGGAGGTCGCCACGGCCGGCGGCCGCGTCTACCTCGCCAAGGACTCCCGGCTGCGCCCCGAACTCCTCGCTGCGATGTACCCGCGCCTCGACGACTTCCGGGCACTGCGCACGGAACTCGACCCGCGCGGCGTGTTCACGTCCGATCTCTCCCGCCGTCTCGCCATCTAGGCACCTAGGAGCTGCTGTCGTGAAGGACGCCTTCGGCCTCCCCCAGTCCCTGCTCGTCCTCGGCGGTACGTCCGAGATCGCGCTCGCCACGGCCCGCCGTCTCATCGCGCGCCGCACCCGCACGGTGTGGCTCGCCGGACGCCCCTCGCCCGCCCTGGAGCAGGCCGCGGAGCAACTGCGCGGCCACGGTGCCGACGTGCACACCGTCGCCTTCGACGCGCTCGACCCCGACTCCCACGAGACGGCCCTCGGCAAGGTCTTCGCGGAGAGCGACGTCGACATGGTGCTGCTCGCCTTCGGAATCCTCGGCGACCAGGCGCGCGACGAGCGCGAACCGGCCTGGGCGGTGCGTGTCGCGCAGACCAACTACACGGGCGCGGTGTCGGCGTCCCTGGTGTGCGCACGCGCGCTGCAGTCGCAGGGCCACGGCTCGCTGGTGGTGCTCTCCTCCGTCGCCGGCGAGCGGGCCCGCCGCAGCAACTTCATCTACGGTTCCAGCAAGGCCGGCCTGGACGCCTTCACACAGGGCCTGGGCGACGCGCTGTACGGCACGGGCGTGCACGTCATGGTCGTACGCCCCGGGTTCGTACGGTCGAAGATGACCGCCGGCCTCGAGGAGACACCGCTCGCGACGACGCCGGAGGCGGTCGCGACGGCCGTCGAACTGGGGCTGCGGCGGCGCTCGGAGACGGTGTGGGTGCCCGGCACGCTGCGCGTGGTGATGTCGGCCCTGCGGCACGTGCCGCGCGGGGTGTTCCGCCGGCTGCCCCTGTAGCCACGGCCCCAGGTCGTTACCGGGTGGGCAGGGAGCCGCGCTCCACGTGCCCGGCCTGCGGCGGCACCACGGAGCCGCCGAAGGTGTACTCCCGCAGCTTGCGCCATACGCCGTCCGCGCCCTGTTCGTAGAGGGCGAAGCCGGTGCACGGCCAGTCCGCCTCGTAGCCGGCGAGTTCCTCGAAGGCGCGGTCCATCGCCTCGTCGTCGATGCCGTGCGCCACCGTGACATGCGGGTGGTACGGGAACTGCAGTTCGCGCGGGACGGGGCCGGAGGGGTCGCGGAGCTGCTTCTGCAGCCGGGTGCAGGCCTCGGCGCCCTCGGCGACCCGCACGTAGACGACGGGTGACAGGGGCCGGAAGGTGCCGGTGCCGGACAGCCGCATCGGGAACGGCCGGCCGGCCGCGGCGACCTCGGTCAGGTGCCCCTCGACGGCCGGCAGGTCGCTGCCGTCGACCTCGGTCGGCGGCAGCAGGGTGACGTGCGTGGGGATGCCGTGAGCAGCGGCGTCGCCGAAGCCCGCGCGCAGCTGTTGGAGCAGGCTGCCGTAAGGCTCCGGGACCGCGATCGACACGCCGATCGTTACGGTCCCCACGTCGTCTCCTGTCGTCGTGACGGATTTGTTCTCAGCCGTCGGCTATCGACTGTAAGGCCACGGCTGTGTCGCGGGCAGGCGCAACCATAGTGATGTGCAGCGCTCTGCCGGGTGGTACGTGCGTGCGCTGGTGTACGTCAGTGCTTGGCAGGCAGGAAGCCCACCTTGTCGTACGCCTGGGCGAGGGTCTCCGCGGCGACTGCGCGGGCCTTCTCCGCGCCCTTGGCCAGGATCGAGTCGAGCGTCTCCGAGTCGTCCAGGTACTGCTGGGTGCGCTCCCGGAAGGGCGTCACGAAGTCGACCATGACCTCGGCGAGGTCCGTCTTGAGGGCGCCGTACATCTTGCCCTCGTAGTCCTGCTCCAGCTCGGCGACCGACTTGCCGGTGAGGGTCGAGTAGATGGTGAGCAGGTTGCTGACGCCGGGCTTGTTCTCGGCGTCGTAGCGGATGACGGTGTCGGTGTCGGTGACCGCGCTCTTGACCTTCTTGGCGGTGGCCTTGGGGTCGTCGAGGAGGTTGATGAGGCCCTTCGGCGTGGACGCCGACTTGCTCATCTTGATCGACGGGTCCTGCAGGTCGTAGATCTTCGCCGTCTCCTTGAGGATGTACGGCTTCGGGATCGTGAAGGTCTCGCCGAAGCGGCCGTTGAAGCGCGTGGCGAGGTCACGGGTGAGCTCGACGTGCTGGCGCTGGTCCTCGCCGACCGGGACCTCGTTGGCCTGGTAGAGCAGGATGTCGGCGACCTGGAGGATCGGGTACGTGAACAGGCCGACGGAGGCGCGGTCGGCACCCTGCCGGGCGGACTTGTCCTTGAACTGGGTCATACGGGAGGCCTCGCCGAAACCGGTGAGGCAGTTCATGACCCAGGCCAGCTGGGCGTGCTCGGGGACATGGCTCTGGACGAAGAGTGTGCAGCGCTCCGGGTCGAGACCGGCCGCGAGCAGCTGGGCGGCGGCGAGCCGGGTGTTGGCGCGCAGCTCCGCCGGGTCCTGCGGAACGGTGATCGCGTGCAGGTCGACGACCATGTAGAACGCGTCGTGGCTCTCCTGCAGTGCCACCCACTGGCGGACGGCGCCGAGGTAGTTGCCGAGGTGGAACGAGCCTGCGGTGGGCTGGATTCCGGAGAGCACACGAGGACTGTCAGAGGCCATGTTCACCATTCTCTCAGGTCTGTCGAGCCGATCCGGAACTGGTCGGAAACAGGTGGGAACCGATCCATCTCCTGCGGTGTAACAAGAGTGTGAGAACGCGGGAGGGGGGCCGCATCGTCGATGAGGCCGCGGTGATCGCACGTGTACGCGCCGGGGAGCCGGAGGCGTATGCGGAGCTGGTGCGGGCCCATACGGGCATCGCGCTCAGGGCGGCCGCGGCGCTCGGGGCGGGAGCGGACGCGGAGGACGTGGTGCAGCAGGCCTTCGTCAAGGCGTACTGCGCGCTGGGCAAGTTCCGGGACGGCGCGGCCTTCAAGCCGTGGCTGCTGTCGATCGTCGCCAATGAGACGAGGAACACAGTGCGCACGGCGGCGCGACAGCGCACGCTCGCCGGCCGGGAGGCGGCCCTCGTGGAGGCGGAGCCGCTGATACCGGAATCGGCGGACCCGGCGGTGGCGACGCTGGAGACGGAGCGCCGCGCGGCGCTGCTGTCCGCCCTGGAGAAGCTGAGCGAGGAGCACCGCCTGGTCGTCACCTACCGCTATCTCCTGGAGATGGACGAGTCCGAGACGGCCCAGGCCCTGGGCTGGCCTCGCGGGACGGTCAAGTCCCGCCTGAACCGCGCTCTGCGCAAGCTGGGCCGACTGCTGCCGGATTTCAGGCCTCGGGAAGGGGGTGATGAGCGTGAGTGAGGGACGAAGCGCGTACGACGGTGAGGGCGGCCGGGGTCGGGGCCGCGAGGACCGCGCTTCCGGGCTGCTGGAGGAGCTGCGGGCGCTCGGCCGGTCGCTGGACGCACCCGGGAGCGGCGATGCGGACGGTTCCCTCGGTGCCGAGACGATGGTCGAGCGGGTGCTGGGACAGATACTGGCCGAGCATGTGCCGGTCCCGGCGGTCGAGCCCCGGAGCCCCCGTGAGCGGCTGCGCGCGGTCCGGCGCTGGACCCGGCTGCGGTGGCGCCCGCTGACCGCGGTCCTGTGCGGTCTGCTGACGGTTCTCGTGCTCACGCCCCCGGTGCGGGCCGCGGTCTTCGACTGGTTCGGCTTCGGTGGGGTCGAGGTGCGGTACGACCCGTCGGCGGTGCCCTCGCCGGGTGCCTCGGTGCCGGGCTGCGGCACATCGGTGTCGCTGGGGCAGGCCGAGCACCGGGCCGGCTTCGAGCCGCTGGTGCCGGACGCGCTCGGGGTGCCGGACACGGTGGCGGTGACGAGCCAGCCGCACGGCCGGTTCCTGGTCAGCCTGTGCTGGCGGGAGGACGGGCGCACGGTCCGGCTGGACGAGTTTCCGGAGCGGCTGGACGTCGGCTTCACCAAGGTCCTGCGCGAGCCACCGGAGTGGATCGGGCTGGGCGGGGAGCCCTCGGCGGACGGGGTGCAGGAGTACGCCCTGTGGTTCCCGCGCCCGCACCTGCTGAGCTTCTGGCTGGTCGACCCGGACGAGAACCGCTTCACCCGCAAGGAGCGGACCGCCGGGCCGACGCTCCTGTGGACCCGTCACCAGGCCGGCGAGGGCGAGATGACACTGCGGCTGGAGGGGGTGGCGTCCAGGACCCGGGCAGTGGAGCTCGCAAGGTCCCTGGAGAAGCGGCTCGAGAGCAACGATTCATCTAGATAGTGCGCTGTATCAGGAAATAGCCCGCTGAGATGGAACCCCGTCGGCCCGAGCGGTGTACCAGAAGTGACACGCAGCTCGCGAGCGGGCCGCACGGGGTTACTGGTTGGGGGGACGGGATGCGCAGGTGGAGGGGCAGGGTTCGCGAACCGGCAGTGCTGATCGGGGCGTCGGTATCCGCGGTGGCGATGGCCCTGTGCGGAATGCAGACGACCACTGCGGCGGCGGAGACACCCACGCTGGCGCAGGGCCGGGACGTCCCGGATCTGGCCCTGGTCATGGTGGGCAGCTCGGGGCGGACAACGGCGGTGCGCTCCGGCGAGCCGGACTTCGCCCGCCTGTGGCAGTTGCTGCAGCCAATGCACTCAGGAACGGAGCGGGTGCCGGAAGCCTGGGAGGAAGGCCGGTATCCGCTGGTACGGCTCACCGTGGTCTGGGGGCTGACGGGGATAGGTGGCTGGCCCCTGACGAACGGGCCTCCGGACGGTGACGTGGCCATCGAGCGGCAGGACCAGCTGCTCGTGGCGGCGGACGGCACACCGTGGGTGCGCTCGGATCCGGCACCTGAGGTGGAGGACGACGACATCCGCTGGCACCGGGCACCGCGCTCCGTCTTCGACCAGCTGTACCGGCAGGGACTGCTCGGGATGTCCGGGAAGGAGGCCTTCGCGTACGGCGGCGCCCGCGAGGCGTCCTGGGTGCATGCGTCCGACTTCTGGTGGGTTCCGGGGGTGGCCGTGGGCCTGGTGGTCGGTGCCGGAGGCACGCTGCTGATACGCCGCGCGGCGGCCCGGCAGGGTGCCGGACCGCCGCGGGAGGAGCCACGACAGGAGCTCATCGATCTCTGAGAATCACCGATCTCCGAACGCCGTCGGTCTTTGAGAGTCGTCGATCTTTGAAAACTCAAGAGCGAGCGCTGGTCAGCCCAGGTCGATCTCCGGGTACAGCGGGAAGCCGGCCACGAGGTCGGTGGCGCGGCGGGAGATCTCGTCCGCGATCTTCGGGTCGAGGACGTGCTGCGCCTTGGACGGGGCGCCCGACTTGGTGGTGCCCGGCTCGGTGCTGGTCAGCACACGGTCGATGAGGCCCGCGACCTCGTCCATCTCGGCGGTGCCCAGGCCACGCGTGGTCAGGGCGGGGGTGCCGATGCGGATGCCGGAGGTGTACCAGGCGCCGTTGGGGTCGGCGGGGATGGCATTGCGGTTGGTGACGATGCCCGAGTCGAGCAGGGCGGCCTCGGCCTGGCGGCCGGTGAGGCCGTAGGAGGTGGCGACGTCGATGAGGTTGAGGTGGTTGTCGGTGCCGCCGGTGACGAGGGTGGCGCCCCGGCGCATCAGGCCTTCCGCCAGCGCGCGGGAGTTGTCGACGATGCGCTGGGCGTAGTCCTGGAAGGAGGGCCTGCGTGCCTCGGCGAAGGCGACGGCCTTGGCGGCCATGACGTGCGGGAGCGGGCCGCCGAGGACCATCGGGCAGCCGCGGTCGACCTGGTCCTTGAGGGAGTCGTCGCACAGCACCATGCCGCCGCGCGGGCCGCGCAGCGACTTGTGGGTGGTGGTGGTGACGATCTGGGCGTGCGGGACCGGGTCGAAGTCGCCGGTCAGCACCTTGCCCGCCACCAGGCCGGCGAAGTGCGCCATGTCCACCATCAGGGTCGCACCGACCTCGTCGGCGATCTCGCGCATGATGCGGAAGTTCACGAGACGGGGGTAGGCGGAGTAGCCGGCGACGATGATCAGCGGCTTGAACTCGCGGGCGGAGACGCGCAGGGCCTCGTAGTCGATGAGGCCGGTGGCGTGGTCGGTGCCGTAGGAGCGCTGGTCGAACATCTTGCCGGAGATGTTCGGGCGGAAGCCGTGGGTGAGGTGGCCGCCGGCGTCCAAGGACATACCGAGCATGCGCTGGTTGCCGAAGGCCTGGCGGAGCTCGGCCCAGTCGGCCTCGGTGAGGTCGTTGACCTGACGGACGCCGGCCTTCTCCAGAGCGGGGGCCTCGACGCGCTGGGCGAGGACCGACCAGAAGGCGACGAGGTTGGCGTCGATGCCGGAGTGCGGCTGGACGTAGGCGTGGCGGGCGCCGAAGAGCTCCTTGGCGTGTTCGGCGGCGAGGGACTCGACAGTGTCGACATTGCGACAGCCGGCATAGAAGCGGCGGCCGATGGTGCCCTCGGCGTACTTGTCGCTGAACCAGTTGCCCATGGCGAGGAGGGTGGCCGGGGAGGCGTAGTTCTCGGAGGCGATCAGCTTGAGCATCTCGCGCTGGTCGTGAACCTCCTGGCCGATGGCGTCGGCGACACGCGGCTCCACGGCGCGGATCACATCGAGGGCGGCACGGAAGGCGGTGGACTCGGTGGAGAGGGGCTGCTGCTCTGACATGTCGTCGGCCTCCGGGTGGCGTGGCTTGAAGCGTTCACGGTTCACGGTTGGCCCAGGCGCACGGCACTCGCTCACACACAGGCCGCTCCCCGATGGTCGGTCCCATCCCAGCGCGCCAGTCACGGCCCGCCGATCAGCCTACCGGGCGCGTCGAAAGGCAGAGGTCCCGCGTCCACCATGCGAGCGACGATAGGAAAGGGGCACCCTCAGAGCACCTGGCACCTTCTGGAGATCCCGTGACCGCTACGGAGACACTCATCGCCGCCGCCGACGCGCACACCGCGCACAACTACCACCCGCTGCCCGTGGTCGTCGCCACTGCGGACGGGGCGTGGATGACCGATGTGGAGGGGAGGCGGTATCTGGACCTGCTGGCCGGTTACTCGGCGCTCAACTTCGGCCATCGCAACAGGCGCCTGGTGGAGGCCGCGAAGGCGCAGCTGGATCGGGTCACGCTGACGTCGAGGGCGTTCCATCACGACCGGTTCGCGGCGTTCTGCTCCGAGCTCGCCGAGCTGTGCGGGATGGAGTTGGTGCTGCCGATGAACACGGGCGCGGAGGCGGTCGAGACGGCGGTGAAGACGGCCCGGAAGTGGGGGTACCGCGTCAAGGGCGTGCCCGCGGAGATGGCGAAGATCGTGGTCGCGGGCAACAACTTCCACGGCCGTACGACGACGTTGATCAGCTTCTCCACCGACCCGGAGGCACGGGCGGACTTCGGGCCGTACACCCCCGGCTTCGAGATCGTGCCGTACGGGGACCTGACGGCGATGCGGTCGGCGGTCACGGAGAACACGGTGGCCGTGCTGCTGGAGCCGATTCAGGGCGAGGCGGGGGTGCTGGTGCCGCCTGCCGGTTATCTGCCGGCGGTGCGGGAGCTGACGCGGGAGCGGAACGTGCTGTTCGTGGCGGACGAGATCCAGTCGGGGCTGGGGCGGACCGGAAAGACCTTCGCGTGCGAGCACGAGGGCGTGGTGCCGGATGTGTATGTGCTCGGGAAGGCGCTGGGCGGCGGGATCGTGCCGGTGTCGGCGGTGGTGTCATCGGCGGATGTGCTCGGAGTGTTCCGGCCCGGTGAGCACGGGTCGACGTTCGGCGGGAATCCGCTGGCCTGTGCGGTGGCACTCGAGGTGATCGCGATGCTGCGAACGGGCGAGTTCCAGGCGCGGTCCGCCGAGCTGGGTGGTCACCTGCACCGGGAACTCGGCGCGTTGACCGGCACGGGGCGGGTGACGGCGGTGCGCGGGCGGGGGCTGTGGGCCGGCGTCGACATCGCGCCGCGGTACGGCACGGGGCGGGAGGTCTCCGAGAAGCTGATGGAGCGGCGAGTGCTGGTGAAGGACACGCACGGGTCGACGGTGCGGATCGCACCGCCGTTGGTGATCGGGAAGGAGGACCTCGACTGGGGGCTCGCGCAGTTGCGGGCTGTGCTCGGGCTCTGAGCGGCTCGGCCGGGAGTCGGCGTGCTCCCGTGCGGTTTTCGGCTTCCGGGACCTTCGGCCCTCGACGCAGCGGTGCGGAGGTCGGGAAACTCGGACGGTACGGACGTACGGGACACGTGGCGAGAGGCATGTCCGTCATGGGCGCAGGCGGGTCGGAGGCCGTGCCGGTGGGTGCGGGGCGGGGGCTGCTCTTTCGGGGTCGTGACGTCGAGGAGCTGCATGCGCTGGTGAGTGCGCGGTTCGCGCCGCATCGGCTCACGGTGCTGGACGAGCATCCGGTCGACGGGCGGTTCCGGTGCGTGCACGAAGGGGCCGTGGCGCTGTACGAGTTGGGGTACGGGGCGGAGGTCGATGTCACGCCGGGTGAGTTGCCGGAGTTCTACAACATCCATGTGCCGCTTGCCGGGGACGGCATCGTCACCGCGGACGGGGTGGCCCTGGCATCCGCGCTCAGCATCGTCAATCCGGGGCAGCGGCTGTCGATGCGGTGGAGCGGGGAGACCCTGAACCGGGTGCTGATCATTCCTCGGCAGACCATCGACCGGGCGCTCGCCGTGCGGCTGGGTGAACCGCCCATCGTGCCGCTGCACTTCGCGCCGGTGCTGGATCCGCGCGTGGGGGCGGTCCGGGCGTGGTTACGGGTGGTGCGGGCGTTCGCGGAGTTCGCCGACTCGGAGCTGGCGGCGCGATCGCCGCTGGCGGTGGGGCACTTCGAGCAGTTGCTGGTCGACGGTCTGCTGGACGCGCAGCCGCACATGCTCAGCGATGCGGTGGCGGGGCGGGGGCCCGCGGTGCTGCCCAATGCGGTACGGCGCGCCGCGGACTTCTGTGCCGAGCATGCCCACGAGCCCATCTCCGTGGCCGACATGGCGATGGCGGCGCGGGTGAGTCTGCGGAGCCTGCGGGAGGGGTTCCGGGCACATCTGGCCACGACTCCACTGGCGTATCTGCGGCGTGTACGGCTGGATCTGGCCCGGCGCGATCTGCTCGCCATCGCCGACGGACATGCGCTGGGGACGGTCACCGATGTGGCGCTGCGCTGGGGGTTCGCGCATCTGGGGCGGTTCACCGGGCACTATCGGCAGACGTACGGGGAGACGCCGTCGCAGACGTTGCGGGGGACTCGGGCTGTCCGTGAATCTGGCGCTATCCACAAAACGGTGGCGTTTCCGCCGTAACCGGATAGCCGGGTCAGGGGCGTCGGAGCGATGGTGGAACCCTGCCGCCCGGGTCGTGGACGGTGGTTCGGGGGAGCCGAGCCGGGCGGCAGCAGACGCGGGACCAACGCCCCTGGCACAGATGCACCTTGCGCCTATGCGCAAGGCCAAAGATCGGTGAGAGCCGACGCCGAGGCATCGCCGCTTCCTGTGCCTCTCCCCTACAGTCGCTTTGTGATCTTTGGGATGGTGTGCGCGCTGGGCGCGGCGGTCTGCTTCGGTACCGCGACGGTTTTGCAGGCGGTCGCCACGCGGTCGGCCAGTACGGGTGGGGGCGGAGAGGCGGCGCTGCTGCTGCGGGCGTTGCGGCAGTGGCGGTATCTGGCCGGGCTGGCGCTGGACGGGCTGGGGTTTCTGCTGCAGATCGCGGCACTGCGGTCGATCCCGATCTACGCGGTCGCTGCGGCGCTCGCGTCCAGCCTGGCGGTGACCGGGGTGGTCGCGGCGCGGCTGCTGCAGGTGCGGCTGAGCGGGACGGAGTGGGGTGCGGTCGGGGTGGTGTGCGCCGGGCTCGCCATGCTGGGGCTGGCGTCCGGGGCCGAGGGCGATCGCGAGGGGTCGACGGCGCTGAAGTACGCGATGCTCGCGATTGCCGTCGTGGTGTTGCTGCTCGGGCTGTTCGGGGGCCGGTGGTCCGGGCGGGGGCGGGCGCTGGTGCTCGGGCTGGGGGCCGGGTTCGGGTTCGGGGTGGTGGAGGTGTCGGTGCGGCTGATCGACTCGCTCGCACCGTCGGAGCTGCTCACCAACCCGGCGACGTACGCCCTGCTGCTCGGTGGAGGCGCCGCCTTCCTGCTGCTGACGTCGGCGTTGCAGCGCGGCTCGGTGACCACTGCCACCGCCGGGATGGTGATCGGCGAGACAATCGGGCCGGCGGCGGTGGGCGTGGTGTGGCTCGGGGACCGTACGCGG
Source organism: Streptomyces sp. NPDC001401 (assembly GCF_042895385.1). Classification (NCBI taxonomy): domain Bacteria; kingdom Bacillati; phylum Actinomycetota; class Actinomycetes; order Kitasatosporales; family Streptomycetaceae; genus Streptomyces; species Streptomyces sp. NPDC001401. The sequence continues at coordinate 554,229 of NZ_JBIAWI010000004.1, forward strand.
GAGGGGCTCGCCTGGCTTGCGGTGCTTGGGTTCGTCGTCGCCGTTGCGGGAGCGCTGGCGCTGGCGCGGTTCGGGGAGGCGCCGGCACCGGTGGCGGCCGAAGAAGCCGAAGAACCAGCGGTGTGACGGACGCGCACCGCCTCAACCCCGCGCCTGCGTGATGCCGGCCCACAGGCGGGACCTGGCCTCCAGCGCGAGGGTCGCCGTCTCGACGGCCTCCTGCCGGCGGGCGTCGTCCGTGCCGCCTTCTTTGCCGGCTGACAAGCCCCCGGCACCGTCCGCGCAATGGCGATCCGGTTGTACGCGTTGATGACGGTCGCCGCCCAGATCAGTGCCGCGATCCGCTGCTCGTCGAAGACCTCGGCGGCCTCGTCGAAGACCTCGGCGGCCTCGGCGTAGACCTCGTCCGGGACATGGCCGTCGTGAACCAGGGTCACGGCCTCGGTCAACGCCAGTGCGGCGCGCTCCCGTTCGGTGTAGAGATGCGCTGCTCGGTCTCGCCCTGGGCGCGGGCGTCCTTGGTGTGCATGTCGAGGCAGAACGCACAGCTGTTGATCTGTGTGGCACGGATCCTGATCAGTTCCAGCAGTTCCGGACCGGCCTTGGCGTCCTGTGCCGCGCAAACGGCGATTACGGCCCCGCCGATTCCGGCAGCGCCGCGCACAGCGCGTCCAGCGTCCCCGCCCAGGCGCTGTCCGGCGGTGTCCCGTACCCCACGACCAGCGCGTCACGCGGCTCGACGGTGGCGTCCGGGTGCCGGTAGCGGTGCAGCCCGTGCACCGCGAGGCCCTGCCAGGCCGCCGCCCGCAGCGTCGCCTGCTCGGTGCCCGGCGGCAGACGCAGCACCACGTGCAGGCCCGCCGCGATGCCGGTGGCGCTGACCTGGGGGGCCCGCCGCGCGAGTTCCGCGACGAGCGCGTCCCGGCGGCGGCGGTAGCGCAGCCGGGCGGCGCGCACATGGCGGTCGTACGCGCCGGAGGTGATGAACTCGGCAAGCGTGAGCTGGTCCAGGGCCCCGCACGAGTCGATGTGGCCCTTCGCCTTCGCCGCCTCGTGGGCGAGGTCCGGCGGCAGGACCAGCCAGGCCAGTCTGAGGCCGGGGGCGAGGGACTTGCTGGCCGTGCCCGCGTAGACGACGTGGTCCGGGTCCAGGCCCTGGAGGGCGCCGACGGGCTGGCGGTCGTAGCGGAACTCGCCGTCGTAGTCGTCCTCGACGAGCAGGCCGCCGGTGCGGCGCGCCCAGTCGACGGCGGCCGCCCGCCGGTCGCGATGCAGGGTGCCGCCCATCGGGAACTGGTGGGCGGGGGTGAGCAGGACCGCGGCCTCGTCCGTCAACTCCCCCGGATTCGTGCCCCGTTCGTCGAACGGCAGCGGGACCGTCCGCAGACCGGACTCCGCCAGCAGATCCCAGTGCACGTACAGGCCGTACGACTCCACGGCGATCGTGCTCGCGCCGCGCGCCCTCAGCACTGCGCAGAGGATGCGCAGGCCCTGCGAGATGCCGGCGCAGACCAGGATGCGTTCGGGGTCGGTGCGCACGCCCCGGGACCGGGCGAGGTAGCCGGCGAGAGCGGTGCGCAGTTCGATCCGGCCGCGCGGGTCGCCGTAGTCGAGGGCCTGGTACGGGGCCGCGGTGAGGGCTCGGCGGGCGGCCTTGAGCCACTCGGCGCGGGGGAAGGACGCCAGGTCGGGGAGGCCGGGGGCCAGGTCGTAGGCGGGGCGGCCGGGAGTGCGGGGGCGGGGTGCTGGCGTGGCAGGCGGGCTCACCGCCCGGTCGGCCACCCGCGTGCCCGAGCCCTGCCGGGCGGTGAGCCAGCCCTCCGCCACCAGGTCGGCGTATGCGTCGGCGACCGTGTTGCGGGCGATGCCCAGGTCGGCGGCGAGGGTGCGGGAGGAGGGCAGCCGGGTGCCGGGGGCCAGACGGCCGGTGCGCACGGCCTCGCGCAGGGCGTCGGTGAGACCCCGGCGGACCCCGGGACCCGTCGGCTCCAGGTGCAGGTCGACGCCCAAAGTGGCCCAAGGTTTCGCCATGGGAATGGACCATACCTCTGGGCTGCCTCGCTTCTAGGGTCGAGGGCATGACGACAGAAGAAGCCACCGCGTACGCGCCCGAGCAGCCCGCCCGGCTGGGCTGGGCCCAGCACGTCCCCGAGGTCTACAAGGCGATGGTCCGCCTCGACGCGGCAGCCCGGCAGGGCCTCGACCCGAAGCTGCTGGAGCTGGTGAAGATCCGCGCCTCGCAGCTCAACCACTGCGCGTTCTGCCTGGACATGCACACCAAGGACGCCCTCGCGGCCGGTGAGAGCGTGCAGCGGATCATCCAGCTCGGTGCGTGGGAGGAGTCGAAGCACTTCTACACGGAGAAGGAGCTCGCCGCCCTGGAACTGACCGAGGCGGTCACTGTGCTGACCGACGGCTTCGTCACGGACGAGGTGTACGACCACGCGGCCAAGCACTTCGAGGAGCCCGAGCTGGCGCAGCTGATCGCCGCGATCACGGTGATCAATGCCTGGAACCGGTTCGCCGTGACGTGCCGCATGGTCCCGGGGCACTACGAGGCGGGGCAGCACCGGTGAGCAAGGTGGACGTCTTCCGCGCCCTGCACCGGAGGCGCGAGCCCGGTGACCCGCTGGTCCTGCCCGGCCCCTGGGACGCGGTCAGCGCCCGGGTGTTCGTGAAGGCCGGGTTCCCGGCGCTCGCGACGCCCAGCGCGGGGATCGCGGCCTCCCTCGGGTATGAGGACGGGTCCACGCCGGCCGACGAGATGTTCGCCGCGGTGGCGCGCATCTCCCGGGCGGTCGATGTGCCCGTGTCGGCCGACGTCGAGGACGGGTACGGGCTGGCGCCGAGGGAACTGGTGGAGCGGCTGCTGGCAGCGGGGGCCGTGGGCTGCAACCTGGAGGACTCCAGCGGGGGCGTCCTCAAGGACCCGCACGAGCACGCGGAGTGGCTGGCCGAGGTGCGGTACGCGGCGGGCGACCGGCTCTTCGTCAACGCCCGCGTCGACACCTTCTCCCACGGGGACGGTGACCCCGAACGGGCCATCGAGCGGGCCGCGTTGTACGTCGCCGCCGGCGCCGACTGCATCTATCCGATCGGCGCCCCGGCGGACGTACTCCCACTCCTGCGGTCCGGCATCCAGGGGCCGATCAATGTGTACGGCAAGCTGGACGGCGGCCCCAAGCCCGCCGAGCTCGGTGAACTCGGGGCCACGCGCGTCACGTTCGGGCCAGGGCTGCTGCGCTGGGCGGCGCTGGCGCTGGAGGGGATGACCGGGGAGCTGAGGAAGCGGATGTGATCACGACAGCCACGCCTTCCACGTCGACGCGTGGCTGTCCACCCACTTCTTCGCCGCCTGCTCGGGGGTGAGCTTCTGGTCGGCGATCAGCAGGGAGACCTCGTTCTGGTCCTCGGTCGTCCACCTGAACTTCTTCAGGAAGGCGGCCGCCTTGCCGCCCTTCTTCGCGAAGTCCGCGTTGAGGTACTTCTGCAGCGGGGTGTGCGGATAGGCGCAGGCGACTTTCGCCGCGTCCGCGTCACAGCCCTCCTTGTACGCCGGCAGCTTCACCTCGGTCATCGGGACCTTCTTGAACAGCCACTGCGGCGCGTACCAGTACGTCAGGAAGGGCTTCTTCTCCTTGGCGAACTGCTTCATCTGCGTGATCTGCGCCGCCTCGGAACCGGCGAACACCACCTGGTAGTCCAGCTTCAGGTTGCTCACCAGCGCCTTGTCGTTGGTGACGTAGGACGGTGAGCCGTCCATCAGCTGGCCCTTGCCGCCGCTCTCCGCGGTGCGGAACAGCGACGAGTACTTGTTGAGGTTCTTCCAGTTCGTGATGTCGGGGTGCTGCTTGACCAGGTACGTCGGCACGTACCAGCCGATGTGGCCGGTCACTCCGAGGCCGCCGCCCCGCGCGATCGTCTTCTTGTCGTCGACGTAGCGCTTCTCCTGGTCGGGGTGGCCCCAGTCCTCCATGATCGCGTCGACGCGGCCCTGGCTGAGCGCGTCCCAGGCGGGGACCTCGTCGACCTGGACGGTGTCCACGCGGTAGCCGAGCTTGTGCTCCAGCAGGTACTGGGCGACGGCGACGTTGGACTGCGCACCCACCCAGGACTGGACCGAGAGGGTCACGGTCTTGGCGCCCTGCGCATTGGCGAACGGCGATGCCTGCTTGGTCATGTCGGCGGCACCGCAGCCGGTGAGCAGCACCAGGGAGCCCACCACGGCGGTCGTACTCACACTCATACGAATGCGCATGTCACGCTCCCTTCTTCGTGCGCCGTTGGATCGGCTGGGTCACCCGGTCGAGCATCAGGCCGAGGCAGACGATCGCGGCGCCCGCCACCAGGCCGGTCGCCAGGTCACCCTGTGCCAGGCCGAAGACGGTGTCGTAGCCGAGAGCGCCTCCGCCGACCAGGCCGCCGATGACGACTACGGCGAGGACGAGGACCACGCCCTGGTTGACGGCGAGCAGCAACGCCGGGCGGGCGAGCGGGAGTTGCACCTGGCGCAACTGCTGGGCGGGGGTCGCGCCGAGCGAGCGGGCCGACTCCAGGGCGGCCGGGTCGACCTGGCGCAGGCCCTGCGTGGTGATGCGGACGATGGCGGGCAGCGCGTAGACGACGGCGGCCGCCGCGGCGGGCGCACGGCCCACGCCGAACAGCGCGACCACCGGGATCAGGTACACGAACTGCGGCATCGTCTGGAAGACGTCCAGGACGGGGCGCAGGGCCCGTTCGAAACGGTCGCTGCGGGCCGCCGCGATGCCGGTCGCGAAGCCCAGCACCAGGGTGACGGCGACGGCCGCCAGCACCTGGGAGAGCGTGTCGAGCGCCGGCGTCCAGACGCCGAGCACACCGACCGCGGCCATGGCGAGGACCGCGGTGAGCGCGGTGCGCCAGGTGCCGATCAGCCAGGCCAGGGCGGCGACCACGAGCAGCACCGACCACCAGGGCAGCCCCTGCAGGCCGCTGCGGACCGGGTTCAGCACCCAGGTCGTGAAGTGGCCCGCCCAGTCGGCGGTGCCGCCCACGACAGGCACGCCCGAGTAGAGGTGGGCGGTCATCCAGTCGACGGCGCGGTTGACCGGTTCGGCGATGTTCAGCGTCCAGGCGTCGGGCCAGCCGAGGCCTCCGGCCAGGCGTCCGGCCAGCGCGACGGCCACGGCGGCGACGGCAGCGTAGAGCCAGGGGCGCAGGCTGCCGGGTTCCTCGCCGGCGTGCTCGCCCGCCGCGCCGGTGATCCGGTCCAGTACGACGGCCAGCAGCACGATCGGGATACCGGCCGCGAGCGCCGCGCCCACGTCGACGGAGGCCAGCGCCTGGTAGACGCGGTCACCGAGGCCGGCGGCGCCGATGACGGAGGCGATGACGGCCATCGACAGCGCCATCATGATCGTCTGGTTGAGGCCCAGGAGGAGCTCCTTGCGGGCCAGGGGGATGCGGGCGGTCAGCAGCCGCTGGGGCGCGGTGGCGCCGAGCGACTCGACCGCCTCCAGGACCTCCTTGTCGGCGCCGCGCAGCCCGAGCGCGGTGAGCCGGGCCATGGGCGGGGCGGCGTAGACGACGGTGGCGAGGACGGCCGCGGGGACGCCCATGCCGAAGACCAGCACGACGGGCAGCAGATACGCGTAGGCAGGCATCACCTGCATGGTGTCCAGGACCGGGCGCAGGGCGCGGTCGAGGCGGTCGGAGAGACCGGCGGCGAGGCCGAGCACCACTCCGACGACGACCGACGCGAGCACGGCGACCACCATGAGCGCGAGCGTCTGCATGGTCGGCACCCACATGCCGAGCAGGCCGCAGGCCAGGAAGGCCGCCGCCGTGCCCAGGGCGAGCCGGACTCCGGCGACGCGCCAGGCGACGAGGGCCCCGAGGGCCGTGACGCCGGGCCAGCCCGCGGCGAGGAGGACCAGATACACGGCGCGTACGGAGATCACGACGGCGTTGCTGATGTAGCCGAAGCCGTAGAGGAACAGGGGGTGGCTGTCCCGGTTGTCGATGATCCAGTTGCTGGCGGTGGTGAGGGGGTTGGTCAGGTCGACGGTTAGGGCTTCGGGCCAACTTCCGCTTGCCCAGCGGGCGTTGGCCAGAGGGACGAGGATCGCTGCCGCCAGGGCGAGGAGCAGGAGCTTCTGGACCGCGCGGTGTTTGAGAGCGGCTGGGAGTGCGAGGCGAGGGGCGTTTGCGGTGACCGTTGCCATTAGACGGCCTCCGTGTTGGTGCTGGGGGGCGGCGGGGTCGCTGGACCGCGCTGAGCGGGTGCCGCTTTCTGTGGGACGGGTGCCGCCCCAGCGGCACGACTGCCCGCAGCTACGCCAGCTACGACGCCGAGCAGGGTGTCCGCGTCCACGACGCCCAGACAGCGGCCTTCCTCCACAACACAGGCCGTCTCCCCGCTCGCGGCCACGACCTTGATCGCGTCGGCGACGAGCTCGCCGGGCGCGAGAGCCCCGGGATGCTTCGTGCCGCCGCACTCCCCGGCCCGCATGGCCGTACGCACCGTCATCACCTGCTCGCGGGAGACGTCCCGTACGAACTCGCGGACGTAGTCGTCGGCCGGGCTGCCCACGATCTCCTCCGGGGTGCCCAGCTGGACGACCCGGCCGTCGCGCATCAGGGCGATGCGGTCGCCGAGCTTCAGGGCCTCACTCAGGTCGTGGGTGATGAAGACCATCGTGCGGCCCTCCTCGCGGTGCAGGCGGACCACCTCCTCCTGCATGTCCCGCCGGATCAGCGGGTCGAGCGCGCTGAACGGCTCGTCGAAGAGCAGGACCTCGGGGTCGACGGCCAGGGCGCGGGCGAGACCCACGCGCTGCCGCTGACCACCGGACAGCTGGCTCGGTCGGCGCTGCTCCATGCCCTCCAGGCCGACCTTGGCGACGACCTCCTGGGCGCGCGCCCGCCGTTCGGACTTGCTCACGCCCTGGATCTCGAGGCCGTACGCCACGTTGTCGAGGACCGTGCGGTGCGGCAGGAGACCGAAGTGCTGGAAGACCATCGCGGCGCGGTGGCGGCGCAGTTCGCGCAGGCGGGACTTGTCCATGGCGCGGACGTCCTCGCCGTCGATGGCGATCGTGCCGGCCGTCGGCTCGATCAGCCGGGTCAGACAGCGCACGAGCGTGGACTTGCCGGAGCCGGACAAGCCCATCACCACGAACACCTCGCCCTTGCGTACGTCGAAGGAGACGTCACGGACGGCGGCGGTGCAGCCCGTACGGGAGCGGAGTTCGGCGGGTTCCAGCGAGGTCAGTTCTGGATCGGCGGGGATGCGCTCGGCCTTCGGGCCGAACACCTTCCACAGTCCCTCAACAGAAAAGACCGGCGTATTCATCGCGTTCATCACGCACCACTTCCGATCAGGTCTACGGCTTTCTCCCCGACCATCAGCACTCCGATCATCGGGTTCACGGCGGTCATGGTCGGGAACACGGAGGCGTCCGCGATACGGATGCCGTCCAGACCGCGGATCCTCAACTGCGGGTCGACGACAGCCAGTTCGTCGTCGCTCGCCCCCATACGGCAGGTCCCCGCCGGGTGGTACACGGTGTGCGCGACCTTGCGGGCGTACTCGCTCAGCTCCTCGTCGCCCGTGATGTGCGGGCCAGGGGCCACCTCGCGCTTGAGCCAGCTCGCCAGCGGCTCGGTCTGCGCGATCTCGCGGGCGATGCGGATGCCGTCGACCAGGGTGCGGCCGTCGTAGTCGTCCTCGTCCGTGAAGTAGCGGAAGTCGAGGGCCGGCTTGACCGACGGGTCGGCGCTGGTGAGGTACAGCCGGCCGCGGCTCTTCGGCTTCGGGATGTTGGGCGTCATCGATACGCCGTACGCCGGGCGTTCGTAGCCGAGCCGCTCCGGGTTGTCGGTGAACGGCACCTGGTAGAAGTGGAACATCAGGTCCGGGCCCTGGTGTTCGGGGTCGCGCCGGACGAACAGCCCGGCGTCGCTGTCCATCGCGGAGTTCTCCGGGAGCGGGCCGTGGGTCTCCCAGACGATCACCGACTCGGGGTGGTCGAGCAGGTTCTCGCCGACACCCGGCAGGTCGAGCACCACGGGTATGCCGAGCGCCTCCAGGTCCTTGCGGGCGCCGATGCCCGAGTGCAGCAGCAGGCGCGGGGAGTCGACGGCACCGGCGCAGAGCAGGACCTCGCTGCGGGCCCGTACGAGCATCTCCTCGCCGTCCTTGGTGCGGACGTGCACGCCCTCCGCCCGGGTGCCGTTCAGCTCCAGCTTGTACGCCCAGGTCTCGAGGAGGATCGTCAGGTTCTCGCGCTCGTCCATGACCGGGTGCAGATACGCCACCGACGCCGACGAGCGCTTGTTGTTCTCGGGGTGGTAGGCGAGGTCGAAGAAGCCGACGCCCTCGGTGAACGGGGAGCGGTTGAAGCCCTCGATCCGGGGGACGCCGACCGCGTGCTGCGCGGCGTCGACGAAGTCGTGGGCGATGTCGTTCCGGTCCTTCTCGTCGACCGGGACGATGTTGTTCAGCAGCCGGGCGTAGTACGCCTCCATCGGCACCGCGCCCCAGCCCTTGGCGCCGGCCTCCTCCCACTCGTCCCAGTCGGACGGCAGCGGCTTGAAGGCGATGAGCGTGTTGTGCGAGGAGCAGCCGCCGAGGACCCGGGCGCGGCTGTGCCGGATGTGCGAGTTGCCGCGGGGCTGCTCGGTGGTGGGGTAGTCGTAGTCCAGCTCGCCGCCGAGGAGGCCCATCCAGCGGCGCAGCGTCAGCACGTCCTCACGGCCGACGTCGCTCGGGCCGCCCTCGATGACGGCGACGGTGACGTCCGGGTTCTCGGTGAGGCGGGAGGCGATGACGGAGCCTGCGGTGCCGCCGCCGATGACGACGTAGTCGTAGATCTGGGTGTTCTCGGACATGGGGGTGGTAACTCCAGGGGGATCGAACGCGCCCCAAAGGGGCGCGGGGAACTGCGCGACCAGCCACAACGGGCCTGCCAGACGACCGACGGTCCGTCCGCGGCACACAGCGGCGCGCAGCGCGTCTCAGCCGTTGAACCAGCGCACGGGCTTGGGCGCGAGGTTCTGGTAGACGTGCTTGGTCTCGCGGTACTCGGCAAGACCGGCGGGGCCGAGCTCGCGGCCCACCCCGCTCTTGCCGAAGCCGCCCCACTCCGCCTGCGGAAGGTAGGGGTGGAAGTCGTTGATCCAGACGGTGCCGTGGCGCAGCCGGCCCGCGACCCTGCGGGCCCGGCCCGCGTCGGCGGTCCAGACGGCGCCCGCGAGTCCGTACTCGGTGTCGTTGGCGAGGGCGACGGCCTCGTCCTCGGTGCGGAAGGTCTCCACCGTCAGCACCGGTCCGAAGACCTCTTCGCGTACGACGCGCATCTCGCGGTGGCACTGGTCGAGGACGGTCGGCTCGTAGAAGTAGCCGCCCTCGGGGCGTTCCGGCGACGGCTCGGGGCGCTTGCCGCCGGACCGCAGCACCGCGCCCTCCGCGAGCGCGGAGGCGACGTACGACTCGACCTTGGCGCGCTGCTGCGCGGAGACGAGGGGGCCGCACTCGACGCCCTCCTCGGTGCCGCGGCCCAGGCGGATCCGGCCGGCCCGGCGGGCGAGTTCGGCGACGAAGCGCTCCCGTACGGACTCCTCGATGATCAGGCGGGAGCCGGCCGAGCAGACCTGGCCGCTGTGGATGAAGCCCGCGTTGAGGGCCTGGTCGACGGCCGTGTCGAAATCCTCGTCCGTCGCGCAGGCGTCGGCGAAGACGACGTTGGGGTTCTTGCCGCCGAGTTCCAGGGCGACCTTCTTGACGCTCGGGGCGGCGGCCTGCGCGACCTTGGTGCCGCTGACCAGGCCGCCGGTGAAGGAGACCAGGTCGACGTCCGGGTGCTCGGCGAGCCGGGCGCCGACCGAGTGGCCGGGGCCGGTGACGATGCCCGCGACACCGGTGGGGAGCCCGGCCTCGGAGAGCAGGTCGATGAGCGCGATGGTGGTGAGCGGGGTGATCTCGCTCGGCTTGATCACGAAGGTGTTGCCCGCTGCGAGCGCGGGGGCGATCTTCCAACTGGCCTGGAGGAGTGGGTAGTTCCAGGGGGTGATCAGCGCGCAGACACCGACCGGTTCGTGTACGACGACGCTGTGGATGTCGGGCGAGCCCGCGTCGACGACCCGGCCCGGGGCCTCACCGGCCACCAGGTCGGCGAAGTAGCGGAAGGCGTCGGCGACGCAGTCGATGTCGATCCGGCCCTCTTCGGCGGTCTTGCCGGCGTCACGGCTCTCCAGCAGCCCGAGCCGCTCGCGGTCGCGCACCAGGAGGTCGGCGACGCGGCGCAGCAGCGCAGCGCGCTCGGCCACGGGGGTGCGCGGCCAGTCGCCGTGGTCGAAGGCGTGCCGGGCGGCCGCGACCGCCAGGTCCGTGTCCTTCTCGTCACCCTCCGCAACCAGAGCGAAGCCCTGGCCGTCCGCGGGGTCGATGATCTCGCGCGTGGCACCGGAGACGGCTTCTCGCCACTCCCCTGCCACGTGGATGGTCGCCTGCGCGTCCAGCCCCTGGGTTTCCGCTCTCTCCGCCATGATCCGTACTGCCTTCCGTTCCTGTTCGGTGCCCCTGAGTGACACATGTGTCCCTCACGAGGACCGTGAGCGCCTGCCCCCCGCCTCCGGTTGCATGCGCAATCCATGGACGAAAGTGCGCTGCATCACTGAACATGCGGGCAAACAGGACGAAACGTAGGCGGATGCTGAGCCGAGGGGTGGTGCGCACCACAGAGGCGCCGTCAGTCGGTCCCCGGGTCCGCGTCACACGTCGTGTAGGGCGGGCAGAACCAGCCCAGCGCCGTGGTGAGGTAGGCCAGCTCGTCGTCGCGGCCGTCGGAGTCGGGGCCGTACGAGGCGATGGCGTAGATGTTGCCGTCCGCTGCGACGAAGCGCTCGTCGTAGACGTGCCAGGTGCCGACGTCGGGCTCGCCGTTGATGCTGTCGGCCAGGTACTCCAGCCGTGAGCCGGTGAACTCGCCGTCGTCGAGCTTCTGCAGATCGAGCTTCTTGAAACCGGCGGGCTTGCGGGTCTGGTCGGACAGATACAGCTTGAAGGAGGCCTCGGGTGACGCCTCCGACACCTGGTACACCTGCAGCCGGTGTTCCCGGTCGGCGCTGCGGTAGCTGACCACGGCCATCCCGTACTGCGAAGCGACGCTGCTGCGCGACCACCCTTCCGGTATCGCGACCCGGAACCCCTCCGTGTCATTGCGCAGCTCGTAGCCCGCGGGCGGTGCGGAGGCCGAGGGGGAGGGCGATCCCGTGTCGCCGGCGAACGGCGACTGCGAGACGTCAGGCGACGCCGAGGCCGTGGAGGGCGTGGAAGGCGTGGCGGAACTCGCCGCCACGGGCTTCTTCCCCGACCCGTCGTCCTTCCCGACCACCATGGTCAGTACGAGGCTCACGGCGACCCCGACCACGGCGGCACCGACGACCACGGACCAGACGAGCCGCCGGTTGAGCCCTCCGGCGGGGGCGGGCGGGGAGAGCGGCTCGACGGGCGGCCAGGAAGCCCCACTGGACCACTCCGGCACGGTGCCCTCGGCCCCCGGACCGTGCCAGGCGCTCTCCGCAGCGCCACCGGGCCAGCCCTGCGCCCCCGCGGTGGGAGTCTGCGCCCCCACGGTGGGAGTCGACGTCGGAGGCGCGGGGTAGGCCGGGCCGGCGGTGGGCGGATCAGCGACCGGCGCCCCCTCCACCGGCGGCGGCAGCGTCGGCTCGGCCGCCGGGCTGCCGCCCGTGCCGTCCTCCCAGCGCTGGGTGTCCTCGTTCCAGTACCGCTGTCCCCCGCTCATCGCGTCCCTCTCACCGCCCCAGCAGGCCGGCCACGGCGCCGGCGGAGGAGAGGAAGGTGACCAGGGCCTGGGAGTCGGCGAGCAGTTCGCGCAGGCGCTGGCGGCGCGTCGGCCCCGCCTGTCCGGTGCTGGTGATCTCGCTCTCCGTCTCGGCGAGCGCCGCGCCCAGCGCGACCGTCTGCTCGCTGCTGTTCACCCGCCCCAGGTCGTCCCTCAACTGCCGTATGGCTTCGAGGAGTTGCTGGGTGGCCTCGTCCGGCTGCGCTCCCGAGCCGTGGTGCACATGGCTCTCGGCGTGTGCGTTGTTGCCGACGGCGACGTTGTTGTTGCTGCCGGAGATGTCGCCGATGTTGAAGCTCGGCTCTTCACTGGCCATTGCTGTCGGCTCCCTTCTGCGGCGCGGTGCCGCCCGAGGCATTGGAGGACGAGGCGGAGTTCTGCATACCGGCAGCGACGTTGTTGTTGCTGCCCGAGATGTTGCCGATGTGCACGTCGCCGTTGCTTATGTTCACGACCTTCTGCATGAACTCCCCGGTCTCGTAACCGGCTTCGGCGAGCGCCGCCCGCACCCCGTTGGCGACACGGTCCTGCACGCTCTTCAGATAGCGCGCCACGTCCATCTCCTGGAAGAGCGAACCGGCGGCCACCGAGCCCAGTTCGCGCACCGACAGCGCCGGCCCGTCGGGCAGCGCGCCCGCATACCCGCCGGTCAGCAGCCGCCACACGTACACCAGGCCGCGGCCGAGCTGGGCGACCGAGCGCCCCGCCGACGCGGGCACCAGGACGACGGCCCCGGCCGCCTTGCCGAGCACGTTGTTGTTGCGGAACCGGTGCGCCGTACGGTCGGCGTCCTTGAAGTCCGCTCGCACCGGCGTCAGCACATGCGGCGCTATCTCCAGCATCAGCATCCGGCCCTGTGTGTGGATGCGCACGAAGACCGTGACGACCAGTTCCTCCTCCCAGCCGCCGACGCGGATGCGCAGGAAGTGCCGCCGCTTCTCGGCGCCCTCCTCGACCGCCCGCGTCCGGTGGTCCTCGAAGGCCTGCGGGGTGTACGGCGCCTGGTCCCGGTGGAGCAGCCCCTCGACCGGCAGGAACACGCACTCGTCGATCTCCAGCCAGCGCAGGCGGTCGCGGACGCCGGGGCTCGCGTACTCGGCCGGGACGCGCAGCTGTTCGAGCAGCGGGCGGACCTCCTCGAGGACCGTGCGGTTGCTGAGCGGCCGCTGCTTCTTCAGCTCGTCCGGCCGCAGTTCGACGGCCAGCACCCAGGTGTCGTACGCCGCTCCGGCCCCGCAGAACGGACGCGCCTCGTGGTACATGACCAGCGGCGCGTGCTGCTCGACCCGGATGCGCTGCTTCAGCCGCTGGAAGCGGGGGTTCTCGGCCTGCTCGGCGGGGTCGCCGGCGGCGTCCGGGAAGCGCTGCGGGGAGAGCTCGGCGGCCAGCGCGCGGCTGAACTGGTGGCGCTGGGTGTGCACGCACCACGCGATCAGCGCGAACACGGCGAGCGCGAACCAGGCCTGCCACGGCTTGATCGCATCGCTGATGCTGCTCGGCGAGAACACGTCACTGAAGCTGGGCGAGTCCGAATAGCCGTAGTCGTACGAGGAGTTGTAAGAGCCGTACGACGAGCCCTCGTCCGAGCCCGAGCCGAACGCCGCGAGGACGGTGAAGACCATCATCGTGGCGAAGAACGCACGGCCCCACCAGCGGACGAGGAACGCGGCGATCCGGCGGTACAGGGGCGGCTGTTCGGCGCCGCCCCTGATCCAGGGGGCGAGGGCGAGCGCCACGCTGGGCAGCAGGAACAGGAGCAGCAGCCCGCCGCTGAGCGCGGTGCCGACCACCCACAGGCCGATGATCGCGCCGGCCCACAGCAGCTCCTGGCGGCGGGCGCGCAGCGCGTGGGCGAGAACGCGGGCGGCGTCGAAGCCGAGCGAGGGCGCCACGATGCGCTGCTCGTTGAGATGCAGTTCCTCGATGACGCGGTCGCGGTAACCGGAGTCCAGATAGGTTCCCGCGCACAGCAGCCGGGTGGCCTCGCTGGCGTGCGGCGGAGTGGGCGGTGCTGCAGGTGGCGCGGTGCTCACGCGAATCCCCCGATGCGTGGAAAAGCCGTTGTCAGACGTTCAGTTGACAAACCATCAGCATAGAGGGGCTGGTGGGAGCGGGGAAGCGGAATACCAAGGTGTGGAATCCAAGGTATGGACCCCCGCCGATTCTTTGACTAAAGTCAAAGAATTATGGAGCCAGGGCATACGGAGCCGGTGTCGACGGAGCAGGTGGCGGCCCTCCGTCGCTTCAACCGTTACTTCACGCGCCGTATCGGGGCGCTCGACGACCACTACCTCGGCCAGGACCGCCCGCTCGGCGAGGCCCGGCTGCTGTTCGAGATCGCCGGGCAACCGGGCGGGGTCTCGCTGCGGGAACTCAGGAGCCGCCTCGGGCTCGACGCCGGCTACCTGAGCCGGATGGCCAAGGCGCTCCAGGCGCAGGGCCTGGTCCGGCTCAGCGTCCACCCGGACGACAACCGGCTGCGCATGATCGAGCCGACGCCCGCCGGGCGCGTCGAGGTCAAGGAACAGAACCGCCGGGCAAACGCCCTGGCGGCAGGCCTGCTGGACACCCTCGCCCCCGCCCAGCGCGCCCAGCTGATCGAGGCGATGACCACCTCGCAGCGCCTGCTGCGCCTGGCCGCCATCACCGTCGAGCTGGTCGACGGCGCCGCCCCGGACGCCCGCGCCTGCCTGGACGCATACGCCGCCGACATCGACGCACGCTTCCCCGAGGGCTTCGACAAGTCGGACCTGGTGGGACCGGAGGAGGTGTCCGGGGACGCGGGTGCGTTCTTCGTCGCGTACGAGGAGGGCCGCCCGGTGGGCTGCGGCGCACTGCGTCGCCTCGAACCCGGCGTGGGCGAGATCCGGCACGTGTGGGTACACCCGGAGGCCCGGCGCCTCGGCCTCGCCCGCCGGATCCTCGCCGCACTGGAGCAGGCGGCGGCCGAGCGCGGCTGCACGGTCGTACGACTCGACACACACGCGACCCTCACCGAGGCCCAGGCGATGTACAGGGCGAGCGGCTACACGGAGATCCCGTCGTACGTCGACCACATCTACGCCGCCCACTGGTTCGAAAAACGGCTGGACACCGCCCTCTGAGGGGGCGCGGGGCTGTATCCACAAGCGGCTCCGCCGCGGGGCGCGACCAGCCACAACGGCGCCGCAGCCGACAAACAACGCTAGGCACCCCCAGGCCACTCAGCCAAAACCTCCCGCACAGTCCGCCGCAGCCACGCATGTGCCGGGTCCGCGTCATGCCGTGGGTGCCAGGCCAACCCCAACTGCAGCGGCGGGAGTTGCAGCGGCACGTCGAAGGTGACCAGGTCCAGGGCCGCCGCCAGCGGCAGGGCCCACGAGCTGATCAGTCCGACGAGGTCGGTGTCCCGGACGATGAACAGCGAGGCGGGGAAGGTGCCGACCGCCCCCACCACCCGCCGTTTCAGGCCGAGTTCGGCGAGGGCCGTGTCGACGGGCCCGTGCAGCTTGCCCCGTCGCGACACGATCAGATGATCGGCCTCCGAGGCGAACCGCTCCGCCGTCAACTCACCCTCCAGCAGCGGATGTCCGGCCCGTACGACGCCCATCATCCGGTCCTCGTGCAGGGTCTCCACATGCACCTCGGGCGCCGTCGTGTCCACGACCCCGACCTCCAGATCGGCGGTCCCCTCGCGCAGGAACGGCGCGTCCACATGGCTCTCGGCCAGGAACCGGACGCGGATGCCGGGCGCCTCCTCTGCGGCGCGGGCGAACAGGGCGGCACCGCAGGCGGCGGCGATGGCGTCGTGGCCGATGATCGTGAGGGTGCGGCGCACGGTCCTGAGGTCCGCGTCCCGGCCGGGCGCGAACAACGCCCGCGCCCGCTCCACCACGGCACTCACCTCGGCCTGCACGGCCAGCGCGTGCGGCGTCGGCACCATCTGCCGCCCGGCCCGCACGAGTACCGGATCGCCGAGCGCCTTGCGGATCCGGCCGAGGGTGCGGGACATCGCCGGTTCGGAGAGATGGAGCCGGCGGGCGGCGCCGCCCACGCTCTGCTCATCCAGCAGCACATCCAGGGCGACCAGCAGATTCAGATCCAGACTGCTTGATTGCGTCACGCGCATCGATCCCTTGCAAAGGTTGCACTGGAGTGCAGGACACGACCGAGCCTACGGTGACAGGGCATCCCACACCACCCACCGAGCTCCCGAGGAGGAGCCATGCCCTCGCCTGCCCCGATATCGGCTTCGGTATCGGCCCCGATCCCGGCCCTGAAACGGTCCACGCTTCTCGCGGTGTGCGCCTGCGTCCTGGTCGCCCAGAGCATGGTCGCCGCCGTCAACCTCCTTGTCCCGCAGCTGAGTTCGTCTTCGCTGCACCCCTCGCACACCGAGATCCTGTGGACGGTGGACGCCTACGTCATCGTCTTCGCGTCCCTTCTGATCCCGGCCGGTGCGCTGGGCGACCGGTACGGCCGCAAGGGCGCCCTGCTGGCCGGTCTCGGCCTGTTCGCAGCGGGCGCGGCCACCAGCGCGCTCGCCCCGACCCCGGCCCTGCTCATCACCGGCCGCGGCATCTCGGGAGCCGGAGCCGCCCTGATCACACCCGCCACGATGTCGATCCTGATGCGTCTCGCCGGACCCGAGCACCGCGCCCGGGCCATGGCCTCCTGGACGCTGGCCATCGGCCTCGGCGGCATGGCGGGCAACCTCGGCGGCGGCCTGGCGGGCCAATTCCTCACCTGGCGCGCCCTGTTCGGCGCGATGGTCCCGCTGGCCGCGCTGCTCGCCGTCATCGTCGCGTTCACCACGCCGCGCACGGAACGAGCCGCCGGCAACCATCTCGACCCCCTGGGCACCGTGCTGCTCACGGCAGCCCTGGTCGCCCTCCTCTTCGGCATCATCGAGGGCCCGACGTACGGCTGGAGTTCCCCACGCATCCTGGCCGTCTTCGCGGCGGGCGCCCTCCTCACGGCCGCCTTCACCCTCCACGCCCTCCGCTCCCGCACCCCCCTCTTCGACCCCCGGGTCTTCAGCTCCCCCCGTCTGCGCGCCGCGTCCCTCGGCATGACCACCGGCTTCTTCGGCCTGTTCGCCCTCTTCTTCGTCAACTCGCAGTACCTGCAGGGCGTGAAGGGCTACGGCCCCGCCGTCACCGGCGTCGCGATCGTGCCGCTGATCGTCGGCATGGCGCTCGTCCCGAAGGCGGCGGCACGCTGGGCCTCGCACCCGCGCCCGGTCATCGGCACCGGTCTCGCGCTGATCGGCCTCGGCCTGCTCGGCGCGTCCACCGCGGACGCGGGCACGCCCTATCCGGCGTACGCCTGCTGGCTGCTGGTCATCTCGGCAGGCACCGGCCTGTGCATGCCCGCCCTCACGCTCGGCGTCGTCACGTCCCTCCCCGCCCACCAGGCGGGCCTCGGCTCCGGTCTCGGCACCTCCGCCCGCGAGATCGGCGCGGCCCTCGGCGTCGCCGTCACCGGCACGGTCCTCGCCGCCCACCCCGACCTCGCCCACGGCATGGGCCCGGCCCTGCGCACGGTCGCCCTGCTGGTCCTGGCGGCGACGGCAGCGGTCGTGGCCGGCTACCGCGAAAACGGCGCCCCCTCTCGCCCGGCGGCCTCGTCCGCCCGCACCAAACAGCCCGTCTCGTGACGGTCAGCGGCTACGAGCAGTCGGCCCCCGTCGGGCAGAAGGACCGCACCGCCATCGCCAGCGGCCCCCGTACCAGTTCGGGGTCCATGTTCTCGGGGCCGCTGGAGCGGATCGCGTACAGGGTGCCGTCGGCGGCGCGGAAGCGGTGGTCGATGACCTGGCGTGCGCCCTTGTCCTTGTCGACGTAGCGGTACGACAGTTCGGCCCAGATGTCGCCGCGGTCGCGGTCGAGGACCCGGTAGCCGGGCTGCTGCGAGAAGCCGTAACCGGGGTCGGTCTCCGCGAGGGTCAGGGACTCGTAGGGAGTGGACTCGGAGAGCTCGAAGATCTGCAACTGGCGGCCGTCGGCGGGGGCGTCGTAGTAGACGACGGGGGCCAACTTGCCCTGCTCCTGGCGGCGGGTCCAGCCCTGGGGGACGTCGACCCCGTAGCCGACGGGGTCCTGGGCGCGGCGGTAGCCGACCGAGGGCGACGAGGACGCCAGGAGCGAGGCGGACGCGGTGGGAGTGGGAGTCGGCGTCGGGCTCTGCGGCGGGGTCGTGGTGACCGCGGCACTCACGCTCGTCGCGGGTGTGGCCCCGGCGCCGGTGCCGGTGGAGTGGTCGCGGGTAAGGAACCAGGCGCCGGCTCCGGCGCCCGCGCCGAGAACGAGCGTGGCCGTAAGAGCGGCCAGGACGCGGCGGGCTCTCCGGCGTGGGTTCGCGGGCGGCGGCGGTGGCGGCCAGGTCGGCGGCAGGACGCCGCCCGTGTGGGTCGGCACCGAAGCCCAGGGCGGTGGTGCCTGGCCCGTCTGCGTCTCGGCCGACGACCACGGCGGCGGAGATGCCGGCTGCTGGGCGGCCCAGGCCGCCTGGCCTCTCTCCTCGCTCGGTTCACGCTCCGGTCCGGAACCGGAGCGGCCGTCGTCGTAACCGTCCCAACCACTCATGGCACGCCCCCCGAATCACCCCATTGGGTACCGCTTCTGACGGTAGCGGCGAAAACGGCCACGGGCCCCGTTCCGGAAGGAAACCGGAACGGGGCCCGTGCGGGGTCGTGACAGAACCGTAAAGCCGTATGGCTCAGTGGGCTCAGATGAGGCCGAGGCCGCGGACCGCCTCGCGCTCCTCCTCGAGCTCCTTCACGGAGGCGTCGATGCGGGCGCGCGAGAACTCGTTGATGTCCAGGCCCTGGACGATCTCGTACTGGCCGTCCTTGGTGGTGACCGGGAAGGAGGAGATCAGGCCCTCCGGGACGCCGTAGGAGCCGTCCGACGGGATGCCCATGGAGGTCCAGTCGCCGTCCGCCGTGCCGTTGACCCACGTGTACACGTGGTCGATGGCGGCGTTGGCGGCGGAGGCGGCCGAGGACGCGCCACGGGCCTCGATGATCGCCGCGCCGCGCTTGGCGACGGTCGGGATGAACTCCTCGGCCAGCCACTTCTCGTCGTTCACGGTCTCGGCGGCGTTCTTGCCGGCGACCGTGGCGTGGAAGATGTCCGGGTACTGGGTGGCGGAGTGGTTGCCCCAGATCGTCAGACGCTTGATGTCGGCGACCGTGGAGCCCGTCTTCTTCGCGAGCTGGGTCAGCGCCCGGTTGTGGTCGAGGCGGGTCATCGCGGTGAAGCGCTCGGCCGGTACGTCCGGGGCGGCGGCCTGCGCGATGAGCGCGTTCGTGTTGGCCGGGTTGCCGACGACCAGGACCTTGATGTCGTCCGCGGCATGGGCGTTGATGGCCTGGCCCTGCGGCTTGAAGATGCCGCCGTTGGCGGAGAGCAGGTCGCCGCGCTCCATGCCCTTGGTGCGCGGGCGGGCGCCCACGAGGAGGGCGACGTTGGCGCCGTCGAAGGCGACGTTCGGGTCGTCGGTGATGTCGATGCCCTGGAGCAGCGGGAACGCGGAGTCGTCCAGCTCCATGGCCGTGCCCTCGGCGGCCTTCAGCGCGGGGGTGATCTCCAGCAGGCGCAGCTTGACCGGCACGTCCGCGCCGAGCAGCTGGCCGGAGGCGATGCGGAAGAGCAGGGCGTAACCGATCTGGCCGGCCGCGCCGGTGACGGTGACGTTCACGGGAGTGCGGGTCATGGCGTTCTCCGTATGACAGCTGGCGGTGGGCGTCCTTGCCCTGGGGTGCGGACGTACAAATGATCGATCTCTTGGTATCAAGAGATCCACCGGTCAGGCTATCGCGCCTCCGGGATCCCGGATGCGCGGGTCCGTGTGGCCCGTCCCACAGAGTGAACCGGCGACTCAACCGGCTCAGAAGAAATGCGGGACGGGAGGAATAGTCGTCCCCATCCCGGGCACGCGAACCGTACCCCCACGGGAGTCCGGCACGGTCGGTCCCCCCACGGCGGCCGCCTCAGTCCCCCCTCTCCCGGACGGGCGGCCGCCCCTTTTTCTCCCTACTTCGTGCACCCCTTCTGCCCCGACGCCAGCGTCGCGCACGCCGTGGCCTCGCCCGCGTCCTTGACCGCGACCATCGGGGTGTAGGCGATGTTGTCGCCGGTGGCGGTGATGCTGTCGCTCTCCTTGGCCTTGCCGGCGGTCACCTGCACGGAATCCCCCTGGGTGGCCTGGGTGATACGACCCCACGCGGCACCGCACGTCTTGCTGTACCGCACCTCGACCGTGGTCGTGCCGACGACGGCGGTCTTGGCGGTGGTGACCGAGGCGGCGTCCTTGGTGCAGCCCATGGCCTCCGCGTCCTTGCCGGTGCAGGAGGCGCCGCTGCACTTCACGCCGGCCGGCAGGTCGGTCCGGGCGCTGACGGACGGGGACGGCGAGGCGCCGCCCTCGTTCTTCTTGCCTCCGCCGTTGTCGGTCAGGTAGAACACGGCCGCTATGACGACCAGCACGCCGACGAGACCCGCGAGGAACATCGTCAGCTTCCGCCTGCCGCCGCCGGAGGAGGAGCCCCCACTCGGCCGCGGGCCCTGCGGCGGCTCGCCGAACGGGCTCGGCGTCCCCGGCGTCCAGCCGTGACCGTCGGCCGCCGGTTCCGGCGCCGCGGCTCCGGGAGTACGCGCACCGGTCTGCGACGGACCCTTGTACCCGGCCACCCCCCACGAGTTGGCGCCGGAGGAGCTCTCCGGCGCACCCGCGGAGGGTGATCCGCCGCTCTCCCGCACCGCCCCCGCCGAGTCCCGCACCTCCGGGCTCACCGGCTGCGGCGGCACCGTCGGTGCCACTCCCGCAGGACCCGCGACTCCCGGCATCGCCGTCGCGCTGCCGGACCTGCGGGCCGTCGCGCTGCCCTTGCTGCTCGCCTTGCCGCTTCCCTTGGCATTGGCGGGAGGCGCCCCGAACTCACCGAGCGCGGCGCGCGCCTGGGAGATGCGGATGGCCTCCATGGTCATGTCGTGGCGCATCTCCGAACGGCTCCAGGCCCGTTCGGCGAGCTCCCACATGGTCGTCAGATGGATCGGGTTGGTACCCGTGACCTCGGCCAGCGCCACGATCGCACCCTTGGGCGCGAGCAGCCGGCCGTTCAGATACCGCTCCCAGGACGTCTTGCTGTAGCCCGTGCGGTCGGCCACCGACGCGATGCTCAGGCCACTGCGGTCCACGAGTCGGCGCAGCTGGCTCGCGAACTCCCTGACCTGCGGATCGAGTTCGTCCGGCAAGGCCCTCCAACGAGGCATTGCTTCCCCCCTCTTCCCCCCGGTTGTGCTGGTATTCCTCGCGTTTCCCCCGCGCGTGGTGCCCGTTCTGGCTACCCACAGGGATGCGCCCAGTAAGGATCTCAGTTCCCGGGATGGGGGCGCACGGGAGCGTTGGGGCCGTTCGGCATGCACCGTTGCACGCCGAACCGGCCGCGGTCCAGTGTCCCACCGGCGACCCCCTCCGCCGCCCGGCCGGACCTGCCCACACTAGGGCCCGCATCGAACAATCCCGTGTCAAATCCGCAAACTTGTCAATACATCGACACCGCAGGCACACACGGACAACCCCACCCGCCACGGTCGTATTCGCCCCACGCACGGGCAACTCACCCGAGGGTGAGAACGCCCACGACCGCGATCACCAGCATGAGGAACAGGAGCAGTACGGCGTACAGAAGCAACCGCCCGCCCGGCCGCCGACGGGTCTCCTCGGGGGCGTCCCACCAGGGCAGGGTGGGGTCGTCCTCGTAGTCGGGCGGGCTGTCGTCACCGGATTCACCCGCTTCACCGGCAGGTTTCGCCGGCCGGGGCCAGGCCTGGACGGCCAGTTCCCAGCGCACGCCGAAGCGCTCGGCCTCGGTGTCGGCGAGGCCCGCGATCCGGCACAGGGCGCTGACCGCCTGCCGGGGCGGGGGCTGGGTGGCGTTGAGGTAGCGGTGCCAGGAGGACTTGCTGTACGCGGTGCGGGCGCCGAGCGAGACGAGGCTGAGCCCCGTACGGTCCTTGAGGAGCCGCAGCTGCTCCACGAAGTGCCGCACCTCCGGCGGCAGATCGTCCGGCAGCGGCTGCCAGCCGCCCATCGCACACCTCCACGGCGTTCCTCGTGTTCCCCGGTCGTGTCGCCCGGTCTGAGCAGGTGACGACGCGGGCCGCCCGATGGTTCCCGCGTTGCGGAACGGTCACCTCCGTGCCACAGCGTGCTGACAGGCGTTGAACAGGCCGTTCACCGTGCAGGAGGCTTTGGCTTCGGCGACGGCCCGTCCTTGCTCGGGGGAGAGGACGGGCCGTCGTCACGGAAGGTTCCGTACGGGGACTAACTGCTCACCGTGAAGTGCAGCGTGTCCTTCAGGAACGGGATCTGCAGCCACGGGTTCGGCTGCACCATCATCGCCAGCAGCACGATCGCGAGGCCCAGCACGCCGTACGTGACGATGTCCGTGAAGCGGGAGCGCACGGCGAGCATGCCGACGTCGGGCAGGATCCAGCGCAGCACGGCGCCGGCCACCAGGGCGATGCCGATCAGCAGCGTGCCGTACCGGAAGACGTCCAGCGCGGTCAGCAGCAGGCCGAGCCCGACCATGCCGAGGACGGCGAGGATCGGCCACTGCCGGGCCGGCGCGGGGGCGTCGCCGCGGGCGGCCCGGCCGCCGCCCTCGGGACGTGCGGTGTCCTTGGTGAACAGCGGGAAGCGGCGCGTCGTGCGGCGCGGCCTGCCCTCGGCGTCGGGCGCGCTGATCGCGTCGCGCACGGTCTCCTCGGCCTGCTGCTCGGGCTCGTTGACCTCGCGCTCGGGCCGCTTCGCCGCACCTTCGGGGCGCTTCGCCTCAGCCGGCACTGCGCTCCGCCGCCTCGACCACGTTGACGAGCAACTGGGCACGGGTCATCGGGCCGACACCGCCGGGGTTCGGCGAGATCCAGCCGGCGACCTCGGCGACGCCCGGGTGGACATCGCCCACGATCTTGCCTTCGGCGCTCCGCGAGACGCCGACGTCGAGGACGGCCGCGCCCGGCTTCACGTCCTCGGGCCGGATCAGGTGAGCCGAACCGGCGGCCGCGACGATGATGTCCGCACGCTTCAGGTGCGAGGACAGATCACGCGTGCCCGTGTGGCACTGGGTCACGGTCGCGTTCTCGCTGCGGCGGGTGAGCAGCAGCGGCATCGGGCGGCCGATGGTGACACCGCGGCCGACGACCACGACCTCGGCGCCCTTGATCTCCACGCCGTACCGGCGGAGGAGAGTGAGGACGCCGTTGGGGGTGCAGGGCAGCGGGGCGGGCTCGTTCAGGACGAGGCGCCCGAGGTTCATCGGGTGGAGGCCGTCGGCGTCCTTGTCCGGGTCCATGAGTTCCAGGATCCGGTTCTCGTCGATGCCCTTGGGCAGCGGCAGCTGGACGATGTAGCCGGTGCACGCCGGGTCCTCGTTCAGTTCCCGTACGACCGCCTCGATCTCCTCCTGCGTCGCCGTGTCCGGCAGCTCGCGCTGGATGGAGGCGATGCCGACCTGGGCACAGTCGCGGTGCTTGCCGGCGACGTACTTCTGGCTGCCGGGGTCGTTCCCGACGAGGATCGTGCCGAGGCCGGGCGTGATGCCCTTCTCCTTCAGCGCCGCCACGCGGGCGGTCAGATCGGACTTGATCGCGGCTGCGGTGGCCTTGCCATCGAGAATCTGGGCGGTCATGACCCCATCCTCGCGGATGACCGCCCCCCGGTTCCAATCCGGGGCCCTTCCGGACGCCACGGCACGGCTCCGCTCGTATCCGGCCATGATCAGAGATGTTGCACTTGCACAACACCTTCCGCCCACAGCTGGACAACGGCTCGCCCCTCCGAGAACGATGTAAGGCGCTGTATCGCGGCTGATGTTCGGGGGGCATACCGCTCTGATCGTGACGTTCCTCCGCACAATTCCGCAATGTCCCCATGCGTGCAACGGAGGAATCCCGCCATGAGTTTCGGCGACCCGAACAACCCCTACGGCCAGCCCCAGCAGCCGCCGCAGCAGCCCGGTTACGGCTACCCCCAGCAGGGCGGCCAGCAGCCCTACGGCTACCCGCAGCAGGGCGTGCCGCCGCAGCAGCCGGGATACGGCTACCCGCAGGCGCCGCAGGCCCCGGCCGGCTACGGCTACCCGCAGCAGCCGGGTTACGGCATGCAGCCTCCGTACGCGAGCTGGGGTCAGCGTTTCCTCGGCACTCTGGTGGACGTGCTCGTGTTCGTGCCCGCCTACATCGTCATCGCCATCGGTGGGGGCACCAGGATCTGGGCTCTGGTGATCATCGGCTACCTCGCCGTCCTGGGCATCGCGATCTGGCAGCTGATCCGGGAGGGCCGCACCGGCCAGACGGTCGGCAAGCAGGCGCTCGGCATCCGCCTGGTGCGGGAGATAGACGGGCAGCCCCTCGGTGTCGGCTTTGCCTTCGTCCGCCGGCTCGCGCACTTCCTGGACAGCCTCGCCTGCTACATCGGCTGGCTGTGGCCGGCCTGGGACCCCAAGCGTCAGACGTTCGCCGACAAGGTGTGCTCGACCATCGTGATCCGTACGAACTGAGCGCTGCTCCACCCCATTTCACGGAGGAACACCCCCCATGAGTTTCGGCGGCCCCAACAACCCCTACGGCCCGCAACAGGGCCAGCAGCCGGGCTACGGCTACCCCACGGCTCCCCCGGTGGCCTCCTACGGCGGTGCTCCCGTGATGACGACGATGCCGGGCACCGTGAGCGCGGGCCGTGTGCTGCTGTGGGTGATCGTTCCCCTGCAGCTCATCGGCGTGGCCCTGTTCGCCTTTGTCGCCGGGGTCGTTCGGAGGACGACGAGCGCCGGCGTCGAGGACGACGCCTCCTTCGAGAAGATCAAGGAGTACTCGAGCGGCGTGCTGTGGGCGATGGTGGTGTTCGCGCTGGCCTGGGCGGTGTTCGCGGCCGTGCTGGCGTTGAAGTTCAGCGACGGCGGCAACCGTGTCCGGATCACGGCCATCGTCTTCGGCGTCATCACCGCGATGCTGGGCCTCTACCCCTTCGTCGTCGTGGGCCTCCTCCACACGGTTCTCGGCATTCTGATCGCCGTGTTCGCCGGCAACGCGAACGGAAGCGCCTGGTTCAACCGCGTACGCCAGTGAACCGCCGCGCGCCACTGAACAGTTCGCGCCAATAAATCGCCAAGGGCCGTGTCTCCCCGTCCCAGGGGGACACGGCCCTGGTGCGTCGCCCTACTCTGACCTGGGTAGCCGGCAGGCACGGGAGACGCACCTTGTACAGCATCATCGTGGTACCTCCGCCGACCACGGAGGACGAGTCCACTCGCACCCAGCTCAGGCTCGCGCCCGGCGAGCGGCTGACGTTCGGGCGCAGCGCCGACTGCGACGTGGAGATCCCCCACAAGGGCGTCTCCCGCAGGGCCGGTGAGATCACCGCGCAGGGTGCTTTCTGGATACTGAGCAACCTCAGCGGCGAGCAGACGTACGTCGTCGAGAACCCGGAAGGCGCGGGCGAGCACATGAAGGTCGGGCCGGGCCGACTCGACGCACCGGTCCCCTTCGAGTTCTCGCGGATCGTGCTGCCGGCGGCCGGGGACCTCCTGCCCATCGAGGTGTGGGCGCCCCGCCACGACTACCTCCACTCCGAGGGCGGCCTCGACGGCGCCACCACCGCCCCCGCCTTCTCCGTCGACCGCACCAAGCGCTACTTCGCGGTTCTGGCGGCCCTGTGCGAACCCCGCCTGCGCGGCGAACCGCACGCCCCGCTGCCCACGGTGGACCAGGTCGTCGACCGCCTGCGCCCCAACTGGCCGGCCGCGTCCCGCACTTCGGTGCAGTGGAACATCGACTACCTGGCGGTGAAACTGCGCCTGAAGCCGGGCCCTGAAGAGGCGGACACGGGCCCACGGCTCAACGGCAAGAAGGAGTCGCTGGTCTCGCTCGCCCTCCGCTTCGACCTCGTCCGGGAGGACGACCTGGTCGTGCTGTCCGCCTCGCCGTCCGGCCGGGCGGTCCGGTGACCGAGCCCTACGCCGTGCCGGTGCCCAAGGGGTACCGGGTCGGCGCCTGGGAAGTACGGGAGCCGATCGCGACGGGCGCCTTCGGCAGCGTCTACGAGGGCCGGCGCACCGTCGACTCGCCCGACCTGCCCCGCACGGCCGCCCTCAAGTTCCTGCCCACCGGCACCGGCACCCCCCGCCAACTCGCCCACCTGCGCGAACTCATCGACCGCGAGGTCGAGTTGCACCGCCGCCTGAAGCAGCCGCGCCTGATCCGGATGTACGAGACGCTCGTCGTCGACGACCCGGAGCGCCCCGCCCTCGACGGCGCCACCGTCCTCGTACTGGAGAAGGCGGAACGCTCCCTGTCGGCGCTGCTCTCCGCCGCCCCCCGCCCGCACGCCGGACCGGCACTGCTCGCGCAGATCTGCGAGGGCCTGGCCCAGCTGCATCGCGCAGGGTGGGTGCACGGCGACCTGAAACCGGCCAATGTGCTGCTGATGAAGGACGGTTCGGCACGTCTCGCGGACTTCAACATGGCCGCGGAACTGGAAGGCACGCACGCGTACACCCCCGCGTTCTCCACGCCCGACTACACCCCGCCCGAACTCCTGTGGTCGGAGATCGGCACCCGCGGCCGCCAGATCCGCCCGTCCGCCGACATCTGGGCCTTCGGTGTCCTGGCACATCTGGTGCTGACCGACTCCTTCCCGCTGCCCGGCGGCACCCCGACCGCCCGCCGCGACGCTGCCGCCGCCTACGCCCGCGGCACCGACGAACTGCGCCTCTCCCCCCAACTCCCGGACGCCTGGCGGGAGATCGTGCGGGACTGCCTCTCCCGCACCCACGCCGACCGCATCGACACCGGCACCCTGCTGCTACGGGTCGAGGAGGCGGCCGGCGCGGCCCGCTCGCCGCGCCTCCCCCGCCTGTTGCCGCTGCTTCCCCGCCGCAGACGCCGCTCGACGGCGATCGCGGGCGCGACCGCCGCCACCGTCGCGATCGCGGCGCTCGGCTACGGCATCAGCACCTGGGCGGACGCGGGCGGCAATCCCCCGGCCGCCAACAGCGCCTCCCCCACGGCGAAGGTCACCCCCGCCACCTACGGCTCCGCCGAACTCCGCACCGACAAGGGCGTCCCGGCCGTCTACCGCCCGATGATCGTCAAGGCGGCTCACGACTGCCCCCAGCCGGACGTCACACCCGCGCTCATCGCCGCCATGCTCAAGGCGGAGAGCAACTTCGATCCGAAGCTCTCCGACCCCGGCAAGGACGAGTACGGCATCGCCCGCTGGACTCCGAGGCTCCTGCGCTGGTGGATCCGGAGCGACGGCCGGCCGGTCAAGTCGAACCCCAAACCGCCCCTCTCCGTCCCCGACTCGATCACGGCCCTCGGCCACTACCTCTGCTACATCGAGCCGCAGCTGACGCCCGGACTGCCCGGCGACAAGCGGGTGCTGATCGCCGCCGCGTACCGGACCTCGTACAAGCGCGTGAATGCCGTGCGCGGTATTCCCCCCGAGTACCGCGACTACTGCAAGCGGCTCGCGCAGCACCTCAAGGAGTACACGCCGCCGGGCAAGAAGTGACCCTGAGAGTTCATAGGTACCGGAGCGGGGAGTGGGCGCGTAGCAGGTCGTCAAGAAGTGACCCTGAGACTTCCGAGGTACCGGGCGGCGGGCGCCGACGGCACGGTGGTACCACTCCGCCACGGCGGAACGACCACCAGAGTTCATGGGGGAACGAACGTGAACATCGCCAAGCCCGCCGCACTGCTCCTCGCGGCCACCGCCCTGCTCGCCGGCTCCACGGTCGCGGCCACTGCGGCCGACACTCCGGACGGCACCCGAGTGACCTCGACGCCGGACGGCATCCGCGTCAACAGCCTCCAGCAGACCGCCGACCAGGTGCTCGCCGGCCACCCGAAGGCCCTGAAGGTCTCGGCGAACGAGGTCAAGTACGACGGCCTGAGCCTCACCCGCGCCCCGAAGGGGAAGCTCGGCGCCCAGGACCTGGCCTGTGACTACGGCCACCTGTGCATGATCGTCAAGGGCACCAAGTTCGACTTCTACAAGTGCCAGACCTGGACCGTGAACAACTGGACCGGCGACGGCCCGTTCACCAACAACCAGACGCCCGGCACGGTCGCCAGGTTCTACAACCAGGACGGCAGCGTCCGCTGGACGTCCACGGCGTACGAGGCGGGCACGGCCAGCTGGGACCCGATCTGGTCCCTGCGCCCCTGCTGACAGGGCGCCCCACAGCCGCGGTCTCCGGCTCCCTCGGGGGAGGGCCGGAGGCCGCGCTCATGTCTACGGCGAGCTGCCCACGCCCGCCGCCCCCGCAACCCGGTAGTCTCTCGTCAACCAGGGGTGCCACAGGGCACGTTGGGACGACCGAGGTCGAGAGCGAACACGTCGGGGGATCCATGTCAGACGCCGCCCTCGCCCAGACCTGCGCGAGGCCGCTGCGACCGGCCGATCCGGTGCGCATCGGACCGTACGTGCCGTTGGGGCTGCTCGGCAGCGGCGGCATGGGCCGGGTCTATCTGGCGCGGCACGGCGACGGGACGCCCGGACTCGCCGCGGTGAAGGTCGTCCGGCCCGAGCTCGCCGAAGACCCCCGCTTCCGGCGGCGGTTCGAGCGGGAGGCCACCGTGCACGCGCGCGTGGGCGCACCGTACACGCCGGAACTCTTCGGTACCGGATTCGAGGCCGACAGCGAGCTGCTGTGGATGGCGACTGCGTATCTGCCGGGCCTCAATCTCGCGGACGCCGTGCGTGAGTGCGGCGTGCTCGCGCCGCCCGGGGCGTGGCGGCTCGTCGCGGATCTCGGTCGGGCACTGGGCGCGCTGGCCGCCGTCGGGATCGTGCACCGGGACTTCAAACCCTCGAACGTCCTCCTCACCCAACAGGGCGCGCACGTAATCGACTTCGGCATCGCGCAGGCCGTCGACGCCAGCGCGATCACCACCACGGGCAGCCGGGTCGGCACCCCGGCCTTCATGTCCCCGGAGTACCTGAGGGACGGCCGCTGCGACACCGCGTCCGACGTGTTCTGCTGCGCCAGCACCGTCGTCCACGCGCTCACCGGCCACGCCCCGTTCGGCGACGGCACCGGCATGGACGTCCTGCACCGTGTCGCCTCCGAGCAGCCGAACGCCGAGGTCATGGCCGAGGTCGCGGCAGCCGACCCTGCCCTGGCCGCCCTGCTGACCGCCTGCCTCAACAAGGACCCCGCCCTACGCCCCGGCCCGCAGGACCTCATCGACGCCGCTGCCACGCACCCGCGGGCCGTCTTCTGGCAGGAGCCTCTGGGCAGCCGCCTCCGCGCCCGCCAGCAGGCGTACGACGTACTCCGCGTCGGCCCGGTACCGGGCGGACAGCCTCAGCAGACGCCGACCCAGCCGGTGACGTACCCGGCGGCAGGGCCGGGGTTCGGCCCACCGGTGACTCCGGTTCTAGCGGTGCCCCCACCGGCCGCACCGGCCCGGCGTCGCAGGCGGCCGTACGCCGCCATCGCCGCCGTACTCGCGGTGTGCGCCGTCGCCGCAACCGCCTTCCTGCTCACCCGCCCGTCGTCCTCCGACGCCACCACAGGCGCCGCCTCCACCGCCGGCACGGCCGGCACGTCCGACGACGGCGCCAGGCCCTCGTCGGCCTCCAAGAACCCGAAGGAGAAGGGGCAGGAGAAGCCGAAGGGGCAGGGGCAGCTGGTCGACACGGGCGCCTCCGCCACCCCTTCCCCGTCCGGCAACGGCACGCAGAGCACCAGCCCCACTCCCCACCCCACCTCCAAGACACCCGGCGCTCCGACCCCCACCCCCTCGAAGTCGACCCCCGCCCCCGCAAAACCCCCCTGGCTCACCGACTGCACCTACTACTCCGGCACCGAACAGACCGAACTCGGCGACCGCGGCCAGCGCGTCGTACAGGTGCAGTGCATGCTGACCAAGCGCGGCTACAGCGTGGGCAGTTCGGGCGTGGACGGAGACTTCGGCAAGGACACCGACACGGCGGTACGAAGCTTCCAGACCGCCAGGGGACTGGAGATCGACGGCCAGGTGGGCCCCAACACCTGGGCGGCACTGCGCAGTTCGACCTGAGTGGCTTTACGGAAAGTACGGCGTGTAGGTGATCGAGGAGACCTTCAGATACCTCGCGCCGTCCCCTGTGGCCCAGGTCGAGTCGTTGGGGTTGCCCGGCCAGTCGCCGCCGACGGCGGTGTTGACAATGAAGTGCATACCGACACCCGGGGCAGTGGTGTACCACTTGGTGCCGGTGATGGTGCCGTCCACCGCGAAGTCGATGTGATCGGGCCACCAGGTGAACGAGTACGTGTGGTACGCGTTGGTCCAACCCGCACCATTCGTCTTCGAGAACTGGGTCTGGGCGTTGTTGGAATCGTGGGAGGTCTGGTAGACGGTGTTCGCGTTCTGGCCGACGATTTCCGCGGCGTCGAACTCGGGCAGCCACGGATTCAGGTAGGCCGCCCATACCGCGGGCAGGAGGCCCTGGCCGTTGGGCATGTTCGCGGTGAAGCTGTAAGTGCCGTAGCCGTAGAGCGCCTTGGACTCCACGCGGCCCGAGTAGTAGGTGCTGCCCGACTTGTAGGTCTTGATGACCAGAGTGCTGCCCTCGTACCAGACGCAGCCGGGGGTGTAGGTCTCCAGCTCGTTGTTGGCGGTCCACCGACCGCTGATGACGTTCCACGAGTTGACCGTCTGCGGGGCTCCCCAGGACGCCGCGTGGGCCTGCGGCTGTCCCAGGAGGAGCAGTGACAGCGCCGCCAGGGCGGCGACCATCAGGCGTCCCGGCCGGAGAAATGCAGATGACATCGCGGCTCCATTGCTCGGATGACACGGGGTGTGGGAGCGATCCCACTTTCGTCAACCGGACTGTAGGAGTCCGTTCAATGTTTGACAAGATGCACGGAGCGGATCGCTTCCTGGCTTCTGGAGTTGAAGCCACCAGTCTTTGGCGGGCCGGAGGCCACGGCCGTGTCTCGCCGTTGTACGGTCCCGATGCCACGCCCGAGACCAGGGCATGGTTCCTGCAGACAGGGGGGATCGTGAACCAGCAACTCGTTCCGGCACCGAAGAGGCCGCTGAGCAGAACAAGGAAGACCGCTGTCGCGATGGGGGCACTGATCGCGGCTCCGTTGCTGATGGCGAGCACGGCCTGCGGATCCAACAACGCCGACACGCACGACGGCTCGACAGCGGCCGCAAAACCCGCCGCCGGCCACACCAGCCCGGCAGCGACGCCGGCCACACACCCGTCGCCCTCAGCCGGCCCGGCACAGAAGCTGGCCGACCTCGACGGCAACCTTCGCCCCGCCGACCAGTACCAACAGGTCCTCTCCGCATTGGCACCACGCTGCAAAGAGGACCTCCCGCACCTGGCGACCGTCGTCGACACGACACTCAAAGCCGTGAAGAAGAAGGGAGGCTCCGACGAGGACGAATTCAGCGTCCTGCAGAAACTGGAGGCCTGGGTGCCCGCCGGAAAACCGCGGGCCAACTGCGCGTCGGAGGCGACGGCTTACGTGGCGCAGCGCGAAAAATGATTCGGTACGCGGCTGCTAGCCGAAGTCCGGGACGGCCGGGGATGTCCAGAAGGTCACAGTCGGCCCATAGGAGCCGTCCTCCTCGTCGCCGACCTCGACGGTGATTTCCCGGTCCGGGTAGCGCGCGGACAGGACTCCCTGCCAGCACTCCCCCAGAGCCAGCGCGAGTTGGGGCAGTTCCTCCCCGAGCCGATCGCGGTCTGTCCGGGAAGCGTTGATGAACACATCCCACAACCTGACCTGGTTGACGACCGCTTCGATTCGTTGCCGATTGTCGCCCAGACTCGTGAACCAGTTGTCGACAGTGTCCTGGCTGAAGTTCTCCTTGAGGAACACGCAACCGCGGTACTCGACCGTCTCGGGGCAGAACAGCCAGGCCGCGGCCAGGACGAAACGCAAGCCGCCCTCGTAGTCGAGGTAGTTGGCCGGGGAGAGCTCCTCGTCCTTCCATTCGGTGCGCCACTGCCTGAAGAACGCCGGCAGCACGCGCTCGGACCACACCGGCTTGCTGTTCGTCACGGGATCTCCCCAGGGGCCTACGGCAACCGCCCGTACCCGGCGCCAACCGAGTACGGGCGGATGAGTCAGCGTCGAATGCGCCGCTCTGCGGAGACGGCTCAATGGAAGAAGTGCCGCGTCCCCGTGAAGTACATCGTCACGCCCGCCTTCTTCGCGGCCTCGACCACCAGCTCGTCACGGACCGAACCGCCCGGCTGGACAACGGCCTTGACGCCGGCCTCGATGAGGATCTCCAGGCCGTCCGGGAAGGGGAAGAAGGCGTCCGAGGCGGCGTACGAGCCCTGGGCGCGCTCGGCGCCGGCGCGCTCGACGGCGAGCTTTGCGGAGTCGACGCGGTTGACCTGGCCCATGCCGACGCCGACCGAGGCGCCGTCCTTGGCGAGCAGGATCGCGTTGGACTTCACTGCGCGGCAGGCCTTCCAGGCGAAGGACAGCTCGGCGAGCTCGGAGGGCGACAGCGCCTCGCCAGTGGCCAGGGTCCAGTTGGCCGGGTCGTCGCCGTCCGCCTGGAGGCGGTCCGTCACCTGGAGGAGCGCGCCGCCGTCGATGGGCTTGACCTCGGCCGGGTGGGAGGGCGCGGCCGGGGCCTTCAGGACGCGGATGTTCTTCTTCTTGGCGAGGGCTTCGAGGGCGCCGTCCTCGTAGTCCGGCGCGACGATGACCTCGGTGAAGATCTCGGCGACCTGCTCGGCCATCTCCTTCGAGACCGGGCGGTTCACGGCGATGACGCCGCCGAACGCCGACAGCGGGTCGCAGGCGTGCGCCTTGCGGTGGGCCTCGGCGACGTCCGAACCGGTCGCGATACCGCAGGGGTTGGCGTGCTTGATGATCGCCACGGCCGGCTCGTCGTGGTCGTACGCGGCACGGCGGGCGGCGTCCGTGTCCGTGTAGTTGTTGTACGACATCTCCTTGCCGTGCAGCTGCTCGGCCTCCGCAAGGCCGACGCCCGTGCCGTCGACGTAGAGCGCGGCGGGCTGGTGCGGGTTCTCGCCGTAACGCAGGGTGCTCTTGCGCTCCAGGGCGGCCGCGATGAACTCGGGGAACTGAGAGTCGTCGGCGGGCGCGTAGGCGGACGCGAACCAGCTCGCGACCGCGATGTCGTACTCGGCCGTGTGCCGGAAGGCCTCCGCGGCGAGCCGCTTGCGGGTGGCGAGGTCGAAGCCGCCGTCCTTGACCGCGCCGAGCACGTCCGCGTACCGCGCCGGGCTGGTGACCACGGCGACCGACGGGTGGTTCTTGGCGGCCGCGCGGACCATCGACGGGCCGCCGATGTCGATCTGCTCGACGCACTCGTCGGGGGACGCCCCGGAGGCGACGGTCTCGCGGAAGGGGTAGAGGTTGACGACGACGAGGTCGAACGGCTCGACGCCCAGCTCGGCCAGCTGCTCGCGGTGGCTCTCCAGCCGCAGGTCGGCGAGGATGCCCGCGTGCACCTTGGGGTGCAGGGTCTTGACCCGGCCGTCCAGGCACTCGGGGAAGCCGGTGAGCTCCTCGACCTTGGTGACGGGCACGCCCGCGGCGGCGATACGGCCGGCGGTGGAACCGGTGGAGACGAGCTCGACACCGGCCTCGTGCAGCCCGCGCGCGAGCTCCTCGAGCCCGGTCTTGTCGTAGACGCTGACGAGCGCCCGGCGAAGGGGCCGCTTGTTGATGTCGGCGGTCACTGGATAACTACCTTTCGTCCCTCAATGCGATAGCCGTTGCGGGCGAGCCGCCCCACGACATCGACGAGCAGCCTTCGCTCGACTTCCTTGATGCGCTCGTGCAGAGCGCTCTCGTCGTCCTCGTCCCGGACCTCCACCACGCCCTGAGCGATGATCGGTCCGGTGTCGACGCCGTCGTCGACGAAGTGGACGGTGCAGCCGGTGACCCTGGCGCCGTACGCGAGCGCGTCGCGCACACCGTGGGCTCCCGGAAAACTGGGGAGGAGGGCAGGGTGCGTGTTCACGAACCGCCCGCCGAAACGGGCCAGGAACTCCTTGCCCACGATCTTCATGAACCCGGCGGAGACAACCAGGTCGGGCTCGTACGCGGCAACGGCCTCGGCGAGCGCGGCGTCCCACTCCTCGCGGGTCTCGTAGTCCTTGACCCTCGTCACGAAGGTCGGCAGCCCGGCGCGCTCGGCCCGGGCGAGCCCCTCGACCCCGGCGCGGTCGGCCCCGACGGCCACGATCTCGGCGCCGTAGGCCTCGACACCGCTCGTCGCGATGGCGTCCAGCAGCGCCTGGAGGTTGGTGCCGGATCCGGAGACCAGCACGACGAGGCGCTTGGCCACGGGCTTGGCGGCCACGGTGGAGCCCTTTCTCGGGGGAGCGTTTCCGTACGGTCGACCGTATGTACGTTCGTACGAATGCTTCGCGTCCCGGGATACGGGGAAGTCTACGAAGCGGCCGAACGTCAGCAACGATACCGGCACTCCGGGCGGCCCCCACGGGACGGGGGCGTGGCCGGAAGGTAGCGTCTGGGAGAGCCCGGGTCGGGAACGTGGTCGTCGTGCTGTGCGTTTCCGAAGTGAAGGCCCGTGCAAGACAGACGTACGAAGCCTGATCACTGCCGTAACACCTGCCGTATCGCCTAGGGGAAGACGCTCACTTGATGCCGGACCGCAGCCTGCGACTGCTCATGCTCCCCCCGCAGTCGGTGGAGGGAGGGGAGCACCGCGGCGTGCTGCTGCGGGAGCGCCCCGCCTCTCCGCCCGACGCGCCCTCGGACAAGAAGACCGGCGACTCCCCCGAGGACGACAACCCCTTCGCCCCGCCGCCGGAGGGCACACCCGACCGCCCCTGGCGGCCGCGCCGCCCGGCCGACGGGGAGAACGGCGACGGATCGGGCGACGCCGGTTCCCCCTGGGGCAGCCAGTGGAGCGACCGTCAGCCGGGCCGCTCCCCCGGCGGCTTCGGACAGCGCCCCGGCGGTCCGCCCCCGAGCCCCGAGGGCCAGGGCGGCAACACCCCGGGCTCGGGCATGCGCTGGGACCCGACGGACCCCTCCCAGCGCCGCGCCCGCTACGCCCTCCTGTGCGGGATGTGGGCCTTCTTCTTCGCCCTCTTCAGCTGGCCGTACGTGGCCCTGCTGCTCGGCGCCCTCGCCCTGTACTGGGGCGTCAGCGCCCTGCGCGCCAGGACCGGCGCCTCCGAGCCCACCAACGACACGGCCGGCCGGCCGCAGACGACGGCAGCGGTGACCGGCCTGGTCACCGCCTCCCTGGCCATCGCGCTGGTCGCCGCGACCTTCACCGCGCAGATGGTTTACAGCGACTACTACACCTGCACCAGCGACGCCCTCACGAACGAGGCGAAGCAGTCCTGCACCCAGCTTCTGCCCAAGGAGCTGAGGGGGTTGCTGGGGACGAACGGCTGACGCACGGCCGTTCCGTCAGCGCGGTCGGCGGTCACGGCAGGTCCGGCGCGTCCGGCACGTCCGGTGCATCCGGCGTCCGAGGCGGGTCGGACGCGTCCTTCAGCGCCGCCCACCGGGACTCGCGGGTGGCGTCGCCGGGCCATGGGGCCGGCTGCTGGGGCGCCGGTTCGACGGGCAGGAAGTCGTACGGCCCGAACCCCGCCTCCTCCTGGTCGCTGAGCGCGCCGTACGCGTCGTCCTGGTCGTAGGGCGCGGAGGGCGTTCTGGCGTCCGCCGGCTTCTGTGCCCCGCCCGAAGCCGACTTCCGCCGGAGCCGCCCCATGCTCTTCGACTTCTTCGGCTTCTTCGGTTTCTCCGCCTTCGACTCCGCGACCTCCGGCCTCGGCTCGACGATCTTCGCCTTCGGTTCCAGGGTGTTCGGCGTCGGCTCCACGGTCTTCGGCCTCAGATCCAGGGTCTGCGCCACAGGTTCTCCGCCCGCCCGACGTCCCCGGCGTGCCCGGCCCTGCCAGGCCCGCACCACCACTGCCGTCGGAATCGCCGCAACCGCCGTCCATACGAGCGCCGCGCCCCCCGTCTCCCACCACACCGGCCCGAAGCTGGCCAGCTCCGCGACCCCGAGCCGTCCGCCCGCCATCGCCGCGAGTACGGCCATTCCGGCCGCGCACAGCAGCGCCGCCAACGCGGCGGTACGGGCGGTCTGCCCAGCGCCGGACACTCCGGCGGCAACCGAGCGGGACGCACCGCGGGATTCCGCCCCGCCCACGAACCACCCCACCGCGAGTCCGGCCGCGATCGGCACTGCTCCCGAGACCCAGTTCGGCCACCCCCCGGTCCCCGCGTCCGGCACCGCGGCCAGCAGCGGAAACGGCGGCAGCAGCGGGGCCGGCGCCGAGGACAGCGGATCCACCACATGCCCCGCGCCCAGCACGAACCCCGGCCCGAGGGCGTACGCCGCCCCCCACACCGCCGCGTTCGGCACTAGCACCAGGCACAGGAACAGCACGGCGAAACGGCCCGACCAGCCCTCCGTCAGCTGCAGGAAGGAGTCCCGCGCCGCACCGCCGTGCCACACCAGCGACACGGCCACCAGCACCGCGCCGCCCCCGACGAACACCGCCGCCCCCGCCCCGGCGGCCCGTGCCGCGGTGCCCAGGCGGGCGTGGGCGTCCGGTCCAGAGCCCCGCACCGCGGCCGGCAGCAGCTTCAGCACCCCGTCGAACGCCCGGCGCGGATACCCGTATGCCGTCCACACCCCCGCCCCCGCCATCACCATGACGAGCAGCGGAAGGCACAGCGTGGCCCGCCCCCACGAGGGCCGCAGCTCTCCGCCCGAGGCGTACAGCGCGGCGGCCGCGCCGACGCCGAGGTAGCCGAGGACGACGCCCGCCCAGGCCGTACGCCCGGACAGAAGCGGCCCGTCCTCCTCGCCGCCGTACACCACGTCCCGCGCCGCCCGGTGCACCAGCAGCACCGGCAGCACGAACAGCAGCAGCGGTGTGACACCCACCGGCGCGGGGGCACCGGAGAGCGTGTCGGTGCGCAGCAGTTCGGTGCCGTGCGCCAGCAGCCACAGCGCGGCGGCGACATGGAGCGCACCGCCGGGCCCGCTGTCGGGGTACGGCGAGCTGATCCAGAACACCATCACGAGCACGGTGATCGCCCCGAGCCCCAGCCCGGCGGCCACCGCACCCCCCATCAGGCCGGCGCCCAGCCCGGGCGATCGGTCACGCACCCTGGCCCGAATCCGGGCACGCAGGTACGACAGCGGGGGCCGGCGAGCGGTGCTCATCTGGATCACGACCGCCATGCTCCCAACGACACGCGCTTTCTCGTCGTAACAGGCAAACCTCCGAAGTGTCGCTCAATATACGTTTATGTTCTTTTTCGTACGGAAGGGTGCCCCGTGACGCAGGATCAGGTCGCCAAGCGGGACGGCACCCCCAACGAGACCCCGGCCGCCGGGCCCGCCGCTCCCCTGACGCCCACTCAGGCCTTCGACGCGCTGTACGCGTTCTGCGCCCCCGCCCTCGTACGGCAGACGTACCTGCTCACCGGGCGGCGCGAGCTGGCCCGCGAGTCGGTCGAGCGGGCCTTCCAACTCGCCTGGCAGCGCTGGCCCGAGGTGGCCGTCGACCGGGACCCGGCCGGGTGGGTGCGGGCGACGGCGTACGAGTACGCGCTCTCTCCCTGGCACCGGTTCCGCCCGTGCGTGAGGCGCCCCGAGCCGCCGCTCACCGACCGGTGCGACCGCGAGCTGCTGGGCGTACTCATGGAACTCCCGCCGTCGTACCGCCGGGCGCTGCTGCTCTACGACGGTGTCGGCCTCGACCTGCCGGAGACGGCGGCCGAGGCGGAGGCAAGCACTCCGGCGGCGGCCCACCGGCTGCTGCACGCGCGCGAGGCGGTCGCCGCGCGCGCACCGGAGCTTGCCGATCCGTCCGCGCTCAACCGCCGCCTGGCCGAACTGGCCTCCACGGAGCGGCTGCCCGCACCCAAACCGCCGACGGTGCGCAGGCGCGGCGAGCGCAGGGCGCGCTTCTGGACGCGGGCCGCCATCGCCTTCACGGCGGCGCTGATCGGGACGACGGCGCTCGCATTGCGCACGGCCCCCACGCACTACGAGCCCCCGGTGCCGCCGGGCGCGATGGTGCAGGGGGTTCCGCCGCGGGTGGCCCTGGGGGCGCTGTCGCAGGCGGAGGTACAGCTGCGGGCGAAGCTGCGCGGGGAGACCGCGCACGGTCCCGAACGGCTCGTACCGCTGAATCAATAGCACGCCCAGCCTGCGGGCAGTCGTGCCGCTGGGGCGGCGCCCGTCCCACAGACAGCGGCACCCGCCCGGCGCGGCCGGCCACAACGCCGGTGGGCCCGCCCCCACCCCGGGAACGGGCCCACCAACGTTCAGCTAAGAAGCCGCTGTTCAGCCCGCGAGGATCTCGCGCGCCAGCTTCGCCGTCTCGGTCGGCGTCTTGCCGACCTTGACGCCGGCGGCCTCGAGGGCCTCCTTCTTCGCGGCAGCCGTACCGGAGGAGCCGGAGACGATGGCGCCGGCGTGGCCCATGGTCTTGCCCTCGGGCGCGGTGAAGCCCGCGACGTAGCCGACGACCGGCTTCGACACGTTCTCCTTGATGAAGGCCGCGGCCCGCTCCTCGGCGTCGCCGCCGATCTCACCGATCATCACGATCAGGTCGGTGTCGGGGTCGGCCTCGAACGCGGCGAGCGCGTCGATGTGCGTGGTGCCGATGACCGGGTCGCCACCGATGCCGACGGCGGAGGAGAAGCCGATGTCACGCAGCTCGTACATCATCTGGTACGTCAGCGTGCCGGACTTCGAGACCAGGCCGATACGGCCCGGCTTGGTGATGTCGCCCGGGATGATGCCGGCGTTCGACTGGCCCGGGGTGATGAGACCGGGGCAGTTCGGGCCGATGATCCGGGTCTTGTTGCCCTTGGACACGGCGTACGCGTAGAACGCGGCCGAGTCGTGGACGGCGATGCCCTCGGTGATGACGACCGCGAGCGGGATCTCGGCGTCGATCGCCTCGACGACGGCGGCCTTGGCGAAGGCCGGCGGTACGAAGAGGACGGATACGTTCGCGCCCGTCTTCTCGATCGCCTCGGCGACCGTGCCGAACACCGGGATGTCGGTGCCGTCGATGTCCACGGAGGTGCCCGCCTTGCGCGGGTTCACGCCACCGACGATGTTCGTGCCGTCGGCGAGCATGAGCTTGGTGTGCTTCATGCCCGTGGAGCCGGTCATGCCCTGGACGATGACCTTGGAGTCCTTGTTGAGGAAGATAGCCATGGCTGTGTGTCCCTCGTCCCTTACTTCGCAGCCGCGAGCTCGGCGGCCTTGTCGGCCGCGCCGTCCATGGTGTCCACGCGCTGCACCAGCGGGTGGTTGGCGTCGGTGAGGATCTGGCGACCCAGTTCGGCGTTGTTGCCGTCGAGACGGACGACGAGCGGCTTGGTGACGTCCTCGCCGCGGTCCTCGAGGAGCTTCAGCGCCTGCACGATGCCGTTGGCGACCTCGTCGCACGCGGTGATGCCGCCGAAGACGTTGACGAAGACGGACTTGACGTCCGGGTCGCCCAGGATGATCTCCAGGCCGTTCGCCATGACCTGCGCGGAGGCGCCGCCGCCGATGTCGAGGAAGTTGGCGGGCTTGACGCCACCGTGGTTCTCACCGGCGTACGCGACGACGTCCAGGGTGCTCATGACGAGACCCGCGCCGTTGCCGATGATGCCGACCTCGCCGTCGAGCTTGACGTAGTTGAGGTTCTTCTCCTTGGCGGCGGCCTCGAGCGGGTTGGCCGACTCCTTGTCCTGGAGGGCCTCGTGCTCCGGCTGACGGAACTCGGCGTTCTCGTCCAGGGAGACCTTGCCGTCAAGGGCGATGACGTCACCGGAGGCGACCTTGGCCAGCGGGTTGACCTCGACGAGGAGGGCGTCCTCTTCGATGAAGGTCTTCCAGAGGGTGACCAGCACGTTGGCGACCTTGTCGGCGACCTCGGCCGGGAACTTGGCGGCCGCGACGATCTCGCGGGCCTTCTCCTCGGTCACACCCTCGTTGGCGTCGATCGGCGTCTTGGCGACGGCCTCGGGGCGGGTGGCCGCCACCTCCTCGATCTCCACGCCGCCCTCGACGGACGCGATGGAGAGGAAGGTGCGGTTGGCACGGTCGAGGAGGAAGGAGACGTAGTACTCCTCCAGGATCTCCGGGGCCGTCTCGGCGATCATCACCTTGTGGACCGTGTGGCCCTTGATGTCCATGCCGAGGATGTCCGTCGCGCGGGCAACGGCCTCGTCCGGGGTGGCGGCGAGCTTCACGCCACCGGCCTTGCCACGGCCACCGACCTTCACCTGGGCCTTGACGACAGACTTGCCGCCGAGACGCTCGGTGGCTGCGCGGGCCGCCTCAGGCGTGTCGATGACTTCACCGGCCAGCACCGGTACATCGTGCTTGGCGAAGAGGTCCCTCGCCTGGTACTCGAACAGGTCCACGCGCTTCCGTCCCTATCAGTGATCTCGCGGTTCGTTGGATGCGTGGGCGTGCCGCGAAGGGCAACGTGACGTCCGCTAGTCACAGGGGAGGCGCACACGGTGTCCGAGCGCGCGGCATGTCCGTCTCGCAGGTTATCGCTGCTTACGGAGGGCCCCTAAATCGAGGGTCACACCTGAGCGGTGATACCTGTCACATGATGCCGCGCTCACTGGCACGGCGTGCCGAAAGTGAAGGGCCTCACCGGGTTGGGGTTGACCCGGTGAGGCCCCTTGTGCAGCCCCCGAGGGGGCTCGGAGCAGGTGGTCCCCACCCCAATGGGGACCACCTGGCCCGTCCGCGGGGTTCCGGTCGGACGAACCGACGGCTTTCGGCCGTCCGGGTCCTTCGGCCCGTGGAGTCGGTCGTTCGCCGCATCACTGCGGCGGATCGCGTCGTGCGGCGGCTCCGCCGGGGGCCGCCGCACGACGCCGCTCGCGGATCGGTCAGACGCCGTACGGGCTGCCGTGCTGCAGGTTCTGCACGTAGCCCGGCGTGACCGACTCGGCGACGCCCTCGACGCCGGAGAGGGCGTGGCCGGCGAGCGGGCCAGAGGTGGACCGGACGGTGCCGGTCAGGTCGCCGGCGAAGGGCGCGACCCGGCTCACGACGCCGGGGGCGAACGGGTCGACGTCACCGACGACGCCGTACGCGAAGGGGTCGGCATCGCCCGCGACGCCGTACGCCAGCGTCGTCGCGCTGCCGCCGACGCCCTGCACGACGGGCTGGACGGTCTCGGTGACGGTGTCGACGACGGGCTGGACGGCACCGGTGACACCGTGCGCGAACTGCGGCACCTGCCCGGCGACGCCGTACGCCAGGTCGGTCGCGTGACCGGCGACGCCGTACCCGAGCGGAGCCACGTCCTCGGCGATCCCGCCGGCGAACGGCTGGACGTCGCCCGCGACGCCGTACGCCAGCCCGCCCGCGTCCGCCACGGCCTGCCCGGCGACCGGCAGCACGCCGTCCACGGCGGTGTGCGCGACGGGCGGCAGCACGGCGCCCACCGCGTCGTCCTGGACCTGGCCGACCAGGCCGGTGGCGTACGACGGCACGTCCGCGACGACACCGCCGGCGACCGGAGCCACGCCGTACACGGCGCCACCGGCCACCGACTGCACGTCGGACACCGCCCCCGCGGCGACGGACTGCACGCCCTGCACCACACCACCGGCAACCGGCTGCACGCCCTGGACGACGCCACCCGCGACCGGCTGGACGTCGGCCACGACGCCGTACGCCAGCGCCGTCGCCGCGTCGACCGTGTGACCGGCGGTCTGCCGGACCCCGGCCACCGCACCGCCGGCGACCGGCGCCACGCCGTACACGGCACCCGTGGCGACCGGCGTCACGCCGTCCGCCACATGACCGGCAACCGGCGCGACCCCGCCGACGGCCTGCCCGGCGACCGGGACTACGCCCGCCACCGCCTGGCCGGCGACCGGCGTCACGCCATTCACGGCGTTGGCAGCGAGGGGCGGGACGGCAGCCGCGGCCGTCTCCGCGACGACCGGGGTGACCGTGCCGGGAACGCTCTTCACGGTGCCGACGACCTTCTGCTCGACCCCGCCGACCGTGCCCGTGACATGGCTGGGGACCGCGGCCACGGAGGCCTCGGCGGCGCCGGCGACGGCACCGGCCCCGCCCTGCGCGGCGGCCGTCACGCCTGCGGCACGGCCCTGGACGCCGGTCGCCGCGGTCTGTGCGGCGCCCTGGACGCCCGCCGCGGTACGGCCCGCGCCCGCGACGGTCTGCTGCGCCTTCGTCCTTACGACACCGTCGACGCCCTGCGCCTGGGTGCGGGCCGCCGACTGCACGCCCTGGAGCTTCGTCTGCGCGGCGGCAAGGGCCTGCTCCAGCTCCGGCGCGAAGGCGGCGAGGGGGCCGAAGAGGTAGTCGACCTCGCCCCGCGGGGAGGAGGTCGTGTCGGTGACGGTGGTGCGGGCGGTGGTGACGGCGCCCTCGGCCGCGGACTTCGCCTCGGCCTGCGCGGCACGGGCGGCCTTGGCGCCCTGGATGGCGGCGGCGCCCTTGACCTTGGACGCCTTCTTGGCCGCCTGCGCGGCGGACGCCTTGCCGTCGACGTACTTGCGGGCCTGCTCGGCGGTGCTGCCGGGCGTCGCCTTCTCGGCGCCGGCGACGGTGCCGGTGACCGTGGAGGTCGCCTTGGCCGCGGTGCCGCCGACCGTACCCGTGACGCCGGAGACGGTGTCCTGGACACCGGTGACGACGCCGTCGACCGTGCCGGTGACGGTGTCGGTCAGCGCGCCGAGGGTGCTGCCGGTGTCGACGGTCGCGTCGGTGGCCGGATCGGATGTCGTGTCGGACACGGACAGGGAGGAGGAGGGCAACTCGTCAGCGCTGGCGACGGCGGAACCGAGCGCCCACGCGCCGGTGACACCGGCGGCTATGACGATGGAGCGGCGGATGTTCTTGTTCATGCGTGCGTCAGATCCTTAGATCCCTGGAAGCTCCGCGCTCCTTGATCTCAGGGGAGATCCGGGGAGTTCCGGGGCTTCTTCGAAGGGCTCGGGGTTCGAAAGGCTTGTGCCTCGAACGGCTTGGGACATTTCCGGCGCCACTTCCGGTCCTGGTCCGGGGAGTCGGGACCAGCGGAGTCGGCGGCTTGCGTCCGGAGAACGGAGGGTGTCCGGACGGGCGGGCAGACCTGTTCCGCCCCCGCGCGGCAGGTCCGTGGCGGGGGAAGGGCCTGCGCTAGCCGGGGAATACGGGAATGTCCCGGTGCCTGTCCCGGGTACCGGCCGCGGCTGCGCCCGCGGCGGCGCCGGGCACGAGCCGCACGGGCGCCCGGTGGTTCAGGGCGACGGCTTGCGCGTCACCGTGCCTCGAGGTGCCGTTGTCCACGGCGGCCCGGTTGGCCGGCGCACCGGTCGGGTCGCCGCCGGGAGCCTGCTGCGCCGGGGCATGCCCGGCACCGGCGGCCCGCCGCCCGTCGCCCTGCACGACGGTGGCGCCGCCCGCGGTGACGTCCACGGCGAACCGCGGCCCGTGGGCCGTACCGCTC
This sequence comes from Streptomyces sp. NPDC001401, assembly GCF_042895385.1. Taxonomy (NCBI): domain Bacteria; kingdom Bacillati; phylum Actinomycetota; class Actinomycetes; order Kitasatosporales; family Streptomycetaceae; genus Streptomyces; species Streptomyces sp. NPDC001401. The sequence continues at coordinate 597,560 of NZ_JBIAWI010000004.1, forward strand.
GCCCCTGCTCCGGAGCGCCTGTCGTCGACGGCCCCTTCCGTCCCCGAGTGCCCTGCGGCGCCCGGCTCCGGTGCCTGCGCGACCGGCGCGGGAAGTATCTGGGCCGGCGGCGCAGGGAGGCCGGGCAGCGCGGGCAGGCTCGGCAGCGACGGGGACCCGGGCAGCCCCGGCAGGGAGGGCAACGACGACAACGGAGGTATCTGCGCGGTCACCCTGCCCAGCCCGGCGGTCACGGTCTCCACCAGACCACCGACCGGCTGCACGACACGATCGCCCACGGAGTGGACGAGGTCACCGGTCAACGGGGTGAGGACCTGATCGGCTGCGCCCAGGGTCGCAGGATCGGGGTCGGGCCTGGGGCTGGGCTTGGCCTCGATCGGTGCGGGTGCCGGTGCCTGTGCGACGGGAGCCGTCGGTTGGGGCTTGTCCGGAGCGTCCGGCTGTGGCTGGGGCGCTGACGGAGTGTCCGGCTTCGCCTTGGCAGCGGGCGCCGCATCGTCCGCCTGCGCCGCGGGTGCGGCCGAAGCGTTCGTCAGCCGGCCGACCGCACCGACCGCACCACTCGTCAACGACCGGACGCCGTCCGCCGGAGCGGTCGGCGCGATCTCGGACGAGGAGGCGGCCGGCGCCCCCTCCGCCGCGTGCGCCTGCTCTCCGCAGAGGAACCCCAGTGCGAACAACCCGCCCACCAGCAGGACCACTTGCAGCGCACGCCGTCCGGCCGCCGTGCGCATCACGCGCAGAGCGGCACCGGGCAAGGCTGCTGGCCAGGTCAAGAGGGGGTGGGTCCTCTCGTGCGGCGGAACGGATTTCACGTGACGAGCCGTAACGAGCTACGAGTCGGAGCGACGCGGTGCGATGCGGTACGGACGAGCGGAGCAACGGCGCACCGCTGATGAGGCGTCGATCCTCGCACGGCACTCCCGAGGTTGCGCAAGCCCCCTGTTACCGATGGGTAGGCATGTCCGTTTTGCTGGGCGAAGTCGGACGACGATGCATCGACAAATCGTCAGCGAACGCTCCCTGTCCGCCCGGTCGCGCTTTCCGGTCATGCCGTGTCAGGTATGGGCAGCGGGCGCTTCTCGATCGCCGCCGCCATCACTTCAGGGAACAGATCGGGCGTGCACGCGAACGCCGGTGCCCCCAGCGCGGCGAGCGCGGCCGCATGCTCCCGGTCGTAGGCCGGCGCCCCCTCGTCCGACAGGGCGAGCAGCGTCACGAACTGCACTCCCGACGCCTTCATCGCTGCGACCCGCTTGAGCATCTCGTTCCGTATGCCTCCCTCGTACAGATCGCTGATGAGCACGACCACCGTCTCCGCGGGCCGGGTGATCTGCGACTGGCAGTAGGCGAGTGCCCGGTTGATGTCCGTACCGCCGCCCAGTTGCGTCCCGAACAGCACGTCCACGGGGTCGTCCAGCTGGTCGGTGAGATCGACGACCGCCGTGTCGAAGACGACGAGCCGCGTGTTGATCGACCGCATGGACGCGAGCACCGCACCGAACACGGACGCGTAGACCACGGATGCCGCCATCGACCCCGACTGGTCGATGCAGAGGACGACTTCCTTCTTCACGGACTGGGACGCCCGCCCGTAGCCGATGAGCCGCTCCGGCACGATGGTCCGGTACTCGGGCAGGTAGTGCTTGAGGTTGGCCGCGATGGTGCGGTTCCAGTCGATGTCGTGGTGGCGCGGCCGGTTGATCCGGGCGCTGCGGTCGAGGGCGCCGGTGAGGGTGGCCCGGGTGCGGGTGGCGAGCCGCTTCTCGAGGTCCTCGACGACCTTGCGCACGACGGCCCGTGCCGTCTCCTTCGTCGTCTCCGGCATCGCCTTGTTGAGGGAGAGCAGTGTGCCGACGAGGTGTACGTCGGCCTCCACCGCCTCCAGCATCTCCGGCTCGAGCAGCAGCGCGGACAGCCCGAGCCGATCGATGGCGTCGCGCTGCATGACCTGTACGACGGAGGAGGGGAAATACGTCCGGATGTCCCCGAGCCAGCGCGCCACTGACGGCGCCGACGCCCCGAGCCCCGCCGAGCGGTCCCGCCCCGCCTGCCCTTGCTTGTCCCCCTTCCCGTACAGCGCGGCCAACGCCCCGTCCATCGCGCTGTCCTGCCCCGACAGCGCGCATCCCGTGCCGTCGGCGGCGTCGCCCCCGAGCACGAGCCGCCAGCGCCGCAGCCGCTCCTGTGCCGGGGCGGCCGGGTCCGTCGCTTCGGTCGTCATCGGCACACCCCCGTACGGGGCCGGTCCCAGAGCGGCATCACCGGCACGATCGTCGTCGGCACCCGGCCGTCCTCCCGGAGCTTCTGCGCGCCGCCCCGGACGGCCTCACCCGCACTGCCCCGCCGCCTCGGCTCCCGCGCTCCTTCTGCTGTCATCCCGCCACCCCCACAAGGTCGTTGTCGATGTCCTCTTCCACTCCGCCCGGGCCACCCGGGCCGCCCGGTTCGTCCAGCCCCAGCAGCAGCCGGACCACCGGCAGCACGGCATCAGCGCGCCCGGGGTCGAGGTCGGCCGCGAAGCCCGGTATGCCGGAGCCGACGGCCGCCACGCTCCCCCGCTCCCCCGGTCCGCGCCGGACCAGCTCGCCCAGCGTCCGGCGCACGCCCGGCTCGTACGCCGAGAACGTCCGCCGCAGCAGGGGCAGTACGTCCGTGAACGCGTCCGCCGGCACCCCGGTCAGCCAGGAGTCGACCAGCCCGAGCAGTCGCTCGTCGTGCACGAGGAGCATTCCGCCGCCGGACCCTCCGCCGACAAAGCCCTCGATCCACGCGGCCGCGTCCCCCGGCGGAGTCCCCGGCGAGAGCACGAGTCCCATGAGCCGCGCGGCCTCGTCCTGCCCCAACTCCCCGTCGTCCAGCAACAGCCGCACGGCCCGCCCCCGGACCACACCGGGCACGGTGTCCCGGACCGACAGCACGCGCAGGACCGAGTGCCAGCGGCCACGCAGATCGCGGTGGTCCGGAGCGGGCGCGTCGCCCAGCAGCCCCACCGCCCCGTGCACCGCGTCCACATGGCGTCGCATCTCCTCGGCGGCGTCTGTGTCCAGAGCCGCGCAGGCCGGGGGCAGGCCGACGAATATCCGCTCGGCGAGGCCCGCGGCGACTCCTGCCAGCGCTCCGGTGTCCGTGCCGCGTACGTCGCCGTACCGCAGGGAGCGGACCAGGGCCGGCAGGGCCTGCGCGAGGTGGCCGACGTCCGTGTCGAGCGCCGCCCGGTCGGCCAGGACCTGCATCACCACCGGCAGCGCTTCGGGGAGTTCGGCCAGCAGGCAGCGCTCGGCGAGCCCGGTGACATCGGCCAGGGCCTGTGCGGCGACGGCGTCCGCCTCCGCCTTGGCCGTCGCCGCGGCGAGCACCGTCGTACCCCACACCCCGGCCTCTGCCACCCGCACGGACAACTCCGGCTCCCAGCGCAGCCGCCACGTCTCCCGGAACGTGCCCGTGCTCCCCCGCGAAGCCACCGGTTCGCCCCACGCGACACCCAGCAACCGCAGCCGGTGCAGCAGCCTGCTGCGCCCGGCGTCGGTCTCCTTGCGCAGGTCGAGCTCCAACTCCCGCTCCAGCGCCTCCGGTTTGAGCCGCAGCCGACGCTGGGTGCGGTCCAGGTCCCGCTGCAACGGCACCGCCGGCGCAGCCTGCGGCACCTCCCCCAGCACGTCCCCGACGACCAGCCGGTCGTGCACCAGCGCCAGCGGCACGTCCGAGCCCTCGCACATAACGGCACGCACGGCATCGGTCGTCTCGCTGAGCCCCGGCAACGGGCGGCCCCGCATCACGGCCAGTGTTTCGGCCAGCCGCACCGCCTCGATGACGTGCGCCGAAGAGACGATCCGGTCCTCGGCGCGCAGCAGTCCGGCCACCTTGGTCATCCACCGCTCGACCGGCCGGTCCGGGGCGGCGAACAGATGCCCGTACCAGCCCGGCGAGTCGATCCCCGCCCCGTACCCGCTGACCCTCGACAGCCTGCGGTACGTCCACGGCACCCACGTCATGTCCGCCCTGACCTTGGGCAGCCCCTTCACCAACGCCCGGTCGGCGGCGACGGCCGTCCTCTGCCGCAGCGCAGGCACGTGCCAGGCCCCGCACACGACGGCCACCGCGTCCCCGAACTCCCGCTGCGCCGCCCGCACCTGGAGCCGCATGTACGCCTCCCGCACGAGATCCCGGTCATGCCCACCGCTGCCGTACGCCTCCCGCAGCACCCCCATGGCCTCTTCGAGCACGACGAACGGCGCGAACGCGTCCCCCTCTCCCAGCCCCCGGTGCTCGACGACGTCCTCCCACCACCGCTCCGCGTCGTCGTACCCGGCGGCTTCGGCGAGCACGGCGAGGGGGTCGATACGGACGTCGGCTTCGACGTCCGATGTGTCGGCAGAGGGCTGCGCACCGGCATCGGCATCGGCATCGGCATCGGCATCGGCATCGGTGTCAGTGTCGGCATCGACGCCGGACCCGGCTCGGGTCTCTACCTCGGCGCCGGAGCCGGCCGCAGCGTCGGCTCCGGCCTCGATTCCTGCCCCGGCACCGGAGTTGGCGTCTGATCCAGTCCCGGTCTCTGCCCCAGCACCGGAGTTGGCGCCGCCCCCGCGCTCGGCGTCGACACCGGCCGTACCGCCTCCGGCCGAACCGGCGTCGTCCCCACGCCCGTTGCCGGCTCCCCCGCCGGGCTCGCCGTCCGTGTCCTTTCTCCACGCCAGGGTGTGCGTCGCCGGCAGGTCGATGAAACGCGCCGGGACTTCGTGCTCCAGGGCCCACCGGATCGCGACCCACTCCGGGGAGAACTCGGCGAGCGGCCAGAAGGCCGAGCGGCCGGGCTCGTCCACGGCGTGGGCGAGGAGGGCGACCGGCGGCCTCATGTCCTCCTCGGCCGCCAGTGGGATCAGCGCGTCGGCCTCGGGCGGCCCTTCGATCAGCACGACCCGGGGCCGGGCCGCGTCCAGCGCCGCCCGTACCGCGCGCGCCGAGCCGGGTCCGTGATGCCGTACGCCGAGCAGCAGCGGCCCGCCACCCGCCACGTCACTCCCGCCCCTCGCAATCCGTGTCACACCGTCCCCCTCGTCATCCTTCATCGCGGCCCTCGACTGCACCCGCCGGACGCCTTCCGGGCGCCCTCCACGCCGCTGCCGTCCCCGACGTACGCCCCGTCCTCGTGTGCCATGCACACAGAGCCGCCGCCCGATCCCTGGCCCCCGCCCGACCCCTTGTTCCCGCCGTTCCCGCCCGCGCGACCCCACCCCAGGTCGTTCACGCGCTCACCTCCCGGCAGGCCCGGTAGAAGTCCTTCCAGCCGTCGCGCTCGCGGACGACCGCCTCCAGGTACTCCTGCCAGATGACGCGGTCGGCCGCCGGGTCACGGACGACGGCGCCGAGGATGCCCGCGGCGACGTCGCCGGCCCGCAGCACGCCGTCGCCGAAGTGGGAGGCCAGCGCGAGTCCGCTGGTGACGACGGAGATCGCCTCCGCCGTGGACAGCGTGCCGCTGGGCGACTTGAGCTTCGTACGGCCGTCGGACGTGACCCCGTCGCGCAGCTCGCGGAAGACGGTCACGACCCGGCGGATCTCGTCGACGCCGTCGGGCACGGCCGGCAGGTCGAGCGAGCGCCCGATCTGGTCGACGCGCCGCGAGACGATGTCGACCTCGGCCTCCACGCTCTCCGGCAGCGGCAGCACCACCGTGTTGAAGCGGCGGCGCAGCGCGCTGGAGAGGTCGTTGACCCCGCGGTCGCGGTCGTTGGCCGTGGCGATCAGGTTGAAGCCCCGGACCGCCTGCACCTCCTGCCCCAACTCCGGTATCGGCAGCGTCTTCTCGGAGAGGATCGTGATGAGCGTGTCCTGGACGTCGGCGGGGATACGGGTCAGCTCCTCCACCCGCGCCGTCATCCCCTCCGCCATGGCCCGCATGACGGGGCTGGGCACCAGGGCGTCCCGGCTCGGGCCGTTCGCCAGCAGCTGCGCGTAGTTCCAGCCGTACCGGATCGCCTCCTCCGGCGTGCCCGCCGTGCCCTGCACGAGCAGCGTCGAGTCGCCGCTGACCGCCGCGGCCAGGTGCTCGGACACCCAGGTCTTCGCAGTGCCGGGCACGCCGAGCAGGAGCAGGGCGCGGTCGGTGGCGAGCGTGGTGACGGCGACCTCGACGATGCGGCGCGGGCCCACGTACTTCGGTGTGATCACCGTGCCGTCCGGCAGGGTGCCACCGAGCAGGTACGTCGCCACCGCCCACGGAGACAGCTTCCAGCGGGCCGGGCGGGGGCGGTCGTCCTGCGCGGCCAGCGCGGCGAGTTCACCGGCGGAGGCGTTCTCGGCGTGTGGCCGCAGCGCCTCGGTCGGTTCCTTCGCAAGTACTTCGGCTGCTTCGACGGTCATCGGTTCCACAGACACAGACATGGCTGAGGCCCCCTCCAGCTCGGCCGGTTCGGATCTGACACCAACCGTGCACCACGCCACTGACAATGCGTTCCGACCTGCGCAAACGTGCTCGCAGGCCCGATTGTCAGTGGCGGGATCTACCTTCGATGTCATGACTCAGCAGGGGGTGCGCTGGAGCGCGGATCAGGTGCTGGCACTGGCGCCTGACGTCGCGTCACGCAAAGCGGGAAGCAAACTCGGCGCGGCAGGGCCGTGGTCCGAGGCGGGGAGTTCCGACGAGGGGACGGTGTGGGGGCTGTGCAAGGGCAGTGGCAGCAAGCCGTATCAGACGGTCGTGGACATCGCGGACGCGGCGGGCCCCGCGTACAAGTGCAGTTGCCCGAGCCGCAAGTTCCCGTGCAAGCACGCGCTCGGGCTGCTGCTGCTCTGGGCGGGCGAGGACGGTGCGGTGCCGTCGGGGCAGGTGCCGGACTGGGCGGAGCAGTGGATAGAGGGGAGAAGGCAGCGCGCCGAGCAGAAGCGGACGGCGGGGGCCTCCCATTCCTCGTCCGGGTCCGGTGATCCGGAGGCCGCGCAACGCCGGGCGGAGCGCAGGGCCGAGCGGATCACCGCGGGCGCGACCGAGTTGGAGCAGCGCCTGGCGGATCTGCTGCGCGGAGGTCTGGCGAGCGCGGAGCAGGCGGGGTACGGGCTGTGGGAGGAGACAGCGGCACGCATGGTCGACGCCCAGGCACCCGGACTGGCCGCGCGGGTGCGGGAGTTGGGGGCGATCCCGTCGTCCGGGCCAGGCTGGCCGGTGCGTCTGCTGGAGGAGTGCGCGTTGCTCCATCTCCTCGACCAGGGCTGGCTGCACCGCGCGCAGCTGCCGGACGGCCTGGCGGCGACGGTCCGTTCACGGATCGGCCTGCCCGGCACGGCGGACGGCCCGCCGCTGCGGGACCGCTGGCTGGTCCTCGCCCAGTACGACACGGCGGACGCACGCCTGACGACCCGCAGGATCTGGCTGCACGGCACCGACTCGGACCGCAGCGCACTTCTCCTCTCCTACGGCGCCGCGGGCCGCGCCCCGGAGCTGGCGCTGCCCGTCGGGCTGACCTTGGACGCCGAGGTGTACGCCTATCCGGGTGCCGGACAGCTGCGGGCGGCCCTGGGCGAGCAGTTCGCACCACCGGCACCGGCGGCAACACGGCCGCCGGGAATGACGACGGCCCAGGCGGCCGCCCGCTACGGCGAGGCACTGCGGGACGACCCGTGGCTGGACTCCGTCCCGGTCACCCTGGACCGGGTCATACCGATCCCGGACGGCGACTCCTGGCAGCTGGCGGACGCCGACGCGGAGGCGGCGCTGCCACTGACTCCCGCCGCCCGCACCCGCCCCGGCCTCTGGCGCCTCGCCGCCCTCTCGGGTGGCGCCCCCGTCAAGGTCTTCGGCGAGTGCGGCCACCGCGGCTTCACCCCGCTGACAGCGTGGCCGGAGGGGGCGGGAGAGGCGGTGCAGCTGTGCTGAGCCGACGGTCCGGGGACTGCCGTACGACGCCCGCAGAGACGGCCCCTTCATGGGAAGGAACGACATGAACAGCACGTCCACGCCTGTGGCTGCGCCCGCCCCGGGCGCCTGGGAGGAGCTCGTCACGGCGGCGCTGCTCGGGACGGAGCGGCGCACCCCGCCGGGCGGAGCGCCGGGGCGGGAGGCACCGGTGGCGCTGCTGGACGCGGCGGCCGCGGAGACCGTACGGCGGCGGGCCGGGCTGCAGCCGGCGCGGGCGGCCGGGCGGCCCGCGCCCGCTGCCGAGGACCCGCGACCCGTGCTGCCCCCCGCTGCGGCCCGCAGGCTCGCGCTGCTGCTCGCCGACCGCCCGGGCACGGGCGGCGGCGGCCGCAGGGGCACGGCGCCCGACCTCATGGAACTGCTGCCCCAGTGGCTCGCGGCGGCGAACGCCCGCGGATTCGCGGCACCCCCTCAGGCACTGCCCGCGCTGCTGGACGCGGCCCGGGGGCGTACGGATCTGCGTCCGGCGGCGCTGGCATTCGCAGGGCCGCGCGCCGTGTGGCTCGCCCGGCTGAACCCCGACTGGCGGTTCGCCCTGCGCGCGATGCCGGGCGGGGGCGCCGCCCTGCCGCAGCCCGAGGACACGGAGCAGACGCGGCGCCTGTGGGAGGAGGGCCTGTTCGCCGAGCGGGTCGCGCTCCTGACCGCCATACGCGCCCGCGAGCCCGCCGCGGCCCGCGAGCTGCTCATGACGACCTGGTCGACGGAGCGGGCCGAGGACCGCCTGATGTTTCTCGACTCGCTGCGTACGGGGCTCGGCCCCCAGGACGAGCCCTTCCTGGAACGGGCGCTGGCCGACCGCAGCCGCAACGTACGGGCGACAGCGGCCGAGCTGCTCTCCGCGCTGCCGGATTCGGCGCTCGCCGCGCGGATGGCGGTCAGGGCGACGGCCTGCGTGGCCGTCGACCACATGCGGCACGCGCCGACGATCACCGTCGAGGCCCCGCACGAGTGCGACGCGAGCATGGAGCGGGACGGTGTCGTACCCAAGGCTCCGGCAGGACGGGGTGAACGGTCGTGGTGGTTCGGCCAGTTGGTGGAGGCGACACCGCTCGGGACGTGGTCCGCGCGGCTGGGTGGGCGTACGCCACGGCAGATCGTGGCACTGCCGGTGACGGACGACTGGCAGAGCGAGCTGCACGCGGCGTGGTGCCGGGCCGCCGTGCGGCAGCGGGACCCCGAGTGGGCCTGGGCACTCCTCGGAACCCCGTCCGCCCCGGAGGCCGGCGGGCCGGGAGCCGTGTCGCTGGCCGAGCGCGCCAAGCTGCTCGGGACGCTCAGCGCCGTCGAACGGGCCGACTGGGTGGCCGGATTCATCGCGGCACATGGTCTGTCCGAAGCGTTTCAGCTGCTCGGGGTGTGCGCGGTGCCCTGGTCTGCGCCGCTCGGACGGGCGGTCGTCGACGCGCTCAACATCGCGCGGGACGCAGGGAGTTATCCATGGAGCTTCAGCGGAGTAATGGGCCTGGCCGAGCGCTGCCTCGACCCCTCCGAAGCGAGCCGCCTCGACGGCCTGCTGGCGATACCGGACGAACCGGAGGACGCGTCGCCCGGTGCCGGGGGCTACTGGGCGGAGGCGTTCCAGCGCCTGGTGACTACGTTGCGGTTGCGGGCGGCGATGGCGGAGGAGCTGGGGGCGTAGGGCGGTACGCCTTCATTGGACGGCGCGCCTTCAGCACCGGTCGGCATATTTCAGCCCGTCCGGCGTTTGAGGACGAGGCCGTTGAGGCCGATCGGGGGTCTGGGGGCAGAGCCCCCAGGGACAGCAAGCCCCACTCACCCGCAGCGCATGACGGCCTACGCCCCGGCCGGCTGCCGAACATTCGCCCGCACCCAGTCCACGATCGACTGCGTCGTCGCCCCCGGCGTGAAGATCTCCGCGACGCCCTTCTCCTTCAGCGGAGCGATGTCCGCCTCGGGGATGATCCCGCCGCCGAAAACCAAGATGTCCTCCGCGTCCCGCTCCTTGAGCAGGGCGATCACCGCGGCGAAGAGCGTGTTGTGGGCACCGGAGAGGATCGACAGCCCGATCGCGTCGGCGTCCTCCTGGATCGCGGTGTCGACGATCTGCTCGGGAGTCTGGTGAAGGCCAGTGTAGATGACCTCCATACCGGCGTCGCGCAATGCACGCGCGATCACCTTGGCCCCACGATCGTGGCCGTCGAGCCCCGGCTTGGCCACCACCACGCGGATCGGACCGGCTGCCACACCCATCACTGCCTCCATGAAGCGACTGCATGCATCCCTACCGACAAGTACTGCAGTACCCAAACCGGCCGGGGAAGTGAACGAACGTTATCGCCAGCATCCCGCAACCGGCAGTTTCGCGGTGAAGAGCGAGGGGGAAATCACACGATGGGACACGTTCACCGCGCACTGTTCCGGCGGGAACACGCGCAACGGGAGCCGCAAAGAGGTCGCCGCACCACCGCGCCGCAGGCCGCGCGCCGTGGCGATGCGGCGCGTCGACGATGCCACGAAGGGCAGTCGACCACCTTCCTCGCGGCCTCCCACGAGGGCACACGGGGGACAGAGGCGTCCTCCTGCGTGCCGACAGGAGGTCGGCCATGAAGGTCACAAGGGCAGCGCTGCCCCTTCTTCCACTCTGTCAGCGGCTGCTCCCGAGCAGACTGGCGGGACTCTCCCTGGCGCTGCTGAAGGCGACCGCCCTGGAAATCGCGATCCTCGCGGGACACCTCCTCCTCTATCCCTCCGGCGTCACACAGGAACGCCGAGGACCATCGGCCCCGCTCCCGTCGCCGGGCGGCGCCGCGCAGCTGCCGACCGAGACCAAACCCCCGGTCGTCCTCCTGCACGGCTTCATAGACAACCGCTCGGTCTTCGTGCTGCTGCGCCGCAGCCTCGCCCAGCACGGCAGGCAGCAGGTCGAGTCGCTCAACTACTCGCCGCTGACCTGCGACATCCGCACCGCGGCCGAGCTGCTGGGCCGCCACATAGAAGAGATCTGCGAGCGCACGGGCAGCAAGCAGGTCGACATCGTCGGGCACAGCCTCGGCGGACTGATAGCGCGGTATTACGTGCAGCGGCTGGGCGGTGACATCCGCGTTCGCACGCTGGTGACACTCGGCACCCCGCATTCCGGCACCCGGGTGGTGCCGCTGGCGAACGCGCACCCAATCGTCCGCCAGATGCGCCCCGGCTCGGAGCTGCTCGAGGAACTGACCCGGCCCGCGCCGGGCTGCCGTACGCACTTCGTGAGTTTCTGGAGCGACCTCGACCACCTGATGGACCCGCTGGAGACCGCCTGTGTCGACCACCCCGACCTGATGGTGCAGAACGTACGGGTGAGCGGGATCGGACATCTCGCCCTGCCCGTGCACCCCGCCGTCGCGGCCGGGATACGCCAGGCCCTCGACGCCGAGCGAACAGGAGCCGAAGCCGCCGCCCATGCCGGCGGCCTGACAGTGGCGTGACCGCGTCCCGTACAGGCGGCTTACAGCCCTCGGACGGCGCTCGGACAGCACGCGAACGCCTTTCCGACAGCCATTCGGCCTCGAACATTCTTCGAACACAGGGCCAAAGCCGTGCCCACCCTCCCCCGAAACACGGCCGAATGCCCGTTTCCTGCGCGCACGAAACCTGTTGAAGATTGTCGAGCCCGCATACCGCCGGGTACAGTCACCGCACTGCTCTGGCAGCCCCTGTTGTCGAGGCGAAAGAGAAGTTGGTGAACGACCGTCACCCGTCGGGGACCATGACTACCCCGGCCCCGGCTTCCGACGCCGCCTCGGCGCACTACGCGTCGTACGGCACGCAGGAAGCCCAGTACGGCGACTTCACCACGTACGGCGGCTACGACTCCAACGGTTTTGCGACCGGCAGCCACGCCACCGGGACCTTCGCCGCAGACCCCCTGTTCGGCAGCCTCCCGGGCGAGAGCACCGGTTCGTACGACTCCGGCCACTGGGCCACCAGCAGTCACCACACCCTGAACTACGACGCGTATGCGGCCCAGCACCATGCCGCCTATGACACCGGCGTGTACGACACAACCGCCTGGACCACCGCCTACCAGCCGCTCTCTGTCATCCCGCCACAGTCCACCGGACATGATGTCTCCGGTCAGTGGGACGCGAACGCCTGGCTGCAGCCCGATCATTCGGGCGCTCCCGCCGACCAGACCCAGCAGTGGGAATGGGGCACCCAGGCCTTCGACACCGGGGCGTACGACGCCACGCAGTGGAACTCCGAGAGCCCGGAGGGCGGCGCCACCGCCGCACCCGCCGACGACTACGAGCAGCAGGCCGATCAGGGCTCGTACGGCGAACCCGTCCCGGACGACGGCCAGTTGGACGCCGTCGGAGAGCAGCCCTCTCTCACCCCGCTCCTCGACGACCAGGAAGAGGTCACGCCGGCTCCGGCATCGCGCGCCGCCTCCCGAAGCGGGGCCCGTTCCCGCCGCCGCGCGCCCGCCAAGCGGTCCGCGCTGCTGACCATCGCCGTGCCCTCGGCGTGTGTGATGGGCGTGGCCGGTATCGCCGCCGCCTCCGTGGGCACCTTCACCGGCGACCAGGACACCTCGACGACCGCCTCGGACGCGCATGCGGTGAAACCCTCCGCCGCCAACAACAAGCTGGACACCCAGATCCAGAGCCTCTCCGCCGGCGCGGACGACTTCGCCGACCGGGCCAGCCGTACGCAGGAGCGCATCGACCTCAAGACCCAGCAGGAGGCCGAGAAGAAGAAGGCAGCGGCTGAGGCGGCCCGCAAGGAGCGGCTGCGCCCGAAGTACGTCCTTCCGGTCACCCAGAAGGGGCTCAGCGCCTACTTCGGCCAGGCCGGCATCAACTGGATGTCCGTGCACACCGGCATCGACTTCCCGGTCTCGTACGGCACGACGGTGATGTCCGCGACCGACGGCACCGTCCGCACGCAGTGGAACAGCGCGTACGGGAACATGATGATAGTGACCGCGAAGGACGGTACGGAGACGTGGTACTGCCACCTCTCCAGCTACCGCGTCTCCTCCGGTACGACCGTGAAGGCCGGCGACCCGATCGCGTACTCCGGCAACTCGGGCAACTCGACCGGCCCGCACCTGCACTTCGAGGTCCGGCCGGGCGGCGGCTCGGCGATCGACCCGCTGCCGTGGCTGCGGAGCCATGGGCTGGACCCGACGTAGAAGCCCCTGGGGGCTGCGCCCCCAGACCCCGCTTCGGCCTGAACGGCCTCGTCCTCAAACTCCCCCAGAGGGGGTGCCCCCAGACGGGCTGTAAGTCACCGCCAGTTACAACTTCTCCACCGGCGCATATCGCAGCAGCAGCCGCTTCGGCTTGGTGTCGCCGAAGTCGATCGTCGCCTCGGCGTTCCCGCCCGTGCCCTTCACGGCCACGACCGTGCCGAGTCCGAACTGGTCGTGCGTGACGCGGTCGCCGACGGCCAGCGAGACCACCTGCTTGTCGGAGGCCCGGCTCGTGGCGAAGCCGGACGCGCCCGATGCCGAGGAGCGCGAGCGGGAGGACGACAGGGAGGCCGCCACACCCGACGCCGGGCCGGAGGGGACCGGTGCCGTCGCGCCTGTCCGCTTCCAGTCGACGTGGTGCGCCGGGATCTCCTCCAGGAAGCGCGAGGGCGGGTTGTACGACGGCTGCCCCCATGCGCTGCGCAGCGACGAGCGCGTCAGGTACAGCCGCTCACGCGCGCGGGTGATGCCGACGTACGCGAGCCGCCGCTCCTCCTCCAGCTCCTTGGTCTGGCCGAGGGCGCGCATGTGCGGGAAGACGCCGTCTTCCATGCCGGTGAGGAAGACGACCGGGAACTCGAGGCCCTTGGCGGTGTGCAGGGTCATCAGGGTGATGACTCCGGAACCGTCCTCGTCCTCATCCGGGATCTGGTCGGAGTCGGCGACCAACGCGACGCGCTCCAGGAAGTCGGAGAGCCCGCCGGTCGCCTCGCCCTCACCGGATTCCTGCTCGAACTCCAGGGCCACGGCGGCGAGTTCCTGGAGGTTCTCGATGCGGGTCTCGTCCTGGGGGTCGGTGGAGGCCTGCAACTCGGCGAGATAGCCGGTGCGTTCGAGGATCGCCTCCAGGACGGTCGCCGGGCCGACGCCCGACTCGACGATCGTGCGGAGGTCCTCCATCAGCGTGTTGAACCGCTTGACGGCGTTGGTCGACCGCGCGGCCATGCCGTACGCCTCGTCGACGCGGCGCAGCGCCTGCGGGAAGCTGATCTTCTCGCGCTGGGCGAGGGCGTCGATCATCGCCTCCGCGCGATCGCCGATGCCGCGCTTGGGGACGTTCAGGATGCGGCGCAGCGGCACCGAGTCCTCGGGGTTGGCCAGCACCCGCAGGTAGGCCAGGACGTCCCGGACCTCCTTGCGCTCGTAGAAGCGGACGCCGCCGACGACCTTGTAGGGCAGGCCGACGCGGATGAAGACCTCTTCGAAGACACGGGACTGGGCGTTGGTGCGGTAGAAGACGGCGACGTCTCCGGCCTTCGCCTCGGCGGAGTCCGTGAGGCGGTCTATCTCGTCTGCGACGAACTGCGCCTCGTCGTGCTCCGTGTCCGCGACGTAGCCGGTGATGCGCGCGCCCGCGCCCGCGTTCGTCCACAGGTTCTTGGGGCGGCGGGACTCATTGCGCTCGATGACCGCGTTCGCCGCACTCAGAATGGTCTGCGTGGAGCGGTAGTTCTGCTCCAGGAGGATCGTCGTCGCGTCCGGGTAGTCCTCTTCGAACTGGAGGATGTTGCGGATCGTCGCGCCGCGGAAGGCGTAGATCGACTGGTCGGCGTCACCCACGACGCACAGTTCGGCGGGCTGCAGGTCGTACTCGTTGGGCGGTACGTCCTCGGCGTGCGCGCCGGTGCCGACGAGTTCGCGTACAAGCGCGTACTGGGCGTGGTTGGTGTCCTGGTACTCGTCCACGAGCACGTGGCGGAAGCGACGGCGGTAGTGCTCGGCGACGTCCGGGAAGGCGCGCAGCAGGTTGACCGTCGTCATGATCAGGTCGTCGAAGTCGAGGGCGTTCGCCTCGCGCAGCCGCGACTGGTACATGGCGTAGGCCTGGGCGAGGGTCTTCTCGAAGCCGTCGGCGGCCTGGGCGGCGAAGTCCTCCTCGTCGATCAGCTCGTTCTTCAGGTTCGAGATCTTGGCACTGAAGGACTTCGGCGGGTAGCGCTTGGGGTCGAGGTCCAGGTCGCGGCAGACCAGGGCCATCAGGCGCTTGCTGTCGGCGGCGTCGTAGATCGAGAACGACGAGGTGAAGCCGAGCTTCTTGCTCTCCCGGCGCAGGATGCGCACGCACGCACTGTGGAAGGTCATCACCCACATCGCGTTCGCGCGCGGGCCGACGAGCTGCTCGACGCGCTCCTTCATCTCGCCCGCGGCCTTGTTGGTGAAGGTGATCGCGAGGACCTGGCCCGGATGCACATTCCGCTCGCCCAGGAGGTAGGCGATGCGGTGGGTGAGCACGCGGGTCTTGCCGGAACCGGCGCCGGCCACGATGAGCAGGGGGGTGCCGGAGTGGACGACGGCCGCGCGCTGGTTCTCGTTCAGCCCGTCCAGGAGCGCGGCCGGGTCGATCGCCGGGCGGGGGGCGCCGTCGCGGTAGTAGGCGTCCCGGTCCGGTGGCACGTCGAACTTCCCGCCGAACAGATCGTCCGGAACCGGCTCCGGTCCATGATCGTCCTCGGGCGGCGGCGGAGGTTCCTCCTCGTGCCCGCGGGGGGCCTGGAGGTTCGCCAGGAAGCTGTCGTCAAAGAGGCTGCTCATCGCTCTCCGAGTCTAGGGCGCCCCACTGACAGCCCGCCGCCGCCCTGAGAACATCGCCGGATTCAGCGACCCGGAGGGCCGGGAACCGGCCTCCCGGAACCCGGCCCTCCGGCCTCCCGCAGCTCAGAAGCCGAGGATCTTCCAGACCTGGCCGCCGGGCGTCTTCCTGCCCTCCAGGACCGTGCCGTCACGGTCCGCGATCGACCAGGCCGAGACGTAGACCTTGCCGTCCCAGGGGTCGACGGCAATGCCCGCCGGGAACGGCACCTTCACGTTCGTACGTGTGCCGCCCGAGACCTTCGTCACGACGCCGGCGAAGAGCTGGCTGACGTACAGATCTCCGTCGTCGTTGAAGGCGATGCCCGTGATCGAGCCGAAGCCGGACTTCCAGCCGAGGATCTTCCCGCTCCAGGGGTCGACCTTCCACACGCGCGCGGTGGGCTTCTTGGGCTCGCCGTTCAGCTCGCCGACGTAGAGGTTGCCGTCGGGGCCGAGGGCCAGGGATGTGGGGACGGCCTCGTGCTTGTCATGGTCCTTGAAGACCGTGAACGGGCGGGCCTTGCCGTTCGGGGAGACCTCGATCAGGTCGTTCCCGGCCGCGTCGGCGACGATCTTGCGGCCGTCGGGGAGGGCGAGGACGGCGTACGGGTTGGAGTCGACGGACGCCTTGTGCGGGTTGTACTTCAGTTCTACGGCGGAGATGTCGGCGGCGATCCTCGCCTTGCCCCGCTCGATGGACAGGAGCTTGCCGAGCTTGTTCCAGGGCGGGGTGGTGGGCACGCCGGCCTCCGGCGGGGCCCAGGTCTCCACGCCCCAGACGCAGCCGTTCAGGGCCGAGACGCCGTCCACGCCGACCGAGAAGCCGCCGTCGGGCGCTCCCGCCGAGGGCAGGCCGTCGACCACGCGGTAGTGCTTCCAGGCACCCCCGTCCCAGAAGATCTTGGTGACTGCCGACGAGAGACCTATGCACGTCGGGCCCTCCGGTCCCTGCCCCAGGCACTTCTTGCCACCGCGGCCGGCCTCGGCGACGTACAGGTGCCCGTTGTCGTACGAGAGCTGGCGCGGGTTGTCCAGGCCGGTCGCGATCACGCGGATCACCGGCCTGCCGCCGGAGTGTCCGCCGGTGGCGCTCGCGGGCGCGATGCCCGCGGTGGCGGCCAGGGCGGCCGATGTGCCCATGACGAGTGCTGTGCGCTTTCTCATGGCGTACCCCCTCACCTGCCGCGGCACCTGACCGCGACTGGCTGGAAGTTAGCGTCCGGAAGCGGTCGGACGTCATCACTCCGGCAAAAATACGCACAAGTCGGTGCAGATCCCTCCGGATTGACGACCACCTGCGACGTCCTGACCAAAGGTCACGAAAATGTATCGGGCATATCGAACATCAACCTTCACAGAGGCCACACGAGTTGGCTACCGTTCCGGGCAGGCCGCACGACCCCCACCGGCGAACGTCGCCGGGCCGCGCGGCCTCCGCCGAGTCCGGCGCGCCGCCGCGCATCCGGAGCCGGGGACCCACACCGACCTTGGGGTGAATCGGTCCGACTCCCTTTCGGGAACGGACCGTAGGGCAACCCTTCCGAACCACCCGCCCGAACCCGACAGCTAACTCGGTAGGCGGAGCATGGAAGGAGTCGCCTCCCTTGGCGTCGCACCGCAAGTCGCGCCCCGCGGGTACGCGCGTAGCAGGCATACGCACCCCCGCCCTCGCCACGGCCGCCCTCACCTCGGTGGCCCTGCTGTCCCAGTCGGCCAATGCCGCCCCCGCCGCTGACGGGAAGCCCAGCCTCGAAGAAGTCGAGAAGAAGGTCGACGACCTCTACCGCCAGGCGGAGTCGGCCACCGAGAAGTACAACGCGGCCAAAGAGAAGACCACGCAGCAGCGCAAGAGCGTCGACACCCTCCTCGACGACGTCGCCAAGCGCACTCAGAAGCTCAACGAAGAGCGGGAGCAGCTCGGTTCGTTCGCCGCGGCCCAATACCGGACCGGCGCCGCCGCACCCGACACGGCGACCTTCCTGCTCGCCGACTCCCCGCAGGACTACTTCGACCAGACGCAGCTGATGGGGCGGCTGACCTCCCGCCAGAAGAGCGCGGTCGACGACTACTTCACCGAGCAGTCCGCGACGATGAAGAAGCGTCAGGAGGCCTCCAAGAGCCTCCAGACGCTCACCGAGACGCAGAGCAGTCTGCAGACCGCCAAGTCCACGGTGCAGAAGAAGCTCTCCGACGCGCGCGAACTGCTGTCGAAGCTGACCGCCGAGGAGAAGGCGCGGCTCGCGGCGATCCAGAAGAAGAAGGAAGAAGAGGCCGCCCAGAAGGCCGCGGAGCTCGCGAAGCAGCAGGCGGCGGAGGAGAAGGCCAAGGCGGAGGCCGCTGCCCAGCAGGATCAGAGCGGCAGCTCCTCCACGGACTCGGGATCCACTTCCACCAGCGATTCCTCGTACGCCACCAAGGCCGAGAAGGCGCTCGCCTTCGCCCGCGCGCAGATCGGCAAGCCGTACGTCTGGGGCGCCACCGGCCCCGACTCCTACGACTGCTCCGGCCTCACCCAGGCCGCCTGGAAGGCCGCGGGCGTCTCCCTCCCGCGCACCACCTACGACCAGGTGAACGCCGGCACCACGGTCTCCCTCACCGACGCCCAGCCCGGCGACCTGATCTTCTTCTACGACGACATCAGCCACGTCGGCATCTACATCGGCAACGGCATGATGATCCACGCCCCGAAGCCCGGCGCCTACGTCCGCGAGGAGTCGGTCTACTACGGCGGCGAATCGATCATCCACAGTGTGGTGCGGCCCGCCTGAGGCACCGGTGAGCCCTGCGACACCGGGGAGCGGTGCACGCGCGCGTGGAGGCAGTTTGTGATGCACGCGCGCGTGCGGGCCGTTTTCCGGGAGTTCCGCGGAGGGCGCCTTCCCTGAGTCGCCGGCGTGCAGCTCCTGTCCGGCGCGCCCGTTCCTGCCCCGCGCCCGCGCGTATTTCGCCGTACCCGCGCGCGTGGCCCGCCCTCAACCCGCGCCGCGCTCCTTAGCATCGGCCCCATGTCCGGACCGACCTCACTCCGCGCCTGGTGGGCGCAGCGTTCGCCGGCGGCCGGGTCCGCCGTGATGGCGACCGGCATTCTGTCGGTCGGGCTGCATCTGACGGGGTACGAGGTTCTGTCGCGGGTCTTCCTGGTCCTGGCCTGTGCAGCCTGGGCGGGGCTGGCGGCGGACTTCGGCGTCCGTCTGATGCGGGATCGGGAGAGGTGGCGGGCGGAGGCGGGGACGCCGGGCGCGCTGACCGCCGTCGCGGCGACCGCCGTGCTCGGAACCCGGTTCTCCGCCCTGGGACGGCAGACCCTCGCCGAGGCCCTGCTCGCACTGGCGGCCGTGCTGTGGCCGGGGCTGCTGGTCGAAGCCGTACGGCACTGGCGACGTCACATGCCGGGCGCGGTCTTCCTGTGCTGTGTGGCCACGCAGGGGCTCGCGGTGCTCGGCGCCACGCTCGCCGGGGCCGAGGCGACGGCATGGCTCGCGCATGCGGCGCTCGTGCTGTTCTGGCTCGGGCTCGTTCTCTACGGCTGTGCGCTGGCCCTCTTCGACCTGCGACAGGTGAGGCAAGGGCCGGGCGACCAGTGGATGGCGGGCGGCGCGCTCGCCATCTCGGCGCTCGCCGGATCGAAGCTCGTCGCCGCGGACAGCGCGCGCCTGTACCTGTGGAACGACGACGACCGCGGTGTCCTGCGCTCGGTCACCGTCGCGCTGCTCGCGCTCGGCCTGGCCTGGTACGCCGTACTGCTCGTCGCCGAGGCCCTCCGGCCGCGGCGCGGCTACGACGTGCGCCGCTGGGCGACCGTGTTCCCGATGGGGATGACGGCGGCGGCCGTGCTGTCCGTCGCCGCCGCCCTGGATGTCCCGTGGCTCAAGGGGCCCGGGCGGGTGCTGCTGTGGATTGCGGTGGCGGCGTGGGTGGCCGTCGCCGCGGGGGCTGTCGCCGCGGCCCGCGCCGGCATCAGGTCCACAGCACCGCGATGAAGATGTTCGCCGTGGTGAGCAGGCCCACCAGCCCGAACAGGCTCTTGTCGACCTTCTCGTCGTCCCGCTTCACATAGACCAGGCCGAGGATCACGATCAGCAGGGCCAGCTTCACGCCGATCTTGATGTTGTTGACGTGATGGTCGTCGGCCTGGTTGAGGCCGACCAGGATCGCGCCGGTGACCAGCATCGTCAGCGCGCCGTGCAGCATCGCCGGGACGAAACGGGCCTCGCCGCGGCACATCGCCTTCATCTGGGTGAGGAAGCCGCCGAGAAGCGCGGCGATGCCGATGATGTGCAGGCCGACGAAGAGATGGATGAGTACGTCCATGAGGCCGGAGCTTAAACAGGGGCGCATGGGGCGCCGGACACCGCCCCGTCCTTCATACCTGGATCCCATACCGGGACCCCATAGGTGGATCCCATAGGCGGATCCCGCATACATGCGGCCCATAGCACTCCGCCACCCGCACGTGTCCCGGAACCGCCACATCGGTCAGCGCACTGCGTGAAGTCGACGGCGCGAGTCCTGGATCACGGTCGGGTACGGTCACGCGGCGATCCGCCGGGGGCACTTCCGCACATCGCGTTACCGAGCCGACACAGTCAGGTTTAGCGTCCTCCACCAGGTGACCGGCTCCCCACCGCCGCCCGGGCCAGGGGCGGCAGCCGGCCACCACCGCCGAGAAGGTCCGGCGGCGGCCCGCTCCCCCTGTGCGGGCCGCCGCCGGACGCGTAAGCCGCCCCGGAACGGGCGGTCGTACGAAAGGACGTGCAGTCCACGTGGCAGCGCACCGCAGGCCCAGTCGGCGCTCGCTCAGCGGCAGTTCGGCCCGGACCGCCTTCACGATCGCGCTGGCGGGCGCGGCGACCGCCACGGGCTTCGAGGGGACCGGACACGCCGAGCCGGATCTGTCGCCGGAGCAGGTCAAGGCGGAGGTGGACAAGCTGTACCAGGAGGCGGAGGTCGCCACCCAGAAGTACGACGGGGCGAAGGAGCGGGCGGACGCCGCCGAGCAACGGCTGTCGACACTGCGGGACGAGGCGGCGCGCAAGACGGACGGGCTCAACTCGGCGCGGGACGAGCTGGGTTCGATGGCCGCGGCGCAGTACCGCGACGGCGGCCTCGACCCGGCGCTGCAACTCGCGCTGTCGGACGACCCCGACCACTATCTCGAGGGGGCCGAGTTCGTCGACCGGGCGGGCACCCGGCAGGCGGCGGCCGTTGCGGGCGTACGCGAACAGCTGCGGGAGATCGAGCAGTTGCGCGGGGCCGCACGCATCGAGCTGGCCGGGCTCAGGGCGCGGCAGGCGGAGCTGAAGCGGGACCAGAAGACGATCAACGGGAAGCTGGATGCGGCTCGGCGGCTGATGTCCCGGCTGTCGGCTGCAGAGCGCGCTCGGCTCGGGGACGGCACCGGCCGCGCCTCACGGTCGGCCACGGGTGGCCGGGAGGGCCTCGCGCCCCTTGGATCCGCGACCGCCGAGGCGCCCGGCTCCCGCGCCGCAGCGGCCCTCTCGTACGCGTACTCCAAGCTGGGCAGCCCCTATGTGTGGGGCGCGACCGGCCCGGACGCCTTCGACTGCTCGGGCCTCGTCCAGGCCGCCTATCGCGCCGCGGGCATCTCCCTGCCCCGTACCACCTACGCCCAGATCGACGCCGGCCGCCGCGTGTCCCGCTCCGAACTGGCCCCGGGCGACCTGGTGTTCTTCTACTCCGGCATCAGCCACGTCGGCATCTACGTCGGCAACGGCATGATGATCCACGCCCCGAATCCGTCGGCGCCGGTGCGGATCGCACCGATCGACGAGATGCCGTTCGCGGGGGCCACGCGGGTGGTGTGAGCTTCGGGCAGGGGCTTCTCAGACCAGCCGTCGCGCCGTCGCCCACCGCGTCAGCTCATGCCGGTTCGACAGCTGCAACTTCCGCAGTACCGCCGAGACATGGGACTCGACCGTCTTCACGGAGATGAACAGCTGCTTGGCGATCTCCTTGTACGCGTACCCCCGGGCGATCAGCCGCAGTACCTCGCGCTCGCGCTGGGTGAGGCGGTCGAGGTCCTCGTCGACCGGCGGGGCGTCGGTGGAGGCGAAGGCGTCGAGGACGAAGCCGGCCAGGCGGGGGGAGAAGACGGCGTCGCCTTCCTGCACGCGGAAGATGGAGTTGACGAGGTCGGTGCCGGTGATCGTCTTGGTGACGTAGCCGCGCGCGCCTCCCCGGATCACGCCGATCACGTCCTCCGCCGCGTCCGACACGGACAGCGCGAGGAAGCGGACTGGCTGCTCGGCGTCCGCCATCAACGCGGCGCAGCGGCGCAGGACTTCGACGCCGCCGCCGCCCGGGAGGTGGACGTCGAGGAGGACCACCTCGGGGCGGGTCGCGGTGATGACCGTGACCGCCTGGTCGACGTCCGCGGCCTCGCCGACGACCTCGACGCCGGTCTGCTCGGTCTGGCCGATCTCGGCCTGTACGCCGGTACGGAACATGCGGTGGTCGTCGACGAGGACCACGCGCACGTGCCGCTCGCCCGCGCCACCGCCGGCCGTCGGCTCCACAGGCTCCGCATTAGCCTCGGTCGGGTCGCTCATCACGTCTTCTCCGCCCTCTCCATCTCCAGCTCGACCTCCGTGCCGCCGTCCGGCACCGCGCGCAGCCGCGCCGTACCGCCGTGGCGCTCCATGCGGCCGATGATCGATTCTCTGACGCCCATGCGGTCGGCGGGTATCGAGTCCAGGTCGAAGCCGGGGCCGCGGTCCCGGACCGACACGAAGACCGTCTTTCCCTCGACTTCGGCGTAGACCTGTACGGCGCCGCCCTCGCCACCGTACTTGGCGGCGTTCACCATCGCCTCGCGCGCGGCCTGCATCTGTGCGCCGATCCGCTCGTCGAGCGGGCAGTCGCCGACGACGACGACCTCTATGGGGACGCCGTGCTTGTCCTCGACCTCCGCGGCGTTGCGCCGCACCGCGTCGGCGAGGTTGGCGGGTTCGTCCGCCTCGTCCTTGCCGGTGCCCTCGGGTTTGTAGAGCCAGGTGCGCAGGTCGCGCTCCTGGGCGCGGGCGAGGCGGCGCACCTCGTTCGCGTTCTCCGCGTTGCGCTGGATCAGGGTCAGGGTGTGCAGCACGGAGTCGTGGACATGGGCGGCGACCTCGGCGCGCTCCTGCGCGCGGATGCGCATCAGGCGCTCCTCGGAGAGGTCCTGGGTCATACGGACGAGGTACGGCCCAGCGAGGAGCGTTATCCCGACGAGGACCGCGAGGGCCGCCTGCAGGACGGAACCGAGGTGGGCGGCTGAGCCCTGCAGCACGAACATGCCGGAGACGCCGGCTGTGACGAGGAGAACGCCGCCCGCCGCGCGCAGCAGGGTGAGCGTGCGCCGACGGCTGCCGACCTCGACCCAGCGGGCCCGCCGCGCGTTGTCCGCCTGGCGCCAGACGAGGGCGACGCCCGCGCCTACGAGGACGGTGGGCCAGAGGTAGGCCTTGGCTCCGCCGCCCACATTCACATTGCCCACGAAGACCATGGCCACCACGACCATGAGGAGCAGGGCGACGATCTGGCCCTTGTCCGGCTTGCGGGCGACCAGTCTGCGGCGGCCGTCCGGCGAGGTCTCGGTGCTGACCAGCGACGGGGGTTTCTGGCCGCCGACGCCGCCGACGCCGAGCGGCACGAAGAACCAGAACGCGGCATACAGCAGCGCGCCCAGGCCGTCCGCCATGAACAGGCCGACGAACACCAGCCGCACCCAGATGACCGGCAGCCCGAGATGCCCGGCGAGCCCCCGCGCCACGCCACCGAGCCAGCGTCCGTCGCTGCTGCGGTAGAGCTTGCGCGGCGGCCGCGGTTCGACGAGTGGCGCTGCAGCGGCTTCCGGCATGCCATCGATACTCACACGGTCGGAGGACAGGGGCATCAGGGTCGACCCCCGAGACTCCCCTGATCTTCGAACTCGGGCCCCGTCGAACGCTTCCCGGTCGCCGGCTCAGGGGCGATATCAGGGTCCGGCCAGGGTCGTACCGACTCCCGCCGGAGCGGCTCGGCCGTCACCATGGACACATGACAGATCACGAGCGCGCCGCGACGGGTCCGGGACCCGGCTCCGGCCCGCGCCCCGCTCCGGGCGCCGGGCCGCAGGATGCCGCGCCCGCCGCGGATGCCGCAGCCGCCGCCGGGCCGCGACCCGGTGCGGGGGCGGACCCGGGCGCCGGTGCCCCTGCCGACGCGGACGCGGGCTCGCGCGCGCACGGGCGGGCGGGCGCGCAGGAAGAGGGAGGTGCGGTTGCGGAGACCGCCGAGGCTCCCCGCAAGTTCCGGCGCGACCGGCAGTACAAGGTGCTCGCCGGGGTGTGCGCGGGGCTCGGGCGGCAGTGCGACATGGATCCGGTGATCTTCCGGATCACCCTCGCGGTGCTCTCGGCGACCGGCGGCATCGGCCTGATCTTCTACGGCTTCGCCTGGCTGCTCATCCCGTACGAGGACGAGGAGGAGAACGAGGTCCGCAAGCTGCTGACCGGCCGCGTCGACGGCCAGGCGCTGACCGCGGTGATGTTCGCGCTGGTCGGCTGCGGGGTGTTCCTGTCCTTGCTGAAGAACGGCGGGGTGCTGGCCTTCGCCGTCGTCCTCTCCCTGCTCCTCGCGGGCGCCGGGTACTGGTCGCGGCAGCGCGGCGCCCCCGACCCCGACCCCCTGGCCGCGCAGGCCGTCGCCGACGCCCCACCGGAGGCCCAGGCACCGCCGGTCCCCGCCGCCTACCCCTCCTGGTGGCGCGACCCCATCGTCAAGGACGGCACGCATGTCGGCGGCACCGGCTATCTGTGGGGCCCCCAGGACTCCCGCGACCGGGACATCGCGGCAGCGGTCAACATCAGCCTCGGCACGCCCTGGCCCCATCGCGCAGACATCCGCACACCGCGCTCACCGGCGCCCAGGCCGCGCGGCCCCCGCTGGATCGGCGGCTGGGTCTTCCTGCTCGCCCTGCTCACAGGCGCCCTCGGCACCGGCCTGACCTGGGACGACCATGCGCTCGGCACCAGCCTGCAGACCGGCCTGTCCTGCGCGCTCGTGGTCTTCGGCCTGGGCATCGCGGTCAGCGCGTTCCTGGGGCGTACGGGAGCAGGGTCGGTCTTCCTCGCCATCATCACGGCGGCCCTGCTCGCCGGCTCGGCGGCCCTGCCCAAGGACGTCGGCACGCACTGGATACGCACGACCTGGCAGCCGGCCGCGGCGGCGGACGTGCAGGAGAAGTACGACGTCGGCAGCGGCGTCGGCACCCTGGATCTGAGCCGGCTGCACCCGGCCAAGGGACAGACGGTGAGCACGAAGGCCGATGTCGGCATGGGCCGGCTGAAGGTGATCGTGCCGAAGGACGTGACCGTGAAGCTGAGCATCGACGTGGGGGTGGGCGACATCCAGCTGCCGGGCGACAAGCCGGGAGACGTGGACGTGGAGCCGGGCAAGCACAAGGAGGTGACCTTGCCGGCGGTCTCGGGCGGCAAGAACACAGGCACGCTCGACCTCGATCTCAAGGTCGGTCTCGGACAGGCGGAGGTGAGCCGTGCTGCGTCATGAGTTCCAGCCGGGGAAGCTGGTCGCCGGTGTCTTCCTCGCCCTTGCGGGCGCCGTCTACGCCGGTGACGCGGGCGGACTGTGGGAGACCCCGTGGTTCGCGGTGATCCCGGTCGTCACGGGCGGGCTCTGTCTGGCCGGTGTGGTGGGAGCGCTGACCCGGGGCATACGGCGGCGCCGGGCGGCAGTGGCTGGAAAGGGGCCGACTGAGGCGCAGCTGGATGCACCGGGGACATGACACAGGTCTCCGGGGCAGCG
The DNA here is from genome assembly GCF_042895385.1 of Streptomyces sp. NPDC001401. Taxonomy (NCBI): domain Bacteria; kingdom Bacillati; phylum Actinomycetota; class Actinomycetes; order Kitasatosporales; family Streptomycetaceae; genus Streptomyces; species Streptomyces sp. NPDC001401. The sequence goes on from NZ_JBIAWI010000004.1 coordinate 623,056, forward strand.
CGGCTCCACGCCGGGGGACATGACACAGGAGTCCGGGGTGGCGCGGGTCCCGGTCGGGCCGGGGCGCTCCGCGACCGGTAGCCCCCGCCGACCAGGAGCTACCGGTAGCCTCCCGCCCGCTGCCTTCGCCGCGCGCGGAGTGCCGCGTCCAGGGAGAAGGTGGCGGCGCCCGCGAGCACGAGGGGGAGCCAGGCCATCAGGTAGGCGAGGTCGTTGCCGTAGTAGTACGGGTCGGACTGCCAGCTCACGGTGAGCCACAGGCTGAGGGAGATCAGCGCGCCGCCGAGCGCTGCCAGGCGCGCGAACAGGCCGATCAGGGTGCCGATGCCGACCGCCAACTCGCCCAGGGCGATGGCGTAGCCGAAGCCCACGGGGTTCTTCAGGGCCATGTCGACCATGGCTGGGATGGCGGAGGAGTCGCGGACGTTGCGCATCATCTCGCCGATGGATCCGGAACCGGAGTCCTTCAGGAACGCGCTGTTGGTGAGCTTGTCCAGCCCGGCGTAGATGAACGTGACGCCGAGGAAGACGCGGAGCGGAAGGAGGGCGTACCGGGACGCTGAATCGCGCCAGCTCCGGTCGCCGTCGAGGTACGGGGTGTGCGTGTCCGTGCGCATGCCGTGAGTCATCGCTGTCGCCTCTCGCCCGCGGTGCCGGGACCCCTCACCAGACGATACGTACGCAAAGGACGGTGCGCTCAATGAGTTCGTGCCGATTTCAACGCCCGTGCCCTGCGCCGAGAGGGGTGTCCTATTCGGTCCGTCACATCGATTCAGTCCGTCAACTCAGTCCGTCAACTCAGTCCGTCAACTCAGTCCGTCACATCAATCGCGTACCTATTCGTCTCTACCCCCGCTGCCGTGACTACTTGCACCTCGACACGCCCCGGTTCCACATCCGCCGGTACCGGCACGGTCAGTGCCGCGTCCGTCGGGTTGCTGAAGCCGCCGGTCACCGGGACGAGGGGCACATGGACGTTCACCGTGCCGATGCGGACCACCATGCGGGTCAGCCGGTCGGCGCCCTGTGCTCCCGGGGGGACGAAGCCCGCGCCGCGGATCTCGATGTCGTCGCCCGTGCGGATGGGGGCGTCGAGGTCGCCGGCCTCCCGGGCGCGCACCACGGAGAGGATCACCGGGCGGCCGCCCTCCGCGTACTTGCCGGCCACGTAGGTCGCCGCCGACACCAGCACCACCACCGCGAGACCCCATGGAAGGTCCGGCAGCTGGTCCGGGCGGCGGGCCAGCCGTACCGCGGCGAACAGGACGGCGACGGTGCTGATCACGACGTACTGGATGTCGGCGAAGGTGCCCCGTCCCGAGTCGTCGGTCAGCAGGTCGGCCGCCCTGGGCCGGTCCGCCCGTACCTTCTGCAGCCGCTGGCCGAGGACCCGCAGCCCGACCACGCGCCGCACCAGCACCGCGATGCCGCACACCACGGCGAGGACGGTGACGACACCGGCGCCGCGGGCGAGACCGAGGCCGGAGATCAGCGTGTCGCGCTCCGTGTGGTCGGAGGCCGCGGCGAGGCGGCCGGCCAGGAGCAGCACGGCGTAGGCGACGAACAGCACCCAGGCCGCCGCCACCGCGCGGGACGTGGACAGGCGGTTGTCCTCGCCGATGACGGGAGCCAGCAGGCCGCCCCGCGCACGGTGGAACCAGGACGCGGCGGTCAGCACCCCGCCCACGAGCACGGCCGCCAGCAGACCCGCGGTGCGCGCCGTCGTCCAGCCCGCGCCGATGGCCGTGAGCGACTGCACCAGCAGCAACAGCACCACCAGCGCCCACACCGCACACACCGTCCGCCGCCACAGACGGGCCAGCCAGGCCTCGCCCTCGGCGCGGCCGCGCTCGGCGACGAGTTCCGCGGACTGGGTGAGCTCCTCCGAGACCCACTGGCGGGAGGCCGAGGCGGAGTGGGCCACCGCGGCGGGCAGCCCCTGACCGGCCGCGAAACCGTCCCGCATCAGCAGGAATTCGGCGACCGCGCGCCGGTGTCCCTCGCGCGCCCCGTGCGGGCAGTCCCCGCAGGTGCAGCCACCGCCGTGCGCACCTTTGCCGGCGCCCGCGTCCGCGCCGCCTCTCGCCTCCTGCACCGCCACGCTCGACGCCCGCCTTCCCCGCATCCCCTGCGGCCGGCGGCCCTGTCCAGCATTCGGCCGCCGCCTGCAACTCCCCGAGTGATGACAGCGAATTGTGCCCTACGCCACCCCGCCCCCGTCCGGCAGGTCTGGTCAGCGCGGGGTGAAGCGGGGCCGCCGTGTTGACCCTGCTGCGAGAATTTCCCTATGGCCGAGATCATCCAGCGCGACGGAACCTGGGCCTTCGACGGCACCACGGTCAGGATCACGCCGGGTCTCCACCGCTCCGTGCCGCTGTTCCGGCAGACGTACGGCGAGGTCGCGGTGCCCCTCGAAGCGGTCGCGGGCGTGGTCTTCGAGCCCGAACGCAAGCGCGGGCGGCTGCGGATACGGCTGCGCGAGGGCGCCGACCCGTTGCTCCAGGCGACCGGCGGGCGGCTGCCCGATCCGGCCGACCCGTACCGGCTGGTGGTGGACGTGGACCGGGCCGGGGTCGCCGAGTACGTCGCCGAGGAGATCCGCCGGGCTCTGCTGCTGGACCAGATTCCCAAGGAGCCGACCAAGGCGTATCTGCTGCCGGGGCCGCCCGTGCCGGTCTCGGTCCGTTCCTCCGACGGCACCGTCTCCTTCGACGGCACCCAGGTGCGCATCGACTGGGCCGACACCTCCGACCGGGTCAAGCGGGCGACCGGGCCGCGGATCATCGCCGTCGGCGACCTTGTGCAGGTCGAGTGGCTGCCCAACTCCGGTTACGAGGACGGCTTCCTGCGCTTCGTGACGCGCGAGACGGTGTTCTCCAAGCTGCCGCCGGAGAAGGACCCGTACGCCCTGGACCTGTGGGGCAGCGCGCGGCGCGACCTGCTCACCGCGCTCGTCGCCACCGCGATCACCGCGCGCCTGCCGCACCCGTCCACCCGCAACGGCGGCGAGTACGCGGAGAGACGGCAGCCGACGGCGGCCGTACCGCCCGCGGCCGACCACCACGACGTACTCCTGCGGCGGCTGCGGGAGTTGGGCGAGCTGCACCGGGACGGGGTGCTCACGGACGAGGAGTTCGCGATGACCAAGGCGGCCGTACTGCGAGGATTCTGAAGCCGTCAGCTCAGCAGATCCGGCTCGCTGCGGCTGATGTCCTGCCACAGCGGCTGGTAGTTGATCCACGCCACCAGGTCGCCGCCGAGCTGCTCGCGGGTCGCCACCGCCAGCCGGTGGTCGATGAGGAGGGGGCGTCCGGCGGCCTTGGCGGTCAGCTGCACCTGGGCGGAGCGTTCCATGGACACGAACCACCAGGCCGCCGCGTCCACCGAGTCGCCGACCGTCAGCAGCCCGTGGTTGCGCAGCACGAGCGCCTTGCGGGAGCCGAGCGCCGTGGCGATGCGACGGCCCTCCTCGGCGTCGACGGCAACGCCGGTGTAGGCGTCGTAAAGGGCGTGGTCCTCGTAGAAGGCGCAGCTCTCCTGGGTGATCGGGTCGAGCAGGTCGCCCAGCGCGGACAGGGCACGGCCGTGCACCGAGTGGCAGTGGGCCACGGCCACGACGTCCGGGCGGGCGGCGTGCACCTGGACGTGGACGGTGAAGGCGGCCTGGTTGACGTGGTAGCGCCCATCGATCACCTGACCCTCCGAGTTGGCGAGCACCAGGTCGCTCACGGTGACGTGCTTGAAGGGCATCCCGAAGGGGTTGACCCAGAAACAGTCGCTGTACTCGGGGTCGCGGGCCGTGATGTGCCCCGAGACGCCGTCCTCGAAGCCGAGCCGCCCGAAGATCCGCACTGCGCCCGCGAGCCGCTCCTTGCGATGCCGGCGCTCGTCCTCGACCGAGTCGTGCATCGGCGGCATCGCGAACCGCAGCCGGTCGCTCGGAAGGGCGGGGGGCGGAGTGGGCCCGGCCCCGGGGGTCCCGTGCATGTGTCCTCCAGCACTGGGTTGCTTTACGGGGCGGAAGTTACCGTCGGTCAGCCCAGGAGAACAGAGATGTTCTGTAAAGATGACGCGCGCAACCGTTCCGGGGGCGCGCGGGCGGGCTGTGACGCCCCCACGGATACCCGACAGAAGATGTCGGGTATCGGCGCGACACTCGCCGTATGACAGCGAAGACGGCAGCGAACACGGAAGCGCATACGGCAGCGAACTGGGCGGCGTTCGCCAGCGCCGAACCCGACCTGGCCAGGACCGTGGAGGAACGCTTCGGCGCCTTCACCCACCACGTTCTCGCCACGCTCCGCAAGGACGGCTCCCCGCGCACCACCGGCCTCGAGGTCCGTTTTCTCGACGGCGAGCTGTGGCTCGGCATGATGCCGGGCTCGCTCAAGGCCCTCGATCTCAACCGCGACCCGCGCTTCGCACTGCAGGCGAATCCGGGGCCGGGCACCGGGATGGGCGGCGGTGACGTGCGGATCAGCGGGCGGGCCGTCGGCGTCGAGGACGGGGAGGCGAAGGCGGCGTACAGCAAAGAGGTGGAACCGCCGGAGCCGTTCCACCTCTTCCGCACCGAGTTGACGGAGGTCGTACGGACCTACGTCGAGGACGACAAGTACCTGGTCGTCGAGGTCTGGAAGCCCGGAGCGCCGGTGCGCACGCTCAAGCGGACATGACCTTCACAGCCGTGGGGACTACTCCCACTCGATGGTGCCCGGCGGCTTCGACGTCACGTCGAGGACGACTCGGTTGACGTCCGTGACCTCGTTGGTGATCCGCGTCGAGATCTTCGCGAGGACCTCGTACGGCAGCCGCGACCAGTCCGCCGTCATGGCGTCCTCGGAGGAGACCGGGCGCAGGACGATCGGGTGGCCGTAGGTCCGGCCGTCGCCCTGGACGCCGACGGACCGGACGTCCGCGAGCAGTACCACCGGGCACTGCCAGATGTCGCGGTCGAGGTCGGCCGCGGTCAGCTCCTCGCGGGCGATGGCGTCGGCCTCGCGGAGCAGGTCGAGCCGCTCCTTGGTGACCTCGCCGACGATCCGGATGCCGAGGCCGGGACCCGGGAACGGCTGGCGCTGGACGATCTCGTCCGGGAGCCCGAGCTCCTGGCCGACCATCCGGACCTCGTCCTTGAAGAGCTTGCGCAGCGGCTCGATGAGCTTGAACTCGAGGTCCTCCGGCAGCCCGCCCACGTTGTGGTGGGACTTGATGTTGGCGGTGCCGGTGCCGCCGCCGGACTCGACCACGTCCGGGTAGAGCGTGCCCTGGACGAGGAACTCCACCGCCGGACCCTCGTCCGCGATGATCTCCGCCTGCGCCTGCTCGAAGACCCGGATGAACTCGCGGCCGATGATCTTCCGCTTCTCCTCGGGGTCGGAGACGCCCTTGAGCGCGGTGAGGAAGCGCTCCTCCGCGTCCACGACCTTCAGCTGGACGCCGGTCGCGGCCACGAAGTCCTTCTCGACCTGCTCGGTCTCGCCCTTGCGCATCAGGCCGTGGTCGACGTACACGCAGGTCAGCTGCGAGCCGATGGCCTTCTGTACGAGGGCCGCGGCCACGGCGGAGTCGACGCCGCCGGACAGACCGCAGATGGCGCGCTTGTCGCCGACCTGCTCGCGGATCGCGGCGACCTGCTCCTCGATCACGTTCCCGGTGGTCCAGGAGGGGGTCAGGCCCGCGCCCCGGTACAGGAAGTGCTCCAGCACCTGCTGGCCGTGCGTCGAGTGCATGACCTCGGGGTGGTACTGGACGCCGTACAGCTTCTTCTCGTCGTTCTCGAAGGCGGCGACCGGGACGACGTCCGTGGACGCCGTGACGGAGAAGCCCTCGGGGGCGGCGGAGCAGGCGTCGCCGTGCGACATCCACACGTGCTGCTCGGCCGGGGTGCCCTCGAAAAGGGTGGAGGACGACTTCGATACGTGCAGATCGGTACGGCCGTACTCGCGCGCGCCGGTGTTGTCGACCGTGCCACCGAGGGACTGGGCCATCAGCTGGAAGCCGTAGCACATGCCGAACACGGGGACACCGGCCTCGAAGAGCGCGCGGTCGAGGCGGGGGGCGCCCTCCTCGTACACGGACGAGGGGCCGCCGGAGAGGATGATCGCCGCCGGGTTCTTGGCGAGCATCTGAGCGACCGGCATGGTGCTCGGCACGATCTCGCTGTAGACCCGGGCCTCGCGGACGCGACGGGCGATGAGCTGGGCGTACTGCGCGCCGAAGTCGACGACCAGGACGGTGTCGGTGGCGGCTGGGGTCGCTGATGACACGGGTTGCCTTCCGGCGGTGAGCGAGGGTGTGTGTGAGGCCGAGTCTACCGGGCCTGGCGGGACCGCCCCGTGAGCAAGTCCCGTCTCAGGATGCGAACCGCCTTGGACACCGTCGGCACCCACGGCATACTGGCCCCATGCTCAAGACCGCGACCTTCCTCTTTACCTATGGCAACCGGCCCACCGGCTGCCATGGTCGTGCTGCTTGAGCAACTGACAAGCGACTTCCCAGGCGCCCCGGGCCGACAAGGTCCGGGGCGCCTGGCGTTTGCGGACACTGCCGGTCCGGGACGCCGCCCTTCGACTCTTTCGAGGAGCCCCGACATGACCGCCACCGCAGCAGAGAAGACCGGCGCCCGTACCACCGAGGCCGCCGATGTGATCACCGGCGCGCGGGAGCGCATCGACGCGCTCGACGACCGGATCATCGGCCTGATCCAGGAACGGATGGCCGTCTCCGCCGTCATCCAGGAGGCCCGCATCGCCTCCGGCGGGCGGCGCGTGAACCTGTCCCGCGAGATGGAGGTCCTCGGCCACTACAGCGAGGCCCTCGGCAAGCCCGGTACGTCCCTCGCCATGACGCTGCTCGAACTGTGCCGCGGTCGCATCTGAGTTCGGGGTCCCTTTAACCCGTACGGCGCGTGACCGCCGCGCGAAGCCCTTCGTTGGTGGTGGTGTCCGTGCCAGCCAGGGGCGGGCCCGAAAGAACCACGCGTGGCTTGCTGGAGTGATGAGACGTACGGGTCGTGCCGAACGTCGTGGGACCTCACTCCAGGGTTGTGGCCGGACAGCAGGGGACAGCAGCCCGGCCACCCAAGAGAACGGTCGGCTCCGGGGACGCCCGGGGCCGACCGGCGGAAAATGCAAAAATGCACAACCCTGGGTCAAACGGTTGCGTACGCCCCGTCCATCCAGCACGATGCGTAGAAAGCCCCCAAGTCCCGCAGCAGACAACTGCATTGCTTGCACTTCCGTACCTTCAGAGGTCGAGACCATCCGTGCGCCTCGGATGCGCCGGGGCGGCGACCCAGGGCACACGAGACAAGCGGCGCAACCCCCCGGCGCCGCTCCCAGGCACCGGCGCTGCCCTGACGTCGGTGCTGACGGAGAAGGGCCCCGCGGCCAAAGCCCGCGGGGCCCTTCGCATGCCGACTTCAAGGTCGGCATGCCGACTTCAAGGTCCGCACGCCAACTCCAAGTGATCCACGCCACATAAGAATTCTGTGAATGCCGGCACAACCATTTACACGCTTCACGGATCCAACCAGGCGAACCAAGGGCCACACCCGCGCCCCACACGCGGAGCCCTCCCACTGGACTGGACTCCCTGAGGTTTTCATGAAGCTTCGTCGTGCCATGGGCGTGGCGGCCGCGACCGCGGTCATCGCTCCCCTCGCGCTGCTGTCCGCGCCCGCCGCCTTCGCGGACGAGACGCCGACCGCGAGCGCCACCGAGACCGTGTCCGAGACGCCCACCGAGACGCCGAGCGACACGGCCTCGGCGACGCCGACGGACACCGGTCTGCCGACCGACACGGCAGCGCCGAGCGACTCGGCGTCCAGCTCGACGCCGACGGCGAGCGCCTCCGCCAGCGAGTCGAGCGAGCCCACGCCCTCCGTGTCGGCCGAGCCGAGCGATGACCCGTCGGACCCGGACGTCCCCTACTGCGACGACCTCGACCAGAACTTCGGCAACGCGAAGGTGTCCGCGGACATCAAGGGGCTGCCGGGCAAGATCGTCGCGGGTGACGGCTTCCACTCCTTCAAGCTCACCGTCACCAACGAGTCGAAGACCACCGTCGACGGTGTCGCCTTCTACGCCGAGGTGGAGAACTACGAGCTCGACGAGTCGAAGTTCCTGAGCCCGTACGTCGACCTGGAGTTCAAGAACCCCGAGACCGGCTCCTGGGACCGCATCGGTACCGACGAGTGGGCGGGTGACTACTTCTTCTACGTCGACGAGCTGAAGGCCGGCAAGAGCCAGACGGTCGCCCTGCGCGTCAGCATCGACGCCAAGGCCCCGGCCGGCGACGCCTACTCCTTCGGTTCCGGTGCCTACCTCGACAACGTCGACGGACAGGACTGCATCGCCGAGGGCTGGGCACAGTACGACTTCGAGGTGCTGAAGGCCGGCTCCGCCAACACCGACCCGGGCTCCGCCACCCCGAGCGACAAGGGACCCAAGGACTCGGTGAAGAAGCCGCAGGGTGAGATCTCCGCCCTGCCGACCGGCAACCTCGCCGAGACCGGCTCCAGCTCCGCCCTGCCGGTGATCGGCCTCGTCGGCGGTGTCGCCGTCGTCGCCGGTGCCGGTGCGGTGTACACGGTGCGTCGCCGTCGGGCCGGCGCGAGCGCGTAACAACAGCTCACTGCAAGAAAGAAGGACCCGCACTCGGAGGGGGGTGCGGGTCCTTCGCTTTGCCTGAGCGCCTACTTCTTCGGCGGCACCGCCGGCATTCCCAGGAACGGCAGCTTCAGTGCGCCGAAGGCGTCCGCCGGGACCGCGGGAGCGTTCGGTTCCACCGGCTTCAGGCGTTCGTACGCCGCTCCCTGTGCCGGACGGGGGTCCTCCTCGTCCTTGTTGGGCCAGTACGACATCGCCCGCTCGGCCTGGGCGGTGATGGTGAGGGAGGGGTTCACACCCAGGTTGGCGGAGACCGCGGCGCCGTCCACCACCGAGATGCCGGGGTGGCCGTAGAGGCGGTGGTACGGGTCGATCACGCCGGTCTCGCGCGAGCTGCCGATCGGGCAGCCGCCGAGGAAGTGGGCGGTGAGGGGGGTGCCCATGAGTTCGCCGACGTTCGAGCCCGCGAAGCCGTTGATGTCGGCGGCGAGGGCGGACGCGCCCTCCGAGGCGGCCTTGATCTGCTTGGGGTTGGGCGCGCCGTGGCCCTGGCGGGCGGTGAGCAGGCCCTTCCCGACCCCGTCCGGCTTGAGGTACGTCGTCAGGGAGTTGTCCAGCGACTGCATCACCAGGCCGATGATGGTCCGCTCCGACCAGCGGCGGTTGGAGAGGGAGCGCAGCACGAGGAGGGGGTGGCGGGCGGCGTTCGCCAACCAGGCCATGACTCTCGACGATCCCTCCGCGTACGGGACCTGGAGGATCGACAGGCCGCCCATCGAGTTGGAGCCCTTGCCGTAGCGGACCGGCTCGATGTGGGTGTTCTCGTCCGGGTGGATGGACGAGGTGATGGCGACTCCCTGAGTGAAGTCGACCTTCGGCTCGCCGGTCGCCTTGCGGTAGCGGCGGTTGTCCGTCTGCGCGCCGACCAGCGCCTCGGAGTTGGTACGGGTCAGCTCGCCCAACTTGTCGGAGATGTACGGGAGTTGGCCGCCCGCCTTCATACGGTGCAGCAGGGTCTGGGTGCCGTAGGTGCCGGCGGCCAGCACCACCCGGCGGGCCTTGAAAGTGCGGCCCTCGGACTTCTTCTCGCCGGTGGGGAGGGTCGCGACCGCGTAGCCGCCCTGCGAGTCGTCCGTGATCGACACGACCGTCGTCATGGGGTGCACGACCGCGCCCGCCTTCTCAGCGAGGTAGAGGTAGTTCTCGTTGAGGGTGTTCTTCGCGCCGTGACGGCAGCCGGTCATGCACTCGCCGCACTCGGTACAGGCCTTGCGCGTCGGGCCCGCGCCACCGAAGTAGGGGTCGTCGACCTGCTCTCCGGGTCCGGCCTTCGCCGTCCCCTCGGCGTCCTTGCCGTCGCCGAAGAAGACGCCGACCGGCGCCATGTGGAAGGTGTCGCCGACGCCCATCCGCTCGGCCGCGGCCTTCAGGTGGACGTCGGACGGGGTCATCGTCGGGTTCAGCCGCACGCCGAGCATGCGCTGCGCCTGGTCGTAGTACGGCTTCAGCTCCTCCTGCCAGTCCGTGATGTCACGCCACTGGGGGTCGTCGAAGAACGGCTTCGGCGGTACGTAGAGGGTGTTGGCGTAGTTGAGGGAGCCACCGCCCACGCCTGCGCCGGCCAGGACCATGACATTGCCCAGCAGGTGGATGCGCTGGATGCCGTACATGTGGAGCTTGGGCGCCCAGAGGTAGTTCTTGAGGTCCCAGGAGTTCTTGGGGAGGGTGTCGCGGGTGAAGCGGCGGCCGGCTTCCAGGACACCTACGCGGTAGCCCTTTTCCGTCAGGCGCAGGGCGGTCACGGAACCGCCGAAGCCTGAGCCGACGACGATGACGTCGTAGTCGTAGGTGTCCTGTGACACGTGCTCTCCTCGTTGAGAACGGGTGTTTCTACTTGAAGCGCAGGGCCTTCATCAGCCGGAGGCTGCGGCTCATGAACTGCGCGTACTTCTCGTCGTCCATGCCCAGCGAGGGCGCCATCGGCAAGAGCCTCTGCTGAGCGACCGTCTGGGCCTCCGTGTACTTGAGGATGCCCTCGGAGCCGTGGCGGCGGCCGAGGCCCGAGTCCTTCATGCCGCCCATCGGGGACTGGACGCTGCCGTAGGCCGGGGCGTAGCCCTCGTTGACGTTGACCGTGCCGGTCCGGAGGCGGGAGGCCACGTCGCGGCCGCGGCTGCCGTTCTTCGTCCAGACCGAGGAGTTCAGGCCGTACGGCGTGGAGTTGGCGTGCTCGATCGCCTCGTCGTCGGTCTTGAAACGGTAGATCGAGACGACCGGGCCGAAGGTCTCCTCGGTGCAGACCGACATGGGCTCGGTCACGCCGTCGAGGATGGTCGGCTCGAAGAAGTACGGGCCGATGTCCGGGCGGGCCACACCGCCGGCGACGACCTTCGCGCCCTTCGCGACCGCCTCGTCGACGTGGCGGGTGACCGTCTCCAGCTGGCGTTCGCCGACCAGGGAGCCCATGTCGGCGCCGTACGCGAGGGACTTGCCGAGGCGCATGGCCTTGGTGCGGGTGGCGAAGCGCTCGAGGAAGGTGTCGGCGATCGACTCGTGGACGTACAACCGCTCGATGGAGATGCAGAGTTGGCCTGCGGAGGAGAAGCAGGCGCGGACCGCGCCCGCGGCCGCCTTCTCGATGTCGGCGTCCTGAAGGACCAGCATGGCGTTCTTGCCGCCGAGTTCGAGGGAGACGCCGACCAGGCGGGCGGCGGCACCCTGGGCGACCTCGCGGCCGGTGCGGGTGGAGCCGGTGAAGGAGACGTAGTCGGCGTGCCGGACCACTTCCGGGCCGACGACCGGGCCTTCGCCGAGGACGACCTGGAAGACGTCCGCGGGCAGCCCCGCCTCGATCAGGAGATCACGGGCCCACAGTGCCGTCAGACAGGTCTCCGTGTCCGGCTTCATGACGACTGCGTTGCCCGCCGCGAAAGCCGGGAGCGCGTCGCCGACCGACAGTTCCAGGGGGTAGTTCCAGGGAGCGATCTGGCCGACCACGCCGCGCGGGTGGCGCAGTTCGGTGACCTTCGTCAGCGTCGGCATGGCGCCCGCGTGCCGCTTCGGCTTGAGGTAGGCGGTGGCCCGGCGGCCGTAGTGGCGGGCCGCGACCGCGACGGCCTGGACCTCCTCGTGGGCGTGCAGCCGGGCCTTGCCGGTCTCCAGCTGGATGAGGTCGAGGACCTCGGCCTGGCGGGCGAGGATCAGGTCGTGGAAGCGGAGGAGGACGGCCGCGCGCTGCCGGACCGGTGTCTGCGCCCAGACCGCCTGCGCCGCACGGGCCGCCTCGAAGGCTTTTGCCACGTCCTCGGGGGTGGACTCGGGCAGGTCGGCCAGCTTCTCGCCGGTGAACGGCGTGTGGTTGGCGGTGCGCCCGGAACCGACCACGCCCTTGGTGAGCTGGGCGATCAGCTCGGGGGTGACCACGTCGGCGGCGGTGCGGGCGCCTTCGGGTGCGGGGGCGAGGGGGTTCGTGCCGGTCTTGGCCTCGGCATGCGCTTCCGTCATGAGGCGCAGGGTATGACGGCGCGGGGGCTTTGGGTACCCGTCGGTAACGCGGCTTCACGGAGTACACACACGCCGCCAGTGCACACTGGCAAGGTTTGCGCTGATCAGGGCGTTGGGCCGGGACGACGGGGAATGCTTCAGCTCTTTCCGATCACGAGGCGCGCGCGGGCACCCTTGAAGAGCGCCGTGCCCTTCTTCTCGGCCGGTGTCCCCTTGGGCATGTCCACGCGCAGTTCGTACATACGCCCGTCGTCGGTGCGGATCATCAGCTGCATCACCCGGGTCGGGGTGCCGTCCAGGCCGTAGGTGGTGTCGGCCTGGACGGCCTCGAAGCCGTGGAAGGTGGTGCGGGTGTACTGGGTGCGCGCGTCCCCGCTGTAGCTGTTCCAGTCGGCGTGCGCCTGCTGCGCCTGGGCCATCGGGGAGCGCGGGGCCTTGTCCCACTGGGTGAGGCGGATGCTGACGTCGCCGTCGGGCGCGTCGTACTCCACGAGGTGGCGCGGGCTCGCGGAGCTGCCTTCCCTGGCGGACTCCCGGTACCGGCTCGGCAGGGACAGCACGGCGTTCATGCCCTTCTCCCGGTGTTCGGTCCAGGCGGTGGCGCCGGTGCCGGGGGTCGCGACGCGCGCCGGGGCCTCGCTGAGGGTGGCGGTGCGCTCGCTGACGCCTCCGCTGTCGGACTCGCCGAAGTAGGACGTACCGAGCCAGGTGCCCCCGACGAGGAGGGCGGCCAGCGCGGCGAGGGAGACGGGGCGGCGCAGAAGGGGGCGCTTCGGGGCCGGGTCCGGCTGGGGGACGCTCGCGGTCGAGGGTTCGGCGGCGGACGGCTCGGGGGCCGGCTGGGGTCCGGATGTGGGTGCGGTGCCGGATGTCGGTGCGGGGTCGGATGTCGGTGCGGGGTCGGATGTGCGCGCGGTGTCGGATTCCGGTACGGCCACGGGGGCCGCTGCCTCCGGCACCGGGGCCGTCGGGTCCGACACGGGTGCCGCCCCCAGTCGTACGGTCCCCACGTCGTCGGCGAACTCCCGTAGCCCTGCCGTGTCCTGAGCTGCCGCCGCACCGGCCTCGACCTGCGGTACCGGCCAGCCCTCCGCCACCGCCTCCAGCACCGCCCCGGCCTCCTTCGCGCCGGGTCGCTGCTCCGGGTCCTTCACCAGCAGCCGTGCGATCAGCGGGCCGAGCGGTCCGGCCTGTTTGGGTTCGGGCGGGTCGGAGGCGATGACCGCGGCGAGGGTGGACTCCACCGTCGTACGCCGGAACGGAGACACTCCCTCCACGGCCGCGAACAGCAGCACGCCCAGCGACCACAGGTCGGAGGCGGGCCCGGCGCCCCGGCCCGACATCCGTTCGGGCGCTACGAACTCCAGGGAGCCGACGAACTCCCCGCTGACGGTGAGGGATTCCTCGCCCTGGACATGGGCGATGCCGAAGTCGGTGAGGACGACACGGCCGTGCGCGCCGAGGAGGACGTTGGCGGGCTTGACGTCCCGGTGCACGATGCCGACGGCGTGCGCCGCATCCAGGGCGCCGAGGACGGCGAGGCCGATACGGGCGGCTTCGCGCGCCTCGACCGGGCCGCGCTGGAGGACTTCGTGCAGGGACTCGCCGCGGATCAACTCCATGACGATCCAGGGGAGTCCGTCCTCCTCGACGACGTCATGGATCGAGACGGCGGCCGGGTGGTCGACGCGGGCGGCGGCGCGGGCCTCGCGGTAGAGGCGGTGGGCGGCTCGCCGGTGGTGCTCGTCCTCCGGGTCGCCCGGCAGCCGCGGCTGCTTGACGGCGACGTCCCGCTCCACGAGTTCGTCGTACGCCTGCCAGACGGTGCCCATCCCGCCGGAGCCGATGCGCTCGGTCAGCCGGTAGCGCCCGCCGAGCAGCCGCCCTTCGCGCGAATGTTCGCCGCCTGCACTCATGCCTCATGAGTACCGTGCGGAACGGGGACTTGTCGACGCGGGTCCCTGCAACGTCCTACGACGTCCTACGGCATCCAGCGGACGAAGGCGAGCGAGTCGCCCCGCCGCCGTACCTCCACGACCCCTGATCCGCCGAAGTGCGCCGGGATCACCAACTCGCCCTCTTCTGCGGCCCGTTCGAGCACCCGACGGCGGCTGGTGACCGCCTGCCCGGGGTCCAGGCAGAAGCAGCTGCTGCACTCGGGGTGCAGGATCTGGACCGGGCTGTGCAGCAAGTCGCCGACGAAGACCGCTCGTTCACCGTGCGAGGAGACGCGCAGGACGGACGAGCCCGGGGTGTGGCCGGGGGCGGACTCCAGGATGAGGTGCTCGTCGATGCGGTGCTCGCCGTCCCAGAGCACGGCCTGACCGGACTTGTGCACGGGCGCGATGCTGTCCTCGTGGATCAGCCGGTCGTCCGGGCGTACGCCGCCGCCGTATCCGCCGTCGGGGCCGAAGTGGTGGTCGTCGGCGGCCGGGAGAAGGTAGGTGGCGTTGGGGAAGGCGGGTACCCAACTCCCGTCCACATCATGGGTGTTCCAGCCGACGTGATCCCCGTGGATGTGGGTGTTGACGACGACGTCGACATCCTCCGGCCGTACCCCGGCCCGCGCCAGCCGGTCCGGGAAGTCGCCCTGCCGCTGGTGGAAGAGGGCGTTGCCCGGCCGCTCGCGGCCGTTGCCGACCCCGGTGTCGACGAGGACGGTGCGGCCGCCGCTGCGGACGACCCAGGTCTGCAGCGCGACCACGGCACGGTCGCTGCCGGGCTCCCAGTGGTCCGGGACGAGCACGTCCCGGTTGTCCCGCCACACCTCGGGGCCGACGCCCGGAACGAGGTCCCGGACCGGTGCGTAGGGCGCCCGCCACTCGACGACCCGGAACACCTCGACGTCACCGATCACGAAACCCTGCACATCACTCTGTCCGTCAGCCTGCACATCACTCTGTACGTCAGCCTGCGCGTTGTCATCAGCCATGCCATGAACACTAGAAGCGCCGCTGTGAGCGTTCCAATGCCTCTGTGGCTCATTCGGATACGCTTGCGTCTCATGGATGTGGTGAGTGACGCGATCTCCGCCGTACGCATCGGGCAGCCCTCCTCGAACCGGCTGCGGGTCGGCGGGACCTGGTGCACGCGGTTCGCCCCGTACGAGGGCGCGGGGTTCCATGTCGTCCTCGCGGGCGGCTGCTGGCTGCAGCCCGACGGGGGCGGTGAGCCGGTGACGCTCGGCGCGGGGGACGTCGTACTGCTGCCGCACGGGGCGGGGCACGTACTGGCGGATGCACCGGGCGATACGGCGCGGGCCGTGCCGTTCGAGGAGATGAGGCGGCCGGCGGGGGCGCCGGGCGGGCGTGAGGTGGAGCTGCTGTGCGGCAAGTACCGCCTCGACCGCAGCCGGGTGCATCCGTTGCTGGCGGAGCTGCCGCAGGTCGTGCATCTGCCGAACCGGGTCGGCGCCCACCCCGAACTCCGGGCTGCCGTGGACCTGTTGGCCCGCGAGCTCGACGAGCGCCGCCCGGGTTCCTGCCTGGCCCTGCCGAGCCTGCTCGACCTGCTGCTGATCTACATGGTGCGGGCGTGGACGACGGAGGCGGGCCCGTCGGCGGGTGCCTGGCCTGCGGTGCTCGGCGACCCGGTGACGACGGCCGCCCTCCGCGCCCTGCACTCGGAACCGGCCGCCCCCTGGACCAACGAACGCCTGGCCGCTGAGGCGGGCGTCTCCCGCGCGACGCTGGCCCGCCGGTTCACCGCCCTGGTCGGCCGCCCGCCCATGGCGTACCTGACCTGGTGGCGCCTGACGCGCACGGCCACCCTCCTGCGCGACACCGACGCCCCGCTGGCCTCGGTCGCGCGTGAGGCCGGGTACAGCAGCCCGTACGCGCTCTCGCATGCGTTCAGCAGGGAGTTCGGGGTGACGCCGGGGAGGTACCGGGCGGAGGTACGGCGTTGAGGGCGGGTCAGGGAGTCAGAGCTTGTCGACGTCCAGATTCGCGATCGCGGCCCCGGCCACCTCGCGTCCGCGGGCGGTGAAGTCGCCCTTGCCCGGGTAGCTGACGATCAGCTTGTACAGGTCGCCGGCGGAGGACTTGTAGTAGAAGATCCGCACCTCGCGAGGGAGCGGGTTCTGACTGTCGTCGGTCTTGTAGACCACCGTGTTTTCGGCGGCCTGCTTTCCCTTGTACGTCGTCAGCCTGGTCGCGGTTTTCGCGCCGGCGGGCATGTTGAGCTCGTACGCGCCGCTCTCCTTGAACTTGCCGTTGTCGTCGTACATCTGGGCGGCCGCGGAGTCCTTGATGGCATCACCGGTGTCCTCGGACTTCTTCTCGAGGCTCAGGGTGATCCCGATCGCACCGCTCAGGTCGCTGTACGTGACCCAGTGAGTCTTGTCGGTCTTCCGGTCGGGCACGTGCCGCTGGTAGCCGTCCGGCACCGCCAGCGTCCCGGCCACGTCCTTCTCGTGATGGGTCTGCCAGCCGTCCGGCAACGGCCCCGCAAAGGGATCCGCGATCAGCAGCCACGCCGCCACCGCCGCGGCGAGGACGCCCGCGCCGACCCCGAACCACGCCCTGCGCCCGAACCGGATCCCTCGGGTGACGATCTGCACGGGCTGGGTGGCTTGCGTGGCCGCGGCGGGCGGCGGGGTCGCGGTCTGTTCCAGCAGGGCCCGGACCTGCGTGGCGTTCGGACGTCTCGCCGGGTCCTTCTGCAGCAGGCCCGTGATCAGCTCGGCCAGCGGTCCCGACGCCGAAGCGGGCGGTGCCGGTGTGGCGTTGAGGACCGACTGGAGCGTGGCCGGAGTGTTGCTGCGGCGGAACGGGGAGACGCCCTCCGTGGCCGCGTAGAGGACGACACCGAGGGACCAGAGGTCGGAGGCCGGGCCCGGGCGCTGGCCCAACACCCGCTCCGGGGCTATGTATTCGGGCGAGCCGACGAAGCCGCCCGTGTCCGTCAGGTTCGTCTCGCCCTCGATCTGCGCGATGCCGAAGTCGGTCAGGACGACGCGGTCGTGGCGGCCGAGGAGCACGTTGTCCGGTTTCACGTCGCGGTGCAGGATGCCCGCCGCATGCGCGGCCTCCAGCGCGCCGAGCACCTCCAGGCCGATCCTGGCGGCCTCACGCGCGTCCAGCGTGCCTTCCTGGAGGGCGCTGCCGAGCGAACGGCCCTGCACCAGCTCCATGACGATCCACGGCCGGCCGTCGACGACCGCCACATCGTGGACATTGACCACTGCCGGGTGGTCGAGACGGGCCGCGGCGCGGGCCTCGCGACGCATCCGCTCGAAGACGTTGGCACGTTCGCGTTCGGGAAGGTGGTCCGGAACGCGGGGCTCCTTGACGGCGACCTCACGGTCGACGGTCTCGTCCTTGGCACGCCACACCGTGCCCATGCCACCGTGCCCGAGCTTGGCCAGCAGCCGGTAGCGGCCCGCGACGAGGCGCCCGGTACCCGGGTCCTGCGGCAGGGCCACCTGAGTGGGCACGGCATACGGATTCGGCTGATTCGGCGGTTGCAGAACAAAACTCGTCGTGTCGTCGGACTCCGGGCCCGGTCCCCCGTTGTTGCTCATGCGTCCATCCATATCGCGCCAGACGCTCCCGCATCCACAGGGAGCGCATTCCGGTCACAGACCCGTGACCCGGGCTGCCGCGTATTTCCGCTTCCTGCGCGTACGAGCCACTTGCTTCCGCTTCATGTGCGTACGAACGTGTCGACCGCGACGTCGAAGTGCTCCTTCGCCTCCCGCACCTTGCCGACCGGCGCCGACACCCACACGTCGTACATCCGCCCGCCCTCCTCCCAGCACAGGTCGTACGTGTGCCGGGGACCCTCGGCCGTACTGAAGCCGTTCCAGGTGAACTCCCAGAGGGCGGCGGGGTGTCTGTGCTGTGTGGTCGAGGTGACCCGGCCGTCGTGGTAGCCGGGGTTGGTGTCGGAGCCCTTGGCGGCGGCGCGCCGCATCACCGCGAGCGGGCCGCCCGGCTCGGGGTCGGTGGCCTTGATGCCGAGGCGGAAGGTTTCTCCCGGCGACAGGTAGAAGACGCGCTCGCCCTGCGGTTTGCGGGTGAAGGCCTCCGGTACGGCGAGGGAGAAGCCGGCCGGGTCGTCGGCGACGCGGTAGCCGGAGGGGGCCGAGGGGCGGGTGGCGGTGACGGAGGGTGTGGAGGTGGGCGACGGGCTCCGCGTACTGGAGGTGGGCGACGGCGACGCGCTCACCGATGTCCCCGGCGCCGAACTCGTCGGCGTACCGCCACCCCCCTCGCCGTCCCGGTTCATGAGCAGCGCCGCCGCCGACACCCCCGCCCCGGCCATCGCGGCGACGAGCAGCGCGGCCACCAGCACGCCCCGGGTGGAGTGCCGGGTCTCCACCGTGGTCGGCGGCGAAGGTGACGGCGTCGGCAGCGGCGCGGGCGGGCGGGGCACGTTCCGCTCGGTCGGTGTGTAGCGGGGCGGCAGCTGCGGGGTGTGGCCGGTGCTGCGGTAGGCGCGCAGCATCCGCTCGGCCTGCTCCGCGTCCAGCCGGCGGTCGGGGTCGCGCTCCAGCAGGCCCAGTACGACGGGCAGCAGCGGCGCGGCCTGCGCGGGCGGCCGTATCTCGTCGAACACGACCGCGTGCAGGATGCCGCCGAGCGAGTCGCGCCGGAACGGCGATTCGCCGCTCAGCACGGTGCACAGCAGAGCGCCCAGCGACCACAGGTCGGACTCGGGGCCGGTCCTGGCCCCGGACATCCGCTCCGGCGCGGTGTACTCGGGCGAGCCGACGAAGGAGCCGGTCTCGGTGAGCGTGGTGGCGCCCGCGACCTGGGCGATGCCGAAGTCGGTGAGGACGACCCGGTCCGTGCCGGACTCCAGCAGGACGTTGGCCGGCTTGATGTCGCGGTGCAGGACACCGGCCTCGTGCGCGGTGCGCAGCGCGCTCAGCAGGCCGACGCCGATCCGGGCGGCCTCGGCGACGTCGACCGGCCCGCGCGCGGAGATGCGGTCGGCCAGCGAGCCGCCGTCGATCAACTCCATGACGATGTACGGGCGTTCGTCGTGCTCCACGACGTCGTGGACGACGATGATGTGCGGATGGCGCAATTGGGCCACCGCGCGGGCCTCGCGCAGGGCGCGGTCGCGCTGCCGCCGGGCCTCCTCGGCGGAGAGCGTCTCGTCCAGGTCGAGGGGGATCTCCTTGACCGCCACCTGCCTGCCGAGCAGCTCGTCGGTCGCCCGCCACACCACGCCCATGCCACCGCGCCCGAGCCTCGCCTCAAGCCGGTAACGGCCCGCTATGACACGGACGCCTTCCCCCTCGGTCCCCATGCGCCCCATCATGCCGCACCGGACGACCCGGCTCCGGGGCGGCGACCGGCCAACCCGGCCGGATCACGGCGCCTGCTACTGCGAGGTCTTCTCCTGCCAGCCCTGCAGCACCGACTTGAACTGCTTGCCGGTCTTCGCCCAGTCGGCCGCCGGCGAGGCCATGTAGATCGCGTACTCGGTACCCGCCCCCGAGAAGTAGGTCTCCTCGATCGAGCGCCACGGCCCGGGGAACTTGGTGCCGTTGGACTGCGCGGTCCAGGTGGCCTCCCACAGGGAGCCGTCGTAGTCGCGGTAGTTGTTCTTCTCCATCCGCACGGTCTTGAAGTCGAGCAGCCGGGACTGGAGCAGCTGCTCCAGTCTCTTCTGGTGGTCGTACGCGTTGGTGAAGTCCGGCGAGGTGTCGATGGCGATCCGGAGGTAGTGCTTCTCGTTGTCCGGTGTGTAGTCGACCTGCCTCAGGTCGCCGTCGATGCCGACGACCCTCCGCGACCAGCCCTTGGGCAGGTAGACGGTGAAGCCCCAGGGGTCGTTGTACGCCTGCCAGTTGGCGGGAACGGTCCCGTTGGTCCCCCGGCTCGGCGAGCTGCTCGGCGACGGGCTCTGCGGCCCGGTGGTCCCGGTGGAGTCCGACGGTCTGCCATGGTCCTGCTGCTGCAATGCCACGGCCGCACCGCCGCCGACGATCGCCGCGAGGGCGACCACCAGGAGGAAGGCGCGCAGGCGCCGGCGCTTGCGAGCGGGCGGGGCGGAGACGGGGCCGGTACCGGAGGGCTGCCCCGGGCCCATGCCGGTCGGCCCGATCGAGGTCGGCCCGGTCATCGGCGGGTACGGCGTGGCGGAGCCCGTCTGCGGCCCCGTACGGGAGCCGGTGTGCGGCCCTGTACCGGTGCTCGCTGTGTCGAAGCCATGCTGGGTGTGCAGATAGGCCTGCGCCGCGTTCGACCGCCGGCCCTCCGCCGCCTCGGCGAGCATCTGCTCGGCCTCGGCCGCACCGGGCCGCACCGCGGGGTCCTTGTGCAGCAGCGCGGCCATGACGGGTCCGAGCGGACCGGCGTACTGCGGATCGGCCGCGTTCTCCTCCACGACCGCCTGCATGGTGGACAGCGGCGAGGTGCGGCGGAACGGCGACCTGCCCTCCACCGCCGTGTACAGCGTGGCGCCGAGCGCCCACAGGTCGGAGGCGGGGCCCGGGTCGTGGCCGCGGACCCGCTCGGGGGCTAGGTAGTCGACGGAGCCGACGACCTCTCCGGTGCGGGTGATCGTCGTATCGCCCTCGATCTGGGCGATGCCGAAGTCGGTGAGCAGCACCCGGCCGTCGTGGCCGATGAGGACGTTGCCGGGCTTCACGTCGCGGTGCAGCACTCCGGCGGCGTGCGCGGCGCGCAGCGCGCGTAGCACCCACAGCCCGATGCGCGCGGCCTCGGCGGGCTCGACGCGTCCCCGCTCCTTGACCGCGTCGGCCAGCGAGTACCCCTCGACGAGCTCCATCACGATCCACGGGCGGCCGTCGTGCTCCAGCACGTCATGGACGGTGACGACCGCGGAGTGGTTGATGCGCGCGGCGGCGCGCGCCTCCGCCCGGGTGCGCGCGAGCAGCCGCTCCTGGTCGCTCTCGGACACATAGAGCGCGGCGGTCAACTCCTTGATCGCGACGGCCCGGTGCAGCACCTCGTCGTGCGCACGCCACACGCGGCCCATGCCGCCGCTGCCGATCGAGTCGGCGAGCCGGTAGCGGCCCGCGACAAGCTGGCCCTGCATCTGATTCACGTTGCCCCGCAATGCTCTTGACAGGGTCAGACTAAGGACCGGCCCGTAAACAGGGAACAACGGGGGTCCCAAGGAGACCGCACTGTGACGGTTGTCGCTCAGAGGCCCGGACAGCAACCGTTTTCGCTTCACGGACCGTTCACAGGTGAGGTCAGCCGGTCACCTGATACGTGGCCGACGCCTGCTCGTACAACCTCGTCACCTCGTCCCGCTGCGACTCGGGACCGCGCACCTGCACGATGTGGTACCGCCCGTCGATGAGCATCACGAGGTTGCGCACATACAGGTCGTTCCCGCTGTCGTCGGTCCAGGTGAACTGCCCCTCGGCCATGACCCGCGTCCCCACCGTGACGGTGCGCAGCCCGGTCGCGGTGGCCCAGCTGGAGCTGCGGTACGGCTGCAACTCGTGCTCCGTGTCCCGCTGGTACGCCATCGGGTCGCTGCCGTAGGTGACCGCGCCGTCCCGTCCCTTCACGACGACGAGCTCGAAGTCGCCGTGCGAGTACACCACCTGGTTCCAGTCGTTCTTGGGCGCCCGGGACCAGCCCTTGGCCACGGCGACCCGGAAACCCTCCGGGTCCTTGCGCAGCGTGAAACCGTCGGCCACGACGGGCCCGGTGGTCTGGCTCTCCGTGGCACCGGCCGAATTCGAGGGGCTGTCCTCGGACTTGGGTGAGGTCTGGTCGGGGCGTGGCTGGCTGCTGGCGCCCTTGTCCGACTGCTCGGGGGCGGGGCTGACGTCCCCCGCACTGCCGGTGCGGTCGCTGCCCGCCGCGCCGTTCTCCCCGGCCTTCGGCATGAAGAGCACGGCGTACGCGACCGCGGCGGCCAGCAGAAGCAGGATCAGCAGAAGCAGGGTGCGGCCGAGCCTGCGGGGTGAACGTGCCTGCTCCTTGGCCCGCTTGTGCCGCCCGTGCGCGCTGGTCGCGGGCAGTCCGGCGCGCCGCCTGCGCACCAGCTCGCCCCGCCGCCGTACGACAGGCAGCCGGCTGGCGTCGACGGGCGGCGCGGCGATGACGTGCGCGCCGGCGTCGGGCTCGGGCGCGGACCGCACCAGCGACCGCAGCCAGCCCCTGAGCTCCTCGAAGTCCAGCCGCTCGGTGGGGTCCTGACGCAGCAACGACTCCACGACGGGCCGAAGCGGACCGCACTCCTCCGCGAAGGCGGGCGGCTCGGCACACACCATCTGCACCAGATCGGCCGTCGACTCCTCCGGATACGGCGCATGCCCCTGTACGGCCCGGAAGAGCAGCGCCCCGAGCGCCCACAGGTCGGTCGCGGGCCCGATCGGCGCCGCCAGCTGCCAGTTCTCGTGCACGGGCCCGGCCTGCTCCGGCGCCCACCGCTCCGTCACGGGCCCCACCACAGCCATCCGCGCCTGCCGGGCCCGCTCGGCGGCCAGCGGGGTGGCGGGACCGCGTGGGGCGGGAGTGCCGGCCACGAGGTCGTCCCAGCGGCTGGGGGGCGTTGCGCCGGGCGGGAGCGGGGCGGGAGTGTGGGAGGCGGGTGTCGGAACGCCCGTCGGGGGAGCCTTGTCGAGGCGGGGCGCTGGAAAGCCGGACGTCAAGGGGGCGCCGGGGACGGGCGCTGTGCCGGGCTGCGCCGCGTAGGTCCCGCCGTTGCCATGGCCACTTCCGCCGGCATAGGGGGCGCCGCCGCCAGGCGGGAGTGCCGTACGACCGCCCTGGCCCGCGAGACCGGCCGCTCCGTTGTCCCCGGCGGCCTCCGCCCCGCCGACTCCGCCGCGCGGCCCGGCGCCGTGCCAGGGGGTGGCGCTCACACCGTAGGGGTCGGCTATCTGCCCCGGAGGAGCGGTGGTGCGGGGCGTGTTCTCCACGCCGTCGCCGGAAGTGTGCGTCTGCGCCGAGCCGCCCGCCTGCGCCGCGGGGCCGCCCTCGGGCGCGGAACGGGCACCGGGCAGCGCCGCCCGCCCGCTCTGCGCCTCCTGAACCCTGGCCGCGGCCCGGGCGCCCGCCCGATACGCGGCAATCGCCCCGGCCCGCGCGGCCCGGATGTCCCCGCCGCTCTCCAGGGCCTTGGGCGCGAACGCACCCGGCGCCCCCGCCCCGTTCGCCGTGTCCGCCCCGGCGCCCGGCAGCCCCCCGGCCGTACGCGCCCGGATGGCGGCGCGCCGAGCGGCCTCGGGGTCGGCTTCCCGGGGACCGCCTTGAGCACCCTGGAATCCAGGGGGACCCTGGACACTCTGCGCACCCTGGACGCCCGGCAGACCCGGCCCGCCCGGGGAACCGTCCGCAGATCCAAGGCCGCTGTCCCCGTCACCCTCCGGAGCCGGCACCGGGTCATACCCGCACAGCGCCTCCTCCGCCGCCCCGACCGCGAGCCCGGTCAGCATCACCCGGCCGTCGTCGCAGACCAGCACCGTGCGGGCCGTGATGTTGCGGTGCACCCAGCCATGGGCGTGCAGCACACGCAGCGCCATGAGGACGTCGGAGGCCACCTCGGCCGCCCGATACGGCGTGAGCGGCTTCTCGGCGAGCAGCGCCGACAGCGGCCGCGCCGACACCAACTCGCTGACGATCCACAGCGAACCGCCCTCGGCGAACACGTCGAAGACCTGGTCGAGCCGCGGATGGTCGGGGATCCGCGCCGCGGCCTGCGCGGCCTCGACCGCACGCCGTACGGCCGGGTCGGTGGGCCGACGCACTCCGGTGCGCGCCGCGGACCGCCCGCTCCCCCGCTCCCGCGGGTCACGGGCCGTGAAACCGTCGGGCAGCCCTTCCGCGTCGAGCACCTCCGCCTCGACGACTTCCGGCAACGGCACCTGCCTGACCAGGACTTCCTGACCGCTGTAGGTGTCGAAGGCCCGAGTGTCGGTGAGTTCGTACTCGTCGGCGGGTGGCAGCGGCAGGCGGTAGCGGTCGGCAAGAACCCGTCCCGCATAGTCGTCCACATTGCCTCCCCCGGCCGCCCGGTTGGTCAATTCCGTTCGCCTTGCGCCCCGTTCCGAACCCATACCTGGATGCGTACGGTCCGCAAACACTCACGATACGTGCCGGAGGCAACCTGCAATGAGGGGATGCCATATCTCACGGCATCTCACGGCTCAAACGCGGGCCGGTTCACTTCACGACTTGGGTTCGAACGTCTTCGCGAGCGTCTTCCAGGTGTCCTTACGGAGTTCGCTGTCCCAGTTCGCGGCTTTCGCCGTGTACATCAGCGCATATCCGAGATGGTCGTTGACGACGAACCCCCGGTCGATCGTCCGGTACTTCGTCCCGCTCTCCACATAGGTGAACTCCCAGTCGGCCGTGTTCCAGCCGCGGTAGTCCACCTGCTCTATCCGGATCTTCTGGTACTGCGAGCGCGTCATGTAGCGCTCCTGGTTCTTCCAGTCGGACACCGGGTCGCCCTTGGGCGTGGACGTCCAGGCGACGAGCAGCTTCTGCCCGTCGGGCCCGGTGAACCGGTCCCCGGCGGCACTCGCCGACTGATACTTCCATCCCTTGGGCAGCCCGATCGAGTACCCCTGGCTCCCCTTGTAGGTCGACTTCACCGCACTGTCGTCCCCGGACGACCCGCCCGCTCCCGCACCGGTCCCACCGGAGGCGGTCGGACTGTTGCTGGGCGTGCTGCCGCCCGTCGCAGCCGAGGCGGACTGCGAGTCGCTTCCGTCCGCACGGGTGCCGCCGCCCTTGTCCTCCTTGGTGTCGGCGCCGGCGGACGCGCTCGCCGCGACCTTCCCGCCGCTGTTCTTGGTCCCGTTCGAACCCTTGCCGTCGCCGCCGCCGAGCGTGAGGGCCAGCACGGTCCCGAGCACGGCGAGCACGACCACCACGGCGATGATCACCAGCGTCCGCTTCGGCACCACGTCGGTGAGCGGCGCCCTGGGCACGGGCCGCGGCGGCAGATCCGGCGGCGGCACGACCGGCCACCCCGAACTACGCCCACCGGCCTGCACGTTCGCCCCCTGCGCCGTGCGCTCCCGGCCCCCGGAATCCGCACCTGCCGACAAGCCCGAGGCACCCGCGGAACCCGAACCGGCCGAAGAACCCGAAGCCCCCGAAGAACCGGAGTCGGCCGAAGAACCGGAAGAAGCCGAGGGCTGCGCCGGAGCCGCCGGCGCCGACGGCGACGAGGCCGACCGTGGAGCCGCCGGCACCGCAGGCATCGGAGTCGTCGGAGCCGGAGGCGGAGGAGTCGTCGGAGCCGACGGAGCCGACGGAGCCGAAGAACCGGACGCACCCGACGCCCCGCCGTCGGCCGCCCCGGCGGACTTCGCGCCACCCGACCCCGAACCCGCCGTATCGCTCCCGGACTTGCCGCGCGCCGCAGCCGCCGAACCGGCCGCCGCTCCCGCCGCCACGGCAGCCTTCCGCACGGAACGCAGCGCCCCGCGCAGCTTCTCCGCCGCCTCCTCGCCGCGCTTGCCGCCGGAGCCGCCCGAACTCCCCTTGCCCTTCGGCGCATCGGGCTGCACCGGCAACGGCACGACGCGGGTCGCGTCCGCCGGCGGCTCCGGCTCGGCCTCCTTCGGCTCGGGCGCGTGGATCACACGGTTGAGCATCGCCCGCGCACCCGCGTCGTCGAGCCGCTTGGCGGGATCCTTGGTCAGCAGCCCGTAGATGACGTCCTTCAGCGGCCCCGCGTTCTTCGGCTCCTCCATCGGCTCGGTCATCACCGCGGTGAGGGTCGCGATCGCGGAACCCTTGTCGTACGGCGGCACGCCCTCGACCGCCGCGTACAGCAGTCCGCCGAGCGACCACAGGTCGGCCGCGGGGCCCGGCTTGTGCCCGCGGGCCCGCTCCGGGGAGATGTAGGAGGGCGCGCCGACGAGCATGCCGGTCGAGGTGATGGACGGGTCGCCCTCGACCTGGGCGATACCGAAGTCGGTGAGTACGACCCGTTCGGTCTCGGACTCCAGCAGGACGTTGGACGGCTTCACGTCACGGTGCAGGATGCCCTCGCGGTGCGCCGAGCGCAGCACGTCGAGAATCGCCAGCCCGACCTCGGCCGCACGCCTGGGCTCGAGCAGGCCGTCCTCCCGGATGACCTCGGCGAGCGACTTGCCCTCGACGAGCTCCATCACGATCCACGGCCGGTCGTCCTCCTCGACCACGTCGAAGACCGTCACCGCGCTGTTGTTGCGGATCCGCGCGATCGCCTTGGCCTCGCGCAGCGTCCGCGTGATCAGCCGGCGTTTCTCGTCCTCGTCGATGTTCGACGGGAACCGCAGCTCCTTGACGGCGACCGTCCGGCCCAGCGTCTCGTCCTCGGCCCGCCACACCGTGCCCATGCCGCCGCGGCCGAGCACTCCTCCCAGCCGGTACCGCCCGGCGAGAAGACGCTCGCTGTTGTCCTGACGAGTGTCCTGACGAGATGTCCCCGCCCGCTCCGCCTCCGACATGCGTCCCCTCATGCAACCCGCCCTGACAGAGCCTCCATTGTCCCTCACCCGACAAGTGCCCGACGCCCAGGGTGCCCGTGGCACCGTACGAGGAGCCTGTGCACCCGGGGCCCCGCCGAACCGCGCGTTGCGCCACCCTGCATGATGGGCCGCAACAAGGGAGGACCTCGCGATGCCGCCGCTCCGGACGCTACTGGCCGTGCCGGTGTCGATCGTGCTCCTCTCCCTGTCCCCGACCGCCTCCTCGGCCCCCGCGGCACCGGCCACGGACACGCTCGTTCCCCTGCTGGTCACGCGGGGCGAAGCCCCCGCCGCAGCCCTCCTGGCCCGCGAGGAATCCGGCACCCGATACGCCCAGGCCGGTCATGGAATCGCCCGTACCGACCACTTCCGCGCCGGCAGCATCACGAAGACCTTCATCGCGACGGTCGTCCTGCAACTCGCGGCGGAACACCGGCTGTCCCTGTCCGACACCGTCGAGCAGCATCTGCCCGGCCTGGTGCGCGGAGCCGGCAACGACGGCCGCACGATCACCCTGCGCGCCCTGCTCACCCACACCAGCGGCCTGAACGACTTCACCATGGACACCGGAGGCGTGGTTCCCGTCTCCCCTCTTCAAGCCGTACGCATCGCACTCACCCACCCCCCGGCCGACCCGGGCCGCTTCTCCTACTCGAGCACCAACTACGTGGTGCTCGGCATGGTCATCAAGCAGGTCACCGGCCGCTCGTACGCCACCGAGGCCGAGCGCCGCATCATCGCTCCGCTGGGTCTGACAGGCACCTCCTTCCCCGGCTCCCGTATCTCTCTGCCCTCCCCGCACGGCCGCGCCTACGCCGCCGACGGAACCGACGTCACCGAACTCGACCCGCGGGTGGCCGGAGCCGCGGGCGAGCTGGTGACCACGCTCGCCGACCTGGACCGCTTCTACGCGGCCCTGCTGAGCGGCGAACTGCTGCCCTCGCGCTGGCTGCGCGAGATGCGCGACACCCGCACCGCACACGGCTTGTACGGCATGGGCCTGCTTCCCGAGAAGCTGCCGTGCGGCATCACGGTGTGGGGACACAACGGACGCATCAACGGAAGCTACGTGCGCACCGCAGCCACCGTCGACGGCCGGCGTGTCCTCACCTTCCGCGTGAACACGACGGCGATCGCAGATCCCGACCTCGAACCGGCCCTGCTCGCCGCCGAGTTCTGCCCTCGCACTCCGTAGAACGGCCGGGTTCCGAACGAAGGTCCCGGTTCGCACCACTCGTTCGAGTGATGTCCGGCGTCCTACAGCGGCACGATGTCCGGCGCCCCCAACCGCGCCGCGTCCGCCGTCAGATCGTCCGGCTGCCGCTGTGACTCCCGCTCGGCCTCCACCCGCTTCTCGTAGTGCTCGATCTCGCGCTCGATCTGGTCCTTGTCCCAGCCGAGCACCGGCGCCATGAGTTCGGCCGCCTCCCGCGCACTGCGCGTCCCCCGGTCGAAGGTCTCGATGGAGATGCGGGTGCGCCGGGTGAGTACGTCGTCCAGGTGCCGGGCGCCCTCGTGCGAGGCGGCGTACACGACCTCGGCGCGCAGATAGTCGTCGGCGGCCTGCAGCGGCTCCCCGAGCGACGAGTCGGCGGCGACGAGGTCGAGGACCTCCTCCGCCATCGACCCGTACCGGTTCAACAGATGCTCCACCCGCACCACATGAAGACCCGTCCGTGCCGCGATCCGCGCCCGCGCGTTCCACAGCGCCCGGTAGCCCTCGGCCCCCAGCAGCGGCACGTCCTCCGTCACGCACTCGGCGACCCGCAGGTCGAGCCCGTGCACCGCCTCGTCCACCGCGTCCTTGGCCATCACCCGGTACGTCGTGTACTTGCCGCCCGCCACCACGACAAGGCCGGGCGCGGGATGCGCCACGGTGTGCTCGCGCGACAGCTTGCTGGTGGCGTCCGACTCGCCGGCCAGCAGCGGGCGCAGCCCCGCGTACACGCCCTGCACGTCGTCCCGCGTCAGCGGCACCGAGAGGACCGAGTTCACGTGCTCCAGCAGGTAGTCGATGTCCGCGCTGGACGCGGCGGGGTGCGCCTTGTCGAGGTCCCAGTCGGTGTCCGTCGTGCCGACGATCCAGTGCCGGCCCCAGGGGATGACGAACAGCACGGACTTCTCGGTGCGCAGGATCAGTCCGGACGACGAGCTGATGCGGTCCTTCGGTACGACCAGGTGGATGCCCTTGGACGCCCGGACATGGAACTGCCCGCGCTCGCCGACCATGGCCTGGGTGTCATCGGTCCACACGCCGGTCGCATTGACGATCTGCTTGGCGCGGATCTCGTACTCGCCACCGGCCTCGACATCCTCCATGCGCGCCCCGACGACACGCTCCCCCTCCCGCAGGAAGCCCGTCACGCGCGCGCGGTTGGCGACCTTCGCGCCGTAGGCCGCCGCCGTGCGCACCAGGGTGGCCACATAACGGGCGTCGTCCATCTGGGCGTCGTAGTACTGCAGGGCCCCGACCAGCGCGTCCTTCTTCAAGGCGGGTGCCACGCGCAGGGCGTGGCGACGGGTCAGATGGCGGTGCATGGGCAGACCGCGACCGTGTCCGCGGGCCATCGACATCGCGTCGTAGAGCGCGACGCCCGATCCGGCGTACAGGCGCTCCCAGCCCTGGTGCTGCAGCGGGTACAGGAACGGCACCGGCTTCACCAGATGCGGGGCGAGCCGCTCCAGCAGCAGCCCGCGCTCCTTCAGCGCCTCCCGTACGAGCGCGAAGTCGAGCATCTCCAGATAGCGCAGTCCGCCGTGGATCAGCTTGCTGGACCTGCTGGAGGTGCCCGACGCCCAGTCACGCGCCTCGACCAGGCCCGTGGACAGACCGCGTGTCACGGCGTCCAGGGCGGTGCCCGCACCGACCACGCCGCCGCCCACGACCAGTACGTCCAGCTCGCGCTCGGCCATTCCCGCCAGTGACTCGGCTCGCTGCGCCGGCCCCAGTGTCGCTGTCCTCACCGCTGCCTCCTGCTGTCGGTAGCGCCGGCCGCACCCGTCGGGCGAAGCCCGTTCCTTTCCCCCATGCCCAAATTCTGACCGGCTTGCCCGACTTCAGCCACCAGTCGCCCCCAGCCTGTGGACAACATTCCCGAGACCTGCGGAAAACACGGACAACCAATCCAGCAAATCGGTCATATTTACTCCTAGTGTGACATTGCGCTTCGCCTGTCCTGTCCACAGGACTTGCGCACCTGCCCCGCTTCGGTTATTGGGAGGACGGCACACGCCATGCCCGCAGATCTCGCCGTCATCGGACTCGGCCCGTTCGGCCTGCCCCTGGCCCAGGCAGCCGTCGCGGCCGGCATCCCCACACTCGGCTACCGGACCGGGCCCGAACCCGCCTCCCTCAGCCCCGCCGAACTGCGCCGGATGCTCGCGGGGGGCTTCCGCCACGCCACCAGCCCCGCCGAGCTCGGCCGCGTCCGCACCGCGGTCATCTGCGTGCCGACCCCGCGCGGCGCGGACGGCACGCTCGACCTCGGCCAGGTGGAGGCGGCGGCCCGTACCCTGGCCGCGCGTCTGCGCCCGCACACCACGGTCATCCTGGAGTCGCCCGTCCCCCCGGGCACCACCGAGGAGTTCCTGTGCCCCCTCCTCGAGGAGGGCTCCCAGCTGCAGGCGGGCCGCGACTTCCACCTCGCCTACTCCCCCAGCCGGGTCGACCCCGGCAGCCGCGCCTTCACCCCGGCCAACATCCCCAAGGTGATCGGCGGCCTCACCCCCGCCTGCACCGAGTCCGCCGCCGCCTTCTACGGCCGCCTCGCCGACAAGGTGGTACGCGCGCGTGGACTGCGCGAGGCGGAGACCGTGCAGCTACTGGAGACCAACTTCCGGCACGTCAACATCGCGCTCGTCAACGAAATGGCCGTCCTCTGCAACAACCTCGGCGTCGACGTCTGGGACGTCATCCGCTGCGCGGAGACCAAGCCGTTCGGCTTCGAGGCCTTCCGCCCCGGCCCCGGCGTCGGCGGCCACGCCGTCCCCCAGGACCTGACCGGCCACCCGGGCCGCCCCCTGCGCATGGTCGAACTGGCTCAGCAGGTCAACAACCAGATGCCCCGTTACGTCGTCCAGCGCGCCGCGGCCCTCCTCAACGAGCACGGCAAGTCGGCGCGCGGCGCACGCGTGCTGCTCCTCGGCGTCACCTACAAGCCGGATCTCGCCGACCAACAGGGCACCCCCGCCCCGGAGATCGCCGTCCGCCTCATGGAACTGGGCGCCTCGATCAGCTACCACGACCCGCACATCCCGTCCTGGAGCGTCCTGGACCGCCCGGTCCCACGCGCGGACGCCCTCTACGAGGCCGCGGCCGAGGCCGATCTGACGATCCTGCTCCAGCAGCACCGGACGTACGACCTGCAGGGGCTGTCGGTGAAGGCGCAGCTGCTGCTGGACACGCGGGGGGCTGCGCCCACGGGGGCGGCGCATCGGTTGTGAAGGGGGGCGCGCGGACGCGCGGGCTCCGGGGGCTGCTGGCAGGCGGGGCGCGGCGCGGGTACCTTACGGAGACAGGTGGAGTCGGCCGCAGAGGGCACTGTGGCGGGCTCGTGGATGGATCGCGGAGTGTCCGCCGCTACGTTTCTTAGGGACGGCCGCTCACCATCACACCAACAAGGTGGAGCCCACCGCAGTGGCTGCTGCGGCAGGCTCCTGGATGGTTCACGGAGTGTCCGCCCCTAGTTGCCTTGGGGGCGGCCGCTCACCATCCGAAAATCCGCAAGATCCACCTCCTCCGGCACTTCACCGTCCAAAGACGGATCCGATCCCAGCGAGAGGGCTTGCGGTGACGTCCCATGGACGCCCCCTTCCACGACACCGCCCAGTAGCCCGGTGGACGGTCCGTCGGAAATCGGGCCGGGCCCCGAGGAGCGGGGTCCGGAACCAAGTCCTTGGAAGGGGGCGCTCCAGCAACCTGGGGCGCCGACACGGACGTTATCGCCCTCGACCCGGCTGACCAGCCCGTATCCGTCCCGAACGCAACCACGCGCCCCCCGCACCACGCCACGCGCCCCGCGCAAGCCCACGGCACACAAAAGGGGCCGGTCACCCCACCAGGTGACCGGCCCCCATCACGCCGTACGGACTACCGCTTGTGCTGCGAGTCCGCCACCGTCACCTCGACCCGCTGGAACTCCTTCAGCTCGCTGTACCCGGTCGTCGCCATCGCCCGGCGCAGCGCGCCGAAGAGGTTCATCGAGCCGTCGGGAGTGTGCGACGGGCCGGTCAGCACCTCCTCGACGGTGCCGACCGTGCCCAGGTCGACCTTCTTGCCGCGCGGGAGCTCCTCGTTGACGGCCTCCATGCCCCAGTGGTGGCCCTTGCCGGGTGCGTCCGTGGCGCGGGCCAGCGGGGAGCCCATCATCACGGCGTCCGCGCCGCAGGCGATCGCCTTCGGCAGGTCGCCGGACCAGCCGACACCGCCGTCTGCGATCACGTGCACGTACCGGCCGCCGGACTCGTCCATGTAGTCGCGGCGGGCCGCCGCCACGTCCGCGACCGCGGTGGCCATCGGCACCTGGATGCCCAGCACGTTGCGCGTGGTGTGCGCGGCGCCGCCGCCGAAGCCGACCAGGACGCCCGCCGCGCCGGTGCGCATGAGGTGCAGGGCGGCCGTGTAGGTGGCGCAGCCGCCGACGATCACGGGGACGTCGAGCTCGTAGATGAACTGCTTCAGGTTCAGCGGCTCGTGCGAGCCGGAGACGTGCTCCGCCGAGACCGTCGTACCGCGGATGACGAAGATGTCCACGCCCGCGTCCACGACCGCCTTGGAGAACTGCGCCGTGCGCTGCGGGGAGAGCGCGGCCGCGGTGACCACGCCGGAGTCGCGCACCTCCTTCAGGCGGGCGCCGATCAGCTCCTCCTTGATGGGGGCGGCGTAGATCTCCTGGAGACGGCGGGTGGCCCGGTCCGCGTCCAGCCCGACGATCTCGTCGAGCAGCGGCTGCGGGTCCTCGTACCTCGTCCACAGGCCCTCGAGGTTCAGCACGCCGAGGCCGCCGAGCTCGCCGATGCGGATCGCGGTGGCCGGGGAGACGACGGAGTCCATGGGGGCGGCCAGGAACGGCAGCTCGAAGCGGTAGGCGTCGATCTGCCAGGCGATCGAGACCTCCTTCGGGTCCCGCGTACGGCGGCTGGGGACGACGGCGATGTCGTCGAAGGCGTACGCCCGGCGGCCGCGCTTGCCGCGCCCGATCTCGATCTCAGTCACGTCTGTGGCCTTTCCCTGATGCGTTGCAGCGTCTTCCAGTATCGCCGACGGGTACGACAAGGGCGGCCCCGGTGCTCCGGGGCCGCCCTTGGGGAGCCTGGTGACTACTTGTTGCTGTAGTTCGGCGCCTCGACCGTCATCTGGATGTCGTGCGGGTGGCTCTCCTTGAGGCCCGCGGAGGTGATCCGCACGAAGCGGCCCTTGGACTCCATCTCGTCGATGGTGGCCGCGCCCACGTAGCCCATGGTCTGGCGCAGACCGCCGACGAGCTGGTGCAGGACGCTGGCCAGCGGGCCGCGGTAGGGCACCTGGCCCTCGATGCCCTCGGGGACGAGCTTGTCGTCGGAGGCGACCTCGGCCTGGAAGTAGCGGTCCTTCGAGTACGACTTGCCCTGGCCGCGGGACTGCATGGCACCGAGCGAGCCCATGCCGCGGTACGACTTGAACTGCTTGCCGTTGATGAACTGCAGCTCGCCCGGGGACTCCTCGCAGCCCGCGAGCAGCGAGCCCAGCATCACCGTGTCGGCGCCGGCGGCGAGCGCCTTGCCGATGTCGCCGGAGTACTGCAGACCGCCGTCGCCGATCAGCGGGATGCCCGCCGGGCGCGCCGCGAGGGAGGCCTCATAGATGGCGGTGACCTGCGGGACGCCGATGCCGGCGACCACGCGCGTGGTGCAGATCGAACCGGGGCCCACGCCCACCTTGATGCCGTCGACACCGGCGTCGATCAGCGCCTGCGCGCCGTCACGGGTGGCGACGTTGCCGCCGATCACGTCGACGGACACGCTCGACTTGATCTTCGACATCCAGCTGAGGGCGTTGCTGTTGTGGCCGTGCGAGGTGTCGACGACCAGGAAGTCCACCCCGGCCTCGGCGAGCGCCTGGGCACGCTCCAGGGCCTCGGGGCTGGCGCCCACGGCGGCACCGACCAGCAGCCGGCCCTCGGCGTCCTTGGCGGCGTTCGGGTACTTCTCGGCCTTGACGAAGTCCTTGACCGTGATGAGGCCCTTGAGGACGCCCGCCTCGTCGACCAGCGGAAGCTTCTCGATCTTGTGGCGGCGCAGCAGCTCCATGGCGTCCACGCCGGAGATGCCGACCTTGCCGGTGACCAGCGGCATCGGCGTCATGACCTCGCGCACCTGACGGCTGCGGTCGGACTCGAAGGCCATGTCGCGGTTGGTCACGATGCCGAGCAGCTTGCCGGCCGGGTCGGTGACGGGGACACCGCTGATGCGGAACTTGGCGCACAGGGCGTCCGCGTCGGCGAGCGTCGCCTCCGGGTGCACCGTGATGGGGTCGGTGACCATGCCGGACTCGGACCGCTTGACCAGGTCGACCTGGTTCACCTGGTCCTCCACGGACAGGTTGCGGTGCAGCACACCGACGCCGCCCAGCCGGGCCATCGCGATCGCCATGCGGGACTCGGTCACCTTGTCCATCGCCGCCGAGAGCAGCGGGATGTTCACCCGGACGTTGCGGGAGATGCGGGACGAGGTGTCGACCGCATTGGGGAGCACCTCGGATGCGCCCGGCAGCAGCAGCACGTCGTCGTAGGTCAGCCCGAGTGTCGCGAATTTACCGGGCACTCCGTCGACGTTCGCAGTCATGACACCTTCCCCAAATGGCCTTGATCGGTGCGGATGTCCATGCTAACGGGAAGCACGGCTCCCGAATTCCACGGTTACGCATGACCCTGGGCTTCGTATGTTCGTACGGAATTGTCGAGAGACCTGTTCAAGGAAGGCGCTTACGCCAATGGAGTTACTGCTCTGCGAGCGCCCTGAGCCGGCTCAGTGCCCGGTGCTGCGCGACCCGCACCGCTCCGGGTGACATTCCCAACATCTGTCCCGTCTCCTCGGCCGTGAGCCCCACCGCGATACGCAGCAGGAGCAGCTCGCGCTGGTTCTCCGGCAGGTTGGCCAGCAGTTTCTTGGCCCATTCGGCGTCGCTGCTGAGCAGCGCCCGCTCCTCCGGGCCGAGCGAGTCGTCCGGCCGCTCCGGCATCTCGTCGGACGGGACCACTGTCGACCCCGGGTGCCGCATCGCCGCTCGCTGCAGGTCCGCGACCTTGTGTGCGGCGATGGCGAAGACGAACGCCTCGAAGGGGCGACCGGTGTCCTTGTAGCGCGGCAGCGCGAGGAGGACGGCGACGCAGACCTCCTGCGCGAGGTCCTCCACGAAGTGCCGGGCGTCACCCGGCAGCCGCGACAGACGGGTGCGGCAGTAGCGCAGCGCCAGGGGGTGGACATGGGCGAGCAGATCATGTGTGGCCTGCTCGTCTCCGTCGACGGCGCGATGGACGAGTGCACCGATCGCCCCTACGGCACTCGCCGCCTCGTCGTCGCGCATCGGTCCATGGTGCCTTGCGGCCGCGCGGGCCGTGGCACCGTGTCCCATGTTGTGCACCGAAGCGTTATGAGCAGGTGCGCCGGAACTCATCCCTTGCGCCCTCCCCTTCCGCTCGACCGACTCGTCCCCGAGAGACTCCACACCTCAAGGATGCGGCATCCGCGCCGAAACGAGCAGCGGGCACCGACAGCGCCACTTGGCCGAGCACGCATCCGCGCCCCCAAAAGGGGCGCGGGGCGACACATCGTGCGGCTCCGCCGCGTGGGCGCGACCAACCACAAACAACCCGCACCAAGCCGACGGCCGACACGACCGAGCTCCTAGCGGACCAGACCCCACCGGAACCCGAGAGCCACAGCGTGCGCCCGGTCCGAAGCACCGAGCTTCTTGAACAGCCGACGCGCATGCGTCTTGACGGTGTCCTCGGACAGGAACAGCTCACGCCCGATCTCGGCGTTGGACCGTCCGTGGCTCATACCCTCGAGCACCTGGATCTCGCGCGCCGTGAGCGTGGGCGCCGCGCCCATCTCGGCGGAGCGCAGCCGACGCGGGGCCAGCCGCCACGTGGGGTCGGCGAGCGCCTGGGTGACGGTCGCGCGTAGCTCCGCACGCGAGGCGTCCTTGTGCAGATAGCCGCGGGCACCGGCGGCGACCGCGAGGGCCACGCCGTCCAGGTCCTCGGCGACGGTGAGCATGATGATGCGCGCGCCGGGGTCGGCGGACAGCAGCCGGCGCACGGTCTCGACGCCGCCCAGTCCGGGCATGCGTACGTCCATCAGAATCAGATCCGAACGGTCGGCGCCCCAGCGGCGGAGGACTTCCTCGCCGTTGGCCGCGGTCGTCACGCGCTCGACGCCGGGCACGGTCGCGACCGCGCGGCGGAGCGCCTCTCGGGCAAGCGGGGAGTCGTCGCAGACGAGGACGGATGTCATGGCCGCCCTCCGCAGCTGATGCACGTCACCTTGAGCCTCCAGGCTGGTACGAAATCGTCACCTGTGCGGTCGACCGTCTCGGACGCCTGCCCGAGCACTTGTAGCTTCAACCGCCTCCGCACTCTCAACGATGGTCACTCGAAAGAGTTACGGGGCCGTGTGCCATCTTCGGCACTCTACGTGAGGGCGCGGACACGGTGCAGACATGCAGGGCGGACCCTCAACGTTTCATCACAACCCATGCCCCATTTAGCCCTTTTTCTTCCCATCTACTGGCGTGTGAGGCTAGATTCGCAATGAGTCATATTTTCATCTCCTTAGATCGTAGATATACGGTCGTCGGCACCGTATCCGCTCAGAACGGCTACAAGGGGTCACGTAATGGCAGATTTCTCCCGCCTTCCCGGACCGAACGCGGACCTGTGGGACTGGCAGCTTCTGGCCGCCTGCCGCGGGGTGGACAGCTCGCTCTTCTTTCATCCGGAGGGTGAGCGCGGTGCGGCCCGGAGCGCTCGCGAGAACTCGGCCAAGGAGGTCTGTATGAGGTGCCCGGTGCGCGCGCAGTGCGCGGCGCACGCGCTGGCGGTGAGAGAGCCGTACGGCGTGTGGGGCGGCCTGACCGAGGACGAGCGCGAAGAGCTCATGGGACGGGCGCGGAACCGGCTGGTGGCGGCGGCGACCGGCGGGGACGGCAGCTCGAACACTTGAAGGAACGTTTCTTCGTCGCCGACTGATGGGCACGCGTGTGCGTGCCCATCATTTTTGCTGGCGGGCGGCTGCGCGCCCGAGTTGCTCCAGGGTCGCGGCGACCGCGGGCACCTGGGCCAGATCGGGCAGCGTCAGCGCCACGATCTCCCGCCGCACCGCCGGCTCCAGCGTCAGCACGCGCGCGTGCCGCGGCCGTACGGACTCGATGGCGAGCTGCGGCAGTACGGCGACGCCGAGGCCGGCGCCGACCAGTCCGACGACCGCCGGATAGTCGTCGGTGGCGAAGTCGATGCGCGGAGTGAACCCTGCGCCCTCGCAGACCTCGACCAACTGCCCGCGGCAGCGCGGGCATCCTGCGATCCACGGCTCGCGCGCGAGATCCCCGATGGCCACGGTCCCGGCCTGCGCGAGCCGGTGCCGCTCGGGCACGAGCCCGACGAGCCGGTCGCGCAGCAGCGGTTGTACGACGAGGTCGTCCCACTCCTCCGCTCCCTGCGCACCTTCGTAGCGGAAGGCCAGCGCCACGTCGCAGTCGCCCTCGCGCAGCAGCTCGACGGACGCGGGTGGTTCGGCCTCCTCCAGGGAGACCCGAGTGCCGGGGTGCGCGGCGCGCAGGGCCGCGAGGGCGGTCGGTACGAGCGTCGAGCTGCCGCTGGGGAACGAGACGAGCCGTACCCGCCCGGCGCGCAGCCCCGCGATGGCGGCGACCTCTTCCTCTGCCGCCGTGAGCCCGGCCAGGATCCCCGCGGCATGCCGCACCAGCGCCTCGCCGGCCTGGGTCAGCCGCATCTCACGCCCGCCGCGGACGAGCAGCGGCGTACCGACCGACGCCTCCAGGGCTTTCATCTGCTGGCTGACGGCGGGCTGGGTGCAGCCCAGTTCGCGTCCAGCGGCCGAGAAGGAGCCGGTGGAGGCGACGGCGCGCAGGACGCGCAGGTGGCGGGCTTCGATCACGGTTCGAGGATAAGTGATCCTTTGATGAGGTGCCCGATAGTGCGTCGATACTTTGACTTGACGTCACCTGCCTTTCCAGGGCCATCCGGGTGAGAAGGGATGGGTGAAGCGGTTCACACAGAAGGGTGCTCCGGCCGGACCGGAGGGGCGGGAGGCGGCACGTCTGCACTTGGAGAAGCACGACTCCTGACGGACCATCAGGTCAGCCCTCTCCTCGGATGCTTCACCACCGTCGGGCCCTGTGCAGAGATCGGATTCCCACAGTCCGGGTAACTACCCTTGGGCCATGACAACGGCTCTGATTACGGGATCGACCGCGGGCATCGGCGCCGCGTTCGCGCGGCGGCTGGCGGCCGACGGGCACAACCTGGTGCTTGTCGCCCGCGACACCAAGCGGTTGCAGGAACAGGCGACCGAACTGCACGACCGGCACGGCATCGAGGCGGAGGTCCTCACCGCGGATCTCGCCACGGACGACGGCATCGAGACCGCGGCCGCGCGCCTGGCCGACCGCAAGAACCCGGTCGACCTACTGATCAACAACGCCGGTTTCGGCAACAAGGGCCGCTTCCTCGACGTATCGATGGCCGACGAGCTGACGATGCTCAAGGTGCACTGCGAGGCGGTGCTGCGCCTGACGGCGGCGGCGACCGAGGCGATGCGCGAGCGCGGCCGCGGCGGGGTCGTCAACGTCGCGTCCGTGGCCGCCTTCGTGCCGCGTGGTACGTACGGCGCCTCGAAGGCGTGGGTCGTGCAGTTCACGCAGGGGGCGGCGAAGGACCTGGCGGGCAGTGGGGTGCGGTTGATGGCGCTGTGCCCGGGGTTCGTGCGGACCGAGTTCCATCAGCGGGCCGGGATGGGGACGGACAACATCCCCGGGTGGATGTGGCTCGATGCCGACAAGCTGGTGGCGGCGGCGCTGTCGGATCTGGCGCGGGGGAAGTCGTTGTCCATTCCGGATGCGCGGTACAAGGCGCTGATGGGGATCGTGAAGGTGACGCCCCGGGGGCTGCTGGGCGGGATCACTTCGCGGACCGGGCGGAAGTACGGGCCGCAGTAGCCTCCCGGCGTCAGGGGGCGCCGCGGGGCCCCGGTGGGAGAATGGTGCTGTTCCAACGGGACCCCGGGGACCGGAGGCAAAACCATGACCTTCGTTCAGATCATCGACTGCAAGACCAGCCGGTTCGACGACATCAACCGGCTGATGGACACATGGGTCGAACAGACCAAGGGGAAGCGGACAGCGACGCACAGTGTGATCGGCAAGGACCGGTCGGACGCGTCGCACTTCATCGAGATCGTGGAGTTCCCGTCGTACGAGGAGGCCATGCGGAACTCCAACCTGCCCGAGACCGACAAGATCTTCCGCGAGATGGTGGCTCTCTGCGACGAGATGCCGACGTTCACCGACCTGGACGTCGTGCGCGACGAGCAGCTGAACGCGGACACCTCGCGGCGGTTCTTCCAGACGCTGGCCGCAAAGGGCGAGCTGGCTCCGCTCGACGACATGGTCGCCGAGAACTACCACGACCACGATCCCGCCAACGAGCAGGACACCATCGGCATGGACGCGCTGCGGCGCGAGGTCGAGATGTGGCGCGGGGCCTTCGACTTCACGTTCACCCTCGACGACCAGTTCGCCCAGGGCGACCGGGTGTGCAACCGGTGGACCTGGAACGGCACCCAGAAGGCCGAGTTCATGGGGATCCCGTCGACCGGGAAGCAGGTCACCATGACCGGTGCGACCATTCACCGGTTCGGCGAGCACGAGAAGATCGTCGAAGCATGGTGGCAGTACGACCGGCTGGGGCTGATGGCGCAACTGGGCGCGCTCGAAGGCCTGGAGCGGTAGGACGACGCGAAGGCCCGGCACCTCTGGGGTGCCGGGCCTTCGTACTGACCGGGTCAGTGGCTGACCGGGGTCAGTGACTGACCGATGTCAGTGGGCGTGGCCGTGGCCGTGGCCCGCGGCGGCCGGCTCTTCCTCTTCCTTCTTCTCGACGACCAGGGTCTCGGTCGTCAGCAGGAGGGAGGCGATGGAGGCGGCGTTCTCCAGGGCGGAGCGGGTGACCTTGACCGGGTCGATGACGCCGGCCTTGACCAGGTCGCCGTACTCGCCGGTGGCGGCGTTGAAGCCCTGGCCCTTCTCGAGCTCGGCGACCTTGGAGGTGATGACGTAGCCCTCCAGGCCGGCGTTCTCGGCGATCCAGCGCAGCGGCTCGACGACGGCCTTGCGGACGACCGCGACACCGGTGGCCTCGTCGCCGGTCTTGCCCAGACCGCCTTCCAGGACCTTCGCGGCGTGGACGAGCGCGGAGCCACCACCGGAGACGATGCCCTCCTCGACCGCGGCGCGGGTCGCGGAGATGGCGTCCTCCAGACGGTGCTTCTTCTCCTTCAGCTCCACCTCGGTGGCGGCGCCGACCTTGATCACGCACACGCCGCCGGCCAGCTTCGCGAGGCGCTCCTGGAGCTTCTCGCGGTCCCAGTCGGAGTCGGTGTTCTCGATCTCGGCCTTGATCTGGGCGACGCGGCCCACGACGTCCTCGTGGTTGCCGGCGCCGTCGACGATGGTCGTGTCGTCCTTGGTGATCGTCACTCGGCGGGCGGAGCCCAGCACGTCCAGACCGACCTGGTCGAGCTTGAGGCCGACCTCCTCGGAGATGACCGTGGCGCCGGTGAGGACCGCCATGTCCTGCAGCATCGCCTTGCGGCGGTCGCCGAAGCCGGGGGCCTTGACCGCGACCGCGTTGAAGGTGCCGCGGATCTTGTTCACGACCAGGGTCGACAGGGCCTCGCCCTCGACGTCCTCGGCGATGATCAGCAGCGGCTTGGAGGCACCCGCCTGGATGACCTTCTCGAGCAGCGGCAGCAGATCGGCGATCGAGCCGATCTTGCCCTGGTTGATCAGGATGTACGGGTCGTCGAGGACGGCCTCCATGCGCTCCTGGTCCGTCACGAAGTACGGGGACAGGTAGCCCTTGTCGAAGGCCATGCCCTCGGTGAAGTCCAGCTCCAGACCGAAGGTGTTGGACTCCTCGACGGTGATGACACCGTCCTTGCCGACCTTGTCCATCGCCTCGGCGATGAGCTCGCCGACCTGGGTGTCCTGGGCGGACAGGCCGGCCACGGCGGCGATGTCGGACTTCTCGTCGATCGGGCGGGCGGTCGCGAGGAGCTCCTCGGAGACCGCGGCCACGGCCGCGTCGATGCCCTTCTTCAGCAGCGCCGGGGAGGCACCCGCGGCGACGTTCTTCAGGCCCTCTCGGACCAGCGCCTGGGCGAGCACGGTGGCGGTGGTGGTGCCGTCACCAGCGATGTCGTTGGTCTTGGTCGCCACCTCCTTCACCAGCTGCGCACCGAGGTTCTCGTACGGGTCCTCGACCTCGACCTCACGGGCGATGGTGACGCCGTCGTTGGTGATGGTGGGCGCGCCGAACTTCTTGTCGATGACGACGTTGCGGCCCTTGGGGCCGATCGTCACCTTGACCGTGTCGGCCAGCTTGTTGACGCCGCGCTCGAGGGCGCGACGGGCGTCCTCGTCGAACTTCAGGATCTTCGCCATGACAGCGGGAGCCCTCTCGGAATCTGTGGGTGAAAAATGCACTGCGCCCCGGGCGCCCGGCTTCTTGTGTGGTCGCGGGGGCCAGGGGCGCAGCGTCGAGCAATGTGCTTCTCGAGGAAGCGAGGTGAATTACTTCTCGATGATCGCGAGCACGTCGCGAGCCGAGAGGACGAGGTACTCCTCGCCGTTGTACTTCACCTCGGTGCCGCCGTACTTGCTGTACAGCACGATGTCGCCGGTCTTGACGTCGAGCGGCAGGCGCTCGCCGTTCTCGAAGCGGCCCGGGCCCACGGCCAGGACGACGCCCTCCTGGGGCTTCTCCTTGGCGGTGTCCGGGATGACCAGGCCAGAGGCGGTGGTCTGCTCGGCGTCGAGCGGCTGGACCACGATGCGGTCCTCGAGCGGCTTGATGGCAACCTTGGAGCTGGTGGTCGTCACGATCCGACCTCCCCCTTCGGAGATCTCACGGGGTTAACTGTCTGAGGTGGCGACCAGGTGGATCCGTCGTCGCGGGTGCCGGACCTGCCCGTCGCGTAGTTGGCACTCTCCACTGGGGAGTGCCAGAGCCGAGACTATGACCGCGATTAGCACTCGGTCAAGCGGAGTGCCAATGCCTGCGGCGCGTCGGGGGGGTTCATCGGCCTGAAGGGCCTCGTCCTCGAACGCCGGACGGGCTGGTATTGCCGACCGGCGCTCGGAGGTCACCGTCAGAGATAGTCCTCCAGGCGTCCCACCGTCAGCCCCGCCTGCTGCACCCGTCGCAGCAGGCGTACCGTGCGCGCCCTGAGGGTCAGGCCCACGCCCTCGTCCGGGTCCACCGCCACGATGTCGCCGGGGCGCAGGCGGTGGATGCCGCGCAGGTACGTCAGCTCGCCGCCTCCCGTCATCGACGCGCGCCACAGGACCAGGGCCGAGATGCCGCAGTCGGCGGCCGCTCGGCGGGTGATGGTGTCGTAGGTGCCGTAGGGCGGGCGGAAGAGGCGGGGGCGGCTGCCGAAGCGGGATCCGAGTTTGTCCTGCTGGCCGCAGATCTCGGCGCGCTGGCCGGCGTACGGCAGGCCGCGCAGGGCGGGGTGGTCGAGGGTGTGGTTCTGGATGCTCGCGCCGACCGACCGCAGCCGGGCGAAGTGGCCGTACCCCGGCCCGACGACGCTGTCCGTGAGGAACATGCTGACGGGCAGCCGCAGTTCACGGACCAGGTCGACGAAGCGGGGATCCTTTTCGGCGCCGTCGTCGTAGGTCAGGAAGACGACCTTGTCGTGGGTACGGATGCGGGACACGACCGGGGGCAGGCCCGAGCGCGCCGTCCGGGCCCGCGCCGCACGAGGCGGCTTCGGGGCGGGGAGCAGCGGGGCGGCGAGGCCCCAGCGGCGGTACGGCCGCTGGGGTGTTCCGGCGGGCCCGTGCGGCTGTATGCCCTGGGCGGCCTTCTCGCCCAGCCGTTCGATGGGGTCGACGGACTGGGCGCAGCCGGTGAGGAGCGCGAACGCCAGCGCGGCGGCCGCCGGGCCCCGGAGCCTCACAGGTAGTCCTCCAGGCGGGCCACCGCGTATCCCTCGGCCGTGACCCTGTTCAGGAAGCGGCGCATGTCGTCGACCATGGTGCCGTTCCACTCGTCGCGGCCGCGGAAGTGGGTGAGCACGATGTCGCCGGGGTGCAGGTCCCGGTCGTCCTCGCGGTACTCCCAGTGGTCGACGAAGACCTCCTCGTCCCAGATGGGCGCGTACTTGATGCCGCAGGACTTGGCGGCGCGCAGGGTGTCCTGGTTGTAGTTGCCGAAGGGCGGGCGGAAGACGGTCGGGCGCTTGCCGAACTGCTTCCTCATGATCGCCTGCATGCCGCAGATCTCGTGCTTCTGCTCCCGGTACGACAGGCCCGGCAGGTAGGGGTGGGTGAGGGTGTGGTTGTTAAGGGTCACGCCCTCGGACTGCATCCTGCGGAAGTAGGCGTAGTCGTCCTTCACCAGGAAGTTGCTGAGGAAGGCGGTGTACGGGATCTTCAGGTCGCTCATCATCCGCAGGAACGCCCGGTCCTTCTCGGCGCCGTCGTCGATGGTCAGGAAGACGATCTTCTGTCTGGTGGGGATCGTCGTGAAGACGGGCGGAAGGCGCAGTTCCTCCTGGTCGTCCACCTCGAAGCCGCTGCGCGCCCTGATCTTCGGCTTCTTCACGGGTGGCGGCGGAGCCGACAGCGGGACCTTCGCCAGGTCCCAGCGCTGTGCCGCGGCAGCCCGGGCGGCGTACGCGGCGCCCAGCTTCGTGGCGTACGAGTCGAGGGCGCGGGCCGGGGGTGCCTGCAGGGGCTGCTGCCGGCCGGGCCCCGGGCGGGCCGGCGGACCGCCGAACTGTGCACATCCCGAGGCGATGGCCGCCACGGCGAGCACGGCGATTCCACCGCGGATCCACGGCACCCCATAGGCCCGAGTTTTGTCATTTTGTACGACTACTCGCATGGTGCCGGATCCTTCCAGGCCACCGCCCGGATCCCGGCCCGACACCGCGGCCGGAGGCGCACCATCCACCGACTGGCCCACAATGACCCGGTGAACGACCTCGCTGACCTCCTCACCCCCGAAGGCCGCGCCCTCCTCGACGAGGTGCGCGGCACGGCCCCCGCCGACGAGCTCGCCGTCGCCACCCGGCTGCGCCGCGAACACCCCGCCGAGCTGGTGTCGGCGGCGCTCGGGCAGGCGCGGCTGCGGCAGCGGGCGGCGGCCAAGTTCGGCTCCGAGGATGCGCAGCGGATGTTCTTCACGCCGAACGGGGTGGAGCAGTCGACACGGGCGAGCGTGGCGACGTATCGCGCCGAGTGTTTCCGGGCGACGGGCGTGCGGTCCGTCGCCGACCTGTGCTGCGGGATCGGCGGTGATGCCGTCGCGCTCGCCCGGGCCGGGATCCGGGTGCTCGCCGTGGACCGGGATCCGGCGACCGCGGCCGTGGCGCGCGCGAACGCCGACGCGCTCGGGCTCGCCGAACTGATCGAGGTGCGGGAGGCGGACGTCACGGAGGTGGATACGTCCGGCTACGACGCCGTG
This sequence comes from Streptomyces sp. NPDC001401, assembly GCF_042895385.1. Classification (NCBI taxonomy): domain Bacteria; kingdom Bacillati; phylum Actinomycetota; class Actinomycetes; order Kitasatosporales; family Streptomycetaceae; genus Streptomyces; species Streptomyces sp. NPDC001401. The sequence goes on from NZ_JBIAWI010000004.1 coordinate 667,338, forward strand.
TTCGTCGATCCGGCCCGGCGCGGTGGTCGCGGGCGCATCTTCGACCCGGAGGCCTACTCGCCGCCCCTGTCGTGGGCGGTCGAGGCGGCCCGCAAGGCACCGCGCGCCGCACTGAAGATCGCGCCGGGCATTCCCCACGAGGCGATTCCCGCGGACGCGGAGGCCGAGTGGATCTCGGACGGGGGTGACGTCAAGGAGGCCGTGCTGTGGTTCGGCCCTCGCGTGACGCCGGGCGCACGGCGGGCGACGCTGCTGCCCTCCGGCGCCGGTGTGCGGGCCTCGCCCGCCACGGCGCTGCCCGACCCCGAAGTCCGGCCCGTCGGGCGGTACTTGTACGAACCGGACGGCGCCGTCATCCGCGCCCACCTGGTCGCCGAGGTGGCCGAGGACCTGGACGGCGGGCTGATCGACCCCACCATCGCCTACATCACCGCGGATGAGCACCACGTGACCCCGTATGCGACGGCGTACGAGATCACCGACCAACTCCCCTTCAACGTAAAGAAGTTGAAGGCGCTGCTGCGGGAACGGGAGGTCGGCGTCCTGACCGTGAAGAAGCGCGGGTCGGCCGTCGAGCCGGAGGAGTTGCGCCGCAAGACCCTCCCGAAGCCGCAGGGCCCGAACACGGCAACCGTGTTCCTGACCCGGGTCGCGGGTGCGCCGACCATGCTGATCGGTGCCCCTGCCTAGGCATCAAGTGAACGGAGTTTCCCGCGCAGCAGCTCCTGCTCCCGCTCGTTCCGCGCCAGCCCCGCGGCCCGTACGAACTCCTCGCGCGCCTCGGCCGTACGTCCGAGCCGCGCCAGCAGATCGCCGCGCACGCTGGGCAGCAAGTGGTAGTCGCGCAGGGTGGGTTCGGCGGCGAGGGCGTCGACGATCGCCAGTCCCTGCGCCGGGCCTTCCGCCATGGAGACGGCGACGGCGCGGTTGAGTTCGACGACCGGGGACGGGGCGCGGGCGGCGAGCAGGCCGTACAGCGTGGCGATGCTCGTCCAGTCCGTCTCCTCGTACGTGTACGCGTGCGCGTGGCAGGCGGCGATGGCGGCCTGGAGGGCGTACGGGCCCGGGGCGCCCGTGGCGGTGGCGTCGGCGCGGTGGAGGGCTGTGATGCCGCGGGCGATGAGCATGCGGTTCCAGCGGCGGCGGTTCTGGTCCTTGAGGAGGACGGGTTCGCCGTCCGGGCCGGTGCGGGCGGCGGCGCGGGAGGCCTGGAACTCCAGCAGGGAGGTCAGGGCGTGCACCTCGGGCTCCTTGGGCATCAGCCCGGACAGCACGCGGGCCAGCCGCAGCGCGTCCTCGCAGAGTGCGGGGCGCAGCCAGTCGTCACCGGCCGTGGCGGCGTAACCCTCGTTGAAGATCAGGTAGATGACGTCCAGGACGGAGCCGAGCCGGGCCTCGCGTTCGGGGCCGTAGGGCACCTCGAAGGCGATGTTCTTGGCGGCGAGGGTCTTCTTCGCGCGGACGATGCGCTGGGCGACGGTCGGCTCCGGGGTGAGGAACGCGCGGGCGATCTCGGCCGTCGTCAGGCCGCCGAGCAGGCGGAGGGTGAGGGCGATACGGGCCTCGGCGGACAACACCGGGTGGCAGGCGGTGAAGACGAGGCGGAGCAGGTCGTCGTCGATGTCGTCGGGGTCGGCGGGCTCCTCGGGCGGGGCCGTCGTCTCCAGGGTGCGGCCGATCTCCGCCAGTTTGCGGGCGTAGTTCTCCCGGCGCCGGATCAGGTCCACGGCGCGGTGGCGGGCGGTGGACATGAGCCAGGCGCCCGGGTTGTCTGGCACGCCGTCGCGCGGCCACTGCTCCAGGGCGGCGACCAGCGCGTCCTGGGCGAGCTCCTCGGCGATGCCGACGTCGCGGACGATGCGGGCGACGGCGGCGATGATGCGAGGCGATTCGAGACGGAAGACGGTCTCGATGGCGTGGCGGGGGTCGGCAGCGGCGTCGCGCGGGGCGGCCGTGGCGTGCGAGGCGGTGGGCTGTGGTTCCACAGCCCACCATGCAACACCCCCGGCGCCCTCGGGCCAAGGAAGGCTCAGGTTTCTCAGCCTTCGGCGATCTCCCGCACCTCGCAGGTCACCGTCCAGAACTCCTCGTGCACCTTCAGGAAGCGCTTGGTCCACTCCAGTGCCTCGGCCTGGTCCTTGCACTGCATGATCGCGTAGCCGCCGATGACCTCCTTGGACTCGGTGAAGGGCCCGTCGGTGACGGAGATCTGCCCGCCCTCCCAGTGCACGCGGGTGCCCTGTGCGGACGGGGTCAGCCCGGCCGTGTCGAGCATGACTCCGGCCTTGGTGATCTCCTCGATCAGCTCGCCCATGCGCTGCATCAGCTCGGGGCTGGGGCCCTCCGCGGGCGCGGTCTTCTCGTCGATCTTCACGAGCGACAGGTAACGCGGCATGGTGACTCCTTCGGTCGGGGCGGTGTCTCGGTTCCGCCTTTCACCGGTGCGTCGATCAGGGGGAGACCGGATCGACACGGGCGCCGGAATTTCTTGAAGAAATTTCCCGCCGGTCCGTTTTCGCAGGTCGGAGCGGATCTCCTGCTCCCGACCCCGCGATGCGGCTCCGCCGGCGGAGCGCTCAGCGCAACGACTCCCACAGCCTGCTCGCCGCCGGTTCCTTCGCCACCACCCGGTTGGGGTCCGAGGGTGCCGTCACCACCGGCATCATCACGGTCTTCATCCGGTCCGCCGACAGGCCCTTCAGGCTCTCGCCGAGGCCGACCAGTTCGCTCAGCGAGTCCAGGCCGGTGTCGGTGGTCAGACTGCTGGTCACCGCCTCGGCCACCGTGTACAGCTTGCCGGGGTCGGTGAACAGGCTCGTCGAGGAGATCCGCTCCAGCAGGGCCTTCACCAGCTTCTGCTGCAGGCCTATCCGGCCGAGGTCGCTGCCGTCGCCTATGCCGTGCCGGGTGCGGGCGAGGGCCAGGGCCTGCTTGCCGTTCAGGGTGTGGGTGCCCGCCTTCAGGTGCAGATGGCTGTCGTCGTCGTCGATGTCCTGGTCGGTGGTCACGGTGACGCCGCCCAGCGCGTTCACCAGCTTCGCGAAGCCCGAGAAGTCGATCTCGAGGTAGTGGTCCATGCGGACGTTCGTGATCGACTCGACGGTCTTCACGGCGCACACCGCACCGCCCACCGAGTACGCGCTGTTGAACATCGCGCCGTACGCCACCGCCGTCGACCCGCCGGACTTCAGCGGGCAGGACGGACGCGTGACGAGCGTGTCGCGCGGGATGCTGACGACGGTGGCCTTCTTCCGGCCCGCGTCGATGTGCACGACCATCGCCGTGTCGGACCGGGCGCCGGAACTGCTGCCCCCGCCGAGTGTCTTGTTCTCCTTGCCGCTGCGCGAGTCCGAGCCCAGCACCAGGATGTTCAGGGAGCCGGTGGGCAGCGGGGAGGCCGACGCGGACGCGGACGGCATGATCACCGCCTTCGCCGGGCGGTCGTCGCCGAGCGCGTTGTTGATGTCGACGCTCTTGATGTTGCTGTTGAGGTGCCAGTACGCCCAGCCCGCCGCGCCTGCGCCCAGCACCAGCAGGCCCGCCATGGTGAGGCCGGCGATCTTCAGTACGGTCGACCGCCGGCCTTTGGGTCTGCCCGCGTCTCCGCTCTCGTCGTGTCCCGTCACGAGCAGGAACGTAAATCCGAATTATTAGGGGATTGTTAGTGACGACGGCGTGAGACGGTTTTCTTCGGAAATTCTCACGCTCAGCCCAGCGTCACCGCGGGCACCGGGTTGCTGCCGCTCCAGGACGCGTTGAACCCGAAGGTCACCGAACCGCCGTCCGGCACCGAGCCGTTGTAGGAGGCGTTCGTGCAGGACACCGCCGTACTCGACTGACTGCAGGTCGCGTTCCAGGCCTGGGTGATCTGCTGGCCTGCGCCGAACGTCCAGTTCGCCTTCCAGGACGACAGCGAGGCGCCCGAGCAGGCGATGGTCACCTGGCCTGTGAACCCGGTGTTCCACTGGCTCGTCACGCTGTACGTCGCCGTGCAGGCACCGGTGGGTGGCGTGGTCGTCGTACCGCCGAGCGCCTCCGCGATCGCGTGGTACGCCGGTTTCGGCGCGTAGTTCTCGTCGTACGGCGTCGCCGCGCCGTAGCCCGGGAAGGTGCTCGGCACCCAGGAGTCGGAGTCGGTGAAGCCCCAGACGGTGACGCCCGCGCACCGGGTGACCGCCACGCAGGCGTTCAGCACCGACTTGTAGTCGGCGGCCTGCTGGGCGAGCTTCGTGCTGTCCGCCGGGAGCGCCATGCGCACGTCCAGCTCGGTGATCGACACATCGACGCCGAGGTCGGCGAAGCGCTGGATGTTCTGCTGCAGCGACGACGGCACCTGACCCAGGATCAGATGCGCCTGCAGGCCCACGCCGTCGATCGGGATGCCCCGGCTCTTGAGGTCCTTCACCAGGTTGTACAGGGCGGTCGACTTCGCGTTGACGCCTTCGACGTTGTAGTCGTTGATGTACAGCTTGGCGGCCGGGTCGGCGGCGTGTGCCCAGGTCAGGGCATTGGCGATGTAGTCGGCGCCGAGGCCGTTGTACCAGAGGGTGGAGCGGTAGGTGCCGTCCTCGTTGAAGGGTTCGTTGACCACGTCCCAGGCGGCGATCTTCCCCTTGTAGCGGCCGACCTCGGTGCTGATGTGGTTCTGCAGCAGGCTGCTGAGCTGGGCGGAGGTCCAGCTGCCGTTGGTCAGCCAGCTCGGGTTCTGGTTGTGCCAGACCAGGGTGTGGCCGCGCACCTGCTGGTTGTGCGCCTGCGCGAAGGCGACGATCTGGTCGGCCTCGCTCCAGTTGAAGCTGCCCTGGGTCGGCTCGACCGAGCCCCACTTCATGGCGTTGCCGGGGGTGAGGGAGTTGAACTGCGCCCCGGCGAGGTCGCCGTACGTCCCCGTGAGCTTGGAGCCGGTCACCGCCGTGCCGATGACCTTGCCCTTGGCGGCGGCGAGGTCGCGCAGCGGGGTGTCGGCGGCGTGCGCCGCGGGCGCCGTGAACAGCAGCGCGGCGCCGGTGACGAGTGCCGCCAGGGATGAGCCTGTTCTCAGAGATCTCATCGCGGGTGCCTCCGAAAGTTTCGGTCGTACAACCGATTGGCTTCGGAGGAGTGTGGAGGCGCCCGTACCACCCGTCAATACGTCAACTTCCGGCCACCCGTGTCACGCCGGAGGCGGCGCCGTGCTGCTGCGCACCACCAGGCTGGTCGCCAGCTCCACCCGGGTCGCCACCGGCGCCTGGTCCTCCCGCCCCAGGTCGAGGACGAGCTTGGCCGCCGCCTCCGCCATCTCCGTCAGCGGCTGCCGTACGGAGGTCAGCGGCGGCCCCACCCAGCGCGCGACGGGCAGATCGTCGAAGCCGACCACGCTCAGGTCCTCGGGGATGCGCAGGCCCAGTTCGCGCGCGGCCTCGTACAGACCGAGCGCCTGGAGGTCGTTGAGGGCGAACACGGCGGTGGGGCGGTCCGGGCGGCGCAGCAGCTGAAGGCCCTGCCGGTAGCCGGCCTCGTGGTGGAAGTCACCGGTCGCGATCAGCGCCGGGTCGACGGGGAGGCCCGCGGTCTCCAGCGCGGCCCGGTAGCCGTCGACACGGGCGCGGCTGCACATCATGCGGGTCGGGCCCGTGATGGCGCCGATGCGGGTGTGGCCGAGTTCGATCAGGTGCCGGGTGGCGGCGAGACCGCCCTGCCAGTTGGTCGCGCCGATCGACGGGACGTCGACGCCGGGGTCGCCGGCCGGGTCCATCACCACGAACGGGATGGAGCGGCTGGTCAGCAGCGCCCGCTGGGACTCGTCCAGCCCGGACAGCACCAGGATCACTCCGTGCGGGCGGCGGGCGGCGACCTGGTCCGCCCAGGTCCGCCCGGGCGTCAGCCGCCCGGCGCTCTCGCTCAGCACCACGCTCAGCCCGGCGTCCCGGGCCACGTTCTCCACGCCCCGGATGACCTCCATCGCCCACGCGCTCTCCAGCTCGTGGAAGACCAGGTCGATCAGGGGCGAGCGGCTCGCCTCGGCGCGCCTGCGCCGGTAGCCGTGGGCGCGCAGCAGTTCCTCGACGCGGCTGCGGGTGGCCGGAGCCACGTCCGCGCGGCCGTTGAGGACCTTCGAAACAGTCGGCGCGGACACGCCGGCCTCGCGGGCGATCTCGGCGAGCGTCGCGGTCTGTGCCGACCGGCCTGTCGTCGGGGTTGTCGTCCGCGTTTCAACGGGCTCCGGGGGTGTCATGGCGGCGATCGTATCCCTGCACGACCTCTTGACGAAGCCTCCGGACCGCCCTAGGTTCCCGGAACATTCGACATACATAGCGAAACATTCGTCGTCAGAGTTTGCCAGCGTTCGTGAGAGGGCCACCCCCACTCGACCAGAGCAGGAGTTTCATGACCACCGCCCCCTGGCGTGACCCCGCCCTGCCCGCCGCCGCCCGCGTCGACGACCTCCTCTCCCGGATGACTCTCGAGGAGAAGACCGCCCAGCTGTACGGCGTGTGGGTGGGCGCCGCCACGGACGGCGACGGAGTCGCCCCGCTGCAACGCGAGATGAGCTCCGACTACGACTGGGAGGAGCTGATCACCCACGGCCTGGGCCAGCTCACCCGCTCCTACGGCACCGCCCCCGTGGACCCGGCGCTGGGCGCGCAGGCACTGGCCCGCGCCCAGCGCCGTATCGCCGAGTCGGGCCGGTTCGGCATCCCGGCCGTCGCCCACGAGGAGTGCCTGGCCGGCTTCACGGCCTGGGGCGCCACCGCCTACCCCGTCCCGCTGGCCTGGGGCGCCACCTTCGACCCGCCCCTGGTCGAGGACATGGCCCGCGCCATCGGCAGCGACCTCCGCTCGGCCGGCGTCCACCAGGGCCTCGCCCCGGTCCTGGACGTCGTACGGGACCCGCGCTGGGGCCGGGTCGAGGAGACGATCGGCGAGGACCCGTACCTGGTGGGCACCATCGGGACGGCCTATGTGCGCGGCCTGGAGTCCGCCGGGATCGTCGCCACGCTCAAGCACTTCGCCGGGTACGCGTCCTCGGCGGGCGCCCGCAATCTCGCCCCAGTCCGGGCCGGCATCCGCGAGTTCGCGGACGTGACCCTGCCGCCGTTCGAGCTGGCGCTGCGCGAGGGCGGCGCCCGCTCGGTCATGGCGGCGTACACCGACACGGACGGCATCCCGGCCTCCGCGGACCCGTCCCTCCTGACCGAACTCCTGCGCGAGCACTGGGGATTCACCGGCACGGTGGTCGCCGACTACTTCGGCATCGGATTCCTCGAGACCCTGCACCGGGTGGCGGGCTCCCCCGCCGAGGCGGCGCACGCGGCGCTGACGGCCGGCATCGACGTGGAGCTGCCGACGCTCAAGTGCTACGGAAAACCACTGCTGGAGGCGGTACGGGCGGGCGCGGTACCGGAGTCCCTGGTCGACCGCGCGGCCCGCCGGGTGCTGCTCCAGAAGTGCGAGCTGGGCCTCCTGGACGAGGACTGGGACCCCGAGCCCGCCGCCACGATCAACCTGGACTCGGCCGCGAACCGGGCCCTGGCCCGCCGTCTGGCCGAGGAGTCGGTGGTGCTCCTGGACAACCCGGACGGGGTCCTCCCCCTCCCGCCCGACACCCGTATCGCGGTGGTCGGACCGCGGGCGGCCGACGCGTTGGCGATGCTCGGCTGCTACTCCTTCCCGTCCCACGTCCTGACGCACCACCCCGAGGTGCCGATGGGCGTGGAGATCCCGACCGTCCTGGAGGCGCTGCGGACCGAACTCCCGGACGCCAAGGTGACGTTCGCCCAGGGCTGCGACACCTCGGCCCCGGACTCGTCGGGCTTCGAGGAGGCGGTGGCGCGGGCCTCCGAGGCGGATGTGTGCGTGGCGGTGCTGGGCGACCGGGCGGGCCTGTTCGGACGGGGTACGTCGGGCGAGGGCTGCGACGTGACGGACCTGCAACTCCCGGGCGTGCAGGGCGACTTGCTGGATGCGCTGGTCGCCACCGGAGTCCCCGTGGTCCTCGTCCTCCTCACCGGCCGCCCGTACGCCCTGGGCCGCTGGCACGGCCGGCTGGCCGCCGTGGTGCAGGCGTTCTTCCCCGGGGAGGAGGGCGGCCCGGCGGTGGCGGGAGTGCTGTCGGGTCGCGTGAACCCGTCGGGCCGCCTCCCGGTGAGCGTCCCGCGGGTCCCGGGGGGCCAGCCGTGGACGTACCTCCAGCCCCCGCTGGGACTCGCGGGCGAGGTCAGCAACCTCGACCCGACCCCGCTGTACGCCTTCGGCCACGGCCGCTCGTACACGACGTTCGCGTGGGAGTCCGACTCCGCCGGGGCGGAGATCGGCACGGACGGCTCGTACGACGTCTCGGTCACCGTCCGCAACACCGGGGAGCGCGCGGGCGCCGAGGTCGTGCAGCTGTATCTGCACGACCCGGTGGCCTCGGTGACCCGCCCGGACGTACGCCTGATCGGTTATCAGCGGCTGGAGCTGGAGCCGGGAGAGGCGTCCCGCGTCACCTTCCGCTTCCATGCCGACCTGTCGGCCTTCACGGACCGCTCACATACGAGGGTGGTCGAACCGGGCGCGCTCGAACTACGGTTGGCGGCATCCAGCGCGGACGTTCGGCACACGGCCCGGCTGAGTCTCACCGGCCCGGTGAGGGTGCTCGGCACCGACCGGCGGCTGCTCTGCGAGACGGAGATCTCGAGGGCGGACTGACCCCCGCGCCTCGGACTTGGGGGAGGGACGATGGTCCGGTACGTGCATCACGAGTTGTGGGCGGCGGCGTTGATACTCGCCGGTGTCGCCGGCGGCTGGGCGGCGGCGGTCGGCACGGGCCAGAGCCCGCCGGTACGGAGCGGAGCCATCGGGGTGCTGGTCACCTTCGCGCTCGGCTTCCTCGTACTGTCGACGCTGCTACGGGCGACCCGGCTCAAGTGGGTGGGCCAGATGCGGGAGTTCGAGACCGCGGCGCCTGTGCCGGACACCGACCCGAGTCGTCGCACCGCCCTCGCACCCCGCATGCTCGGCCTGCTGCTGCTGTCGGCCCTGTGCGTCTTCGTCATCAGGGACACCGCCATCGTCGTGGTCCCCCTGGCCATGGGCCTGGACTGGCTCGGCAAGGCGGTGGTCGGCGTCGGCTGGGAGCACAGCAACGGGCGACGCCTGTGGCTGGCCCCCGACTCCGACGGGCCGTCGGCGCTCCTCTGCACCACCGTCAGTCCGGCCCCAGGGACTCGAACCGCCACCGGTGCACGGCCCGCATAACCAACTCACCGTCCGGTTCCGGGAGTTCGGGCAGCTCGGCATCGTAGGCGGCGTCCCACCACGTGATGACGAGGACGCGGTCCTGCGGGGCCCGGAAGTTCTCCCGGCGCACCGGCCGCGCCGGGAGTTCCTGCGCCCGCGCCCAGGCGAGCAGCTCCTCGCCCCGCCCCTCGGCCGCCCGCGCCTCCCACATCAACGCAACCGTCACGGGTAGAGGTTCTCCTTGCTGACCTCGTGCACATGATCGTGGTCGTGGTCGTGCGAGTGGCCCGGCACATGCGGGTCCGTCACCGGCAGCGACGAGTCCGCGGACAGATCCCAGGCCGACGCCGCCCGGTTACGGGCCACCAGCTCCGCACCGAGCGCCGCCACCATCGCCCCGTTGTCCGTGCACAACTTCGGCCGCGGCACCCGGAGCTGGATCCCCGCCGTCTCGCACCGCTCCTGCGCCAGCGCCCGCAGCCGCGAGTTCGCAGCGACCCCGCCGCCGATCATCAGGTGCTCCACGCCCTCGTCCTTGCAGGCCCGCACGGCCTTCCGGGTGAGCACGTCGACGACCGCCTCCTGGAAGGAGGCCGCCACGTCACGCACCGGCACCTCCTCCCCCGCGGCCCGCTTGGCCTCGATCCAGCGGGCCACGGCCGTCTTCAGCCCGGAGAACGAGAAGTCGTACGCCGGGTCGCGCGGGCCGGTCAGGCCGCGCGGGAACGCGATCGCCGACGGGTCGCCCTCGCGCGCGTACCGGTCGATGACCGGGCCGCCGGGGAAGCCGAGGTTCAGCACCCGTGCGATCTTGTCGAAGGCCTCGCCGGCCGCGTCGTCGATGGTCGCGCCCAGGGGACGTACGTCCGAAGTGATGTCCGTCGACAGGAGCAGCGAGCTGTGCCCGCCGGACACCAGCAGCGCCATCGTCGGCTCGGGCAGCGCCCCGTGCTCCAGCTGGTCCACGCAAATGTGGGAGGCGAGGTGGTTGACGCCGTACAACGGCTTGCCCAGCGCGTACGCGTACGCCTTGGCCGCCGATACGCCGACCAGCAGGGCACCCGCCAGACCGGGACCGGCGGTGACCGCGATGCCGTCCAGGTCCCTCGCGCTCACCCCCGCCTCCTTCAGCGCGCGCTCGATCGTGGGCACCATCGCCTCGAGGTGCGCCCGGGAGGCGACCTCCGGGACGACGCCGCCGAAGCGGGCGTGCTCGTCGACGCTGGACGCGACGGCGTCGGCCAGCAGGGTGGTGCCGCGGACGATGCCGACGCCGGTCTCGTCGCAGGAGGTCTCAATCCCCAGGACCAAAGGTTCGTCAGCCATGGATCTCGGTTTCTCGTTCGGAAGTTGATCCCGCGGCGGAGCCGCTGTCGGATTGCGTGGTCAGTCGCATCACCAGGGCGTCCACATTGCCCGGCTGGTAGTAGCCGCGTCTGAAACCGATGGCCTCGAAACCGAAGCGCTCGTAGAGCTTCTGGGCGCGGGTGTTGTCGATCCGGCACTCCAGCATCACTTCGGCGCACTCGAAGGCGGTGGCGGCCCGGAGGAGTTCGGTGAGGAGCCGTCCGCCGAGGCCGGTGCCCCACTGGTCGCGGGCGACGGCGATCGTCTGGATGTCGGCGAGGTCTCCGGCGGCGGCGAGGCCCGCGTACCCGACCACCTGCCCCTCACCGTCCTCGGCGACGACGTAGCGGCGCGTCGCCTCGTGTCCGCGGGCATGGGCCAGTTCGGACCAGAACATGCCGCGGGACCAGGCGTCCTCGGGGAAGAGGTCCTTCTCCAGTACGAGCACGCGGTCGATGTCCCACCAGCGCATCTCGCGCAGTCGAGGGGTCACGGGTTCGGTCACTTGGGGGTGACCACCTTGTAGTTCTTGGGGACCTGGGCGTCCGGGCGGCGCAGGTACAGCGGCCGGGCCTCGGGCAGTTCCTCGCCCTTGCCCAGCCGCTCGGCGGCCAGACTCGCGAGCGCGGCGGCCGAGACGTGCTCCGGCTCGTGCACGTTCGGGAAGGTGTCCGGGTACAGCAGCGCGCCCGCGCCGACGGCGGGCAGTCCCGCCACCCGGTCCGCGATGTCGGCGGGCCGGTCGACGGCGGGGTCGGTCAGCCGGGTCCGTGAGTCCGCGTACCGCGCCCAGTAGACCTCCTTGCGCCGGGCGTCGGTCGCCACGACGAAGGGCCCCTTCTCGATGTCGGCCGCGTACGCCAGACCGTCGAGCGTGCACACGCCGTGCACGGGGACACCGAGCGCGAGCCCGAAGGTGTCCGCGGTCATCAGGCCGACGCGCAGCCCGGTGTAGGGGCCGGGACCGATGCCTACGACGATGCCGGTGACGGCGTCGAGCCCGATCCCGGCCTCGGCGAGCACCCGGTCGACGGCCGGCAGCAGCAGCTCACCGTGCCGGCGCGCGTCCACCTGGCTCGAGGAGGCGATGACGTCCGTGCCGTCGTGCAGGGCGACGGTCACGGCTGGGGTTGCGGTATCCAGAGCGAGCAAGAGCACGCAAACAGCCTACGGCTCCCGCGCCTCGCGCATCGCCGCCCGGGTCAGGCGTGTGCGGGCTGCTACGGTCGCCGAAAAGCACGACGTACGAGGCGAATGGGTCAGGTGGCGAGCGTGGCAAGGAGCAGCTCCGGATTCGTGTTCGGGCTCACCGCGGCCGCCCTGGCCGCCGTCGGCTTCCTCGGCTACCGCGCCTTCGCGACCGCCCCGGCCGGCTTCGGCAAGCCACAGGCGAGCGCCTCACCCACGCTGGCCGTCTCGGCGGCGCCCGGCGCCCAGCGGAACCCGGCCGCCCCGCCCACCGCGTCCGGCGCGGGGGAACGGGTCGTGTACGCGGTGGGCGCCGACCGTGTCTGGCTGGTCGACGCGGGCAACAGGGTCATGCGCAGCTTCACGGTCGCCCCGGGCAGCGTCGACCCGGCCCCCGGCGTCTACCGGGTCACCTCCCGCTCGAACTCCGCCGTCGGCACCGACGGGACCGCCATCGAGCACGTCGTCCGCTTCACCAGCGTGGACGGCGTGGCCGTCGGCTTCAGCGCGGCGGTGGCCAGTACGTCGGCGACACCCGACCCGGCTGTGCGCACGGGCGGGATCCGGGAGTCCCGCAAGGACGGCGCCGCGTTGTGGGAGTTCGCGACGATCGGCGCGCAGATCGCCGTGATCCCCTAGGGCTGTCCCCGGACAGGCCCTATGCGGCTTCCCTGTGCCGGGCCGGTGGCCGGGACGCCTCGAGGTCCGGCAGCCGCGGTGGGGTCGAGACCGCGTCCGCCGCGGCGCACGACGCCAGCAGTTCGCGCATGGAGACGCCGGCTACGACGGCGTACGGCTTCTGCGGCTGCTCGTTGCTCTCGGTGGCCGACATGGACGCCTCCTGAGGACCCGGGGGCGGGCGTAGTTAGGTAGACCTAACTACGAACTGGGTACCATGTGACCACGCACAAGACACCGAATGCAATATCTTGCCGACGTCTTGTCGGAACGTTCACGGATTTGTGCGTCGGCCGTGCGGCCGTCAGGCGGACAGCACGCTCAGGTCCACTGTCGACCACCGCTCCCCGAGCCCGGTCACCGTCACGTGCCGCACCTCGTCGGTGGTGTCTCCGACGGCCCGGTGGATGACGACGTGCAGCCGGTCGTCGGTCAGCTCCTCGACCTTGCCCTCGCCCCACTCCACGACGATCACCGAGTCGGACAGCGAGACGTCGAGGTCCAGGTCCTCCATCTCGTCGAGCCCGCCGCCCAGGCGGTACGCGTCGACGTGGACGAGCGGCGGCCCGTCGCCCAGGGACGGGTGCACACGGGCGATCACGAAGGTCGGGGACGTGACGGCGCCGCGCACCCCGAGCCCCTCGCCGAGCCCGCGGGTCAGCGTCGTCTTGCCGGCGCCGAGCTCGCCGTTGAGCATCACGAGATCACCGGCGCGGAGCAGCTTGGCCAGGCGGCGGCCCAGGTCCTGCATCTGCTCGGGCGAGGTGACCGTCAGCCGGGTCTCAACCGGGTTGTGCGGTGCTGCTGGTGCTTCCATAGCCACCCACGGTAGCCCCTGCCGGGACGGCACCCGCACGGGTGAGGAGGTCCGCCAGCCGGTCGGTGACCACCTCCGGGTGCTCCAGCATCACCAGGTGCCCGGCGTCCGGAACCAGCACCAGTTCGGCGTCCGGCAGCCGGTCGGCGATCGCCTCGCTGTGCTCGCTGGGCGTGACGAGGTCACCGATTCCGGCCAGGACGAGCACCGGCAGGTCCGCGAAGTACTCCAGCGCCTCGGTCTTGTCGTGTTCCGTGAACGCCGGGTAGAACTCGGCGACCACGTCGATCGGCGTGCCCTCGATCATCCGCTCGGCGAACCGCGCGACGGCCGGGTCGACGTCCCTTGATGCGAACGAGTACCGCTTGATGATCCCGGCGAACAGGTCGGCGGTCGCCCGCCGCCCCTTCTCCACCAGCGCGGCCTGCTGCCCCAGCGCCTTCAGCACCCCGGGGAGCACCCGGCGCACGGCGTTGACGCCCGCGACAGGCAGCCCGAAGTTGACCTCGCCGAGCCGCCCGGACGAGGTACCGACGAAGGCGGTGGCGACCACTCGGTCACGGATCAGCTCGGGGTACTGGTCGGCCAGCGCCATCACGGTCATCCCGCCCATGGAGTGCCCGACGAGCACGATCGGCCCGTCCGGCGCGGCGGCGTCGATGACGGCCTTCAGATCGCGCCCCAGCTGGTCGATGCTGACCGGCACGCCGTCCTGCACCTGCTGCACGCCCCGCCCGGACCGCCCGTGGCTGCGCTGGTCCCAGTGCACGGTCCGGACGACGCCGCGCAGGGCCGCGCGCTGGAAGTGCCAGGAGTCCTGGCTGAGACAGTAGCCGTGGCTGAAGACGACGGTGACGGGAGCGGGCGCCTTGCGCCCGAACAGCCGTCGGCGGCGCGGGCCGAGCGCGGGCACGGCGTCGGGGTCGACGTCGTCGACCTCGTAGTACAGCTCGGTGCCGTCGTCGGCCGTCGCCTTGCCGGGCGTGCCGCGCAACGACCCGTACGGTCCCGTCGAGTCGAGCGCGAGCCGCGCCTTCTTCCTCATCCCGCGGCCGACGGTGAGCCGCTCTATGGCGACGCCGGCCGCCGCGCCCGCGGCGACCACGCCTATCGCGGCGCCCGCGATGCCGGTCGCCCTGCGCCAGTTCCCGGCCGCCCCCGTGGCGGAGACGACGGCTGCGACGGCCTCCGCACTGCTCTCGCTCACGTACCGCTCCTCTTCGCCGGATTGCTGCTGCTGTTCGCTGGGTCGGGTGGTGCAGGTGTTGCTTGCATTACTCGTGTTGCTTGCGCTACTCGTGTTGCTCGCTTGATACCGCTGTTGATCGACTGACCGATGTTGCTCGGCTTACGGGTGCTGCACTTCTGCCGGACTGTTGACTGTGGACTGTCGGGCCTCTGTGCAGTTACCCGCTTTGTTCCTCATTCACGTAGACGCGAGGAACGCGCGTTCCGATCCGCGTGACAATTTCGTACGCGATGGTGCCTGCGGCCTGCGCCCAGTCCTCGGCGGTGGGCTCGCCGCGGTCGCCCGGCCCGAACAGCACCGCTTCGGTACCGGCCGCGGGCTCGTCCCCGCCGAGATCGACGACGAACTGGTCCATCGCGACCCGCCCCGCAACGGTCCGCCATTTGCCCCCGACCAGCACCGGACCGGTCCCGGAGGCGTGCCGCGGAACGCCGTCGGCGTATCCGACGGGCACGAGTCCGAGGGTGGTCTCACCGGGGGTGATGTAGTGATGCCCGTAACTGACCCCGTGACCCCCCGGAACGTGCTTCACGAGCGCGAGGGACGCCGACAGAGTCATCACCGGGCGCAGCCCGAAGTCGGCGGGGCTGCCGATCTCGGGGCTGGGCGAGATGCCGTAGAGGGCGATCCCGGTCCGTACGAGGTCGAAGTGGGCCTCGGGAAGGGTGAGCGTGGCGGGCGAGTTGGCGATGTGCCGCACCTCGGGGCGCACGCCCTGGCCCTCGGCGTACGCGAGCATCTCGCGGAAGCGGGTGAGCTGGCGGGCGATGGAGGGATGACCGGGTTCGTCGGCACATGCGAAGTGCGACCAGAGCCCGGTGATGCGGACGGTCCCGTCGGCCTCGGCGCGCAGGGCGGCTGCGACCAGCTCGGCCCAGTCCTCGCCCGGCCGGCAGCCGCCCCGCCCCAGCCCGGTGTCGGCCTTGAGCTGCACGCGCGCGGGAATGCCCGCCGCCCGGGCCGCCGCCGTGACCTCCTCGAGGGCCCACATCCCGCTCACCGACACGTCGATGTCGGCCTCGATCGCCTCCCGCCAGGGCCCGCCCGGCGTCCACAGCCAGCACATGATGCGTCCGGGCAGCCCGGCGGCCCGCAGCGCGAGCGCCTCCTCGGGCGTGGCGGTCCCCAGCCATGCGGCGCCCGCCTCGACGGCGGCCCGGGCACAGGGCACGGCCCCGTGGCCGTACGCCTCGGACTTGACCACGGCCATGAGGGCAGCGCCCGGCGCGAGGGCGCGCAGGGTCCGTACGTTGGCGCGCAGGGCGGCCAGGTCGATCTCGGCGCGGGCCCGCAGGGGCGCGGTCGGGGCAGCTGCTGTCTCAGTCATGGCGCACCCAGTGTCTCAGAGGGGTCCGACACCCCCCGAGGCACCGGCCCCGTGCAAGCGCCTACTTCCCGGACCGCTGTCCCCAGACGTAGACACGGTCGCCCTTCTTCAGCACACCCCACAGCTTCCGGGCGTCGTCCAGCCGCAGATTGACGCACCCCCACGAGCCGACGATGGTGTAGATGCTGCCGTAGATGGCATGAAAGGCCTGCCCGCCACTGAAGAACTGGGCATAGGGCATGGGCGAGTTGTAGAGCGTCGACCAGTGGTTCTTGTGCTTCCAGTAGATCTTGTGCCATCCGACCCGGGTGGCATGCCCGACCCGTCCGCTGCGCATGGGGACGGGCCCGTAGACCACCTCGCTCCCCTTCTGCACCCAGGTCAACTGCCGGTCGAGATCGACACATGCGACCCGATAGGTCCGCTCGGGGCACTTCTTTTTGGCATTCGGATTTTTCTTCGCGGAAATGAGCTGCATGGCGGCCCAGGTGACGGGCCCGGCGAACCCGGTCGCCGCCTTGATCCGATGCTTCACCTGAAATTTCCGGATGGCCCGGCAGTCGGCCGCCGACTGCTTCCCGTCCGCCTTCAGCTTCAGCCACTTCTCGACCGCCCGCTGGTAGGGCCCGGTCTTCCTGCTGCACTTCACCTTCCCGGCGGCCTCCTCGAGGGGCACGTACTCGACGAGGTCGTACGTCCCCTCCGGCGCGTCCCGAGGCTCGACGGCGTCCTCGTCGTCGGTGGGCGTGTACACCTTCGGCGCCAGCACCTGGTCGGGCGTGTCGACCTGCCACGGCTGAGCGGGCCCCGGCGCGACACCGGGCACCAGCTCGGCCCCCCAGGCGGGGGGTCCGGGGGCGGCCGTGGCGGCGCCGGCGGGAAGGGCGATCACGGCGGCGACCACGACCACGGCACCGCGACAAGCGATATGTGCAATATGTCCATTGATCATGCAATCAGAGAAACGCGCAGGGGCGACAGGCCCGGGGCGGCGCGCGGCGGGGTCACCCTTTCCGACGAGCGCCGCCCGGGCGACGGCGCGCGACCCCCGGCCTAGTCTGAGAACCGGAGGTGGTGGAGATGCTGGCAGACACACCACTGAACGCCGTCATTCCGGCGTCCGACATCGAAAGGGCCAAGCACTTCTACGGCGACACGCTCGGCCTCAAGCTCATCGACGACCGGCAGGACACCGCGCTCTTCGAGTCCGGCGGTGCCCGCTTCGTCCTCTACCTGACACCGAGCGGCGGCCAGGCCGCCCACACTTTGGCCGGCTGGACCGTCGGCGATCTCGACGCGGAGATGACGGAACTGCGCAGCCGCGGCGTCACCTTCGAGGAGTACGACCTGCCGGGCCTGAAGACGCAGAGCGGCGTGGCGGAGGGCGCGGGCATGCGCGGCGCCTGGTTCAGGGACAGTGAGGGAAACATCCTCAGCGTGGTGCAGGACCTCCGGTAGGCGGTGCTCCGGCGGACCGGACCCGGGTAGGGCCTCCTGGCAGCCAAGGTCCGGTCAGTCCCGCACGTCCCGCCACGCCCCAGGAATCGCCTCGGCCACGTCGTGCGCCCCCGCCGGCGCCCCGTCGGACGCGAACCGCCCGGCCAGCCCGTGCAGATACGCAGCCGCGCTCCCCGCGTCCAGCGCGGAGAGCCCGGACGCCAGCAGCGACCCGGCAAGCCCGGACAACACGTCCCCACTGCCCGCGGTGGCGAGCCACGGCGTCCCCGTCGCATTGACCCGCACGGCACCGCCGCCCGAATCGGCGACGAGCGTGGTCGAGCCCTTGAGCAGCACGGTCGCCCCGTACCGCGCAGCAAGCTCGCGCACGGCCGCCAGCCGCGCCCCCTCGACCTCCTCCCGCGCCACACCGAGCAGCGCGGCGGCCTCTCCGGCGTGCGGGGTCATGAGCGTCGGGGCGCTGCGAGCCCGTACGGCATCCCGGTCGGCGAGCCGCAGCCCGTCCGCGTCGATGAGCACGGGCACGTCCGCCTCCAGCACTTCGGCCACGGTCGAGGCGTCGTCCCCCGCGCCGGGCCCGACCACCCACGCCTGCACCCGCCCGGCCTTCGCGGGCCCCTGATCCGACACGAGCGTCTCCGGGAACCGCGAGACGACGGCGTCCCCGGCGGGCCCGACGTACCGCACGGCCCCTGCGCCACCCCGCAGCGCCCCGGACACGGCGAGCACGGCGGCCCCCGGATACCGCGCGGACCCGGCCGCGATCCCGACGACCCCCCGCCGGTACTTGTCGCTCTCGGCACCGGGCACGGGCAGGAGTCGCGCCACGTCCACGTGCTGCAGAGCCTCCAGCTCGGCCGCAGCCGGCAGTACGTCCCGGAGCCCGATGTCGATGAGCCGCACCGACCCCGCGTACTCCCGCGCGGGATCGATCAGCAGCCCCGGCTTGTGCGTCCCGAAGGTGACGGTGAGGTCGGCCCGAACGGCGGCACCGCGCACCTCCCCCGTATCGGCGTCGACGCCGCTGGGCAGATCGACGGCGACGACGGCGGCACCGGACTCGGCGGCACATGCGGCCAACTGCGCGGCCTCGGGCCGGAGTCCGCCCCTGCCGCCGATCCCCACAATCCCGTCGACGACGAGATCGGCCCGGAGAATCGCCTCTTCTACGGCACCGACACCGACGGAGGCAGCGGCACCAGCAGCCGTCCCCGCCCCGACGACGCGCCCTCCGGCGCGCAGCAGGGCGGCAAGCCCGCCGGTGTGGGCCCGCTCGGGCGCGAGCAACACGGCTGCGACACCCGCCCCCCGCCGAGCCAGCCGCGCGCCGGCATACAGCGCATCGCCCCCGTTGTCCCCGCTCCCGACGAGCAGCACGACCCGGCTGCCGTAGACCCGAACGAGCAGATCGGCACACGCGGCGGCCAGCCCGGCAGCTGCACGCTGCATCAACGCCCCGTCGGGAAGCCGCGCCATGAGCTCCCGCTCTGCTGCCCTTACCGTCTCCACGCTGTACGCAGTACGCATGGGGTCGAGTCTGCCCTCAGCCTTCGGCGATCACCACCGCCGACGCCACCCCGGCGTCATGGCTCAGCGACACATGCCAGGACCGCACCCCCAGCTCGGCCGCCCGTGCCGCCACCGTCCCCTTCACCCGCAGCCGCGGCTGCCCGCTGTCCTCGACGACGACCTCGGCGTCCGTCCAGAGCAGCCCGGGCGGCGCACCGAGCGCCTTGGCCAACGCCTCCTTGGCGGCAAACCGCGCGGCGAGCGAGGCAACACCCCGCCGCTCACCGCTGGGCAACAGCAACTCGCTCTCCAGGAACAGCCGTTCGGCCATCCCGGGCGTCCGCTTGAGCGACGCCTCGAACCGATCGATCTCGGCTACGTCGATACCGACCCCGATGATGCTCATTCGGGCACTCTATTCGCCGGGAACCTCCGGGTCCTCGGCGAACAGGTCCTCGGCCGTCCGTACGTTCACGCAACGGCACTCACCTCGCACCACACGTACTTGCCCCGGTTGCCGTTCCTGGCCAGCGGCTGCCACCCCCACAGGTCGGCACAGGCGCGCACCAGAGCGAGCCCCCGCCCTTCCTCCGCATCAGCGAGCTGCTCCAACTCCCGTGGCGGCTCCGGCGGTTCGGGATCGGCGTCCCACGCCCCGATCCGCAGCACGCCGGCCGACCAGCGCACGCGCAGTGCAGCAGGCCCCTTGGTGTGGCGTACGGCATTGGAGACCAGCTCCGTCGCCAGCAGCTCGGCGGTGTCCACGACGCCGATCAGACCGTGGACGGTGAGGACCAGACGGAGGGTTCGGCGACAGACGGTGACGGCACGGAGGTCGTTCGGGATGTACAGGGAGTACTCCCACGGTTCCTTCGGTTCGTTTTCGGGCATGCGGCAACTCCGGTTCGATGGCGGGGGTTTGGCGGTGGCAACGCCGCGAGCCGTCATGGCAGGACGGAGCGGTGCACTTCCGCAGAGTGTGCGTCGCATCACTGACGGTAGACCTGGATTTACAGGTTCAGCAAGTCGATCGCGTAATCTGACCCTCGAACGAGTCGCGCCCACAAGCGCGTTGAACCGAGGAGCAGTTCATGGCGGGATTGCGGCGGGAACCAACAGCACGTCAGTTGCGCCTGGGCATCGAACTGCGCCGGCTTCGCGACGCGGCAGGTTTCACTGGTCGCGAGGCGGCAGCACTGCTCGGGGTGAGCTCCACCCAGATCAACCAGATCGAGTCCGGCCTCTCCGGGGTGAGCGAGAAGCGCCTGCGCCGCCTGGCCTCCAACTACGCCTGCACGGATGAGGAGTTCATCAACGCACTGGTCGCGATGGCCACCGACCGAACACGCGGCTGGTGGGAGGAGTACCGGGGTCTGCTACCCACGTCCTTCCTGGACGTGTCCGAGCTGGAATACCACGCCCGGTATCGACGCCACGTGGCCAGCCTGTTCGTGCCAGGCTCACTGCAGACGGAGGAGTACGCTCGCGCCGTCTTCGCATCCAGACTTCCGCAACTCACCAGTGACGAGCTTGAGTTGCGCATCCGGCACCGAATGGCACGCCAGAAGATCACCATCCCGTGCGAAGCAGTGATCCATGAGGCAGCGCTACGGATCAGGGTCAGCGACCGCGCCGCCTCAAAGGCCCAACTCGCCCGACTCCTTGAGCTTTCCGAAGCGGACCACATCACCCTGCGTGTCATCCCCTTCGATCTGGACAACTTCGCCCGAGCTTCAAGCACGATGACGTACTGGGGTGGCCCCGTATCCAAACTGGACACAGTGGTACGTGACGCGCCCCACGGCTCAGTCTTCATCGACTCCGAGGCGCAGCTCACCACTTACCGAACGAGCTTCCGTAAGGTAGAGGCCGCGTCACTCGATCCCGAGCGGTCCCGTGAATTCATCCACAAGCTGGCGAAAGAGCTGTGAGGCACCCCATGGACAACTGGCGGAAGTCGTCCTACTCAGAGGGCGGCGACGGCAACGAGTGTGTGGAGATCGCCAACTCCGTCACCCACGTAGCCGTCCGCGACTCAAAGACCCCGGCCAGGGCAACCCTCACCTTCCCAGCCGGCGCCTTCACCACCTTCGTCAAGGCCCTGAAGAGGGACGAAGGTGCGCAATGACGCCTCACACTCGCTGGCGGAAGTCGTCCTACTCAGGCCCCGACGACGGCAACGAGTGCGTGGAG
The DNA here is from genome assembly GCF_042895385.1 of Streptomyces sp. NPDC001401. NCBI lineage: Bacteria > Bacillati > Actinomycetota > Actinomycetes > Kitasatosporales > Streptomycetaceae > Streptomyces > Streptomyces sp. NPDC001401. The sequence goes on from NZ_JBIAWI010000004.1 coordinate 688,305, forward strand.
ATCGCAACCTCCCCCACCCACATAGCCATCCGCGACTCAAAGACCCCGGCCAGGGCAACCCTCACCTTCCCGGCCGGAGCCTTCTCCGCCTTCCTCGATGGCGTGAAGACCTACTCCACGGTCACCGACTTCGCCAGGTTCCGCGGCTGATCCACCTCATTGCCGCGAGCGGTCGCCAACTCGCACGCGAACACCTGCAACGGCACGGTGGCCACGAGCGGCTGCAACAACGTCGGCGTCGCAGGGATCCGTACGAGATGGTCGGCGTACGGCACCACCGCCTCGTCGCCCTCCTCCGCGATCACGATCGTCCGCGCACCCCGCGCGCGGATCTCCTGGATGTTGGACACGATCTTGTCGTGGAGCACAGACCGCCCCCGGGGCGACGGCACAACCACCACCACCGGCAGATCGGGCTCGATCAACGCGATCGGCCCGTGCTTCAACTCCCCCGCCGCAAACCCCTCGGCGTGCATGTACGCCAGCTCCTTGAGCTTCAGCGCACCCTCCAGCGCCACCGGATACCCCACATGCCGCCCCAGGAACAGCACCGTCTTCTTGTCGGCGAGCGACCGCGCAAGCTCCCGTACCGGCTCCATGGTCTCCAGCACCCGCTCGACCTCACCGGAGATCTGCGACAGGTCCCGGATGACGGCCCAGATCTCGTCGCCCCATTTGGTGCCCCGCACCTGCCCCAGATACAGAGCGACCAGATAACAGGCAACCAACTGCGTCAGAAACGCCTTGGTCGAGGCAACGGCCACCTCCGGCCCGGCATGCGTGTACAGCACCGCATCCGATTCCCGTGGAATGGTCGACCCGTTGGTGTTGCAGATGGCCAGCACCTTGGAGCCCTGCTCCCGTGCATGCCGTAGAGCCATGAGTGTGTCCATGGTCTCGCCGGACTGCGAGATGGCGATGACGAGAGACCGCGCCCCGAGGATCGGATCCCGATAGCGGAACTCACTCGCGAGCTCGACCTCACACGGAATCCGCGTCCAGTGTTCGATGGCGTATTTGGCGATGAGCCCGGCATGAAAAGCCGTACCGCACGCCACAATCACGACCTTGTCGACTTCCCGCAGCTCAGAGGCGCTGATCCGCACCTCGTCCAGCGTCAGCGAACCGCCCGCATCGATGCGCCCCAGCAATGTATCGGCGACCGCCTTCGGCTGCTCGGCGATCTCCTTGAGCATGAAGTAGTCATAGCCCCCCTTTTCCGCCGCGGACGCATCCCAGTCCACGTGATAGGAGCGCACGTCGGCCGGGAGGCCGTCGAAGCCCGTCACCGTCACCCCGTCGCGCCGCAGCTCGACGACCTGGTCCTGCCCCAGCTCGATCGCCGACCGCGTGTGTGCGATGAACGCGGCGACATCGGAAGCCAGGAACGCCTCACCCTCCCCAACACCCACCACGAGCGGCGAGTTCCGCCGAGCCCCCACCACCACATCCGGCTCGTCCGCATGCACCGCGACCAGGGTGAACGCCCCCTCCAGCCGCCGGCACACCAGCCGCATCGCTTCCGCCAGATCCGCACATGCCGAGAACTCCTCGGCGAGCAGATGCGCGACCACCTCGGTGTCCGTCTCGGAGGCCAGATCGTGCCCCCGCTCCTCCAACTCGGCGCGCAGCAAGGCGAAGTTCTCGATGATCCCGTTGTGCACGACGGCGACCCGCCCGGCGTTGTCGAGATGCGGATGCGCATTGGCGTCCGTAGGCCCCCCGTGCGTGGCCCACCGCGTATGCCCGATCCCCGTCGAGCCCGTCGGCAGCGGCCGGTCCACCAGCTCCTTCTCCAGGTTCACCAGCTTCCCGGCCTTCTTCGCGGCCGCCAGCCCGCCATCCGCCAGCACGGCGACGCCCGCCGAGTCGTATCCCCGGTACTCCAGCCGCTTCAGCCCGGCCATCACGACATCGAGCGCCGACTGCGACCCCACGTATCCCACGATTCCGCACATGGGCCGCAGCCTAAGTGCCAAGAGCAGCCGGAACACGGCTCAGCGTGCCCGAAATCGGAAATTCTGCGGCAGGTTGAAATCCATCCACAATTTCGAACACATGGGCGACATGGGATTCCCTCGAGGCTCCGGAAGTGCTCGCCACCGGCTGATCACGGCAGAACGTGACCGACCCCACCCCGCGTCCCGTTCAAACTCCGTTAACAATGGACTGTGATCTCTCCGGTCTCCTCGATGCCCCGGAGCGCCCACCGGCCCAGGCCGGAGGCGACTCCCTACGTCGACCTCACCCGTGCGGAGTGGAGCGCGCTGCGTGAGAAGACGCCGCTTCCCCTCACCGCCGAGGAGGTCGAGAAGCTGCGCGGCCTCGGTGACGTCATCGACCTCGACGAGGTGCGGGACATCTACCTCCCGCTGTCCCGGCTCCTCAACCTGTACGTCGGGGCCACCGACGGCCTCAGAGGCGCCCTGAACACCTTCCTCGGCGAACAGGGCTCCCAGTCCGGCACGCCGTTCGTCATAGGGGTCGCCGGCTCCGTGGCCGGCGGCAAGTCAACCGTCGCCCGCCTCCTCCAGGCCCTGCTCTCCCGCTGGCCCGAGCACCCGCGCGTCGAACGAGTCACGACCGACGGCTTCCTGCTCCCCACCAAGGAGCTCCAGGCCCGCGGCCTCATGTCGCGCAAAGGCTTCCCCGAGTCCTACGACCGCCGCGCCCTGACCCGCTTCGTCGCCGACATCAAGGCGGGCAAGGACGAGGTGACGGCCCCCGTCTACTCCCACCTCATCTACGACATCGTCCCCGACCAGAAGCTCACGGTCCGCCGCCCGGACATCCTGATCGTCGAGGGCCTGAACGTCCTGCAGCCCGCCCTCCCCGGCAAGGACGGCCGTACCCGCGTCGGTCTCGCCGACTTCTTCGACTTCAGCGTGTACATCGACGCCAGCCCCGAGGACGTCGAACGCTGGTACCTCAACCGGTTCAAGAAACTGCGTCAGACGGCCTTCCAGGACCCGGACTCGTACTTCCGCAAGTACACGCAGGTGTCCGAGGAGGAGGCCCTCGAATACGCCCGCACCCAGTGGCGCACCATCAACAAGCCCAACCTGGTGGAGAACATCGCCCCTACCCGCGGCCGCGCCACCCTGGTCGTCCGCAAGGGCCCGGACCACAAGGTCCAGCGCCTGCGGCTGCGCAAGCTGTAGCCCCGCCTGTTAAAAAGGGCCATGCTGCATCTGCGCCTGATCACACCGTCCGACAGGACCGACGACGTGGTCCGCCTGATCGAGAAGACCGTCGGCACCACGCATCTCGTCGTGGTGCCGGGAGCCGCCCGCAATCCGGCCGGGGACGTCGTCATGTGCGACGTCGCACGCGAGGCGGGCGACGAACTCATCGGCGCGCTAAGGGCGTTGGAGCTCGACCGCACCGGATCCATCGCCGTCGAGAACATCGACCTGTCACTGTCCAAGCGCGCCGACAAGGCCGAGGAGGAGGCACCCGGCGAAGGCGCGGACGCGGTCCTGTGGGAGCACCTCACCGACGCGACGCACGAGGAGTCCACGCTCTCCGTCACCTACGTCGCCTTCATCACGCTCGCCACGATGATCGCGGCCTGCGGTGTCGTACTCGACAACGCGATCCTGATCGTGGGCGCGATGGCGGTGGGCCCGGAGTTCGGCCCGCTGGCCGGTATCTGCACCGCGGCCGTACAACGCCACCCCAGGCTCGCGCTGCGCTCCCTGACCGCCCTTCTCGTCGGCTTCGCCGTCGCCATGCTGGTGACGGTCGGCTTCACCTACTTCATGGACGGCGTCAACCTGTTCACCAAGGTCCAGCTGGAAGCCGAACGCCCCAACACCAACTTCATCTACCGCCCCGACGCGTTCTCGTTCGTCGTCGCGGTACTGGCGGGAGCCGCGGGCACCCTCTCCCTCACCTCGGCGAAGTCGGGCGCGCTGGTGGGCGTGGCCATCTCGGTGACGACGGTCCCCGCCGCCGCAAACGCGGCAGTGGCCTTCGCCTACGACGAGTACCGACAGGCCTGGGGCTCCACGGAGCAACTCCTGCTGAACCTGCTCGGCATCGTCCTCGCCGGCACCCTCACGCTCCTGGCCCAGAAGTGGCTCTGGGCCAGGCAGCGTGAACGCACGGCGAAGGCCGGCGGCGTCTAGGAGCGCGATTCGCAGTCCGCGGCGACGCTGTCGCCGGCGTCGGCGAACACCACGTCGGACGTGCCACCGTCACAGGTCACCGTGTCGACGGCGGGCGCGTCGCCGCTCACGCCGATCGTGTCGTTGCCGCTGCCGGTCGCCACGGTGTCGGAGCCCGTGCCGGCGTCGACGAGGGTGCGCAGCGAAACGCTCGTCCCGTCGAAGCTGTCGTCCAGGTCCCCCAGTCCGACCGAGAGCCGGGAGGTGCCGGCGACGCTGCCGCAGTCGACGCTGGTGGCGGACAACCGAACGCAACCCGGTCCCAGCGCGATCCCCGTGGTGTCCGTGAGGATCACACGACCGCTGGAAGTGCTGGCAGTGACATGGTTCGCCACACCTGAACGTGCGCTGAGGAGCACCATGCCGAAAAGACGGAACGCGGTGGAGCCGGGGGTCTGAGCCGCGGCCGGGGTGGCGAGCGCGGGGACGGCGAGACTCGCGACCAGGGCCGGAACAGTTGCTCGCTTCAGGATGCTGCTGACTGTCTTCATGCTGTGTTTCTCACTTCCATCGGGGGCATGCCACACGTGGCGGCCTCGACGTCAGTGAAACAACCAGTGACCCATTCGGCACATTTTGTTACGTCCGTGGAGTGACGCAGGTCGGCTCTAACCCAACGCCGACTTCACCGCATCCGCCAGCCGCCCGGCCACAGACCGAGCCTGGTCGATATCGGCCGCCTCGACCATCACCCGCACCAACGGCTCCGTCCCGGACGGCCGCAGCAACACCCGCCCGGTGGACCCGAGTTCCCGCTCGGCCTCGGCAACGGCAGCCGCCAGCTCCGCAGAGGTCTTCACCCGCGCCCGGTCCACGTCCGGCACATTGATGAGCACCTGCGGCAGCCGCTCCATGACACCCGCGAGGTCCTTGAGCGTACGTCCGGTCTCGGCGACCCGGGCCGCCAGCATCAGCCCGGTCAGCGTGCCGTCACCGGTGGTGGCGTGATCGAGGATGATCACGTGCCCGGACTGCTCGCCCCCGAGCGCGTACCCGTGCTCCTTCATCTCCTCCAGCACATACCGGTCCCCGACCGCCGTCTGGACGAGATTCAGCCCCTCCCGCTCCAGCGCCAGCTTGAAGCCGAGATTGGACATGACCGTCGCGACAACGGTGTCGGCCCGCAGTACCGACCGCTCCCGCATCGCCAGCGCGAGCACGGCCAGAATCTGGTCGCCGTCGACCTCCGCACCGGTGTGGTCCACGGCAAGGCAGCGGTCCGCGTCACCGTCGTGCGCGATGCCGAGCGCGGCCCCGTGCTCGACGACGGCGGCCTTCAGCAGATCCAGGTGGGTCGACCCGCAGCCGTCGTTGATGTTGAGCCCGTTCGGCTCGGCGCCGATCGTGATCACCTCGGCACCGGCCCGCGAGAACGCCTCCGGCGAGACCCGAGCCGCAGCACCGTGCGCCTCGTCGAGGACGACCTTCAGCCCGTCGAGCCGGTTCGGGAGTACGGCGATCAAGTGCGCCACGTACTGGTCGAACCCCTCGTCGTACGACCGCACCCGCCCGACGCCCGCACCGGTGGGCCGCTCCCAGGGCTCACCGTGCCGGTGGGACTCGTACACGGCCTCGATCTTGTCCTCCAGCTCGTCGGCCAGCTTGTGGCCGCCGCGGGCGAAGAACTTGACGCCGTTGTCGGGCATGGCGTTGTGGCTGGCGGAGAGCATGACGCCCAGGTCGGCGCCGAGCGCGCCCGTGAGATACGCCACCGCGGGAGTGGGCAGCACACCGACGCGCAGGACGTCCACGCCGGCGCTGGCGAGGCCGGCGACCACGGCGGCCTCCAGGAACTCCCCGGACGCGCGCGGATCCCGTCCGACGACCGCCGTCGCCCGGTGGCCCTCGAAGGTGCCCGCCTCGGCCAGTACGTGCGCCGCGGCCACGGAGAGGCCGAGCGCCATCTCCGCCGTCAGGTCCGCGTTGGCGACGCCGCGCACGCCGTCCGTGCCGAAGAGTCGTCCCACTTGTCCTCCTGAGGAAGCGTCAGTTGTTGCAGCCGTGCCGGCATCCGATCACACAAGCCTTTGAGGGTCTTGTGCCGTTATACGCCCCCGACGGTCATAAACGAACGCCCCGGCAGCACTGAGGCGTGCCGCCGGGGCGTTCGCAGAAGCAGGCAGCGAAGCTTAGCGCTTGCTGTACTGCGGGGCCTTGCGGGCCTTCTTCAGACCGGCCTTCTTGCGCTCGACCGCACGGTCGTCGCGCTTGAGGAAGCCGGCCTTCTTGAGCGGGCCGCGGTTGTTGTCGACGTCGGCCTCGTTCAGCGCACGGGCGACACCGAGACGGAGCGCACCGGCCTGACCGGAGACACCGCCACCCGCGATGCGGGCGATGACGTCGTAACGGCCCTCGAGCTCGAGCACCTTGAAGGGCTCGTTGACTTCCTGCTGGTGCACCTTGTTCGGGAAGTAGTCCTCGAGGGTGCGACCGTTGATCTTCCACTTGCCGGTGCCCGGGACGATCCGGACGCGGGCGATGGCGTTCTTGCGACGGCCCAGGCCGGCGGCCGGCTGGGGCTCGCCGAAGCGGGACGCGAGGGACTCCGAGGTGTACTCACCCTCGACGGGGACCTCGGACTCGGTGGTGTAGCTGTCGATGTCGACGAGCTCGGTCTCGGTCTCTTCGACCGGCTGCTCAACAGTGGTCTCGGCCACGATGCTCCTCAGATTCTTTTCTGTCTTAGGGGGTGGCCGGAACTACTGCGCGACCTGGGTGATCTCGAACGGCACCGGCTGCTGCGCAGCGTGCGGGTGCACGTCACCCTTGTAGACCTTCAGCTTCGAGAGCATCTGACGGCCCAGCGTGTTCTTGGGGAGCATGCCCTTGACGGCCTTCTCGATGGCCTTCTCGGGGTTCTTGTCGAGCAGCTCGTCGTAGCGGACGGAGCGCAGACCACCCGGGTAGCCGGAGTGGCGGTACGCCATCTTCTGGGTCCGCTTGTTGCCGGAGAGGTGCACCTTGTCGGCGTTGATGATGATGACGAAGTCACCGGTGTCGACGTGAGGGGCGTAGATCGGCTTGTGCTTGCCCCGCAGGAGGGACGCGGCAGTGGTGGCGAGACGACCCAGGACAACGTCCTGAGCGTCAATGACGTGCCACTGGCGAGTCACATCGCCGGGCTTAGGGCTGTACGTACGCACTTCTCAGCCTTCTTCTTCAGGGATGGGTGCTGACACAAGGCATCCTTGAAGCGATCGTGCAGCTGGGGACGACAGTGCCGGGAACGCTGCCCGTATGCCGCCCACTGGTAACTGCTCCAGGGAACCTACGTAAGGGCTTCTCTCGTGAGAACGACCAAGCCAATACGCATAACAAATCGCAAGGGTACTAGCGCAGCCCCGAACGGGTCAAAACGAGGTCGCCGCCGCACCCCGAAGAATGAACGGAGACCGAGATGTGCCCCCCTGCCGGAAAGGTCCCCGGCGGCTCCACCGGAGGCACACCGGCACCCTCCGCCTCCCGTCTAAGATGCGCCCCATGAGCTTTGGGCAGCAGGGGGGACCCCAGTCCCAGTGGGACCCCTGGAAACCGCACTCCCAGCAGCCGTGGACCAGCGGCGGCGACGACGGCCAGACCCCGGACTGGGCAGCGCTCGCCGAGGCGTCCGAGACGCGCAACAAGAGGCGCCGGCTGCTGTTCATCGGCGGCGGCGCGGTCGCCACGATCGCGATCGGCACCGCCGTCGCGATGGCCGTCGTCTCGGCGAACAGCAAGAACGAGGCCTCGGGCAACCCGTCCAGCCTGCCCGCGAGCGCGTCCATCCCGGGCAGCACCGCGACGGCCCCCTCCTTCGCACCGACCAGCGCGCCGCCCCCGCTGAACCCGAAGGACTTCATCGCCAGCAAGGCCAAGGACACGGCCCCGCTCAGCGCGCAGACCCTCTTCCCGCTCACGCAGCTGGCGATGGGCTCGACCGTGTACAAGAAGGGCGCGACGGACGACACGAAGAACTGCGCGTCGATCGCCCAGGGCACCCTCCCGAAGGTCCTCAACGCCAACCACTGCACCCGCCTCCTGCGCGTCACCTACAGCAGGAAGGACGTCGCGGTGACGATCGGCGTCGCCGTCTTCGACACCGAGGCACAGGCGACCAAGGCCAGGACCCAGTCGGACAAGAAGGGCTTCGTCAAGGCACTGCCCGGTGGCGGTGTGAAGGCCTTCTGCAACGCCGCCACCTGCCTCACGACGGCCAACTCCTACGGCCGCTACGCCTACTTCGCCACCGTCGGCTTCACCAACGGCAAGGACGCCACAAAGCAGTCCACGAGCATCTTCGCGGCCGGCAACGACCTGCAGCTGTACACGTTCCGCCAGATCCGCAGCCGCGGCGAGGCCCAGGCATCGGCCGCGGCGAACCAGTAGCCGCCAACGCCCGTTGATCCACTCCGTAAACAGGTTCGATACGATCTTGCACCGCGCCCCGCGAGGCGCATGACCAGACGATCAACCTGCAAAATACGGGGTCCACGAATGAAGTTTCGCAAGAGCATTGTCGCCTCGATTGCGGCGGCCGGTGTCGCGCTGACGCTGGGCACGGCCGGGACGGCGTCCGCGTCGACCTACTACTCGTTCCCCGGCGGTCAGGCGAAGTTCACGTCCACGGGCGAGATCCTCAAGGTCTGGGACACCAAGGCGGGCAGGACCGGCGTTCTCGTCTTCGTCGAGGACACCTCCGCGGCGAACCCGACGATGGACAAGTGCCACGTCCTGGGCAAGGGCAAGACCAAGACCTGCGACATGAGGTTCAAGAACGGGCACAAGCTCCGGATCGACGCCTACTCGTACACGAAGCTGGGCGACCCGGACACGTACAAGCTCGTCGCCACCTGGAAGGACAAGGCGTAACCACCGGCACGCGCCGGGCGCCCGGGGTCAGCAGCAGCCGGCCCCGGGTACCCCCGGCAGACTCCGCCGGTTGCGCGCCTCCTTGTTGCGCGCGGCGAGCAGCTCGTCGGCCGGGTAGCCGACCTCCTCCAGGGTCAGCCCGTGCGGCCGTACGACATGCACGGCCGAATCCCGTACACCGGCGGCGAGCACCTTGCCGGGCCACTCCGGCCCCCGGTGCCCGTCCCCCACGAACAGCAGCGCCCCGATGAGCGAGCGCACCATGTTGTGGCAGAAGGCGTCGGCCCGCACGGTCGCGGTGATGATCCCGTCGTCCCCGCGCACCAGGCTCAGCTCCTGCAGCGTACGAATGGTGGTCGCACCCTCCCGCTTCTTGCAGTAGGCGGCGAAGTCGTGCTCCCCCAGCAGCCGTTCGGCGGCCTCGTTCATGGCGTCGACCTCAAGCGGCCAGTCGTGCCAGAGAACGTGATTGCGCAGCAGCGGATCCACCCCGCCGGGGTTGTCGGTGACCCGGTACGCGTACCGCCGCCAGACCGCCGAGAAACGGGCGTTGAAGCCGCTGGGCGCCTCCCTGAGGGCCCACACCCTCACATCCCTGGGCAGGCGCCCGGCAAGCCGCTTGAGCAGCTTGTCGTGGTGCGCACCCCAGACCTCCCGCGGCAGATCCACATGCGCGACCTGCCCCCGCGCATGCACCCCGGCATCGGTCCGCCCGGCCACGGTCAGCTCGTACGTCGTCTCCCCCGACCGCGTCACGGTCCGCAGAGCATCCTCGATCTCCCCCTGCACGGTCCGCCGCCCACCGGCCTGCTTGGCCCACCCGGAGAACTCGGTCCCGTCGTAGGAGAGATCGAGACGGACACGAACGTAACCGGGCTGCACTTCGTCACTCACTCGTAGATCCTCTCAGCAATACAAAAGCGGGCCCGCTCCTCGAAAGGAACGGGCCCGCCAACGCCCTGCTTCAGGGGCGCGGGGAACTGCGCGACAAGCCACGGCGAAGCTGCAGCCGCCGGACAACAGTCACCCGGCAGAACGCTTACGCGTCCTTCGACTCCTCAGCCGCGTCCTCGACGACCTCGTCAGCCTTGGTCTCCTCGACCTTGGCCTCCTCGGCCTCCTTGACCGCACGCTTCGTCGCGGCCTCGGCCTCACCCGTCGCCTGCTGCGCAACCGTCAGCGCCTCGACCAGCTCGATGACAGCCATGGGCGCGTTGTCGCCACGGCGGTTACCGATCTTGGTGATGCGGGTGTAGCCACCCGGACGGTTCTCGTAGCGCGGGCCGATCTCGGTGAAGAGCGTGTGGACGACGCTCTTGTCCGTGATGACCTGCAGCACCTGGCGGCGGTTGTGAAGGTCGCCCTTCTTCGCCTTGGTGACCAGACGCTCGGCGTACGGGCGCAGGCGGCGGGCCTTCGCCTCGGTGGTGGTGATACGACCGTGCTCGAACAGCGCCTTCGCGAGGTTCGCGAGGAGCAGCTTCTCGTGCGCGGCACTGCCGCCCAGACGGGCACCCTTGGTGGGCTTCGGCATTTTCTCTCCTGTGTGTCTGCCCCGGCCGTATCAGGTACCGGGGTCAGTATCCGAGCGAGCGGTTGCCCGTCGGAGATCCGGGCAAGCCCCGAAGGGGCTGCTCGGAAGGGGCGCGGGGAACTGCGCGATCAAGCACAGCGCACCCGCACCCGAGTACGGACCGGAAGGCCCGAGCTCTTAGTACTGCTCGGTCTCGACGAACCCGGCGTCCGCGTCGTCGTCCGCGCCGAACGCGTCCGCCGCAGCGGTGGGGTCGAATCCGGGCGGGCTGTCCTTCAGGGCCAGGCCCATGCCGGCCAGCTTCGCCTTGACCTCGTCGATGGACTTCGCACCGAAGTTGCGGATGTCCAGGAGGTCGGCCTCGGAACGAGCCACGAGCTCACCCACGGAGTGGATGCCCTCGCGCTTGAGGCAGTTGTACGACCGAACGGTGAGCTCCAGCTCCTCGATCGGCAGCGCCAGATCAGCGGCAAGGGCGGCGTCCGTCGGGGACGGGCCCATGTCGATGCCCTCGGCGTCGATGTTCAGCTCGCGGGCGAGACCGAACAGCTCGACCAGGGTCTTACCGGCGGAGGCCATGGCGTCAC
>NZ_JBIAWI010000005.1:0-137012 GCF_042895385.1 Streptomyces sp. NPDC001401
ATTTTTGGCACGCTGTTGAGTTCTCAAGGAACGGACGCTTCCTTCGTACTCACCCTCGCGGGCTTTCCTCCGGGCGCTTCCCTTCGGTCTTGCGTTTCCGACTCTATCAGACCGTTTCCCGATCCGATTTCCTCGGTGCTTTCCAGGATCCCGCTTTCGCGTTTCCCTTTCCGGCGCTTCCGACTTTATCAGAACTTTCGAGCCGGACTGACCGGCCGCTCATTTCCGATTCATCGGGAGTGGCTTCTTCGAAATCGATGTTTCCGAGAAGCAGACAGATGCTCACCGCTGCCGACCGGACTAGATCCAGTTCCAGGCAACTGTTCGAATCTACCTCCCCACTTGGTCCGTGTCAACGGCTCTTGTGGGGCGAAGGAGAGACTAACAGCTCAGGAGGTGTGTCCGCACATCAGGCGGCCATCGGCACCGTGGCGCTGCGGTCCGCTGTGTCGACGTCACCCGTCTCCCCGGCACGGGCTGCTCGGCCGCCCAGGACGAAGACGTACACGAGGAAGGCGAGCTCTACAGCGACCCCGATGCCTATTCGGGCCCAGGTGGGCAGGCCCGACGGGGTGACGAAGCCTTCGATGGCACCTGAGACGAAGAGGACGAGCGCGAGACCGATCGCCATGCCCACTGCGGCACGGCCTTCCTCGGCGAGGGCCGTGCGTCGGGAGCGGGGGCCTGGGTCTATGAGGGTCCAGCCGAGGCGGAGGCCGGTTCCGGCGGCCACGAAGACGGCCGTCAGTTCGAGCAGGCCGTGTGGGAGGACGAGGCCGAGGAAGGTGTCGAGTCGGCCGGCCGAGGACATCAGGCCGAAGCCGACCCCGAGGTTGAGCATGTTCTGGAAGAGGATCCAGAGGACGGGCAGGCCGAGGAAGACGCCGAGGATCAGGCACTGAGCTGCGGCCCATGCGTTGTTCGTCCAGACCTGGGCGGCGAAGGACGCCGCGGGGTGGCTCGAGTAGTACGTCTCGTACTGTCCCCCGGGACGGGTGAGTTCGCGCAGCTCACTGGGGGCCGCGATGGTGGCCTGCACCTCGGGGTGGGTGCCGATCCACCAACCCAGGAGGACGGCGACAACCGTGGACAGGAGCGCGGTGGGGACCCACCAGCGGCGCGATCTGTAGACCGCGGCAGGGAAGCCCTGCGTCAGGAAGCGTGTGACGTCGCGCCACGAGGCGCGTCGGGTGCCTGTCACCGCGCTACGCGCGCGCGCCACGAGTTGGCTGAGGCGTCCGGTCAGCTGGGGATCGGGGGCGCTGGACTGGATCAGCGAGAGGTGAGTGGCCGTGCGCTGGTAGAGCGCGACGAGTTCGTCGACCTCGGCGCCGGTGAGGCGGCGTTGACGCTTGAGGAGAGCGTCGAGGCGGTCCCATTCGGCTCGGTGGGCAGTGACGAAGACGTCGAGGTCCATCGGTTTGCCTGCTCCTCGGCTGCTCGTCGGCGGCTCGTCGTGGTGTCAGCTTTTCGTACTGCGGCGCGATGCGCCCTCAGCTTGGCAGACTGACCGTTCACGGGGCAGGCCAGGGGAAGGACTACGGGCGTGAGTGAGCTTGTGACGGGCGAGGCGGTGGCGCTGGAGTTGCGTCCCGCGAGGCTGCCCAGCAGGGCGCTTGCAGTGTTGCTCGACCTGGTCGTGGCCATGGTCGTCTACGTAGTCCTGACCATCGCTCTGGTCGCTGCCACGGCTTCGCTGGACGACGCGGCGCAGATCGCGGTGTCGATCGCGACCTTCGTACTGGTGCTGGTGGGCGGGCCGATCGCCGTCGAGACGCTCAGCCACGGTCGGTCGCTCGGAAAGATGGCCTGCGGGCTGCGAGTGGTGCGGGACGACGGGGGGCCGATCCGGTTCCGGCATGCACTGGTTCGGGGTGGGATCGGCGTGGTCGAGATCCTGATGACGTTCGGGGTCGTCGCCTGCATCGCATCCCTTGTGTCGGCTCGTGGGCGGCGGCTCGGCGACGTGTTCGCCGGGACTCTCGTCGTTCGGGAACGGGTGCCCGTGGCGCGGACCGGCTTCCTGCCTCCGCCGCCGCCCTGGCTGGCCGGAAGGTTCTCGGGGCTTGATCTGTCTGCGGTTCCCGACGGGTTGTGGCTCGCCGTCCGTCAGTATTTGACGCGGATGCAGCAGCTGGACCCTCAGGTCGGCTGGGCCATGGCGGAGCGGCTCGCTTCGGACCTCTCGGCTCGTACGGGGACACCGGCTCCGCAGGGCGTTCCGCCGGCGGTGTATCTGGCGGCTGTGGTGCAGGAGCGCCAGGCCCGCGAGGCACGACGGGCCTTCGCGAATGGATCGGTGGTGGGGAGTCCGGCTGCGGGTGGGCAGTCTGCGGGTGCCGTACGCCTAGGTGGTGCGCCGGGCTCCTACGAGCCTCCGGCCGGATTCCCTCCGGTGGTGGCTCCGCCAGCCGCTCATGTAGCGCAGCCAGCTGCGGTCGGGCAGCAGGCTGAGGCGCCGACACACGAAGCTCCGGCACGCGAGACCGCACAGACCGCACCGCAGGATGCGACGACGACCGGGCGTCCGGCCAGTGGCGCGAGCGGAACCGCCGAGTCCACCGGGTTCGTACCCCCGGCGTAGCCCCGTCGCGGCCGCCGTCGGCCGACGCACGAGCCGCATGGTCCGGCGAACGTCCAGCTCAGGTGAATGTGGACGGCGGCGATTCGAGGTCTTCGAGCTCGACGCCGGGCGCCGCGAGCACCACGTCGCCGGCGATGTGTACGGCGTGCTGCTCACCCGTGTCCAGGGCTGTGACCTGGTATTCGTCCACGGTCAGAGGGGCGTTGTCAGTGGCGTGTGTTTCTCTGTTCACCAAGGCCCAGGACTGGTCCACGGTGCGCGGGGCGAGGACGGGGTCGGTGAAGGCGACGAGGCGTACGCGGGTTGCTGTGGCAGAGGGGGTGAGGCGCAGGAGACGGGTGGTGGCGATGAGGAACGCGGGGGATGTGCCGGTGAAGGCGTGGGCGCGGACGTTGCCTTCGCTGGCATGGGCTCCGGTGGGGTCCGTGCGGACCCACGTGACGCCGTCGAGGGCGGCGCCGCGGACCTGCCAGCCCGCGGCGTGGAGTTCGAGGCGGATGGGGCGCCCCAGTTCGTCGAGGGCGAGGTCGACGGAGCCCCGGTGATCTCCCGCAGGGGTGGTGAGTTGGGAGACGTAGCGCCAGCCGGAGGGGCCGGGGGCGCAGTGGAAGTGCTCGTCTGCGAGGGGGGTGTGATCGTGCGGATCGTGGAGCGAATAACGGCCGCGGGGCATGAGGGTCCTGGGTCTTGACGGGCTGGTCCGGCCGCAGCGGCCAAAGGGGCAGGCCCCCGGCACGGGGGTGCGGGGGCCTGCCTCGGAGGAACTGCTGCGGGTGAGCGTGTCAGCGCACCGACGCGCTCACCGCAGCGGCGCCGAGCCGCTCAGTAGCGGTAGTGGTCCGACTTGTACGGGCCCTCGACCTCCACGCCGATGTACGCGGCCTGCTCGGGGCGGAGCGTGGTCAGCTTCACGCCGAGCGAGTCCAGGTGGAGACGAGCGACCTTCTCGTCGAGGTGCTTGGGCAGCGTGTACACGCCGGTCGGGTACTCGTCGGGCTTGGTGAACAGCTCGATCTGGGCCAGAGTCTGGTCCGCGAAGGAGTTGGACATCACGAACGACGGGTGACCGGTGGCGTTGCCCAGGTTCAGCAGGCGGCCCTCGGACAGCACGATGATCACCTTGCCGTCCGGGAACTTCCAGGTGTGGACCTGCGGCTTGACCTCGTCCTTGACGATGCCCGGGATCTTGGCGAGGCCGGCCATGTCGATCTCGTTGTCGAAGTGGCCGATGTTGCCGACGATCGCCTGGTGCTTCATCTTGGCCATGTCCGAGGCCATGATGATGTCCTTGTTGCCGGTCGTGGTGACGAAGATGTCGGCCTTGTCGACGACCTCGTCGAGGGTCGTGACCTGGTAACCGTCCATCGCCGCCTGAAGGGCGCAGATCGGGTCGATCTCGGTGACGATGACGCGGGCGCCCTGTCCGCGCAGGGACTCCGCGCAGCCCTTGCCCACGTCGCCGTAGCCGCAGACGACCGCGGTCTTGCCGCCGATGAGGACGTCGGTGGCGCGGTTGATGCCGTCGATCAGGGAGTGGCGGCAGCCGTACTTGTTGTCGAACTTCGACTTGGTGACGGCGTCGTTCACGTTGATCGCCGGGAACAGGAGGACGCCGTCACGCTGCATCTCGTACAGGCGGTGGACGCCGGTGGTGGTCTCCTCGGTCACGCCGCGGATCTCCGAGGCGAGCTGGGTCCACTTCTGCGAGCCGTTGGTGATGGTGCGGTGCAGGAGTTCGAGGATGACGCGGTGCTCGTCGGACTCGGCGGTGTCGACGGAGGGGACCTTGCCGTCCTTCTCGTACTCGACGCCCTTGTGGACGAGGAGGGTGGCGTCGCCGCCGTCGTCGAGAATCATGTTGGGGCCGCCGGTGGGGCTGTCCGGCCAGGTCAGCGCCTGCTCGGTGCACCACCAGTACTCCTCCAGGGTCTCGCCCTTCCAGGCGAAGACCGGGATGCCCTGCGGGTTCTCGGGCGTGCCGTTCGGGCCGACGGCGATGGCGGCGGCCGCGTGGTCCTGGGTGGAGAAGATGTTGCAGGAGGCCCAGCGGACCTGCGCGCCCAGGGCGACCAGGGTCTCGATGAGGACGGCGGTCTGCACGGTCATGTGCAGGGAGCCGGTGACGCGGGCGCCGGCCAGCGGCTGCGTCTCGGCGTACTCCTTGCGGATCGCCATCAGGCCGGGCATCTCGTGCTCGGCGAGGGTGATCTCCTTGCGGCCGAAGTCGGCCAGGGAGAGGTCGGCGACCTTGAAGTCCTGTCGGTTGTCGACAGTCGTCATTGCGAGCTGCTCCTCGGGGTTGGGGCGAGGTGGGTACGGCTGGTCTGCGCGGCGGCGGACACAGGGGTGCCCGAAAGAGGACACAGGCATGCCCGCGTGCGCGCAGCGCAGTCCGTCGGAGGCCCTCTCTCCCTCGGTCGGTCCGCAGTGGGACCGCCCGACCGCCATCAGCAGCGACGTCTGGCTCCGTCCCAAGCTACACCGGTCGGCCCGGCGGCCCCCAGTCCGCCTTCGAACACATCGCGCCGATCGGGACGTGTGGCGGGCGCTGGTCGCGAGGGTTGGGGGGAGCGATAACAGGTCACCTACGAACGGGAGAGCAGGAGGCAGCAGACCAGGTCGAACAGGGACTTTCGTGCCTTTGAGCCGGGCGGCGGGTGTTGCAGGATGCCAGGAGATCGGGAACCACTGATCGATCTTGCGGGGCGTCCGGGACGGCGCTTCGTGCGACAAAGGCGTTAGGAGATCGAAGTGACCAATCCGGCCGGCCCTCCCCCCATGGGCGGCGGCGATGGCGAGCAGAGGCGGCTGAAGCTGCTCGCGGTGACCGCATGCCCGACCGGCATCGCACACACGTACATGGCTGCGGAGAAGCTCGCGCAGGCTGCCGAGAGCCGTGGCATCGGCATGAAGGTGGAGACCCAGGGATCCATCGGGGCTGAAAACATCCTCGGCGACAACGATGTCAGAACCGCGGACGGCGTCATCGTCGCCGCGGACAAAGACGTGGACCTGAGTCGTTTCGCGGGCAAGCGGGTTCTCAGGGTCGGGGTGGCCGAGGGCATTCGCCACCCCGAGCGGCTGATCGAGCAGGTGCGGTCGGCGCCGGTGTATGAGCCCGGTAGCGCTGCGGCGGCTTCGGCGGCGGGCGGTGGCAGGGAGCGGAGCGTCACGTACAAGGCGCTGATGAATGGGGTCAGTTACATGATCCCGTTCGTGGTGGTCGGCGGATTGCTGATCGCCGTCTCGCTCTCGCTCGGTGGGCACGCGGACCCCTCCGGTGGTCTGGTCATCCCGAAGGGCTCCTTCTGGATGGACGTGAACAACATCGGGGTCATCGGCTTCACGCTGATGGTGCCGATTCTGTCCGGGTACATCGCGTATGCCATCGGTGATCGGCCTGCGCTCGTGCCGGGCATGATCGGTGGCTGGATCGCCAACACCGGGTCCTTGTACGGCTCCAAGGCGGGCGCGGGGTTCATCGGGGCGATCGTGACCGGGTTCCTTGCCGGGTATCTGGTGCTGTGGATCAAGAAGTTCAGGGTTCCGAAGTTCGTGCAGCCGATCATGCCGATCATCGTGATCCCGATCGTGGCGACGACGGTGCTCGGGATGTTCTTCATCTACGTCATCGGGAAGCCGATCTCGTGGGTGTTCGAGCATCTGACCAGCTGGCTCAGTGGAATGACGGGCACCAGCGCGATCCTGCTCGGCGCGATTCTGGGGCTCATGATCGCGTTCGACATGGGCGGGCCGGTCAACAAGACGGCCTTCCTGTTCGGCGCGGGACTCATTGCGACCGGCAACCAGACGGTCATGGGGATGTGCGCCGCCGCTATCCCGGTCATGCCGCTGGGGCAGGGGTTGGCGTCGCTGATAAGGAAGCGGCTCTACACCGAGCAGGAGCGGGAGACCGGTCTCGCGTCCCTGTTCATGGGCTGTTTCGGTATCTCCGAGGGGGCGATCCCGTTCGCGGCGGCGCGGCCCGCGCAGGTCATTCCGGCCAACATGCTCGGCGGCGCGGTGGCCGGTGCGGTCGCCGGTGTCGCCGGGGTGAAGGACGCGGTGCCGCACGGTGGGCCGATCGTGGCTGTGCTGGGCGCGGTCAGCGGCGTACCGATGTTCTTCGTGGCGGTGGTGTTCGGCACGGTGGTCACGGCGCTGACCACCGTGACCCTGGTCGACATGAGTGAGCGCAGGCGGCGCGGTGCGCCGGTGGCCGTCGTGGGCGTGGTTGGTGCCGAGCCCGCGCTGGTCCCGGCGGGCGTGGCGGTGTCGTCGGCAGGTTCGGACGCGCGTGCCGGCGTATCGACGCAGACCGTGGGTGGATCCATGCTGCCCACTTCGGGCTCGGTCTCAGTAAGCGGCCCCGCTCCTGAGGCCGAGCCGGCCGAGTCCGCCGAGAGCGGCGATGACGTCCTCTCCGGCTACCTCACCCAGCAGACCGTCAAGGTCCGGCTCGACGCGCAGGAGAAGGAGGCTGCCATCCGGGAGATGGCGGAGCTGCTGGCGCGGAGCGGCAAGGTGGCGGATGCGGACGAACTCGTGCGGGCGGCGCTGCGGCGCGAGGAGCAGGGTACGACCGGGCTCGGCGAGGAGATCGCGATTCCGCATGCCAAGACGGACGCGGTGACTGCGCCGGTCGTCGGGTTCGCTCGGTCCGCAGAAGGCGTGGAGTGGGGGTCGTTGGACGGTACGAAGGCGCGGCTGGTGTTCGTGATCGCCGTGCCGGAGGCGGCCGCGGGCGATGAGCACCTGCGGATTCTGGCGCTGTTGTCACGGAAGTTGATGGACGCCGGGTTCCGGGAGCGGCTCTTGGCGGCCGGGGACGAGCAGGCGGTGCTCGGCGTGCTGAGCGAGATCCGGTAGCCGGTTCAGGGCCTGCGTCCTGGCGAGGGCGCAGGCCCGCACAGCCGGTTCGCAGAGGGCCGCTACCCTCTGCGCGGCGCGGATGTTCCGCGTGGGGAGGGAGTGGCGATGAGCAGGGCGCGGAAGCTCGGGATCTGGGCGGGGGTGCTGGGGCCGCTGGGGGTGGTGCTGGTCGTTGTGGCGCTGTTGAGCCTGTGGACCGGCTACCACGGCACCACGGTCGCCAGCGACAGCATGTCGCCGACCTACACACAGGGGCAGCAGCTGGTGTACGAGCGTATGGACGGGACCGGCGTGCGGCGCGGCGACGTCGTGCTCTACTCGGCGCCGGAGCGCTATCAGGGCGCCGTCGTCATGCAGCGCGTCATCGGAGTGGGCGGCGATCACATCGTCTGCTGCACGGGCGGAGGCGAGGACGGGCGGCTCCTGGTGAACGGCAAGCCGCTCGACGAGCCGTACGTGTCGGAGGGCATCGCCGACGGAACGCATCAGTCGTACGACGTGCAGGTGCCCGAGGGTCGGCTCTTCGTGCTCGGTGATCACCGGTTGAACTCGCGGGACTCGCGGGCCTTTCCCGACGATCACGGTGGAACAGTGCCCGTGAGCGCGGTCCAGGGCCGTGTGACGGACGACTACACCGTGTTCGCGCTGCTCGGGGCGGCCGCGCTGGTGGGGGTCCTGATGGCGCTTACCGGGCTCGGGCTGGGGATCGCGGCCGTGGCCGTACGGAAGCGTGTCGTCGTGCCCCCGCCCCCGCCCTGGGCCGTACAGGTGTGATGACGGCCGACGGGGCCCGCCGAGCGTTCGGCGGGCCCCGTCGTCGTACGGCGGAAAAGGGTCAGTGGCCCGCGGGGTGCGGTGCCGGTCCCCCGGGCGTGGCCTCGCGGTCGGGGCCCTTGGCGGCCTCGGCCTCGCTGTAGATGTCCGGCTCGAGGTAGATGACCCGGGCGATGGGGACGGCGGCACGGATGCGGGCCTCGGCAGCGTTGATGGCGGAGGCTACCTCGGCGGCCGTGTCGTCGTGCTGGACGGCGATCTTGGCGGCGATCAGCAGCTCTTCGGGGCCGAGGTGGAGCGTGCGCATGTGGATGATGCCGGTGACCGTGTCACCGTCGACGATGGCGGCCTCGATCTTCTGGACCTCCTCGACGCCGGCGGCCTCGCCGAGGAGGAGGGACTTGGTCTCGGCGGCCAGGACGAGGGCGATGAGGACGAGCAGGATGCCGATGCAGACCGTGCCGATGCCGTCCCAGACGCCGTCGTCGGTGAGCAGGGCCATGCCGACGCCGCCGAGGGCGAGGACCAGACCGATGAGCGCACCGAAGTCCTCCAGGAGGACGACGGGCAGCTCGGGTGCCTTGGCGCGGCGGATGAACTGCGACCAGGACAGCTTGCCGCGCAGCTCGTTCGACTCCTTGATGGCCGTGCGGAACGAGAAGCCCTCGGCGACGATCGCGAAGACGAGGACGCCCACCGGCCAGTACCAGTGCTCGATCTCGTGCGGGTGGCGGATCTTCTCGTAGCCCTCATAGATGGCGAACATGCCGCCGACGGAGAAGAGGACGATCGAGACGAGGAAGGCGTAGATGTACCGCTCGCGGCCGTAGCCGAAGGGGTGTTGCGGGGTGGCCTCGCGCTGGGCCTTCTTGCCGCCGATCAGGAGCAGGGCCTGGTTGCCGGAGTCGGCGAGCGAGTGCACGCCCTCGGCGAGCATCGACGAGGAGCCGCTGAACGCGAACGCCACGAACTTCGATGCCGCGATCGCGAGGTTGGCGCCGAGTGCCGCCACGATCGCCCTGGTGCCGCCTGACGCGCTCATGTGTCCGCGTTGTCCCTTCGCCTTCGTACGTACGCCGTCCGGGGCCCCGCCTCGTCGCGGCTTTGCCCGTCCTTTGCCGGTGGGCCATTCTTGCAGCCCTGCCCGACGACGGCGCGTCAGGTATCCACAACCCCGGTCATACGATCGCACCGATCCGGAATCACACGACCACCGTGGCCCGGAAGACCGTGCCGGCTCCGGACACTTCCGCCTTCTCGCCCGCCGGGACGAAGACCGACCGGCCGGGGCGCAGTTCGTGTTCGCCCGCCCGCACGGCACCGGCCGTGCAGAGCAGGATCTGCGGGGTGGCGCGGGTGAGGTCGTGGGCGGAGCCGCCCTCGGGGAGGACGTACCGCGACAGCCGGAATTCGTCGATCGGCGTCTCGTAGACCTCCTCGCCGTCCGGGGACGCCTCGGGACGCAGCACTCCGGGGTCGCCGGCCTCGAAGCGGACGATGCGCAGGAGTTCGGGGACGTCGACGTGCTTGGGGGTCAGGCCGCAGCGCAGGACGTTGTCGGAGTTGGCCATGATCTCGACGCCGAGGCCGTTGAGGTACGCGTGCGGGATGCCTGCGCCGAGGAACAGGGCCTCGCCCGGCTGCAGACGGACGTGGTTGAGGAGCATCGCGGCGATGACGCCCGGGTCGCCGGGGTAGTGGTGGGCGATGTCCGCGTAGGGCGCGTAGTCGCCGCCGAGGCGGGTGCAGGCGGCCGCGGCTTCGGCGACCGTGTGGTGCATCTCCTCCGGGTCGGCGGTCAGGATCGCCGTCAGGACCTCACGCAGGGCCGCGTCCTCGGGGTGGGCGTGCAGCAGGTCGACGTACGGCTTGAGGGAGTCGACGCCGAGGCCGTCCAGCAGGTCGGCCGCCTGGAGCGGGTCGCGGAAGCCGCACAGGCCGTCGAACTCGGTGAGCGCGCAGATCAGTTCGGGCTTGTGGTTGGCGTCCTTGTAGTTGCGGTGCGGGGCGTCGACGGGGATGTTCCGGCGCTCCTCGTCCTCGTAACCCTCCTTCGCCTGCGCCAAGTTGGGGTGCACCTGGAGGGAGAGCGGGGCGCCCGCGGCGAGGATCTTGAGGAGGAAGGGCAGGCGGGGGCCGAATTTGGCGACGGCGGCCGGGCCGAGTTCCTTCTCCGGGTCCGCGTCGACGACCTCGACGAGCGTGCCGCGTTCGGTGCGCGAGGGGGCGCCGGGATGGGCGCCCATCCACATCTCCGCCTGCGGTTCACCGGTCGGTTCGACACCGAGCAGGTGCGGGATCGCGGTGGTCGAACCCCAGGCGTAGGGGCGGATGGTGTTGTCGAGGCGGTCCATGCTGTGTCTTCGTCTCCGTACGTACGCCGCTCGGCGGGCGCTGGTCAGTGGGCGCGGGTTGCGCGGGTCAACGTCAGGCCCCCGAGGCGAGCGCCAGGTAAACGGCGGCGAAATCCGTGATGGCGATCAGTTCGGCGAGGGTCTCCAGTTCGTCGCCGGGTTCCGGTTCCAGCTCGCTGATCGGCGTGTCGTGGCTGAGGGCCAGGTCACGGGCGGCGGGGGCCGCGGTGAGGCCGCCGATCGGGCGGTCGCGGAGCAACACCACGCGCGCGTGCAGGGCGGGTGCTTCCTCTACGCGGTCGCGGAAGAAGTCGTCCGGGTCGGCGCTGGCGGCGAGCGGACCGGCCAGCAGGGCGCTGTGTGCGGCGAGTGCCTCGGGGAGTTCGGCCACGACCGCCGGGCGGCCGGCGAGTTCGGCGAGGGCGGCCGCGAAACGGCGGCCCGCGGCGCCTGCCGAGACGCCCTCGGTCCATACGACGGGCAGCGCGTCGGCGAGTTCGGCGGCGAGCGTCTTGGCGGGGTTGCTGTAGGTCGCGATGGCGGGGCCGCAGCGTTCGGCGATGTGGTCGAGGCGGTCGGCGATCTTCTCGACGGCCTCCGGCGGGGCGGTGACCAGGCCGGTGCGGTCGAGAAGGGCGAGGAGGGGCGTGAGCAGCGCCCACAGGACGCCGGGGGCGGATGCGGCGAGCTCTTCTTCGTCCTGCTCGTACGGGGCTGTCGCCATCGGCACGAAGAGGCCGTGGGCGCCTTCCACCGCCTCGATGAGCGGGGTGCGGGCGGGGGCGACCGCGACGACCGTGCAGCCTCGGCGGTAGGCCGCGTCGGCGAGCAGGGACAGGCCCGGTTCGGTGCCGTCGGGAGTGGTGATCAGGAGCAGGTCGACGCTCCCGGCCCAGCCCGGGAGCTCCCAGCGCAGGGCGCCCGCGGCGGGGGCGACGCCGGTGGGGGCGAGGCGGATGACCGGGCTGCCGGGGCCGGCGAGGGTGCCGAGGAGGTCGGCGGCGCAGATCGCTGCGGCGCCGGGGCCCGCGATGAGGACCGCGCGGGGGCGGCCGTCGGGCTTGAGGTCGTTGACGCCGGCCTCTGCGGCGTGCCGCGCGGCCGTGCGGACGCGGGCTCCTGCCTCGGCGGCGCCGCGGAGCAGGCCGCGGCGGTCGGCCTCCGAGAGTGCCTCGGGGGTGTCGAGCAGCGATTCGTCGAGCATGGGCGGCAGCCTCCGATCGCCGGGGGTTCCTTGAGTGCGCGCCAGGGGTCGTACGCGCGCCGGGGCTTCGTGCGCAGGTGCCTGCGTGCGGTGCCTGTCTGCGCAGGTGGCGGGGGCGGCGTCAGGCGGGGCGGCGGGCCTCGTCGACGAGCAGGACGGGGATGCCGTCGCGGACGGGGTAGGCCAGGCCGCAGTCCTCACCCGTGCAGATCAGCTCGGATTCCTGCTCCTTGAGAGGGGCGTGGCAGGCCGGGCAGGCGAGGATCTCCAGGAGGCCGGCTTCGAGCGGCATGGGTGTGTCCCTTCGGGGAGGTGCGGTTGCGCTTGCTTGGGCGTGTGCGTGTGCGGATGTGCCTGGTCAGCGTACCGCCGTGGGGGGCGGGGTGCCGGGGTTGGGACGGGGTCGGGTCGGGTGGCTGTGGGAGCCCTGCGGCGGAGTCGCTGATGGATGCAGTCGCCCCCGCCGCCCTTACCCGTCCCGTCCCCAGGGGCTCCGCCCCTTCGACCCCGCCAGGGGCTCCGCCCCCTGGACCCCCGATCGGCCTGAACGGCCTCGTCCTCAAACGCCGGACGGGCTGAGAGTGGTCAGGCTCGGATGATGGCCAAGGCCTCGTCGCGGATCTTTGTCATCGTTGCCTCGTCCCTCGCCTCTGCGTTCAGACGCAGCAGCGGTTCGGTGTTGGAGGGGCGGACGTTGAACCACCAGTCGGTGGAGGTGACCGTCAGGCCGTCGAGTTCGTCGAGGGCTACGTCCTCGCGGGTGCCGTACGCCGACTTGATGGCCGCCAGGCGGTCGGCCTGGTCGGCGACCGTGGAGTTGATCTCGCCGGAGCCGACGTAGCGGTCGTACTCGGCGGTGAGGTTGGAGAGGGGGCCCGTCTGGCCGCCGAGGGCCGCGAGGACGTGGAGGGCGGCCAGCATGCCCGTGTCGGCGTTCCAGAAGTCCTTGAAGTAGTAGTGGGCCGAGTGTTCGCCGCCGAAGATCGCGCCCGACGTCGCCATTTCGGCCTTGATGAAGGAGTGGCCGACTCGGGTACGGGCCGGGGTGCCGCCGTGTTCGCGAACCACCTCGGGGACCGACCAGGATGTGATCAGGTTGTGGATGATCACGCCCTTGCCGCCGTTCCTGGCCAGCTCCCGCGCGGCCACGAGGGCCGTGATCGCGGACGGCGAGACCGGGTCGCCGTGCTCGTCGACGACGAAGCAGCGGTCCGCGTCACCGTCGAAGGCGATGCCGAGGTCGGCGCCCTCCTCGCGGACACGCTGCTGCAGGTCGACGAGGTTCGCCGGGTCCAGCGGGTTCGCCTCGTGGTTCGGGAACGTGCCGTCGAGTTCGAAGTACATCGGGACGAGGGTCAGGGGCAGGCCCGCGAAGACCGTCGGGACCGTGTGGCCGCCCATGCCGTTGCCCGCGTCGACCACGACCTTCAGGGGGCGGATGGAGCTCAGGTCGACGAGGGAGCGGAGGTGGGCCGCGTAGTCCGACAACGTGTCGCGCTGCGTGATGGTTCCCGGCGTCGCGGCCGGTTGCGGAGCGCCCGACTCCGTCCACTGCTCGGCCAGTTCGCGGATCTGGGCCAGGCCCGTGTCCTGGCCCACCGGCGCCGCGCCCGCGCGGCACAGCTTGATGCCGTTGTACTGCGCCGGGTTGTGGGAGGCCGTGAACATCGCGCCCGGCAGGTTCAGGGCGCCCGAGGCGTAGTACAGCTGATCGGTCGAGCACAGGCCGATCTCGGTCACGTCGACGCCCTGTGCGGCCGCCCCGCGCGCGAAGGCACGCGACAGACCGGGGGACGACGGCCGCATGTCGTGGCCGATCACGATCGCGTCCGCCCCCGTCACCTGGACGAAGGCCGCCCCGAACAGTTCGGCCAGCGACTCGTCCCACTGGTCCGGGACCACCCCGCGTACGTCGTACGCCTTCACGATCTGCGACAGATCAGCAGCCACGGCCAACCCTCCTGAAGTCCTATCGGTCGCCTCAAACTACCCGTACCGGTTGGCCGTGCGCTGCGCCGACTCCGAGTGGACCCCCAGCCGTAATCTCAGGTCAGAGCCGGGTGAGAAACCGGGAAGAGTCGGGGCAGGATCCGGGAAGAGTCAGGGCAGCATCCAGTCCAGGACCGGTGAGCTCTGGCCCATCACGATCAGGCACATCACCAGCAGCAATCCCGCACTCCAGGGCAGCACCTTGCGCAGCAGATCCCCCTCGCGGCCCGCGAGGCCCACGGCCGCGCATGCGATGGTGAGGTTCTGCGGCGAGATCATCTTGCCGAGTACGCCGCCCGAACTGTTGGCGGCTGCCAGGAGTTCGGGGGACAGGCCGGACTCGTGGGCGGCGGTCACCTGCAGGGCCCCGAACAGGGCGTTGGCCGACGTGTCCGAGCCGGAGACGGCCACCCCGAACCAGCCCAGGACGGGCGAGAGGAAGGCCAGTCCGGCTCCCGCCGCCGCCACGAAGTGGCCGATGGTGCCCGCCTGTCCGGAGAGGTTCATGACGTACGCGAGCGCCAGCACGGACGTCACGGTCAGGATCGCGAACCTCAGCTCGTGCACGGTCGCGAGCCACTCCTTGACCGCCACGCGTGCGTGCACGCCGAGTACGACCGCCGTGCAGACTCCGGCGAGCAGCACGAGCGTGCCGCCCGTCGACACGATCGGCCAGGTGAAGACATTGCCGCCGACCGGCTTCCCGTCCGGCCCGGCGACCTCCAGGAACGGCCAGTCGTACGTCTGGGTGGCCCGGGCCAGCCAGTCCTTGACCGCCGGGATCTGGGCGACCGAGAAGATCGCGACGATGAGTGCGTACGGGGCGTAGGCGCGCAGGACTTCGCGGCGCGGGTCCTGCTCGTCCAGTTCCTCGCTGCGTACGCCGGTCAGCACGGACGCGCGTACGGACTCGGTGGCGGGCACGCGCGCGTGCGGTACGGCGACCAGGGCGCCCGCGCCCGCCAAGGAGGCGCCGATGTCGGCGAGTTGGGCGGAGACGTAGTTGGAGGCGGCGAACTGGGCGACGGCGAAGGCGACTCCGCACACCAGGGCGGGCACCCAGGTCTCGCGCAGACCGCGCCGCCCGTCCACCAGCCAGACCAGGACGAGCGGCACCACCAGTGCCAGCAGCGGTGTTTGACGCCCCACCACAGAGGCCACGGAGTCCAGCGGCAGCCCCGTCACCTGCGCGAGCGTCACGACCGGGGTGCCCATCGCCCCGAAGGCGACCGGCGCGGTGTTGGCGACGAGCGCGACGACCGCCGCGCGCACCGGGTCGAAGCCGAGGGCGACGAGCATGACCGAGCAGATCGCGACCGGCGCACCGAATCCGGCGAGGGCCTCCAGGAGCGCACCGAAGCAGAACGCGACCACGAGCGCCTGGATGCGCGGGTCGTCCGACAGCCGGCCGAAGGAGCGGCGCAGGATGTCGAAGTGCCGGGTGCGGACGGTCATCCGGTACACCCACAGGGCGTTGACGACGATCCACAGGATGGGGAAGAGGCCGAAGACGGCTCCCTGGGCGGCGCTGGAGAGCGTCTGGTCGAGCGGCATGCCGTAAGCGAGCCAGGCGACCAGGACGGCCGCCAGGAGGCCTGTCGCGCCCGCCAGGTGCGCCTTCATGCGCACCCCTCCGAGCAGGACCAGGACGATCACCAGGGGCAGGGCCGCGACGAGGGCGGACAGGCCGAGCGAGTCGGCGACGGGTTCCAGTTCCTGGACGTACACGGGCGCCTCCCCGGATTCCGGCATGCGGAAAGCGATTTCCCGCCGGCCACCCGGAATGGTCGTGTCCGCGACAAGGGCGCGTCAATGGGCGTGCACCGCTGGATGAAACGGAGGGGGTGGACGTCCTCAGTTGTCGGGAGACCGCAGCACCCGCAGATGCCCGCGCCGCGCGACCTCCATCGGGTCCGCCGTGCGCCCGCCACCGCCGGCACCGGCCGCCCGCTCCTGGGGGCGTGCCGCCTCGCGCACCGCGTTGGCAAGCGCTTCCAGGTCGTCGCCGCTGGGGCGGGCCGGAGCGGAGCCGTCGAGGAGCCGGACGACCTCCCAGCCGCGCGGGGCGGTGAGGCGCTCGGAGTGCTCGGCGCACAGGTCGTAGCAGTGGGGTTCGGCGTAGGTGGCGAGCGGGCCGAGGACCGCGGTCGAGTCGGCGTAGACGTACGTCAGCGTCGCGACGGCGGGACGGCCGCAAGCGGTGCGCGAACAGCGACGTACAGGGCTCACGACGTTGGACGGTACCGCACTCTTGAGCGGGCCGCGACGACTCTCCCCCAGGTCACTCCACCGTGTCGTAGTGTGAAACACCCCACACACCTCTCCGGGAACACCCTGTTGACCTGCACGGACGCGCATTCACAGGGCGTCGCGCACTTCTGCGCCCGATCAACACACCGTACAAACACCGTCATTTGCCCCAAGATCGTCGGTCTCGGAGAGATACGGAAACGAGCCCAACCTTGGCTGGAATGGTCATCCTGCGACATGCCGTCCAGGGGGGTCGGAGGCCGTCCGGCCAGCCGCGTGGGGCACGGCGCACGGTCCCGGCGGGGACTACGCTTCACCAGTGATGGACAACCCCGTACCGCCCCGTGCCGCCCGCTCCGGGCCCCGCCGTCGTGATCGCCACGGCCGGGGCATGCGCGGCCCGATCGCGCCGCCCCAGGTGCCGCTCGCTGCGAGCCGTGCCGAGGCGTTCGCGGATCTGGTGCAGGACTCCGTGGAGCGGCTGGAACGGCGGTGGCCGCAGCTCGCCGAGATCGATTTCCTCGTCCTCGAGGTGCCGCGTCTGGACGGCCCCGGCGAGGCATGGAACGACGAGGCGGTGCCGCTGGGCGGCACGATTCCCTCCCGGGAGGGACGGCCGGCGCGGGTGATCGTCTATCGGCGACCGGTCGAGATCCGCACCAAGGGGCGTGACGAGCGGGCCGCGCTGGTGCACGAGGTGGTCGTGGAGCAGGTCGCCGAGTTGCTGGGGCTGACTCCGGAGACGGTGGATCCACGCTACGGCGAGGACTGAGCGGGGGGCTTCTGGGCCCCCGTACGTGGGGCGCCCTTCCTGGGGGCTGCCGCCCCCCAGACCCCCGCTTTCGGCCTGAACGGCCTCGTCCTCGAACGCCGGACGGGCTGAAAGATCAAAACCCGGCCGGCGCCCACCGGATGCGGCTATTTCTGCAGCACCGAAAGGTCCTGGTCCGCCTCCGGTACCGCGACCGTCCCCCGGTCGTCCGGCAGCGTCTGGACCGTGAAGCCCGGGACTCCCTCCTCCGTCGCCGCCAGCGTCCGAGCCGCGTACACCGGGCCGCCCGACAGTGGCTCGACCGTCAGTGCGTAGGTGCCCTTCAGGCCGCTCGGGACCGGGGCGTCGATGTCCTGGGTGGTGCCGGCCTTGATCGTGTACGTCTTCGAGACGGCGGTGCCGCCGTCGCTGCCCGCGGAGGCGGTGACCTTCACCTTGGCGGTGCGGGTGGGTGCCGCGAGGGACAGCGTGGAGCCCTTTCCGCTGTTGTCGGCGGACGTCGCGCGCGCGCCCACCGGGCTGGTGGCCGGGATGAACGCCGTCTCCTGCTTGTCGCCCCTGCCCCGTACGACCCGCAGCGCGGCGACGACCGGCACGGACTTGTCGGTGGGCGTGAGGACCAGTGAGCCCGCCTCGCCGCGCGTGACGGGACCGAGGTCGACCGCGGTGGTCATGCCGGCCTTCACGTGCAGCGTCTCGTTCCCGGCGGGCGTGATCTGCCCGGACGGGGAGGCGAGCCGCACCTTCAGGTCGGCGTCCGTGTCGCCGGGCGTGAAGGCGATCAGGCGCACGGACGTGGCGTCCTTGGGGATGCCGGGCAGGACGAGGCTGCCCGTCGGGTCCGTGGACGCGGGCAGCCAGTCGCCGCCGACCTTGTCGTCGAGGGCCTGTACGGCGGCGCCGACGCGTCCGCTGCGGACGTTCACGTGCACGGTGAGGTTGGTCTGCTTCTGGTCGGTGAGTGTGGACAGCAGCACCGGGTCGCTGGAGTGGGGGGCGACCGTGATGCCCTCCCCCACGGTCGACTTGAGGGCGCCGTCCTTGCCGTAGAGCTCGACGTCGACGACGGCGGCGGAGTCGTCCGGATTGGTGAGGTGGACGTAGTCGGTGCGGGCGGCGTCCGTGCTGGCGCCCGGGAACCAGAACTCGGTGTCCGGAGCGGTGCAGTTGACGCCCTGGAGGCCGCGGCCGGTGCCCGCGGCGACCTCGGTGGTCTCCTGCATCGCCCAGCCGGGCGCGAACCTGCCCTCGGCGGTGCCGACGAGGGCAGGCGTGTCGGCACCGGAGGTGTCGCCCGTGACGGGCTTGCCGGGCTCCTTGGGCGTGAGGACCGGCTTGTCGGCTGCCTTCTTCTTGTCGGCCTTCTTCTTGCCGCTCTTCTTGGTGTCCGTCTTGCCGCTGCCGCCCGTCGCGTCGGCCGACTGCTCGGTGGCGGACTGGAGTTGGGCCGTGCCGTCGCTTCCCGTGCCCTTGGTGACGGGCGTGAAGGACGTGTACGACGTCTCGGCGAGGTCGGAGGTGCTGGGCGCCGGGCACAGCAAGGTCGTGCGTTCCACGGGCAGTTCGGCGGCCGCCTTGGCGGTGTCCGCTCCGGAGGCGCCCGGAGCGGTGAGCGAGGCGAAGCCCGTGATGGCGGCGAGCGCGGCCGTGCCGGCGATCAGGGAGATGGTGGTGCGGTTCACTGCTGACTCCCGTCGGGGCGCTCAGGGGCGTTCGGGTGCGGCTGCGCCGGGTCGTACGTCGGGTCGTAACCCTGCTGGTACGAGGGGTCGTACGCGGTCTGGTCGTACGACCCCTGGGGGGAGCCCCCGTACGCGTACGGGTCGTACTGGCCGCCCTGGTACGGGTCCGCCTGGTACGTCTGGTCGTACGTGCCCGCCGGGTACTGCTGGGCGTCCTGGTACTGCTCGTTGCCGTAGCCGCCGTACTCGGCGCCCTGGTAGGCCGCCGCGTCCCAGTCGCCGTAGGACTGCTGCTGCGGGACCGCCACCGGTGTCTCCTCCGGAGGAGGAGACGGGAACTCATCGCTCCGGCCCGCCTCTTCGGCCTCGGCCTCCGCCTGGGCGCGCAGGCGGCGGGCGCGGCGGCCCTCGCCGGCGACGGCCTCGGCGGGAACGGCCGGCTCCTCCGGGAGGTCGTCGTCGATGTCGCGGCGCCGGCCGGGCAGGGCCAGGACGACGAGGACGACGGCCAGGAAGCCCTGCGCCCACAGCCAGGCGGTGTGCGTGATCGGGGCGTCGTAGGTGACGTCCAACTTGCCGCCGGAGGAGGGGAGTTGGAAGCCCTGGGCCCAGCCGTCGACCGTGGTGCGGGTGAGCGGCCTGCCGTCCAGGGTGGCCGTCCAGCCCTCGGCGGCGGTGTCGGCGAGGCGCAGGACGCGGCCGCCGGAGCCGGACGGGACCGTGGTGTGGATCTCGACGGGTCCGGCGGCGACCGGCTGCGCCGTACCGGAGCCGGAGGCGGGGACGATGGTGGCGCGCGCGACCTCCTGGTCGACCCGCCACAGGGCGCTGCCGCCCTGCTGGCTCAGGCGCGAGAGGCCAGGAGTGGCGTCCAGGACGCGGGTGACGTCGCGGGGCGCGCCCTTGCGGACGAGGACGTAGCGGACGGCGAACTTGCCGAGTTGGTCGGCCTGGTCGGCGCCGGAGCCGGCGACGAGGTTGGCGACGACCTTGTCCAGCTTGGCGTTCTCGCCGTCGGCCGCGGCGCTCTCGGCGTCGCCGAGGCGGGCGCCGGAGCCGCGGACCAGGGTGTAGCCGACGCGGGCCGTGGAGTCGCTGTCGAGCACGAGCGTGCGTGCCTGGTCGCGGGTGCCGCTCTCCTCGGCGACGAACGCGGGGACCTGCACGGGGTCCTGCCGCTCGACCGGTCCGTCGGCGCCGCGGATCATCCAGCCGAAGGCGAGGACCAGCGGGCCCGCGAAGGCGGCGAAGGCTATGAGAGCGGCCACCGGCTGGCGCCAGCCGAAGCTCTGCTCGGCCACACGCGCGCGTGCGCCGTCGGCGCCGAGGACGGCGGCGGCCAGGAGAGCGAGGCCGTAGACGAGGGTCGCCGGGCCGGCCCAGGTCGAGTTGTTGGACAGGACAGCGAAGACGAGGCCCACCAGGGCGACCGCCCAGGCCGTCCAGATTCCGAACTGACGCTCCGAGCGCAGCAGGGCGGCCAGCGCGGCCAGGACGATGCCGATGAGCATCAGCCCGCTGACCGTGCCCGGGCCGCCGGGGCTCACGCCGAGCAGGTCGAGGGCGGAGGCGGCCGAGGGGCCGTAGTCGAGCCCGGCCTCCTTGAAGAAGCCGAACGGGAGCAGCGACAGCGACCAGGGTGCGAGGACCAGCAGGGGCGTGCCGAGCTGGGCCAGGAAGCGCAGGCCGTGGGCGGTGATGTCGGCGCGCCGCACGGCCAGCAGTGCGATGCCGAGGACCAGCGCGACAGGCCACACGATCGGCGTGAACGCCGTGGTGATCGTCAGCAGCAGGGTGTACGCCCAGGTGGCGCGCCAACTGCCGTGCGCGGCCGAGTCGCTCGCGAGGCCGCTGGCCGCGACGCCTGCGCGCGCGATGAGCGGCAGCAGCACGGCCAGTACGGCGGTGCCTATGCGGCCGCCCGCGAGCGCGCCCGTGGCGGCGGGCAGGAAGGCGTAGACGACGGCCGCCCACGCGCGCAGCAGACGCGACTCGACGAGCGGGCGGGAGGCGAAGTACGCGGTGACGCCGGCCAGCGGCACCGAGCACACGAGCAGGACCGTGACCGCGAGCCCGGTCGAGCCGAACAGTGCGGAGGCGAGCATCGCCACGATCGCGAGGTACGGCGGCGCGGACGGAGTGCCGCCCGCGCCCACGGCGTGCCAGGAGTCGAGGTAGCGCGACCACAGCTCACCGGAGTCGGCCGGGGCGGGCAGCAGGGCGCCGCCCGCGAGCGCGCCGCCGCCGAGCAGTTCGCGGCAGGCGACCAGCGAGACGAACAGCAGCACCAGGAAGAGCATCGGGCCGGGCTTGCGGCCGATGCGCTTGAGGCGGGCGAACTGCTCGATCTCCAGGAATTCGGCATCGTCGCCGCCGGGTCCGGACTCGACCGCGCCGCCGTGCCGTCCGGCGCCGGAGGTCACCTCGGGGTCGGAGCGGCCGACGAGGTTGCCCGCGGCCTGCTCGACGGTGGCTCGTATGGTCGCGCCGGGCGGCGGGAACAGGGCGCGCAGTTCGCCCTTGTCGATCTGCGGGCGGCCGCGCCTGCGCCGGCCGGCGATGATCCGCTCGGGGCGCAGCAGTGTGCCCAGCAAGCCGCGGATCTCGTCGACCGCCTGCCCCGGCACCTTGCCGACGAGGTAGGCGACGGTCCGCAGAAGTGTGCCGAGCACGAGCCGCAGCAGCACCCAGGGCAGTGCGGCCGTACGCGTGTTGACCAGGAGGGTGTAGGCGGCGCCGGCCTTGTCGACCTTGTGCGGGGAGGCGACGGTGCGGCCCGAGCAGTCGACGGTGCGGCGCTCGCGGGAGGCGGCCTCGGCGTGTCGTACGAGCGCCTCGGGGGCGACGAGGACGCGGTGGCCTGCGGCGGTGGCGCGCCAGCACAGGTCGACGTCGTCACGCATCAGCGGCAGCCGGTTGTCGAAGCCGCCGAGTTCCTCGAAGACGTCGCGTCGGATCAGCATGCCGGCGGTGGACACGGACAGCACGGTCCGGACGTGGTCGTGCTGTCCCTGGTCCTGTTCGCGGCGGTCCAGACCGGTCCAGCGGCGGCCGGAGTTGGCGATGGTGACGCCGACCTCCAGGAGCTGGCGACGGTCGTACCAGCCGCGGAGTTTGGGGCCCACGACGGCCACGTCGTCGCGGCCGAGCTCCAGTTCGTTCTCCACGACGCGCAGCAGCTGGGCCAGGGCGTCGGGTTCGGGGGCGCAGTCGTCGTGCAGCAGCCACAGCCACTGGACCGGCTCCCCGTGCGGGAGGTCCGGCATGTCGTAAGCGTCGTCGCGCCAGGTGCGCGTGACCGGGTCCCAGCCGCTGGGCCGCTTCAGATAGGTCAGCTCGTCCGGGGTCAGGACGGGGGCGGTGCGTGCCGCCTCCTCGACGGCCTGGCCGAAGCCGGTGCGCCGGGCGAGGTGCAGCACGCGGTCGGCGCCGAGGGCGTCGGTGACCAGCTGCGCGGAGTCGTCCGCGCTGCCGGTGTCGGCGGCCACGACGTACTGAACGGGGCGCTCCTGGCCGAGCAGCCCGGCGAGCGCGTCGGGCAGCCAGCGGGCGCCGTCGTGGGAGACGACGACCGCCGTCACCACGTGACGTGGGAACTCGGGCGGGCGGGCCGGGTCAAACGCTGCTGCGGCAGCGACGCCTTGCTGGGCTGCCGAGTGGCTGTGCACGGACATCGAGGTACGGGCCCCGGTTCGATGGACTGCGGTGGACGTCTGCGCCCCGTGGGGGCGGCGAGGCGTCTCGGACGAGCGACCACACTATCGGCTGGGCATCACGGCGGCCCGCCGCCTGTGGATAACCCCACCTGCGACGGGCCGTTCGATTGTGTTTCGGTTGTGAGGCTGTCAGGCCGCCCGGTCAGATTGCGGCCTTCTTCAGACGGCGTCGTTCGCGCTCGGACAGACCGCCCCAGATACCGAAGCGCTCGTCGTTGGCGAGGGCGTATTCGAGGCACTCGGAGCGGACTTCACAGGCCAGGCAGACCTTCTTGGCCTCACGCGTGGAGCCGCCCTTCTCGGGGAAGAAGGACTCGGGGTCGGTCTGGGCGCACAGCGCGCGCTCCTGCCAGCCGAGTTCCTCGTCCGCGTCGTCGACCAGCAGTTGCTGCACCAGCTCGGTCATGTGCGCCCCTCGTCTGTCTTTCGCGTCCCCGTGATGTAGCCGTTACCGATTCCGGCTGAACGACACGAGTGAAATTACAAGTGTGCTGCTCCGGGCGAGTCAAGCCGAGATCTGCTATTGAGCCCCTTATTCACTCTGCGGAACCAAGGCCATGCGGAAAGTGTTCAAATCGGCATAAACCTTGACATGCAGACGAGGCCCGGAAGGAACTTCGACCCCGCGCAGAGCCTGTACGGGGAAGGACGCCCGGAGATCCGATCTCGTTCCACGCGCACCTCGAAGCAAACCGGATCACAGTCGGATCACAGGACCGCAACGAGGTTTGAGCGCCATGTGTCCCGGGCGGCGACTGCACAAACCTTTCGCCTCGGACATGAACCGGATGAGGTGAACCATGTCCCACATGCCGGGCGTCGAGTTGACAGTGAAGGTGTGAACCGCTGTCCTTGTGGGCATGCTCGCGAACTTGGCACTCACCTCGACCCGCACCGCCGGGTCCCACGGTGCTGCCCGCGCTCGCTGTAGCTGTTGTTGCTGTTCCAGCTGTTGAGCCACACCCGCTCCGGCTGTAGGCCCTGTCGTTCGTGACTGGGCTCCCGTTCCCTCTGACCTTCCTTCACTGAGGAACCACGCAACCCCTATGAACAGCGACAACGATCTCCAGATCGCCGGCGACATCCTCGAAGTCCAGCACCTGCTGCAGCCCCCGCGCGAGCACCCGGCCACGGTCGCCGAGTTCGTGGGCCTGGCCCGCTCCATCGCCGCCGACCGCTCGCAGTGGGAGCACCTCGTCGAGTACGACGCGACGACGCGCTGGTACCACCGGCTGCGCACCGGCCCGGGCTACGAGGTGTGGCTGCTGTCCTGGGTGCCCGGTCAGGGCAGCGGGCTGCACGACCACGGCCGGTCGTCGGGCGTGCTGACCGTGCTGGAGGGGACGCTGACCGAGCGCACCGAGCGGGGCACGCGCGCGTTGGGGGCGGGCGCGCAGCGGGTGTTCGCGCCGGGGTATGTGCACGAAGTCGTCAACGACGCGCTGGAGCCGGCGGTCAGTCTGCACGTCTACTACCCGGGGCTGACGGAGATGCCGATGCACTCCACGTGCACGGCGGCCCCCGCGGCATACGACGAGGTGGACGTCGTAACCGCCTGACGCGTTGTCGTACCCGCCTGCAAGACTTGCCTCATGCGCATTGTGGTTCTGGCAGGCGGCATCGGTGGTGCCCGGTTCCTGCGCGGTCTGAAGAAGGCCGTGCCGGACGCGGACATCACCGTCATCGGCAACACCGGGGACGACATCCACCTCTTCGGGCTGAAGGTCTGCCCGGACCTCGACACGGTGATGTACACGCTCGGCGGCGGCATCAACGAGGAGCAGGGCTGGGGGCGGGCCGACGAGACCTTCCATCTCAAGGAGGAGCTCGCGGCGTACGGCGTGGGGCCGGAGTGGTTCGGGCTCGGCGACCGGGACTTCGCCACGCACATCGTGCGGACGCAGATGATCGGCGCCGGATATCCGCTGAGCGCGGTGACGGAGGCCTTGTGCGACCGGTGGAAGCCCGGCGTGCGGCTGATCCCCATGACGGACGACCGGGTCGAGACGCATGTGGCCGTCGAGGTCGACGGTGAGCGCAGGGCGGTGCACTTCCAGGAGTACTGGGTGCGGCTGCGGGCCTCGGTGCCGGCCGAGGCGGTCGTGCCGGTCGGCGCGGAGCAGTCGAAGCCGGCGCCGGGTGTGCTGGAGGCGATCGCGGAGGCGGACGTCGTCCTCTTCCCGCCGTCGAACCCGGTCGTGTCCGTCGGCACGATCCTTGCCGTGCCCGGCATCCGGGAGGCGATCGCCGAGGCCGGGGTGCCGGTCGTCGGCCTCTCCCCCATCGTCGGGGACGCGCCCGTGCGTGGAATGGCCGACAAGGTGCTGGCCGCGGTCGGCGTGGAGTCCACGGCCGCGGCGGTGGCCGAGCACTACGGCTCGGGTCTGCTCGACGGCTGGCTCGTCGACACCGTGGACGCGGGCGTGGTGGACCGGGTCGAGGCCGCCGGGATCCGGTGCCGGGCCGTGCCGCTGATGATGACCGACCTGGACGCGACCGCACGGATGGCGCGCGAGGCGCTCGCGTTGGCGGAGGAGGTGCGGGTGTCTTGAGCGACGGGATTTCCGTGGGCGCGGATGCGCGCGGCGGCGGGGATACGGCCGACGGTGACGCTGCGGCGGGCGATACGTCACGGGTGGCTGAGAGCACGGGTGGCGGCGGGCGCGCGGGCGCGCCGAGCGGTGAGGCGGCGGCAGCCGCCTCTGCCACGAGCGGTACGTCCGCGGCGCACGAGGGGCCGAGAGGCAGCAGGCCTGCGGCCGCCCGCAGAAGTGAGGCTGCCGCAGCCGCCTCTGCCACAAGCAGTACGTCCGCGGCGCACGAGGGACCGAGAGGCAGCAGGCCTGCGGCCGCCCGCAGAAGTGAGGCTGCCGCAGCCGCCTCTGCCACAAGCAGTACGTCCGCGGCGCACGAGGGACCGGGGGGCAGCGAGCACGTGGGTGGGCCTGGTGGTGGGGCCGTGGGTGGCGGGCGTGTCGCGGGGGGCGATCCTGCGGTAGGAGGGGATGTCGTGGCCGGCGGTGTAAGTGGGTATCGGGTCTGGGCTGTGCCCGGGCTTCCCGAGGTTGCGCCGGGGGACGACGTCGCCAAGCTGATCGCCGCCGCCGAGCCCGGGCTGGTCGACGGGGACGTGTTGCTCGTCACCTCCAAGGTGGTGTCCAAGGCGGAGGGGCGGGTCGTCGAGGCGGGCGACCGGGAGGCCGCGATCGATGCCGAGACCGTGCGGGTCGTGGCGCGGCGCGGGGCCTTGCGGATCGTCGAGAACCGGCAGGGGCTTGTCATGGCCGCGGCCGGAGTGGATGCCTCCAACACGCCTTCCGGCACGGTGCTGTTGCTGCCCGAGGATCCGGACGCGTCCGCCCGGGCGATCCGGGACGGGCTGCGGGACGCCCTCGGCGTCAACGTCGGAGTCGTCGTCACCGACACCTTCGGGCGCCCCTGGCGCTCGGGGCTCACGGACGTCGCGATCGGCGCCGCCGGGGTGCACGTACTCGACGATCTGCGCGGGGGCACGGACGCGTACGGCAATCCGCTCAGCGCGACGGTCGTGGCGACGGCGGACGAGCTGGCCGCCGCCGGCGATCTGGTCAAGGGCAAGGCCGCCGGGCTGCCCGTCGCCGTCGTGCGCGGGCTGCCGCACGTGGTGGCCGAGGACGACGGGGAGGGGGCGCGGGCCATGGTGCGTGGCGGGCGCGACGACATGTTCCGGCTGGGGACGTCCGAGGCGATCCGCACGGCGGTGACCCAGCGCCGTACCGTGCGGGCCTTCACCGACGAACCCGTCGATCCCGGTGCCGTACGGCGGGCGATCGCCGCGGCCGTGACCGCGCCGGCGCCGCATCACACGACGCCGTGGCGGTTCGTGCTGCTGGAGTCGGAGGGCGCGCGGACCGAACTGCTGGATGCGATGCGCGATGCCTGGATCGCCGATCTGCGGCGGGACGGGAAGAGCGAGGAGTCCATGGCCAAGCGGGTGCGGCGGGGGGACGTGCTGCGGAACGCGCCGTACCTGGTGGTGCCGTGTCTCGTCATGGACGGGTCGCACACGTACGGGGACGCTCGGCGGGACGGGGCCGAGCGGGAGATGTTCGTCGTCGCTGCGGGCGCCGGCGTGCAGAACTTCCTGGTTGCGTTGGCCGGGGAGCGGCTGGGGTCCGCGTGGGTGTCGTCGACGATGTTCTGTCGGGATGTCGTGCGGGGGGTTCTCGGGTTGCCCGAGGACTGGGATCCGATGGGGGCCGTGGCGGTCGGGCATCCGGCGGAAGAGCCTCGGCCCAGGCCGGAGCGGGACGCCGGTGCGTTCATTGAGGTGCGGTGAGGCTGCCCTCCGGGTGCTGGGCGCCTACGGTTTGTGGGGTTCGGGGTTTCGTGCGCGGCTGCGGGTGAGTGGGGGCTTGTCGCGCCCACGCGGCGGAGCCGCAAATCAGACACAGCCCCGCGCCCCTGAAAGCCATAAGCCGTTGTGCGCACCGGCGGTCGTTCGTACCGCCTAGTCTCTTAGGGCATCCCCGACATCCCCAGGAACTCAGCCGTGGCAGGACGTTTCGCTCCCCGGCCCACTCGTACGACCGTGCGCGGTGGGCATGTTGTCGTGCCGGCGCGTGGTGGTGTGCCGCGGCAGGCCGTCGCGCCGGGGCGGGTGCGGACGGTCGTACCGAACGGGCCGCTGGATCTCGGGCTGGTGCTCGGGCCACTTCGGCGGGGTGGTGGGGATCCGACGTTTCGGGCGATGCCCGACGGGTCGGTGTGGCGGGCCAGTCTCACTCCGGCCGGGCCCGGCACGCTGCGGGTCTCCGTGTTCGGCGATGCGGTGCGCGGGGAGGCCTGGGGGCCGGGGGCCGAGTGGCTGCTCGACCAACTGCCGGAGTTGCTGGGGGCGGCGGACGATCCGGACGCGTTCGCGCCTCGGCACCGGCTGGTGGCGGTCGCGCGGCATCGGCGGCCTGGGTTGCGGCTGACGCGGACCGGGCTGGTGCTGGAGTCGTTGATTCCGTCGGTGCTGGAGCAGAAGGTCACGACCGGTGAGGCGTATCGGGCGTGGCGGCTGCTGGTGCGGAAGTACGGGGAGCCGGCACCGGGGCCCGCTGCGGGCGGGCGGCTGTGGGTGATGCCGGGGCCGCGGACGTGGGCGTTGATTCCGTCGTGGGAGTGGCACCGGGCGGGGGTCGACAACAAGCGGGCGTCGACGATTCTGCGGGCCGTGAAGGTCGCCGCGCGGCTGGAGGAGGCGGTCGGGATGGAGCCGGCGGCCGCGCAGGCGCGGTTGGAGGTCGTGCCGGGCATTGGCCCGTGGACGTCCGCTGAGACCGTGCAGCGCAGTCATGGGGCGCCGGACGCGGTGACCGTCGGGGATCTGCATCTGCCGGGCATCGTGGGGTGGGCGCTCGCCGGGGACCGGCACGCGGACGACGCGGCGATGCTGGAGCTGTTGGAGCCGTATGCGGGGCAGCGGCATCGGGCCGCGCGGTTCATTCTGCTGAGCGGGCGTACGCCGCCTCGGCGGGCGCCGAAGATGCCGAAGACCGACATCGGGCTGTTGTAGCGGCCCCGGAGGTGGAGCTGGGCGGGGGTGGGTTGCGCTCGCCCGTGCTTACGGGGTGCCGCCTGCGCCCACCCGTGCCGCCCTGGGCGGCACGAATGCCCGCAGGCTACGCGGCTGCGCGGCTGCAGCACGGCACCCCGACCGCCCTACTGGTCCGAGGAGAACCGCACCGACCCGGCCGGAATCCGCGCGTCGCACCACACCCGTACACCGTCCCGCAGTTCGTTGTCGGCGCCGACGACCGCGCCGTCGCCGATGACCGTGCCGGTCAGGACGGAGCGTTCGCCCACTCGGGCGCGGGTGCCGATGAGGGAGTCGGTGATGACGGCGCCGGGTTCGATGACGGCGCCCGGCAGGATCGTAGAACCGAAGACCCTGGCACCCTCCGCCACGAACGCGCCCTCGCCCACCACCGTGCCGCCCGTCAGCTTGGCGTCGGGGGCGACCCTGGCCGTCGGCAGGATCAGGCGGTCGCCGCAGCGGCCGGGGACCGCGGGGGACGGGGCGCGGCCCAGGACGAGGTCGGCGGAGCCGCGGACGAAGGCGGCCGGGGTGCCCAGGTCGAGCCAGTACGTCGAGTCGACCATGCCCTGGAGGTGGGCTCCGGCCGACAGGAGATCGGGGAACGTCTCCCGTTCCACCGAGACCGGGCGGCCCGCGGGGATCGTGTCGATGACGGAGCGGCGGAAGACGTACGCCCCCGCGTTGATCTGGTCGGTGACGATCTCCTCGGGGGTCTGCGGCTTCTCCAGGAAGGCGAGGACCCTGCCGGTTTCGTCCGTGGGGACCAGGCCGTAGGCGCGTGGGTCCGTGACCTTGGTGAGGTGGAGGGAGACGTCGGCGCCCGTCTTCTCGTGGGTGTCGACCAGTGCACGGATGTTCAGGCCCGTCAGGATGTCGCCGTTGAAGACCAGGATCGGTTCGTCGGGGCCCGAGTGCAGACGGGACGCGACGTTGCGGATGGCGCCGCCCGTGCCGAGGGGCTCCTCCTCCGTCACGTACTCGAGGTGGAGACCGAGCGACGAGCCGTCGCCGAAGTGGGGCTCGAAGACCTCGGCCAGGTAGGACGTGGCCAGGACGATGTGGTCCACGCCCGCCGCTCTCGCTCTCGCCAGTTGGTGCGTGAGGAACGGGACTCCGGCCGCGCGGACCATGGGCTTCGGCGTGTGGACCGTGAGCGGGCGCAGCCGGGTGCCCTTGCCGCCGACCAGGAGGATCGCTTCTGTCACCTGTCGTCTCTGCTTCCTGCCGGGACCGGCCGAACTGTCTGTCGGCCGGCCAGTTTATGCAGACCGTTGTGTGGCGCCTTCGACGGCCGTGCGGCGTTCCGCGGTTCCATCCGTGCAGGCCCCCCTGGCGTGAATGTGCCTCCTTGCCCAACTCCCTTGCGGGGCCTAGCGGCGGCCCTGGTAGCGCGCCGCGGTGGAGCGGGCCGTGCCGAGCTTGCGGTAGAGCTGCCAGCCCGGGCACGCCGTGGGGTAGCCGTCACGGTGGCCGGAGATCACATTCAGTCGTACGATCTTTCCTTTTCGATAGAGATTGCCACCGCTCGACTTCAGATATGTCTTTCCGCGCGGATTGGCCCCGTAGAGGCCGAGCTTCCAGGCGGTGAGCCGCGCGATGGCTTTCAGCGCGGCCGCGGGCGGCTTGCTCTTGCTGAAGCCGCCGAGGACGGCGATCCCCATGCTGTTGTTGTTGAAACCGAGAGTGTGGGCGCCCCTGACCGCCTTCGCCACTCCCCCGGCGCGCCCCTCGTAGATGTTTCCGCACTTGTCGACGAGGAAGTTGTAGCCGATGTCGCGCCAGCCCATGCTCTCGACGTGGTAGCGGTAGATACCGCGGATGACGGAGGCGGCCTGCGAACAGCGGTATGTGTTGCCGGTCGACGTGTGGTGCACGAACGCCGCCTTGACCTTCTTCGTGTAGGCGAACCCCCTCTCGCGCAGGCCCTCGTCCGCGCCCCAGCCCCGGCGGGTGATGATGCGGGGGCGGGGGCCGATGTGCGGCTTCTTCCGCTGACTCTCCGTCAACTCGCGCCCGCGCAGCGTCCGCATCTCCCGCTCGGTCGCCGACCGGCTCAGCGCGGGGATCACGGTGGCGCCGAGCGGGACGAGATCGGCGTTGGCGGTGGACGAGGCCAGGGCCGCGGCCGAGTCGGAGTTGCCGGCGGCGGCGGGACCGGCCTGGCTGCCGTGCGGCACGAGCGGTGCCGTGCCGGGCTTCGGGGCGTCGTCGCCCGCGGCGTCCGGGTCCGGGTCGCCCGGGTCCACGAGTTCCAGACGCAGGCCCGTAGGGAGGCCGGAGGCGGCCGGGACGGCGCGGGTGCTCGGGGCTCGGCCTTCAATACGGCGTCGCCCCTCGGCCCGGACCCGGACCTCCACCCCGTCCGAGTCGCCCACCCACAGGGGTGCCGTGGAGCCGCGGACGCGGCCCGAGGTGCGCTCGGCGCTGCCGGGGTCGGCCGCGTCGTCGTTGTGCGTCTCGAGGCTCCGCCAGCCGGACCAGACGCCATTGCCGGCCGCACGGGTACGGACCTGGACTTGGCCGTGCAGTTCGATGTCCGGGTTGTCCCAGATGACGCCGACCATCGAGAAACGCCGTACGTCCCGGCGGGTCA
The DNA here is from genome assembly GCF_042895385.1 of Streptomyces sp. NPDC001401. Lineage (NCBI taxonomy): Bacteria > Bacillati > Actinomycetota > Actinomycetes > Kitasatosporales > Streptomycetaceae > Streptomyces > Streptomyces sp. NPDC001401. Next base: position 30,357 of record NZ_JBIAWI010000005.1, read on the forward strand.
GGCCCTGCTCCATGAGGGCAGCGGAGGCCGTGGAGCCGATGGCGCGGGTGAGGGGAGCCAGGGGGGCGAGGGGCAGCGACCGGGTGCTGCCGGGGATGCCGGACCGGGCGGCCTGCGGCGCGGACCTTGCGCCGCCGAGCGCGGGTTTCGCCGTCGCCACGGGCACGGGCAGGGTCAGCGGAAGGGCGAGGGCGGCCGCGCAGGCGACGCCGATCGAGGAGGCGATCGAGGAGGCAAGGAATCCACGCATGCTCCTGATCTTGGACATAGTCATACATATCTGTCTATCCGGGAATTGACGGACCGTCGGTTTCCGTTCCGCCGAACCGGTGGCCCAGCCAAGCGGTGTGCGAGCGGCCGTCCGCGTACCCTTGCGCGGGTGAACGCCACCGACCGCACCCCTGCCGACCTGCTGCGTTCCGCGCTCGCCGCGGACCCCGGACGCCCCCTGGTGACCTTCTACGACGACGCCACGGGCGAGCGCGTCGAACTGTCTGTGGCCACCTTCGCCAATTGGGTGGCCAAGACCGCCAATCTCCTCCAGGGCGACCTCTCCGCGGCCCCCGGCGACCGGGTCGCGCTGCTGCTGCCCGCGCACTGGCAGACCGCGGTGTGGCTGCTGGCGTGTGCGTCGGTGGGGGCGATTGCCGATGTCGGCGGGGATCCGGCGGTGGCCGATGTGGTGGTGAGCGGGCCGGACACGCTTTCCGCCGCGCGGGCGTGCAGGGGGGAGCGGGTCGCCCTTGCGCTGCGACCGCTGGGCGGTCGGTTCCCGCAGGCGCCGGACGGCTTCGCCGATTACGCCGTGGAGGTGCCGAGCCAGGGGGATCGGTTCGTGCCGTTCGCGCCGGTGGATCCCGAGGAGGCCGGGCTGATTGTGGCCGGGCGGGAGTTCAGCGGGGCGGAGGTTGTCGAGCGGGCTCGGGCGGAGGCGGCCGGGCTTGGGCTCACCGGGCCGGGGTCGCGGATTCTGTCGGGGCTTTCGTACGACACGTGGGAAGGGTTGAACGCCGGGTTGTACGGGCCGCTTGCGACCGGGGGGTCTGTGGTGCTGTGCCGGCATCTGGCGCAGTTGGGGGAAGAGGCGCTGGCGAAGCGGGTTGAGAGTGAGCGGGTGAGTGTTGTGCGCCGCTGAGGCGGTTGTTTGGCGGGTGCGGGTGAGTGGGGGCTGGTCGCGCAGTTCCCCGCGCCCCTTAAGAGCCGCTGCAGTCACCCGGATGGGCCAGTAACGGGCGCCTTCGCCGCCGCTGCCGGGCCATGGTCGTAAGAGCTGCAGGTTGGGACTGCACGTTCATACGCCGTGAGGGAGGGAGCATGGCCGCGAAGGGGCGTCGGCGGCGGTGGGTGCGGTTTGGGGGGCTTGCGGTCGGTGTGGTGGTTGTGGGGGTCGTCGGGGGTGGGTGGGCGGTTTACGCGAAGCTGGACGGCAACATCCGGGCCGACAGAGCGGCCGCCGCGGAGCTCGCCCGGTACGAGAAGGAGCGGCCCACCTCGCTCGTCAAGGACGCGCAGAACATCCTGCTGATCGGGTCGGACTCGCGGTCCGGGAAGGGGAACGCGCGGTACGGGCGGGACTCGGGGACCGAGCGGTCCGACACGACGATCCTGCTGCACCTCTCCGCGGGGCGGCACACCGCCACCGCGATCTCGCTCCCCCGTGACCTGATGGTGGACATCCCCGCCTGTCTGCAGCCCGACGGGAACCGCTCCGAGCCGACGTTCGCGATGTTCAACTCCGCGTTCGAGACGGGCGGTTCGGCCTGCACCATCCGGACCGTCGAGAAACTGACGAACGTCCGCGTCGACCACCACATCGTGGTCGACTTCCACGGCTTCAAGGAGATGGTCGACGCGGTCGACGGCGTCCAGGTGTGCCTGACGGAGCCGATCGACGACAAGGCCGCCAAGCTGAAGCTGCCCGCGGGACGGGTCACGCTCGACGGCGAGCAGGCCCTCGGCTATGTGCGCGCCCGCAAGTCGCTCGGCGACGGCAGCGACACCGAGCGGATGGACCGTCAGCAGCGGTTCCTCGGGGCGCTCGTCAACAAGGTCCAGAGCAACGACGTACTGCTGAATCCGGTGAAGCTCTATCCCGTGCTGGACGCCGCCACTTCGTCCCTCACCACCGACCCGGGCCTGGCGAGCCTGCGTGGGCTGTACGAACTCGTGCGCGGGCTGCGCAACATCCCCACGAAAGCGGTGCAATTCCTCACGGTTCCGCGGGAGTCGTACGTCTACGACTCCAATCGCGACCAGCTCGTGGAGCCCGAGGCGGCGAAGTTGTTCGAACGGCTGCGCAGGGACGCGCCGTTGGCGGTCGCGAAGGAAGTTCCACGGGATTCCGGCTCAAAGAGTCGTAATTCGACCACGAGCAACGAGGGGAACTCGCACGTGGATTCGGGCGAGGATTCGTATGAGCAATCGCCCGACTACGGCGCGTACGGATACGGCGACGAGAAGCCCGGCGGAAAGCGGTCCGGCGAGGCCTCGGCGCCCAGTTCACCCGCGCCCACGTTCCGCGGAAACACCGCCGCCGAGGACGGCTGCAGGTAAGGCGGGCATCAAGGCGACGAACAGCCGTCTCAAGAAAACCCAAGGAAATGGGTGGATTGCCCAGTTGTAGGGACGTGGAATTTGTCACCGACGTCGCTCCACGCTGAACTGGGCGGATAGTGTGAGCGATCCGGTGCACCCGTCCGCCAGGTCCTTCCTGGGGTCGAGCACTGCGTGACCGAGACCCGAGCGCCTTTGAGGGGGAAGGCGCCGCGTGGCCCAGACGGAGGATTCGGACAACCGTGGACGCGCAAAGCCGTGGGCGGGCGGACAACGTCGATCCCGCAGACCAGTGGGTACTCAATCCGAACACCGGTGAATACGAACTGCGACTGACTCCTTCCGCACCGCAATCGGCGGTTCCCCGGCCCCGCAGATCCGCCCCCCGTGGCGCGAACGGTGCGGCGCGCGGGCGTACGGCGAACCCACAGGCCCCGGGCCGTGGGGTGCCGCCGCAGCGCCGCCGCCGCGGTGCGCCCGAGGAGCCGCTGCCGGGGCGGCGCGGGCGCCGGCCGGTGCAGAAGAAGTCGAAGGCGAAGAAGGTCCTGCTGTGGACCGGCGGCACCATGGCCTTCGTACTGGTCGCCGCGGCCGGCAGTGCGTATCTCTACATCAAGCACCTCAACGACAACATCACGTCCGTCTCCGACGACGGCGCGAGCACCGGTGGCTTCAGCAAGGGCAAGGCGATCAACATCCTGCTGATCGGCACCGACAAGCGCACCGGCAAGGGCAACGAAAAGTACGGCGACAAGAACAGCGTCGGTCACGCCGACACCACGATCCTGCTGCATCTCTCCAAGGACCGCTCGAACGCGACGGCGCTGAGCATCCCGCGCGACCTGATCACCGACATCCCGGACTGTCCGACCACACAGGCCGACGGCTCCCAGAAGGTCATCGCGGGCACCAGCAACGTCCGCTTCAACACCAGCCTCGGCCAGGACGAACGTACGCCCAGCTGTGTCGCGCGCACCGTCACGGAGCTGACCGGCATCAAGCCGGACAATTTCATGGTGGCCGACTTCAACGCGGTCAAGACGCTGACCAGCGCGGTGGGCGGCGTCGACGTCTGCCTAGGTAAGGACATCAACGACCCCGATTCACACCTGAATCTGAAGAAGGGCACGCAGCACATCGAGGGCGAGACCGCCCTCGCCTTCGTGCGCACCCGGCACGCGGTGGGCTTCGGCGGTGACCTGAGCCGGATCACGCTGCAGCAGCAGTTCCTCAGCGCGCTGATGCGCAAGCTGAAGTCGAACGACACCCTCAGCAACCCGGCGAAGATGGTGAAGGTGGCCGAGGCGGGCACCAAGGCGCTGACCGTCGACGCCAACCTCGACAGCATCGGCAAGCTGAAGGACCTCGGTCTGGAGCTGGGCAAGCTCAACCCGAAGAACCTGACGTTCACCACGGTGCCGGTGATCGACAACCCGGCCGAGAAGGTGAAGGCCACCGTCGTCCTCAAGCCGGGCGCGACCCAGCCGGTCTTCGACGCGATCAAGAACGACGTCTCCTTCACCGCGGTGAAGGAGAAAAAGAAGAAGGAGGCTGCCGCGGTGGCCGCCCGCCTCAAGGGCACCAAGTCGGCCGCCTCAGCGGTGCGGGTGCGGATCCTGAATGGCGGCGCCCTCGGCGGCAGTGCGCAGGCGGAGCTCGAGTACCTGCAGAACCAGGCGGGCGTGGAGAAGTCCGAGAACGCCGGCAACGCGGGCGTGCAGCTCGCCAAGACGACGCTCGAGTACGCCCCGGACCAGGCGGACCAGGCGCGTCGGCTGGCCGCCATCCTGGGGCTGTCCGGCTCGGCGCTGAAGCCCGGCAAGAGCGTGACCAACTCCCAGGGCCTGCCTGCCATGACGCTGACCCTCGGCAAGGACTTCCCCGGCGCGGGGGAATCCTTCACCGCGGCGACCAAGGCGCCGGACGTGGACAAGACCACCGCCGACAAGGTTGAGTGCGCCAAGTAGTGACCTGACAGGCCTGTCGTACGTCTAACAGGGCGTACGACAGGCCTGATGCATGGGCGCAGGGTGGGGAGGACGGGGAGATGGCGCAGAGCAGCGTGCAGGGGGAAGGGACGTTCCGGGGCGTTCCGCACACTCGTGAACCCGAGCGGGACAGCCCGCGCGATGGCGGCGGGCCGGGCGGCGGCCGGCACGGCAGGCGGGGCAGTCGCGGGCCTCGGCGGGGGCGCCGGGTGCTCAGATGGTCCGCGACCACGCTCTCGGTGCTGATACTCGGCACGGCCGGCGCCGGATACCTGTACTACCAGCACCTCAACGGCAACATCCAGAAGGGCGAGCGCAGCAGCGGCGACGCCAAGGCGCAGAAGACCGCGCCGAACGCGGCCGGGCAGACGCCGCTCAACATCCTGCTGATCGGCTCGGACAGCCGTAACTCCGACGAGAACGTGAAGCTCGGCGGCGCCAAGTACGACCGTGGCACCCCGCCGCTGGGCGATGTGCAGATGCTGATCCACCTCTCCGCGGACCGCAAGAGCGCCGCCATGGTGAGCATTCCGCGTGACACCAGGGTCGACATCCCGAAGTGCAAGGACCCGAAGTCCGGCGAGACGTATCCGGAGACGAACAAGATCATCAACGAGTCGCTGGCCCGTGGCGGCGCCGGCTGCACGCTGGCCACCTGGGAGAAGCTCACCGGGGTCTATATCGACCACTGGATGACGATCGACTTCTCGGGTGTGGTGCGGATGGCCGACGCCATCGGCGGCGTCGACGTCTGTGTGAAGCAGAACGTGTGGGACCGCTCGACGGCCGCCGTGCACGGCGGCTCCGGCCTGAAGCTGACGGCCGGCACGCACAAGGTCGAGGGCAAGCAGGCCCTGCAGTGGCTGCGCACCCGGCACGCCTGGGGCAGTGACCTGATGCGGGCCAGGGCCCAGCACATGTACCTGAACTCGATGATCCGCACGCTGAAGAACCAGAACGTCTTCACCGACACCGGGCGGCTGACCGACCTGGCCGAGGCGGCCACCAAGTCCCTGAAGGTCTCCGAGGAGATCGGCACGGTCAAGAAGCTGTACGACCTGGGCATGCAGCTCAAGTCGGTGCCGACGGACCGCATCACCTCGGTGACGATGCCGAACGTCGCGGACCCGCAGAACTCCGAGCACGTCGTACCGGACAGCGCGGGCGCCGCGAAGCTCTGGGAGATGCTCCGCGACGACATCCCTCTCGACAACAAGGGCAAGGCCTCCGACTCGAAGAAGACGACCGCCAAGGAGGAGGCCACCAAGGCCCCTTCGGCGCCGGACGGTCAGATCGGCGTCGTCGTGCAGAACGCCACCCAGACCTCCACGCTCGGCCCCGTGCCCGGGCGCGCGGGCACGATCGCCCAGGAGCTCGCACAGAAGGGATTCACCAAGGCGTCCAAGGACGCGACGGCAGGGCTCTCCGCGGACAAGACCGTCGTGCGCTACCCGAGCGCGGAACTGGAGGGCGACGCCCAGCGCATCGCCAAGTCGCTGGGGATTCCGCTGAGTTCGGTGCAGAAGTCGACGGACGTCTCCGGGGTCACCGTCGTGGTGGGTGCCGACTGGCGCACGGGCGCGGCGTATCCGAAGCAGTCCAAGCCCAAGGCCGGCGATCTGCCCGGCAACACCGACGCCATCAACGGCTCGGACAAGAGCCAGTGCATGGACGTGTACGCGCCCTACCGCTGGAGCTGATCTTCACCGATCCCCACAGCGAACTCCTAACTGACTGCACAATGATGAGGCGCGCTCACGTCCGAGGGGCTTCAGGGACGGCGCGCGCCCTCTCACTCGCCTGATCCGGGGGGACAGGCAACGGAGAGGTTCGGCATGTCCAGGGGTGGGAGGGCAGGGAGTTGGCGCGGAGCAGCGTGCGCGGAGGGGTTCCCGCGGTCGAGGACACCATGTCCCTGACGCCGCAGGGCCGGGACGCGACGGGCGAGCACGGCCGGCACGGCGGCGGCAGACGCAAGAAGGGCCCGGACGGCGACGGGAGGCGCCGTAGACGGCGTGTTCTGCGCTGGTCGGCGATGGTCCTGGCGGTGGTGATACTCGGCACGGCGGGGGCCGGCTATCTCTACTACCAGCACCTCAACGCCAACATCAAGAAGGACGCCCTCAACATCGGCGACAAGAAGGACAGAGCGGCCGAGTCGAAGGCCAACGCGGCCGGTCAGACACCGCTGAACATCCTGCTGATCGGCTCCGATGCACGGAACTCCAAGGAGAACCAGAAGCTCGGCGGCGCCAAGGACACCTTCAACACCGCCCCGCGCGCCGACGTCCAGATGCTGCTGCACGTCTCGGCGGACCGCACCAACATGTCGGTCGTCAGCATGCCGCGCGACACTCTCGTGGACATTCCCAAGTGCACGGACCCCGACAGCGGCAAGGTCTACGGGGCGCTCACCTCGACGATCACCAACGACTCCCTGGGCCGCGGCGGCCCCGGCTGCACGGTGGCGACCTGGGAGAAGCTGACCGACATCCACATCGATCACTTCATGATGATCGACTTTGCGGGCGTGGTGTCCATGGCGGACGCCATCGGCGGCGTACCGGTCTGTGTGGACGCCAACATCTACTCCAAGTCCTCCGACGGCCACGGCTCGGGCCTGAAGCTGAAGAAGGGCACCACGGACGTCAAGGGCATCAAGGCCCTGCAGTGGCTGCGCACGCGGTACGGCTTCGAGGACAACACGGACATAGCCCGGGCCAAGGCCCAGCACCAGTACATGAACGCCATGGTCCGCCAGCTGCGCGAGAACGCCACGCTCGGCAACCCGAACAAGCTCCGCAAGCTCGCCGAGACGGCCACCAATGCCCTGACCGTCGACGACGGCCTCGGGACCGTGGCGAAGCTGTACGACCTGAGCAAGGAGCTCAGGAAGGTCCCCACCAAGCGCATCACCATGACGACGATGCCCTGGCAGTACTCCGCGACGAACAGCGGCCGGGTCGTGCCCAGGCCGGGTGACGCGCAGAAGCTGTTCCGGCTCGTCCGCGAGGACATCGCGCTGGACGGCAAGGACAAGAAGAAGTCCACGAAGACGGCGACGTCCTCGGATCCGGCCGCGGCGGACGACAAGATCGCCGTACAGGTGCAGAACGGCACCAGGTCCAGCACGCGGCTCGCGGCCACCGGACGGGCACGCGCGATCGCCCAGCTGCTGGCCGGCGAGGGATTCACCGAGGCGGTGGCGGACAGCACGACGATCCTCAGCGAGGAGAAAACGGTGATCCGCTATCCGAGCGCGGACCTGGCGGGCGATGCCCAGCGGGTCGCCAAGTCGCTGGGGATTCCGCTGAGTTCGGTGCAGAAGTCGACCGGTGTCTCCGGGGTCACGCTGGTCGTCGGCGCCGACTGGCGCTCCGGCACGAAGTACACGGCCCCGGCGGACGACGACACGACGCCCGAGTCCGCGCAGGTCATCAACGGCTCGGACAAGAAGCAGTGCATGCACGTCAACCCGGGCTACACCTGGTAGTCGGGGGCGGCCCCCGGTGCTCGGGCTCTCAGTTGGAGGCGAGCACCGCGGGGCGCCGGGAGGCGATGACCTTCTTCGCCAGCGCCTTGGGGCTGGTCAGGAAGCCCCAGCCCCAGGACATGTGCATGGTGGCGAGAGCCACCGGGATCTGCAGCCGCGCCTTCAGCGGCAGCCCCTTGCCCGCCGGGACGGATCCGAGGGCTATCGCCGCGAGGTAGCCGCCGGGGATCACGAGACCCCAGGGCGTCAGCGCCGCGCCGACCACGAGACCCGCCGCGATCGCCAGGACCGCCGTCGGCGGTGCCAGGTAGCGCAGGTTGATGGAGCCCTCGTGGTAGCGGGCGACGACGTGCCGCCAGCGGCCGTAGTCCTTGTACTGCTTGGCGAGGGCGCGCACGCTGGGCCGCGGCCGGTACGACACCTTCAGCTCCGGCGAGAACCAGATCAGGCCGCCGGCTTCCCGGATGCGGAAGTTCAGCTCCCAGTCCTGGGCGCGGATGAACTCCTCGTTGTACCCGCCCTGCTGCTCCAGCGCCTCGCGCCGGAAGACGCCCAGGTAGACGGTCTCGGCCGGCTGGGCCTCGCCACCGGTGTGGAAGGCGGCGTTGCCGACCCCGATCTTCGAGGTCATGGCGGCGGCGACCGCGTGCTCCCAGTCGTTCTCGCCCTCGGCGTGCATGATGCCGCCGACGTTCTGCGCGCCGGTCTCCTCCAGGAGCCGTACGGCGGTCGCGATGTAGTTGGGCGAGAGCATGCCGTGCCCGTCGACGCGGACGACGATCGGGTGGCGGGAGGCCTTGATCGCGGCGTTCAGGGCGGCAGGCGTGCGACCGGTCGGGTTCGGGACGGTGTGGACGCGCGGGTCTTCGCGTACGAGCTCGGCGGCGATCTCGTCCGTGCGGTCCGCGGACGGACCGAGGGCGATCACGACCTCCATCTCGCCGGCGTACTCCTGCGCGAGGATCGCTTGGACGGCTCCGCGCAGATGCCGCTCCTCGTCGAGGACGGGCATGATCACAGAAACGGCGGGGAGCGGCACGTCGGGGTTGGCGTTCATCGCCCGTTACGTTACCGCGAACGGGGGACACCTTTGCGCCCCGCCGGGGCGGTGGCCCGGTCCACAGATCGTATCGGCCTACGGTGCTCACGGTCCCACGTACGGCGTCGCCCGGAGGTGTCCGCCTTGCCCACGCAGCCTCGGTCCGCCGCGCCCGCCCCTCCGCAGCGCCGTCCCCAGCCCGTGCGCACCCCACCGCCCGGCGGGCCGCGGCCGCCCGTGCCACGGAGGAAGCCGCGCTGGGTCATGCGGGCGGCGACGACCCTCTCCGTGGTCGTGCTCGCCTCCGCCGGGATCGGGCATGCGGTGGTCACCAGCCTGGATGCGGGCATCGCCCGCGTCGACCCCTTCAAGGACATGAAGAACCGCCCGAAGGCCGGTCACGGCATGAACGTCCTGCTGGTCGGCACGGACGGCCGCGACCGGATCAGCGAGGCCGAGCGGCACCGCTACCACCTGGGCGGCGAGCCCTGCCACTGCACCGACACGATGATGATCGTGCACATCTCGGCGGACCGGGAGCGGGCGACCGTGGTGAGCCTGCCGCGCGACTCGTACGCCATGACGCCCGCGTACACCGACGAGAGGACCGGGAAACGGATCTCCGGCCACCCCATCAAGATCAATGCGGCGTACGCGGAAGGCGGCCCGAACCTCACCGTCCAGACCGTCGAGGACATGACCCATGTGAAGATCGACCACTATCTGGAGGTCGACTTCACCAGCTTCATGAAGACGGTGGACGTGCTCGGCGGAGTGTCGGTCTGTACCGCCCTCCCCCTGAAGGACACGTACACCGGACTCGACCTCCCCGCCGGAACGCACACCCTCAATGGCGGACAGGCCCTGCAGTTCGTCCGCGCCAGGCATCTCGACGCGGCCTCCGACCTCGGCCGGATGAAGCGCCAGCAGCGCTTCCTGGCGGCGCTCATCGAGCGGGCCACGTCCTCCGGGATCCTGCTGAACCCGATGAAGTTCCGGGACGTGACGCGGGCCGTGCTGGGGTCGGTGCGTGCGGACAAGGGCTTCGGCACGGACGAGCTGCTCGACCTCGGGCGCGCGATGCGCAACTTCTCCCCCTCGTCCTCGGAGTTCACCACCGTGCCCATCGGACAGATGGGATACGTCGTGCCGGGCATCGGCGAGACGCTGAAATGGGACACCGCCAAGGCCGACCGCCTCTTCCGGTCGCTGCGCGACGACAAGCCGCTGGCCGCCCGCCAGACGCGCCCCCAGCCGGTGCCGGTCGAGGTGGACCCGCAGCAGATCCACGTCCAGGTCGAGAACGGCACGGCCACGGAGGGGCTCGGCAAGCGCGTGGACACCGCCCTGGCGGCGACCGGCTTCCGGACGACCCGCATGCCGGCGTACGCGGACGACCGCACCCAGAAGCGGACGGTCGTCGCCTACGACCCCGGGTGGGACCGGTCCGCGAAGGCGCTGGCCAGCGCGCTGCCCGGGAGCGAGCTGCGGGAGGTGAAGGGGCTCGGGCCGACGTTGAAGGTGATCGCGGGGGCCGACTTCCGGCAGGTGCGGCAGGTGCGGGCGGAGACCGCGGATCAGGGGGAGCCCGGGGTGATGACGGGGGGCCAGGAGATGTGCTCCTAACCCGAACGGACCCGTGACACGGCCCCCGGCGGAATGTCGGGGGTCGTGCGCTGTGCGGCATAAGTTGCGGATTGTTGGCGTCCGCCCGATGGCGCACGGCGCCGGGCAGGCGTAGGAACAGAAGGGCACGGGGCCCACCCCCGGGCCCCTCTGCCTCTCAGGAGGAGCCATGACCCAGACCGGACCCATGACCGCCATGAGCAAGGAGATGCAGGACTGCGTCCAGGCGTGCATGTCCTGCCACGCCGTGTGCGAGGAGACCATGAGCTCCTGCATGCAGATGGGCGGCGCGCCCTCGATGCAGATCATGCGCGCGCTCATGGACTGCTCCGAGATGACCCGGATGTGCGCGGACATGATGATGCGCCGCTCGCCCATGTCGGCCGAGATGTGCGCGATGTGTGCCAAGGCGTGCGACATGTGCGCCGAGGCGTGTATGTCCATGCCGGACGATCCTCAGATGATGCGCTGCGCGGAGGCGTGTCGCCGCACTGCCGAGATGTGCCGCGCGATGTCGGGCGCCACGATGTGACAACCGCCTGAGCGTGATCAAGGGCACCCGCGCCATGGGTGCCCTTGATCATGTGCAATTCGCCTGTGGGGAGCGGCAGTTGGCGCCGTCGCAGGTGGCCCTGCCCGGCTCCGCGGCCGTCAGGTGAACAGCGGCTCCAGTGCCCGCTCCAGGTCCGCCGCCGTGCGGAAGGGCACCGCCTGCATCCCCAGGGCGGCCGCCGCCTCGGCGTTCTCCTCGCTGTCGTCGACGAACAGGCAGCGCTCGGGGCGCACGCCGACCAGATCGGCCGCGAGGCGGTAGATGCGCGGGTCGGGCTTGGCGAGGCCGACGCGGGCGCTGTTGACGACCTCGTCCGCGAGGTCGGCGAGGCCGAGCGCGGTGAGGTCGTCCTCGAGGCGGACGGTGGCGTTGCTGACGAGGACCAGCGGAACCCGGGTGCGCGCCCGGCGCAGCAGCGAGACCACCGCCTCGTCGGCCGAGAAGGGGGACTCCAGCAGGGCCGTGCCCAGGTCCCACGCCGTCGCTTCCGGGACCAGACCGGACAGGCCCTCGGCGATCGCCTGCACCCACTCCTGCAGGTCGACCCGGCCCAGCAGCACCGGCAGATCGACCTCCGGCGCGAAGGCGACCTTCGCCGTGGTGCCCTCGGCGAGCCCGGCGGCCCGCTCCAGGGCGTGCAGCCCGGAGGGGTCGTAGGACCGGATCACGTTGTCCACGTCGCAGAGCACCGCGTCGAACGGTGCTCTGCCAGGCCGCTCAGTCACCCGAGACCGTGACCTTCTGGTCGTTGTTCAGCTCGTTCACCAGCGTCTTGACCTTCGCCTTGTCCCAGACGAGGTTGCCGCCGGTGGAGCCGGAGATCGGCATGTTCATCGACGTGCCGTCACCGCCGCTGACGCCCTTCATCGCCCAGAACATGGACGCCAGGTCCCACAGGCTCATGTCCTTGTCGACGGTCAGCGAGTCCAGACCGGCGCCCATCGTCGGGTACAGCTTGAAGGGGTTGAGGACCGTGGACGGGGTCGCCACCTGGTGCGCCAGCGCGGAGAGGAACTTCTGCTGGTTCTTGGTGCGCTGCAGGTCAGAAGTGGCGAAGGCGTGCCGGGTACGGACGAAGGCCAGGGCCTGCTCGCCGTTCAGCGTCTGCTCGCCCGACTTGAAGTCGGCGCCCGAGTACTTGTCCTTGAAGCCCTTGTCGATGTTGATCGTCACGCCGCCGACCGCGTCCACGATGTTCGCGAAGCCGGCGAAGCCGATCTCCACGTAGTGGTCGATGTGCAGGCCCATGTTGGCCTCGACCGTGCGGACGAGCAGCGTCGGGCCGTCCTCCGCGTAGGCCGCGTTCAGCTTGGTCTGCCGGCCCGTGGCCGGGTAGGTCTTGCCGGAGGTCGACCCCTTGTACGAGGGGATCGTCACGTTCGAGTCGCGGGGCAGCGATATGAGCGTGTCGCCGCTGTCGCCGACGTGCAGGATCATCATCGAGTCGGTCCGCTTGCCCTCCGCGGACCCGGTGTGCAGCTTCTTCTTCTGGTCGGAGGAGAGCCCGGCCCGGCTGTCGGAGCCGACGATCAGGTAGTTCGTGCCGTCGCCTGCCGAGGGCCGGTCGATGACCGTGGACAGGTCGACGTCCCGGTGCAGCTTGCCGTCGGCCCAGAAGTACGTGGCGACCGACGTCACGACCAGCGCCGTCACCAGGGTTATCGCCGTCCACTTGATACGGCGCCGCCAGTTCGGCCGCGGCCGGTACTCGCCCGGGTCACCGGGACCGCCCGGCCCTCCGCCGTACACCTGGCCGGTGTTGTAGCCGTCGTGGCCGTCGGCCGCGGGGCCGTCGTTGTAGCCGCCGCCGTACCCCTGGCCGTCGACGTAGTTCGGCTGCTGGGGAACCCGCCCGCCGTACGGCGGCGCGGACGGGCCGGAGCCCCCGTACGCGCCCGAGGCGGGCCGGCGGACCTGCCGCATCGCGCGCGCACCTTCAGGCTGTGCGCTGCCGCTGCCGCGTCCGTACCGGTTGCGGTTGTCGTCGGACCATGCCTCGGGCCAATCGTTCATGGGCCTTAGTGTGCAGGCAGCGGCCAGGTCCTTCACAAGGGTCGTAGGAAAATCAGGGCACGGCTGTTGCGAACCCAACACAAAGTCCGCAGATGTCGCCTCGGCATAAGGTGGAGGCCATGACAGACCAGGCCCCCGCCACGGAATCGGACACTCGGGAGATACCGAATGTCCCCGGCAAGCCCACCTCGGCGTCCCGGACCACGCTCAGCCACATCATGACCCACAACGACACCAACCTTCTGGGTACGGTGCACGGCGGCGTGATCATGAAGCTGGTGGACGACGCGGCGGGCGCGGTGGCCGGCCGGCACAGCGGCGGCCCCGCGGTCACGGCGTCGATGGACGAGATGGCGTTCCTGGAGCCGGTCCGCGTGGGCGACCTCGTCCATGTGAAGGCCCAGGTCAACTGGACCGGCCGGACGTCGATGGAGGTCGGGGTCCGGGTCCTGGCCGAGCGCTGGAACGAGTCGACCCCGCCCACCCAGGTCGGCTCCGCGTATCTCGTCTTCGCAGCCGTCGACGCCGACGGCAAGCCACGCCGGGTGCCGCCGGTGCTCCCGGAGACGGAGAAGGACAAGCGCCGCTACCAGGAGGCCCAGATCCGCCGGACGCATCGGCTGGCGAGGCGGCGGGCGATCGTGGAGCTGCGGGAGAAGCGGGCGGCGGAGGGGCTCGACGACTGAGCCGGAACGCACGACAGCCCCCGGCGCGGACGCCGGGGGCTGTGCCGTGTGCGCGCAGTGGTACGCGGAGTCCTACGGCAGGTTGCGCGCCATCACGATCCGCTGGACCTGGTTCGTGCCCTCGTAGATCTGCGTGATCTTCGCGTCGCGCATCATGCGCTCCACCGGGTAGTCACGGGTGTAGCCGTAACCGCCCAGCAGCTGCACCGCGTCCGTGGTGACCTCCATGGCCACGTCCGACGCGAAGCACTTCGCCGCCGCGCCCTGGAAGGTCAGGTCCTTGTCGCCGCGCTCCGAGGCCGCCGCGGCCTGGTACGTCAGGGCGCGGGCGGCGGAGACCTTCATGGCCATGTCGGCCAGCATGAACTGGATGCCCTGGAAGTCGGCGATCGGCTTGCCGAACTGCTTGCGCTCCTGGACGTAGCCCTTGGCGTAGTCGAGCGCGCCCTGGGCGACGCCGAGGGCCTGGGCGGCGATGGTGATGCGGGTGTGGTCGAGGGTCTTCATCGCCGTGGCGAAGCCGGTGCCCTCCTCGCCGATCATGCGGTCGGCGGGGATGCGGACGTTGTCGAGGTAGACCTCGCGGGTCGGGGAGCCCTTGATGCCGAGCTTCTTCTCCGGGGCGCCGAAGGAGACGCCCTCGTCCGACTTCTCGACGACGAAGGCCGAGATGCCCTTCGAGCGCTTCGAGGGGTCCGTCACCGCCATCACCGTGTAGTACTCGCTGACGCCCGCGTTGGTGATCCAGCGCTTCACGCCGTTCAGCACGTAGTGGTCGCCGTCGCGGACCGCCTTCGTCTTCATGCCGGCCGCGTCGGAGCCCGCGTCCGGCTCGGAGAGGCAGTACGAGAACATCGCGTCGCCCTTGGCGAGCGGAGTCATGTACTTCTTCTTCAGCTCCTCGGAGCCCGAGAGGATCACGGGGAGCGAGCCCAGTTTGTTCACGGCCGGGATCAGCGACGAGGAGACGCAGACACGCGCCACCTCCTCGATCACGATCACCGTGGCAAGGGCGTCCGCGCCCGCGCCGCCGTACTCCTCCGGGACGTGCACGGCGTGCAGGTCGCCGGCGACCAGCGCCTCCAGGGCCTCCTGCGGGAAGCGGGCCTCCTCGTCCACCGCGGCGGCGTACGGCGCGATCTTCGCCTCGGCCAGGGAACGAATCGCGTCGCGGAGCATGTCGTGCTCCTCGGACGGGCGGTACAGGTCGAAGTCAGCCGATCCGGCCAAGGTTTCTCACGCTCCAAGGACGCTTCTGACGCACTGTGGTGATGGCGCTAATTACCGTTAAGTAACTCAAATTTTAGGGGGCGGCCCACGGGAGTGATACGTGAGCTTGGCGACAACGGGCAGGCTGCCCATGAGTTGCCCGAGGAAAGCCCTTCGAACGCCCCGGATATGCTCGGGCAGCGCAGCGAACTCCGTCCCCGTCTGGAGCACCCATGAGCCTCAAGATCACCGTGATCGGCACCGGCTACCTCGGCGCCACACACGCCGCGGCCATGGCCGAGCTGGGCTTCGAGGTGCTCGCCCTGGACGTCGTACCGGAGAAGATCGAGAAGCTGGAGCGGGCCGAGGCGCCGATGTTCGAGCCCGGTCTCGAGGAGCTGCTGCGCAAGCATGTCGCCGGATTCGAGGGATCCACCGGGCGGCTCCGCTTCACCATGGACTACGCCGAGGTCGGGGCGTTCGGCGATGTCCACTTCCTGTGCATCAACACCCCGCAGAAGCACGGCGAGTACGCCTGCGACATGTCGTACGTCGATGCCGCCTTCGCCTCCCTCGCCCCGCATCTGACCGGGCCCGCGCTCGTCGTCGGCAAGTCGACGGTGCCCGTCGGGTCCGCCGACCGCCTCGCCCGCTACCTCGCCGAGAACTCCCCCGCCGGCGAGGACGCCGAGCTGGCCTGGAATCCGGAGTTCCTGCGGGAGGGCTTCGCCGTGCAGGACACGCTGCACCCGGACCGGATCGTGGTCGGCGTCCGCAGTGAGCGGTCCGAGAAGCTGCTGCGGGAGGTGTACGCGACCCCGATCGGCGAGGGGACGCCGTTCGTCGTCACGGACTTCCCGACCGCCGAGCTGGTGAAGACCTCCGCCAACTCCTTCCTCGCCACCAAGATCTCCTTCATCAACGCCATGGCCGAGATGTGCGAGGCCTCCGGCGGTGACGTCGCCAAGCTCGCCGAGGCGATCGGCTACGACGACCGGATCGGGAAGAAGTTCCTGCGGGCCGGCATCGGCTTCGGCGGCGGCTGTCTGCCCAAGGACATCCGGGCGTTCATGGCGCGCGCCGGTGAGCTCGGTGCCGACCAGGCGCTGACCTTCCTGCGCGAGATCGACTCGATCAACATGCGCCAGCGCGGGCAGATGGTGGAGCTGGCCCGGCAGGTGCTCGGCGGCGGCCCCTTCCTGGGCAAGCGGGTCGCGGTGCTCGGCGCCACCTTCAAGCCCGACTCGGACGACGTACGGGACTCCCCCGCGCTGAACGTCGCCGGGCAGATCCACCTCCAGGGCGGCCAGGTCACCGTCTACGACCCCAAGGGCATGGACAACGCCCGCAAGGTCTTCCCGACGCTCGGCTACGCCGACACCGCGATCGAGGCCGTACGGGGCGCCCACGTCGTCCTGCACCTGACCGAGTGGCGGGAGTTCCGCGAGCTGGACCCGGCGGCGCTGGGCGAGGTCGTGGCGGACCGGGTGATCCTGGACGGGCGCAACGCCCTCGACCCGGAGCTGTGGCGCAAGGCCGGGTGGACGTACCGGGCGATGGGCCGCCCCACCGCGTAGAGACGTAGAAACGAACGACGCCGGTTCGGCCGAGGCTCAGTCGGCCGAACCGGCGTCTTGTTGCATTCTGCACCACCGGCCCGCGGTGCGGCCGGTGAACTACTTCGCCCGGTACCGGCGCATCTTCGCGCGCGCCCCGCACACCTGCATGGAGCACCAGCGGCCGCGGCCGGCCGGGCTGCGGTCGTAGTACGCCCAGTGGCAGGTGACCGACTCGCAGGCCTTCAGCCTGGTCCAGGTGCCCGCCACCAGCGCCTCGGCGACGGCGGCCGCGACGCGGGAGAGCAGCGGACGTACGTCCGCGGGGGTCAGGGCGGCCGTGCCGTCCCGTTCGTCGACCGTCAGCACCAGCGGCGCTCCGGCCAGCAGATCTCCCAGCGGGGTCACCTCGCGGTGCGGCGGGTGGCCGGCATGGGCGAGCAGGGCCACGCGCAGCGACTCGCGCAGTTCGCGGGCCTGCGGCAGTTCGTCCGCCGCGAGACCGAAGCGGGCCCGGCCTTCCGCCGCGTCCAGCGAGTCGGCGGCGGACTCGATGTCCAGCGTGTTCACCAGGGACTCGACCAGGACCAGGCCCCCCGGTGCGGCCGATCTCTCACTCATGCTTGCGACGTTACCTCCAATGCGGGAGCATGCAGTAACCGCGTTACCTGTTGCAGGCCTCTACAGGTAACCCCACTTCGAGGAGGAGTCATGGCTCTCGCCAAGCTGGGCGTCGTCGTCCTGGACTGTCCCGACCCGAGCGCGCTGGCCGGTTTCTACGCCGAGGTGCTCGGCGGCACCGTCGAGGGCGAGGGAGAGTGGGTGGATCTGAAGGTGCCCGGCGGGCAGTCGCTGGCCTTCCAGGCGGCCGCCGGGTTCACAGCTCCGGAATGGCCCGCACCCGACCGCTCCCAGCAGTTCCACCTGGACCTGACCGTCGACGACCTGGACGCGGCCGAGGCCGGCGTGCTGGCGCTCGGCGCCAAGCCGCTGGACGCCGGCGACCGCTCGCGCAGCTGGCGGGTCTACGCGGATCCGGCCGGGCACCCGTTCTGTCTGTGCGCCTGCTGAACGAGGAGGGACCGCCGTGACGGTGGCGCGTTTCCGTTCCGTCGTGATCGACTGCCCGGACCCGCTCGCGCTCGCCGAGTTCTACGCGGCGGTCGTGGGCGGCACGCCCCATGTCCAGGAGGAGGACTGGGTGGTCCTGGAGGCGCCCGGGGTGCCGCGGCTGGCCTTCAACCTGGAGCCGGGGTTCCGGCCCCCGGCGTGGCCGCGGGAGGACGGCAACGCGCAGCAGTTCCACCTCGACCTCGACGCCGGGTCCACCTGGGAGGAGGTCGACGCGGCGGAGAAGAAGGTGCTGGAGCTGGGCGCCCGGCTGCTGCGGCGGGAGAAGGACCAGGTCGAGGAGGACTTCCGGGTGTTCGCCGATCCGGCGGGGCACCCGTTCTGCCTCTGCCGGATCGACCACCCGTAGCTCACCCGTCCAGGTCGGCGATCCTCGCCGTCGACGGCTCCCGGCGCTGCTGGAACGCGCGGGCCGTGAAGTCGGCCGTGCGCAGGACTCGTTGGACGTTGCCCCAGGTCAGCAGGGCGATGTCGGGCTCGGGCCAGCCGCGGTCCAGAAGTTCCGCGATGAGGTGCGGGTAGCAGGAGGCGTCGGCGAGGTCCTGGGGGTGGGCGGTGCCGGCGTCGTAGGTGCCGGACAGGCCGACGCACTCCGACCCCGCCACCTTGCGCACATGGTCGAGGTGGTCGGCGACGTCGTGGACGGACGGGCCCGCCTGTTCCGGCGCCAGCGGCACCATGCACAGGCCCTTGGCGGCGCCCAGCCCGGCGAGCAGGTCGTCGGGGAGGTTGGCCGGATGGGGGCACAGGGCGCGGGCGGCGGAGCGGGTGAACACCACCGGCGCCCTGGAGACCGCAAGGACGCGTCGGACGGTGTGCGCGGAGGCGCCGGAGAGGTCGGCGAGCACACCGAGCCGGTTCATCTCGCGCACGACCTCCTCGCCGAACCGGGTGAGCCCGGCCTCGCCCGCCCAGGACACGCCGGACAGGGTGAGGATGCGCAGGCCGAGGGTGTACAGGGCGCGCAGGATGCCGAGGGAGTCGCCGAGCGCGGCGGCTCCGGCGGGTCCGAGCAGCACTGCGATACGGCCGCAGTTGCAGGCGTCGGTCGCCTGCCCCGCGGTGCGGACGAGGCGCAGCCCGTCGGGGTGGGCCCGCATCACGGTGTTCACGAGGTCCAGCTGCTCCAGGGTCTCGACGACGGTCTGGTCCCCGGTGATGCCCTCCGGCAGGTGCAGCGAGCAGAACAGGATGCCGACGTGCCCCTCCCGCAGCCGCGGCACGTCCGTGTCGACGTCGCTCTCGCCGAGCTCCAGGTCGTACCAGGACAGATGTCTGAGGGCCCATGGGAGCCCGCTGTAGCCGTCGGCGACGGGATGGACGGCGAGGATGGCGTGGGCGCGCTCCAGGGGGGCGGCGCCTGGATCGGAGACGGGCTTGTAGGGCCCGGCCTGGACGGGGTCCGGCAAGCCGTCGAGCTCCCCGGTGCTGTGCAGTTCGTCGTCCTGGAGGTCTGCCATGACGGGCTCCGTACGTCGCGATCGTCCCGTGGGGATACGGTCACCGTCGCACGGAGCCGAGGGGGCTTCCTGGTGGATGGTGCGTTCGGGGGCCCGCCGGTTCAGCGACCCCCGGGCGGCAGCCGCCCGTTCAGCCGTCCAGTTCCTCGATGGTCGCGTTCGACGGCCCCCGCGTCACCTGCAGATCGCGTGCCACGTCCTCCGCCGCGCCCAGCACCCGTACCGAGTTCTGCCAGGTCAGCTTGGCCAGGTCGGGCTTCGACCAGCCTCGGTCCAGCAGCTCGGCGATCAGGTTCGGGTAGCCCGATACGTCGTTGAGACCGTCCGGGGTGAAGGCCGTGCCGTCGTAGTCGCCGCCGATGCCGAGGTGGTCGATGCCGGCGACCTCGCGCATGTGGTCCAGGTGGTCGGCGACCGTCGAGACCGTGGCGACCGGGCGCGGGTTGCGCTCCTCGAAGGCGCGGTGCACCTTCATCGCCTCGGGGGTCGTGTCGAGGTGGTGCAGTCCGTGGGCGCGCATGTTCTCGTCCGCGGCGAGGGTCCAGTCCACGGCCGCCTGGAGCACGAACTTCGGCACGAACGTCACCATCGCCACGCCGCCGTTGCCCGGCAGGCGTTCGAGGACGTCGTCCGGGATGTTGCGCGGGTGGTCGCAGACGGCCCGGGCGGAGGAGTGGGAGAAGATCACCGGCGCGGACGTGGCGTCCAGCGCGTCGCGCATCGTCGTCGCCGCCACGTGCGAGAGGTCGACCAGCATGCCGAGGCGGTTCATCTCCCGGACCACCTCGCGGCCGAAGGCCGACAGACCGCCGACGCCGGGCTCGTCGGTCGCCGAGTCCGCCCACGGGTTGTTGTCGTTGTGGGTGAGCGTCATGTAGCGGACGCCGAGCCCGTACAGCCCCCGCAGCGTGCCGAGGGAGCAGCCGATGGAGTGGCCGCCCTCCGCACCCATGAGGGAGGCGATACGGCCCTCACCGCGCGCCGTCTCCATTTCCGCCGCCGTCAGCGCGGGCGCCAGGTCCGCCGGGTAGCGCGCCAGCAACTGCCGTACGCAGTCGATCTGTTCGAGCGTGGCGGGCACCGCGTCCGGCAGGTCGGAGCGGACGTACACCGACCAGTACTGCGCACCGACGCCGCCCTCGCGCAGGCGCGGGATGTCGGTGTGCAGATGGGCGTTCTGGTGTACGGCGATGTCGCGGGCGTCGAGGTCGTAGCGGACCTGCTTGCGCAGGGCCCAGGGCAGGTCGTTGTGCCCGTCGACGACCGGGAACTCGCGCAGGAGTTCCCGGGCTTCCCCCAGGGAGGTCATCCGCGTCACTTCCCGAAGCCGAAGCCGTTGCCGCTGCCCTCGACCTTGGCGCGCAGGCGCTTGCCCTTCTCGGTGGCCTGGTCGTTCAGTTCCTGCTGGAACTCCCGCATGCGGCCGAGGAGTTCGTCGTCCTGGGTGGCCAGGATGCGGGCCGCGAGCAGGCCCGCGTTACGGGCGCCGGCGACGGAGACGGTGGCGACGGGCACACCGGCCGGCATCTGCACGATCGAGAGCAGGGAGTCCATGCCGTCCAGGTACTTCAGCGGCACCGGAACGCCGATGACCGGCAGCGGGGTCACGGAGGCCAGCATGCCCGGCAGGTGGGCCGCGCCGCCGGCGCCCGCGATGATCACCTTCAGGCCGCGCTCGGCGGCCTGCTCGCCGTACGCGATCATCTCGCGCGGCATGCGGTGCGCGGAGACGACGTCGACCTCGTAGTCGATCTCGAACTCGTCGAGGGCCTGGGCGGCGGCCTCCATGACGGGCCAGTCGGAGTCCGACCCCATGACGATGCCAACAACAGGGCTCATTCGGTGATCGTGCCTCTCAGGTAACCGGCTGCGTGACGTGCGCGCTCGAGGACGTCGTCCAGGTCCTCGCCGTAGGTGTTGACGTGGCCCACCTTGCGGCCGGGCTTCACGTCCTTGCCGTACATGTGGATCTTCAGCTGGGGGTCGCGGGCCATGCAGTGCAGATACGCCGAGTACATGTCCGGGTAGTCGCCGCCGAGGACGTTGACCATGACGGTCCACTTGGCGCGCGGACGCGGGTCGCCGAGCGGGAGATCCAGGACCGCGCGGACATGGTTGGCGAACTGCGAGGTTATGGCCCCGTCCTGGCTCCAGTGGCCGGAGTTGTGCGGGCGCATCGCGAGCTCGTTGACGAGGATGCGGCCGTCGCGGGTCTGGAACAGCTCGACGGCGAGATGGCCGACGACGTCCAGTTCCTTGGCGATGCGCAGCGCCATCTCCTCGGCCTGCAGGGCGAGGGTCTCCTCGAGGTCGGGCGCGGGCGCGATCACGGTGTCGCACACGCCGTTGACCTGCTGGGACTCGACGACCGGGTACGCGACCGCCTGGCCGTGCGGGGAGCGGACGACGTTCGCCGCCAGCTCCCGTACGTAGTCGACCTTCTCCTCGGCGAGGACCGGGACGCCCGCGCGGAACGGGTCCCCGGCCTCCGTCACGTCGTCGACGACCCACACGCCCTTGCCGTCGTAGCCGCCGCGGACGGTCTTGAGGACGACGGGGAAGCCGTCGCCCTCCGCCGCGAAGGCCGCCACATCGGCCGGGTCGCTCACGATCCGGTGCCGTGGGCACGGCACACCGATCGCGTCGAGCTTCGCGCGCATCACACCCTTGTCCTGGGCATGCACCAGCGCGTCGGGGCCCGGGCGCACGGGGATGCCGTCCGCCTCCAGCGCCCGTAGATGCTCGGTGGGTACGTGTTCGTGATCGAAGGTGATCACATCGCAGCCCCGCGCGAACTCGCGCAGCGTGTCCAGGTCGCGATAGTCGCCGATGACGACATCGCTGACGACCTGCGCCGCGGAATCCTGAGGGGTGTCACTGAGGAGCTTGAATCTGATGCCGAGCGGGATGCCTGCCTCGTGTGTCATACGAGCAAGCTGGCCTCCGCCGACCATG
Organism: Streptomyces sp. NPDC001401; assembly: GCF_042895385.1. NCBI lineage: Bacteria > Bacillati > Actinomycetota > Actinomycetes > Kitasatosporales > Streptomycetaceae > Streptomyces > Streptomyces sp. NPDC001401. Next base: position 52,619 of record NZ_JBIAWI010000005.1, read on the forward strand.
CCGACTACCGGGAACGTCACGCCCCTAGGGTATCGGCCGCGCCACACTGGCCGATTTCCGGCCGTTTCCGGGGTCTCTTACCCACGCCTTTCCGGGCTTTTCCGGTCCTCTTCCCGACCTCTATCCGACCTGTGAACACAACCACAGGCGTTTGAGAAGGGGGGTGGTTAGCATGGCTGGGTTGACGAAACCGATCGAACGGGGGCCTGCACGGCCATGGGACATGGTTCCGCCGGGCTGCGAAGGCTCGCACACGAGGTTGCCAAGTTCGGCGCTGTGGGCGCCGCGGGCACCATCGTGAATTTCGGGGTTTCCAACCTCCTCTGGCACCTCACGAGCCTGCAGGCCGTGCGCGCCAATGTGATCGCCACCGTCGTCGCGATCGCCTGCAACTACGTGGGCTTCCGCTACTTCACCTACCGGGACCGCGACAAGGGCGACCGGGCCAAGGAACTCACGCTGTTCCTCGCTTTCAGCGCGGTCGGCCTGGTGATCGAGAACGGCATCCTGTACGCGGCCATCTACGGCTTCGGCTGGGAGAGCTCGCTGGAGCGCAACATCTTCAAGGTCGTCGGCATCGGTATCGCCACGCTGTTCCGGTTCTGGTCGTACCGCACGTGGGTGTTCAAGGCACTGCCCGCCCACGAGGCCGTCACCAGCGCCGAATCGTTCCTGGAAGAGGCCGAGGCCGAGCACCCGAAGCCCAAGGCGCACGTGAGCTGAACCGCAGCCGGAGCGCCCTGAAGGGGCGCGGGGAACTGCGCGACCAGCCACGACGGCGCCGCAGACGATCGACGGCAAGTCGCGGCACTCACCGCGGAGCGAGCCCTCAGCGGACCATCGGCTCCTCGTCCTCCGCCGGAGGCCGCTTCAGCGGCGTACGCGACAGGAACAGGCCGAACACCGGCGGCTGGGTCTGCAGCATCTCCAGACGCCCGCCGTCCGCTTCCGCCAGATCCCGCGCCACCGCCAGCCCGATGCCCGTGGAGTTCCGTCCGCTGATCGTGCGCTCGAAGATCCGCGCACCGAGGTCGGCGGGCACGCCCGGCCCCTCGTCGGTGACCTCCACGACCGCCTGGTTGCCGGTCACCCGGGTACGCAGCGCCACCGTGCCCCCGCCGTGCATCAGCGAGTTCTCGATCAGCGCCGCCAGCACCTGCGCGACCGCGCCCGGCGTGCCGACCGCCTGCAGATGCCGTTTGCCGGAGCTCACGATCGCCCGCCCCGCCTGGCGGTAGGCGGGCCGCCACTCGGCGAGCTGCTGCTGGATGACCTCGTCGAGGTCGAAGGAGACGGCGCTGCCGGTGCGGGGGTCACGTGCGTTGGTCAGCAGCCGCTCCACCACGTCCGTCAGCCGCTCGACCTGGGCGAGCGCGACGTTGGCCTCTTCCTTCACCGTGTCCGGGTCGTCGGTGAGGGTGATCTCCTCGAGCCGCATCGACAGCGCGGTCAGCGGCGTACGCAGCTGGTGGGAGGCGTCGGCGGCCAGGCGCCGCTCGGCGGTGAGCATGCGGCCGATGCGCTCGGCGGAGGAGTCCAGCACATCCGCCACCCGGTCCAGCTCGGGAACGCCGTAGCGCTTGTGGCGGGGCCGCGGATCGCCGGAACCCAGCCGCTCGGCGGTCTCCGCGAGGTCGGTGAGCGGCGAGGCGAGCCGGTTGGCCTGCCGGATCGCCAGCAGTACGGCGGCCACCACGGCGAGCAGCGCGACCAGCCCGATGATCAGCAGCGTCCGGCCGACCTCCCGGCTCACGGTCGAACGCGGCTCCTCGACGACGACCCGCTCGCCCTCCTCGCCCGTGGCCCGCCCGCGGATGACCTCACCCTGGGGCTTGGTCCCGACCGCGATGGCCGGCTGCCCCGGGATCTGGATCACGGCGTACCGCTCCCCCGTGACCTGCCCCTTCAGCACCTCCGCGCTGACGGTGCCCGCCCCGATGAGCCGACTGTCCACAATGCTGGCCAGCCGCTGCGCCTCGGAGCTCACCCGTTCCTGAGCACTGTTGCTGATGGTCCGCGTCTCGACGATGACGAGAGACACACCGAAGACAGCGATGACCACGAGCACGACAGCAAGCGTGGACTGAATGAGACGACGACGCACGGGGCCCTCCGGGCAATGGTTCTACGACGACCAGTGTGCCTCGGGCGCCTGACCACACCGTCCAGGGGCAGCGCCCTGAAGGGGCGCGGGCCGCATCAATGTGCGGCTCCGCCGCGTGGGCGCGACCAGCCACAGACGACCGGCAGCCGCGCACTCTCACAAGCCCCCACTACGCAACGCGCGTAGCCGACTAGCTCTTCTCGAACCGGAAACCAACACCCCGCACGGTGGCGATGTACCGAGGGTTGGCCGCATCGTCGCCCAACTTCTTACGCAGCCACGAGATGTGCATGTCGAGGGTCTTCGTGGACGACCACCAGGTGGTGTCCCACACCTCGCGCATCAGCTGGTCCCGGGTGACCACCCGCCCCGCGTCCCGCACAAGCACCCGCAGCAGGTCGAACTCCTTGGCGGTGAGCTGGAGTTCCTCGTCGCCCATCCACGCACGGTGCGACTCGACATCGATCCGCACGCCGTGCGTGGCCGGCGGCTGCGCCGGCTCCGCGGCGCCGCGACGGAGCAGCGCCCGCACACGGGCGAGCAGTTCGGCAAGGCGGAACGGCTTGGTGACGTAGTCGTCGGCGCCGGCGTCGAGACCGACGACGGTGTCCACCTCGTCGGCACGCGCGGTCAGGATGAGGATCGGCACGGTGTGGCCTTCGGCGCGCAGCCGGCGGGCGACCTCGAGGCCGTCCATGCCGGGCAGACCGAGGTCCAGCACGACCAGGTCGATGCCGCCGGCGTTTCCGGCGTCGAGCGCGGTGGGTCCGTCCTCGCGCACCTCGACCTCGTAACCTTCCCGGCGCAGAGCGCGGGCCAGCGGCTCCGAGATGGACGCGTCGTCCTCGGCGAGCAGTACACGGGTCATGAGGTGATGGTAGTCCGCTCTTGACAGGTGCTGTGGTGTGATCGGCACCCGTGATTCTTACCTTTGGACGCTTGGAAGCGAACCTGTGTCTGTGCGGTGCGATCCCCGAAGAGACCTTGGAAAAGGTGTGTATGGTTCCACCTCCACCTGTGATCCGGGTCTCAAGTCCTTCCATATCCGGCAGTGTCCTGACGTATGGTGAAACAACGCCTCCAGCACTGCGGGGACCTTTGGCGACCACTTGACGCCGAAGGTCTCTTTTGTGTGCGGTAAACCCCCACCAGCACAGCAAGGAACGACCATGGCGTCCAGCCTGACGAAGGACTCGGTCCGCCCGGGCACCCCCGGTTCCGAGAAGACCTTCTTCGGCCACCCTCGCGGTCTGGCCACCCTCTTCATGACCGAGATGTGGGAGCGATTCAGCTTCTACGGCATGAGGGCCCTGCTCGTCCTGTACTTGGTCGCCCCGGCGTCCAAGGGCGGGCTCGCATTCGCAGCCGCCACCGGCGCGGCGGTCTACTCGGTGTACAACGCCACCGTCTACCTGCTGGCCATGCCCGGCGGCTGGATCGGTGACCGTCTCTGGGGTCCGCGCAAGACCGTGGCGGTCGCCGGCACGATCATCATGATCGGGCACTTCCTGCTCGCCGTACCGGTCAAGGCGTCCTTCTTCGTCGGCCTCGTCTTCATCGCCGTGGGCTCGGGTCTGCTGAAGGCCAACATCTCCACGATGGTCGGTCACCTCTACCCGGACCGCAACGACGCCCGCCGCGACGGCGCCTTCACCGTCTTCTACATGGGCATCAACCTGGGCGCCTTCGTCGCCCCGCTGCTCATCGGCTGGGTCGCCGACGCCACCAACTGGCACTTCGGCTTCGCGCTCGCGGGCGTGGGCATGGCGCTGGGCCTGACCCAGTACCTGCTCGGCACCCGCCACCTGAGCCCGATCAGCAACCAGGTGCCGCGGCCGGTGGACACCGCCGAGAAGGCCGCCCTGCTGAAGAAGGCGGGCCTGTGGGCCGCGGCCGCCGCGGTCTTCTACGGCATCGTGACCGCCACCGGCTCGTTCACCATCAACTGGGTCCTGTGGCCGCTGTCCCTGCTGGGTCTGGCGCTGCCCGCCTTCTTCTTCACCCGCATGCGCCGGGACAAGGAGCTGACGGCGGACGAGAAGTCCAAGATCTCGGGCTTCGTGTGGTTCTTCGTCGTCGCCGCGGTCTTCTGGATGATCTACGACCAGTCCGGTTCCACGCTGACGCTGTTCGCGAGCGACCACACCGCGAACAAGCTGTGGGGCTTCAGCTTCCCGGCCAGCTGGTTCCAGTCGCTGAACCCGCTCTTCGTCATCGCCCTCGCGCCCGTGGTCGCGGCCGTGTGGATCAAGCTGGGGCAGCGCAACCCGAGCACCACGGTGAAGTTCGCCCTCGGTCTGATCGGCATCGGTGTCTCCTTCGGCGTGATGATGCTGGCGATGGGCGCCTCCGGCGACGCCAAGGTCACCCCGCTGTGGCTGTGCTCCGTGTACCTGATCCAGACGGTGGCCGAGCTGTGCCTGTCCCCCGTCGGCCTGTCGGTCACCACCAAGCTGGCGCCGCAGAAGTACGCGAGCCAGATGATGGGTCTGTTCTTCCTCGCGGTCACCGCCGGCGACTGCCTGGCCGCGCTGACGCAGCTCGTCATCGGGGACGCGTTCCTGTCGACGACCTCGTTCGCCATCCAGGGCGCCATCGCGGCGCTCGGCGGTCTCGGCTTCGTCGCCTACCGCAAGAAGGTCATCAAGCTCATGGGTGACGTGCACTGATCCGAGGGCCTCGGCCCACACATGCGAGAGGGGCGGTCCGGGAAGACCCGGACCGCCCCTCTCGTGCGCTCAAGGGCTCTCCCGTGAACTTCTTACGCCGGTCAGCGCGTCCGCCGCCCCGGCATGAACGTGAACACCGCGCCGCCCAGCAGGATCGCCGTGCCCGCCACCAGGCCCAGGGCCTTCAGGGCGCCGTGGTCGCTCGAACCCGTTGCGGCCAGGCCGCCCGCGCCGCTGCTGCCGCCGGTCGAGGAGGAGCCGCCGGACGTCGACGAGCCGCCCGACGCCCCGCTCGCCTGCTGCGTCGTGTCCAGGGTCAGGGAGACCTCGGTCCTGTCGGGCTTGCACGTGGTCGTCGTGCCCAGGGCGTTGATGGTCAGGACGCCCGGGGAGAGGGTCGACTTTCCGTCCGCGCCCGGCTTGTAGGTGCCGGTGAGGTCGGGGATCTCTATCGGGTCGCCGGACTTGATGTCCTTGGAGTTCGTCGGGCCTTCGACGTGCACCGTGCCCTTGTCGGCGCCGCCCAGGACCACCTCCATCGACGGCTTGACCGAGCCCTTGGGGATGTCGGCCGGGCTGTCCATCACCGACTTCTTGAACTGCACGGTGAGGTCGAAACTGCCGCCGTCCTTCTTGGCGTTGATCTGGATGGGCGAGGTCGCCTTCTTCTCGCCGATGGGCGACTGGCAGGTGTACGGGATGTCGACTTCCTTGCCGGTGAAGTCGGTCTGGTCGCTTCCGGTGCCGTCACTCGCGGACGCGGAGGCCGACGCACTCGCCGTGTCGGAGGGCGAGGACGAGGGTGGCTGCGACGCCGAGTCCGTCGGGTCCGGTGTCGTAGTCGACGAGCTTCCGCCGCCCGGCGACACCTCGATCGTCGCCGCCTTCTGCACCGTCTCCGTCGGCGTGCACTTGGTGTCCGTCGACATGGCATTGACGGTGTACGCGTCCGGCGTCAGCGTCACCTCGCCCGGTGTCGTCAGCTTCAGGGTGCCCTTCATGTCGGACAGCACCATGGCGCCGCCCTTGGGGATGGCCGGGTTCTCCCGCGCCCCCTGCATCGCGATGGCGGCGGCCTGGGCGCCGGCCGCCTTCAGCACCCCGGAGGGCTGGACCGAGTTCGCGGGCAGGTCGATGATGTCCGGGTTCTTGGAGGCGGCCTGGACGAACTTCCATACGACGTCCACCGTGTCGCCCACCTTGGCCGTGGCCGGCGCGGTGATCTCGACCTTCGTCGTGCCGTCGACGGGGGTGATACCAGCGGGCGGCACGCAGTGCGTCGCGAACGACACCTCCGCGGCCTGCGCGGGCCCGGCGGCCAGGCCCAGCAGGACACCTGCCGAGCCCAGTACCAGCGCGGCGCCCGCCGCACCCGCTCTCCCGCTGCCGACCGGTGTGACTCTCCTGCGCTTTCTCACGGGGGTCCCTTCCTGGTGGGAGTCGTAGGACTCGTCGGGCTGTCGTCATGCGGTGCGGAGAGCCGACCGGCCGTGCCCGGATCGGAGTCCGGGGTGAACCACGGCAGGGTCGAAGTGGAGGCGGGCGCTTCTTCCGCCCGGGTGCTGAACTTCGGCATGCGCAGGGCGAGTTCGGGCAGGCGCAGCCCCCGGTGCCGGAGGCCGCCGGCGCGGCGCGGCCGTACCCGGTCCACGACCGCCATCCCGGCACGGAACACCGCGGCCGGCACGACCAGGCAGACCAGGAGCCAGAACAGGGTCACGCCCCAGGGGCGGCCCACGCCCCAGGTCTGCTCGGCGAGGACCTTCCCGTCGTACTTGAGGGAGACGGTGTAGTCGCCGTGCGCGCCCGCCGTGAGTTCGACGGGGAGCCTGAGCTGTGCCTTCTTGCCGGGTGCGATGGTGCCGCGCCACTGCTGGTCCTCCCACTGCGGGGCGAACACGCCGTGGGAGGTGCCGAGTTGGAAGACCGGGTTCTTGATCGCGGTGGTGCCGGCGTTGCCGACGGTGAAGACGAGGGTGCGCGAGGGCGGCGCGCCGAACCAGGTGAGCAGACCGCTCGATCCGTCGAGCCGGGTGTCCGTGAGGACCGACAGGCGCCCGCCGGACGGTTCGGCGGGGAGTGGCTCGACGGCGTGCCCGGCCACCTGGAAGACGGCGTCCGCCTGTGCCTTCGCGCCCTCGACGGTCGCCACGTGCACCACGCACGGGCAGGGCACCGGCGGTTCGGCGACCGGCAGTTTCTTGCTGAAGCGGCCCTTGGCATCGGTGGTGACGGCCCTTCCGTCCGCGTTGGCGCAGGAGTTGGTGCCGCCGATCACGCCCCGCGACGGCGTCGACTGTCCGCAGACCAGCACCATCAGCAGGGCGTGCGAACGCCAGCCGCTGCCGCTGACGGTGATCGAACCGCCCGTACCGGCCTGGGACTTGGAGAGCTTGACGGCCGGTCCGTCCGCCGAAGCCATGCCCGCCAGGGGCAGCAGGAGCAGCGCGAGCACCGCCGGCAACACCGTGATCCGCAGCTTGCCGTTCACGTCACCGCTCCCGTCAACTCGACTTCCGTACGCGGGGGTTCGAGCGCCTCGCCGTCGGTCGTACGGCGCCTGCGACGTCGTACGAGAAGCAGCGCACCCCCTGCCGCCACCGCACCCGCGGCCCCCGTCACCGCACCCCACGGCACGAACCGCGCCGATGCCCCGGCCGAGTCGTGCGCGCCGCCCGTCGCCGTCACGGTCAGCCGGACGTCGACCGAGTCCAGGGCGGGGTGGCCCGGCCAGGGTTCGGTGAGATGCAGGCGGCGGCCGGGGGCGAAGCGGATCGGCAGGGCGCGCGAAGGGCGGTCGAGGACCGGGCCGAAGACGCCGTCCGCATGTACGGCGAGGCTCGGTACAAGGGTGGTCGTACCACGGTTGACCAGGTCGTACGTGATGCGGTCGGCGTGTACGACGACGTGCTCGACGGTCAGCGCGGACAGTGCCGGTCCGCCCACCCGCAGACGGACCGGGACCGTGGCCCTGCGGCCGTCCTGGTCGCGGGCGACGATCTCGCCCGCGCGGTCGTCGCGCGCGCTCACCGTGAAGGGGACGTCGGCGCGGGTGCGGGCGGGCACCCGTACCCGGTCGGCGGCGAAGGTGACCGGGACGCCGGTGCCGCCCAGCCGTACCGTGACCGCCCGCCCGCTCCGGTTGACCACGGACACCGTGTCCTGCAGAACCGCCCCGGGCGCGCCCTCGGCGTAGATGGACGACCGTCCGCCGCCGGAGGGCGCGAGTGACCAGCCGTCGGCGGCCGAGGCCACCGGGGCAGCGGTCAGCACGAGCAGGAGGGACACGAACAGGACACGGGCGGCAGATGGCATCCAGCGGCTCCAGTGGTCGTGCGGCACAGGTATCGACGGTCGAGTGCAGCGCCCCTTAAGGGGCGCGGGCTGTATCGATTTGCGGCTCCGCCGCGTGGGCGCGACCAGCCACAACGGAGCCGCAGACAACCGACGGCCCATCGCGGCTCCACCCCGCGGAGCGCCTAGCGGCGAACCGCCTGATTCCGCCGAGTCAGCCACAGCGCGCCCGCCGCTCCGGCGAGGAGCACCGTGCCGCCGAGCGTGCCAAGGGCGATCGCCGAATCGTCGGGGCCGGTCTGCGGGAGGGAACCCCCCGAGTCCGCGCCGCTCTGGCTGTTGCCGGCGGAGCCACTCGCGGCCGTCACGTCGAGGGTGAGTGCCGGGCCCGGGTTGTTCGACGGCGTGCACGTGGTCGTCGTACCGAGCGCCTTGATGGTGAGGATGCCCGGCGTGAAGGTGACGCTGCCGGTCTTCCTCGGGGTGTACGTGCCCGTCAAGTCGTTGATTTTGATCGGGGTGTTGGCCGGAATCGCCGCCTGGTTGGCGGGGCCGGAGACGGACACGGTGCCGCTGTCGGCGCCGCCCAGCTTGATGGTGGCGCTCGGGTTCATCGCGCCCTTGCCCAGTTCGACCGGGCTGGAGGAGACGCCCTTCTGCCAGGACATGGTGAGCTTGTAGCCGCTGCCGCTCTTGACGCCCTTGATGTCGATGGGCGAGACGGCGCTCTTGTTCCCGATCGGCGTCTTGCACTGGTAGTTGACGTCGACGACCTTGGCCTCGGCTGCGGGGGCGGCGAGCAGCACCGCCGAGCCGGCCAGGGCCGCGGCGGACGCGAGCGCGGCGGTTCGATTCCGGTACGACACGGTTCCGCTCCCTCTTCGAGATCTTCGAGTCCCTCTGCAATTTCCTGACGGCACATCAGATTCGGCCGTCAAGGTACGCCCGGGGCCTTGAGGAGGGAAGAGAAGGTGCGCGCCGGAGTTGTGGGGATCCGGCGCGCACGGGAGGGGGTTGGAGTGGAGAGTGTGACCCGCGGTAACTCAGGGTCGGGCCATGCCCAACACCTCCGGCAGGCCGTACCGCCGCAGCACCTCCGGTACGGCCACCGTCCCGTCCGCCCGCTGATGCTGTTCCAGGAGCGCGGGCAACAGGCGGCTGGTGGCGAGGCCCGAGGCGTTGAGGGTGTGCACGAAGGCCGGTTTGCCGCCGCCCTGCGGGCGATAGCGGATGGCGCCGCGCCGGGCCTGGTAGTCGCGGGCGTTCGACACCGAGCTGACCTCGGCGTACCCGCCCAGGCTCGGCAGCCACACCTCGACGTCGTAGGTCTTGGCCTGGGCGGGGCTGGTGTCCTCGGCGGCGAGTTTGGTAACGCGGTAGTGCAGGCCGAGCCCGGCGACCAACTCCTCGGCGCGGGTGAGCAGTTCGAGCTGGGCGGCGTCCGAGTCCTCGGGGCGCGTGTACTGGAACAGCTCGACCTTGTTGAACTGGTGACCGCGCAGCGTGCCCCGCTCCGCGGTGCGGTAGCCGCCGCTCTCCTTGCGGTAACAGGGCGTGTAGGCGACGTACTTCAGCGGCAGCCCGCGCTCGTCGAGAGTCTCGCCGCGGTGCAGGTTGACCAGGGCGGTCTCGGCGGTGGGGAGGAGGAAGTGCTCGTCCACCCGGAAGACCTCGTCGGCGAACTTCGGGAACTGCCCTGCCGTATACCCGGCCTCGTACGTGAGCAGGTGCGGCGGCAGCACGAACTCGTAACCCGCGCGGCGGTGTGCGTCGAGGAAGTGGTTGAGCAGCGCCCACTCCAGGGCGGCTCCTTCGCCGCGGTAGATCCAGTAGCCGTTGCCGGCGAGGGCCGTGCCTCGCTTGTAGTCGATCAGGCCGAGCTCCTCGGCGAGCCGGACGTGGTCCTTGGCCGCGAAGCCGAAGGCGGGCGGGTCGCCGACCGTCCGTACGACCTGGTTGTTCTCCTTGCCGCCCGCGACGACGTCGTCGTCCGGGAGGTTGGGCAGGGCGTCGAGGAAGTCCTGGTGCTGCCGTGCGAGCCGGTCGAGCCCGGCCTCCGCCTCCGCCAGCCGGCCGGCCAGGGCCCTGGCCTCGGCCTGGAGCTCCTCGGCGGCCTCACCGGCCCCCCGTCGTACGGCGATGTCCGCCGAGATGCGCCGACGCTCGCCGCGCAGCCGCTCCACGGCCGTCCGGGCCTCGCGGAAGGCGGCGTCCAGGGCGAGGAAGGCCGGAATGTCGGCGTCCACGGCGCGCTTGCGCAGGGCGTCGCGGACCGTGTCGGGGTGCTGTCGGATGAGGGTGACGTCGAGCATGGTGCGCGCTCCGTCCGGTTCTGCCGGAGCGGCACGCGCCGCCCCGGGGGTGGTCCCTCGGGGCGTGGGCGAGAGGGTGCTCGCGGTGCCACCACGCCTTCACCGCCGTACGTACGCATCTCACGGCCGTACGACGGTCTCGTTCCGGCCTGATGACGGGGGCCGGCCGGCGGGGCATTTCCTCCCCGCACTCGGGAGTGGATTCGCCTCGGAACGCGAGGCCGCCCTCACAGCTGCGGGCAGCTCTCTCGGCTCGCGTGGACCTCGGCTACTTGGCTCCGTCAGCGCGTTGCAGACGAGCGTAGAGGGCGTGTCCGACCAGCGGAAACGAATTACGCCGGGGCGCCCAGCTCCGCCCACACGGTCTTGCCGGCCACTCCCGGCGTCCGTACGACGCCCCAGTCCAGACAGAGCCGCTGCACGATGAACATGCCGTGCCCGCCGGGGCGGCCCGCGCGGTGCGGGGTGCGGGGGGCCGGCTGGCCCGATCCCTTGTCCGAGACCTCGATGCGGATCACCTTGTTGTCGCAGGCGATCCACAGCTCGTCCGGGCCCTCGGCGTGCAGACAGGCGTTGGTGACCAGCTCGGAGACGACGAGCAGCACGTCCTCCGCGGCGGCCCGCTGGTCGGCGGTGGCGGCGGGCAGCCAGCCCCACGCGTACAGCGCCTGGCGGGCGAAGTCGCGAGCGAGCGGGACGACGCCGCTCTCGCCGTCGAAGTTCAGCCTGCGGACCTGGCCGCCGCCCCGGGACGACGCGGGCGCAGCCGACGACGGGGCCTCGTCGCCCTCGGACGCCCCGGTAGCGCCGCCGGGCTCCGGGCCGCGGTCGCCCGGCGAGTAAGGCCGGGTGGTGCTCATCAGCGCTTCACCTCACCGATTCACCAGTTCAAGATTCAAGAGTCAGTACGTACATCGACGGTGGATCCGTCGCTGTGCCGTCGACAAGTTGCTGCCGACATGTTCAGGATGTGCCTGCCGACAGGATGTCTTCTGCCCGACCGAACCGGCAGAACACCCCCGTATTCGGCCCGGAGCGCGTGACGCCCGGAAAGTGCCGGTCACACAGGGGTGAGTGGGACAGGACACAGGCTCGGGAGCGACGGCCGGGCTCAGCCGGACTCAGCCGGTTTCATCGGCCAGGGCCGCTTCGAGCGTGTCATGGACGGTGAAGACCGCTTCCGCCCCGGTGATCTCGAAGACGCGCGCCACCACGGGCTGCATCCCCGCGAGATGCACCCCGCCCCCCGCGGCCTCCGCCTTCAGGCGCGCGCCGAGCAGCACATTGAGTCCGGTGGAGTCGCAGAACTCCAGCCGTGAGCAGTCCACCACCAGCCGGCTGAATCCCTTGGCGAGGCATTCCTCGAGTGGCTCACGCAACAGATCGGCGGTGTGGTGATCCAACTCACCCACCGGGGTCACGACGGCGCTGGAGCCCTCTTCCCTGACCTCCACCAGTAGCCGGCCAGACTGTGCGCTGCCGACCGTCCCGCGGTCCATGCCGTCTTTCTCCCGACGTCGTGGCTGCTGACTCACGCCCTCGAACACTACGCCTTCCTCACACTCTCCGACACCCGAACAACCGCCCACAAACGGACATATCACCACAGAACGCACTTGCGGTGGGCGCGGTAAAGCGGGTAGGGCTAGTAGGGATACGTAACCGACACGGCCGGCTTTGGAGGCGCCGCACACTGCACGTGCACGCGCTGGCTTCGGCAGCCATACATATGCCGAGAACGATGGAGGACATCATGTCACCCCGGCTCGACGCATCGCATACCCAGGAGGCGACGTCGGCATCCCCTCCGGAACATCTGGATCCCATCGAGACAATCGAGAGCAGCGACCCAGAGGCGCTCGCCGGACTCACCGGGCTGGCAGGCCTTCCGGAGATCCCCCCGTACGACGAAGTGGGACCGGTGGACGCGCGAGCGCTCTCCAAGACCCTCTTCGAGCGCCTTGAGTCCCTCGAGGAAGGCACGCACGAATACTCGTACGTCCGTAACACCCTCGTCGAACTCAACCTCGCGCTGGTCAAGTTCGCCGCCTCCCGCTTTCGCTCCCGCAGCGAGCCGATGGAGGACATCATCCAGGTCGGCACGATCGGCCTGATCAAGGCGATCGACCGGTTCGAGCTGGCCCGGGGCGTCGAGTTCCCCACGTTCGCGATGCCGACCATCGTCGGCGAGATCAAGCGCTTCTTCCGCGACACCTCGTGGTCCGTGCGCGTACCGCGCAGGCTGCAGGAGCTCCGGCTCGACCTGGCCAAGGCCGGCGACGAGCTGGCCCAGAAGCTCGACCGGGCGCCGACGGTGGCGGAGCTCGCAGAGCGCCTGGAGCTGACGAAGGACGAGGTCGTCGAGGGCATGGCGGCGTCGAACGCCTACACCGCCTCCTCGCTGGACGCCCAGCCCGAGGAGGACGACGCCGAGGGCGCCCTGGCGGACCGGATCGGGTACGAGGACCACGGACTCGAAGGCATCGAGTACGTCGAGTCGTTGAAACCGCTGATCGCCGAACTCCCGCCCCGGGACCGGAAGATCCTCTCCCTGCGCTTCGTCGCGGGCCTGACCCAGTCGGAGATAGGCGAAGAGCTCGGCATCTCGCAGATGCATGTGTCGCGGCTGCTGTCGCGGACGCTGGTGCGGCTGCGCAAGGGGCTGACACTCGAGGAGTGACGCCTCTTCCGGTCTCCCGGTGAGTGTTTCTGAGCGTTTCTGAGCGCGGTGTGCCCGGCTGCCTGCCGGGCACACCGCGCTCCGGCTTTCCCTGGGTTACCCACAGAAACTCTTTCCCCAGAGGTTTACATCCATCACTATGGGCCCCCATACCCGCCGGTACGGCAGAGCTCCGGGCGGGCCGCAAGGGTGCAAGGAGGCGGGTGGCGATGGCTCGGGCCGACCGGACCGGAAGCGGGATCCCCGAGACAGGCGGCGGGATTCACGTGAACACGTCCGACGGACGCCTCGTGGAACTGCTGCGCACCAGCACCGCCACCGCCTACCCGGCCCTGCAGGAGGTCCGCACCCGCCACCAGCCCGCGGTCCTCTCCTACGCCCGCCTGTGCACGGCGAGCGAGTCCGCCGCCGGGCAACTGGCCACGCAGGCCTTCAGCCTGGCGGCCCGTCAGACCGCACGCGGTGCCGAGCCGCTCGTCCCGCTACGGCTGCAGCTCCTGCTGCTGACGGGCCGGTTGGCGGCATCCTGGGCTGCCGACGAACGGGCGGGCGGCCTCGACCCCGGCCTGCTGCTCGTCCTGAGCACGGCGGCCTCCGACGGCCCCACCCCACCCATGCTGGCCGCCTTCCAGTCCCTCCCGTCCCGGGCACAGGGCCTGCTCTGGTACGGCGTCGTGGAGCGCGAAGCGGAGGAGCGGACGGCCGTCCTGCTGGGCCTGACCCGCGAGGACGTCGCCCACGAGACCGCCTTCGCCCTCCAGACCATGGGCCAGGCCTGTCTGCGCACCCGTCTGGCCGCCTCCGACGACCCCCGCTGCGGCAACTTCAGCCGGCTCATCGAGGAGTCGGTACGGCCCGACAACCCTCGCAGCAGCAGCGATCTACGCGCGCATATGGTGCACTGCGCCCACTGCACGGCGGCCTACGAGGAGCTGTCCGCCCTCCGCGACGCCCCGCGCACCGCACTCGCCGAGGGCCTGCTGCCATGGGCGGGCACGGCATACGCCACGCGCGACGCGGCCTCCCCGCACCCCAAGGCCCGTACACGCGCCTCCGCACGCCCCAAGACCCTTGCGATCCCGGCGACTTGGCCGCTCTCCCGCCGCGTCCTGTTGACCTCGGTGGCCCTCGGGGTGGCCCTGACACCCCTGCTGGTGTTCCTGCTGTCGCAGGGCGGTTCGTCGCCTTCGCCGTCGCAGCAGGAGGCGGGCGCGGTCAGTACGCCGCCGACGCCGACGCTGTCGGCCATCCCATTGCCGTCGGCGACGAACAGGTCACCATCCCCGTCCCCGACTCCCACCCCGACTCGGACGCATCCGAAAAGCCCCTCTCCTTCGAAGTCGGCTTCCAAGTCGGCACGGCCGTCGCCCAAGCCCTCCCCCACGCACGCCCCGAACGGCACCTACGCCCAGGTGGTCAACGTGAGTTCGGGCCTGTGCCTGGACGTCCGCGACGGCGACTTCGAGAAGGGCACGGACGTCATCACAGCCCCCTGCTCCTCGTCCCGCACACAGCGCTGGCGGGTCGACTCCGCGCGCGGGGTCGTGCAGTCGTATGCCGACCCGGACTTCTGCCTGGACAGCCGGGGCGATGTGGACAGGGGCGTGGGCATCTGGGAGTGCAGCTCGGTGTACAGCGGCAACGGCCAGAACCTCAGGTTCACGGTGGATGCCGACGGGGTGATCCGCCCGGCGATCGCCATCGAGACCGCGCTGACGCCGTACGGCGGCGACGGTCTGTCGCTGCGGCCGTTGAGCGGGGGCGCCGAGCAGCGGTGGCGGGCAGGGGCTTCCTGATCAGGCTTCCTGCACGCCTCGCCGCCACACCCCGGTGACCAGCGGCACACCCGGCCGATAGGCGAGGTGTACGTGGCTCGGGGCGTCGAGGGCGATGAGGTCCGCGTATGCGCCGGGGCTCAGGCGGCCGATGTCGTCCCGGCGCAGGGCCCGGGCGCCGCCCGCCGTCGCCGACCACACCGCCTCGTCCGGGGTCATCCCCATGTCCCGTACCGCGAGGGCGATGCAGAAGGGGACGGAGGAGGTGAAGGACGAGCCCGGGTTGCAGTCGGTGGAGAGGGCGACCGTGGCGCCTGCGTCGAGGAGACGGCGGGCGTTCGGCCACTGTGCGCGGGTGGAGAACTCGGCGCCGGGGAGGAGGGTGGCGACCGTACCGCTGTTGGCGAGCGCGTCGACGTCCGCGTCCGTGAGGTGGGTGCAGTGGTCGGCGCTCGCTGCGTCGAGCTCGACCGCCAGCTGCACGCCGGGGCCGTAGGAGAGCTGGTTGGCGTGGATGCGGGGGTGCAGGCCCCTGGCCTTGCCTGCGGTGAGGATCGCGCGGGCCTGGTCGCCGTCGAAGGCGCCCTTCTCGCAGAAGACGTCGATCCAACGGGCGTACGGCGCACAGGCGTCGAGCATCTCGCCGGTGACCAGGGCGACGTAGCCGGCGGGGTCGTCGGCGTAGTCGGGGGACACGATGTGGGCGCCGAGGTAGGTGACCTCGTCGGTGTGCGCGGCGGCGATGCGCAGGGCGCGGGACTCGTCCTCGGTGGTCAGGCCGTAGCCGGACTTCGTCTCGAAGGTCGTCGTGCCCTGGCGGAGCGCCTCGGCGAGGTAGCGGGTGAGGTTGGCCTCGAGTTCGGCGTCCGTGGCCGCGCGGGTCGCCGCCACCGTCGTACGGATGCCGCCCGCGCTGTACGACCGCCCGGACATCCGGGCGTTGAACTCCTGCGTCCGGTCGCCCGCGAAGACCAGGTGGGAGTGCGAGTCCACGAAGCCGGGGAGGACCGCGCGGCCACCGGCGTCGACCCGGTTGTCAGTGGCGGGTGCTTTGCTTGATTCACCGGTCCACGCGACACGGTCGCCGTCGATGACGAGCGCCGCGTCCTGGATCAGGCCGAGGGGGGAGCCGTCACCGAGGGAGGGGTCGTTGGTGACCAGCGTGGCGATGTTGGTGATGACGGTGCTGCTCATCGTCGTGTCCTCGTGGGGGCGTCGGGCGGCTGGTTGGACGGGTTCGACGGTCTTTACGAGCGCAGGTCCTCGACGGCCTGCGCGAGGGCCTGCGGCACATCCGGTACGAGCGCATGCGCGCCGTCACGTACGACGTGCCGACCGCCCACGATCGTGTGCCGTACGTCCGCCGCGGTCGCGGCGAATACGGCGGTCTCGGCGCCGAGCCTGGGCAGCGGGCCTGCCGTCCTGACGGAGTCGAGCGCGATCGTCGTGAGGTCGGCGAGAGCGCCTTGCTCGATCGTGCCCGCCTCGTCCCAGCCGAGGGCCGCGTGACCGTCTGCGGAGGCGGCGCGCAGCAGGGCGGCGGCGGTCCAGTGGCCGCGGGTGCGGGTGCGCAGGCGCTCGTTCAGCTCCATCGCGCGTGCCTCTTCGAGCAGGTCGATGACGGCGTGGCTGTCGGAGCCGAGGGAGAGCGGGGAGCCCTCGTTCTGCAGGGCGACGGCCGGCCCGATGCCGTCCGCGAGGTCCCGCTCGGTCGTCGGGCACATGCAGGTGCCGGTGCCGGAACCGCCGATGAGGGAGATGTCCTCGGCGGTGAGGTGGGTGTTGTGGACGCCGGTGGTGCGCGGGCCGAGCACCCCGTGCAGGGCGAGGAGCTGCGTCGGGGTGCACCCGTGGACATCCAGGCACGCCTCGTTCTCGGCGGTCTGCTCCGACAGGTGCACATGGAGCGGGGCCCGCCGCTCCTCGGCCCACCGCGCCACGGTCGCCAACTGGTCGGCGGGCACGGCCCGTACGGAATGAATCGCCGCACCGATCCGCGCGTGATCCCGTTCCTTGAGAACTGAACAGCGTTCGGCCCAGGCCTCCGCGCTGCCGTCGGAGAAGCGCAGCTGGTGGGTGTTGGGCGGCTCGCCACCGGGCCTGTTCGAGATGCCGGAGGAGAGGTAGACGGTATCGAGGAGGGTGATGCGGATGCCGGCGTCGGCGGCGGCCGCGATGAGGGCCTCGCCCATGGCGTTGGGGTCGGCGTAGCGGGTGCCGCCGGGCGCGTGGTGGACGTAGTGGAACTCGCCGACGGAGGTGACGCCTGCCAGTGCCATCTCGGCGTACACGGCGCGGGCGAGTGCGTGGTACGTCTCCGGGGTCAGTTTGTCGGCGAACGAGTACATGACCTCGCGCCAGGTCCAGAAGGTGCCGGAACCGACCTGGACGGTGCCGCGCAGGGCGCGGTGGAAGGCGTGCGAGTGGGCGTTCGCCAGCCCCGGGAGCGTCAGTCCGCGCAGGATCTCGGCGCCGGGGGGCGGGGTGGGCACGTCCGTGCGGACGGCGGTGATGCGGCCGTCCGCAACCTCGACGGCCACCCCTGGCTCGACATGGGTGTCGAGCCAGGCGTGCTCCAGCCAGTACGTCCGCGTGTGGGAGTGCGTCACCTGCAGGCCAGCCCTTCCAGTACGTCGGCGAGTGCGAGCACCCCGGCCACGCAGTCGTCCTCGTCGGCGAACTCGGCCGGGGAGTGCGAGACACCCGTGGGGTTGCGCACGAACAGCATGGCGGTCGGGATGCTCCCGGAGAGGATTCCGGCGTCGTGTCCGGCACCGGTACCCAGGACGGGGACCGTGATGTCGGTGTGCTTGCCGAGGATATGGGCGAGTTCGTCACGCAGCGCGTGGTCGAACTCGACGACGGGCGTGAAGGACTCACGGACGACGTCCAGGTCGATGCCGTGTGCCTCGGCGTACTCACGGGCGGCCTTCTCGATGCCGCTGACGACGGTGTCGAGAGTGGTCTGGTCCTCGGCGCGGGAGTCGAGCCAGCCGCGCACGAGCGACGGGATGGCGTTGACGCCGTTCGGCTCGACGGCGATCTTGCCGAAGGTGGCGACGGCACCGGCGAGTTCGGCCTCCCGGCGGGCGGCGAGCACGGTCTCGGCGTACGACAGCATGGGGTCGCGCCGGTCGACGAGACGGGTCGTGCCCGCGTGGTTGGCCTCCCCGCGGAAGTCGAAGCGCCAGCGCCCGTGCGGCCAGATGGCACTGGCGATGCCGACGCGGTCGCCGGACAGGTCCAGCGCCCGCCCCTGCTCGACGTGCAGCTCGACGAAGGCACCGATACGGGCGAGGCGCTCCGGGTCCGCCCCGATGGCCTCGGGGTCGTATCCGGCGGCCTCCATGGCCTTGGGCAGCGTGATGCCGTCCCCGTCGGTCAGTTTGTGCGCCTGCTCGACGGTGAGCTGCCCGGCGGTGAGCCGGGACCCCACACAGGCGAGCCCGAACCGGGCGCCCTCCTCGTCACCGAAGTTGACGATGGCGAGCGGCTTGCTGAACTGCGCGTTCCTGCCGCGGAGTTCATCGAGCGCGGCGAAGGAGGACACGACGCCGAGGGGGCCGTCGAAGGCACCCCCGTCGGGCACGGAGTCGAGATGCGACCCCGTGACGACGGCGTCCCCGGCGCCCGGATCCCCGAGCCAGGCCCACTGGTTCCCGTTCCGGTCGACCTCGTAGCCCAGCCCGCGCCCCTCGGCCTGCTCCTTGAACCAGGCCCGGCATTCGCTATCGGCCCCGGTCCAGGCGAACCGACGGTAGCCATGGGAGTCGCGGTGCCGCCCGACGGGAAGCAGCTCACGCCACATGGAGTGGAACGAACTGCCACCAACAGCCTGCGAAACACCACCCCGCCCAGGCTGCGAGGCGCCACCCCGACCGGCCTGTACGGCGTCAGCCCGTCCAGGCTGCGAGGCGCCACTCCGACCAGGCTGCGAGGCGCCAGCCCGACCAAGCTGTGCGGCGTCAGCCCCACCAAGCTGCGAGACATCAGCCCGACCAGGCTGTGCGGCGTCAGCCCCACCAGGCTGTGCGGCGTCAGGCCGTCCAGGCTGTGGGCAGTCGTTCCGCAGGGCGGAACGGGTGGGCACAGCCGAACCCGCAGCCGGCGACGAGACCTCAGCCCCGACCGGACGGTTGCCGCCCCGCTCATCTCCCGGAAGGGTCACGCGTCGTCACCCTCGCGCATAGGAACCCGCACACCCCGCTCACCGGCAACCGACTCCGCGATGTCGTACCCGGCATCCACATGCCGGATGACGCCCATACCGGGGTCGTTGGTGAGGACGCGCCGGATCTTCTCGCCGGCGAGCTTCGTGCCGTCGGCAACAGAAACCTGCCCCGCGTGAATGGACCGCCCCATACCCACGCCACCACCATGGTGAATGGAAACCCACGACGCACCGGAAGCCACGTTGACCATGGCATTCAGCAGCGGCCAGTCCGCGATCGCGTCCGAGCCGTCGAGCATGGCCTCGGTCTCGCGGTAGGGCGAGGCGACGGAGCCGCAGTCGAGGTGGTCGCGCCCGATGGCCAGCGGCGCCGCAAGCTCACCGGAGGCCACCATGTCGTTGAACCGCTCGCCGGCCTTGTCCCGCTCGCCGTAGCCGAGCCAGCAGATACGCGCGGGCAGACCCTGGAAGTGGACCCGCTCCCCTGCCATCTTGATCCAGCGGGCGAGGGACTCGTTCTCCGGGAAGAGATCCAGGATCGCCTTGTCGGTCTTCGCGATGTCGGACGCCTCACCCGACAGGGCAGCCCAGCGGAAGGGGCCCTTGCCCTCGCAGAACAGCGGCCGGATGTACGCGGGCACAAAGCCCGGGAAGGCGAACGCCCGCTCGTACCCGGCGAGTTGGGCCTCGCCGCGGATCGAGTTGCCGTAGTCGAAGACCTCCGCACCGGCGTCCATGAAGCCGACCATCGCCTCGACGTGCTTGGCCATGGACTCCCGGGCACGGGTGGTGAAGCCGGCCGGGTCCTTGGCGGCGGCGTCCGCCATGTCGTCGAAGTCGACACCCAGCGGCAGGTACGACAGCGGGTCGTGCGCGGAGGTCTGGTCGGTGACGATGTCGACGGGGGCGCCCTCGGCGAGCATGCGCGGCAGCAGCTCCGCGGCGTTGCCCAGCAGGCCGATGGAGAGCGGGCGGCGCGCGTCGCGGGCCTCGACCGCGAGCTGGAGGGCGTGCTCCAGGCTGTCGGCCTTGACGTCCAGGTACCGGTGCTCGATGCGGCGCTCGATGGCACGCGGGTCGCAGTCGATACAGATGGCGACGCCGTCGTTCATGGTCACGGCGAGGGGCTGGGCGCCGCCCATGCCGCCGAGGCCGGCGGTGAGGGTGATGGTCCCGGCGAGGGTGCCGTTGAACTTCTTCGCGGCGACGGCGGCGAAGGTCTCGTAGGTGCCCTGGAGGATGCCCTGGGTGCCGATGTAGATCCAGGAGCCGGCGGTCATCTGGCCGTACATGGTCAGGCCGAGGGCCTCCAGGCGGCGGAACTCCTCCCAGTTGGCCCAGTCGCCGACCAGGTTGGAGTTGGCGATGAGGACGCGCGGGGCCCACTCGTGGGTCTGCATGACGCCGACCGGGCGGCCGGACTGGACGAGCATGGTCTCGTCCTGCTTCAGCCCCTTCAGCGTCCGCACCATCGCGTCGAAGGAGCGCCAGTCGCGGGCCGCCTTGCCCGTGCCGCCGTAGACGACGAGCTTGTCGGGGTGCTCGGCGACCTCCGGGTCGAGGTTGTTCTGCAGCATCCGCAGGGCGGCTTCCTGCTGCCATCCCAGGGCACTCAGTTCCGTACCGCGCGGCGCTCGTACGGGGCGGGGTCCTGACATGGTCTGCCTCCTAGCGGATTGTTGCTGCCGTTATTCACATCCTGACGTCCTGAATAGAACTAGTCAATACATCCGTGGGCCAGCGTGGGCCCGCCGCAGATGTTTGGCTGGATGTACAGGCGCGGACGGCGAGGAACGGGGGATGTGGTGGACGGCAGGTACGGGGACGAGGACGGGGCCGAGCGGGCGGCCCGGCGTGACGACGCGGTGCGGGCCGCCGTGGAACAGGGGCTGCTGGGGCCCGGCACCCCCATCGTGGGGCTGCTCGACGTCACCGGCATCCGGGAGACGGCGGCCGAGCTGCGGGCGGCGTTCGACACGGTCACGGCGCCCGGGACGCCCGTGCTGCACGCCTTCGCGGTGAAGGCGACGCCGCTGGTGCCGGTGCTGCGCCTGCTGCGCACGGAGGGGATCGGCGCGGAGGTCGCAAGCCCGGGCGAGCTGGCACTGGCGCGGGCCGCGGGGGTGCCGCCGAACCGTACGGTCCTGGACTCGCCCGCGAAGACGCCGGCCGAGCTGCGCGAGGCGCTGGCGCTGGGGATCGCCGTCAACGCGGACAATCCGCAGGAGCTCGAGCGTATCGACGGCCTGATGCGGTCGGCGACCAGCCGTTCGCCGCTCGGGATCCGGGTGAACCCGCAGGTCGGTGGGGGTTCCATCGAGGCGACGTCGACCGCGACGGCGACCTCGAAGTTCGGGGTGGCGCTGCGGGACGAGGGGGCGCGCGAGTGGGTCGTGGGGGCGTACGCGGACCGACCGTGGCTGACGCGGCTGCATGCGCACACCGGGTCCCAGGGCATTCCGCTCTCGCTGATGGTGCAGGGCGTGGCCGAGACGTACGCGCTCGCCGAGGAGATCAACCGGCGGCTCGGGCGCCCGCAGATCGACACGCTCGACATCGGCGGCGGGCTGCCGGTGAACTTCGGCTCGGACGGGACGACACCGACGTACGCGCAGTACGCGCGGCTGCTGAGCGAGGCGGTGCCGGGGCTGTTCGGCGGGCGGTACGGGCTGGTCACCGAGTTCGGGCGGTCGCTGCTGGCCAAGCACGGCACGGTGGTGGCCCGGGTGGAGTACGCCAAGAGCGCGGGCGGGCGGCCGGTCGCGGTGACGCACGCGGGCGTGCAGGTGGCCACGCGGACGGTGTACGTGCCGGAGGCCTGGCCGCTGCGGATCGCCGCGTACGACGAGAAGGGGCGCCCCAAGGAGGGGCCGGCCGTCGTGCAGGACGTCGCCGGGCCGGCCTGCTTCGCCGGTGATCTGCTCGCCGAGGGGCGTGCGCTGCCGCTGCTGGAGCAGGGGGACTACGCGGCGGCGCTGGACACGGGTGCGTACTATTTCGCGCACCACTACGCCTACAACTCCCTTGCCCGGCCCGGGATCTACGGCTTCGCCCCGGACGGCGCCGGTGGCGTCGCCTTCGCCACGGTCCGCGAGTCGCAGAGTCTGGACGAGATCGTGGCCGAGTCGGGAGGGGCGCACGCGGCCTCGCTCACCACCCTCCGGGCGCCCGACAGCCGTTGACGCACCCCGGTGGCTCTGCTGCTCAACTGGCGTGAAACCAAGGCAAGTCGACCCACCTTAGTCCCCCGGAGCATGTTCCACCGGAAAATGCCAGATCCCTCACCCCTCACGCACACGTTGCGTAGTTTCGGCGTCACTCAGCCGAACCCCGAGGCGGGAGGGGAACAACGGTGCCCGGAATCGACGAGTGCCTGCTGGAAGCGATGCGACTGCCCGGTGCGCGGGGCGCAGCGCTGATCGACTGGACCAGCGGGCTGGCCCTGGGCACGGTGGGCGAGTCCCCGGGCGGGGACCAGGAGACGGCGGCGGTGGAGGTCTCCGAGATCGCCCGGCTGGCCGCCGAGCAGCACGCGTTCGCGCCCGACGACGATCCCGACGACGGTGCGGCCGCCGACGCCGATCCACCGGTCGAGGACCTGATCGTCAGCAACCGGGACAGCTATCACGTACTGCGGTTCGTGGGGGCGTCCTTCGACGGCAGCGTGTTCCTGCACCTGTGGCTGGCCCGCGCGGAGGGCAACCTCGCCCTGGCCCGCATCCGGCTGGGCGAGATGGCCGAACGGCTGGTGCTGGCATGACCACCGTCCGGATGACCGAGCCCCCGCGCCTGCCCGTGCGCAACAAGACGGCGGCCGGCGAGCGGGGGTGGGGCGGTGTCTCGCCGATGCTGACGCGGCTCGCCGCCGAGCGGGCCACCGGAGTGCTGGTCCGGGAGCGCGGCACGCTCCACCTCGCCGACGGCCTGGTCGTGCACGCCGAGAGCCCGTACGCCCCCGGCCTCGACACCCTCCTCATGGCCCACGGCACACTCACCCCCGAGGCCTGGCAGCAGGCGCGGACGGAGGCGGGCGAGGCCCACCGTGTCGGCCGCCACCTGGTCGACAGCGGCGGCGTCACCGCCGGCGCGCTGGAGGTGTGCCACCTGGCGGCCCTGTACGACGCCGCGTACTTCGCCCTCGCCCCGAGCAGCACCCCGGGCCGCTTCCGCTACGGCGCCACCCACTGGCTCGGCCCCGTCCACCCCGTGCCGGTGGCTGCCCTGGAGCGCGAGACGCTGCGCCGCCGCGACCTCCTGCACCGCATCTGGCCGGACCCGGCCGCGGACGAGGCCCCGCTGATCCGCGCCGACCCGGTGGCGGCCCCCGCCCTCACCCGACGCCAGCGGACGGTGCTGGCGCGGGTGAACGGCGCCAGCAGAGCCACGGAGATCGCCCGGGAACTGGGCCATCTGGCGTTCCACACCCTGGTGGACGTACGGCGGCTGACGGCGGCAGGCCTCGTGGCGCCGCACACAGGGCGCGAACCCCCGTCCGGCGACGCGGCCTCAGCAGCCACCGCGGAGTTGTCGCTCGATCCCCACATCACCCTGCTGAAGAGGCTCAGAGATGCGCTGGAGGCCCTTTGAGAGGAGACACCGGATGGCAGCCGACCCCCACGTGCTCGACGAGCTGCGCCGTCTGAGAGCCCGCGTCCCCCAGCTCACCGGGGCCCTGGTGAGCGGCGTCGACGGGCGCGTCATCGCCCAGGACACCCCCGGTGTCGACCCCGACGCCATGGCCGCGCTCTCCGCGACCGCGCACGGGGCCGCCAAGAAGCTGGCGGACGCGACGGGCCAGGGCGAGTTCCAGGAACTGCTCGTCCGCGGCATGTACGGCTACGCGTCGACGTACGCGGCGGGCGGCGGCGCCGTGCTGACCCTGCTCGCCCAGGACCGGGTGAACCTCGGCCGGCTCCTCCTGGAGGGCCGCCGCGCGGCCGCCCGCATCGGCGAACTCGCGGACAGCCGTACGGGACCCGCGAAGCAGGCCGCCAAGCCGGATCCCGAACCGGAGACCAAACCAGAGACCAAACCGGCCCCACCCGACGCCAAACCGGCCGCCAAGACGGCCGCCACACGGACCAGAACCCCGCGCGCACCACGCACCACAACCACCAACGCGCGTACCACCACGGAAAGTTGAAAGGACCGAGGAGCACAGTCATGGCCAATACCGAAACCGCACTGAAAGAGGCGCTCGCCTCCATCGAGGGCGCCACCGGCGTCGCGCTCGTCGACTACACCAGCGGCATGGCGCTGGGCACGATGGGCGGCAGCAAGAGCTTCGACCTCAACGTCGCCGCTGCCGGCAACACCGATGTCGTGCGCGCCAAGATGCGCACCATGGAGCACCTCGGGCTCAAGGGCCAGATCGAGGACATCCTGATCACCCTGACCGACCAGTACCACCTGATCCGGCTGATCAGCGGCCGCGGCGGCAACGGCCTCTTCCTGTATCTGGTCCTCGACATCAAGAGGTCCAACCTGGCGATGGCCCGCCACCAGCTGAAGAAGATCGAGGAGGACCTCGAGGTCTGACCGCCCCGCTACACGAGCGCCGCGGTGCGGCGGCGCGCCCCGCCCGGGGCCGCGTCGCCCGCCGCGATGCCCGTGCTGCGGTAGGCCCTGACCGCCTTGCCGGCCGGTCGGCCGCCGTTCCCGGCGAGCCAGTCGACCCGCACCCACAGCAGGGCGTCGTGGGCCCGTTCGCGCCGCCCGAGCCAGGCGGCCTTCAGCCGCAGCCCGGTGCCGCAGCCGGCGAGCAGCATGCCGCCCGCCGCGGGCACGGCGAAGGAGCCCCCGAGCGCGACCACGAAGGCGAGCAGCAGCCACCAGCGGTGCCCGCGGCGCCAGTTGCGCACGCTCACCGCACGGTCCTGGAGCACGTCGTGCTTGCCCGCGCGGGCGGCCGAGCGGGCGAGAGCGGTGTACCGCTTGCGGCGGGCGTACGACACCACGGCCGCCGCGACGATGAACAGCGCGGCACCGGCCATGACACCGACCCGCCGCCCCGTGACCCCCGGCACCAGCACCCCGACACCCGCCGCGAACACCCCGGCCCACCACAGCGGTGCGGCTCCGGCCCGTACGACGACGGCCACCCGAACCAGACCTTGAGCTCTGCCCTCTCCGCGTGCCACGTTCCGCCTCCTCGCCCTACGGCACAGTCCTCCGGCGGCGCAGGCTAGTGAGCGAAAGTGAGACGAGCCTTAAAGCGGCCGCACTGCACGGAAAGCCGTCTCACTGCACGGACAGCCGTCTCACTCCACGAAAACGCGGTATCACTCCACGAACAGCCCCCGCGCCGCCGCCCGCGCGTCGAACTCCTCCAGGCGGGCCTGCGCGTCCGGCAGGTCGTCGCACATCGCCTCCAGCAGGACGCGGCCCAGCAGCATCGGCGCGCAGGCGGTGTCGAAGGCGAGGCCCGTGCCGACGGCCGCGGGCAGCAGCAGGTCGGACACCTTGGCGACGGGTGCGAAGGCCGAGTCCGCGACGGTCACGATCGTCAGGCCCGCCTCCTTGGCGAAGGCCAGTGTGTCCACGACCTCGCGCGGATGCCGGGGCAGCGCGAAGCACAGCAGGGCGCTCGCACCGGCCCGTACGGCGGCCTCGATGCGGTCGTGGATCATCGTGCCGCCCTCGTTCAGCAGCCGTACGTCCGGGTGGACCTTGGCGGCGAAGTAGCCGAAGCCGTAGGCCTGGGAGGCGGCGGCGCGCAGGCCGAGGACGGGCAGGGGACGGGAGGCTGCCAGCAGGCGGCCCGCCTTCTGCACGGGCCGAGGGTCGGCCAGCAGCTCGGCGAGGTGCCTGAGGTTCTCGATCTCGGCCTCCACGGCCTGCTGGTACTCGTTGTACGAGCCGACGGCCGCCGCCTGTTCGGCAGGGGCGACCTCGCGCAGGTGCTTGCGCAGCGCCGGGTAGCCGTCGAAGCCGAGGGCGACGGCGAAGCGGGTCACGGACGGCTGGCTGACCCCGGCCAGTTCGGCCAGCTCCACGCTGGACAGGAACGGCACGTCGGCGGCCCGCCGCACCATGCTGTGCGCGATGCGCCGCTGGGTCGGCGTCAGCCGGTGCCCCTCGAAGAGCGCCTGCAGCCGCCCCGCCGGGCTGTCCATCACGCTCATGTCCCTCTCCGTGCTCATGACTCGCTCCCCCTCCAGATGTCCGTGAACCGGTCCAGCAGTGCGGCCGCCGCCGTCACGTCGTCCGTGAGCGGCCGGTCGGCCAGGTCCGCCGCCAGTACCGACTCGGCGAGCTCCAGCGCACGGCCCACCGGGAGGTCCGGTTCGGGTCGCAGATCGCGCTGGCGCAAGGCCCGTACGGCGGCGACGAGTTCGCAGCCGACGACGAGACGGTACGCGCGACAGGCGCGCAGCGTCTGGCGTGCGGCGAGCGAGGCGAAGCTGGCCTGTTCCTCGACGCCCCGGGAGAGTACAGCGTGGCCGAGCGAGGCGGGGGCGGAGAAGGCCCGCAGATCGCCGAGGGCGGCTCCGGCGGCGTACTCGAGGATCATCACGCCGGAGGAGGCGGGCACCTCGTCGGCGAGGAAGGGCCGCAGGCGGGTGAAGGCGGGCTCGTTGAGCGTGGAGAGGCGGGAGGTCGACAGCCGGGCCACCTGGGTGAGGGCCAGCCTGAAGTGGTCCAGGGCGAGGGCGAGTTGGGCCTGGTAGAAGCCGCCGTGGTGGTAGGCGGCCATGTCCTGGGGTGAGATCAGCGGGTTCTCGGCGGCCGCGTTGATCTCGATCGCGACGACCTCCTCCAGGCCGTCCGCGGCATCCAGCGCGGGTCCGTGGATCTGGGGCAGACAGCGGAAGCCGTACGGGTCCTGGATCCGGCCGAGGGGAGGAGTCGGGTGGTCCGCGGCGCCGATCAGCTCCCGCATCCGGCGGGCGACCTCGCTGGACCCCCGGTGCGGGCGGGCGGCGTGCACGGGGGCGGCGTACGCCTCGTGCGAGCCGTCGACGGCCAGCAGGGAGAGGGCGGCGACGACCTGGGTGGCCTGCACGAGCCCGCGCAGTTCGTGCAGGGCGAGGGCGGCCTGGCCGAGGGTGAGGGCGTTGCTGCTGATGAAGGCCAGGGCGTCGTTGTTGTCGAGCTGCTGCGGCTTGGGTGCGCCCGGCCCCCGCCAGGGGTGCTCACCGGCGAGCGCAAGGCCCGCCTGCGCGAGGGCCGCGATGTCGCCGGTGCCGACCGACCCGAACTCGTTGACGACCGGATGCGCCCCGCTCTCCAGCGCCTCGCACAGCGCCGTGACGACGGTGGGCCTGAGGCCGGCGCCGCCCGCGAGCAGCTGGTTGGCGCGGACGGCGAGCATCGCCCGCACCTCCCGCGCGGGCAGTTCGTCGCCGATCGCGCCGGCATGGCTGCGCAGCAGTCTGAGGCCGTGCTCGGCGGCCGCCTCGGTGGGCACGTCCTCGTTCCGGTTGGCGCCCACGCCGGTGGAGCGGCCGTAGACACGTCCGGTCGCGGCGATCTGCCGGGCGGCGTCCCAGGTCTCCTCGACGCGCCGCATCGCCTCGCTGCCGGGGACGGGCCGCGCGCTCCCGTCGGCGAGGCGCACGACGTCCGCGACGCCGAGACCGACCCCGTCGAGGACGACGAGCCCGGTACCCCCGGAGAACGCCGTTCCCGGCGTGTCCACGATCCGAGACGACATAAGGCCCCAAACTCCCCTCAAACCGGACACTCGATCTTGCTCTTCGGTCATCCGTTACCTCGGATTAACACCAACCCGTTGACAACCTATTCAGCTACCAAGAACTCTGCATGACGTTATACAGCCGGGCAAGGGACAACTCATGATCCAGTTCGACGCGGTCCACAAGCGCTTCCCCAACGGCACGACAGCAGTCCACGACCTCTCCCTGGAAATTCCGGAAGGGGGCGTGACGGTCCTCGTCGGATCTTCCGGTTGCGGCAAGACGACCACCCTGCGGATGGTCAACCGCATGGTAGAGCCGACCTCCGGAACCATCCGGGTCGGCGGCAAGGACGTCACGCGGCAGGACGCCGCCGAGCTGCGCCGCTCCATCGGGTACGTCATCCAGCAGTCAGGTCTGTTCCTGCACCGCACGGTGCTGGACAACATCGCCACCGTGCCGCTGCTGCTGGGCCACGGCCGCCGCAGGGCGCGGGCCCGCGCCGCGGAGCTGCTGGAGACCGTCGGCCTCGCCGCCGACGCCGGCAAGCGCTACCCGCACCAGCTCTCCGGCGGCCAGCAGCAGCGCGTGGGCGTGGCCCGCGCCCTGGCCGCCGACCCGCCCGTCCTGCTGATGGACGAGCCCTTCGGCGCGGTCGACCCGGTGGTGCGCACCCAGCTCCAGGACGAACTCCTGCGCCTGCAGAAGGAGTTGAGCAAGACCATCGTCTTCGTCACGCACGACGTCGACGAGGCCGTGCGGCTCGGCGACCAGATTGCGATCTTCCGCACCGGCGGCCATCTGGTGCAGTGCGCCACGCCCGCCGAGCTCCTCGCCCGCCCGGCCGACGACTTCGTGGCCGACTTCCTCGGCGCCGAGCGCGGCCTGAAGCTGCTCTCGCTGAAGACCCTCGCGGACGTCCCGCAGGGCCCGGCCCCCGAGGGCGGCGCCTGGACCCTCGTACTCGACGAGGCACGCAAGCCCGTGCACTGGGCGCCGAAGGACACGAAGGACGCCGAGATCCCCGTACGACCGCTCAGGAACGGCGACTCGCTCCTCTCCGCCCTCAACGAGTCCCTCGCCTCCCCCACCGGCCTGGTGGCTCGCGTCGACGCGGACGGCGTCCTCACCGGCGTCTCGTCCCGCGACGACATCCACGAGCACGCCGGCCGGGCGCACACGGAAGCCCGGGTGGCCGCATGACCATCGACTGGTCGTGGATTGGCGACCACACCGACGACCTGACCAGCCTGACGATCTCCCATCTCCAGGCCGCCCTGACCGCCGTCTTCTTCGGCGTCCTGATCTCGCTGCCGCTCGCGGTGGTCGCGCACCGGATCCGCCCCCTGCGCGGCTTCCTGCTCGGCTTCTCGAACGTCCTGTTCACGATCCCGTCGATCGCGATCTTCGTACTCCTGCTGCCGATCAGCGGTCTGACTCGCACCACCACGGTCATCGGCCTGACGGTCTACACCCTGGTCGTGCTGCTGCGGAACACGGTCGAGGGCCTCGACTCGGTCCCCGCGAAGACCAAGGAGGCGGCCAAGGCGATGGGCACGCGCCCCCTGCGCACGCTCCTCACCGTCGAGTTCCCCCTCGCGCTCCCCGTGATCATGGCGGGCGTCCGTATCGCGACGGTCATGTCGATCTCCCTGGTCTCGGTCGCGACCTACATCGGCGACGGCGGCCTCGGCCAGCTCTTCACCGACGGCTTCCAGCGCAACTTCCCGACCCCGGTGATCGTGGGCGTGGTCCTCACGATCCTCCTCGCCGTGGTCGCGGACGCCCTGCTGGTCGCCGTCCAATACGTCCTGACCCCGTGGCGGAGGCGGCGAGCCTGACATGTACGAACTCCTCAAGAACCTCGGCAAGTGGCTGACCAGCGGCGCGAGTTGGTCCGGTTCGGACGGCATCGCCCACCGCCTCGCCGAGCACCTCCAGTACTCGCTCCTCGCAACGCTCATCGCGGCCGCCATCGGCCTCCCCCTCGGCCTCCTCATCGGCCACACGGGCAAGGGCGCCTTCGTCGCGATCAACCTCTCGTCCTTCGGCCGCGCGCTGCCGACCGTGGGCCTGGTCGTCCTGGTCTTCCTGGCCGGCGGTCTGTCGATGCTGCCGGTCTACGTGGCGCTGGTCGCCCTCGCGGTCCCGGCGATCGTCACCAACACCTACGCCGGCATGACGGCCGTCGACCCGGACGTGAAGGACGCGGCACGGGGCCAGGGCATGCGCGGCCACCAGGTCCTGTTCCAGGTCGAGTTGCCCCTCGCGCTCCCCCTGATCATGACGGGCCTGCGCCTCGCCCTGATCCAGGTCGTCGCCACGGCCACCATCGCCGCATACGTCTCCTTCGGCGGCCTCGGCCGCTACGTCTTCGACGGCCTCGCCCAGCGCGACCTCGTACAGGTGCTGGGCGGTGCGGTGCTGGTCGCCGTGGTCGCCGTAACCCTCGACCTGCTGCTGAGCACCCTCCAGCGCTTCCTCTTCCGCCACCGCACCGCCTAGGGCGCACAGACAACCGCTTAGGAATCCAGACCATGAACCGACGCACCCTCATCGGCGGCCTGTTCGCGGCCGCCTCCGTCCCCGCCCTGTCCGCGTGCGCGAGCGGCATCACCTCTCTCGACAGCCAGGGCTCCGCCTCCGGTGGCGGCGGCTCCAGCAAGGGCGGAGTCACCATCGGCACCGCCAACTTCACCGAGAACCAGGTGCTGGGCTACCTCTACGCGGCCGTTCTCCAGCAGGCCGGCGTGAAGGTGAAGGTCCGCCCCAACCTCGGCACCCGCGAGATCGTGATCCCCGCGCTCAAGGCGGGCGACATCGACCTGCTGCCCGAGTACCAGGGCGCCCTCCTCAACTACCTGGCCCCGAAGGACACGTCCGCGGAGCCGGGCACCATGCAGAACGCACTCACCCTGGCGATGCCCGGCGGCCTCCAGGTGCTGCCGTACGGCCAGGCGGCCGACTCCGACTGCTTCGTCGTCACCCGGGCGACCGCGCGGAAGTACGGCCTGACCACGCTCGCCGACCTGAAGAAGCAGAACGGCAAGCTGGTCATCGGCGCGGCCCCCGAGGTGAAGAAGCGCCAGGTCGGCGCGGTCGGCCTCAAGGACGTCTACGGCGTGGAGTTCAAGGAGTTCAAGTCGCTCGACTCCGACGGCCCGCTGGTCAAGGGCGCCCTGAAGAAGGGCGACGTGGACGTGGCGAACCTCTTCACCACCGACACCGACATCGCCGCCAACGACTGGGTGGTGCTGTCCGACCCGAAGAACCTCATCCCCAGCCAGCACATCGTCCCGCTGATCGCCGACCGCAAGGCCGACGACAGGGTCCGCAAGGCCCTCGCCAAGCTCGGCAACGTCCTGACCACCGAGCAGCTCACCCAGCTCAACAGCCAGGTCGACAACGACAAGAAGGACCCGGAGGACGTGGCCAACGCGTATGCGAAGCAGCACGGGCTGGCCTGACCGACTGGGGATCAAGCAGCGGTATCGCGGGGTCGATGATCTGACGACGAATCGGCCAAGTGTCGTTAAACGGGCACTCAGGGTGACTGATCGCGCGCATACGGTGAACGTGCGCTATTGGCACACCACCTGAGGAACCGTCATGGCCTCGAACCGCAGGGCCTTCCTGACAGCCACGGCCGCCGCCGGCGCGCTGGCCGCCGCCCCCGCGTCGGCGGCCCCCGCCGCACCGGACGACCGTCCCCGCCCGACGACCGCCCACGCCGCCCTGGCCGAACTGCTCGCCGGCAACCGGCGCTACGCCACCGGCCTGTCCCGCCACCCCGACGAGGGACTCCTGCGCCGGCACGCGCTCGCGGCCGGGCAGCACCCGTTCGCGGTGGTCGTCGGCTGCATCGACTCCCGCGTACCGCCGGAACTCGTCTTCGACCAGGGCCTCGGGGACCTGCTGTGCATAAGGACCGCCGGCCAGGTGCTGGACGAGGCGGTCCTCGGATCCATCCAGTACGGCGTCGAGGAGCTGCGCATCCCGCTGGTGCTGGTGCTCGGGCACGAGCGCTGCGGGGCGGTCGCGGCGACCCTGGACCACCTGCGCACCGGCGCCCGGGTCCCCGGCCACCTGGAGCTGCTGGTCGACGAGATCGCCCCGGCGGCCCGCCGCACCCGGGCGCTGCCCGGCGACTGGGCCGAACACACCATGCGGGCGAACACGATCTGGGTACGGGACGCGATCCGAGCGGATTCCGCGTTCGCGGCGGCCACGGTGACAGCGGCCAGGTTCGACCTGGACACCGGGCTCGTATCCCTTCTGCCCTGAACCCCGAGTTCAACGGCACCCGGCGCTCCCGGCTGTGCCCACCCGTTCCGCCCTGCGGAACGACTGCCCACAGCGGTCCCGATAGCGGTACCCACCGCGGTCCCCCCACACAAAGAGACCCCCGTAATGACCACGCACCCCGCCCGCGCCCTCTCCGTCCTGCCCTCTGCCGCCGACCTCCGCTCCATGACGCGCGCCCCGCGCCGCGACCTCCTCTGCGGCCTGACCGTTGCCGTGGTCGCCCTTCCCCTCGCC
The DNA here is from genome assembly GCF_042895385.1 of Streptomyces sp. NPDC001401. Taxonomy (NCBI): domain Bacteria; kingdom Bacillati; phylum Actinomycetota; class Actinomycetes; order Kitasatosporales; family Streptomycetaceae; genus Streptomyces; species Streptomyces sp. NPDC001401. The sequence continues at coordinate 84,802 of NZ_JBIAWI010000005.1, forward strand.
CTCGGTTTCGGGGTCACCTCCGGGCTCGGTGCCGCCTCCGGGCTGGTCACCGCGATCGTCGCCGGGGCGCTCGCCGCGCTGTTCGGCGGCAGCGCACGCCAGGTCAGCGGGCCCACCGGCGCGATGACCGTCGTCCTGGTCCCGATCGTCCACCACTACGGCGCCGACGGCGTCCTCACCGTCGGCCTGATCGCCGGGCTCATGCTGCTGGGGCTCGCCTTCGCCCGGGCCGGATCCGCCATGGCCTACGTACCCGCGCCCGTGATCGCCGGTTTCACCATCGGCATCGCGGCGGTGATCGCCCTCCAGCAGGTACCGAACGCGCTCGGCGTGCCGCTCCCGCACGGCGAGGAGGTGGCCGTCGTCGCGGCACGCGCGGTGGAGGAGTTCGGGGCCGCGCCTCAGTGGCCTGCCCTGCTGCTCGCCCTGGGTTCGGCCGTGCTGATGCTCGCGGGGGCCCGCTGGAAGCCGACGGTCCCCTTCTCCCTCGCGGCCGTCGCCGCGGCCACCGTCGCGGCCGAGGCCCTGCACCTGCACGTCACCCGCATCGGCCAGCTCCCGCCCTCCCTGCCGGCCCCCTCCCTCGCCTTCCTCGACGTCTCCCGCATCCCCACCCTCCTCGCCCCCGCAGCCGCGGTGGCCGCGCTGGCCGCCCTGGAATCGCTCCTGTCCGCCTCAGTGGCCGACGGGATGCGCCCGGGCGAGCGCCACGACCCCGGCAAGGAGCTCTTCGGCCAGGGCATCGCCAACCTCGCGGCCCCGCTCTTCGGCGGCGTCCCGGCGACGGGCGCCATCGCCCGCACCGCGGTCAACGTCCGTACCGGCGCGACCTCCCGGCTGGCCGCCCTCGCTCACGCCGTGATCCTGGCCGGGATCGTCGCGGTCGCCGCCCCGCTGGTGGGCCGCATCCCGCTGGCCGCGCTGGCGGGCGTACTGCTCGCGACCGCCGTACGGATGGTGGAGACGGACGCGGTACGGGCCATGGCCCGCGCGACCCGCGGCGACGCCCTGGTCCTGGTCCTCACCGCGGCCTCGACGCTCGCCCTCGACCTGGTGCGAGCCGTACTGATCGGTCTCGCCGTCTCCGTCCTCCTGGCCCTGCGCGCAGCCGTCCGCGGCACCCGCCTCACGCCCGCCGCGGCTGACGAAGTGGCCGGCGGGGCGGGCACGGTGACGTACCGCTTCGACGGCCCGCTCCTGTTCGCCGCCGCCCACCGCTTCCGCCGCAGCCTCGCCGACGTGCAGGGGGTCGCGGCCGTCGACCTGCGCCTGTCGGGCCTGACGGCGGTGGACGCGACCGGCGCGCTGGCGCTGAAGGACGTGGTGGGCGATCTGCACGGCCGCGGCATCGAGGTCAGCATCACGGGTGTGGAGCAGGACCACCGCAGGGTCCTGGAGTCGTTCGGCGTCCTCCCGGTGAACCCCATCCCCAACAGGGGGGCTATCCCCAGTGCGGCGGGCGCCCCGGCTCCCTAGCGTGGATTCCCATGACGGGAATGTGGACGGAGACCGGGATGGACGCGCGGGACGCCGAGCTCAAGAAGGAACTCAACGCCACCCTGCAGGCGCGCAGGGAACTGGGCGAGGAGTACGAGTCCGCACTGGTCGACTCGTTCCTGGAGAAGGTCGACCAGCGCATCGACGGCGCGGTCGAGCGCCGGGTGCGCCGGCAGCTCGCCGAGCAGCAGATGGTGGTGGCCCGGGGCTCCCGGGCGCCGAGGCCGACGGACTCCTGGGGCGAGCGCTTCGGCTTCGGCATCGTCTCGCTGGTCCTGGCGATCCCGCTGTCCGCGATCGGCGGCGGCACCGGCCATCTGCCCGGACTGTTCGTCACCTGGGCCGGCATCGTCGGCGTGAACGCCTTCCAGGCCGTCCGCGCCAACGCGGGCCTCTTCGGCCGCCGCCACAGGTCCGCGAAGTCCACCAAGGACGACGACCGCTGGGAGGACTGACCTCTCACGCCTGCCGGGTCGGCAGCACCATGATCTGCCGCAGGTTGACGTGCCGGGGACGGCTGCTCACATACGCCACGACATCGGCGACCTCCTCGGACGACAGCGAGCCCAGCGCATCGACCATCCCGTCGACCTGCTCCCGCAGCGAGTCGCTGTCGATGTGCTGGGCCAGCTCGGTCGCCGTCAGCCCGGGCTCGATGTTGGTGACACGCACGTCACGCGGCCCGAACTCGCCGCGCAGGGACTGCGAGAGATAGGTGACGGCGGCCTTGGTCGCCCCGTACACCGCGTAGTTGGGGAAGGTGATGTGCGCGCCGACGGACGAGATGTTCACGAGGTCCGCGGTGCGGCCGTCCGCGGCCGTGCCCACCAGATCACCGGTGAAGGCGCGGATCACCCGCAGCACCCCGCCGACATTGGTGTCGAGCATCCGCTGCCACTCGTCGACCCGCCCGTCGTCGACGGGGTTCGGCAGCATGACACCGGCCGAGTTGACGACCAGGTCGACGGTCCCGTAGGCGGCATGGATCCGCTCGACGGCCGCGTCCACCGACCCGGCGTCGGTCACATCGGCGGCCACGGCGAGCGCCTGCCCGCCGTCCGCCCGGATCTTCTCCACGATCGCGTCCAGCCGCTCCCGACGCCGGGCCAGCAGCGCGACCCTGGCACCCTGCGCGGCCAGGAGTACGGCAACGGCCTCGCCGATCCCGCTCGCGGCCCCGGTGACGACTGCGGTACGGCCGGCCAGGTTCTCGTACGACATGAGTGCTCCTCCGCAAGGAAGCCGTCCGGGCATCTCCCGGCGACGCCAACCACTCTGCGCCGCCCGGCGGGCCCTACCCAGGGATGAGCTTTTCCTGGGTCTGCCAGTACCAGGTTCGGCTCCGGCCGCTGCCCTACGATCGAACCCATGGACGGGGACCTCGGAGATTTCCTGCGCTCGCGCCGCGCCCGCATCCAGCCCGAGGAGGTGGGGCTGGCCTCGCACGGGCGGCGCCGCGTGCCCGGCCTGCGCCGCGAGGAGGTGGCGCAGCTGGCCGGAGTGAGCGTCGACTACTACATCCGCCTGGAGCAGGGCCGCGGGCCGAGCGTCTCGGACGCGGTTCTGGACGCCATTTCGCGCGTACTGCGACTGGGCGAGGAGGAGCACGCGTATCTGTACGCGGTGGCCCGGCCGCAGAAGAAGCGCGAGCGGCGCCGGGCCGCGCCCCGAGTTCGCCCGGGCATCCAGCTGCTGCTCGACGGCATGCCGCACAACCCGGCGTTCGTCCTCGGGCCCGCCATGGACGTCCTGGCCTGGAACGCGCTCGCGGACGCCCTGAGCGGCTTCAGCCGCATGGCCCCCGCCCGGCGCAACATCGTCCGTCAGGCCTTCCTGACCCCCGAGGGCCGGGACATGTATCCCGACTGGGCCGCGGTCGCCGCCCAGACCGTGGCCCATCTGCGGCTGAACGCGGGCGCCCGCCCCGACGACCCCGGCCTGCGCGAACTCGTCGGCGAGCTCTCCCTCAAGAGCGAGGACTTCCGCCGCCTGTGGGCCGACCACCAGGTCAAGGCGTGCATGTACGGCATCAAGCGCGTCCGGCACCCGGTCGCGGGCCTGCTGACCCTGCCGTACGAATCGCTGTCGGTCCCGGGGGAACCGGACCAGACGATCGTGGCGTACACCCCGGAGCCGGGCTCGGAGACGGCCGAACGCCTTGCCCTGCTGGGTAGTTGGGCCACCACGGGCGCATAACCGCGCCGCAGAGGGGCTGAAAAAGATATGCGCGGGGACCGCCGCACCCCCGTTGCCGGGGGGCGGGACGACGGCGGTCCCCGCGAGGGACGTTGACCGGGTCAGGGCCGGGTCTCACGTCCGGGCGTCCATGGAGGTCCGGGAGCCGCTCCGGAGGTCCTTGGACGTTTCGGTGTCGGCTGGGGCGGGGAGCCGCTCCCGCCCTGCCGACACCCACTAATGTGCCGGACCCGTGTTAAGCGTGTGCTGCGTGGACGTGACGCCCTCGTACCACTTCCGCGAAGTCCACCAATTAGGTAGGCAAAAGGAAGTTCGCCGTCGGCACGGTCCGTTCACCGGACGTTTGCCGCTACTTCCCGCCCTTGGCGAGGAAGGCCAGCAGGTCCTGCCGGCTGACCACACCGGTCGGCTTGCCCTCGACGAGGACGATCGCCGCGTCCGCCTTGCCCAGTACGGCCATCAGGTCGCCGACCGGCTCGCCGGAACCGACCTGGGGCAGCGGGGCCGACATGTGCTTCTCCAGCGGGTCCTCGAGGGAGGCCCGCTTGGTGAACAGGGCGTCCAGCAGCTCCCGTTCGACGACGGAGCCCACGACCTCGGCGGCCATGACGTCGGGGTGACCGGCGCCCGGCTTCACGATCGGCATCTGCGAGACGCCGTACTCGCGCAGCACCTCGATGGCCTGGCCGACGGTTTCGTCCGGGTGCATGTGGACGAGGGACGGGATGGCGCCGTGCTCCTTGTCGTTGAGGACGTCGGCGACGCGGGCGCTGGAACCCTCGTCCTCGAGGAAGCCGTAGTCGGCCATCCACTCGTCGTTGAAGATCTTGGAGAGGTAGCCGCGCCCGCTGTCGGGCAGCAGCACCACCACGACGCCGTTCTCGTCCAGCCGCTCGGCGACCCGCAGGGCCGCCACGACCGCCATGCCGCAGGAGCCGCCGACGAGGAGCCCCTCCTCCTTGGCGAGCCGGCGGGTCATCTGGAAGGAGTCCTTGTCGGAGACGGCGACGATCTCGTCGGCGACGGTCCGGTCATAGGCGGTGGGCCAGAAGTCCTCGCCCACCCCCTCGACGAGGTAGGGCCGCCCGGAGCCGCCCGAATAGACGGACCCTTCGGGGTCGGCGCCGACCACCTGCACCTTCCCGTCACTGGCGTCCTTCAGATACCGCCCGGTCCCGGAGATGGTGCCGCCGGTCCCCACGCCCGCCACGAAGTGGGTGATCTTCCCCTCCGTCTGCTCCCACAGCTCGGGGCCGGTGGAGTGGTAGTGGGAGAGGGGGTTGTTGGGGTTGGAGTACTGGTCGGGCTTCCAGGCGCCGGGCGTCTCGCGCACGAGCCGGTCGGAGACGTTGTAGTAGGAGTCCGGGTGCTCGGGGTCCACGGCGGTCGGGCACACGACGACCTCCGCCCCGTACGCCCGCAGCACATTGATCTTGTCGGTGCTCACCTTGTCCGGGCACACGAAGATGCACTTGTACCCCTTCTGCTGCGCCACGATGGCCAGGCCGACGCCGGTGTTCCCGCTGGTCGGCTCCACGATCGTCCCGCCGGGCTTGAGCGCGCCGCTCTCCTCCGCCGCCTCGATCATGCGCAGGGCGATGCGGTCCTTCACGGAGCCGCCGGGGTTGAAGTACTCGACCTTGGCCAGGACGGTTGCCCGGATGCCCTTGGTCACGTTGTTGAGCCTCACCAGCGGGGTGTTGCCGACGAGACTGATCATCGAGTCGTGGAATTGCACCGTTGTCTCCGGATGCTTGCAAAAGAAGTGGTCGTGATTGTTCCGTCAGCCTACGGCTCACAAGAGCCGTTCACGCGCCGTTGAGATTGGTGAACGGCCTGTACGGGGCAAGGAGTGGATGTACGGCTACGAGGAGGTGGCGGCGACGTATGACGAGCATGTCGAGGGCGAGGGTGGCCCGGCGGATCGCGGCCGGCGCGGCATACGGCGGTGGCGGGATCGGACTGGCCGGCGCAGCCGCCGTCGGTCTGCTGCTGGCCGAGGTCCGGATGGCCAGGCGCCATGTGGGCAACGGCTCCGGCGGGCGCGTCCCGGTCGCGGACGGCCTGTACGGCAACACGTACTCCACCCCCGACGAACCGCCCCTGCGCCTGACGATGCTCGGTGACTCCACGGCCGCGGGCCAGGGTGTGCACCGGGCGGGCCAGACACCGGGCGCGCTGCTGGCGTCCGGGCTGTCCGCGGTGGCGGAACGCCCGGTGGAACTTCACAACGTGGCCCTTCCGGGGGCCACGTCCGACGATCTGGACCGCCAGGTGGCGCTGGTCCTGGCGAACCCCGCGCTGGTGCCGGACATCTGCGTGATCATGATCGGCGCGAACGACGTCACCCACCGCATGCCGCCGACCCGCTCGGTCCGCCACCTCTCGTCGACGGTACGGCGGTTGCGTACGGCCGGTGCGGAGGTGGTGGTCGGCACCTGCCCCGACCTGGGCACGGTGGAACGGGTCCAGCAGCCCCTGCGCTGGCTGGCCCGCCGGGCTTCGCGTCAGCTGGCGGCCGCCCAGACGATCGGCACGGTCGAACAGGGCGGCCGCACGGTGTCCCTTGGCGACCTTCTCGGCCCGGAGTTCGAGGCGAACCCCCGGGAGCTGTTCGGCCCCGACAACTACCACCCCTCGGCGGAGGGCTACGCGACGGCCGCGATGGCGGTGCTGCCGACGGTGTGCGCGGCCCTGGAGCTTTGGCCGGCGGAGGAGGAACGCCCCGACGTCACCCGTCGCGAGGGCTTCCTGCCGGTGGCAAAGGCGGCCGCGGAGGCCGCCTCCGAGGCAGGCACAGAGGTCACGGCAGCGATGCCGACGGGACCGCGGGGGCCGTGGGCCCTGCTCAAGCGCAGGCGCCGCCGCCGCGTACCGGAACCGGAACGGGCCCCGGTGCAACAGCCGTCCCAGTGATCTCGCCCCCGCGAAAAAAGCAAGCGCTTAGAAAATTGCGGTCAGGGTCACACCCCGACACGGGTGACCGTGAAGGTACGTACGGGTAACTTCCCAACCAGCCCTGCCCAGAAGAACACCCCCCGTACGCCAATGGAGCCGTGATGCCCGAAGCCGTGATCGTCTCGACCGCCCGCTCCCCCATCGGCCGCGCCGTCAAGGGCTCCCTCAAGGACCTGCGCCCCGACGACCTGACCGCCACGATCATCCAGGCCGCCCTCGCCAAGGTCCCCGAGCTGGACCCGCGCGACATCGACGACCTGCACCTCGGCTGCGGCCTCCCCGGCGGCGAGCAGGGCCACAACCTCGGCCGGATCGTCGCCGTACAGATGGGCATGGACCACCTCCCGGGCTGCACGATCACCCGCTACTGCTCCTCGTCGCTCCAGACGAGCCGCATGGCCCTGCACGCCATCAAGGCCGGCGAGGGCGACGTCTTCATCTCGGCCGGCGTCGAGATGGTCTCCCGCTACGCCAACGGCAGCTCCGACATGCCCAGCGGCCGCAACCCCCTCTTCGCCGAGGCCGAGGCCCGCACCGAGGCCGTCGCCCAGCAGGAGGGCACCACCTGGCACGACCCGCGTGAGGACGGCCTGCTCCCCGACCCCTACATCGCGATGGGGCAGACCGCCGAGAACCTGGCCCGCCTCAAGGGCATCACCCGCCAGGACATGGACGAGTTCGGCGTCCGCTCGCAGAACCTCGCCGAAGAGGCCATCAAGAACGGGTTCTGGGAGCGCGAGATCACCCCGGTGACGCTCCCCGACGGCACGGTCGTCTCCAAGGACGACGGCCCGCGCGCCGGTGTCACCCTGGAGGGCGTCTCGGGCCTGAAGCCGGTCTTCCGCCCCGACGGCCTGGTCACCGCGGGCAACTGCTGCCCGCTGAACGACGGCGCCGCCGCGGTCGTCATCATGTCCGACACCAAGGCCCGCGAGCTCGGCCTCACCCCGCTCGCCCGCATCGTGTCGACCGGTGTCTCCGGACTCTCCCCGGAGATCATGGGCCTCGGCCCGGTCGAGGCCAGCAACCAGGCCCTGCGCCGCGCCGGCCTCACCATCGACGACATCGACCTGGTCGAGATCAACGAGGCGTTCGCCGCCCAGGTGATCCCCTCCTACCGCGACCTGAACATCCCGCTGGAGAAGCTGAACGTGAACGGCGGCGCCATCGCCGTCGGCCACCCCTTCGGCATGACCGGCGCCCGTATCACCGGCACGCTCATCAACTCCCTCCAGTTCCACGACAAGCAGTTCGGCCTGGAGACGATGTGCGTCGGCGGCGGCCAGGGCATGGCGATGGTCATCGAGCGCCTCAGCTGACCCTCTGACCCACACCTCTCGGTAGCCAACTCGGCACCCACCGTGAGCCAATGGCCCGGAGTCCGGGAAACCCCGGCCCTCCGGGCCGTTTTGTGATCCAATCTCCCCCAGGATGTGACCTATCTCCCTTAGAAGAGGGATTTACGCAGGTCAAGGCTGATGCGCCACTAAACCCCGGACCCAAAGTCCTGCCCGTTTCGTGACGTTACGCACTGACAGCTGGTTAGTCCGCCCTTCAAGCTGATGTAGGAAGTCGGGGGTCGACTTTGAACCGGGAGTACGTCAGTGAGCGCCATGCCGATCGCCTTGCTGGTCACCACGGCCGCCACGGGCGCCGTGGGCGTCGCCGTCCTGCGCACGCTCATGGTGCTGCGCCGTGAGGTCGCGGCTCTGCACACCCAGCTCGCCGAGAGCCGCACCGCGCGCGGTCTCGTGCCGGCCGCCCGCCCCTCCTCCGAGGCCGACGAGATACGCGCCGCAGTGGCCGAGGCGCTCGCCGAGGAGCGCGAGCGGGAGCTGGCCGAGGCGCGCGCCTTCTGGGCCGCGCAGGAGGCCCGTGACGCCTCCGACGCGCCCTCGCTGCTGGGCCTGGCGGACAGCGAGCTGTTCCTGCCCCGGCAGGCCGATTTCATGGGCCTGGAGCCGGTGAGCGAGCCGACCGCGGACGCCGACGAGTTCGCGGGGGACTCCCCCGAACTGGCCGCGGCCCGCCGCCGCCACCCCTCCCACCCGGACTTCGTCCCGGTCCAGTCACCGGTCGTGAACGACCACGAACGCACGGTGGCCACCCTCGAGGAACTCGCCGCCTCCCGCGTGGAACTGGCCGACGTCCGCCCGGGCCCCCTCGGCACCCTCGACGTCTACGTCTTCGCCGACGGCACCACCCTGTGCATGACCCCGGGCCACCGCGAAACGGCGGAACGTCTCGCCTCGGCCCTGCGGGCGGGCGAAACCCCGGTACTGCTCGGCGGTTCCGGAATCTCGGGCGCGTACACGCTGACGTTCGAGTGCGGCGAGGAGAACGTCTACATCCTGGCGGACAGGGTCATAGCGTCGCTGTAGGCCGCCGGGCAGTCGCGCACAAGCCTCAGACCCCCGCCCGCTGCTGCGCCTCCTCCACCAACCGCACAGCCTCATCCACCTGGCCCTCGTCACTCAGCACGAGGGCCAAGTCATGCACAGCGACGGTGATTTGGTCGGCGGCGGCGAACATCCCGGCGTCCGGCATCTCCCGCGGCTCAGCGCCCGGCTCCTCCAGAACCTGCGCCCGACAGGACAGTTCCCGGGCCAACCCCAGAGCCTCAGCGGCAGCGCCCCGCTGCAGCCGGCTCTGCGGGGCGGCCCGCAAACGGTCGGCAAAGTGATCAACGGCACGAGTCAAGGGCGTCGTATCAACCACGAAGTGGAGCGTACGCGTCCCATCCTGACTGTTGCCAACGGGCGAACGCTCAGGCACGGTGACCTGAAGGACCGGCTTACATCCCCTTTTCGTCCGGAGGCGCCGATGTCCCAAGTCTTCTCCGAGGAGACCCATCGCAACCTGCTCGCCCGCATCCCCCATTGCACCGGTCGTGAAGTGTCCGACTGGCTGCGCACCGTCGACGAAGGCCCCGCCCTCTTCCGCTTCGAGGAGAAGGTCAGCTGGCTCCGCCATGAACACAACCTCGCGTACGGCCACGCGAAGGCGATCATCCACGAGTACGACCTGAGGAGGGCCGCGCGCAAATTCCTCTAGCGCGCACTGTCTGGACGACGAAGAAGGGCCCCGGTAAGACCGGGGCCCTTCTTATGTCGGCGGTCGGCCGAACCAGCCGTACGGCCAGTCGTTGCTGTTGAGGATCTAGTCGTTGCTGTTGAGGATCGCGAGGATCCGCAGGAACTCCATGTAGATCCACACCAGTGTCAGCGTCAGACCGAAGGCTGCCAGCCACGCCTCCTGGCGGGGCGCGCCGTAGGCGATGCCGTCCTCGACCTGCTTGAAGTCGAGGGCGAGGAAGCAGGCGCCGAGGATGACGCCGATGACGCCGAAGAAGATGCCGAGCCCGCCGCTGCGGAAGCCGAGGCCGTCACCGCCGCCGAAGACGGCGAACAGCAGGTTCACCATCATCAGCAGTACGAAGCCGAGCGCGGCCGCCATCACGAAGCCGTAGAAGCGGCGGTTGACGCGGATCCAGCCGGCCCTGTAGGCGACCAGCACCGCGGCGAAGACCGCCATCGTGCCGATCACGGCCTGCATGGCCGCGCCGCTCGCGATGCGGTTGTCGACGACGCTGGAGACGACGCCGAGGAAGACACCCTCGAACGCGGCGTACGACAGGATCAGCGCCGGCGAGGCCGTGCGCTTGAAGGACTGGACGAACGCCAGAACCATGCCGACCAGCGCGGCGCCGATGCCGATGCCGTAGGACCGGCCGATGTGGGCGTCGTCGACCGGCAGCAGCGCCCAGGCGAGCGCGGCCGTCACGATCAGGGTGCCGAGCGTGGACGCCGTGCGCAGCACGACGTCGTCCATCGTCATCCGGCCGGTGGTGGCCGGGGCCTGCGGCGGTGCGCCCTGCTGCAGGCCCTGCTGGGCGTAGGGGTTCTGCGCGTACGGGTTGCCGGTCGGCTGGGCGTACGGGTTGCCCTGCGTGGTGACAGCGGGACCCCCGGCCTGCGGCGCGGTGTTGAAGCCCGCGTAGCCGTTGTCGCGGCTGAACCCCCGTCGCGAGAAGACCGGGTTTCTGCTCCTCATTGCACTCCTCCATGGCCGCCGTGCGCGGCCTTGAGCATCAAGGGTAATGGGTAGGCAAAGGATTGACCCTAGTGCTTGGGGAGGATCTTTCCCTCGTCGTGCTGCGCAACACGCTAGCCCGGTCGGTGATTCCCCTTACCGCAGGGGCCCATTCATGACCAACCTGCGACATGGCCGGAACCGGTCGGAGATCGCCTCCTTACGCCACCCGTATGTCACCCGGTGGCTCAGTCCAGGGGAAAGCCCGTGTACCCCTCGGCGAGATCGGTCTCCGCCGCCCGGGAGGAGGCGATGCGCTCCAGCCGGGCGAGCTGCATCCGGTCCTCGAAGGGCGATGCGTCGGGGGCGCGGTGCAACAGGGTCGTCATGTCGTACGAGAACCGCTCGGCCTGCCAGACACGGCGCAGACAGGTCTCGGAGTAGGCGTCGAGCAGCACCGCCGAACCGGTCTCCTTCCGGTACGTCAGCGCCCGCGCGAACGTCACGACGTCCCCCACGGCCAGGTTCAGCCCCTTCGCTCCGGTCGGCGGCACGATGTGCGCCGCGTCCCCGGCGAGGAAGAGGCGGCCGTACCGCATGGGCTCATGGACGTACGACCGCATGGGGGTGACCGACTTCTGGGTGATCGGCCCGCGCTCCAGCCGCCACCCGTCCGCCGTCTCGAAGCGGCGCTCCAGCTCGTCCCAGATCTCCTGGTCCCCCCACGCCTCGGCGTCCGTGCCCTCGGGCACCTGGAGGTAGAGGCGGGAGACGGACGGGGAGCGCATGGAGAGGAGGGCGAAGCCGCGGTCGTGGCGGGCGTAGACGAGTTCGTCGTGCGAGGGCGGTACGTCGGCGAGGATGCCGAGCCAGCCGAAGGGGTACGTCCGCTCGAAGACGCGGGAGAGCGAGGCGGGGACCGCCTGCCGGGCCACGCCCCAGAAGCCGTCGCAGCCGACGACGTAGTCGCACTCCAGGACGTCCTCGTTCCCCTCGTGCCGGAAGCGGATGCGCGGGCTGTCGGTGTCCGCGCCCTCCACCGCCAGCGCCTCCGCCTCGAACAGCAGCGGGCCTCCCTCCTTGAGCTGGAGGGCGATGAGGTCCTTGCACACCTCGGTCTGGGCGTACACCATCACGGACCGGCCGCCGGTGAGGGCGGGGAAGTCGACGCGGTGGCGCTTCTTCGCGTACCGCAGCTCGATGCCGTCGTGGCGCAGCCCCTCGCGGTCCATGCGCTCCCCGGCGCCGGCCGCGCGCAGTACGTCCACCGTGCCCTGCTCCAGGATCCCGGCGCGCTGGCGCTGCTCGACGTAGGCGCGGTCCCGGCTTTCGAGCACGACCGAGTCGATGCCGGCGTTGTGGAGCAGCCGGGCGAGGAGGAGGCCGGCAGGGCCGGCTCCGATGATGCCGACGGTGGTGCGCATCCTGCATCCTTTGGTCGTTGGCCGTTGTTCGTGCAGTGAAATTTACTTCACTGATTTCCTGACGTGAGTTTCCGTCCGCTCACACCCGATGTCAACGGGTCGCGCGGTGAAGTCTTCAATGCATGGTGCAGGGATCGATCACGCATCGACGAACATGGTGGTGCCCGGAGCCGGACTTGAACCGGCACGCCCGCGTAGGGGCAGCGAGGTTTAAGCTCGCCGTGTCTGCATTCCACCATCCGGGCAGGCCATGGGCTCCGCGTCGAGGTTCCGAGCCTATCGGGATACATCCCCCGAACAGCGGAGCGGTGGACCGATGTTGTCTTATTTTATTGAGGTCTGAGGGTGCATCAGCCCATGGAACGCGCCATCCGCACTTGCCAATAGCCTTGCGTGCGACGGTTGGCGGCACATGCGGAATGACGGAATTTCACCGCCCGAACGAGGGTGCTCCACCGGTTCTCGACGGGAGCGTTTGCCGGGGCCGACGGGGCGCGGCGGTCAGGGGTCCCCGTCATCCCCAGGTATGACACGGCGGACTCGGGTCCGACCGGAGTCGCCCCCGTGAACCGGAACAGCGGCTGACTACACGGCAGACTCCTGCCACCACGATGGAACACGTCATCTTCAAGACGTCGTCCCGCGAGGAGTCCTTTCCCGTGACCACCACACCCGTCGCCGACCGGTCCACCACCACCGTGGCCGCACGAGCCACGGATCTCTCCAAGATCTACGGACAGGGCGAGACCCAGGTGGTCGCCCTCGACCGGGTCTCCGTCGACTTCCGGCAGGCCGAGTTCACCGCGATCATGGGCCCCTCGGGGTCGGGCAAGTCCACGCTGATGCACTGTGTGGCCGGTCTCGACAGCTTCTCCTCCGGCTCCGTGCGCATCGGCGAGACCGAGCTGGGTTCCCTGAAGGACAAGCAGCTCACCAAGTTGCGCAGGGACAAGATCGGCTTCATCTTCCAGGCGTTCAACCTGCTGCCGACGCTGACGGCCCTGGAGAACATCACCCTCCCGATGGACATCGCGGGCCGCAAGGCCGACAAGCAGTGGCTGGACCGGGTCATCGAGATGGTGGGGCTGCGGGACCGTCTCGGTCACCGCCCGGCCCAGCTCTCCGGCGGCCAGCAGCAGCGCGTCGCCGTGGCCCGCGCACTGGCCTCCCGCCCCGACATCATCTTCGGCGACGAGCCGACCGGAAACCTCGACTCCCGCTCCGGCGCCGAAGTGCTGGGCTTTCTGCGCAACTCCGTACGGGAGTTGGGGCAGACGGTGGTCATGGTGACCCACGACCCGGTGGCGGCGGCGTACGCGGACCGGGTGGTGTTCCTGGCGGACGGCCGGATCGTCGACCACATGCTGCAGCCGACGGCGGAAAGCGTGCTCGACTTCATGAAGCAATTCGACGCGAAGGGTCGCACCAGCTGATGTTCCGCACAGCACTGCGCAACGTCTTCGCGCACAAGGCCAGGCTGCTGATGACCGTGCTCGCCGTGATGCTCGGCGTCGCGTTCGTGTCGGGCACGCTGGTCTTCACCAACACCATCTCGGATGCGTTCCAGAAGAGTTCGGCCAAAGGCTTCGACCAGGTCGACGTGGCCGTGCAGGCCAAGTACCAGGAGAACAAGGGCAATACGGTCGGCAAGAAGCCCGAGCTGACCCAGGCGATGCTCGACAAGAGCGCCAAGGTACCGGGGGCGGCGAACGCCGTCGGCGTGGTGACCGGCTTCACCGCCATCGCCGACAAGGACGGCAAGCTCATCGGCGGCGGCTTCCAGTCGCAGGGCGGCAACTACTGGGGCGGCAAGGACGCCCGCTACCCGCTGAAGTCCGGCAGCGCGCCGCACGGCGCGAACCAGGTCGCCATCGACGCCAAGACGGCCGAACGCGCCGGGTACAAGGTCGGCGACGAGGTCCGCCTCTCCGTCGACGGCCCCGTCCTCACCCCGACGATCAGCGGCATCTTCACCACGGACGACGGCAATGTCGCCGCCGGCGGCAGCCTCGCCCTCTACGACACGGCCACCGCCCAGAAGCTGTTCGGCAAGCCGGGCACGTACGACGAGATCGACGTGAAGGCCGCTCCCGGCACCTCCCAGGTCGCGCTGAAGACCGGCCTGGACAACGCGCTGGGCACCAAGCTCGTCGAGACCACCACCGGCAAGAAGCTCGCCGACGACCAGGCCGAGCAGATCTCCTCGTCGATGAGCGGGCTGAAGCAGGGCCTGCTGGTCTTCGCCGGCATCGCGCTCTTCGTCGGCACGTTCATCATCGCCAACACCTTCACCATGCTGGTCGCCCAGCGCACCAAGGAGCTCGCGCTGCTGCGGGCCGTCGGTGCCTCGCGCCGCCAGGTCACCCGGTCCGTGCTGATCGAGGCCTTCGTGGTCGGTGTGGTCGCAGGCGTCACCGGCCTGGTAGCGGGCATCGGCATCGGCGCCGGCCTGCGCTCCCTGATGGGCACGCTGGGCGCCAGCGTGCCCGACGGCCCGCTGGTCATCACACCGGGCACGGTCGCGGCGGCCCTCGCGGTCGGCGTCGTCATCACCATGCTCGCGGCGTGGCTGCCCGGCCGCCGCGCCGCGAAGATCCCGCCGGTGGCCGCGATGAGCAGCGTCCACGCGAAGGCGACGACCAAGTCGCTGGTGCTGCGCAACACGCTGGGCGCGCTGTTCAGTGGCGCGGGTATCGCGGTGGTCCTCGCGGCGACGACGATGGACGGCTCGGGCGGGCAGGCCCCGATGGGCCTCGGCGCGGTCCTGCTCATCATCGGCGTCTTCATCCTCACACCGTTGCTGTCCCGCCCGCTGATCGCGGCCGCGGCCCCGGTCCTGCGGATCTTCGGCATCTCGGGCAAGCTGGCCCGCCAGAACTCGGTGCGCAACCCACGCCGCACGGCGGCCACGGCCTCCGCGCTGATGATCGGTCTCACCCTCATCACCGGTATGACGGTGATGGCGGGCAGCCTGCAGAAGTCGATCGACAAGATGGCCTCGTCCGCCATCAAGGCCGACTACGTGGTCTCCATGGCCAACGGCAACGAGCTCTCGCCGGACGTCGACAGGAAGCTGGACGCCACCGACGGTGTCACCGCAACCAGCCCCCTGCGCAACGTCTATTCGCGCATCGACGGCACGGGCGAGTCCCTGACCGGCGTGAACGGCTCGGCGATCGTCGGGCTGACCGACCTGAAGGTGGACAGCGGCGCCTTCAAGGTGGGCGGCGCGCAGGTCGTCGTGGACGAGGACACGGCCAAGTCGCATGGCTGGAAGGAGGGTTCGGGCTTCACCGCGCACTATGAGGACGGGAAGTCGACCCCGCTGACGGTCTCCGGTATCTACAAGGGCAACGAACTCATCCGCGGCATCCTGGTCGACAGCCGGACCGTCACCCCGCACCTGACCGACCCCGGTGACATGCAGGTCCTGGTGAAGACGGCGGACGGCGCGTCCGACGCGACCAAGGACAAGCTGGAGAAGGCCCTCGGCACCAACCCGGCCATCAAGGTCCAGAGCAAGCAGGACCTGTCCGACGACATCGCGAAGATGTTCACGCTGATGCTGAACATGCTCTACGGCCTGCTCGCCATGGCCGTGATCGTCGCGGTCCTCGGTGTCATCAACACCCTGGCCATGTCGGTCTTCGAACGCTCCCAGGAGATCGGCATGCTCCGCGCGATCGGCCTGGACCGCAAGGGCATCAAGCGGATGGTCCGTCTGGAGTCGCTCGTCATCTCGCTCTTCGGCGGGGTGCTGGGCATCGGCCTGGGCGTGTTCTTCGGCTGGGCGGCCGGCGAACTCCTCGGCACGAAGATGGCGACGTACGAACTGGTCCTGCCCTGGGCGCGGATGGCCGTCTTCCTCCTCCTGGCGGCGACGGTCGGCGTCCTGGCGGCCCTGTGGCCGGCCCGGCGGGCGGCACGGCTGAACATGCTGGCGGCCATCAAGTCGGAGTAGCCGTACGGCAGTCGGGGCCCCGTTCGTCCACCGAACGGGGCCCCTTCGTACGTACGGGACTCACGCACCCCAGGTACGGGCGCGCAGCGGCATCCCGGAGGCGCCGCCGTCCGGTGTCCGCACGGCCAGCACCTGGTTGACGCCGATGCGGTTGCGCTCGAAGGCCAGGGCGCAGGCGGCCATGTACAGCCGCCAGACGCGGGCGCGGCCGGGCCCGGCCAGCCGCATCGCCCGCGGCCAGTCGGCCTCCAGGTTGGCCACCCAGCGGCGCAGGGTGAGCCCGTAGTGCTCGCGGATCGCCTCCACGTCACGCACCTCGAGCCCGGCGCGCTCCAGCTGCCCGACGGTGCTGCCGAGGGGGGCGAGTTCACCGTCGGGGAAGACATAGGCGTCGATGAACTCGTCGACGCTGTACGACGATTCGTCGCGCTGCGGACGGCGCGCGATCTGGTGGTTGAGCAGCCGCCCGCCGGGCTTCAGCAGGCGGTACAGCTCCTCCGCGTACTCCAAGTACCTTTCCTTGCCCACGTGTTCGGCCATGCCGACGGAGGCGATGGCGTCGTACGGCCCGTCGGGGACGTCGCGGTAGTCCTGCACCCGGATCTCGACCCGGTCGGTCAGCCCTTCGCCC
The DNA here is from genome assembly GCF_042895385.1 of Streptomyces sp. NPDC001401. NCBI lineage: Bacteria > Bacillati > Actinomycetota > Actinomycetes > Kitasatosporales > Streptomycetaceae > Streptomyces > Streptomyces sp. NPDC001401. Next base: position 101,501 of record NZ_JBIAWI010000005.1, read on the forward strand.
GCGACGCGCTTACGGGCGTACGCGGCCTGCTCCTGCGACAGCGTGATGCCGACGACGCTCGCGCCGTGCTCGCGGGCGGCGTGGATGGCCAGGGAGCCCCAGCCGCAGCCGACGTCGAGAAGCCGCTGACCGGGTGTCAGGCCGAGTTTGCGGCAGATGAGTTCGAGCTTGTCGCGCTGGGCGTCCTCGAGGGTGGCGCCGGGGGTGGTGTCGGGGTTGGGCCAGTAGGCGCACGAGTAGACCATCGACGGGCCGAGGACGATCTCGTAGAAGTCGTTGCCGACGTCGTAGTGGTGGCTGATGGCGCGCCTGTCGCTGCGTTTGGTGTGCAGATGGGTGCGGGCCCTGCGGACCTCCTCGCGGGGCGGGGCGAGCGGCAGCGGGAGCCCGGCGACCTTCACGAGGCCGCGTGCGGCGGCGCGCACCTCGGGGTCGCGCAGCATCTGCAGCAGGCTCCTGGCGTCCTCCCCGCGCTCCCACACGAGCTCCGACATCAGATCGAGGGTGGCATAGAGATCCCCCTCGATGTCCAGGTCCCCGGCGACCCAGGCCCGGGCCAGCCCCAGCTCCCCCGGCTTGAACAGCAGGCGCCGTACCGCCCGCCGATTCCGCACGACCAGCGCCGGTGCGCCCGGCGGCCCTGCCTGCGAACCGTCCCAGGCGCGGATGCGCACCGGGAGCGGTACCCCCAGCAACTGTTCGACGAGGCTCTTCAGCCGCAGTGCGGCGTCGGCCATGGCGCACACCTCCGTGACAACGCTCCCGGAATGTCCAACACCACGTATAAACAAAATGGCGTGGCTGCACAGTCCCCCGTGCGCGTGGAGCTGTGCATTTTTCACCCGGGAAACGCCGAAGGACCCCCTGCACCACGGATGGCAGGGGGCCCTTCGGCGGTTCAGCGACCGGAGCCGGTCAGGAGGCCTTCGCCTCGGTCTTCTCCGGCTTGGCTGCCGCAGGCGCCGGCATGGGCTTGGCGGCCTCGTAGAACTCCTCGCGCGGGTGCTCCATCGCGCCGAGGGAGACGACCTCGCGCTTGAGGAACATACCGAGGGTCCAGTCGGCGAAGACGCGGACCTTGCGGTTCCAGGTCGGCATGGCCAGACCGTGGTAGCCGCGGTGCATGTACCAGGCGAGACGGCCCTTGAGCTTGATCTTCATCTTGCCCATGACGATCATCGCGACGCCCTTGTGCAGGCCGAGACCCGCGACGGCGCCCTTGTTGCCGTGGCTGTAGTCCTTCTGCGGGAAGCCCCGCATACCGGAGATCACGTTGTCGCCGAGGACCTTGGCCTGACGCAGGGCGTGCTGGGCGTTCGGCGGGCACCAGGCGTTCTCGTTGCCCGCCTTGCGGCCGACGAGGTCCGGGACCTGGGCGTTGTCGCCGGCGGCCCAGATGTAGTCGGTGCCCTGGACCTGGAGGGTCGGGGCGCAGTCGACGTGACCGCGGGGGCCGAGCGGCAGGCCGTAGCGGGACAGAACCGGGTTCGGCTTCACACCGGCGGTCCACACGACGGTGTTGGAGTCGACCTCGAGGCCGTTCTTCAGCACCACATGCCCGTCGACGCAGGAGTCCATCGAGGTGGAGAGGTAGATCTCCACACCGCGGCTCTCCAGGTGCTCCTTGCCGTAGGCGCCCAGCTTGGGGCCGACCTCGGGGAGGATCTTGTCGGCGGCGTCGACGAGGATGAAGCGCATGTCCTCGCGGGACACGGTCTTGTAGTACTTGGCCGCGTCGCGGGCCAGGTCCTCGACCTCACCGATGGTCTCCGCACCGGCGAAGCCGCCGCCGACGAAGACGAAGGTGAGCGCCTTGCGGCGGATCTCCTCGTCGGTCGTGGAGTCGGCCTTGTCGAGCTGCTCGAGAACGTGGTTGCGCAGGCCGATGGCCTCCTCGACGCCCTTCATACCGATGCCCTGCTCGGCGAGGCCGGGGATCGGGAAGGTGCGGGAGACCGCGCCGAGCGCGATCACCAGGTAGTCGAAGGGCAGCTCGTACGCCTCGCCGACCAGCGGCGCGACGGTGGCGACCTTGCGGTCCTGGTCGATGGTGGTGACCCGGCCGGTGAGAACCTCCGCCTTCGGCAGCACGCGTCGCAGCGGGACGACGACGTGGCGCGGGGAGATGTTGCCGGCGGCGGTTTCGGGAAGGAAGGGCTGGTAGGTCATGTACGACCGGGGGTCGACGACCGTGACGGTCGCCTCTCCGTAGCGCATCTTCTTCTGGATACGCCGAGCTGCGTACAGGCCTACGTACCCACCGCCTACTACGAGGATCCTGGGACGCTCCGTGGTGCTCATGCCATCGAGTATCCACCTGCCCCAGGGGGGTCGCTCGTGCGCCCCTTCACAAGCTCTTGCAGGGGGTGTGTTATCCTCCGCGGCTCGCTGACACGGGCCGTGTCGCGGCGGGGGTCTCACGGGGCGGTACGTCCCGTTGTCAATGCCGCGTGAGCTGCCTCTCCGCGTCGCCGGAGGTGTCGTGAGCCCTCCGTAACACCTCCCGGTGAGCGCCCTCCAGGGAAGCTTCCCACACCTCTTCTGAACACGTTCAAGGGGTTGTTGGGACCCCGGAAGGCCCAACCGGCCCCTTTTCGTGCTTCCACGAGGCGGAATTCCTTGTGAAGAACTTCACGAACTTTCCTGGCGGCGTGTCGCCGAGAGGCCCCGAAAGGCCCCCCGGGGCACGCTCATACGCTATCCGACCTGCTCGTCCGAGAGCTACCGATCGGTAATAAGAGAGAGCTACGCCACCGACCACGCGATGCCGTCGAGGATGTCGTGCTCGCTCACGACGACCTCCTCGGCCCCGATCCGCTCCATGATCGACAGCAGTACGAGGGCCCCCGCGGCGATCACGTCGACGCGCCCCGGGTGCATGGAGGGGACGGCCGCGCGCTCGACGTGGGTGGAGTGCAGCAGCCACCCGGTGATCTCGCGGACCTTGTCGAGGGAGATCCGGGAGTGGTGGATGCGCTCCGAGTCGTACTCGGGCAGCTCCTGCGCGATCGACGACACCGTGGTGACGGACCCGGCGAGCCCGACCAGCGTGCGCGCCTCGCGCAGCGGGACCGTCTCCTCGGCGAGGTCGAGGGCCCGCTCGATGTCGGCCCGCATGGCCGCGATCTGCTCCTCGGTGGGCGGGTCGGTGACCGCGCCGTCCTGCACGAGGTGCCGCTCGGTCATCCGCACGCAACCGACGTCCACCGAGCGCGCCGCGCGCACATGGTCGTCGCCGACGACGAACTCGGTCGAGCCGCCGCCGATGTCGACCACCAGGTAGGGACGGTCGAGGTCGTCACGCCCCTTCAGTTCCTTGGTCGCCCCCGTGAAGGAGAACTCGGCCTCCTGCTCGCCGGAGATGACCTCGGGCTCGACACCCAGGATGTCCACGACGCCCCGTACGAATTCGTCGCGGTTCGAGGCGTCCCGGGAGGCCGAGGTGGCCACGAACCGCACCTTGTCGGCGCCCAGTTCGCGGATCACGTCCGCGTACTCCCGGCACGCCGCGAACGTCCGCTCCAGCGCCTCGGGGGCCAGCCGGCCGGTCCGGTCGACGTCCTGGCCGAGCCGCACGATCGTCATGCGCCGGTCGAGCTCCAGCAGTTCGCCCGTGGCCGGGTTGACGTCCGCGACAAGCAGCCGGATGGAGTTCGTACCGCAGTCGACGGCGGCGACCCGGCTGAAGCCCTCGGGAACCATCGGCTTGTACGCGAAGAAGCCGCTGCGGATCGCGGCGGGGTCGGTGACCTCGCCCTGCGCCTCGCCGGGGAGCTCGTCCGCCGGGTCGGGCGCGTGCAGCGGCTGCACGCACGGACCCTTGAGCCACCACTCCGGCAGCATCGCGATCGCCTCGTCGCCCAGCGGGTTGACGCCCGGGCCCGCGGCCAGGGAGTGGCCCACCAGGACGTGCAGGCACTTCACCCGGTCGGGCATGCCGCCCGCGCTCGGGAAGCCCTCCAGGACCTCGATGGCGTCACGGCGCGCGATGTAGTCCTCGTGTGCGGCGCGGTACGCGGCGGCCAGCTCCGGGTCGGTCTGCAGCCGCTCCGTCATCTCCTTCATGACGCCGTTCGCCTCCAGCGTGCCGATCGCCGAGGCGGCGCGCGGGCACGTCAGGTAGTACGTCGTCGGGAAGGGCGTGCCGTCGGGCAGCCGCGGCGCGGTCTCCACGACGTCCGGCTGGCCGCAGGGGCAGCGGTGCGCGATGGCACGCAGCCCGCGCGGCGGCCGCCCGAGCTGCTGCTTGAAGGCCTCGACGTCGGCGTCGGTGGGCTCGGTGCGCGGGGTGGGCGGCGGGGGCGTATCCATGCCTGTACTGAATTCCTCTGTCGGTTCACTGGGCGGAGGCGTCGGACTTGTCGACCCCGTCCCAGACGTTCGTGTACCAGGGGCGGTGGCCCGCGCCCTGCTCGAAGCGCGACTGCTTGGCCACGTTCGGGTCGATCACGACGTAACTCGTCTCCCCGGGCAGCACATAGTGCAGGCGCAGCCGGATCTGCTGCTCGGCGTACTCGTCGTCCTGCCAGCGCGCCTTGAGGTCGCGCAGCTGCTCGACCCGCGCCTTGGCCTGCTCCTTCTGCCGCTGGAGATCGGCGATCTGGGAGCGCTGGGAGACGTACTGCCTTATGGGGTACGCGAGGGCCACGACCAGCGAGCAGAGCACCAGGGCGAGCAGCGCCGCCCGGCCGGTCAGCCGGGATCGGCGGGCCTGCCGTTTGGTCTGGGAGCGGTAGACACGGGCCGCCGTCTGCTCGCCCAGCAGCCTGATCCTGGTCGCGGTGGAGAACCGGTCCCGGTCCTTCACGGCCATGTTCCCCGCCTCCCGTCACACGCGCGTACGTCCCCGCACACGGTACGGGACCGGTACGGGGACGTACGTACGACTGGCGCAGGCTTAACCCTTTACGGTTCAGCCCTTGATGCTCAGCCCTTGAAGCGGGGGAACGCCGAGCGGCCCGCGTACTCCGCGGCGTCGTCGAGGATCTCCTCGATGCGCAGCAGCTGGTTGTACTTGGCGACACGGTCCGAGCGGGCCGGGGCGCCGGTCTTGATCTGGCCGCAGTTCACCGCGACGGCGAGGTCGGCGATGGTGACGTCCTCGGTCTCGCCGGAGCGGTGGGACATCATGCACTTGAAGCCGTTGCGCTGGGCCATCTCGACGGCGTCCAGGGTCTCGGTCAGCGAGCCGATCTGGTTCACCTTGACGAGCAGGGCGTTGGCGGTGCCCTCCTCGATGCCGCGGGCCAGGCGCTCCGGGTTGGTGACGAAGAGGTCGTCGCCGACGATCTGGACCTTGTCGCCGATCCGGTCGGTGATGACCTTCCAGCCGGCCCAGTCGTCCTCGTACAGCGGGTCCTCGATGGAGACGAGCGGGTACGCGGAGACCAGCTCCTCGTAGTACTCGGTCATCTCGGCGGCCGAGCGGGACTTGCCCTCGAACTCGTACTTGCCGTCCTTGTAGAACTCGGACGCGGCGACGTCGAGCGCGAGCGCGATCTGCTCGCCGGGGACGTAACCGGCCTGCTTGATGGCCTCGATGATGAGGTCGAGCGCGGCGCGGTTGGACTCCAGGTTCGGGGCGAAGCCGCCCTCGTCGCCGAGGCCGGTGGACAGGCCCTTGGTCTTCAGCACCTTCTTGAGGGTGTGGTAGACCTCGGCGCCCCAGCGCAGGGCCTCGGAGAAGGACTCCGCGCCGATCGGGGCGATCATGAACTCCTGGATGTCCACGTTGGAGTCGGCGTGCGAGCCGCCGTTCAGGATGTTCATCATCGGAACGGGCAGCAGGTGCGCGTTGGGGCCGCCCAGGTAGCGGAAGAGCGGGAGGTCGCTGGCCTCGGAGGCGGCGTGGGCGACGGCGAGGGAGACGCCGAGGATGGCGTTGGCGCCGAGGGAGCCCTTGTTGTCGGTGGCGTCCAGGTCGAACATGGCCTGGTCGATCAGGCGCTGCTCGGTGGCGTCGTAGCCGACCAGCTCCGGGCCGATCTGCTCGATGACGGCGAGGACGGCCTTCTCGACACCCTTGCCGCCGTAGCGGTTGGGGTCACCGTCGCGGAGCTCGATGGCCTCGAAGGCGCCCGTGGAGGCGCCGGACGGGACGGCGGCACGACCCGTGCTGCCGTCGTCGAGGCCGACCTCGACCTCGACCGTGGGGTTGCCTCGGGAGTCCAGGATTTCCCGGGCTACGACGACGTCGATGGACGGCACGAGCATCTCCTTCATGGATGTGACGCGGCTGCGGCAGTAGCGCAGTGGCTCTGCGAGACGAGCCTAACCGCCTCAGGCCGATCGGCCACGTTGCCGACCACGCCTTGGGCAGAACCGAGAGTAAATTGTTTCCGAACGGAACAAAGCGTGGGGGCAAAAAGAACCCCGCCCCGGTGCGTACGGGGGAAGACGCACCGGAGCGGGGAGCCCGTGGGGACGGGGGAGGCCCTCACGTGTCCTCCATGCTGGAGGACACGGCTGTCAGGGCGCTGTGGTTCAGCTACCAGCCCTCTGTTGCCCGAGCTGCTACTTGAGGTGCAGCTGCTGGCCCGGGTAGATGAGGTTGGCGTCCTCGACGATGTCCTTGTTCAGCTTGAACAGCTTCTGCCAGCCGCCCTTGACGCCGTGCTTCTCGGCGATCGAGCTGAGGGTGTCGCCCTTGACGACCTTGTACTCGCCGTCGCCCTTCTTGACCTTCTTGCCGGTCGGGGTGGTGACGGTCTTCGTCGACTTCTTGGCCGTCGGGCGCTCGGCGGAGCGGGAGGCGCTCTGCTCGGAGGAGTGGCTGCTGGTGGAGGACGAGCTGCTGGAGCTGCTCGACGCGCTGCCGCCGTTGTAGGCGGCGCCGGACAGTCCCGTGCCGCAGACCGGCCAGGCGCCCTTGCCCTGGGCGGCGAGGACCTTCTCGGCGACGGCTATCTGCTGCGCCTTGCTGGCCTGGTTGGCGGTGGAGGCGTACTGCGTGCCGCCGTACGCGGCCCAGGTGGAGGCGGAGAACTGCAGGCCGCCGTAGTAGCCGTTCCCGGTGTTGATGGACCAGTTGCCGCCCGACTCGCACTGGGCGACGGTGTCCCACTCGGAGGCGGTGGCGGCGGAGGCGCTGCCGGCCGCCATCAGCGGGGCGGCGATGGCGACACCGGTGACGCCGGCCAGCGCGGCGACGCGGGTGGCCTTGGACGGACGGCGGTGCTTGCCCTTGCCGGAAAACAGCATGGTTCATCCCCTCACCGACGCCTGCGAGGTGAGCTGTCGGGTTCGGGCCGGTTGAGTTGCCCGGCCGTGCCCTCGCTTGCACGAGGCACGGCTACACCCCTAGCCGCCGCCGTCAACTGCCCGGTGCGGCACTTACCTTGGGTCCCCCGCTCCTGCCTACGGCGCTGTTAAGCGACGACTGTTCCCGTACGGCCGCTGGCAGGATTCGGCGTTGCGGCAGCCGGGGCTCGTGGTGACGAGCGGTGACGACGGTAGACATGCGATCCGCCGAATTTCAAAGACGATCAGGGCTTCTGAGACTCATCCCACACTTTCACCAAACCGGACATTCAGCGCGAAGTGTGACGTGAACTCCCGCTGCATTTCGCCCTATTCGGCACCCACTTGCAGGGTCTGACCGGCGACGATGTGGTTCGGGTCGGTACCGATGGCCTTCTTGTTCTTGGCGTAGAGCGCCCGCCATCCGCCGTCCAGGTCAAGGGAGTCGACGATGGAGGCGAGAGTGTCGCCGGCATGGACGGTGTACGTGTCGCCCGCGCGACTGCCGGCCTTGGTCTCACCCTTGGTCTCGCCCTTGGTTTCGTCGGCGCTGGCGCCGCGGTGGCGGCCGGTGCCGATCGCTCCGGTGTCGACGAGGCTCCAAGAACCCACCGCCTGCTCGGACTTGTCCGAGTCGTCCCCGTTCGCCTTGTCTGTGGACGAGCTGTCGCCGCCCTGTGAGCCGCCCGAGGCTTTCTCGGACGGCGAGGTGGAGGGCGAGGCCGATGTACCGGATTCGGCGGAGTTGTCCGTCGTGTCCGTGGAGGCCGAAGGGGAGGTGCTGGAGGACGAGTCGGAGGACGAATCCGACGAAGAGGACTCATCGGAAGCGCCACTCGACGAGTTGGACAAGCCGGTGGAGTCGGATGAATCAGATGAGCCGGACGAACCGGAACCGCCGTCCAGCACACCCGTGTCGACGTCGGCCGAACCCGAGTCCTTGGTCAGCCCGGAGGTCAGTCCGCAGGTGTGGAAGGCGCCGACACCCTGGTCGTCCAGGAGCTTCTCGGCGACGGCTATCTGCTGGTTGCGGCTGGCCAGGTCGGCGCTGGGGGCGTAGTCGAGGCCGCCGTACTTCTCCCAGTTCTCCTGGGTCAACTTGAGCCCGCCGTAGAACCCGTTGCCGCTGTTCTCGCTCCAGGAGCCGCCGGTCTCGCACTGTGCCACCTTGTCCCACGTGGTGCCGTCGGCGGCACTGGCGCCGCTCGCGGCGAAGAGCGGGATCGCGATGGCGGAGCCGGTCACTCCGGCAGCGACGAGGAGAGCCGGAGCCTGGCGGGGGCGACGGTGTCGACCGTTCCCGGAGAGCATGCGGAGACCTTTCGCGAGACAGCAGTGACCGCGCGGCGCATGACACCGACAGGCGTTCGATACCACCGCGCTGGTCCGTGAACGTATCCGCTGCCGATCACTTGTCACAAGTTAATGCCGCGTAGATCACGTGAAGATCACAGACTTGAGCGCGTGTCACCTTTGACCGGTTCACTGCGGCGGCGCATTCACGGGCGGGCTCCGGATACGGTCGTCCTGTGAACGTCCCGAACACCGCTCCCGAACTCTTCACCTGGGAATTCGCCGGCGACCCGTACCCGGCCTACGCCTGGCTGCGCGAGCACTCCCCCGTCCACTGGACGAAACTTCCCAGCGGGGTCGAGGCATGGCTGGTGACCCGCTATGCCGACGCGCGCCAGGCCCTCGCGGACGGGCGGCTCTCGAAGAACCCCGCGCATCACGCCGAGGACGCGCACGGCAAGAGCAGGACCGGAATCCCGGGGGAGCGCAGCGCCAATCTGATGACGCATCTGCTCAACATCGACCCGCCGGACCACACCCGGCTTCGCCGCCTCGTCTCCAAGGCGTTCACCCCGCGCCGGGTGGCCGAATTCACGCCGCGCGTACAGGAGTTGACGGACGATCTCATCGACCGGTTCGCGCCGCACGGCGAGGCCGACCTGATCCACGACTTCGCCTTCCCCCTCCCCATCTATGCGATCTGCGATCTGCTCGGCGTCCCGCGCGAGGACCAGGACGACTTCCGCGACTGGGCGGGGATGATGATCAGGCACGGCGGGGGCCCGCGCGGCGGCGTCGCCCGCTCCGTCAAGAAAATGCGCAGCTATCTCGCCGAACTCATCCACCGCAAGCGGGGCGACCTCGGCGAGGACCTGATCTCGGGTCTCATCCGCGCTTCCGACCACGGCGAACACCTCACCGAGAACGAGGCCGCCGCCATGTGCTTCGTGCTTCTCTTCGCCGGCTTCGAAACCACCATCAATCTGATCGGCAATGGGACATATGCGCTTTTGCGCAATCCCGAGCAGCGGCACCGGCTGCAGGAGTCGATCGAGCGCGGTGAGACCGCCCTGCTCGACACCGGTATAGAGGAGCTGCTCCGCTACGACGGCCCGGTCGAACTGGCCACCTGGCGCTTCGCCACCGAACCGCTGGCCATCGGCGGGCAGCGCATCGCCACCGGAGACCCCGTCCTGGTCGTCCTGGCCGCGGCGGCCCGCGACCCCGCCCGCTTCTCGGAGCCCGACACGCTCGATCTCTCCCGCCGGGACAACCAGCACCTCGGATACGGCCACGGCATCCACTACTGTCTCGGCGCCCCCCTGGCCCGCCTCGAAGGCCGCACCGCCCTCGAGACCCTGCTGCGCCGTCTGCCCGACCTCGAGCTCGCCGCCGACCCCGCCGATCTGCGCTGGCGGGGCGGGCTGATCATGCGCGGACTACGAGACCTGCCCGTGCGGTTCACCGCTGCCTGACCGGCCCAGGGCCTCCGTCTCCTTGATCGCATCGCGGTAGGCCCGGGCCGCCGCCCGCAGTGCGGCCTCCGGGTCCACGCCCTCCGCCTCGGCGCGCGCCGCCAGCGCGAGCAACTCGTAGCCGACACCCTCGACTTGGGGCAGCGGAACCTCCAGGCCCGCCGTCCGCACCCGCGACGCCAGCTTCGCCGCGAGGGCCAGGCCGGGCTGGCCGAGGGGAATGCCCTCCGTCACCGAGGTGCGCTGCTTCTCGACCGCCTTGGTGCGCAGCCAGTGCTCCTTGACCTCCTCGGGCGTCGACGCGGTCTCGTCGCCGAAGACGTGCGGGTGGCGGTGGATGAGCTTGGCTACGATGCCGGCGGCCACGTCGTCGACGGAGAAGGGGGCGTCCCGGTCCTCCTCCGCTATACGGGCGTGGAAGACGACCTGGAGCAGGACGTCGCCCAGCTCCTCGCGCAGTTCGTCGCGGTCGCCCTCCTCGATCGCCTCGACGAGTTCGTACGCCTCCTCGATGCCGTACTTCGCCAGGCCCTTGTGGGTCTGCTGGGACGACCACGGGCACTCGGCGCGGATGCGGTCCATGACCTGGACGAGGTCCAGGAGGCGGGCGCCCGGGAGGTCGTAGGAGGCGGGGAGCAGCTCCAGGTCCGGCATGCGGATGCGTCCGGAGCCGGCGAGGCGGGCCAGGCCGTCGGTCAGGGCCGGCTCGCCCTCGCCGGTCGCGACCACGACGATCGTGCGGCCGCCCCCGCATGCGTCGACCAGTTCCTCGGCGGCGGGGGCTGCCTCGTCGACCCGTATGCCCGCCTCCCGCAGATACGGCAGCTGCGGGTGGGCGCCGTCCGAGCACAGCACGCGGTCGGCGGCGTGCAGCGCCTGCCAGGCGGGCCAGGACAGCAGGCCGGGTGCGACGCGGTGGCTGGTGGTGAGCAGGACGATGCGGCCGGGGGCCTCTTCGGAGCTGGTTGCGTTCACGATCCGAACGTAACGCACGCCGCCGACAGCCCCGGAAGTTGTCCACAGGGCTGTTGTCGACATGGCCGCTGTCCACAGGGCGGGCGGCCCTGGAGGACCGTTACGCCGTCTGCTGGGTCCCGGTCGCCGTGACCTCGCGTACCCACGGGGTCTTCGCGTCGACGCGGCTGCTCTTCTGGACGTCCCAGGTGCCGTAGCGCGGGTTGAGGTCGACGCGGAGTTCCTTGGACGCCTGGGTCAGGGCGTTCCAGAAGGCCGGCTTGCTGGTGTCGGCGCCGAGGGCCTGGGCCAGCTTCTGGGCCTCGAGCTGGAGGCGCAGGTTGTCGTCGAGGCGCTGCGGGGCGACGCCGTACTGCTGGAGCCAGGCCGTCTGCAGTGCCTTGGAGCCGCCGACCTGCTGCTCCAGGCCGGAGCGCATCTGCTGGACCTCCTTGGGGGTGACGTGCACGCCCGCGTCCTGGGCGGCGCGGTGCAGCACCCGGTCGATGACCATCCCGTGCAGGGTGTCGCGGGTGAGGCCGGCGGTCTGCGAGACGGCCTGCTTGTACTGCGCCTCGTCCTTCACGGCCGCCCGCTGCGCCGTGCGCACCTCGTTCACCCGGGTCTCCAGCTGCGCCACGGTGATCCTTTCGCCGCCGACGACGGCTGCCGCACCGGGGTGCGCATCGCTTCCGCAGGCGGTGAGGAGGGGGGCCGCGGCGGCGATCGCGGCGGTGAGGAGGAGCGCGGTGCGACGTCGGCGGTGCAAGGAAGCCTCCCGAGGAGATTGTGCGACGGTGCACAAAGTCTTGCGGTGATCGATGGTAGGCAGTGGGTGGGCTGTGGCCAACCCATTCGACCAACGATTCACCGGGACTTCGGGCACCGCCGCGCCCCACGCCGCCCGCACGCGCGCGTGCCGGGGCTCAGCCGGTGATGGCCACCGGGGCGTCCCACGCGTCGCGGTCCACGGTGATCGTGTACCCGTTCCGCGTCTCCTTGCTGTTGACCAGGTACTGGTGGGCGCGGCTGTGGTTGGTGAACTGGGTGGAGCCCCACGGCCAGTCCGCGGTCGTGGTGTTCTGCTTGTCCCACAGGGCGTACCAGAGGTTGCCCGGCAGGTCGGTCTTGTCGGTCGCGGTGGCGATCGCCTTGGCGCTGGAGCTGGTGAAGCCGTAGTAGCCGGTGCGGTACGTCTTGGCGTGCAGTTCCTTGTCGAAGGCGCGGACGTACGTCAGCACGGCGTTGTTGCACGACGTGTTCGTGATGTCGTACAACTCCATGTCCAGGTAGATCGGGCTGCCGGCCTTGATGCCGAGCGCCGAGGCCTTGGCCACCGCGTCGTCCGCCTCGCTCTTGCCGACGGTCGCGGCCGTGGAGGCGCTGATCTTCTCGGAGCCGCCGGATCCGCAGGACGGCTGCGCGCCGACGTAGAGCGGAATGAGCTTCCAGCCGACCGTGCTGACCGACTTCACCCAGGATGCGGTGAGGTTGGGCTGGGAGCAGCCGCGGTTCTTGCCGCCGATGTAGACCGCGGCGGCGCCGTAGAAGCCGGTGTGCCAGGCCTTCATCGCGGAGAGGGAGGGCGCGGCGCAGGTGTCGAAGGCGCGTCCGGTGTACGTCTTCTGCGCGGGCCAGGTGGTGGCGGCCATGGAGGTCTGCGCGGCGATTCCAGCTCCCGCGACGACGGTGGCAGCGGCGGCGGCCCAGGTGATGTATCTGCGCTTCTTGGACTGCCGATGGCCTGCCATGTGTACCCCACCCCTGGTTGTGCATTACATGTGTTGTGCGTCGCCTGGCGAAAAACGCACCGCAACCTATCCGGCGCCGCCCATGTGTTCGGGAAACACAAACCCCGGAAGATCACAAGAATCTCCCAGGGCTCGGCAAAATCTAGCCGCGCACCTGTCCCAGCCACTGCAGGGTGCGGCGGATCTCGGCCGCGAGCGGATGCCCGGGGCCGCGCAGTCGCTCCACGTCCATCAGCAGTCGCGCCAGGGTTTCGTGGGCGGCCCCGCGTTCGCCGAGGGCGAGCAGCAGGTGGCCGATGCGGCGGCGGACGTCGTGCGCCAGCTCGGGGTCGCCGGCCACGTACTGGTTCTCGTAGTACGGCAGCAGCGCGCGGTACTCGGCGAGCGCCGCCGCCGGTTCGCCGAGCGACTCCAGGCACTGTGCCGCCTCGTAGCGGAAGCGGAGCGACTGGGGGTCGGCCTGGCCCGCCTCGGCGGCGCGTTCGTCGGCGAGGCGGCGCAGTTCGGGCAGTGCGCGCCGGTACTGGCCGTCGTCCATGAGGGTGGCCGCGTACTGCTTGCGCAGGGTGCGGACGACCGGCGAGTGCTCGCCGTGCTGTTCGGCGGCGGCGGGCAGGATCGCACCGAGGATGTCGACGGCCTGGGTGATGCGGCCCTCGCCGAGGAGGCGTTTGACCTCGTCGACGGCGCGGGCGACGTCGGGTTTCTCCGCCTTCTCGATGGCCGGGGCGGGCTGGGGCGCGGGGGTACGCGCGCGGTCCGGCCACGGGGCGTGCGGGCGCAGGAAGGGACGCGTGGGGTCGAGTGGCGCCCCGGTGGGCGTCCCGCGCGCGGGCAGCAGCAGCGCCAGGTGTTCGTACACCTCCTGCGCCGAGGCGGGGCGGTGCAGCGGGTCCTTGGCGAGCAGGCGCAGCACCAGGGCTTCGAGCGCCTCGGGGACTTCGGGGCGGATACGGCGTACGGGGACCGGGGGCTCGTACAGGTGCCGGTGCAGTACGCCGAGTGCCGTGGAACCCGCGAACGGGACGTCGCCGCTGAGGAGTTCGTGCAGCAGCACACCGAGCGCGTACAGGTCGGTGTACGGGCCGACCGCGCCGCCCATGGCCTGCTCGGGCGCCATGTAGGCGGGCGAGCCGATGGGGGTGCCGGTGTGGGTGAGGCGGGTGGTGTCGGCGTCCATGACGGAGGCGACACCGAGGTCGAGGACGGTGACGGTGCCGTCCTGCTTCACCATCACATTGCGCGGCTTGAGATCGCGGTGGACGATCGGCACGGCGTGCACGGCGCTGAGCACGGCGCACAGTTGCGCGGCCACCGCGACCGCCCACTGCCACGGGTACGGGTCGTGCTCGGCGAGATGGTCGGACAGATCCGCGCCGTCGACGTACTGCATGACGAGGAACAGCTCCTCGCCCTCGCTGCCCGCGTCGTGCACGGTGACCAGCCCGGGGTGGTCGACCTGCGCGGTCACCCGGCACTCGCGCACGAAGCGGCGGCGCAGCTCGTCCGCCTCCTGCCCGGCCACCTTGTCCGGGCGCAGCAGCTTCACCGCCACCCGCCGGTCCAGCCGCCCGTCGTACGCCGTCCACACCTGGCCCATGCCGCCCTGCCCGATGAGCGTGGACAGTGCATAGCGGCCGGCGACGACACGTCCTGCCGCCACGGTCACCTTCCGCCCTCGTGGTTGCCGTCGGTGTGGCCGGGGTGCTGGCGCAGATAGTCGCTGAGTTCGTCGAGTTCGGCGCGGACCTGGTCGATACGGGCGGGCGCGGGGCGGTGCGGCGGGGGCGGCGGCACGGGGGTGCCGGGTGCGGGCGCGGGTATGGGCGCCACCGGCGTCTGCGGGAGCGTGGCCGCGTACGGCGACGGGGGCTGCGGGTAGCCGTAGTTCATGCCCGAGGCCGGGGGCACCGGATGGCCGGTGGGGTAGGGCCGGTGGTGGTGTATGTCCGCGTACAGGTAATAGGCGACGCAGGCCGCCGCGTTGAGCAGCAGGATGATCATGCCCGCGTTGCCCTTCGGCGTGCTGAAGTCGTCGGTGTTGTCGGTGCTGAGCAACGCGAAACTGATCCCGAGGACCGCCAGCGATCCGGCGAAGACCCACCAGTCGCCCCGCTTGCGGGTCACGATGGCCGCCCGCAGCGGTGCCACCCACGCCAGGAAGCCGATGCTGAGGATCGGCACCGCCACGAAGATCACGCGCAGCAGGACCAACACCCCGGTCGAGGGTCGACGCGGCGGAGGCGCGGCGTAGCCGTGGCCCTGCATGGCTGCTCCTGGAGGCCTGATGGGGACGAACGTAGGTACCGAGTCCGAGCGTATAGGCCGACAAGGACAACGGGTCCCCGGTTGTACCGAACCGTTGTCGCGCTGGTCACCTCCCGCGATCGGGAGCCGACCGGGAGCGTGTCAGCCCGGCGCGACCGTCCCGTCCGTGAGCCCGTCGTACATCCCGCGCACGAGTTGCTCTCCGAGCCTGCCCGCGTGCCTGAGGGCGCGCTCGAAGTCGTCGAGTGTGCGGAAGCGGGCGCCGTAGCGCCGTTGTTCGTCGAGCGGGAGCCGGGGCAGTTGGAGGCGGCGCACGTCCAGGCGGGTGGCCGTGGAGGCGTAGCTGCTGGCCTGGCGGTTGTTGGCGGTGCCGCGCAGGAAGCCGGCGAGGAACCAGGGGTCGAGCGCCGCGGGATCGGGGCGCAGGAGGACGAGGTTGCGCCCCAGGGCGGCGCCCGCGGTCGCGGCGTCGATCACGCGCGCCATCGAGCCCCCGCCGAGCACCGGCACGACGACATCGCCCGGCTGCGTCAGCACGGCGTCCTCGTCGCTCTCGGGGAGCGCGCCGGAGGGGGCGGTTCCGGCGAGGACGTCGTGGTCGGTGAGGACGGGCACGCGCGCGTGGCCGCCGTTTCCGCCGGTGCGCATCACCAGGGCTCCCCCGCGCGCGAGTTCGCCGACGGTGGTGAACGGCCAACGGGGCGCGGGCTGGGCGTAATCCGCGGGCGGCGGGGTGAGGTCGGCGGTCAGCCGCAGGGTCTCGCCGAGGCGTTCGCGGACGGCGGTGAGCGCGTCGGCGCCGTCGGCCGCGGCCGGCGGCGGGAGGTGGCGGGCCGGGGCGAGGTCGACGTCGTCGTCGAGGAGGTCGATGACGGGGAGGGAGCGGGCCAGACCCGGGCGTTCCTGCAGGGTGCCGGCACGCTCGAAGGCGCCCCAGGCGTCGAGCACGGTCTCGCGCACGGCACGCCAGTCGGGCCCGCCGCGCCCCTCGGTGGCGTACTGCCCGGTGTCGGCGAGCAGCACCTCGGGCTGCGCGGGCTGCCGGTCGGGGCGGCGCAGCACCCACAGATGGAGCGGGATGTTGTACGGGGGGGCCGCGCCGATGGGCAGCGCGATGACGGCGCGCAGCGCGCCGCGGCGCAGCAGGTCGGCGCGGATGCGGCGGCCGGAGCGGCGGGAGGCGGCGGCGGGCGGCATGAGCAGGACGGCGGTGCCGTCGTCCTTGAGGCGGGCGAGCGCGTGCTGCACCCAGGCCAGCTCCGACTCGTTGCGGGCGGGGAAGCCGTACTCCCAGCGGGGGTCGTAGGCGAGTTCGTCGTGGCCCCAGTTGCGTTCGTTGAACGGCGGGTGGCACAGGACGGCGTCGGCGCGCAGCTGCGGGTAGGCGTCGGCGCGGAGGGTGTCGCCCGCGGCGCCGCGCACGGTCGCCTGTGTGTGCAGGGCGAGGCGGAGTGCGGTGAGCGCGGCGAGGTCGGGGGCGCTGTCCTGGGCGTACAGCTCCTGGTCGGGGCGGGGGGTGACGGCGCGCAGGAGGGCGCCGGTGCCGCAGGCGGGGTCGAGGAGGGTGCGGGCGGGGCCCGCCAAGTCGGCCATGAGACCGGCGAGTTCGGCGGGGGTGAGGGTGTACTGGCGCGGGTTGGCGTCCAGGTGCCGGCCGAGCAGGAACTCGAAGGTCTGCCGGGCGCCGGACTCGGCGGCGAGTTCGGCGACACCGCGCAGGAGGGGGGCGGAGGGCAGGAGTTGGGGGCCGGAGGGGGTGTGAACGGCGGGTGGGGTGTTCACAGCCGCCGATCCGCTCGCGCCGGTTGCCGGGTGAACGGGCTGCTCGGCGTTCACGGCGAGCGGGGAGTTCACACCGGACATCGCGCCTCCGGCCGCCGATGTGTGAACACCGGACACCGCGTCCCCGGCCGCCCGCGTGTGAACACCCGAAGCCGCACCGCCAGCCGTCCCCCTGTGAACACCGCGCTTCCGCTGTGGCCCCCCGAAGCGTGCCGCCAGCACTTCCTCGATCGCCCCCGTCAGCATTGCCGCCAGCCGCTCGTCCGACCCCGCGCTCGCCTCCAGCCAAGCCGTCGGCCGGTCATGGATGAGCAGCAGTGCACAGCCGGCGTGCGTCAACGCCGTGACCGGACCCTCGGGGTGGCCGGCAAGCTGCTGCCAGACGCGTTCGCGGAGCGGGACCTCGGCGAGTTTGCCCTGCTTGCGCAGCCACGCCTCGACCTCGGCGAGCGCGAAGGAGGGGCTGGTCTCGGTGCCGCCGACGGGCTTGGGGAAGTCGGCGTGGCGGCGACGCCAGTTGCTGACGGCGGCGCGGCCGACGCCGGCCAGCCGGGCGATCCCGGCGGCGGTCACCTCTGTCGCGTTGTCCTGCACCCGCCCGGCTCCCCTCGTTGTCGCGCTGTGACGCCGAGCATACCGACGTACGCAAGATCTATGCATTCACGCCCGTGTACACATCCATTCCCGTGAATCGTGTTGACTCGGTTCACAGGCTCTGTTCTTATTGACCCAGCGAACACCGCGAACGGCGCCAGCCGAACGACGGTGGTCGCCACATCCGAACGTCCGAGGGGGGACATCGTCATGGGCATGAAGGGCAAGATCGCGCTGGGCGCCGTCGTGGGGGTCGTGGTCATCGGCGTCGTATCGGCGAACGCGGGCGACAAGGGAAACGGCCCCGCCTCCGACTCCGGCTCCCGCTCCGGCAAGCACTCCTCGGCCTCCGCGCAGCACGGCTCCGGCGGCGGGAAGGCGCAGGCCGCCGGGAAGAAGAAGGCCGCGTTCGCGGGAGACGGCGACTTCCAGGTCGGTTCGGACGTCAAGCCCGGCACCTACCGCACCACCGGCAACACCGACGGCATGTGCTACTGGGAGCGCGCCAAGGACGCCAAGGGCGGAACGGACTCGATCCTGGCCAACGACAATGTGAGCGGGACCAGTTACGTCACCATCAAGGCGACCGACAAGCTCTTCAAGTCGAACGGCTGCAAGGACTGGGAAGCCGTCGACGCCAAGGCCAAGGGCACGCCCGCCGCCAAGATGGCCGGTGACGGCGGGATGTTCGCAGTCGGCACCGACATCGCCCCCGGCACCTACAAGTCCACCGGCAACACCGACGACTCGTGCTACTGGGAGCGCGCCAAGGACGCCGGCCACTCGCTCCACTCGATCATCGCGAACAACAACGTGACCGGCACGGCCGTCGTCACCATCAGCCCGGGCGACGCCTACTTCAAGACCACCGGCTGCGGTGACTGGAAGAAGGCGGCCTGACCCGGCCCTTCCCTCGACCGTCGTGGCGCGGCCCGGGCACCCGCCACGGCGCCGGGCCCCCGGCCGCCAAGCCCCCGCCCCGGATCCGGCCGCCCCACCCCCACGCCTACCATTACCGCTCGCCGCCCACCGAGCCGGTCCCACCGGCTTCCACGGGCGGTCTCACCCCCCGCGCCCCGGCCGCTTCCGGCCCGCGTACGGCATGCCGTGCGCTCCCCGTCAGCAACCATCCTTTGAAGGACTGTCATGCGTCTCTCGCCTCGTATCGCCACCCTGCTCGCTGTCGCGGCGCTCCCCTTGGCCCTCACCGCCTGCTCGTCCGGTTCCTCCGACAACGGGGGCGCGGCTTCCTCCGACAACGCGGGCGCGGCCAAGGCGAAGGACCCCAACGCCGGTCTGCCCACCGGTACGCAGCTGAAGAGGGCGCTGGCGCCCGCGTCGGCCTTCCCCGCCGGGCTCACCATCGAGGCCGACGGCTCCTCGGACACCGGCGGTACGTTCCTCTCCCCGTCGAGCCGGAGCACCGCGAAGCCGGACTGCACCAGGCTGGAAGCCACGTCCTGGATCCAGGTGAGCGGCTACAAGGGGGGCGTGTCGTTCGCGCAGAACGACTACGCGAACAAGGACAAGACGGAGGAGGTCGCCCAGGAGATCGACACCTTCCAGGGCACCACGGCCGCCAGGGTGATGAAGGGCCTGCAGACGGTCGCCACCGAGTGCGCCACGTTCACGGACACCGACGCGCACGCCAAGGTGAAGCTCACCGGCAAGTCCACGGCCGGGCTCGGGGACGAGGCCTACACGATGACGCTGACGAGCGGCACCTGGCAGAACGGCACCACGCTGATCGCGGCCCGGTCCGGCAACTCGGTGGTCACCGTGCTGTCCACGGCGGGCAGCGACAACGGCGCCGCGTCCGCGAAGAAGGTGACGACGACGGTCCTCGCGGCGCTGAAGAAGGAGGCGAAGCCGGGCGGCCAGGCCTGACCACCGACGTCCCGGCCCCGGCGCGGGGGCTACAGCCGGTGCCGCATCCAGACGTTGGGCTCGACGTACACCGCATACCCGCGCTCGGGTTCGCAGCGCACCGGCACGAGCGCCCCGGGGACCTCGATGTCGCCCCGGGTGTCGAAGGGCAGCCCCGTCCAGCCGCGCCACTGTTCCAGCGAGCCGGAGACGGTCATGGAGGCCGGTGCCACCCGTTCGACGGTGGCGCCGGCCCGGGCGTGCACGCGCAGCCACGGGTCGTGCAAGAGCCCGTCCTCCCGCACCCGGTGGGCGTACTCCTCGATCGGGGTGTGCGGTTCGAGGTGCTTGGCGCTGGGGCGGACCGGGGCGACGACCTCGGTGAAGCCGTGGGTGCGGGCGTTGTCGCGCATCGCCTCGAGCATGCGCGAGGACAGCCCGCGGCCCTGTGCGTGCGGAGCGACCACGATCGAGATCGCGCTGACCGTGTCGGGGCGCACGCCGTGGCGCAGGTCGGCGAAGGCCCAGATGAGCACCTCGTCCCAGCCCCGGGCGGGCAGTTCGCCGCGGCCCTCGCCGGCCAGCCGGAACGGCACGCTGTAGGCGTGCGCGACGACCTCGCCCCGCTCGTCCTCGGCGAACAGCACGTGCTGCGGGAACTCGGTGGGGATCCGCCCGTAGTGGGAGTCGCCCACCGGGTCCCGGGTCGTGAACTCCGCCCAGCTGTCGGGCATGTCGAGCACCGGCCGCAGCATCTCCGGGCGGGCGGCGAGACTCGACACCTTCAATTCCATGCGGTCACCGTAGGCGCGGCCCGCACCGCCGGAAACCGGTTTTCCTCAGTCCGCGTGGAACCGGGCCGGCGCCTGAGTCGGGTTGCCGCCGGAGGGAAGTTTCTGCCCCGGGCACGTCTTGAGCACCTTCTCCATCGCGGCCTTCTCGGCGGCGGTCACCCACAGCCCGTACTTCTTCTTCACCGCGACCTGGGCGGCGACGTACGTGCACCGGTAGGCCTTGGGCGGCACCCAGGTCGCGGTGTCGCCGTCGCCCTTGGAGCGGTTGGCGCTCGCGCCGACGGCGAGGAGGTTGAGCGGATCGTTGGCGAGGGCTATTCGCTTGCGTGCGTCCCAGTACTTGGCGCCCTTCTGCCAGGCGTCGGAGAGGGCGACCAGGTGGTCGATGTCGACCAGGCTGCGCCCGCGCCGGTAGGTCACCTTCGTGCCGGAGTAGGGGTCGGACTCCAGGACGCCGTACGACACCTTGCACTTGCCGTCGCTGAACTTCACGTCGTCCAGGTCCCGTTTGAGGATGTCGTCACGGGTGTCGCAGCTGTTGGAGTCGGTGTCCGCCCAGGCGGTGCCGAACCTGTCGCGGGCGTAACCCGTCTTCGGCGCCCGCCCCTTCACGGTCAGCGACTCGGCGGCGGTGAGCGCGGCGCCCGAGCCCCCGCTCTCCTGCGGCCCGCCGGACCCCGTCTTGGTCTCCGCCTTGCAGCCGGCCACGGCGAACACCAGCACCATGGCGGCCGCCGCCCCGCCCCTCAGACGCCTCATGGTGCGCCCTCCCCTTGCCTGCGCGATCCGCCCTCGCACGGGCGGTCTTCTCTCGTACGGATTTCCCGTACGACTGTCCGCACACCGTAGCGAGAGGGCGCACAGAGGCATTGATGAGGTCCAGACCAAAATCGGCCCCAAGTGGGCATTCACCACATATGGGCCGTATCGTCGTTGCTGGGTCACCTCGGAAGGAGCTCTGGATGGGCATCTTCGACAGGTTCAAGAGCAACCGCCACGCGCAGGACAAGGCCAGGGAAATGTCCGACGCGGCGGAGCGGAAGGTCAACGAGAGAACGGGCAACAAGTACGAGAGCCAGGTCGACGACGCCCAGCAGCGCATCGAGGGGCAGCTCGGCATGGATCGCGACAGGCCCGAACAGCCGTAAGGCCACAGAGCAGCCGTCCGCGGAATCCGCCTCCCGCGGACGGCTCGTTGTG
The DNA here is from genome assembly GCF_042895385.1 of Streptomyces sp. NPDC001401. Classification (NCBI taxonomy): domain Bacteria; kingdom Bacillati; phylum Actinomycetota; class Actinomycetes; order Kitasatosporales; family Streptomycetaceae; genus Streptomyces; species Streptomyces sp. NPDC001401. The sequence goes on from NZ_JBIAWI010000005.1 coordinate 122,717, forward strand.
CAGCGGGACGGCTACGACCCGAGAATCGACGTCAGGAACTCGCCCACCCAGCCCAGCAACTCCCGCCCCACCAGCGGCTTCCCGCCCACCTTCGCCGTCTTCGGGCGCGGTACCAGCACCTGGTGGACGGCCGGCTTGATGACGGTTCCCGGGTACAGGCGCTTGACCCTGAGTTCCTGGGACTCCCTCAACTCCACCGGTGCGAAGCGGATGTTGTTGCCCTGCAGGACGATCTCGCCGACGCCGCAGGCGCGGGCGAGCATGCGCAGGCCCGCCACCAGCAGCAGGTTCTCCACCGGTTCGGGCAACTTGCCGTAGCGGTCGACGAGTTCCTCGCGTACGGACTTGATGTCCTCCTCGGTGTTGGCGGAGGCGATGGCGCGGTAGGCCTGGAGGCGGAGCCGCTCGCCGGGGGCGTAGTCGTGCGGGACGTGCGCGTCGACCGGGAGCTCGATCTTGACCTCCAGGGGCGGCTCCTCCTCCACCCCGCCTTCCAGGGAGGCCCGGTAGTCGGCGACCGCCTCGCCGACCATCCGTACGTACAGGTCGAAGCCGACGCCCGCGATGTGGCCGGACTGTTCGCCGCCGAGGAGGTTGCCCGCCCCTCGGATCTCCAGGTCCTTCATGGCCACGTACATGCCCGCGCCCATCTCCGTGTGCTGGGCGATCGTCGCCAGACGCTCGTGGGCGGTCTCCGTCAGGGGCTTCTCCGGCGGGTACAGGAAGTACGCGTACCCGCGCTCGCGACCGCGGCCCACCCGCCCGCGCAGCTGGTGCAGCTGCGAGAGGCCGAAGTTGTCGCCGCGCTCCACGATCAGCGTGTTGGCGTTGGAGATGTCGATGCCTGACTCGACGATCGTGGTGGAGACGAGGACGTCGTACTTCTTCTCCCAGAAGTCGACGACCACCTGTTCCAGGGTCGACTCGGACATCTGGCCGTGGGCCGTGGCGATCCGCGCCTCGGGGACGATCTCGCGCAGCCGGGAGGCCGCCCGGTCGATCGACTCCACCCGGTTGTGGATGTAGAAGACCTGGCCCTCGCGCAGCAGTTCACGCCGGATCGCCGCGCCGATCTGCTTCTCCTCGTACGGCCCGACGAAGGTCAGGACCGGGTGGCGCTCCTCCGGGGGTGTCGTGATCGTCGACATCTCGCGGATGCCGGTCACGGCCATCTCCAGGGTCCTGGGGATCGGGGTCGCGGACATCGTCAGTACGTCGACGTTCGCGCGCAGCTTCTTCAGCTGCTCCTTGTGCTCGACGCCGAAGCGCTGCTCCTCGTCGACGATGACCAGGCCGAGGTCCTTGAATTTCGTGTCCGAGGAGAAGAGGCGGTGGGTGCCGATGACGACGTCCACCGAGCCCTCCCGCAGCCCCTCCAGGACGGCCTTCGCCTCGGTGTCCGTCTGAAAGCGGCTCAACGCCCTTACGTTGACGGGGAATTGGGAGTAGCGCTCGGAGAACGTCCCGAAGTGCTGCTGCACAAGGAGGGTCGTGGGGACCAGGACCGCGACCTGTTTGCCGTCCTGTACCGCCTTGAACGCGGCCCGGACCGCGATCTCCGTCTTGCCGTAGCCGACGTCGCCGCAGATCAGGCGGTCCATGGGGACCGACTTCTCCATGTCGTCCTTGACCTCGGCGATGGTGGTGAGCTGGTCGGGCGTCTCCGCGTACGGGAAGGCGTCCTCCAGCTCGCGCTGCCAGGGGGTGTCCGGGCCGAAGGTGTGGCCGGGCGCCGCCATGCGCGCGCTGTAGAGTCTGATGAGGTCGGCCGCGATCTCCTTGACGGCCTTCTTGGCGCGGGCCTTCGTCTTCGTCCAGTCGGCGCCGCCCAGGCGGTGCAGGGTCGGGGCCTCGCCGCCGACGTACTTGGTGATCTGCTCCAGCTGGTCGGTGGGGATGTAGAGGCGGTCGCCGGGCTGGCCGCGCTTGGCGGGGGCGTACTCGACGACCAGGTACTCGCGGGTGGCGCCCTGCACCGTGCGCTGCACCATCTCGATGTAGCGGCCGACGCCGTGCTGCTCGTGGACGATGTAGTCGCCCGCCTCCAGGGTGAGCGGGTCGATGGTCTTGCGGCGGCGGGCCGGCATCCGGGCGCCGTCCTTGCCGGCGGCCTTCTGGCCGGAGAGGTCGGTCTCGGTCAGGACGGCGAGCTTGAGCGCCGGGTCCACGAAGCCGTAGTCGATCGAGCCGCACGCGACGTGCACGACGGACGGGGCGATCTGCCCGAGGTCGGCCTCCAGGCGGGCCGCGACGCCCTCGCCGCCGAGGACCTCGACCGTGCGGGCGGCGGGGCCGTGGGCCTCGGTGACGAACACCGTGCGCCAGCCGTCGGCGAGCCAGCCCTTGGTGTCGGCGAGGGCCTTGGCGGTGTCGCCGCGGTAGGTCTCGGGGGCGTGCATGCCGAGCTTGAGGGTGTCTGCGTCCAGTTCGAGGTCTGCCGCGAACGGCGACACCGACCACCACATCATGTCCAGCTCGCGGGCCCGGTCCCGGACGTCCGCGATGGACCAGAGGGAGGCCGCACCGACGTCGATCGGCGCCTCGCCGCCGCCCGCGGTGGCCGCCCAGGACGCCTGCAGGAACTCCTGCGAGGTCGCCACGAGATCCGCGGCACGCGTGCGTACCCGCTCCGGATCGCATACGACGGCCATGGCGCCCTTGGGCAGGACGTCGATCAGCAGCTCCATGTCGTCGACGAGGACGGGCGCGAGGGACTCCATGCCTTCTACGGCGATCCCCTCGGCGATCCTGCCGAGCAGTTCGCCCAGCTCCGGGTGCTGCTCGGCGAGGGCACGCGCACGCGCGCGTACGTCGTCCGTCAGCAGGAGTTCACGGCAGGGCGGCGCCCACAGGCCGTGCTCGGCGACTTCGAGGGAGCGCTGGTCGGCGACCTTGAAGTAGCGGATCTCCTCGACGTCGTCGCCCCAGAACTCCACGCGCAGGGGGTGTTCCTCGGTGGGCGGGAAGACGTCGAGGATGCCGCCTCGTACGGCGAATTCACCCCTCTTCTCGACGAGCTCCACGCGCGCGTACGCGGCGGCTGCGAGGGCCTCCACGATCGCGTTCAGGTCGGCGGTCTGCCCGGTCTTCAGTGCGACCGGTTCCAGGTCCCCGAGGCCCTTGACCTGCGGCTGCAGCACGGACCGTACGGGGGCCACGACGACGGAGACCGGGCCGGTCTCGGGGTCGTCGGGGCGGGGGTGGGCCAGGCGGCGCAGGACGGCGAGGCGTCGTCCCACAGTGTCGCTGCGGGGGCTCAGCCGCTCGTGCGGGAGCGTCTCCCAGGACGGGTAGTCCACGACTGTGTCCGACGGCAGCAGCGAGCGCAGGGCGGCGGCCAGGTCCTCCGCCTCGCGTCCCGTCGCCGTCACCGCCAGCACGGGGCGGCCGGTCTCGCGGGCGAGTGCGGCGACCGCGAAGGGGCGGGCGGCGGGCGGGCCGACCAGGTCGACATGCATGCGGTTGCCGTCTGCGGCCGCCTTGACGGCTTCTGCGAGGGCGGTGTCCTTGACGACGGCGTCGAGCAGACCGTGCAGGCTCATTCGGGGCGGCTTTCGTCCGGGGGTGGGCAACGCGAATCGCCCGACACGCGTGGCAGGCCGGGGGGTTCCCAGGGTACGTCGCCGGTGCCGCGAGTGCCGGAGGCTTCTCGCCCCCGCCGCCCCTACCCGTCCCGTACCAGGGGCTCTGCCCCTGCGACCCCGCCAGGGGGCTCCGCCCCCTGGACCCCCGATCGGCCTGAACGGCCTCGTCCTCAAACGCCGGACGGGCTGAGAGACACTGGCCGGCGCCTCAAAGTGCCGGGCTGAAACAACAAACTGCCCGGCACCGGTGAGTCCCCCAAGACTCCCCGGTGCCGGGCGCTCCCCCGCAACCCCCGTGTGCGGTGGCTACTCGGTGGCGATTGCGTTCAGTACGTTCATCCGGCCCGCCCTGAACGCCGGGATCAGTGCCGCGAACAGGCCCACGAAGGCCGAGCCGAGGAAGACGGCGGTCAGGGTCGGCCAGGGGATCTCGAGGACCTTCAGGCCCTCCAGGGCGAGCAGCTTCTGGGCCGTCGCGCCCCAGCCCATGCCCAGACCCAGGCCCAGCAGGGCACCGAACAGGGCGATCACCACGGACTCCATGCGGATCATCCGGCGCAGCTGCCGCCGCGACAGACCGATCGCCCGCATCAGGCCGATCTCCCTCGTCCGCTCGACCACCGACAGCGCCAGGGTGTTCACGACGCCCAGGATCGCAACGATGATCGCCAGTGCCAGCAGGCCGTAGATCATGTTCAGCAGCTGGCCGATCTGGTCCTTCAGCGCCTGCTTGTAGTCGGTCTGGTCGCGCACCTTGTACGCCGGGTAGTCGCGCAGCGAGGACTTCAGCGCCTTGTACGCGGCGTCCTGCTGCCCGTGCTTGGCGGTGGCGAAGACCAGCTGGTCCAGGGGCATCTTGTCGGCCGGCACGTACTTGGCGAGCGTCGCGATCGACGTGTACTTCGAGCCCGCGTCGATCAGACCGTCGCTGCTGGTGATCGCCCGGACCGTCAGATTCGCCGTCGCGCCGTTCTTGAAGGCCACCTTGATCTTCGAGCCCAGGTGGATGCCGTGCGCCTTGGCGAACTTCTCGTGGACCGACATCGAGTCGGGCTTGTACGCGTCCTTGAGGTTGCCGGCGACGGTCTTCGTACGCAGGTCGGTGGCGTACGTCGGGTCGGCCGCGGTGATGTCCGTGTCCTTGAGCACCTTGCCGTCGGGGGTGGTGTAGTCGGCCTTGGTCATCGTGTACTCGGTGACCCGCTCAAGACCCGGCGTGGACTTCACCGCCTTCACGGCCTGCGGGGTGACCGGCTTCCCCCTGTCGTTCCCGATGATGAAATCCGTGCCGACGGTCTTGTCGAGCTGGTCCGTCGCCGAGGCGACCATGGAGGAGCCGACCACCGACAGGCAGGCGACCAGCGCAAGCCCGATCATCAGGGCGGCGCCAGTGGCACCGGTACGGCGCGGGTTGCGCAGCGCGTTGCGCTCGGCCATCCGTCCGACGGGACCGAACATCCGCAGCAGTACGGCGCCCAGGACGCGCACCACGCCGGCCGCCAGCAGCGGGCCGATGACGACGAACCCGATGAGCGAGAGCACGACGCCGAGGCCCAGCCACGGTGAACCGTCCTTCGCCTTGTCGACGTTCGCGGCCAGGTAGAGGCAGTAGCCGCCCGCACCGGTCAGCACCACTCCCACCAGGGCCCGTATCCGGCCCGCCTTGGCGTCGGACGGGGCGCCCGCGTCGCGCAGCGCGGCCATCGGGGAGACCTTGCCGGCGCGGCGGGCGGGCAGGTAGGCGGCGAGGACGGTGACGACGACGCCGAGGAGGAGGCCGACCACCGGGGTCGTCCAGGCGACCGTCAGGTCGGCGGTCGACAGGTGCATCCCCATCGAGCCCATGATCTTCATCAGGCCGACCGCGAGGCCGACGCCGGCGCCGACACCCAGCACCGACCCGAAGAATCCCAGCAGCAGCGCCTCGACCAGCACGGATCGGTTGACCTGCTTCCGGCTGGACCCGATGGCCCGCATCAGCCCGATCTCGCGGGTCCGCTGGGCGACCAGCATCGAGAAGGTGTTGATGATCAGGAAGATGCCGACGAGGAAGGCGATCCCGGCGAAGCCGAGCATCGCGTACTTCATGACGTTCATGAAGCCCTCGACGTTCTTCTGGTTGGCTTTGGCGGTCTCCTTGGCGGTCTGCACCTTGTAGCCGGTGCCGAGCGCGGCGACCACGCTCTTCTTCAACTGCGGGTCACTCACGCCGGAAGCGGCGGTGACGTTGACGTTCGTGTAGACGCCGGTCTGTCCGACGAGCGTCTCCTGCGCCGTCCTGGTGTCCAGGTAGAAGATCGCCGCACCGGGGTTGGTGACCTGGAAGTCGGCGATGCCGGAGATCTTCGCGTGGTGCGTGCCGACCGCGCTGATCATGCCGAGTTCGTCACCGAGCTTGAGGTGGTGCTTGTCGGCGGTGTCGCGGTCCACCATCACCTGGTCCGGCCTCTTGGGCGCCGTACCGGAGGTGATCTTCATGGTGCGGGCGTCGTTGGAGTTCCAGTTGCCGACGATGGTCGGGGCGCCGCTGTTCGGCGACAGGTCGTCCTTCTGGGCGTCGACGACGGTCACCGAGGTGGAGAAGACGGTCCCCGTCGCCGACTTCACACCCTGCACGGCGCGCACCTTGCCGACCACGGACGCCGGCATGACCGGCGGCTTGCCGTTCTCGGCGGTCGTCTCACCGCTGTCCGAGGCGCCCTTGGCGCTCACGGTCACGTCGGAGGAGGTGGCCTGGAACAGCTTGTCGAAGGTGGAATTCATGGTGTCCGTGAACACGAGAGTTCCACAGACAAAGGCGACGGACAGCAGGACCGCGACGGCCGAGAGCGCCATCCGCCCCTTGTGCGCAAAGAAGTTGCGCATCGAAGTCCTCAGGACGGTCATGACGTGCGCCCCCGGGCGTCGAAGTCCTTCATACGGTCGAGGACGGCGTCCGCGGTCGGCTTGTACATCTCGTCGACGATCCGGCCGTCGGCGAGATACAGCACACGGTCCGCGTACGAGGCCGCCACCGGGTCGTGCGTGACCATCACGATGGTCTGCCCGAGCTCGTCGACGGACCTGCGCAGGAAGCCCAGCACCTCGGCGCCGGCCCGGGAGTCGAGGTTTCCGGTCGGCTCGTCACCGAAGATGATCTCGGGACGGGCGGCCAGCGCCCGGGCCACGGCGACGCGCTGCTGCTGGCCGCCGGAGAGCTGGGTGGGCCGGTGCTTGAGCCGGTCGCTCAGCCCGACGGTGTCGACGACCCGCGCCAGCCACTGCTTGTCGGGCTTCCGCCCGGCGATGTCCATGGGCAGCGTGATGTTCTCTATCGCGTTCAGCGTCGGCAGCAGGTTGAACGCCTGGAAGATGAACCCGATCCGGTCCCGGCGCAGCTGCGTGAGCTTCTTGTCCTTGAGCCCGGTGATCTCGGTCTCGTCGAGGTAGATCTGCCCCGAAGAGACGGTGTCGAGCCCGGCCAGGCAGTGCATGAGGGTGGACTTGCCGGACCCCGAGGGGCCCATGATCGCGGTGAACTGCCCGCGGGCGATGTCCACATCCACGTGGTCGAGGGCGACGACACGGGTCTCCCCGGACCCGTACGCCTTGACGACCTGCCGCGCTCGCGCAGCGACGGCCGTACGCCCTCCAGTGCCCCCGTGCCTGGGAATGGTCACGGCCGAAGTCATGGTATGTCTCCTATTTCGGTTACGAAGGTGACGCACGAGTGCTGCGTCGGCTCGGTCCTGCCGGACTTGCTGTGTTGGTTACGCGGATGAGTCTGGCCTCGGAGAGGGGTCCGGCGCGCTGGTGCTCGGCACCCTCTTCTGCTGGGGAAAACCCCACCCCCGCCGGTTCGGTCAACCACCCCTCACCGGCTCCCCAGCGGCGTAAAACCAGGTTAAGGACGCCCCCGGCCCCATCTCCTCCTCCGGCGGTACGAACCCTCCCCGGGCCGTAGTACGGAGGAACCCCTAGGGGCAGTCCACCGACGGGTGGAGAGGTTCTCGGGGTTCCGGTCCACCCTGCGGCCCACTCAGCTTCCACCCTGCCGCGACGTGAGGGTCAAGTGGGAAGCTGTTCGGCGGCGGATAGATGCAAGGGGAAGGAATCCCGTGGACCAGGGGGACACAGAGATACAGGCGTCGGTGACGGACGAGCGCCCGAAGGACACCCGCAGACGCGGCGCCGTCGTGGCCGCCCTCATGCTCGCGATGGCGCTCGCGGCCCTCGACTCCACCATCGTCTCGACGGCCGTCCCGCAGATCGTCGGCGACCTCGGCGGCTTCTCGGTCTTCTCCTGGCTCTTCTCCGGCTATCTGCTCGCCGTCACGGTCACGCTCCCCGTGTACGGCAAGCTGTCGGACACCTTCGGCCGCAAGCCGGTCCTGATCGCGGGCGCGTCGGTGTTCCTGGCCGGTTCGCTGCTGTGCGCGGTGGCCTGGAACATGGGGGCGCTGATCGCGTTCCGCATTCTCCAGGGCCTGGGTGGCGGAGCGCTCCAGGGCACGGTCCAGACGCTGGCGGCCGACCTCTACCCCCTGAAGGACCGCCCGAAGATCCAGTCCAAGCTGTCCACGGTATGGGCGGTGTCGGCGGTCGCCGGCCCGGGCGTGGGCGGATTGCTCGCGGCCTACGCCGACTGGCGCTGGATCTTCCTGGTCAACCTCCCCATAGGCGCGCTGGCGTTGTGGCTGATCGTGCGCCACCTGCACGAGCCGCAACGGGAGTCGGGCGGACGCCCCCGTATCGACTGGGCGGGCGCACTGGCGGTGTTCGCCTGCGGGGGCGTCCTGCTCACGGCCCTGGTGCAGGGCGGGGTGGCCTGGCCGTGGCTGTCTGCGCCGTCAATGGCCTTGTTCGGTACGGGACTTGCGCTGGCGGGGGCCGTGGTCCTGGTCGAACGCCGGGCGGCCGAGCCGATCATCCCCGGGTGGGTCTGGCGCCGCCGTACGATCGCGGCGGTCAATCTCGCCCTGGGTGCACTGGGACTGCTGATGGTGGCGCCCGCGGTGTTCCTGCCGACGTACGCGCAGTCGGTGCTGGGCCTGGCCCCGGTGGCGGCCGGCTTCGTCCTGTCGGTCTGGACGCTGAGCTGGCCGGTCTCGGCGGCGCTGAGCCAGCACGTGTACGGGCGGATCGGCTTCCGCAACACGGCGATGCTCGGCATCGGCGCGGCGGCGCTGATCCTGTTCGCGTTCCCGTTCCTGCCGTATCCGGGGGCGGCGTGGCAGCCGGCGCTGCTGATGCTGTTGCTGGGCGGCGCGCTGGGGCTGTTCCAACTCCCGCTGATCGTCGGCGTGCAGTCGACGGTGGGCTGGGCGGAACGGGGCACGACGACGGCGTCCGTCCTCTTCTGCCGCCAGACCGGCCAGACGATCGGCGCCTCGGTGTTCGGCGCGGTGGCCAACGGGGTGCTGGCGTCGCGGCTGGGCGGTGCGGGCGACCTGGACTCGGTGACGCGGGGACTGGACGCGGGCGCGGTACCGGAGGCGACGCGGCGGGCGATCGCGGACGCGGTGCACGCGGTGTATCTGGGCGCCGGGTGCGCGGCCGCGGTGGCCTTCCTGGTGCTGCTGTTCCTGGCTCCTCGCCGCTTCCCGGTGCTCAAGGACTGACGATCCGGCGGCGGGGGTGTCCGCCGCTCCCCGACCTCAAAAGTCCGAGTTAACGCGGGTAACACCGCAGGTCAGCGTAGTAAGCGCATACCGACCGGCCAGTTTGGTGAAAACGCCGCGCGACCCCGAACCGGCGAGTAGCGTGCGTGGCTCCGCACGCCCCCCACCTCCCTGCGGTCCCCGCACAGGACCCGAGCCACGCAAGGAGCACCGGGATGTCCTACGACTCGTCCCCGTCGTACCCGTACCGCCATGCACCGCAGAACGCCCCTTCGTACGACGCCACATACCCGTGGCAGCCGCCGACTCCGCCGCCCGAACCGGCCAGACTGCGCCGGCCTGCGCAGCCGGCTCTCGGGCACCACAGCGACCTGCGGATCCTGCGCAGTGCGCACCGCTGGCAGCGGCGCACCGCCACCCTCACCGCGCTCGGCTACTTCACGCTGTTCCTGATCCTTTCGGCGTTCGCGCCGTCGTTCATGTCGAGCACCGTCGCCGACGGGCTGCCGACCGGGCTGCTGCTGGCGCTGCTGCAGATACCCGTCACCTGGCTGGCGATCGCCCTGTACGAGCACACGGCCCGCCGCTACGTCGACCCGATCGCGGACCGCATCCGCAAGCAGTCCGAACTGGACGCCAAGCGGGAGGCGGCACGATGACGACCGGGTTCAGCGGAAACGCCCAGGCCATGTCCCTCGTCGCCTTCTCCACCGTCGCCGCGATCACGCTGCTGCTGTGCGTGATGACCGGCCCGGACGGCGACGACCTCGACGAGTTCTACACCGGCTACGGCTCCCTCTCCCCCATGCGCAACGGCCTCGCGATCGCCGGCGACTACATCTCCGCGGCGAGCGTGCTGGGCACCGGCGGCGTGATCGCCCTGTGCGGCTACGACGGGATCGCGCTGGCCCTGAGCACCGCCCTGTCGCTGATGCTGCTGATGTTCCTGCTCGCCGAACCCCTGCGCAACGCGGGCCGGTTCACGATGGGCGACGCGCTGGCCCGCCGTATGCCCGGGCGCGGCATCCGTATCACTGCGTGCGTGGTGACCATCGCCGCGCTGATGCCATTGATGCTGGTCCAACTGGCAGGAACAGGGCAGCTGTTGGCGTTCATCCTCGGATTTTCCGGCGATGCGCTGAAGACCGGCTGCATCATCGGGCTCGGCGCCCTGATGATCAGCTACGCGGCGATCGGCGGCATGAAGGGCACCGCCCTCATCCAGATCCTGAAGATCGTGATGCTGCTCGGCTCGGGCGCCGTGGTCGCCCTGCTCGTGCTGCGGCGGTTCGACTGGGATCCGGGGGCGCTGTTCAACGCGGCTGCCGCACAGAGCGGGGTCGGTTCCGCCTTCCTGCACTCCGGCGTCGAGTTCGCGGGCAGCTCCAACCCCCGCCTGGACATGATCACTTCGGAGATGACGGTCGTCCTCGGCGGCGCCTGTCTGCCGCACGTCACCATGCGCATGTACACCGCGCGCAGCGCCCGTCAGGTGCGGCGTTCGATGTCATGGGCGGTGTCTTCGGTGGTGCTGTTCGTCCTCATCATGACGGTCGTCGGGTTCGGCGCCACGGCGCTGATCGGGCGGGCGGTCATCGCGCAGGCCGACCCGCAGGGCAACACGGCGTACCTGCTCGGCTCACGGGCGGCCTTCGGCACGGATGTGTCGGCGTCGGAGACGTTCCTGTTCACCACGGTCACCACAGCGATCTTCCTGACCCTGCTCGCCTCGGTCGCCGGGATGATCCTCGCCTGCGCCAACTCCCTCGCCCACGACGTCTTCGCCACCCGGGTGCAGGAGATGTCGGAGCGCCGCGAGATGACGCTGGCCCGGGTCTCGGCCCTCGCGGTGGGCATCCCGGCGATCCTGCTGGCCACCATGGTCCAGCACCGCAGCCTGCAACCCCTGGTGACCCTGTCCTTCTGCCTCGGCGCCTCCGCGATCGCCCCCGCCCTGGTCTACAGCCTCTTCTGGCGCCGTTACACCCGTACGGGCCTGCTGTGCACCCTGATCGGCGGCACGCTCGCGGTGCTGCTCGTGATGCCGGGCACCAACCTGGTCTCCGGCTCCCCCGTCTCCGCCTTCCCCGACGCCGACTTCAACTGGTTCCCGTTCACGACCACCGGCCTGCTGACGATCCCCCTGGGCTTCGCCTTCGGCTGGCTCGGCACGGTGGCGTCCGGCCGCCGGGCGTCGGAGGAACAGCGCCGCCAGTACGAGGCGGTGGAGGGGTGGATCCTGGCGGGGGCGGTCCGCAGGGGCGGGTGACCCCTGGCGGGGATGACGGCTGTGCTCGGCGGGACGGAGGCGCGGCCTGTGCCGGGCGCCTCCGTCCCGCCCGTCACTCCCCCGACGCCGAACCCGTCAACGCCGTAAGACTGCTGCGTACGTTGTCCATCTGCACCTGCATCTCGACGGACCGCTCCTCGTGCTCCCGCAGCACCTGCTCCGTCTCCCGGACGATCTGCTCCTCCCGCAGCCGCGCCCCGCCGAGGATCTCGGCGGCACGCTCGTTCGCCTCCTCCTGGCAGCGGTGGGCGAACTCCTCCGCCTCCATGAGCGCCCGCCTCGCCTGGGCCACCTCCGCCTCCGCCCGTTCCACCCGCATCTCCTCGCGCGCATCGAGTGCGGCCGCACGCTCGGCCTCCGCCTGCTCCACCTCGTCCCACCGGTCGGCGAACTCCTTGGCCTGCTCGGCGAGCTTCACCGTGGCGCGCTGCCGCAGCTCCCGCAGCACGCCCAGCGACTCACCACGGCCCTCCTTCACCGCCTGCCGGGCACCGATACGCATCTCGTCGGCCACGGCGCGCGCCGCGTCGAGCCGCTGACCGGCGTGTTCCTCGGCATCGGCGTGTACGGAGTCGGCGTACGCCTGCGCCGCATCCAGCACGCCGGCCGCATACGCCTGCGCCGCCTCCACCAGGCGCTGCGCCTCCTGCCGGGCACGCTCCCGTACGGCCTCGCCCTCCTCCTGCACGAGCTGGAAGAGATGCCGGGCGCCCTCCCCGAGCGTCTCGTACGTCTGCGGGGACAGCTTTGACACGGTCTCCTGCAGCAGCGCGGCCTCCGCCTCCATGTCCTTGGCCAGCACCGTGAGACGGGCGGCCCGCTCCCAGGCGGCATCCCGGTCCAGGGAGAGGGCCTCGGCGAACACTTCGACCTGTTCAGGACAGTAACCACGCCCCCGTACGGCCCCGAAGCCGTGGGGCGAGATCGGTGTGCTGCTCATCCTGGAACCCCTCTCCGCCGAACTCTCCGCCGTACGGGCGCGCAATGATGATTTCGCGCACATCTTGATATATCGGGCAGAAGTGTTCATAACGCGACACTCCGTACGCGGATGGCGATCGGCGTGCGGATGCAAAAGGGCCGGGCCGGTCAGCACGACCGGCCCGGCCCCTCAGGATCGGGATTCCAGCAATGGTGCATCAGCAGTGAAGCGTCAGCGGCGGTACGTCACAGCAACCCGTCCCACATCTGCTCCAGCAGCACCGACCACCAGCTCTCCGGCGACCCGAGCGCCGCCGGGTCGAGCGAGGCCAGCTGCGCCTGGAAGTCGACGGTCCAACGGCCCGCCTGCTCCTGGTTCAGCCCGAACCTGAGCCGCCACATCCGGCCCAGCAGCGCCAGGCACCGCTGGAACTCGGGCAGCCCCGTGTTCACGAACTGCGGCGGCACGGGCGCACCACCGGGCCCCGCCTCCACCGGCACGGCCACGATGTTCGCGGTGCCGTACTGCACACAGATCGCCCGGCCGAAGTCACTGCCCATGACGAGATACGAGCCCGCGTCCGCGGCCGGCTGCACCCCGCGCTCCTGCGCCAGTTCGGCGAGCGTCGGCACCGGCCGCCCCGGCTGGGCCTGCGCCCAGAAGAACGGCCCCATGTCCGCCGGCAGCCCCGCCGCCACCAGCGAGTGCGCCACCACCGGCGGCACACCCTGCCGCGACACGGCAGCCTGCTCGAACCGGAACACCCCCGGCCCGAACGCCCCCGCCAGCTCCTGCCCCACCGCCTCCGGCGGAATCGGCGGCGCCGCCTGCACCGGCGGCAACGGCGCCCGCACCGGCGCCGGACGCGCGGGCCCGTCCGCCACCTGGTGCAACTCGCCCTGGTGCGCCAGCAGTTGCTGCATGCCCTGCTGCCGGCTCGCGTGATCCGTCCCGTACGGCGCGATGGACGCGATCCGCGCCTGCGGCCACTGCTCCCGGATCATCCGCGCGCAGTACGCACCCGGCAGCTCGCACGACTCCAGCTCCGTGTGCAGCTCCAGCACCTGGTCCGGCGGCACGTTCATACCGCGCAGCTCATGGAAGATCTGCCACTCCGGGTGCGGCGTCCCCGGCGCCGACCGCCGAATCAACTGCTGCTCGGACCCGTCCTGCGCGCGATAGCGAAGAACGGCCTGATACCCGGGCCCCACCGTCGGCTGCCCCTGCTGCTGCGGCGGATACCCGTACGCGGGCGGCGGCACCGCACCGGGCGGCCCGGACGGCGCCATACCGGGGCCACCGGGCGCCATCCCGGGAGCCTGCGGCGGCGGAGGCATACCGGGACCACCGACCGGAGGAGCACCGGGCGCCCCGACAGGAGGCCCGGCCAACACGGTCTCCGCGTGGTGCACAGCACCACGCCCACCGGCCGAACCGCCGGGGCCACCGGGGGCACCGGGCATGCCGGGGGCACCGGGGGGCTGCGGGGTGCCGGGGGCAGCGGGGGCACCCGGAGATCCCGGGGCGCCCGCAGGCTGCGGGAAGACAGGGGCACCCGGAGCACCGGGCTGCGGGAAGACAGGGGCACCCGGAGCACCAGGGGGCTGTGGGACGCCAGGGCCACCTGGGACACCGGGGGCACCAGACGGCTGCGGGACGCCAGGGCCACCAGGCGCGCCCGGAGGCTGCGGAACCCCAGGACCACCCGGACCGACCGGAGGCTGCGGGACACCAGGACCACCCGGAACACCCGGGCCACCCGTCTGCTGCGGAACGCCAGGACCACCCGGGCCGACCGGAGCACCCGGAGGCTGCGGAACCCCAGGACCACCCGGACCGACCGGAGGCTGCGGGACACCAGGACCACCCGGAACACCCGGGCCACCCGTCTGCTGCGGAT
>NZ_JBIAWI010000005.1:137109-644178 GCF_042895385.1 Streptomyces sp. NPDC001401
CAACCCCAGGACCACCCGGGCCGACCGGAGCACCCGGAGGCTGCGGAACCCCAGGAGCACCCGGGCCGACCGGAGGCTGCGGGACACCAGGAGCACCCGGGCCGACCGGAGGCTGCGGAACCCCAGGACCACCCGGAGCACCGGGGGCACCGGTCTGCTGCGGAACGCCTGGCGCACCAGGCACCCCCGAAGCGGCAGGAGGCTGGGGCGGGGCAGGCATGCCCGGGGCTCCCGGGGCTCCCGGGGCGCCGGGAAATGCCTGCGCACCCGGTGCCCCCGGAACACCGGGGGGACCCGGGGGCTGCGGCGCCCCCGGGCCCATCCGAGCGGGGTCGGCAAGCATCGTGGCGGCTTGGTGGACACCGCCCGGAGGCATACCGCCGGGCGCGTTGGGCGCACCGGGCGGGTTGGGGGCGCCCGGCGGATGCGGAGCGCCGGGCGGATGCGGTGCACTTCCCGGAGCCGACGGCGGCTGCGGAGCCCCCGGCCCGGCAGCGCCCTCAGGGCCGTCGGGACCGAGCGCCGACACGAGCTGAGTCGGAACGTATCCGCCCGCACCGGCCCCGGGCGGAGGCGGAGGTGCGCTCCCCGGCCGCGCACCCGGCGTCCCGGGAGCGCTCGGCGGAGGCGGCGTGGTCGGACCCCGACGCGGCGCAGGAGCCGCCTTGCTCGTCGCGGCGTCGGCAATGTCCCCGGCGTTCGGCGCGAGCGGCCGCGGCGGGGCACCCGGCGCACCGCCGGGCGCCGGGGGATAGCCGTAGGAAGGCGCGGGCGGCACAGGCGGAGGCGTGGCACCCGGACCCTGCGGATAGCCGTACGACGAAGGAGCAGGCGGCGGCGTGCCCTCGGCGCCCTGCGGATATCCATACGTCGAAGGCGGAGGCGTGCCACCCGGCACCGGGCCGGGACCCTGCGGATACCCGTACGCCGAAGGCGGCGAAGGCGTACCACCCTGAGCCCCCGGCTCATCGACCGCCGGCTCCACCGCCGTCCGCGGAAGCCTGCTGCCGCCCGCCATCAGCGCCGTCTCGGCATCCGGCGGCGTCTCCTCGCCCGCGTCGCCCAGCGGCGGCGCGAACACGGTCGCGGGCAGCGGTACGGAAAGGTCCTCGCCACCACCGTTGGTGTCGGTCCCGGCCCAGGCAGTCGCCCCGACGGGCGCACCCGGCGCACCCGCGCCACCACTCGCCCCGGCCTCCGGCCACCCCGAACCGTCACCCGACGAACCAGCCGCAGCCGCACCGGCGCCCGCACCGGCCCGCCGATCCGCCATCCCCAACTTGTCCGCCGCCTCCTGCAACCACTCCGGCGGACTCAGCAAGAACGACGTCTGATTCAGATCCACCCGAGCCGAAGCCGCCGGCACCGGCTCCGCAGCCTCGTCCGGGCGGCCGTACTCCTCCTCGTACCGGCGAATAACCTCACCCACCGGCAACGACGGCCACAGCGTCGCCTCACCGCTGTCCCGGGCGATCACCAGCCGCTGCAGACCCCCGTCCGAACGCGGCCCGTCCGCCCGGTCCTCGGCCCACACCACGAACCCCAGCCCGAACTCCCGCACCCGCACCTCACGATGCTGATACGACGGCACATCCCCGTTGATCCACTCCTCGGCGCGCTCCTGCGCCTGCGCGAAGGTCACCATCGCAACGCTCACTCCCCCACGGAAGAGACGGAAGAGACAGGCACGGGACGCGCGAAACCGCCGTCCACCATCAGATTCGCCACCGTCTCCAACTCCGGCGGATTGCCCGCCAGTCGGGACAGAAACGCGTCGAAGTCCTCACCGCACGGCAGCAGCAACCGCTCCACCCGGTCCGCCGGCGCCCACGAAGGATCCACATCCCGAGCGTCGTCGTACGCACAGAACCACACCGAACCGAGCCGCTCGCCCTTCACCTTCACCGCCAGCAACCCGCCCTGCACAAACCCAACACCCAAGTAATCCTTGGTCAGATGGTCACGCAGACACTTGTTGACGTAGACCAGATCATTGACCGCCGCCTCGTCCCGCACCGTGAAGAACGGCTGGTCGATCAACAGCCCCAACTCGGCATCCAGCGCCGCACCCACAGGCGCACACCCACCCGCCGCCTTCAAGAACGAACGGTACGCACCCGGCAGCCGATACCCGAGATCCTCCTCGACCCCCTGCACCTGCGACTCCGTCACCGCCACACCCGACTTCGGCAACCCGATGTGCGCCGGCCGCGTCTCCTGAAGCGGCCGCGTACCCCGCTTGTTCTGGTCCACCGCCGCCGTCGCGATCCCACCGTGATGCCGCAGCAACGCCTTCACGTCGACCGGCACCAACTCCAGCCGCCGCGAACCCACCACGTGATGCCACGTCCACCCATGCGGCGTCGCCACCGCCGGCACCGTGTCCCACAACTCATGACCCGTCGCCGACAACGCCGCATTCGCCGACACATAGTCCGTCAGCCGCAACTCGTCGACACCGAAACCCTCCGGCGGCTCCGCAATCTCCGCAGCAGCACGCGCGTAGGCCGAGAAATCGGGGTACCCACGCTCGTCAACCCGTACCCCTCTCGGGTGACGTGCCGCCCGAACCGGATCCGGGAAATGCACGACCTGCCCGGCATAGGCCGCGTTCGGCGGCGCGGCTTGCTGCCCGAGCCGACCTGTCGTCATGGCGGTTGCCCCCTGCGGCACTCTGGTACGACCCGCAACGACCGGCCCAAACCGCCCGCCACGCCCCGTATCGACTGTCTCGTCCGTCTCGACTTCCGTCTCGACCGTCACCGCGCGTGTCACCACGCGCCGCCCGCACAAAACGCGGTGCCGACAGCCTATGCGGTACGACCGCACCGGTCACCGGGCACCGGTCAGCCGCCCTCCGCTTCCGTGACCAGCCGTCACCCCGCCGTGACAGCCCGCCCAAACCCGGGCGTGTCGCACCGCCCCAGCTTCCGCACCAGCCACGGCATTTGGCACTCTGTGACGTCCGGGGGAGGCTCGGGAGGGGATGACGATCATGAACGCGACGCAGACGGGACCACACACGGCACCGCACACAGGGCCGTCCGGCGACCCCCGCATCGGCTGGAGCGCCACCGAAACCCCGCACGCACCCGCCCTCCAGCACCGCCGCGACGGCATACTCCCCACCGTCGCCGCCGCCCTCTCCGTCCGCGGCGCCACCCTCACCGGCACCGCCGCCCGCGGCGACCAGCCCCCACCCCTGCACCCACTCGTCCAGGACTTCCTCGACACCCTCACCAGCACCCAACGCGACCGCTTCACCGGCCGCTGCGCCGAAACCATCCTCATCTCCCGCCACATAGCCACCGCGGACGCCGCCCGCAGCAAACGCGCCGCCCGCAAACCCATGACCAACGGCGAAGCCCGCAAAGCCCTCAAACAGGCCAAACTCACCGCCCGCCGCATCCGCGAAGACGGCGACCCCCTGCACGGCAGCTTCGCCACCCCCTGCCGCGCCTGCACCGCCCTCAGCGACCACTTCGGCGTCCGCATCGTCGACCCCGCAGCAGCAGACGGCTAACCCCCACCAGCAACAAGCACAACGGCCCCGCGCCGACCCATGACCTCGACGATCGAAGGGCAGATGCACCCCGACCGCACCTCGACCACGCGCTTCCCCGTACCCGTCGACGCCGCCCTGCGCGCCGCCGGCTGGCAACCCGGACGCTGGGACATAAAACAGGCCGAGATCTGGGCCGACGCCCTCCGCGACCACGCCTCACCCGCAGGCCACCGCCACGCCGTCTTCCCCGCCGCCGTCGAAGCCTGGGCCGAATTCGGCGGCCTCCACATCACACCCACCGGACCCGGCCGCCAAGTCGCCCCCGCAGCCCTCCACCTCGACCCCCTGCACGGCCTCCACATGGCCCGCACCCTCGCCGACCTCGGCCGCGCCCTCGACACCGAAGTCAGCCCCCTCGGCACCGAAACCGACACCCGCTCACTCCTCGCCGTCGACGCCGAAGGCCGCATCTACGCCCTCGATCACACAGGCGACTGGTACCTCGGCCCCGACATCGACCAGGCCCTCGCCGCCCTCGTCGCAGGCATAGAACCCGTACGCCTCACAGCCGGCTGAACCACACAGACATCACGAGGCATCACGAGGCACCACAAGGCACCACGAGGCACTACGAGGCACCACAAGGCACCACAAGGCACCACAAGGCACCACGAGGCCTTACGCCGCCGGAATCACCGCCGACACCCGGAAACCCCCCGCATCCGTCGGCCCCGACACAAACACCCCGCCCAGCGCGGCGACCCGCTCCTTCATCCCCACCAGCCCGTTCCCCCCGGACGGCAACCGCGCCGACACCGCCGAAGGCACCTCCGGCGGCGGCTCGTTCTCCACCTGCATCGCGATCTCCGACACCCGATGCGCAAGCCGCACATGCGTCTTCGCCCCCGCCGCATGCTTGTGCACGTTCGTCAACGCCTCCTGGACGACGCGATAAGTGGTCTGCTCGATCTCAGCGGCATACGACCGCACGTCCCCCTCCACGGACAGATCCACCACCATCCCCGCAGCCGCCGACTGCCCGACGAGTTCCTCCAACTCCTCCAGACAGGGCCCCTCACCCTCGTCCGCGGCCTTCGAAGCCGCCACCGCAGCAGCAACCCCCACCGCCGCAAGAGGCACAGCCTGCTCACCCCGCCGCACCCCGTCCCCACTCCTCAGCACCCCGAGCATCTCCCGCAACTCGGTCAACGCCTGCCGCCCCATATCCCCCACGAGCGCGGCATTCCTCACAGCCTTCTCGGGATCCTTACGGGCAACAGCCTGCAGAGCGGCAGCATGCACAACCATCAGGCTGACGCGATGCGCCACCACGTCATGCATCTCCCGCGCAATCCGAGTCCGCTCCTCATTCCGCGCCCACTCGGCCCGCTCCTCCGCCCGCTCCGCAAGAAGCTGCAACTCCCGCTCAAGACTGTCCGCACGCTCCCGCAGACTCTCCATCAGCCGACGCCGAGCCCCCACATACAAACCCAGCAGCAAAGGCGGCGCAGTCATCCCGATCGCGGTAGTGATCGCCGCGAACGGAACAAACCAGTCCCCGAGATCCCAAGTCCCCCGCGCCATGTCCTGCCGCACCCGCACGAACATCACGATCAACATGCCCACCAGCGACATCCCCGCCAGCGAACCGATGATCCTCCGCGGCAACTCCGAAGCCGCGAGCGTGTACAGACCGACGATCCCCATCAGATAGCCCATCTGGGCCGGGGTAATCGCAATCGACACCAGCACAACAGCAATCGGCCACTGCCGCCTCACCAGCAGCGCCGACCCCGCCAACACCCCGAAAACAACCCCCGCGGCCACCGGAATCCCCGCGTCCCGCGCGAACCGGACCCCCTCGAACGCACACTCCACCGCGGACACAAAAGCCAAGCTCACGTCCAGCGCCGCACTGCGCCACCTAGTCCACCACCACGGCCCTCCCCGGGCCGCCGCGCGCACTTCCCCCGTCGTGGTCATGCCTCCAGCCTACGGGCGTCCGCACCCCGTTTTCCGGCGAGTTTCCGTGACTGGCCTACACCACACTCCGTAACCGAACGTAAGCGAAACCGACCGATATCCCTCGAACTGCTGAATCGCTCACCGTTCGACCCCGGAAGGACGCATTCCGCCCGGACGGTATGCCCATGGCACATCCACATGGCAAATACGCCGACTTCGATGAGCTCCGGGAGCGGGCGGTCGCGCTGCGGCGGCAGGGCTACAGCCTTCGGCAGATCCGGGACGAGCTGAAGGTCTTCAACAACGACATCCTCAACCAGCTGGTGAAGGGGGAGCCGCCGCCGGAGTGGACCAAGCGCCCGAACGCCAAGGACGATCTGCGCGAGAGGGCACGGGAGTTGCGACTACAGGGCTGGACGTACGACCAGATCGAGGCAGAGCTGGGGTGCTCCAGGAGCTCGGTCTCGCTCTGGGTTCGGGATCTGCCAAGGCCCAAGCCTCGATATACACCGGAGGAACAGCGGGCCCTCATGCAGGAAGGGCTGGCGAGGCGACGAGCAGCAGACAACGAAGAGCGCAAGAAGACCAAGCTCGGAGCCCACAGGGAAATCGGCGAGCTGACGGACCGCGAACTCTTCATGGCGGGGGTCGCGCTGTACTGGGCCGAAGGATCGAAGAGCAAGCCCTACGACCGCCGAGAGCGCGCCATCTTCGTGAACAGCGACCCGGGCGTGATCCAGACCTACCTCGCCTGGCTGGACCTACTCGACGTGAGCCGTGAACGCCTACGCTTCCGCGTGCTCATCCACGAGTCCGCCGACATCGACGCTGCGCACCGATTCTGGGCAGAGATCGCCGAGGTCGACGCTTCAGTCTTCGCCAAGCCGACGCTCAAGAAGCACAACCCGAAGACCGTCCGGAAGAACACCGGCGACGACTACCACGGTTGCCTGGTCATCGGGGTGGCAAGAAGCGCTGACCTGTACAACCGCATCGAGGGCTGGTGGAACGGAATCGTGGCCCAAGCGCAGTCACGTCTCCGGTAAGGTCTGAAGCGCTGTCCCCCGTGGTGTAACTGGCAGCACACTAGATTTTGGATCTAGTAGGACAAGGTTCGAATCCTTGCGGGGGAGCCACAACACCCAAGACCTGAGTTCGGGCCCTGACAGCACCGTCAGGGCCCGCTCCCATGTCCCCCACGAAACGCCCCGGTATCCTGCGGATGTCCCCACCCACTCCACAGCCGAAGGGCAACCCCGTGAGCGCCATTCGCCCGGCAGCCGTAGTCGTTCTCGCAGCGGGTGAGGGCACCCGTATGAAGTCGACCACACCCAAGGTCCTGCACGAGATCTGCGGACGCAGCCTCGTGGGTCATGTGCTCGCCGCCGCTCGTGAGTTGGAGCCCGAGAACCTCGTCGTCGTGGTCGGGCACGCGCGCGAGAAGGTCACCGCGCATCTCGCCGAGATCGACCCCGCCGTACGCACCACCGTGCAGGCCGAGCAGAACGGCACGGGTCACGCCGTACGGATCGCGCTGGAGTCGCTCGGCGGCAGTGTCGACGGCACCGTCGTGGTCGTGTGCGGAGACACTCCGCTGCTCGCCGGCGAGACGCTGCGGCAGCTCGCGGCGACGCACTCCGGCGACTCCAACGCCGTCACGGTCCTGACCGCCGAGGTTCCGGACGCGACCGGTTACGGGCGGATCATCCGCGACCAGGCCACCGGCGCCGTCACCGAGATCGTCGAGCACAAGGACGCGTCCGAGGAGCAGCGTGCGATCCGTGAGATCAACTCCGGGGTGTTCGCGTTCGACGGTCAGTTGCTCTTCGACGCTCTGAAGAAGGTCCGTACGGACAACAGTCAGGGCGAGGAGTATCTGACCGACGTGCTCGGCATCCTGCGTGAGGCCGGTCACCGTGTGGGCGCGTCTGTTGCGGCCGATCACCGTGAGATCGCCGGCATCAACAACCGTGTGCAGCTGAGCGAGGCCCGCCGCATCCTGAACGACCGGTTGCTGACGAGCGCCATGCTCGCCGGTGTCACCGTCATCGATCCGGCGACCACTTGGATCGACGTCACGGTCACCTTCGAGCAGGACGCGGTGGTCCACCCCGGCACGCAGCTGCACGGTTCCACGCACGTCGGCGAGGGTGCGGAGGTCGGCCCCAACAGTCGGCTCACCGACACCCGCGTGGACGCGGGTGCGCGTGTCGACAACACGGTGGCGGACGGTGCTCATGTCGGGCCGCAGGCGAAGGTGGGCCCGTTCGCGTACCTCCGTCCGGGCACCAGCCTCGGCGCGAAGGGCAAGATCGGTACCTACGTCGAGACGAAGAATGCTGTGATCGGTGAGGGGACCAAGATTCCTCATCTCTCCTATGTCGGTGACGCGACGATCGGTGAGTACACCAACATCGGTGCTGCGAGCGTGTTCGTGAACTACGACGGTCAGGAGAAGCACCACACGACCGTGGGGTCGCATTGCCGGACGGGTTCGGACAATATGTTTGTGGCTCCCGTCACGGTTGGGGACGGCTCGTACACCGCTGCGGGGTCTGTGATCACGAAGGATGTGCCGCCCGGTTCGCTGGCTGTGGCCCGTGGTCAGCAGCGGAATATCGAGGGTTGGGTGGCTCGTAAGCGTCCGGGGAGCGCGGCTGCGAAGGCGGCGGAGGCGGCGTCTCGGCAGGTCGAGAGCGAAGACTGACCGGAAACGGGTGCGTCGAAGACGGCGTACCGTGATAAGTGCACACCCAGTTGAGACACCTCTGAGGAGACAGCTGTGACCGGGATCAAGACGACCGGCGAGAAGAAGATGATGTTCTTCTCCGGCCGCGCCCACCCCGAGCTTGCCGAGGAGGTCGCCCAGCAGCTGGGGGTCGGGGTTGTCCCGACGAAGGCCTTCGACTTTGCGAACGGTGAGATCTACGTTCGTTATCAGGAGTCGGCGCGTGGTGCGGACTGCTTTGTGATTCAGAGCCACACGGCTCCGATCAATCAGTGGATCATGGAGCAGTTGATCATGATCGATGCGCTGAAGCGTGCGTCGGCGCGTTCGATCACGGTGATCGTGCCGTTCTACGGTTACGCGCGGCAGGACAAGAAGCACCGTGGTCGTGAGCCGATTTCGGCGCGTCTGGTGGCGGATCTGATGAAGACGGCGGGTGCGGACCGGATTCTGACCGTGGATCTGCACACGGATCAGATTCAGGGTTTCTTCGACGGTCCGGTCGATCATCTCTTCGCGCTGCCGCTTCTTGCGGACTATGTGGGTCAGAAGGTCGACCGTGACAAGCTGACGGTGGTCTCGCCTGACGCCGGGCGTGTGCGGGTGGCTGACCGCTGGTGCGACCGGCTCGGTGCTCCTCTCGCCATTGTGCACAAGCGTCGTGACAAGGACGTCGCGAACCAGGTGACTGTCCATGAGGTCGTGGGTGAGGTCAAGGGTCGGGTCTGTGTCCTGGTCGACGACATGATCGACACGGGTGGCACCATCTGCGCCGCCGCGGACGCGCTGTTCGCGCACGGTGCGGAGGATGTCATCGTGACGGCGACGCACGGTGTGCTGTCGGGTCCGGCGGCGGACCGGTTGAAGAACTCCCGGGTGAGTGAGTTCATCTTCACGAACACGCTGCCGACGCCGGGTGAGCTGGGCGGGGATCTGGACAAGATCACGGTGCTGTCGATTGCGCCGACGATTGCGAGTGCGGTGCGTGAGGTGTTCGAGGACGGTTCGGTGACGAGCCTGTTCGACGAGCAGTAAGGGTTCCTCACTCGGGCTCTGCCGAGCCTGTCGAAGATCCTTTTGGGTGTGGCCTCCCTCTCCGAGTAGACTGCTTCAGTTGCTCGGCGAGGGAGGCCGTTCCCGTTCCGAAGGGTTCAGGGGTACGGCGGTCCGTTATCGACGCGCTCTTCGTAGCAGGCCGTTCGTGGCCGGGTGACCACGTCCGTTTCTGTTTTCTACGAGGAGTGATCATGTCCGAGGTCAAGATCTCCGCTGAGTCCCGTACCGAGTTCGGTAAGGGTGCTGCCCGTCGTATCCGTCGTGACAGCAAGGTTCCCGGTGTTCTGTACGGTCACGGTTCGGACCCGCTGCACCTGACTCTTCCGGGTCACGACCTGCTTCTTGCTCTGCGTACGCCGAACGTCCTGATCTCTCTGGACATCGACGGCAAGGCGAACGAGCTGGCGATCCCGAAGTCGGTGCAGCGTGACCCGATCAAGGGCTACCTGGAGCACGTCGACCTGCTGCTGGTGAAGCGCGGCGAGAAGGTCACGGTCGAGATCCCGGTGCACACCGAGGGCGAGCTGGCTGCGGGTGGCAACCTGCTTGAGCACGTTCTGAACGCGCTGCCGGTCGAGGCCGAGGCCACGCACATCCCCGAGTCGGTCACGGTGTCCATCGAGGGTCTGGAGGCCGGTGCCTCGATCCTCGCGAAGGACATCACGCTGCCGAACGGCACCACGCTGGCCGTCGAGGAGGACGCTGTCGTGCTGCAGGTTCTGGCCGCGCAGGCGGAGGAGGCCGCTGAGGGCGGCGAGGCCGCGGGCGAAGAGGCTGTCGCCGAGGCCTGATCCTCGTAGACCGGTTTCGACGGTTTGTTCAGCCGCTGTTCCCTTGGGGGGCAGCGGCTGGCGCGTATCAAGGAGATATGGACGTGACCAGCCCCGTCAGTGGGCCCTGGCTTGTTGTGGGCCTCGGGAATCCGGGTTCCGAGTACGCCATGAACCGGCACAATGTCGGGTTCATGGTGGCTGATCTGCTGGCTGAGCGGATCGGGGGGAGGTTCAAGCGGGCGGGCAAGGCGCAGGCGCAGGTCGTGGAGGGGCGGATCGGGCCGCCGGGGCCGGCGAACCGGCGGGTGATTCTGGCGAAGCCGATGTCGTACATGAATCTGTCGGGTGGGCCGGTCAATGCTCTGCGGGACTTCTACAAGGTGCCGTTGGCGAATGTTGTGGCGGTGCATGACGAGTTGGACATCGATTACGGCATTCTGCGTCTGAAGCTCGGTGGGGGCGACAACGGGCACAACGGGCTGAAGTCGATGACGAAGGCGATGGGGGCGGAGTATCACCGGGTGCGGTTCGGGATCGGGCGGCCTCCGGGGCGGATGCAGGTGGCGGACTTCGTGTTGAAGGATTTCTCCTCGACGGAGCGCAAGGAGCTGGACTACTTCGTGGACCGGGCGGCGGATGCGGTGGAGTGTCTGGTGATCGAGGGGTTGGAGCGGGCGCAAAGCACGTACAACTCCTGACTTGTCGCCCGCCGGAGTCTGCTGGAGTTGACCTGGCGTGGGGGCATGGCCAATGATCCCGGCCATGCCTGCCACTGCCACCTCTTCCCGTCAGGTCTCGCGCCAGGCCTCGGTCGCCGCGTTGCGGTTCGGGCGGTTTGCGGCGATGGGTACGGTCGCGGCGCTGATTCTGATCGCCGGGGTGTGGGCGTCGTGGCGGACGGCTCCGTATGTGATGCTCACGAAGGGGCGGGAGCGCGGCACGATCGAGGTGACGCGGTGTGGGGACGACACGTGTACGGGGCGCTATACGCCGATCTCGCAGGGTTCTTCCGGTCGGGACCGGATGGTCATCGAGAAGACGGTGGCGGTGCGCAAGGGGCAGACGTACACGGTGGTGGTGAAGCCCGGCAGCGATGAGGTGGTGCGGTCGGGGCCGGCGGGGATCCTTTATGCGTGGGTTCCGTTCGGCGGGGCGTTGCTGCTGGCTTCGGTGGTGGTGGCCGGGGGGTTGGGGCGGTCGCGGGCCGGGTGGGTGATGGCGGGGTCGGGGATCGCGCTGCTGACGGCGGCTTTCGTGACTATCTGACAGGTTTCCGCGTTCTCCATCTTGTGGAGAAGGTTCTCCGTCTTGTGGAGAAGCCTGAGTGTTGTCTGTTCGTGATTGACCTTGAGTCAGGTGTGGCTGGATGCTGAGCCGCCCCCTCCACATCTTCCCGTCCGTAACTCGAAGATGGACTGCCCCATGCGTACCCTCACCCGCGCCGGCGCCCTGTCCGCCGTCGCTGCGGCG
The DNA here is from genome assembly GCF_042895385.1 of Streptomyces sp. NPDC001401. Lineage (NCBI taxonomy): Bacteria > Bacillati > Actinomycetota > Actinomycetes > Kitasatosporales > Streptomycetaceae > Streptomyces > Streptomyces sp. NPDC001401. The sequence goes on from NZ_JBIAWI010000005.1 coordinate 148,607, forward strand.
GCGTTGTTCTCGGCGCCTGTTGCCGCTCACGCCACGGTTCCCGGTGACAACGGGACTGTGAAGATCCATGACGCCACCACCGGCGAGGAGTTGAAGCGCAACGAGCCGCACGTCTGCACGTTCTATCTGGATGCGTTCGGTTTCGACGCGGTCCAGCAGGTCGACTGGCACATCGAGGCCTGGGCTCCGACGGCTGCCACGAAGGGCGAGACCGTGAAGACCGGCGCGATCACGCTGGATTCCGACGGTCATGGCCGTACGGAGGATCTGTCGCTGCCCGACGGGCACTACAAGCTGTTCTGGAACTTCGACGGTGAGAAGGGCGCCGCCAAGCACAAGGTGTTCTGGACGGACTGCAAGGACTCGCAGGGCGGCGGCGGTGGTACGACGCCTTCTCCGTCGGCGTCCTCGTCTGCGTCTCCGTCTCCGTCTTCCTCGTCGCCCGGGTCTTCGTCGTCGTCCGCGCCTTCGTCGGGGTCTGCGTCGGCTTCGGCGTCGCCGCAGGGTGGTTCGGGTGATGATCTCGCCGAGACCGGTAACGGTGCTCCTGTGGGTCTGCTCTCCGGTGTGGCGGCCGCGCTGGTCGCCGGGGGCGGTTACCTGGTGGTCCGCCGTCGCAAGGCCTGACGTACGGCATGAGGGTGCCCCCGGGCTTCGTACGAGCCCGGGGGCACCCTCATGTGCGGGTGGGGCGGGTCAGCCGGTGTTGCGCAGGCCTGCTGCCACGCCGTTGACCGTGAGCAGCAGGGCGCGGGAGAGGATCGGGTCGGGCTGTTCGCCGGCGGCCGCGGCGTCGCGCTGGCGCTTGAGGAGGGTGACCTGGAGGTAGGAGATCGGGTCCAGGTAGGCGTCGCGGATGGTGAAGGTCTGCTTCAACACCGGGGTCGCGTCGAGGAGTTCCTTCTCCCCGGTCACCTTGAGCACTTCGCGCACGGTGAGTTCGTGTTCGGCCCTGATGGTGTCGAAGACGTGCTTGAGGTCGTCGGGGACGAGGGTGTCGACGTAGTGCGCGGCGATGCGCAGGTCGGTCTTGGCGAGGGTCATCTCGACGTTGGAGATGAAGTTGCGGAAGAAGTGCCACTGTTCGTGCATCTCGTCGAGCACGGTGTCCAGGCCGGCTTCGCGCAGTGCCTTGAGGCCGGAGCCGACGCCGAACCAGCCGGGGACGATCTGCCGGGACTGGGTCCAGCCGAAGACCCAGGGGATGGCGCGCAGTCCGTCGAGGCCGGCGCCGGAGTCGGGCCTGCGTGAGGGCCGGGAGCCGAGGTGCAGGTCGGCGAGCTGGTCGACGGGGGTCGAGGCGAAGAAGTACGCGGGCAGGTCGGGGTCTTCGACGAGCCGGCGGTAGGCGGCTTCGGCGGCGTTGCTGACGACGTCCATGGCGGCGTCCCAGCGGGCGAGTGCCTCGACGGACTGGCGGGGTGCGGTGTGCAGGGCGGAGGCCTGCAGGGTGGCCGCGACCGTCAGTTCCAGGTTTTCCCTGGCGAGGGACGGCACGAGGTACTTGTCGGAGATGACCTCGCCCTGTTCGGTGACCTTGATCTCGCCTTCGAGGGTGCCCCAGGGCTGGGCGAGGATCGCGTCGTGGGAGGGGCCGCCGCCGCGGCCGACGGTGCCGCCGCGGCCGTGGAAGAGGCGGAGGCGTACGCCGTAGCGGTGGGCTACGTCGCGCAGGCGGCGCTGGGCGCGGTGGATCTCCCACTGGCTGGTGGTGATGCCGCCGAACTTGGAGGAGTCGGAGTACCCGAGCATGACCTCCTGGACGTCTCCGCGCAGCGCCACCAGACGCCGGTAGGAGGGGTCGGAGAGCATGTCCTCGAGGATCGTGTCGGCTGCCTTGAGTTCGTCGGTGGTCTCCAGGAGCGGGACGATGCCGATCTTCGCCCAGCCGGCGTGCAGGTCGATGAGGCCGGCCTCGCGGGCGAGTACGGCGGCTGCGAAGACGTCGTCGGCGCCCTGGCACATCGAGATGATGTACGACTCGATGACCTCGGGTCCGAAGACTGCGAGGGCTCGCTTGACGGTCTCGAACACGCCGAGGGTCTTCTCGCCGGGTGCGTCCACGGGTGCCGGGGTGGGGGCGAGGGGCCTCCTGGAGCGGAGTTCCTTGGCGAGGAGCTTGGCCCGGTATTCGCGGGGCATGTCGGTGTACCGCCAGGATTCCTCGCCGAGGCGGTCGAAGAGCTGGCCGAGGGCGTGGTGGTGGGCGTCGGCGTGTTCGCGTACGTCCATGGTGGCGAGCTGGAGGCCGAAGGCGGCGAGTGTGCGGATGGTGCGGTTCATGCGGCCGTCGGCGAAGAGGCCGCCGCGGTGCTCCCGGAGGGAGGTCTGGATCAGGGTGAGGTCCGTCAGCAGTTCGGCGGTGCCGAGGTAGTCGCGGCCCGTCTCGTGCGGGGTGCCCTTGGCGAGGCGCTGCTTGGTGTTCTCCAGCTTCTGCCGGATGCAGGTGGCCTTGAGGCGGTAGGGCTCCTCGGCGTTGAGGCGCTTGTAGCGGGGGCTGATCTCGGGGAGGCGCTCCAGGTCGCTCTGGAGGGAGGCGAGGAGTTCTTCGGTGGCGCCGGTGTAGCGGATGGAGTTCGACAGGAAGCCGCGGAGTTCGTCGATGAGGTCCAGGGCGTCGTTGATGCCGTGTTCGTGCTGGAGGATCAGGACGTCCCAGGTGACCTGGGGGGTGACGTTCGGGTTGCCGTCGCGGTCGCCGCCGATCCAGGTGCCGAAGGTGAGGGGGCGGGTGTCGTCGGGGAGCTTGACGCCGACGCGTTCCAGTTCGGCGGTGAGGTCCTCGAGGACGTCGCCGACGGCGCCGGCGTGGAGCTCGTCGAGGTAGTAGATGGCGTTGCGGGCTTCGTCGGCGGGCTCCGGGCGGACGACGCGGAGCTCGTCGGTCTGCCATACGAGGTCGATGTTCTCGGCCAGACGGGTGTCGTAGCGGCGGCGGTCGGCCTCGATGACCGGGGTTTCCAGGAGTGCGGCGATGCGCCGGAGCTTGTTGAGGACCGACCGGCGCGCGGCTTCCGTCGGGTGCGCCGTGAACACCGGGCGAACATTGAGGTGGCGGACGGTCTGGCGCAGGTGCTCGGGGTCGGCGTCCTTGAGCCGGTCGGCGGTACGGGCCAGCAGGCCGCCCTCGGCGGCGCGGCGCTCGCGCAGTTCGCGGCCTCGGTGGACCTGTTCGGTGACGTTGGCCAGGTGGAAGTAGGTGGAGAAGGCGCGGACCAGCTTGGCCGCGGTCTCGAGTTCGGTGCCGCGCAGTAGTTCGGCGGCGGCCTCTCCGTCCTCGCGGGTGAGGCGGCGGACCTTCTCGACGAGTTCCAGCAGCTCGGGGCCCTCCTGCCGGACGAGGGTCTCGCCGAGGAGGTCTCCCAGCCGCCGGATGTCGGCGCGCAGCTCGCTGCTCGTCGTTGTGGTCTGGTCGTCGGCACTGCTCACAGGTGCGGCTCCTTGCAGTGTTGAAGCTCGTCCGGGAGGGGAACCCGGCGGTTGGGGCCGCGCGGCGGGCGCCGCATACGGCCCTGACATCCGGGAAGAAGTTCAGAGCGGACCGCGCTGTCCGACCGACTCCAGGATAGGTGTCCATGCGGACGCGCATGATTTCGGGCTCTTGCCGCCGGGCGACTCGCTGCCATACTTACGACGCCGTAGGTTACGGAACCGTAGGGACCGTTGTAACGGAACGCGGGCACGGTTCCCACGGCCACCCCGGCATCTCACTCTCAACCCTCGACCCCACAGGGGACGCCCATGACCACAAGCTCCGATGTGATCGAAGACGCCCCGAAGGAGACCGGCGACATGTCCGTTCCGTCCGCCACGCTGGGCGGGGAGCAGAAGCGCTCGATCGAGCAGATCACGCTGCTGCTCTTCATCATCGTCCCGTTCCTCGCGCTGGTCGCTGCGGTGCCGCTGGCGTGGGGGTGGGGGGTGAGCTGGCTGGACCTGGGCATGCTGGTCTTCTTCTACTACCTGGGCTGCCACGGCATCACGATCGGTTTCCACCGGTACTTCACGCACGGCTCCTTCAAGGCCAGGCGTCCTCTGCGGATCGCTCTCGCGATCATGGGGTCGCTGGCGGTGGAGGGGCCTCTGGTCCGCTGGGTGGCGGACCACCGCAAGCACCACAAGTTCTCGGACGCGGAGGGCGATCCGCACTCTCCGTGGCGTTTCGGGGAGACGGTTCCGGCGCTGATGAAGGGCCTGTGGTGGGCGCACATCGCCTGGATGTTCGACGAGGAGCAGACGCCGCAGGAGAAGTACGCGCCGGATCTGATCAAGGACCCGGCGATCCGTGCGATCTCCCGCCAGTTCGTGTTCTGGACGGCGCTGTCGCTGGCTCTGCCGCCGTTGATCGGTGGTCTGGCGACGATGTCCTGGTGGGGTGCGTTCACCGGCTTCTTCTGGGGCTCACTCGTTCGGGTGGCTCTGCTGCACCATGTGACCTGGTCGATCAACTCGATCTGTCACGCGGTCGGCAAGCGGCCCTTCAAGTCGCGTGACCGCTCGGGCAATGTGTGGTGGCTCGCGGTGCTGTCCTGCGGCGAGTCCTGGCACAACCTGCACCACGCCGATCCGACCTCCGCGCGGCACGGTGTGGAGCGGTGGCAGCTGGACTCGTCGGCGCGCTTCATCCGCTGGTTCGAGGCGTTCGGCTGGGCGTACGACGTGCGCTGGCCGTCACGCTCGCGTATCGATTCACGCCGTATCACCGGCCAGGACGGCTCCGAGCCCCGGAAGGAGTCGGCGAAGGCGGCATGATTGACGCCGTGGCGACCGACTCCAGCAGCACCCCGAGCAATGAGAAGCCGCGTCGTACGCGGCGCACCCGGATGACGGGAGCCGAGCGCCGTCAGCAGCTGCTCGAGATCGGTCGCACCCTGTTTGCCGCCAAGGGCTTCGAGGGCACGTCGGTGGAGGAGATCGCGGCGAAGGCCGGGGTGTCCAAGCCGGTGGTGTACGAGCACTTCGGCGGCAAGGAGGGGCTGTACGCGGTGGTGGTGGACCGCGAGATGCGGCGTCTGCTGGACATGGTGACCAGTTCCCTGACGGCCGGTCACCCCCGTGAACTGTGCGAACAGGCGGCCTTCGCCCTTCTCGACTACATCGAGGAGAACACGGACGGCTTCCGCATCCTGGTCCGTGACTCCCCCATCCCGCAGTCCACGGGCTCCTTCGCGTCGCTCATCTCGGACATCGCCACCCAGGTGGAGGACATCCTGGGCCGCGAGTTCAAGAGCCGGGGCTTCGACCCCAAGCTCGCCCCCCTCTACGCCCAGGCCCTGGTCGGCATGGTCGCCCTGACCGGCCAATGGTGGCTGGACGTGCGCCGCCCGAAGAAGGCGGAGGTCGCGGCGCATCTGGTGAACCTGGCGTGGCACGGTCTGGACGGCCTGGAGGCGAAGCCGCACCTGATCGGGCGCCGGAAGGCCTAGCCGTGACCGACACCCTCCCCACCGGCCGGAGGCAGGCGGTCGGTGTCGTGGTCTTCGGTGGTCTCACGATCGGGCTGCTCCTGCTCACCGTGGCCGGGTATGTGGTCGCGGCCGCCAGGCTGGGGCTGATCGGGCATCCGCAGAAGACGCAGGCGCAGGTCTGTTTCTACGAGCCGGCGGAGAAGACCTACCGGGGCAGGGCCGCCCACTACGACTGCACCGCCTATCTGGCGCACGGCACCGTACCGATCACCTACGACTCCCGCCCCGGTCAGCGTGTGGAGGTGGCCAAGGAGCCGTGGGGCGGGTGGGTGCCCGTCGAGGAGAACGTCTGGTCGCGGGTCTGGTGGGTGTCCATGCCCCTGTTCCCGATGGCGGCCGCGGCCCTGTCCGGCCGGGCGGCAGTGCGGTCGGCGGCCCGCTACCGGCGTTTCAGGGGCTGGAGGAACTCCAGCCTGTTGCCGACGGGGTCCTGCGAGTAGAAGCGCAGATGGCCCGGCAGGCCGTCGTCCCAGATGACGGACGCCCCACTGGCCGCGAGCCGCTCGGCGTATGCCTCGATGCCCGTGACCTGCAGCCCCGGGTGCGCCTTCTTCGCGGGCCGGAAGTCCGTCTCGATCCCCAGGTGCAGCTGCACGCCCCCGGCCTGGAACCAGCACCCTCCCCGCGCCGCGAGCACCGGCGGTTTCGGGACCTCCGTCATGCCGAGGACGTCGACGTAGTACGCCCGCAGGAGGTCCTCGGAGCCGGCCGGTGCGGCGAGCTGGACGTGGTCGAGGGCGGTGATCACTGGCGGCTCTCCTTGCGGGCGACCGCGAAGATACGGCGGAACGGGAAGGCCGTTCCGTGCGCACCGGCCGGATAGGCCTCCCGCAGGGCCGCCCGGTACTCGTCCACGAAGTCCTCCCGGGCCGCCGGTTCGTCGGCGAGGGCGGTGAGGATGGGTCGCAGGCCGGTCCCCTTCACCCAGTCGAGCACGGGATCCTCGCCGGTCAGGAGATGGACGTACGTCGTCTCCCACACGTCCGCCTCGCAGCCGAGGGCGGTCAGCTTCTCCAGGTAGGTCTCCGGAGTGAGCACGGCGTCGTCGTGGCGGAGGGTGTCGGCGAGGCGGTCCTTCCAGCGGGCGGAGTGGGCGAGTTCGCGCATGAGCTGGTGGCTGGGGGCGCCGAAGTTGCCGGGGACCTGGAAGGCGAAGGTGCCGCCGGGCTTCAGGCCCGCGATCCACTCCCCGAAACGCTCCGCGTGCCCGGGGACCCACTGCAGGGTGGCGTTGCTGACGATCAGGTCGTACGGCTGTGCGGGCGCCCAGGTCCGTGCGTCGGCGGGGGCGAAGTCGAGGCGGCCGCCGCCGGGGGTGGGGCCGGCGTGGTCGACGTGGGCCTTGTCCAGCATCTCGGGCGAGTTGTCGTAGCCGGTGATGTGCGCGGCGGGCCAGCGGTCGGCGAGGAGGACGGTGACGTTTCCGGGGCCGCAGCCGAGGTCGGCGATGCGGGGCGGGTCCTCGGGCAGGGCCGGGATGCGGGCGAGGAGGTCGGTGAAGGGGCGGGCGCGGTGGCCGGCGTGGCGGAGGTACTGGGTGGGGTCCCAGGTGGGGGTGTTCATGTCTCCACCTTCCCCAACCACTTATCTCGATGTCAAGAGACTTGATGTCAAGAGACTTCACATCGACACAACCACTACACTGATCGTCATGGAGGACGAGGTCGATCGACTGGTCGCAGCATGGCGCCGGGAGCGTCCGGACCTCGACGTGGAACCGCTCGAGGTGCTCAGCCGGGTCAGCAGACTGGCCCGGCATCTGGACCGGGCCCGCCGGCTGGCCTTCGCCGAGCACAGCCTGGAGCCCTGGGAGTTCGACGTGCTGACGGCGCTGAGGCGCGCGGGAACGCCGTATCAGCTCTCGCCGGGGCAGCTGCTGACGCAGACCCTGGTCACCTCGGGCACGATGACGAACCGCATCGACCGGCTGGCGAAGAAGGGCCTGGTGGAGCGGCTGCCCGACCCGAGCGACCGCCGCGGTGTGCTGGTGCGGCTGACGGACGAGGGCCGGGACCGCGCGGACCAGGCCCTGGCCGGACTGCTCGACCAGGAGCGGGCGATCCTCGCCGAGCTCTCGCGTGCCCAGCGCGGTGAACTCGCGGGGCTGCTACGCCAGCTGACCGCCCCGTTCGACAACATCCCCGGCTAGGTCGACGGGTCCGACCCCGGCGCGGCGCGCGAGCGCGACGGCGGCGAGGGTCGAGTGGACCCCCAGCTTGCCCAGGACGTTCTGCATATGGGTGCGGACGGTGTGCGGGGACAGGAACAGGCGCTCGGCGACGGCCTTGCGCCCCAGCCCGGCGACCATGCACCGCAGCACTTCCCGCTCCCTCGGCGTGAGGGACTCCACCAGCCGCTCGCTCTCGGTGCGGTGCTTGCGCGCGGCGGTCAGCTCCCTGAGGACGCCCGTGAGCAGGGCGGGCGGCAGATGTGTCTCGTCGCGCAGGACTCCCCGTATGACATTGAGCAGCCGGGACAGCGAGCAGTCCTTGGCCACCCAGCCGGAGGCCCCGGCCTGCAGGGCGAGTGCGGCGCGCCGCGGATCGTCCTTCTCGGCGAGCACGACGATCCGTACGCCGGGCTGCGCGGTGCGCACCCCGGCGACCAGCGAGATCCCGTCGACGAGCCCGTCCTCATTGCCCTCCTGAACGGGCACGGCCGGCCGTACGCCCGGCACATTGCCGCCCAGGTCGGAGTCGACGAGCAGCACGTCGAACCGGCGCCCCTCGGCTGCCGCACGCTCCAGGCTGCGCAGCGCGGCGGGACCGCTGCCGGCCGCGGAGACGTCGACGTCGGGCTCGGCCGCAAGCGCAGCGGCGAGCGACTCGGCGAAGATGCGATGGTCGTCCACGACCAGGACTCGAATGCGGAATACCACGAAACCCCCTTCCCCAAGCTCTCGAAGAGCAGGGGATACAGCATCGTCGGGAGACGGCATGGGCGCAGGTACGGCGCCCGAAGCGCCCCGGGTCGCCTTTGAAACCCAGGACTGGAACGGCACACCGCACGGCCGCCGCCGTGCGGAAACTGCTACCCCCACTTCGGGCGTCGTACCCGACTGTCTCGCCCCCTGATCGGCACCGGCCCCCACCGGTGCTGTTCATCAGGGTACGGCCGGGGGCCAGGAGCGGAAGGTAATTTGCAGAACTGGCTGGCCGGCGCGTTTATCGTGAGCCGCATGTTTCGTCTTGAGACAGAAGTCGACAGGGCCCGGCGCGATCTTCTCCGTTCCCGGCTGCGCGACACCAACACGAGGGCCTCCCCCGTCCTGCGCGCCCTGCGCAACACCCCGGCGGAGCGTGAACTTCCGCTCCATGTCTGGGTGTTGGACGACCACGACGAGCTGGCCGCAGGCCTGGTGGGCCACACCTGGACGACCTGGCTGCACGTGACGTACCTGTGGGTGGACGAGCGGTGGCGGGGGGCGGGGCTGGGTTCACGGCTGCTGGCGGAGGCGGAAGGAATCGCGCGGGCCGAGCGGGGCTGCAGGTCGGCCCGGCTGGAGACGTGGGACTTCCAGGCGCCGGGGTTCTACAAGAAGCGGGGGTACGAGGTGGTGTGCGTGATCCCCGACTATCCGCCGGGGGTCACGGAGTACACGCTGGTGAAGCGGCTGGGGTGAGCGGTCTCGGCTCCTTTGGTGTCGATCGTCGACGGCCCTTCGGCGGTCGAGGCCGCTTCCGCTCAGCCGAGGTTGTTGCCCCACAGGGACGTGTCGTCGGTCTTGAGACTGGGAACCCCGCCGTAGGTCCCGCCGTCCGCGGTCACCAGCGGTGCGGACAGCTCGTCTTCCAGCACACCGTCGCGGACTTGGACGATCGTGCTGTCGTGGTCCGTCCTGCCGGGCTTGAACGTCCTGCCCTCGATCGCCGCCTTCAGGTAGTAGAGGGCGTACTTGGCGTAGAGGTCGGCGGGCTGGGAGACCGTGGCGTCGATCTTCCCCTCGGCGATGCCCTTCAGCTCCCTGGGGATGCCGTCGTTGGAGACCACGAACACATGCCTCTTGTCCTTCGGGCCGACCAGCAGACGCTGCTGCTTGAGCACCTGCAGGGTGCCGGAGAGCGCGACGCTGGCCTGCATGTAGACGCCCTTGATGTCAGGGTGGGCGGTGAGATCCGTCTGCAGCTTCTGCGCCGCGACCGCCCCGTCCCAGTTGGTCGCCTCCCCGAAGACCTTGATCCTCGGATAGTTCTCCTTCATGCACGCGTTGAACCCCTCGGTGCGGTCCCGGCCATTGATCGAGGCAAGGTCGCCCTCGAGCATGACGACCTTGCCCTCGCCGCCGAGCTTGGTGCCGAGGAACCGGCATGCTTTCTCTCCGTACGCGCGGTTGTCGGCGCGCACCACCATGTAGACGTCGCCGGTGTCGGGACGGGTGTCCAGGGTGACCACGGGGATCTTCTGCGCGGCCAGCTCCCGGAGGGTGGGCGCGATCACGGCAGTGTCCTGCGGGGCCATCGCGACACCCTTCACTCCCTGGATGATGAAGGTCTGCACATTGGCGGCGAGTTTGGCGACGTCGTTCCGCGAGTGGGTGGTCTTCAGCTCCAGGCCGAGCTCCTTGGCGAACCCCGGGGTGTACTTGATGTACGCGTTCCAGAAATCGGTGTCGGAGCGGGGGTAGTCGACGCCCACCACCGGGGCGTCGTCCGTGTGGCCCCCCGAGTCGGCACCGGAGCCACCGCAGGCGCTGAGCGCTGTAACGGCGAGGGCGGTGACGGCGCCGAGGCCGGGATGTCTGAGGTGTCGGGTCTTCACGGCTGGTTCCCCTGGCGGACGGTTTCGTGCGGGAGGTCGGACGCGGGGCCGGATCCGTGGTGCGTGCATGCGCCACCGGTCACTGCTGCCGTCAGCCCGGCATACTCCGACGCGCCCATGCTGTTGCCTCCGTTTTCCACCCTAGGCCGCCGGGACGGCTATGAGCGGTCAACGATGCAGGGTGGGGTCGGCACTGGTGCCGGTGCGGTCCGTGTCGGCAGTGATCGGTGACGGGCGCGGCAGAGAAGCTTCCGCCGCGCGCGTCACGCCGTGTCCCTCAGCCCACCCGCCGCGCCCCCGCCGACGGCACCGCCTCGAACACCCGCGGAGCCGTGAACTCCGCCGTTGCGAAGGCCTCCTCGACCGCCTTGGTGATCGTGTCCACGTCGGCCGCCTCCGCCAGGACGATCGCCGAGCCGCCGAAGCCGCCGCCGGTCATCCGGGCGCCCAGGGCGCCGGCGGCCAGGGCCGTGTCGACGACCAGGTCCAGCTCCGGGCAGGAGATGCGGAAGTCGTCGCGCAGGGAGGCGTGGCCGGCGATCAGCACGGGGCCGATCGCGCGGGTGTCGCCCGACTCCAGCAGGGAGACGACCTTCTCCACCCGCTCGTCCTCCGTGACGATGTGGCGGACCAGGCGGACCGCCTCCTCGTCGTCGCCCAACCGTTCCAGTGCGGAATCGAGTCCGGCATACGGCACGTCCCGCAGCGCGTCGACGCCCAGCAGCGCCGCGCCCCGCTCGCAGCCCGCACGCCGCTTGCCGTACTCGCCCTCGCTGTGCGAGTGCTTGACCTGGGTGTCCACCACCAGCAGGCGCATGCCCTCGGCGGCCAGGTCGAAGGGGATCTGCTTCTGCGAGAGGTCGCGGGTGTCGAGGAAGAGCGCGTGGCCCTCCTCGCAGCACGCCGATGCCGTCTGGTCCATGATGCCGACCGGGGCGCCGACGTAGACGTTCTCGGCGCGCTGGCACAGACGGGCCAGCTGCCAGCCCTTCAGGCCGAGTTCGTACAGGTCGTTGAGTGCCAGGGCGACCACGACCTCCAGCGCCGCCGACGACGACAGGCCCGCGCCCGCCGGAACCGTCGAGGCGAGGTGGATGTCGGCGCCGGTCACCGGGTGGCCGGCCTCGCGCAGCGCCCAGACGACACCGGACGGGTACGCCGTCCAGTTCCGGTCCGACTCCGGGGCCAGGTCGTCCACTCGCAGTTCCACGACGCCGCCCTCGACGTCCGCCGAGTGCAGGCGCAGCACGCCGTCCGCGCGCCGTGAGACGGCCGCGACCGCGGTGTGCGGCAGCGCGAAGGGCATCACGAAGCCGTCGTTGTAGTCGGTGTGCTCACCGATGAGGTTGACGCGGCCCGGCGCTGCCCAGACACCCTCGGAGGCGGTTCCGTACAGCTCCTCGAAACCGGCCCGCACCTGCTCTGCGCCCACTACTTCTCCCTAGCTGTGCTGATGTGCTGCGCGAACTCCCACGCGTCCGCGACGATCCCCGCGAGGTCCGCGCGGGACGGGTTCCAGCCCAGCTTCTCGCGGGCCGTGGCGGCCGACGCCACCAGGACCGCCGGGTCGCCACCGCGGCGCGGGGCCACGACCTCGGGGATCGGGTGCCCGGTGACCTGCCGGACCGTCTCGATGACCTGGCGGACCGAGAAGCCCTCGCCGTTGCCCAGGTTGCAGATGAGGTGCTCGCCGGGGGTGGCGGCCTTCAGCGCGAGCAGGTGGGCGTCGGCGAGGTCCGCGACGTGGATGTAGTCGCGGATGCAGGTGCCGTCCGGCGTCGGGTAGTCGTCGCCGAAGACCGAGATCGCGTCCCGCCTGCCCTGCGCGACCTGCAGCACCAGCGGGATCAGGTGCGACTCGGGGTCGTGGCGCTCGCCCTGCTGGCCGTACGCGCCCGCCACGTTGAAGTAGCGCAGCGAGACCGCGCCCAGGCCGTGCGCCGCCGCCTCGCCCGTGATCATGTGGTCGACGGCGAGCTTCGAGGCGCCGTACGGGTTGGTCGGCGAGGTGGGGGCCGACTCGACGATCGGGACCTCCTTGGGCTCGCCGTACGTGGCGGCCGTGGAGGAGAAGACCAGCTTGCGGACGCCCGCCTCGCGCATCGCGCCGAGCAGCGCCATCGTGCCCGCGACGTTGTTGTCCCAGTACTTCTCGGGCTTCACGACCGACTCGCCGACCTGCGAGAACGCGGCGAAGTGCAGGACACCCTCGAAGGAGGAGTCCAGCCATTTGGCGGCGTCGCGGATGTCGCCCTCGATGAACGTCGCACCGGCCGGGACGCCCTCCCTGAAGCCCGTGGAGAGATTGTCGAGCACGACGACCTCGTGGCCCGCCTCCAGCAGATGCTGGGCGACCACGCTGCCCACGTAGCCCGCGCCACCGGTGACCAGGTACTTACCGCTCATCAACTCGCTACCTCTCGCAGTCGCTCGGCCGCGCGCTCCGGCGGCACGTCGTTGATGAACACACTCATGCCGGACTCGGAACCCGCGAGGAACTTCAGCTTGCCGGAGGTTCGGCGGATGGTGAAAAGCTCGAGGTGGAGCGCGAAGTCGTCACGGTTGACGCCCTCGAACTCCTCCAGCGCGCCGAACGGGGCCTGGTGCCAGGCCGCGATGTAGGGCGTGGGCGGTTCACCTTCGCCGAAGATCCGGTCGAAGCGCCTCAAGAGTTCCAGATAGACCTGGGGGAACTCTGTGCGCGCCTCCTCGTCCAGCCCGAGCAGGTCGGGCACGCGGCGCTTCGGGTACAGGTGGACCTCGTACGGCCAGTGCGCGGCGTACGGCACGAACGCCAGCCAGTGTTCACTCTCGAGGACGACCCGCTCACCGGCGAGCTCGCTCTCCAGGACGGCGTCGAAGAGGTTCCCACCGCCCGTCGCCTCCTTGTGAGCTGCGAGGGAGCGCAGCATCAGCGCGGTGCGCGGGGTGGTGAACGGGTAGGCGTAGATCTGGCCGTGCGGATGTCCGAGCGTCACGCCGATCTCCGCGCCCCGGTTCTCGAAGCAGAACACCTGCTCCACGGCAGGGAGATGCGACAGCTCGGAGGTGCGGTCCGTCCATGCCTCCAGGACCAGGGCAGCCTGCTCCTCGGTGAGGTCGGCGAAGGACGCGTTGTGGTCGGAGGTGAAGCAGACGACCTCGCAGCGGCCCGAGTCGCCGGCCAGGGAGGGGAAGCGGTTCTCGAAGACGACCACGTCGTACGAGGAGTCCGGGATCTCGCTCAGGCGGCCGTCCCGGGAGGGGCACAGCGGGCACTCGTCGGCCGGCGGGTGATAGGTGCGGCCCTGGCGGTGCGAGGCGACGGCGATCGCGTCGCCGAGCAGCGGGTCGCGGCGGATCTCGGAGGTCGTGACGGTCCGCTCCAGCGGGCGCTTGTCCACCGCGTCGCGCACGGTGTCGTCACGCAGGTCGTAGTAGATGAGCTCGCGACCGTCGGCCAACGAGGTCGAGGTCTTCTTCACGCCACGGCTCCTCACCCAAGCAACCCTCAACATAACTCAACATAACAAACCACAAGGCAACAGCGACGTCAATGGTCTGGCGGCCGAGAACAGACGGTCATGTGACGTGACAAGGCGTGTGTGGCGCACGGAGGGCATAGATACGTGCATGCGCACCCCCACATATCTGGCCGCCGAGCTCCGACTCCCCACGAACTGGCTCGACTACACGATCCTCGGCATCTACTTCGCCGTCGTCCTCGGCATCGGATTCGCTGCCCGCCGGTCGGTGAAGACCAGCCTCGACTTCTTCCTCTCCGGGCGCTCACTGCCCGCCTGGATCACCGGTCTCGCCTTCATCTCGGCCAACCTGGCCGCCACCGAGATCCTGGGGATGGCCGCGAACAGTGCGCAGTACGGCGCCTACACCGTGCACTGGTACTGGATCGGCGCGATCCCCGCCATGGTCTTCCTCGGCCTGGTGATGATGCCCTTCTACTACGGAAGCAAGGTCCGCTCGGTCCCCGAGATGCTGCTGCTGCGCTTCGACAAATGGGCACACCTGCTGAGTTCGGCTCTGTTCGCCTTCGCCGCCATCCTGATCGCCGGTGTGAACCTCTACGCCCTCGCGATCGTCGTCGAGGCGCTGCTGGGCTGGCCGCAGTGGGTGGCGATCGTCGTCGCCGGCGCCTTCGTGCTGGCGTACATCACCCTCGGTGGCCTGTCGTCCGCGATCTACAACGAGGTGCTGCAGTTCTTCGTGATCCTCGCGGCCCTCATCCCGATCGTCGTGCTGAGCCTGAAGAAGGTCGGCGGCTGGGACGGTCTGACCGACAAGCTCACCGCGACCCACGGCGCGAACTTCACCACCGCGTGGGGCGGCACCGGCATCGGCAGCAGCAACCCGCTGGGCGCGAACTGGCTGACCATCGTGCTCGGCCTCGGTTTCGTGCTGTCCTTCGGCTACTGGACGACGAACTTCGCGGAGGTGCAGCGGGCGCTGTCCGCGAAGAACCTGTCGGCGGCCCAGCGCACGCCGCTGATCGCCGCGTACCCGAAGATCTTCATCGTCTTCCTGGTGATGATCCCGGGTCTGGTGGCGGCGGTCCTGGTCCCGAAGATCGGCACCTCCGGCTCCGACCTGCAGTACAACGACGCGATCCCTTACCTCATGGAGCAGTTGCTGCCCAACGGCGTCCTCGGTATCGCGGTGACCGGTCTGCTCGCGGCGTTCATGGCGGGCATGGCGGCCAATGTGTCGTCCTTCAACACGGTGTTCACCAACGACATCTGGGGCCGGTACGTGGTCAGGGGCCGCGAGGACGAGTACTACGTCCGCTTCGGCCGGCTGATCACGGTGATCGGGGTCGCCGCCTCCGTGGGCACGGCGTTCCTCGCCTCGTCCTTCTCGAACATCATGAGCTACCTCCAGACGCTGTTCTCCTTCTTCAACGTGCCGATGTTCGTCGTCTTCATCGTCGGCATGTTCTGGAAGCGCGCGTCCACGAAGTCCGGCTTCTGGGGGCTGCTGGCCGGCACGGTGACCGCGATGGTCAACTACTTCGTCCTCTACAAGCACGACATCATCGGCATCCCGACCGACCAGGGCGCCAACTTCGTGTCCGCGATCGCCGGGTTCGTGGCGGGTGCGGTGGTGATGGTCGTCGTGTCGCTGTTCACCTCGCCGAAGCCGGCCGAGGAGCTGGAGGGCCTCGTGTACGGCACCCGGTCCCCCGGCATGGCCGAGCCGCCCGCCGCGGGCGACGACGCCTGGTACCGCAGGCCGGCCCTGCTGGGGTGGGGTGCGGTTGTCCTGGCTGCCGCCTGCTACATCCCGTTCTCGCTCTGAACGCGGGAGGATTGAGAGACCATGGCTGAGTTTTCCGAGCACTCCGGGTACTCCGAGCAGGACGTCCAGCGGGAAGTCACCGAGCTCGAGCAGAAGTCCGCGACGGCCGCGCGCATCTTCGATCTGCGGCGGATCATCGGCGGGCTGTTCGTCTTGTACGGCGTCATCGTCACGATCGCGGGGATCACCGACGACCAGGCCGCGATCGACAAGGCGCAGGGGGTCAATATCAACCTGTGGACCGGGATCGGGATGCTGCTTCTTGGAATCTTTTTCCTGGCCTGGCTGAAGTTGCGGCCGGCTATTCCGCCTGCTCCTCCGGAGGAGCAGGCGGAATAGCGCCGTTGGCCTTATGGCCGTTTGCCGGGTGCGGGTGCGTGGGGGCTTGGTCGCGCCCCTTAAGGGACCTCCGGTCCCGCCGCCCCGGCGTCCGTCGGCGCCGAATGGGTTACCGGCCCCGCTCTGTCCAACAACCCCGTCCGCGCCGCCAGGGCCGCTGCCTCCAGGCGGGAGCCGACGCCCAGTTTCATCAGGACGCGTTGGACGTGGGTGCGGGCGGTGGAGGGGGCGATGCCCATGCCGGCCGCTATCAGGCGGGTGTCCTCACCGTCGGCGACCCTGACCAGGACCTCGACCTCCCTCGGGGTGAGCATCTGGAGCAGGCGCTGCCCCTCGTCGTCCGGTTGGGCGGCGGGATTGAGCAGTTCGCTGAAGGCTCCCTGGAGGAGCTGCGGGGCCACCGCCGCCTCGCCCGCCCTGGCCTTCATGATGGCGCGCTCGACACCCTCTATGCGCTCGTCATGGCGTACGTAGCCCGAGGCGCCGGCGGCGAAGGCGGCGGCTATGCCGCGCGGACTCGGTACCGGGCCCAGTACCAGGACCGCCACCTGCGGACGCTCCCGTTTGATCTTCACCACCGGGTCGAAGATGCCCGGCTCGGCCGGTGTCGCCGTACCGATCAGGCACACCTCCGGCGCACGGGTGATCACCAGCTCCGCCGCGCCCGCGGCAGGCGCCGCCGCGGCGAGCACCCGGTGCCCCCGCAGCTTCAACGCCGAGGCCAGTGCCTCGGCGAGCAATCGGTGGTCGTCGACCACCATGAGCCGAACTCCCATCGAGCAACCCCCCAGTCCCCCCAATGGATCTCCATGAATGCCCCACTATGGATGCCCACTGGTCCGCACGGACAGGAGCCCCCTCCCGGCTCCCCCGCTCTTCATGCCCCCGGAAGCTACACGCTTGTTCGACATTGCGCTCCCCCTACCGGTGAGAACTGCCCCTGATCGACGGAATTTCTGGCTTTCCGCGCATTCGAGGGTGATGGGCGGTACGCGCACGGTCCCGCCCCTGACCAGGGACGGGACCGTAGCAGCTGAGAAGTGGTTCAGGCACCGGCGCCCAGTGCGAGGGCCAGGACCTTCTCCCCCGAGACCGAACTCGACAGCTTGTCGGCGAACTGGCCGGCCATGTACAGGTGGCCCTGCGAGTAGAGGATCTCGGTGTAGTCCGGCGACATGGTGGTCTCCAGGTCCCGCACCTTCCCCGCCGCCGGGTTCTCCAGCAGCTTGGTCTCCTTGAAGGAGCCGCCGTCGATGCTGACGATCTGGCCGCCCTTGTTGTACGGAGGGCGCTTGTATGCGATCACGTTGCCGCCGTCCATGCGCAGCGGGCTGATCGTGTAGCCGTCGCCGGCGTCGGCGCGCTGGCCGTTCTGCTTGCCGGTGGCCAGGTCGAACGCGACGATCTCGTTGGTCTGGTTGAAGCCGTCGCCGTCGTGCTCCTCGGTCGGGAGGTACAGCCTGCCGTTGCCGACCGCGACACCGGTGCAGTGCTCGAGCTCGGAGATCGCGTCGCAGCGGGCCGCGTAGCCCTTGCCCGGTGCCGAGATCCGGGTGATCAGCTTGCCGGTCTTGTTGTCGATGGAGAAGAAGTCCGAGATCTCACTGCCGTCGCCCGCGCTGTTGCCGACGTCGGCCGCCACGACCAGCGGGTTCGTCGACACGACGGCGGCGTACTCGATGCCCGTGGCCAGCTTGTACTCCGAGATCGTCTCCCCGGACTGCGGGTCGATGGTCTGGATGTGCAGCTGCGGATCGTTGAACGAGCCGCACTTGAGCACCGCGACCAGCTTGTCGCCGCCGCCGTACCCGGCGTCGACGCAGTTGTCCTTCGGCTTCGGGGCCCACAGCTGCCTGCCGCTGGAGAGGTCGAAGGCGGCGCCTCCGTAGTTGCCGCCCGCGGCGACCGTGGTCGCGCTGACGGTGACGTTCTCGAAGGTCATCGTCCGGCCGCCGGAGCCGATCGACTTCGTCCACAGCTTTTTGCCCGCGTCCAGGTCGATCGCCGCGACCTGACTGCAGCCCGCCGTCCTGCCCTTCGCCGGCATCCTGGGCTGGAAGACGACGGCCGTCCTGTCGTCGTCGGTGGTGTGTGCACTGAACGTGCAGACCGGGCCGGGCAGCTTGATCGTCCACAGCTTGGTGCCCTTGTCGGGGTCGTACGCGTCGATCGCGGCGACGCCGCTCTTCACATACGCCTTGCCGGTGAGCCACGAACCGGACACCACAGTGGTGTCGTCGACCTTGGGCGCCGGGACCTTGAACAGCATCTGCGCGCCGGTGTCGGCGGGCACCTTCTCGTCGCCCTTGGCCGTGTTGCCGCCGGTGCCCCCGGTACCGCCGCCGGTGCCGCCGCTGGAGCTCGAAGTGTCCTTCTTGCCGTCGTCCTTGCCGGACGAGGCGTACCAGACACCGCCGGCGACCAGCGCGAGGGCGGCGACCGCGGCGACGATGATCACCGGCAACTTGCTCTTCCCCGCGCCCCCGGGCTGCCCTCCGGGCGCATACGGCGGCGCGGGCGCCTGCGGGTAGCCGTAACCGGGCTGCCCGCCATAGGGGTTCGGCGGCTGGCCGTACGGCGGCGCGGGCGTGCTGTAGGGGTTCGGCTGCTGGACCGGGTTGCCGTACGGCTGCTGCGGCGCCTGGGGCGCCTGGGGCGCCTGGGGCGCCTGCGGGTAGCCGTACCCGGGCTGCTGCGGAGCTGGTGGAGCCGGCGGTGCCTGGGGATAGCCGTATCCCGGCTGCTGCGGGGGTGGCTGCGGCGGGCGCTGGTCCTGGGGCGGGCCGAAGCCGCCCTGCTGCGGGGGCTGGTGGGGCGGCGGGGGCGGGGGCTGGGTCATGGCGTGGGTACCTCGTGAGCGGGCGGCGGGGACGACGGGGCCTGGGGAGAGGTCACTTGCCGTAGGCGAGCATCAACTTGCCCTTCGAGTCGTCGTTTCCGCTCAGGCGGGTGGGCGAGAGGTAGAAGCGTCCGTCGACCCAGTCGAAGTCCTTGGAGAAGACGGCGCTCTCGAGCTCCGCCGTGCTCCGCGGGTTCTGCAGCAGCTTCACCGGTGTGTGGCCCGAGCCGCTCGTCGCGATCGACACGACCTGGCCGCCCGCGTCGTACGACGGCTGCACATAGGCGATGAGCCTGCCGCCGTCCACCTTCATCGGCAGCATCGACTCGTCCTCCGGGGACTTGACGCGCCACTTCTCCTTGCCGCTCGCGAGATTGATCGCGACGATCTCGTTCGCCCCGGTCGTCGCGTCGGTCGGCAGGTACAGGGTGTTCGCGTCGGCGGTCACGCCCTTGCAGCCCTGCAGGTCACGCTCGAGGAGCGCCCAGCCGCACTGGGGGCCGAAGTTCTCGTCGAAGCCGACCTGGGAGCGGAACTTGCCGTTCGAGTCGAAGGCCGAGATGTTCCAGGCCTTCTTGTCCTGGTTCGTGCTGTAGACGACGAGCGGGTCGACGGAGTACGTCCGCGCGACCGACCAGCCCTTGTCGAACTTCTGCGTCCACTTGGCCCTGCCGGTCGCCGGGTCGAGCTCCTGGATCTCGTCGTGCTCCTTCGAACCACTTGCGTCGCAGGTCGCGACGGAGATCATCCTGCTGCCGCCGGCGAACGCGGTCGGGAAGCAGGCGTCGCCGTACTTCGCCTTGTCGAACAGCTTCTTTCCGCTGTCGATGTCGTACGCCACCGCGGACTGCGCGCGGCCCACCAGCACCGTCCGGCCGGTGATGGTCAGGGAGATGTTGATGGTGCTGTCGAACAGCGCGCCTTCGGCGAGCGTGCCGCTCCAGCCCTTGGCGCCGGTGCTCAGGTCGAGTTGCTGGAGCTTGTTGCACTTGGCGCGCTGGCCGGTGCCGCTCTCGTAGGCCACCACGATCTTGTCGTCGGCCGACTTCTGCGGGGTGACCGCGCAGATCTTCTGCGGGAAGGTGACGGTGTCCCAGGCCGGCTTGCCGTCGGCCACGTCGAAGGCGAAGACCTGCTTGTACGCCGCCTTCACCGCCGCCTTGTCGGTGATCCACATGCCGGGCGCCTCGGCGCCCGCACCGGGTGCGTCCGGCGGCGACTTGTACCAGAGCACCTTCGCCTCGCCCGCCTGGCGGCCCGAGTTGAGGCCCTCGGGGTCCGAACCGCCGCCGCTGCCACCGGAGTCGCCCGAGCCGGACGTGGTGGGCTTGGCGTCGCCGCTCTGCTCGGCAACCGGCTTCTTGTCGTTGCCCCCGCTCGTCACGGCGTAGACGGTGCCGCCGATGACGGCCAGCGCGGCGACGGCCGCGGCGATCACCAGACCGGGCCTGCCCTTGAAGGGGTTGCCGGAGCCGGGCGGCGGGGTGCCGGGCGCGCCGGGGTACTGGGGTTGCGGCGGATAGCCGTAACCGGGCTGTGCTCCGTACGGGCCGGGCTGCTGCGGCTGCCCGTACGGGCCGGACTGGCCGTAGGGGCCGGATTGGCCATACGGGCCGGACTGGCCGTAGGGGCCGGGCTGTTGGGGGTAGCCGTAACCGGGCTGCGGCGGTAGGCCCTGGGGTGGTGGGGGCGGGGCCCCGAATCCGCCCTGCGGCGGCTGGTTGGGCGGCTGGGTCATCAGCGCGTTCCCCCGTTCAGTCACTGATTTTTAGCCACGCCCTGAGGTACGTAGAGGTACGTATTGGACTCAGAGTCGTACTCAGAAAGTTCTCAGACGGCTCTTTGTATCACTCGCGACTGACAGCGCACCGGGCCGGTTCAGCCCCTGTTCCCAAGGGAGAACCGGCCCGTGATGCCGTCGTTATGGGCCTTCACCCGGCCTTCACGCGTCTTCGGCGAGTTCCAGCCAGCGCAGCTCCAGGTCCTCGCGCTCCCCCGCCAAGTCCCGCAGCTGGGCGTCGAGTTCGGCCACCTTGGCGAAGTCGGTGGCGTTCTCGGCGATCTGGGCGTGCAGCTTGGTCTCCCGCTCGGAGACCTTGTCCAACTGCCGCTCGATCTTCTGGAGTTCCTTCTTCGCGGCGCGCTGGTCGGCGGCGTTCTTCTCGGGGGCGGCCTTGGCCGCGACGGGCGAGGCGGCCGCGACCGCCTCCTCCATCTTCTGCCGCCGCTCCAGGTACTCGTCGATGCCGCGCGGCAGCATCCGCAGGGTGGCGTCGCCGAGCAGCGCGAAGACGCGGTCCGTGGTGCGCTCGACGAAGAACCGGTCGTGGGAGATGACGATCATCGAGCCGGGCCAGCCGTCGAGGACGTCCTCGAGCTGGGTCAGGGTCTCGATGTCGAGGTCGTTGGTCGGCTCGTCGAGGAAGAGGACGTTCGGCTCGTCCATCAGCAGGCGCAGGAGCTGGAGTCGGCGGCGCTCACCACCCGACAGGTCCCCGACCGGCGTCCACTGCTTCTCCTTGTTGAAGCCGAACGTCTCGCACAGCTGCCCGGCGGTCATCTCCCGCCCCTTGCCGAGGTCGACGCGCTCGCGCACCTGCTGCACGGCCTCCAGAACCCGCAGGTTCGGGTTCAGCTCGGCGACCTCCTGGGAGAGGTAGGCGAGCTTGACGGTCTTGCCGACGGCCACCCGCCCGCCGACGGGCTGCGTCTCGCCCTCGGTCCGTGCCGCCTCGGCCATGGCCCGCAGGAGGGAGGTCTTGCCGGCGCCGTTGACGCCGACCAGGCCGATGCGGTCGCCGGGGCCGAGCTGCCAGGTGACGTGCTTGAGCAGCACCTTGGGGCCGGCCTGCACGGTGACGTCCTCGAGGTCGAAGACAGTCTTGCCGAGCCGCGACGAGGCGAACTTCATCAGCTCGCTGCTGTCCCGGGGCGGCGGTACGTCCTTGATGAGCTCGTTGGCGGCCTCGACGCGGAAGCGGGGCTTGGAGGTACGGGCGGGTGCGCCGCGCCGCAGCCACGCCAGCTCCTTGCGCACGAGGTTCTGCCGCTTGACCTCCTCGGTCGCGGCGATGCGCTCGCGCTCGGCGCGGGCGAACACGTAGTCGGAGTAGCCGCCCTCGTACTCGTAGACGTCACCCTTCTGCACGTCCCACATGCGCGTGCAGACCTGGTCGAGGAACCACCGGTCGTGCGTCACGCACACGAGCGCGGACCGGCGCTCGCGCAGATGGCGGGCGAGCCAGGCGATGCCCTCGACGTCCAGGTGGTTCGTGGGCTCGTCGAGGACGATCAGGTCCTGTTCCTCGATGAGCAGCTTGGCGAGCGCGATACGACGCCGCTCGCCGCCGGAGAGGGGCGCGATGACGGTGTCGAGGCCCTGCGGGAAGCCGGGCAGGTCGAGCCCGCCGAACAACCCCGTCAGCACGTCCCGGATCTTGGCGTTGCCCGCCCACTCGTGGTCTGCCATGTCCCGGATGACCTCGTGCCGGACGGTGGCCTGCGGGTCGAGGGAGTCGTGCTGGGTGAGCACACCGAGGCGGAGCCCGCCGGAGTGGGTGACCCGCCCCGTATCGGCCTCCTCCAGCTTGGCCAGCATCCGGATGAGGGTCGTCTTGCCGTCCCCGTTGCGACCGACGACGCCGATACGGTCCCCTTCGGAGACGCCGAGCGAGACACCGTCGAGCAGGGCACGAGTGCCGTACACCTTGCTGACGTTCTCGACATTGACCAGATTGACGGCCATTTCGCTCCTGCCCAGGGGGCTGTATCGACATGCGGCTCCGCCGCGGGGGTCAGCCTCCCAGCCTAATGTGCGCCGGTCGGTGACCGATCCCACGGCGGATCACCGCAGATCAGCGGGCTGCGGCCGCGCGGATCTCGCCGAGCAGGTCGTACATCACCTGGCCGGGGCACTCGGTGGCGAAGTAGTCGCGGTGCCCGCCGATGGTGTTCGTGTCCTTCTTCGTGCCGTTGACGGGGTTCACGTAGGTGACCCTCGCCTGGGGGTCGAGGCCCTTGAACCGGCAGATCACCTTGATCAGCCGGGTCAGGGACGCCTTGGCCGCGTCCGTGGGGCCGTTCTCCGTAAGCGTGCCGATGAGGGCGATGCCGAGGGCGCCGGAGTTGTAGCCCACGGAGTGGAAGCCGGTGACGAGGTCGCCGTCCGGGTTGAAGGCGGGGATGCCGTCGTCGCCGGAGTATCGGCCCTCGTAGACGGTGCCGGACTCGTCGATGAGGAAGTGGTAGCCGATGTCGCCCCAGTCGTTGGTGATCGCGTGGAGCTCGTAGATCGCGCGTACCGTCGCAGCGGGGTCGGGATCGTTGTTCGGCGTAGCGGTGTGGTGGACCGTGATGATCTGCAACGGGTAGTACTTCTCGGGCGAGTTGACCTTGCCGTCCTTGTACCGCTTGGACTCGTCGGCGCCCCACGCCGGGCGGGAAAGGTAGCGCACACCACGTACGCGTGTCGGCTCGCTGGGTACGTGGAAGGTGCGGCCGGGGCCGTCGGTGACGTCGATCGCCAGCGAGGCCACGTCGGACACTCCGCCCGACGCCTTCACCTCATAGGCGGTGGCGTTCTGGGCCGCCACCAGCGCGCTGCCCCCGTCCTCGACGGCCGAGCAGCCCGCGGTCACGGTCTGCCAGTCACCGTCCGCGAGGCGGATCGCGGCGCCGTCCTTCGCGCCGGACCAGCGCAGACCGACGTAGGAGGCGGCGAAGGCGGTGGTGGCCTCGCCGGTGCCGGTGGCGGCCTCGGTCCGGGTGGCGGGGAACTTCTCCGGAGTCGTACCGGAGCCGCCGGAGCCGGACCCGGTGCCGTCACCGTCGCCGGAGCCGGAGTCGGTGGCCGCGAAGACCGCCGGGGTCACGGCGGCCGCGCCGGCCACGGCCGCGGCGGCACCGATCACGCCACGACGGGACAGAGAGCGCTTCCTACGGTGGTCAGGTGTGGGGGATTCGGACACGTGCGTGACCCTTCGGCTGTACAAATGGGGGCGCGCCACACCGGGCGCTTGAATTCTCAACCGACCCTATTCGCCCCACACGCCCCATCAGTACTGCGATTGCAGTACAACTCCGTGGAAATCTTGCCCTTTGGCGTGGAAATCCGGTGAAGATCGCGTACGGCGTCACGCTCCGGCGGCGCCCGTCTGGTTCCGCGTGATCAGCGCCGAGGCCGGCGCCAGCCCGCGCCCGCCTGCCGCGCGTTCGCCCACCGGCATGTCGTCGCGCGTCAGGTTCTCGGGGATGAACACGGCCGCCGTCACCCCGCCGTTCGGCGAGGACCGCAGCTCGACCCGCAGCCCCTGCCGCTCCCGGAGCCGGTTGACCACGAACAGTCCGATCTGCTTGGCGTCGAGGAGGTCGACCTTCTCCGACTGGATCTTGCGGTTCGCCTCGGCGAGGGCGTCCTCGTTCATGCCGAAGCCGCTGTCCTCGACCTCGATGAGCACACCGTCGCGCATCCGTGCCGCCCGCAGCTGCACCTTGGTGCTCGGCGGGGAGAACGCGGCCGCGTTCTCGACCAGTTCGGCCAGCAGATGAATCACGTCGGCGACCGAGCCGCCGACCACGGACACCTTGGGCACCGCCCAGATCTGCACGCGGGGCGAGTTCTCGATCTCGGCGACGGCCGCGCGCAGGACGTCCGCGAGGGGGATCGGGTCGCGCCAGCCGCGGCCCGGCGCGATACCGGAGAGGATCAGCAGACTCTCGGAGTGCCGCCGCATACGGGTGGCCAGGTAGTCCACCCGGTACAGGTCCTGGCGTTCGACGGGGTCCTGCTGACGCCGCTGCATCCCCTCCAGCAGGTCCAGCTGGCGGTGCAGCAGCACCTGGCTGCGGCGCGCGAGGCTGACGTACACCCCGGAGATCCCGCTGAGCAGCTCGGCCCGCTCGGAGGCCGCCTTGAGCGCGGCCCGCTGGACGGCGGTCAACGCCGTGCCCACCTGGGCGAGTTCGTCGCCGACCAGACGGCGCATGGGTGCCTCGGCGTCGATGTCGACGCCCTGCCCGGCGTGCAGCTTGCGCATGGCCTGCGGAAGCCGGCGCCCGGCCACCTCCAGGGCGTCGTTGCGCAGGTCGAGGAGCTCGACGATGAGACCGCGGCCGACGAGCACGGAGACCAGCAGCGACAGCAGCACACCGACCAGGCCGAGCACCACGGCGATCCCCGACGCCCCCAGCGTGTTCCAGCCGAACGGGTCCGCCTTCGCCGTGGCCCCCGTACCGGCTCCCGTCTCGGCCGCCGTGAGCCCCTTGAGGACGCCGGACGCCGCCGCGTCCCAGCCCTTGAGGGAGCCCGCGGTCACCGCCGTCGCCCCCGGCCCGGCGCTCTGCACCCGGTTCTCCACGGCCTGCACGCGCGCGTACCCGTCGCCGTCCAGGACGTTCCGGTACGCCTTCTGGTGCGCGGACTTGAGATCGGCGACCGCCGGCTCCAGCAGCTCCCGCTGGGTGGCGACCGCGCCGACGAACTGGGCGTACTGCGCCTGCGTCAGCACACCGCGCGTCCCGGCGGCACCCAGCAGCGCCTGCTCCTGGGCAACCGCCTCACGCACGCGGGCGAGTTCGAGCACCACGCGCGCCTCGGACGCGGCGTCGGTGGAGCGGTCGCCGGTGAGCGCCCCGGTCACCAGGAAGCCGTGCTCGATGATCGCGGAGTACTTCGTGTACGTGGCGGCGGGCGCCGCTCCCTTCTCCGTTGCCGTGGTGCGCAGTTCGGTCAGGGCGGCGGCGTCGGACTTCAGACGGTCGATACGCCCCGGCAGGCTCGCGTTCAGCAGGGCCGCATCGGAGCTGGCGGCATTGATGCCGTCGAGCAGGGCGGCCCCGGCCTTGTCGGTGACCGTGCGGGCGCTCGCGAAGGCGCCCGGCGCGCCTGCGTACCGCAGCGCGGCGGTCCGCTCGGCCTGCAGCGCGGTGACGAAGTCGCCCACGGGGGCGAGCAGTTCGGAGTTGACGTCCTTGGCCCGCTCGGTCGCTCCGATACTGGACGCGGTGGTCACAGCGGCGAAGCCCCACAGCGCCATGAGAGACACGATGGGCAGCATGAGCAGCGAGACGATCTTCGCCCTGACCGATCTGGGACGCAGCCGGCCGGACGCACGGAGAAGACGCATGGGAGGGACCTCGTTCAGGGTGAGTTCTTTGGCTACCGGTTCCGGCACCGCCTTTAGGGGCGCGGGGCTGCATCGATTTGCGGCTCCGCCGCGTGGGCGCGACCAGCCACAACAAACCCGCAGACGGCAGACAACCGAAAGCGGCACCACCTACGCCGTAGTCAGCTCAACCTCACGCAACAACTCCGCGGCAGCAGAGTTCTCGTGACGCTTGCCGGTAGGCGACAGCGCAACGTACGCAGAGGCCAGAAACAGAAACGACCCCAGCACCACAGCCAGCGGAAAAATGAACTCCGTGGCGGTAGCACCGCCCAACGTCGCACTACTGGGCGCCAGATCAATACTCACGGCATACATCGCGGTGTAGTGCATGCTGCTCACCGCAAGCCCCATGACCAGCGCAGCAAGAGCAGCAAGCACCGGCCCCCGAACAACCAGCGTCAGCGTCAACGCAGCGGTGGCGGCAAAGACCGCGATCGCCACGGAGGCGATGACGAGCCCCGGGTCGTAGTTCACCGCGCCGTGCAGGTTGAGCGCGGCCATGCCGGTGTAGTGCATGGCCGCGACGCCGACCCCGGTGCCGAGCCCGCCGAACACGACCGACGTCACGCGCGAACGCCCGTACCCGGCGGTGAAGACGCCGGCCGCGACGACTCCGACGGACATCAGCAGGCTGAGGACGGTCAGCGGTACGTCGAAGCGGATCGGGGTGCCCTCGACGCTGAAGCCCATCATGGCGACGAAGTGCATGGTCCAGATGCCGGAGCCGATGGCGACGGAGGCGAGGACCAGCCAGTTCCGCTTGGAGGCGCCGTCCGCCTCGAGCGCCCGGACGGTGCAGCGCAGTCCGAGCGCCGAACCGAGGCAGGCCATCGCGTAGGACAGGACTGGGGTGACCCATCCGGCGCTGAAGTGATCCATGTGGCCCATGGGGGATTCCTCTCGGGAGTACCGCCGGTAACGAGGACCGGGGTTGGCTGGATCATGCCAGCCCGCCCTCTGGAACAGAGGGCACGAAAGGGACCAGGAGGCCGATTGCTGAACATTAAATTACTGTGGCGTAGCTAACACCGGGTGCGCATATCTATGCAGGTCAGGTGGCTGTCAGCGAGCTGTCGGCCGCCTGTCAGCCGTTGAGCACCGTCGCCCCGGGCGCCGGCCCCGACGCCATGCGTACCGTTCGGCAGGTGCCCGAACTGCGCAGTGTCTCGGCCACCTTGGCCGCCGACTCCGGGTCCCGGGCGAGGAATGCCGTGGTCGGGCCCGAGCCGGAGACCAGCGCGGCGAGGGCGCCCGCGGTGATACCCGCGGCGAGGGTGTCGGCGAGTTCGGGGAAGAGGGAGAGGGCGGCGGGCTGCAGGTCGTTGGAGACGGCCGCGGCAAGCGCGTCCGGGTCGCCCTTCGCGAGGGCACGGAGGAGTTCCTCGGAGGCGACGGGCTCGGGGATGTCGAGCCCCTCCCCCAGCCGGTCGAACTCGCGGAAGACGGCCGGGGTGGACAGCCCGCGGTCGGCCATCGCGAACACCCAGTGGAAGGTGCCGCCGACCTCCAGCGTGCGCAGCTGCTCGCCGCGTCCGGTGCCCAGTGCCGCCCCGCCCACCAGGCTGAACGGCACGTCACTGCCCAACTCGGCGCAGATGGCGAGGAGTTCGGCCCTGGAGGCGCCCGCCTGCCACAGCGTGTTGCAGGCCAGCAGCGCGCCCGCGCCGTCCGCGCTGCCGCCCGCCATGCCGCCGGCGACCGGGATGTCCTTGGCGATGTGGATGTGCACGGCCGGTTCGATGCCCCGCCGTCCGGCGAGCGCGAGGGCCGCGCGCGCCGCCAGGTTCGTCCGGTCGAGGGGCACCTGGCCGGCGTCGGGTCCCTCGCAGGTGATGCGCAGTTCGTCGGCCGGCGTCACGGTCACCTCGTCGTAGAGGCCGACCGCGAGGAAGACGTTGGCCAGGTCGTGGAACCCGTCGGGCCGGGCGGCGCCCACCGCGAGCTGGACGTTGACCTTTGCGGGGACACGGACGGTGACGCTCACTTCTGACCCGGCTCCTTGTTCTCTGCGATACGCGCGAACTCCTCGACCGTCAGTGCCTCCCCGCGCGCCTGCGGCGACACCCCGGCGGCCACGAGGGCCGCCTCCGCCGCCGCGGGCGATCCGGCCCAGCCGGCGAGCGCGGCCCGCAGCGTCTTGCGCCGCTGGGCGAACGCCGCGTCGACGACGGCGAACACCTCGCGCCGCGAGGCGGTGGTCTTGAGCGGCTCGGTGCGGCGGACCAGCGAGACGAGGCCGCTGTCGACGTTCGGCGCGGGCCAGAAGACGTTGCGGCCGATGGCGCCGGCCCGCTTGACCTCGGCGTACCAGTTGGCCTTCACGGACGGGACGCCGTACACCTTCGAGCCGGGCGCGGCGGCGAGGCGGTCGGCGACCTCCGACTGGACCATGACGAGGGTGCGTTCGATGCTCGGGAAGGTCTCGAGCATGTGCAGGAGCACGGGGACGGCGACGTTGTAGGGGAGGTTCGCGACGAGCGCGGTCGGGGCGGGGCCCGGCAGCTCGGTCACGTGCATCGCGTCGGAGTGGACGAGGGCGAAACGGCCTGCGCGCTCCGGCATGCGGGCCGCGATGGTGGCGGGCAGCGCCGCGGCCAGTACGTCGTCGATCTCGACGGCGGTGACGCGGTCGGCCGCCTCCAGCAGGGCGAGGGTGAGGGAGCCGAGCCCCGGGCCGACCTCCACCACCACGTCGTCCGGCCGAACGTCGGCCGTGCGCACGATGCGCCGGACCGTGTTCGCGTCGATCACGAAGTTCTGGCCGCGCTGCTTGGTGGGCCTGACACCGAGGGCCGCCGCAAGTTCACGGACGTCGGCGGGGCCCAGGAGGGCGTCGGGGGCGGGGCTGCTGCTCACGGCGACAAGGGTACGGGGGTATGGATGCGGGGGGTGCCAGGTGCCCTGCGCTGCAGCTGGTCCGGGTGGGGGGCGCTTGCCCGCGCGTGCGGGGTGCCGCTTTCTGTGGGACGGGTGCCGCCCCAGCGGCACGACTGCCCGCAGCTACGCACGGTGCGTATGCACCCCTGGCCCCCTTACCCGTGCAGCTTCGCCCCGCAGTGCGGCCAAGGGCTGGCACCCCGCCGTACGTACAGCTTCTTCGCGCGGAGGGTCTGCTCCGCCGCCGACGCGTCCTGCGGGCGCCCGCTGCCGCCGAGGCTCTGCCAGGTGCGGGCCTCGAGCTGGTAGAGGCCGCCGTACGTTCCCGAGGGGTCGACGGCGTGTGTCCGGCCGCCCGACTCGCAGGCCGCGAGTCCCTTCCAGTTGAGGTCGTCGGCGCCGCGCACGGACGTCGGGAGCGGCTTCGTGCCCACCTTCACGATCTGCGGCTGCGGCTCGCGCACCACCTCGGAGTCGGCCAGGCGCGGCTTCTGCCTGACGCCGTTGACGATGCGCAGGGAGTACGTGATCCGCCGCAGCCCGGGCTGTCCCACCCGGCCGACGACCTCCGTCCCCTTGAACAGGGAGGGGTCCTCCGCCCGCTGCGTCTTGAACGGGATCTCCTCCTCGCGGACCTCCTTGGTGCCGGTGACCCGCAGCACGGTGACGGTCTGCCCGTCGCGCGGGAAGCTGTCCGCCGGGACGGAGGTGGTGTCCTCGCCGTGCAGGGAGATCCCGGCCTCCTCGACGACCTCCTGCACGGTCGCCGCGTTCGTGCGGACCGTGCGCGCGTGGCCGTCGGCCATGACCGTCACGGAGCGCTCGGTGCGCACGTCGAGCGAGAGCCCGGCGCGTCCGATGGCCCGGGAGCGCGCGGCGGACAGATATGCGCCCTGCGCCCGCACCCCCATCTCCTCGAGCGCCTCCTGCACCGTGTGCGCCGTCGTCCACACC
Source organism: Streptomyces sp. NPDC001401 (assembly GCF_042895385.1). Taxonomy (NCBI): domain Bacteria; kingdom Bacillati; phylum Actinomycetota; class Actinomycetes; order Kitasatosporales; family Streptomycetaceae; genus Streptomyces; species Streptomyces sp. NPDC001401. The sequence continues at coordinate 178,300 of NZ_JBIAWI010000005.1, forward strand.
TCGCGCCGGTGCCCGTCGATGGTGAGCCGCACGGGGCGCCCGTACTGCACCACGACCTCGTCACCGCTGCGGATCGCCGTGCCGGGGGCGGGCGCGATCACGTCGTGCGCCCCCACGTCGACGCTCTCCTGCGACAGCAGTTCGGTCACGTCGTCGGCGAAGGTGTGCAGGGTGCGCGGCTTGCCGTCGACGTTCAGCTCGATGGCCTTGTCCTTGGCGACGAAGGCGGTGGTGCCACCGGCGAGGAAGGCGACGACGAGCGCCTGCGGCAGCAGCCGGCGCATCGAGCCGTCCGGGCGCTCGATGTACCGAGCCCTGCGCCGGCGTGCGGCCCGGCGCCTCCTTCCGGTCCCGGCGCGCGCGGCGGGCGCGGGCGCTCCCTCGCCCGCCGCGCTCCCCACCTGCCGCGGAAGCGGCGGCTCGGGCACCTCGACCGCCTCGTAGGCGGGCCGGTACGTGTCCTCGTACGCTCCGGGCACCCCGTAGCCCAGCGTCTGCGCGCTGTGCACGTCGTAAGGGCCGTACACCGGCGGGTACGCCGGGTCGTGCGCCTCGTACGTCCCGTACTGCGAGTACTGCGAGTACTGCGAGTTGCTCACGCCGACACGCTCCAGGGGCCGTAGGGGTCCAGAGGGGTCCGGATCGGGCACCAGAACCTAGCGGAGCCCGTATCACTCTCCAAAGCGGCGTGATTACGAAGGGTTACGACCGGGGCGAAGGTGAGCCCGCCCCGGCGTTATCGGAGGGTTATGAACGGCCACGCTCAGTAGCCGAATGCGCGGGCCGTGTTCGCCGCGAGGGCTGTCGCCAGCGCGTCCTCGTCGATGCCGCGCACTGCGGCCATGGCGCGCACCGTGACCGGAATGAGATACGGGGCGTTGGGCCGTCCGCGGTACGGCGCCGGCGTCAGGAAGGGCGCGTCGGTCTCCACCAGGACCAGCTCCAGGGGTGCCACGGCGAGCGCGTCCCGCAGATGCTGGGCGTTCTTGAAGGTGACGTTGCCGGCGAAGGACATGAAGTATCCGGCACGGGCGCACACCTGAGCCATGTCCGCGTCCCCGGAGTAGCAGTGGAACACCGTCCGCTCGGGGGCGCCCTCCTCCTTGAGGATGCGCAGCACGTCCTCGTGGGCGTCGCGGTCGTGGATGACGAGGGCCTTGCCGTGCCGCTTGGCGATTTCAACATGCGCACGGAAGGAGGCCTCCTGCGCCTCCTTGCCCTCGGGGCCGGTGCGGAAGTAGTCGAGGCCCGTCTCACCGACGCCCTTGACCTGGGGGAGTGCGGCCAGGCGGTCGATCTCGGCGAGCGCCTCTTCGAGCGCCGGCGTGCCCCCCGGCTCGCGCGCCCCCTGCCGGGACCAGCCGTCGGGGTCTCCGTGCACGATGCGCGGCGCCTCGTTGGGATGCAGGGCGACGGTCGCATGGACGGCGTCGTACAGCCCTGCCGTCTTGGCGGCCCACTGCGAGCCGCGTACGTCGCAGCCGACCTGCACGACCGTCGTCACGCCCACCGAGGCGGCCTTGGCGAGGCCCTCCTCCACCGTGCCGGACTGCATGTCGAGGTGGGTGTGGGAGTCGGCGACGGCCACCCGGAGGGGTTCCGGGAGCGGCGGCGCGCTCTTCTCGACGGGCTTCTCGCTGGAGGAAGGCATGTCCCGATCCTACGAAAGGGACATGCCCGCCCGGCCGCCGGAGCTGTGCTGTCAGCTCGCCTTGCGGTGGAAGGGATGCAGGAGATCGGAGAGATGCCAGTGGTGGTCCCGCTCGCCGACCTCGGCGCCCCCGGCGCCTTCGGCTGCGGGTGCCTCTGCCTCGGCCTGCGGCGTCCGTCGCTGCTGCTTGTGCACCGCGTCACGCACCGACGACACCTGCCCGGGGCGCATGATCCGCACGACGTGACTGTCGCAGTTCTGGCAGGTCGGCTTGGACAGCGGAGACGGAACGACCCGGCCGTCGGCCACATACATGACGAACTCGTGGCCCTCGGCGTCCTGGTGGTGCTCTATCTCGTACGACTGCTCCCAGCCGCTGCCGCAACGCATGCAGGCGAAGGAATACGACTCGTGCACGACTGCGGTCGCCGCGCCACGGGGCCCGGTCTGCCCTGCGATCTCGCTCATGCCAGCTCCTCTTGATCTGCTGGACCAAGGGACGGGTGCGTCCCTTCAACCAGTGGACGCTTCTGCCGGCGCGAATGCATCAGGCCTGTCGACTGTTGGAGCCGATTTGGATTTTCCTTGCCATACCGACCCCAGTCGGGGGGTCTGGGCTTTGCTTTTCACGACCTTGCTTTGCCTGCTCGTGGGGCGCCTGCTCAGGCGAGATGCGCCCTGCTCAGAGGGGGTGTGGCGGACTTCACCAAGTCCTCACGAACCACTTCCGGAAGCGGCATTCTTCGCGGCCACAACCGCGTCGAACACCTCCCGTTTGGGCAGCCCGGCCTCCGCCGCAACCGCCGCAATGGCCTCCTTGCGCCGCTCCCCCGCCTCCTCCCGCACGCGCACCCGCCGCACCAGCTCGGCGGCGTCCAGCTCCTCGGGCCCCTTCTCCGGCGCCCCCTCGACGACGACGGTGATCTCACCGCGCACACCCTCGGCGGCCCAGGCGGCCAGCTCCCCGAGCCCACCCCGCTTGACCTCCTCGTACGTCTTGGTCAGCTCCCGGCAGACGGCGGCCCGCCGCTCGGCCCCGAACACCTCGGCCATGGCGGCGAGGGTGTCGTCGAGGCGGTGCGGGGCCTCGAAGTACACGAGGGTGCGCCGCTCCCCGGCGACGTCCTTCAGGCGCGTCAGCCGCTCCCCCGCCTTCCGCGGCAGGAACCCCTCGAAGCAGAACCGGTCGACGGGCAGCCCGGACAGGGCGAGCGCGGTGAGCACGGCGGACGGGCCGGGCACGGCGGTGACCCGGACGTCCTTCTCCACGGCGGCGGCGACCAGCCGGTACCCGGGGTCGGACACGGACGGCATCCCGGCGTCCGTGACCAGCAGCACCCGCGCACCGCCGACGAGTTCCTCGACGAGTTCGGGCGTACGGGCGGTCTCGTTGCCCTCGAAGTACGACACGATCCGCCCCTTGGGCGTGACGCCCAGCGCCTGCGTCAGGCGCCTGAGCCGCCGGGTGTCCTCGGCGGCGACGACATCGGCCCCCGCCAGCTCCTCGGCCAGCCGGGGCGGCGCGTCCGCGATGTCGCCGATGGGGGTGCCTGCGAGTACGAGGGTTCCGGTCACCCGCCCATCCTCCCAGGGCCGCGGAGCAGAGGACGCATCCGAGCCCTTACCGCCCATGCACGGGACTCACACAGAACGGTTCCCTACGATGGCGCGGTGACCAGTACCGCGTCCTCCCCGGACACCCGCCAAGGCCAGAGCCCGCAGGACCAGCGGCCGTCGTGGCAGCAGCGGCTGCACCGTTTCGGCTACACGGCGCAGCCGAGAAGCGACGTCCGCGAGCGTCTGGTGCCGCCGTACGTGCAGCCCAGCCCGCGGGTGTGGCAGGTGCTCGGGGTGCCCCCGACGCTCGCCGAGCGGATCACGCGCTGGTCGGCCTGGGGTGGTCCGCTGCTGGTCACGCTGATGGCGGGCGTGATGCGGTTCTGGCACCTGGGCAGCCCGAAGGCGGTGATATTCGACGAGACGTACTACGCCAAGGACGCCTGGGCGCTCGTCCACCGCGGCTTCGAGGTCAACTGGGACAAGAACGCCAACGACCTGATCCTGCAGACCAACGGGCACGTCAGGATCCCGACGGACGCGGCGTATGTCGTGCATCCGCCGGTCGGCAAGTACGTGATCGGGCTCGGGGAGATGCTCTTCGGCTTCAACCCCTTCGGCTGGCGCTTCATGACCGCGCTGCTGGGCACGCTGTCGGTCCTGATGCTGTGCCGCATCGGCCGCCGCATCTTCCGCTCGACCTTCCTCGGCTGCCTCGCGGGCGGGCTGATGGCGGTCGACGGGCTGGCCTTCGTGATGGCCCGCACCTCGCTGCTCGACGGCGTGCTGATGTTCTTCGTGCTGGCCGCGTTCGGCTGCCTGGTCATCGACCGGGACAAGGCGCGCGCGAAACTCGCGGCCGCGCTGCCGGTCGGCCCGGACGGCCGGGCCCGGCCCGACGCGCACATCGCGGCGACCACCTGGCTGGGGCTGCGCCCCTGGCGCTGGGCGGCGGCCCTGCTGATGGGACTCGCGATCGGCACGAAGTGGAACGGCCTGTACATCCTGGCCGCGTTCATCGTGATGACCGTGCTGTGGGACGTCGGGGCGCGCAGGGTGGCGGGCGCCGGCCGCCCCGTCTCCCCCATGCTCGTGGCCGAGTCGGTCGGCGCATGGGTGGCGATGTCCACGATCGCCGTCGCCGTCTACCTGGCCTCCTGGACCGGCTGGATCCTCTCGCCCACCAACGGCCGCGGCGGCTACTTCCGCAACTGGGCCGCCACCGACGGCAAGGGCGGCAACTGGACCTGGCTGTTCCCCGACTGGTGGCGCAGCCTGTGGCACTACGAGCACGAGGTCTACGAGTTCCACCGCAACCTGCACTCGCCGCACACGTACATGTCCAACCCCTGGAGCTGGCTCGTCGACGGCCGCCCGGTCTCGTACTTCTACGAGTCCCCCTCGCCCGGCAAGGACGGCTGCCCCGTCGACGCGGGCCAGAAGTGCGCCCGCGAGGTCCTCGCGATCGGCACCCCGCTGCTGTGGTGGGTGGCCTGCTTCGCGGTGCTGTACATCCTGTGGCGCTGGCTGATGCGACGCGACTGGCGGGCGGGCGCCATCGCCTGCGGCATCGCGGCCGGTTATCTGCCCTGGTTCCTGTACCAGGAGCGGACGATCTTCTTCTTCTACGCCGTCGTCTTCGTGCCGTTCCTCTGCCTCGCGGTGGCGATGCTGCTGGGCGCGATCATCGGGCCCCCGGGGTCGAGCGACACCCGCCGGGTGGCGGGCGCGACGGGCGCGGGCGTCCTGGTCCTGCTGATCGCCTGGAACTTCATCTACTTCTGGCCCCTGTACACCGGCACGGCGATCCCGATCGACGACTGGCGGTCACGTATGTGGCTTGATACCTGGGTATAGCGGACCTTCCGAGCCCTTCTGCATCTCCGATCGGACAACATGCGGAAACACCCCTCACAGCTCCCCCTTGGGCCACATACAGTTCGAGCAACAACGGGGAACGGGGAGGGGGCCCTTCATGGGCAAGGGGGTGAAGGTCGCCGTCATCAGCAGCGTCTTCGCTGTGATGGTGGGCGGCGCCGGATACGGCGCGTTCAACATCGTGTCCGCACTGAACGGCGACGGGGGTTCGGGGGCGGGCGGGCCGGCGCCCGTGAAGACCGGGCCGCCCAGCAGCGACGAGATCAAGGCGACGTCGGCGAAGTTCTTCGCGGCCTGGGCGAAGGGGGACGCGGCCGAGGCGGCGACGTACACGAACAACGACGCGGCGGCCGAACCGCTGCTGACCGCCTACGGCAACACCGCGCACATCACCGGCGTGAAGATCACGCCTGGTGCGGCGAACGGCGCGACGATCCCTTACACGGTCAGGGCGACGGTGTCCTACCAGGGCAAGTCCAAGCCCCTGGCGTACAAGAGCGAGCTGACCGTCGTGCGCGGGAAGACCACCGGGCGGGCGCTGGTCGACTGGCAGCCGTCGGTCGTCCATCCGCAGCTGCGCAAGGGCGACACCCTGTTCACGGGCGAGGCGGCAAACCCGCCGATCGAGGCCGTTGACCGGGGCGGGGCCGTACTGACGAAGGAGAAGTACCCGTCGCTCGGCCCGGTCCTGGACGCCCTGCGAGGGCGGTACGGCGACAAGGCTGGCGGCACCCCCGGCATCGAGCTGGCGATCAAGCACGAGTCGCAGGACGCGGCCGACACCTCGCTGCTCACCCTCGCCAAGGGCAGGGCGGGCAGGCTGCAGACCACGATCAGCGCGAGTGCGCAGGCGGCGGCCGAGCGGGCGGTGAAGAAGTTCTCCGAGTCGTCGGTGGTGGCCGTCAAGCCCAGCACCGGTGAGGTGCTGGCGGTGGCCAACAACCGCAAGGACGCGTTCAACGCGGCCTTCGAGGGGCAGGTCGCGCCCGGCTCCACGATGAAGATCATCACCGCCGCGATGCTCATCGACAACGGTGTGACCTCGATGAACGGGCCCGCCCCCTGCACGCCCACCGCGACCTGGAAGAGCCAGACCTTCACGAACCTCAAGGGCATGCAGCCCAATCTCAAGGCCACGCTCGCCAACAGCTTCCTGCGCTCGTGCAACACGGCCTTCATCAAGCTCATCGACGAGAAGCCGCTCACGGACTCCTCGCTGACGACGGAGGCCCAGGACCGGTTCGGGCTCGGCCAGGACAACTGGAAGACCGGCATCGTCTCCTTCGACGGCAAGGTCCCCGCGGTCGGCGGACCGGACCGCGCGGCCAACGCCATCGGCCAGGGCCAGGTCCAGATGAGCCCGCTGAACATGGCGTCGGTCACCGCGACCGCGATCACCGGCGAGTTCCGGCAGCCGTACCTGGTGTCGCCGAAGCTCGACGACCGCGAACTGGCCACCGCGAAGGGCCTGCCCGCGAGCACCGCCGCGCAGCTGAAGCAGATGATGCGGCTCACCGCGACCCAGGGCACCGCGACGCAGGCGATGGCCGGGCTCGGCGGGGACATCGGCGCGAAGACCGGTTCCGCGGAGGTCGACGGACAGGCCGTGTCCAACAGCTGGTTCACGGGTTTCCGGGGTGACGTCGCGGCGGCGGCCATGACCGAGGAGGGCGGCCACGGCGGCACCGCGGCCGGCCCGATTGTCGCAGCTGTGCTACGAACCGGAGGCTGAAGTCACCCGTTAAGGACGGGACTCTAGGCTGTTGCAGTCGTTGGTTGGGGTGGATGGGGGCAACGGGGACCCTGGGGATCTCGCGGAGGAACGGGAACAGTGGGCAACAGAAGGCGCGTCGCCGAGCGACGGAAGACCAAGCCCGCCGTGGTCGGCGGGATGATCGCCGTGGTGGTCGTCGGCGCCGGCGTCGGCGTCTACGCGCTGACCGGCGGCTCGGCGGCGGACGACCGTACGGCGACGACGTCCTCGTCCGCCGACGACAAGCCCAAGGTCAAGACCGGGCCGCTGTCGGCGACCGAGGTCCAGACGACGGCCACGAAGTTCCTCACGTCCTGGCAGCAGGGCAAGGCCACGCAGGCAGCCGCCGTCACGAGCGACTCGACGGCGGCCACCGCCCTGCTCACCGGCTACACCAAGGACGCCCACGTCAAGGACGTCACGCTCACCCCCGGCACCCGCACCGGCGACAAGGTCCCCTTCTCCGTCAAGGGCACCGTCTCCTACAAGGGCACCAGCAAGCCGCTCGCGTACGAGAGTGCGCTGACGGTCGTGCGGAACAAGGAGACCGGCAAACCGCAGGTCGACTGGCACTCCTCCGTCGTCCACCCCGACCTCAAGGACGGCGACACCCTGGTCACCGGCGAGTCCGGGACCCCGCCGGTCAAGGCGTACGACCGCGACGGCGGCGAGCTGACCGCCGCGAAGTACCCCTCGCTGGGCCCGGTCCTCGACGGTCTGCGCGAGAAGTACGGCAAGACCGCCGGCGGCAAGGCGGGCATTGAACTGGACGTGGTGCGCGGCAAGGCGTCGCAGAAGGCCAAGCTGTCCGACACGACGCTGCTCACGCTCACCAAGGGCACTCCGGGCAAGGTGAAGACGACGCTGAGCCCGACGTTCCAGGCCGCGGCCGAGCGGCAGGTCGCCGCGAAGGCGCGGTCGTCGGTCGTCGTGATGCGTCCCTCGACCGGCGAGATCCTGGCCGTCGCGAACCAGAACCACACCTTCAACGTGGCCTTCCAGGGCTCCCTGGCCCCCGGCTCCACGATGAAGATCGTGACGTCGACGATGCTGTTCGAGAAGGACCTCATCCACCCCGACGACTCGCACCCCTGCCCCAAGACGTACAAGCTGGCCGGCTGGACGTTCCACAACGACGGCGACTCCGAGATCAAGCAGGGCTCGTTCAAGCTGGCCTTCGGGGCCTCCTGCAACAACGCCTTCATCAACTTCGCGCCGAAGCTGTCCAACAGCGACCTGACGCAGGAGGCCCAGCAGGTCTACGGCCTCGGCATGAACAACTGGGCCATCGGCGTCCCCACCTTCGACGGCTCGATCCCGGTCATGAGCGGCGCGCAGATGGGCGCCTCGCTGATCGGGCAGGGCGGGGTGCGGATGAACCCGCTGAACATGGCGTCGGTGGCGTCGACGGTGCAGGCGGGCGTCTTCCACCAGCCGTACCTGGTCTCCCCGTCGGTGGACAACCGCACGCTGGCGAAGGCCTCGCGCACGATGTCGTCGAAGACGCAGGCCGAGCTGAAGGAAGTCATGCAGTACACGGCCTCCTACGGCACGGCCGCCAAGGCGATGGCCGGCCTGGGCCCGAACTACGGCGCCAAGACCGGTTCGGCGGAGGTCGACGGCCAGAAGAAGCCCAACGGCTGGTTCACCGCGTACAAGGGCGACCTCGTGGCCGCAGGCGTGGTCCAGGCAGGCGGCCACGGCGGCGACACAGCGGGCCCGATCGTGGCGGCGCTGCTAAAGCTGGGCGGCTGATCAAGCGCCCCTTTCAGGGGCGCGGGGAACTGCGCGACAAGCCACGACGGCGCGGCAGACAATCGACGACCCATCGACGACCCATCGCGCCCCCGCGGCGGAGCCGCAACTCAGCGGCTGACCGGCGCCGCAGCCATATAGGTGCGGCGCAAGAACCTCAGCAGCGTCTTCGACTCGAACTGCACCACCGAGACCCCCGTCGCCGAGTGAAACTCGACAACGGCCTGCACACGGCCACAAGGCCACACACGAACCTCCCCGCTGCCGACCGGGGCACGCAGCCCCTGTTCCAGCAGCGAACGCGAAAAACTCCACTCATGCGTCCCGGGAAGATCGACCCGCACCGCACGCGGGTCGACCTCGGGGTCGTAACGCAGGACGACGGGGACGGTCTCGTCCTCGGGTATCGCCGCATCCGTGACTATGTGGGCTCGTGCGTACTGCTCGACTGCAGACATCGTGACGGCCCCTCACGTTGCGTGACCTGTGTGGAAGCTGTGCGTCCACCCCTTCCTAATGTCCCATATTTTCCGGAACACGCCCCCCGACGTCGGACAACTCACATGCACGGGGAACTGTGCACGATGCACGAGCCCCTCGCTCTTGCAAGTAGTTCGCAACAAGGCACTATCATCGAACGGTGCATGTGCCTGACGGATTCATCAACGCCCCCGTCTCCGCCGCGACCGGAGTCGTCGCCGCGGGAGCCATCGCGGTGAGCCTGCGCGGCGCGCGCCGCGAGCTGGACGAGCGGACGGCACCGCTGGCCGGGCTGGTCGCGGCGTTCATCTTCGCGGTGCAGATGCTGAACTTCCCCGTCGCGGCGGGGACCAGCGGCCATCTGCTCGGCGGCGCGCTCGCCGCGATCCTCGTCGGCCCCTTCACCGGCGTCCTGTGCGTGTCCGTCGTCCTGCTGATGCAGGGCATCCTCTTCGCGGACGGCGGTCTGACCGCGCTCGGCGTGAACATCACGGACATGGCGATCGTCACGACGGTCGTCGGATACGCCGTCTTCCGGGGCCTGGTGAAGGTGCTTCCGCGCAGGCGGCGCTCGGTGACCGTGGCCGCCTTCGTCGCCGCGCTCCTCTCGGTCCCGGCCGCCGCGGTCGCCTTCACGCTGATCTACGCCGTCGGCGGCACCACGGACGTCTCCATCGGCAAGGTCGCCACCGCGATGATCGGCGTGCACGTCCTGATCGGGATCGGTGAGGCGGCGATCACGGGGCTGACGGTGGGTGCGGTGATCGCCGTACGCCCGGATCTCGTGTACGGCGCGCGCGGCCTGGAGCAGAAGCTCAAGCTGCGTGTGAACGGCGAACTCGTGGACGCTCCCTCCGCCCGCCCGGCGCCCGTCGCGGCGCGCACCTCCCGCCGCGCGCTGTGGATCACCGGCCTGGTCACCTCCCTCCTCCTGGCCGGGTTCGTCAGCTTCTACGCCAACGCCAACCCCGACGGTCTGATGAAGGTCGCCCAGGACCAAGGCATCGACAAGAAGACCGAGAAGCACGCCTCCGGCGACTCGCCGCTCGCCGGCTACGGCGTCAGGGACATCACCGACGGTCGCGTTTCCAAGGGCCTCGCGGGCCTGATCGGCGTCGGCGTCACGGTCGTCGCGGGCAGCACGGTGTTCTGGGCGGTGCGCAGGCGGCGTGACGCGGACGTCTCCCCTGCGAACACGGGGCTGTGACATGGGAGCGGGACACGCGCACCGGCTCTACCGGCACGGGCACTCCCCCGTGCACGCCCTGCCGCCGCACACCAAGCTCGCCGCCGCCTTCGCGTTCGTGGTGGTCGTGGTGTCGACGCCGCGGGAGGCGATGTGGGCGTTCGGCCTGTATGCGCTCCTGTTGGGCGTCGTCGCGCATCTCGCGCGCGTGCCCGCGCATTTCCTCCTCAAGCGGCTGCTGATCGAGGTGCCGTTCGTCGCGTTCGCCGTGCTGATGCCGTTCGTGGCGGAGGGCGAGCGGGTGGACGTCCTCGGGCTGTCCCTGAGCGTGAACGGCCTGTGGGGCGCGTGGAACGTCCTCGCGAAGGGCACTCTGGGTGTCGCCGCCTCCGTCCTGCTGGCCTCCACGACCGAGCTGCGTGAACTCCTCCTCGGCCTGCAGCGGTTGAAGCTGCCGCCGCTGCTCGTGCAGATCGCGTCCTTCATGATCCGCTACGGCGATGTCATCACGGACGAGATGCGGCGAATGCGGATCGCGCGGGAGTCCCGGGGTTTCGAGGCGCGGGGCGTCAGGCACTGGGGTGTGCTCGCGAAGTCCGCCGGTGCCCTCTTCATCCGCTCCTACGAGCGAGGGGAGCGCGTCCACCTGGCCATGGTCAGCCGCGGTTACGCCGGTTCGATGCCGGTGATCGACGAGGTGACCGCGGACCGGGCACAGTGGTCGTACGCCCTCACGCTCCCCTTCGCCGCCCTTGTCGTCTGCCTGCTGGGATGGACCTTGTGAGCACTCCTTCTCTCGAGGTCTCCGGCCTCGCCTTCGCCTACCCCGACGGCCACCAGGCCCTGTTCGGCGTGGACTTCTCCGTCGCGCGCGGCGAGCGGGTCGCGCTGCTCGGGCCGAACGGTGCCGGCAAGACGACCCTCGTACTGCACCTCAACGGCATCCTGACCGGGGGCGCGGGTACGGTCACGGTCGCCGGACTGCCCGTCGGCAAGCAGCACATGGCGGAGATCCGGCGCCGGGTCGGCATCGTCTTCCAGGACCCGGACGACCAGCTGTTCATGCCGACGGTCCGGGAGGACGTGGCGTTCGGTCCTGCGGCGGCCGGGCTGAAGAGGCCGGAGCTGGAGGAACGCGTCGACCGGGCGCTCGCGCAGGTCGGCATGACGGAGTTCAAGGAACGGCCCCCGCACCACCTCTCCTTCGGGCAGCGGCGCCGAGTGGCCGTGGCGACCGTGCTCGCGATGGAGCCGGAGATCCTCGTCCTGGACGAGCCGTCCTCCAACCTCGACCCGGCCTCCCGACGCGAACTGGCCGACATCCTGCGCTCGTTGGACGTCACCGTCCTCATGGTCACGCACGACCTGCCGTACGCCCTGGAGCTGTGCCCCCGCTCCCTGATCCTCAGCGAGGGCGTGATCGCGGCGGACGGCAAGACGGCGGAGCTCCTCTCCGACGAGGAGCTGATGAGCGCCCACCGGCTGGAGCTGCCCTTCGGTTTCGACCCGCGCTCCGTGACAATGGGCGCGTGACGAACGCTGACCATACGGCGGCCGAGGCCTCGCTGCTCCTCGACGACCAGCTGTGCTTCGCGCTGTACGCGGCCCAGCGCGCGGTGACGTCCTCCTACCGCCCGCTGCTCGACGAACTCGGCCTGACCTACCCGCAGTACCTGGTCCTGCTCGTCCTGTGGGAGCGCGGCGAGATCGCGGTCAAGGAGCTGGCGGCCGCGCTGCGGCTCGACTACGGCACGGTGTCGCCGCTGCTGAAGCGGCTGGAGGCGGCGGGGCTGGTGCGCCGGGAGCGCGCGGCGCACGACGAGCGCTCGGTGCTGGTCGCGTGCACGGGGCGCGGGGAGGAACTGCGGGAGCGCGCGGCGTGCGTACCGGGCGCGCTGCTCGCGGCGACGGGGCTCGACGCGCCGGAGGTCGCGCGGCTGCGCCAGGAGCTCTGGCGGCTGGCGGCGAAGGCTGAAGCAGCCGCGCACCGCTGATCTCGGGTTACCCACGGTTGCTACCCCCTGGTAACGGCTGCTGACCTACCAGCCAGTACCTTGTGCACGATGTACTTGCGCGCACTCGTTCTGGGGGGCCAACCATGAGCGCCATGAGTGACGATCCGACCGTCGACACCGTCGAAACCGTCGACACCCGACCGACGAAAATCATGTACGTCGCCGAAGCGACCGCGCACGGCGGCCGGGACGGCTACGTCACCAGCCAGGACGGGCAGATCGAGGTCAGGGTCGCGATGCCGCCGGAGCTCGGCGGGGACGGCAACGGCACCAACCCGGAGCAGCTGTTCGCGGCCGGCTACAGCTCCTGCTTCCACAACGCGCTGGTGCTGGTCGGCCGACGTTCCGGCTTCGACCTCACCGGTTCCACGGTCGCCGCGAAGGTCGGCATCGGCCCCAACAAGCAGCGTGGTTACGGCCTCGCGGTCGCCCTCAGTGTCTCGCTCCCGGTGCTGGACCAGGACGTCGCGGCGAAGCTGGTGGACGCGGCGCACGAGGTGTGCCCGTACTCGAACGCGACCCGCGGGAACATCGACGTGACGATTCTGCTTGGGTGAGTGGGGAGTACTCACCGGCAGTACTCACAGACAGCAGGAGCACGGGCGTGGACGTGAACGGTGCGGTGGCCGAGGGCTTCGAGCCGGTCAGGGAAGCGTTCGTACGGAACTTCGGGGTGCTCGGGGACCGGGGCGCGGCCGTCACCGTCTACCGGGACGGGCGCAAGGTCGTCGACCTGTGGGGCGGCACGAAGGACGTCGACGGCACCGAGCCCTGGGAGCACGGCACCGCCCAGATCGTGCGCTCGGCGACCAAGGGCGTCGCCGCCGCCGTACTCCTGCTGCTGCAGCAGCGCGGGGAGCTGGACCTGGATGCGCCGGTGGGCGAGTACTGGCCTCAGTTCAAGGCCGCGGGCAAGGAGCGGACGCGGGTGTGGCATCTGCTCGCACACCGCGCCGGAGTGCCCGTCCTGGACCGTCCGCTCACGCCCGCCCAGGCCGCGGACCCCGACCTCGGCGCCGAGGCGGTCGCGGCGCAGGCACCGGTGTGGGAGCCGGGCACCGACCACGGGTATCACGCGCAGACGTACAGCTGGCTGACGGGCGAGCTGGTGCGGCGGATCACGGGACGCACCGTCGGCGAGTGGATCGCGGACGAGATAGCGGGCCCGGTCGGGGCGGACCTGTGGCTCGGTCTGCCTGCGGGCGAGACGGCGCGGGTGGGGCGGGTGGCCCAGGTCGATCCCCCGGCGGACCCGCACGGCCTGAGGACGCGCCCCAAGCGCGCGGTCTCCGACGCCTACGCCGACCCCGGCTCCCTCACCCGCCGCGCCTTCGCCGCGATCACGCCCCTGCCCGACGAGAACGACCCCGCCTACCGCGCCGCCGCCCTGCCCGCCTCCAACGGCATCGCGACGGCGGAGGGCCTCGCGCGTTTCTACGCGTCGCTGATCGGCGAAGTGGACGGCGGCACAAGGCTGTTCACGCCCGAGACCGTGGAGCTGGCCCGCGCCGAACGCAGCGCGGGGCCGGACCGCGTACTCGTCGTGAACACGCGGTTCGGCCTCGGCTACATGCTGCACGGGGCGGCGTCCCCGCTGCTGTCCCCCACCTCCTTCGGCCACCCGGGCCGCGGCGGCGCCCTCGGCTTCGCCGACCCCGACTCGGGCATCGCCTTCGGCTATGTGACGAACGGTTTCAGGAAGAGCGTGACGGCGGACCCACGGGCGCAGGCCCTGGTACGGGCGGTGCGGAGCGCCGTATCGGCGTAGGTCACACGTTGATCGAGTGCGAGGTCCGCCCCGAAGCCGAGTCGATCTCCCCGTGTGCCTTGGTGAGCAGCTGCATGGCGAGTTCGTTCAGCGCGCGTGCGCCGGCGATCTCTTCACCCACCCTTGGCTGATTGGAGTCGGTGTGGTGTCGGCTCGCGTGACCGTGGGCCTTGACCTCGGTCCCGTCGGACAGGCGCACCAGCGCGACCGCCCGCGTGTGCGTGTCGTCCTCCTGGAACTCCAGCTCGACGTGCCATCCCACTGTGGTGTGCATCATGAGGATCACCTCCGGAAGACCTGCTTCCAGAGTGCTCCTACGGGCCCGCGGATGCACGACTGCAGCACGCGGCCCCCGGCCGGTGCTGCCACCGGCCAGGGGCCCCTTGTCGCGGGAGGGCTGTGTCAGCCGTCGTTCTCCGACGACGGGAGGTAGGCGCCGGGTACGTCGTTCGGCGCGTAGACCTTCTTGTCACCGGGGTACGGCTTGGTCCAGTTGTGGGTCTGGTACCAGGTGTAGCGGTTCATCTGCTCGGCGTTGGCGTAGTCGGGCACCGCGTGCGGGCCGGTCAGGCGCTGGTGCGAGGCCCAGGTCTTCCAGTCCGCGGCCAGCTGCTGCTGGGCCTGCGGCACCGCGGCGGAGGTCGGCGCGGCGGCAGCCTTGGTGTCCTGGGGCGCCGGGGTGTCCGAGCCACAGGGGGGCTGGGGGCTCACGCCGAGGGTCAGCGAGGTCCGGTTGGGCTCGGCCGTGAACGGCGTGCTGTCCGGCTTCAGGCTGAACGCCCCGTACATCGGGGTGGCCGCGCTGTCCTTCTGGTTCATCGGGTGGATCCCGAGGATCTGCTCGATGGTCCGCATCATCGTGATCTGCGAGTAGTAGTGGCTGTCGACGGTGCCGTGTTTGGCCCAGGGGCTGATGATCTGGACCGGGGCGCGGTGGCCGTCGATGTGGTCGAGGCCGTTCTGGGAGTCGTCCTCGACGACGAAGATCGCCGAGTTCTTCCAGTACTTGCTGTGCGAGATCTCGTCGACCATCCGGCCGACCGCGAGGTCGTTGTCGGCGACCTCGGCGGCGGCGTTCGCCGGGCCGCCGGTGTGGTCGTTGGAGAACCAGAACATGTTCAGGTTCGCCGGGCCGTTCTTCTCGAAGTCCTGCTTCCAGATCTGCTCTTTGTAGATGTCCGGGACGGTGAGGTCGAACATCGGGAAGCCCTGCACCGACACCTTGTTGAGCGACGGGATCGCCGAGCCCACCTGGATGGGGTACGCGGTCTGCGCGCCCGTGGCCTCCATGTTCTTGCTGTCGCAGTACAGGTTCTGCCAGCTGGCGTCGGCCGGCTTGCTCTCCAGCGACTGGAACTCGCCGAAGTCCTTCACCGACCTGCCGGCGGCCTGCGCACCGCTCCAGATGAAGCCGGACTTCTGGTGGCCGAGGGCGTCGTTCTCGGTGTCGTAGCTGCGCTGGTACTCGCCGGCGGAGGACTCGGTGTACTCCGGGTTGTCCGACTGCATCAGCCAGTTGTGGCCCTCGGCGGAGTTCGTGCCGACGTCGTAGAAGTTGTCGTAGAGCCCGAACTGCTCGGCCAGTGCGTGCTGGTTGGGCGTCACGTTCTCGCCGAACGTGGTGACCGACGGGTCGTCGTCGCCCTGCGGCAGGTCGCCGAAGACCTGGTCGTAGGTCCGGTTCTCCTTGACGAGCAGGAAGACGTGCTTGATCGTCGAGGGGTCGCCGAGCCGCAGCGGGACCGGCAGCGCCTTCGCGGAGGTCTTGCCGCCCGCCGTCGTGACCGAGCCGGGCGTCCAGCCGTTCTGCTTGAAGACCTTGGCCGTCTGGGACCTGATGACGCTGTCGTCCGGCAGCGTGAACTGCGTCAGGCTCGACGTGGTGTCGTGGGTGCCGTGGCCGGCGGCGGTGGTGGGGCGGCGGGCGTCGATGCCGCGGGTGTTGGAGACGACCACGTTCTGGCCGACGGTGGCGATGCCCGAGGGGAAGTAGTCGGTGGGGAGCAGGCCTACGTAACTGGCGGGCTCCTGCGGGGACTTGTACCGGTAGACGGCGACAGCGTTGGCGCGGCCGAGCGTCACCAGCAGACGGCCGTCGTCGGTGAGAGTCACGTCGTTGGGCTCGTAGCCGACCTTCGCCTCCGGCCACGGCTGGGTGGCGATGGTCTGTACGACCTTGTCGCCCGCGGTGTTGATGACCGAGACGCTGTTGTCGGCGGTGTTGGTGACGAACACCGCGCCCTTGCTCGCGTACACCGCGGTCGGGTGCAGGCCTACGTCGATGCTGCCGACGGCGGCGGACGGGTCCGTCGTGTCGATGACGCTGACGGTGCCGGTGGTGGTGGCGCCGGTGTCCGGGTTGGCCGGCACCTGGGTGCCGTAGGAGTTGATGGTGGTGTCGCCGTCCTTGGCCGGGCGTCCGCCCTCGTTGCTGACGTAGAGCTTGCCGCCGACGAGGGCGATGCCTCGGGGAGCATTCCCAACTGCCCAGCTCTGCTTGATGGTTCCGGTCGCCGCGTCGATGGCGACCACGCGGTTCTGCCCGTTGACTGCGCCGTACACGGTGGAGCCGTCGGCCGAGAACACCGCAGCACCCACGAGCGCGTGCTTGGTGCCGTCGGCCGGGATCGGGACGGTGACCGGGCTGGAGAGGGTGCCGTCTGCGTTGACCGTGAACTTGGTGTAGCCGTCGGTCTGGCCCAGCCACAGCTGCGTGCCGTCGGGCGAGTACGTCGGGCCCTCCTGGCCGACGGAGCCGCTCTTGATGCGCAGGTCGTCGGCCGCGTTGGTGCCGACCTTCTGCTTCACCTGACCGGTCGAGAGGTCCATGATCACCAGCGACGCGTCGCCGTCGGCGACCGAGGCCGCGAGGTGGCCGCCGTCCGGGCTGACCGTCGACGACATGATCTTGCCGTCGTTGATGACGGTGCGGTCGCCGTAGGGCTTGATGTACTGGTCGCTGGAGATGACCTGCCCGTTGGCGGTCTCCTGGGCGACCTGCTGGGTGCCGAACTGCCATGTCGACGCGACCGCGGTGCCCGTGACGCCGAGGGCGACCGCGATGCCCGCCGTCACCAGCAGGGCCCGGCGGCCGACGCGTCTGCCGAAGAGGTTGATCTGCTCCTTCTCGTTAACCCGGCGCTGCCGTGTTACCTGCATGGAGTTATCCCTTCGAGGTGGTGTCGAGCAGCTCGACGTTGCCGTCGAACTGCCACAGCGGGTTCGGTTCGTCTCCGGTCGGAGTCCGCACCAGGAAGTAGCCGTTGACTTCCTTCGGCCCGTCGCCGTCGGCGACGAACCGCCCGTCCGAGGTGACGTCGAGCTGGTAGATGGCCGTCCCTGCCACCGCGACGCCGGGGAGATGCCAGGTGACGACGCACCGCCAGTCGTTGCCCGCCCCCTGTTGTGCGCCCTGTCCGTCGCTCTTGGTGCACGCCGCCGTGGCCCGCAGCCGCGCCTCGGTGACGGCGGGGCGGTGCAGTTGCCGGGTCTGCAGGCGGTAGAGGTGGGCGAAGGCCGTGGCCACGGACCGCTGGACCTTGTCCTGCTGGATGCCGGAGCCGGTCGACGGGGTCGCGACCGCTACCGCCGCGACGGTGAGCACGGTCAGTCCGGCCAAGGGCAGCAGGCCGATGGTGATCGCGCGGCGCCCGGAACCGTCGTAGGCGAGGTTGGTGAAGTCCCGGCGTACGAACAGCAGATAGGCCAGCGCGGTCGCGAGCACCGCCCACGCCAGGCTGACCACGACACCGATGACGAGCGGGCCGAGCTGGGCCGGGCTGGTGAACAGGCCGTTCCAGGAGATGAAGGCGTAGCCGGGCAGGGCGAGGCGTACGGCGACGGGCAGCGGCAGCATCTGGGCGACCTGCATCCCGAGCGCGACGAGCGGCGGCAGCAGCAGCCCCATCGGGGACCGGCCCAGCGCGACCGACCCGAGGAGCCCGATCGCGGCGAGGGCCAGGGTCGGCGCGAGGGCCGCGACCCAGGCGAGCAGGACCCGGCCGGCCGCGTCGGAGGGCGCCAGCAGGTGGCCGTCGAGGCCGACCAGCGGCTGGTTGCCGACCGACACCAGCCCGCCGACCGCACTGGACACGGCCAGCCCGGCCACGAGCAGCAGGATGACGGTGAGGCTGGCGAGCGACTTCGCCACGAAGATCCGCCGCGGCGAGCGGACGGCCACCAGCAGATGGCGCCAGGTGCCGAGCCGGTCCTCGGCGGCGAACACGTCACCGGCGACGAGTGAAGTCAGCAGCGGGAGCGCCCAGGTCCCTGCGAACCCGAGCATCACCAGCGGCCCGGCCCACGCCGTGGCGTGCATCCAGCGCCCGAAGAGAGTGTCGCTGGGCAGCGTGCTCTGCTGACTCACCCCGGCGACGAAAAGTGCGGGCGCGATCCAACAGGCGAGAACCAGCAGCCGGATCCGCCACTGCGAGACCAGCTTGACGAGCTCGAAGCGGTAGCCGCGCGAGACGGGGACCCGGCCGGGTCTGGCAACGCTGTCGTCGGTGACACCATCGGCGACGGTCGTGGTCATCGGTCGGCCCCCTGGGGCGGCTCGGTGAGGGCGAGGAACGCGGCCTCCAGCGGCGACACCACGGGGGCGAGTTCGCGCACCGCGACGCCGGACTTCACGAGCCCGGCCACCAGTTCGTCGAGGGCGGGCACCAGGGCGCGCACGACGAGCAGTTCGGCGTCCTGCCGTACCCCCGTGTCCTCGACGACCCGGACACCGGCCGTTCCGTCGGCCAGCCGACGCGCGGCCTGAGGATCGGAAGTCCGCACCCGGTAGTCGAGTTCGCGGTTCTCGGCGGCCAGCTTGTTCAGCGGTCCGGAGAAGACGACCCGTCCAGTGGCGAGGATGGTGACCTCGGAGCACAGCGCCTCGAGGTCGTCCATACGGTGGCTGGAAACCACGACACTCGCGCCGCCCGCGGCGAGCCGGTTCAGGACTCCGTGCACATGTCGTTTACCGGCCGGATCAAGGCCGTTGGAGGGCTCGTCGAGCACCAGCAGCCGTGGCTTGGTGAGCAGGGCGGCGGCGAGGCCGAGCCGCTGCCGCATACCGAGGGAGAAGCCGCGGGCCTTGTCGTCGGCGACGGCGGTGAGCCCGACCTGGTCGAGCACGTCGTCGATCCCCGCGGTGTACGCGTCGAGCCCGCGGAGCCGGGCCAGCGCGGCGAGGTTCTGCCGGGCGGTGAGCGAGGGATAGAGGCCGGGCCCGTCCACAAAGCCGGCGACCCCCTCCGGCGCGTCGAACGCCCGCCCCACCGGCGTACGCAGGATCTCGAGCCGCCCGCCGTCGGCGACGGCCAGGCCCAGCAGCAGACCGAGCAGCGTCGTCTTGCCCGCACCGTTCGGTCCGACCAGGCCGTGGATCTGACCCTGCGTCACATCCAGGTCGACACCGTCGAGTGCGACGACATCGCCGAAGCACTTGGTGATCCCGCGAGCGCGGACTGCGTGGAGTGTGTCCATGAAGCCCCCTTCTTCCGAAATCCCATCGGACCCTAGGGATGACACACACCCCATACACAGAAGGCTGACTGAACTCTCATGGAACGAATCGTCAAGGCATCGACAAATCCTGTACATGCCAACTTCAGGCCCAACTCGGGCAGGGCTCAGGCAGGACTCAGGCAGGACGGAATCTCGCGGTCCGCGGCTAACCGGCGTGCAGCATCAGCCCGATGCCCGCCACCAGGAGCCCCGCGGCCACGATCCGCGGCGCCCCGAACCGTTCCTTGAAGACCACGGCTCCGATCGCCGCGCCCACGATGATCGACGACTCACGCAGGGCCGCGATCGGCGCGAGCTCGGCCCTGGTCTGGGCCCACAGGACGAGCCCGTACGCAGCGACGGACAGGGCCGCGCCCAGCAGGCCGACGGCGGCGAACGGCCGCAGGACGGTGAACAGTTCACCGCGCCAGCGAGTGGCGGCGTACGCCGGGACCGCGATCCCCTCCACCGCCATGAGCCAGGCGATGTACCCGAGGGACGACCCCGACGCCCGCACGCCCAGGCCGTCCACCAGCGTGTACGAGGCGATGGTCAGGCCGGTCGCGAGGGCGGCGCCGATCGCGGCCCAGTTGGGCCGACGGCCGCGCAGCCCCCACAGGGCGACGCCGGTCAGGCCCGCGCAGGACAGTGCGATACCGGCTGCTGCCCAGCCGTTCGGTACCTCGTGCGCGAAGACGGCGGCGAGGACGGTGACGACCAGGGGCGCGGTGCCGCGCGCGATCGGGTATGCCTGCCCGAAGTCACCGAGGCGGAAGGACCGCATGAGCAGCACGTAGTACACGATGTGGATGAGGGCGGAGCCGATGAGATACGGCCATGCGGCGGCCTTCGGAAAGGCCACGAACGGCACCATCGCAAGGCCGATGAGCATGCCCCCGCCCGCGATGAGCGTGAACCCGACCAGCTTGTCCGTGATCTGGTGGGCGATCGCGTTCCAGCAGGCGTGCGTGACGGCGGCGAGCAGGACGGCGGCGGCGACCAGCGGGGTCACGAGCTGCGCTCGCGCACGTCCACGAGGGTGGCTGCGGCATGGGCGACAAGGTCCTTGGGCTCCATGGGGAACACGGCGTGCGGATTCCCGGCGGCGGCCCACACGACGTCGTGCTCCAGCAGCGAACGGTCGGCCAGGACCCGGGTCTTCGTACGGTGCCCGAAGGGCGGTACGCCGCCGATCGCATACCCGGTGGTCTCCCGTACGACGTCCGCCTTGGCCCGAGTCACCTTCTCGGCGCCGAGTTCCTCCCGCACCCGCTCGACGTCCACTCGCGAGGCCCCGTCCATCAGCACCAGCACCGGGACGCCGTCGGCCGCGAAGATCAGCGACTTGCAGATCTGGCTGAGCTCACACCCGATGGCTTCCGCCGCCTCGACCGCGGTGCGGGTCGCATCCGGGAAGCGGCGGATACGGGGGTGCAGGTCGTCGAGGCCCATCTCGCGAAGGGCGGCGGCGAAACGGGGGCTGGCTCCGGAGCTGTCGGTGACATCGACGGTCGTCATGCACGGCACGCTAGCGGCGCGTGTACGCAGCACGCGACCGAGTTGTCTATGCCCCGGCGCGCCCCGCGCCCTATAGGGGCGCGGGGCTGTACCGATATGCGGCTCCGCCGCGTGGGCGCGACCAGCCACGACGGCGCTGCAGACGGCCAACGACACATCGCGCCCCGCGGCGGAGCCTCAATTCGGCAAAGCCAGCGGGGCGTATACGCAGTACACGCCCGAGTTGACCCGCGCCCCGGCGCGCCCTCCCGCTGCGCCGCCCCGCGCCGTGATCATGGTGCCCGTACCACTGCGCGGCCAAAAGGACAGACCATGTCCAGCTACCTGTTCGACAACACCGATGCCCAGACCCCCGGCCGCTTCTCCGCCCTGGAGACCTGCTACGACCCCGTCTCCCGCCGCCAGCTGGAGCTGACCGGCCTGGCGCCGGGCTGGCGATGCCTCGAAGTGGGCGGAGGCGGCGGCTCACTGGGTGACTGGCTCGGCGAGCGGGTCGGCCCGGACGGTGAGGTCACGATCACCGACATCGACCCGCGCTGGGCCCAGCACGGAGCTCAACGCCCGCCGCACGTACGCCTGTTGCGGCACGACATCGTGACCGACCCACTGCCCACCGCGCGCTACGACCTGATCCACGCCCGCCTGGTCCTCCTCCACCTCCCCGAACGGCATCGCGTGCTGGACAGGCTGGTGACCGCCCTGCGCCCCGGCGGCCGGCTGCTGCTGGAGGAGTTCGACTGCGGCTGGACCCCGGTACTCGCGGCCCCCGACGAGGCGTCGGCCGCGCTCTTCGAACGGGTCGAGGCCGCGCTGCACACCCAGCTGGAGAAGGTGGGGGCCGACCCGCTGTGGGGCCGCCGGGTGCTGGGCGCCATGGCCGGCGCCGGCCTCACGGACCTCACGGCGACGACGTACGCCGAGTCCTGGCCGGGCGGAGGCCCCGGCATCGCCCTGCACGGCGTCAACATCGAACAGACCGCCGACCGCCTGCGCGCGAACGGCATCACGGACCCCGAACTGACCGCATTCCAGGCCCTGTTGCAGGACCCGACCTTCGTCGTCAACTCCTACCCGCTGATCAGCGCGCACGGCCGCCGCCCGCACCCGGAGGCGACGCCCCGATGACGACCACCCACCTCCGCTACCGCGAGGTCCGCCTGCCCCGCGCCGCCGAGAACCCCCTCGCCCTGATCGTGCGGCTGGTCCGCAGCGGCCTGTTCGACCCGTACGTCGTCTACGAACGCGACGGCGTCTGGTCCCTGGCGGGCGGATCGCTGGCCTCGGTCCGGCTGGGCCCCGGCGCCCATGATCTGTCGGAGGTCGAGCAGCGGCTCGCGACGATGCCGGTGACGGGCTGGCGGGCGTACGGCTGGGCCGCGTTCGAACTGGGCGCCGCGCTCGCGGGAGCCGACCCGGGCCCCGACGCCGGTCCGGACCTCCTCCATCTGATCGTCCCGGCCGACGAGATCAGGATGTACGGCGAGGACGTGCTGGTGCGCTGCGTGGACCCGGCCCGTCTGGACCGCATCGTCGCCTTCATCGACACACCCGCCGCAGCCCCCGAACCCGAACCCTCTGCCCGCATCGACGTCCCCCTCGCCGACACCGGCAACTACCGCGCCGCCGTCGCGGCCGCCCTGGTGGAGCTGAACGGCCCCGGCCCGCTGGAGAAGGTCATCCTGTCCCGCCGGGTGCCCGTCCCCGTGCCGGTCGACCTGATCACGACGTACGCCCTCGGCCGCCGCGCCAACACTCCGGCGCGGTCCTTCCTCCTGGACCTCGGCGGCATCCGGGCGGCCGGCTTCAGCCCGGAGACGGTGGTCGAGGTGACGGCGGACGGACACGTACGGACGCACCCGCTGGCCGGCACGCGCGCGCGTACGGGTTCGCCGGCCGAGGACGCCCGGCTCCGCGCCGAGCTGCTGAGCGACCCGAAGGAGATCCACGAGCACGCGGTGTCGGTGCGGCTGGCGGTGGAGGAGATGGCCGCGGTCTGCGACGACACCTACGTCAGCGAGTACATGACGGTCGAGGAACGCGGCACGGTCCAGCACCTGGCGTCGAGAGTCACCGGCCGCCTGCGCCCGGGCCTGGGCCCTTGGCACGCCTTCGCGGCCCTGTTCCCCGCAGTGACGGCAACCGGAATCCCCAAGGCCCCGGCCTACCCCTTGATCCGCGCACTCGAAGGCCGCCCGCGCGGCCTCTACGCCGGCTCGGTCCTCACCTGCGACGCCTCCGGCACCCTCGACGCGGCACTCGTACTGCGCAGCGTGTACGAGCAGGACGGCGAGTGCTGGCTCCAGGCGGGGGCGGGTGTCGTACGCCAGTCACGCCCGGAGCGGGAGCACGAGGAGACCTGCGAGAAGCTGCGGGGTGTCGCCGGGTGCCTGGTGCGTCGGCAACCTTAGACCGCGGCCGCCCGCTCCCCGGCCGGGCGCCTGCGCAGCGCGCTCTCCGTGACCGACGGCGGCTGCCAGACGCCGTCGGCGCGATAGAGATCGGTGCCGGGCGGCACGATCTCGTCGATACGGTCGAGCACCGCGTCGTCGAGCACCAGGTCGGCCCCCGCGAGCAGCGAGGTGAGCTGGTCCATGGTCCGCGGACCGATGATCACCGACGTGACGGCCGGGTGCACCAGCGGGAAGGCGACGGCCAGTTCCGGCAGGGTGCAGCCCAACTCCTCAGCAACAGCGATGAGTTGCTCGACGGCCGCGAACTTCGCGGGGTTGCCCGGGGCGTCGGGGTCGAAGCGGTGCGGGGTGAGCTTGGCGCGGCCGGTGGTGAGGTCGACGGCCCGGCCCTCGCGGTAGGCACCGGACAGGAATCCCGAGGCCAGCGGTGACCAGGTCAGCACGCCCATGCCCAGGCGCTGCGCGGTGGGCAGCACGGCCCGTTCGATGCCGCGCGCGAGAAGCGAGTACGGCGGCTGCTCCGTGCGCATCCGCATCAGCCCGCGCCGCTCGGCCACATGGTGCGCCTCGACGAGGTCCTCGGCGGGGAACGTTGAGCAGCCGAACGCCCGGATCTTGCCCGCCCTCACCAGGTCGCTGAGGATGGACAGCGTCTCCTCGATGTCGGTGGTGTGGTCGGGACGGTGCACCTGGTAGAGGTCGATCCAGTCCGTGTCCAGCCGCCGCAGACTGTCCTCGACGGCCCTGACGATCCAACGCCGCGAGTTACCGCTGCGGTTGCGGCCCTCCCCCATCGGGAAGTGCACCTTCGTGGCAAGCACGACGTCGTCACGCCGCCCCTTGAGTGCCTTGCCGACGATCTCCTCGCATTCCCCGGCCGAGTACATGTCGGCGGTGTCCACGAAGTTGATCCCGGCGTCGAGCGCGGCATGGATGACGCGCGCGCCGTCCTCATGGTCGGGGTTGCCGACGGAACCGAACATCATCGTGCCGAGGCAGTGGGTACTGACCTCGATACCGGTCTTACCTAGGACTCGATAGCGCATGCGCGCCAGGCTAGGAGTTGGAGCGCACTTGAGCGCAAGCGGTCACTTGGAGACGGCGGTGAGGAAGGCCGACCAGGTGGTGGGAGCGACGGTGAGGTGGGGGGTGTCGGGGGTTTTGGAGTCGCGGATGTGGATGGTGGCGGGGGTGGTGGCCACTTCGACGCAGTCGCCAGGTTCGCTGCTGCTGCTGTAGCTGCTCTTGAACCAGTGGAGTTCCGCAGTGCTCATAGTCTCCCCAGCGCTTGCTCAATGAAGGCTTGCGACTCCCTCGGCGTGAGAGCCTGCGCCCGGATCATGCCATAGCGCAGTTCAAGGATACGAAGATCCCTGAGGCTTGAGACCGGGCGACCGTTGAACGCTCCGTCGGAACGTCCGATCGCCGTGCCGTCGGCGAATTTCAGCACCTCGATCAGCCCCAGCATCCCAGCGTGATCCTCGCGGTCGGTCGGCATGACCTGAAGCGTGACGTTCCTCAACTGCGCCACCTCCAGCAGGTGTTCGAGCTGTCGGCGTAGCACCATCTTCCCCCCGATGGGGCGTTCCAGCGTCACCTGTTCCTGGACGAAACCGAGCGTCGGAGCGGGGTCCCGCTCGAAGATCGCCTTGCGAGACATGCGAGCCGCCGTTTCCCGTTCGACCACGTCGCGCGACAGCGCGGGCTGGTGCGTCTCGAACAGCGCCCGCGCGTACTCCGGCGTCTGCAACAGCCCATGGATGTTGTGGTTGCTGTACAGCAGCACCTCAACCGCCCGGTCCTCCATCTCCTTCAGTTTCCGCACCTTCTTGGGATACCGAGCGTGCTCCATGTCCGGCTTGAACGCCTTGAGATGCCCCTGCGCCCTCAGGACGTCGTCCGCCCTGTCCAGGAATTCCGGCCGGGGAATCCGCTGCCCTCTTTCCATCTTGCGGATCATGTCCTCGCCGTAGCCCATGACGTCCCCGAAGTCGGCCGCCCGCATCCCCGCCGCCTCCCGGCAGACCTTGAGCAGCCGCCCCACCGCCTGGACCAACGGCTCGATCTCGTCCCCCGGCTCGACGTCCCAACCGGCCTCGTCCACACCGTCGTTCATGTCCCACCTCCACCGCGCTGTCGTACCCGTACCAACCCCCGAGACAGCCAAGACAGCACGAGACAAAGCCGAGACAGTCACGCTACGCACGGGCGCGATCACTCACTCAGGGAAACAGAAGGGACCACTCTGAGTGACATGAATCAAGAAACCGTCGCCCCCCACCCCCAACTCGACAACCCCATCCGCAACTTCACGGTCCTCCTGTCCCCCACACCCCGCGGCGCCCGCCTCGCCCGCCTCCTCACCGCGGAGCAACTCCGCACCTGGGGGCTGCCGTTGGAGACGGCAACGCAGATCGTCGCCGAGCTGGCGGCCAACGCGGCGACGCACGGCCGCGTACAGGGCCGGGACTTCCGCCTCACCCTCTACGTCGTCGCCGACACCCTCCGCATCGAGGTGACGGACACCCGCCCCGACCGCCTCCCCCACCTCACACAGGCAGACCCCGGCGCCGAGTCGGGCCGCGGCCTGCTGCTGGTGGACACGCTGGCGGACAGGTGGGGCGTGGCGCCAGGGCCGTATCCACGGAAGACGGTGTGGGCGGAGTGCGCCTTGTGAGCGCCCGTTCGTATGCCCCGCGTCGCACGACGGATTCACCGCGCACAGGAGGCGATGAGATGTACATCTGCCACATTTGTGACATGAGTGAGCCGGTAGTCGAATCAATGGCCGAGGTCCGCAAGCACCTTGCCGACATCATCGACCGTGCCCACCGGGAGGACACGCCGACGATCATCACCCGGCGCGGCAAGCAGGAAGCCGTCGTGATCGATATCGACGAGTACCAGCGCCTGCGCAGGATCGCCGAGGCCTCCGAAGAGGCGTGGCTCAACCAGCTGGCCGACGAGGCCGAGTCCGAGGGCACGGAAGGCTCGGTCTCACTCGAAGAGATGGCCGCCCTGCTCCGCACCAGCCAGGGCTGACCCCATGGGGTACGTCACGCGGTTCACGCGGCATGCACAGCGGGACATGCTCAAGATCCCGCGCCCAGACGCCCTGCGGATTCTGTATCGCCTCACCGAATTACAGAAGGCAATGGACTCGAGTGAGACCACGGGATTCGACATCAAGGCCCTGCAGGGCCACGAGGCCCGATGGCGGCTCAGGGTCGGCGACTACCGCGTCGTCTACACCGTCGAGGACGGCCAGCTGATCGTCTTGGGTCATGGCCGTCGGCAACCGTCGTGATGTCTACCGCCAGGTTCCCTGACGTGCCACCGCCGGAAGCGACATCTCCTTACCGCTTCACGCGGCATCGTCGGGTGGTG
The DNA here is from genome assembly GCF_042895385.1 of Streptomyces sp. NPDC001401. Classification (NCBI taxonomy): domain Bacteria; kingdom Bacillati; phylum Actinomycetota; class Actinomycetes; order Kitasatosporales; family Streptomycetaceae; genus Streptomyces; species Streptomyces sp. NPDC001401. The sequence continues at coordinate 205,155 of NZ_JBIAWI010000005.1, forward strand.
CCGGGAATGGAAAGAAATCCTCGCCATGGCTCGGACAGTTGTCGACCTCGACGGCGGCATGGTCGCCGAGGCCATGCGCATCTCTCAGCCGCCGAACGTCACGTCCTTCGTGTCCGCGACCGCTGCCGTCCGCCCCGGCGCCGACTGGTACCGCCAGTACAGGTTCGTGTGGGCGATGACCTGCTCCGGCGGCGGCGCGCCCCACTCGCTGTTGTCGTTCGTCGTGTGCGCGTCGGCGACGAGGGTCACGTCGTAGCCCCGTACGAACGCCCCGTGGATCGTGGACCGTATGCACTCGTCCGTCTCCGCGCCCGCGACGACGAGATGGCCGATCCCCGTCCTGGCGAGAACCGCCTCCAGGTCGGTGCCCTCGAAGGAGTCGCCGTAGTTCTTGTGCACCAGCGGTTCCGAGTCGCGGCGCGGCAGCTCGGGGACGTACTGCCAGGCCTCGCTGCCTTTCACGAGGTGCTCGTCGGAGTGCTGGACCCAGACGACCGGTGTCCCGGCCGCTCGGGCCTGCTCGACCAGCGTTGCGATGTTGGCCACGACGGCGTCGCGTTCGTGCGCGGACGCCACGACGCCCCGCTGGACGTCGATCACCAGCAGGGCGGTGTTGGGTCGTGCAGGCAGTGTGGTCATGTCCTGCAGGCTAGGCCCTGCCACTGACAATCGCCTCGGCCTCGGCCCGCTTCCGCCGCCCGGCGACCAGCCCGCCCGCCGCGCCCAGCGACACCACGCCCATCATCGCGGCGGCGAGGATGCCCTTGATGCCGTCCATGGTGAAGTACATGGCCGCGGCCGTCCCGCCGTTGAACAGGAACAGGAACCACAGCGTGCCGGGCCGGCCCAGGAACGCCTTGATCTTCGGCTTCTTCGCGATGCGCGAACCCGCGAGGAGCGCGACGACCGCTCCGACGCCGGTGGCGATGTTCTTCTGGGTGTTGTCGTCGATGACGGCACCCGCGCCCGCACTCGCGGCGAGGCCACCGGCGAAGCAGGTCCACAGGACGAGGTCGGTGACGAACTTCTTGACGGCGGTGACGGCAGACATGGCAGGGCCCTTCCGGGAGTGGGATTCGGGGGTTCGGGGTCTCTTCGACCCGTCATCAACGATCCCGTCCGGCGCCTTGCGCAACGAGGGAGCGGCCTCCCGAACCCGTGGTGTAGCGCACTACACCATGCAGGTCGGAAGGCCGCCCGTAGTCCCCCGGAGTCCGGACCGTCAGGCCCATCGGACCCGTCAGACCCGTACCAACTCCCGGTCCTCGTCCGGGTCACCGTCCTTGGAGCCGTCGCCGAGGGTCTTCAGGCCCTCGCCCTCGACGTCCACGTTGGGCACCGCCCGGTCCAGCCACTTCGGCAGCCACCACGCCCGCTTCCCCAGCAGCCCCAGCACCGCAGGGACGATCGCCATCCGCACGATGAACGCGTCGAAGAAGACCGCGATGGCGAGGCCGAAACCGATCATCTTGATCATGGATTCGCTGGAGGTGATGAACCCTCCGAAGACGGCGATCATGATGGCCGCCGCGGCCGCCACGACCCGTGCGCTGTGCCGGAAACCGGTCACCACGGCCTGGCCCGGTGTCTCGCCATGGACGTACGCCTCGCGCATCCGGGTCACGAGGAACACCTCGTAGTCCATCGCGAGACCGAAGACCACGCCCACCATGAAGATCGGCATCATCGACATGATCGGGCCGGTCTGTTCGACGCCCAGCAGACCGCCGAGCCAGCCCCACTGGAAGACCGCGACCACGGCGCCGAGCGCGGCGAGCACGCTGAGCAGGAAGCCGAGTGCCGCCTTCAGCGGGACGAGGATCGAGCGGAAGACCGCGATCAGCAGCAGGAACGCCAGGCCCACCACCAATCCCAGATACGGGATCAGCGCGTCGTTCAGCTTCTGCGAGAAGTCGATGTTCATCGCGGTGGTGCCGGTGACCAGCACCTTCGCGCCCGTGTCGGCCTTGATGCCGGCGCTCTGGTCACGGATGGCGTGCACCAGGTCCTCGGTCTGCACCGAGGACGGCTTGGAACCCGGGATCACGGTGATCGTCGCGGTGTCGCCGGCCTTGTTGAAGACCGCCGGGGTCACCGTCGTGACGTCCTTGAGGCCCTTGATGCCATCGGCCACCTTGGCGGCCGCCGCCTTGGGGGCGTCGCTGTCCTTGGCGTCGACCACGATCATCAACGGGCCGTTGAAGCCGGGGCCGAAGCCCTCCGAGAGGAGGTCGTAGGCGCGGCGCTGCGTCGTGGACGTCGGCTGCGAACCGTCGTCGGGCAGGCCCAGCTCCAGTTGGGTGGCCGGGACGGCGATCGTGCCGAGGCCGACCACGCCGAGCAGGAGCACGGCGGCCGGACGGCGGATGACGAAGCTCGCCCAACGGGCGCCCAGGCCGGGCTTCTCCGGGGTGCCGGAGCCGCCGCTCTTGCGGCGCTTCTCGCCTGCCGCCTTGACCTTCCGGCCCGCGTACCCGAGCAGCGCCGGGATCATGGTCAACGCGATGAGGACGGCGACAACGACCGTGCCCGCCGCCGCGAGGCCCATCTTCGTCAGCATCGGCACGTTGACAACCGAGAGGCCCGCCAGGGCGATCACGACGGTGAGGCCCGCGAAGACCACCGCCGAACCTGCCGTACCGGCGGCACGGCCGACCGCCTCCTCGCGGTCGCGGCCCTCGGCCAGCTCGCCGCGGTAGCGGGAGACGATGAACAGCGCGTAGTCGATGCCGACCGCGAGGCCGATCATCAGCGCCAGCGTGGATGTCGTATCGCCGAGGTCGAGGCTCTTGGCCAGGACGGTGATGGTGGAGACGCCGATGCCGACGCCGATGATCGCCGTCAGCAGCGGCAGTCCGGCCGCGACCAGCGAGCCCAGGGTGATGACGAGGACGACCGCGGCGATGGCGAGGCCGACGACCTCACCGGCCGCTCCCGGCTCGGCCCCGGCCTGCAGCGCGTCACCGCCGATCTCGACCTTCAGCCCGGCGTGCCGCGCGTCCTGCGCGGCCTCCTTCAGGGCGTCCCGGGAGGCGTCCTTGAGCTCCATGCCGGAGACCTTGTACTTCACGGACGCATAGGCGACCGTGCCGTCCTTGCTGACGGCGTGCGCCTGGTAGGGGTCGGCGACGGAGACGACCTCGGAGCCGTCGGCCAGCTCCTTCACCGTCTTCTCGACGGTCGCCTTGTTGTCGGCGTCGGTCATCTTCTCGCCCGCGGGCGCCTTGAAGACGACGCGTCCGGTCGCGCCGTCGGCGCTCATCCCGGGGAAACGCTGTTCCAGCAGGTCGAAAGCCTTCTGCGCCTCGGTGCCGGGTATCGAGAAGGAGGTGGAGCCCGCGGCGGGGGCGGAGGCCGCGCCGACTCCCGCGAGAGTCAGCAGTGCCACCCAGAACAAGGCGACGAAGTGCCGTCGCCTGAAGGCGAACCGGCCGAGTTTGTAGAGGAACGTGGCCACGGAGGCGTACTCCCGGTCAGGTCGTGTGATGGAGCAGGGCAGGGGTGATCACCCGGCGGGGAGGCAGGGGTGACCGTCCCGACGACTTGAGCGGTGACGTCAGGTACTAAGGGGATGTGCGGGGATTGGTCAGGCGCAGAGGGCAGGGAGGACCACTGCGTCGATGTACGAAAGAAGGAAGTCCTGCGTAGGCGGCTGCTCGTCGATGATGGACCGGGCGGCGAACCCGCCGATCATCATGTGGATCATGTAGTCGAGCGCCGGGTTGTCCGCACGGACCTCGCCCCGGTCGATCGCCCGCTGCAGCACACGGCGGAACTCGGCCATCTCCGGCTCGATCAGATGCTCCCGGAACGCCTTGAGGAGGTCCGGGTTGCCGTGGATGGCCATGGCCAGACCCCGCATCAGCGCGGAGTTCTGCTCCAGGTCGCAGTCGTCCGAACGCCGGGTGAGGGCATGCAGGTCACCCTTGAGGGACCCGGTGTCGATCTCCTCGAGCGAGGGACCGGGCTTGTTGTGCCGCACCGCCTTCGCGACCAGCTCGGCCTTGCCGCCCCACTGGCGGTAGAGCGTCGCCTTGCTGGACTTGGTGCGGGCAGCCACTGCGTCCATGGTCAGGGCGTCGTAGCCGACTTCCCGGAGCAGGTCGAGCACGGCCCCGTACAACTCGGCCTCACGCTCGGGCGTGATCCGACTGCGACGCGCCGTTGCGACCTCAGTCATGCCACTCACCTTTCCGCTCGGGACACACCTTCATGCGTACAACCATGAAGATACCCTGAGTACGAGCGAAACGAAACCGTTTCGTACGTGTGCTGGCTCACGAACGTCAACGACACATAAGTTGCTGGGCCCCATTCCCCGGAAAAGCATGGGGAGGTGAGCTATCTCCGCCTGCCGCATCTGAGCGGCGACCTGTTGTGCTTCGTGGCCGAGGACGACCTCTGGCTCTCCCCCCTCGACGGCCCGGGCCGCGCCTGGCGCCTCACCGTCGACCGTACGAAGGTCGGCCACCCCCGTTTCTCGCCGGACGGGCACACCATCGCGTACACGAGCTGGCGCAGTCTGGTCCCCGAGATCCACACCGTCCCGGTGGACGGCGGCCCGGGCCGGCAGCTCACCCACTGGGGCTCGGCGGACACCCAGGTGTGCGGCTGGACGCCGCAGGGCACGATCCTGGCCGTCGCCTCCCACGGCGAACCCTTCTCGTACTTCACCTGGGCCTACAAGGTGTCGACCGACGGCGACCCCGGCCGCAAACTCCCCTGGGGCCCGGTCTCCGACATCCAGGTCGCCGACATCGAAGGGGAACGCAAGACCCTCCTCCTCACCGGCACCCCGCCCCACGAACCTGCCGCCTGGAAGCGGTATCGGGGCGGCGCGACGGGGAGGTTGTGGCTCCACGGCGAGCGCCTGCTGGCCGGCCTGGAGGGCCATCTGCACTCCCCCATGTTCGTCGGCGGCCGGATCGCCTTCCTGTCCGACCACGAAGGCATCGGCAACCTCTACTCCTGTGCCTACGACGGCTCCGACCTGCGGCGCCACACCGACCACGACGCCTTCTACGCCCGCCACGCCGCGAGCGACGGCACGCGGGTGGTGTACCAGTGCGCCGGCGACCTGTGGATCGTCGACGACCTGGCCGCCGACTCCGAGCCGCGCCGCCTGGACGTACGGCTGAGCGGGCCGCGCGCGGGCCGGCGCACCTACCAGGTCCCGGCCGCCCAGCACGTGGACGGCATCTCGGTGGACGAGACGGGCCGCGCGAGCGCCGTCGTCGTACGCGGCAGCCTGTACTGGCTCACCCACCGGGACGGCCCGGCCCGCACCATCACCGACACGGCCGGTGTACGGGTCCGCCTCCCGGAGATGCTCGGCTCGGTCGGCCAGGTCGCGTATGTGACGGACGCGGAGGGCGAGGACGCGGTCGAGATCGCCTACCTGCCGCGCGCGACGGGCGACCGCGAGCCGCGCCGGCTGGCGTCGGGCGAGCTGGGCAGGGTTCTGGAGCTGGTGTCGGACCCACAGGGCGAACGCCTCGCCATCGCCGCGCACGACGGGCGGCTGCTACTGATCGACGCAACCGAGGACTCCAACGGCGAGGTGACCGAGCTGATCCGTTCCGTCAACGGGCCGGTGCGGGACCTGGCCTTCTCGCCGGACGGGGCGTGGCTGACGTGGTCCCACCCGGGCATCGGCAGGTCGCTGCGGCAGATCAAGATGGCCCGCATAAAGGACCGGTTGATCGTCGACGTGACCAACGGCCGCTTCGAGGACGAGAACCCGGTGTTCACGAGGGACGGCCGCTATCTGGCGTTCTTGTCGTGGCGGGGCTTCGACCCGGTCTACGACGTCCACACCGGCGACCTGTCCTTCCCGCTGGGCTGCCGCCCGTACCTGGTCCCGCTGTCCTCCGCGACCCCCTCCCCCTTCGCACTGACCCCGGAGGGCCGGCCGGCCGCCGGAGGACTGGACCCGGTGGAGGACGAGGAAGAGGGCGGCGACGGCGCGGTGACCGTCGAGATCGAGGGGCTGGAGAACCGGGTCACCCCCTTCCCGGTCACCGCCTCCAAGTACTCGGCGCTGTACCCCGTGGCGGGCGGCGGTCTGGTCTGGCTGCGCTGGCCGATCTCGGGAGCGCTCGGCGAGACGTTCGCCAACCCGGACGACACCACCGGCCGCCCGACCCTCGAACACTTCAACATCAGCAAGGCGAAAAAGTCCGAACTCCTGGAGCACCTGGACTGGTTCGCGCTCAGCGGCGACGGAACCCGCCTGGTCGTGGTCGACGAGGGCGAGCTGCGAGCCGTCCCCTCGTCCGAGTCCGGCGACGGCGACACGACGGTCTGGATCGACCTGCGGCGCATCCTGCACGAGGTCGATCCGGCCGCCGAGTGGCGCCAGTCGTACGAGGAGGCCGGCCGTCTCATCCGGGCGTATTTCTGGGAGCCGGGGATGTGCGGCATCGACTGGGACGCGGTGCTCGACCAGTACCGCCCGCTGGTCGAACGGGTCGCGTCTCCCGACGAGTTCGCGGACCTCCTGCGCGAAGTGCTCGGCGAACTGGGCACCTCGCACGCCTACGTCACCGCCGCCCGCCGCAACGAGGGCCCGCCGCACTACCAGCGGCTGCAGGGCCTGCTCGGCGCCAACCTCGTGCGCAGGGAGGAGGGTTGGGTGGTCAAGCGGATCCTCCCCGGCGAGTCGTCCGACTCCAAGGCCCGCTCACCGCTGGCCGGAACGGGCATCAGGGAGGGCGCCGTACTGACCCACGTCGACGGCCGCCCGGTGGACCCGCTGACCGGGCCGTTCCCGTTGCTGGCGGGTGCGGGCGGCACAACGGTCGAGCTCACCTTCACCCCGGCGGAAGGCGAGGCGGGCCGCTCGCGCCGGGTCGCGGTCATCCCCTTGATCGACGAACGCCCCCTCCGCTACCAGGACTGGGTGGCCAAACGCCGTGCCGTCGTACGGGAGTTGAGCGGCGGCCGCTGCGGCTATCTGCACATCCCGGACATGGGCGGCTCGGGCTGGGCCCAGTTCAACCGGGACCTGCGGATGGAGGTGTCGAGGCCCGCCCTGATCGTCGACGTACGCGGCAACGCGGGCGGCCACATCAGCGAACTGGTCGTCGAGAAACTGTCCCGCACGATCCTGGGCTGGGACCTGACCCGCAACGCCCAGCCGGTGTCGTACGCCTCCAACGCGCCCAGGGGCCCGGTGGTGGCACTGGCCGACGAGGCGACCTCCTCCGACGGCGACATGATCACGGCGGCCATCAAGCTCCTCAAACTCGGCCCCGTCATCGGCCAGCGCACCTGGGGCGGAGTGGTCGGCATGACCGGCCGCCACCGCCTGGGCGACGGCACGATCATCACGGTCCCGATGAACGCGGCCTGGTTCGACGCATACGGCTGGACCGTGGAGAACAAGGGCGTCACCCCGGACCTGGAAATCCTCCGCACACCACTGGACTGGGCGGAGGGACGGCATGCACAGCTGGACGACGCGGTCCAACTGGCCGTGGACCTGCTGGAGAACAACCCCCCGGCGACACCGCCGGACTACAGCAACGTCCCGGACCGCTCACGCCCGAAGCTGCCGCCCCGGGCGAAGTGAGAAAGGGTGCCCCTCGTCAGGGGCACCCTTTCCAGTCAGTGCAGGGCGTCGACGTCAGACGTCGTAGTCCTGGTCGAAGCGGTCCTGCTCTTCCCGCTGCAGCCGCTCCGTCTCCTCGTCACGCATGCGCTCGCCCTGCTTGCCACGCTGCTGACCGCGCTGCTGACCCTGCTCGCGGGCCTGCTGGGCCTTCTGCTTGGCCTGCTCCTGCCACTGCTCCGACTGGTCCTGGAACTTGTCCTTCATACCCATGTGGGTTCACTCCTGTGGTGGGTGGGGGGAAGGCCCTTGACCGGGCCTCGACCAGATTCACACGGCCCACCACAGCGCGCATTTCGATCAACTACGGTGCGTAGCGCGGGACTCCTCGTCCGCCGCCCCACCTGCACCGACGAGCCCCGACCGCATGCCCTCCAACCGTGCCCCGAACCGCCGCATCTCCCGCTGCCCCACCGTCCCGATGAGCCCCGGCAGATACCCCCGCACGCCCTGCATCCCGCGCAGCCACCACTGCCCGTAGACATGGCTCGACCGCCGCTCGATCCCGGCGACGATCCGGTCGACGGCCGGCCCCAGCGGATAGGTCTTGTTGGACGGCCACGGCAGCCGCTGCCGCAGCTCCCGCATGACCTCGTCCTGGTCGGCGCCGCGCACCATGTCGGTGTCGGTCCACGACAGATACCCGACCCCGACCCGTACGCCCTTGTACCCGACCTCGGCCCGCAGACTGTGCGCGTACGCCTCCACACCGGACTTGGACGCGCAGTACGCGGTCATCATCGGCGCCGGAGTCATCGCCGCCAGGGACGCGATCTGCAGCAGATACCCCCGGCTCTCCATCAGCACCGGCAGGAAGGCGCGGGCCGTCACCGCGGACCCGATCAGATTGACCTCGATCACCCGCCGCCAGGCCTCCGGATCGGAGTCCACGAAGGGCCCGCCGGTGGCGACGCCGGCATTCGCCACGACGATGTCGACCTTCCCGAACCGCTCCTTGACCTCGGCCGCGACCCGCGCCATCGCCTCGTGATCCGTCACATCGGCGTACCAGTGATCACTGTCGCTGTGCAGCCGCTCGGAGACCTGCTTGAGGGCGTCCGGCTCCAGCCCGACCAGCGCCACCTTGGCGCCGCGCGCCGACAACTTCCGCGCGAGCAGCTCGCCCACGCCGCGTGCGGCGCCCGTGACGACGGCGACCTGTCCTTCGAGGCTGACCTTGCTCATGCGCCCTCCCTGATCGTTGCGTACGTCGTCACGAGCTCCCGGATCCGGCCGCTGACCAGCTCCGGTGCCTCCACCGGGGTCATGTGGCCGAGCCCCGGCAGCTCCGTCGAGCCCACACAGTTCGGCAGCGCGGCGACCAGCGCCCGCGCGTGCACGGGCGGCGAGAGCCGGTCCGCCGTACCGACGACGACGGCCGTCGGCACCCTCAACTCCCGTACGCCGTGGTCGAGATCGAGCTGAGCGAGCACCTGCGACCAGGCGTGCCGCACCTTGCGCGGACACGCGTGCACGATCCGCGCGCACGCCTCCACCATGTGCGGCGCCGAACCCGGCCCCATCGTCCCGTACTTGAGGATCCGCCGCGCGAGGGGCGTGACCGGCCCGAGCGGCGCCCGCGCCCCGAGGATCTGTTTGGTGAGCCAGGTCCGCAGCCGCCCGGGCCCGATGGGTACGACGGTCGACTCGGCGACCAGCCGCGACGAGCCCGTGCTGCACAGCAGTACGGCCGCGGCATGCTCCCGGAAGCCGTTTCTCGCTGCCGCCGCCATCACCGTCATGCCACCCATGGAGTGTCCGGCGATCACGGCCTTCTCGCCCGGCGCGAGGGTCGCCTCCAGTACGGCTTCGAGGTCGTCGGCGAGGGCGTCCGTACTGCACGCCGCGCTCGCCGGGCTGCGTCCGTGACCGCGCTGGTCGTAGGCGATGACGCGGTGGTCGGCGGCGAGGTCCCGTATCTGCGCGGCCCAGAAGGCGGTTGAGCAGGTCCAGCCGTGGGCGAGGACGACGGCGGGCGCGTCCTTGGGCCCGTGCACCTCTACGTGCAGTCGGGCGCCGTCGGCGGAGATCGCGACGAGTTCGCGGGCGGGAGCGGGCGGGGCGTACGGACCGGATCGGACGTGGGTCAGCCGGCTCATGCGTCCACCTCCACGCCCGTCGCCGCGGCCGCGGGCACCCGGAGCAGCTCGTACTCGGCGAGATCCACCTGCCGCGTGGCCCGCCGGAACTCGGTCGTCGTACCCGGCCAGATGGTGGTGTTGCGGCCGCTCGGGTCGAGGTACCAGCTGGTGCAGCCGCCCGTGTTCCACACGGTGCGCTTCATGCGCTCCTGCACCCGGCGATTCCAGGCGCCGACCGCACTCGGCCGGGCGTCGAGGGCGGCACGGCCGCCGAGTACGCCCAACTGCCGTACGAAATCGGCCATGTAGTTGAGCTGCGACTCGATCATCAGGATCATCGACGAGTTCCCGAGCCCGGTGTTGGGCCCGATGATGGTCATCCAGTTGGGGAACCCGGCCGCGGACGCACCCCGCAGCGACTCCATCCCGCCCTTCCAGGCCTCGGCGAGGGTCTTGCCCTCGGCCCCGACCACCCGCTCGGCGATCGGCATGTCGGTGACATGGAACCCCGTACCGAAGATGATCGCGTCGACCTCGGCCTCGCTCCCGTCGGCGGCGACGACCGTGGAGCCACGGATCTCGCTGAGCCCACTGGCCACGACGTCGACATTGGGCCGGGCGAGCGCCGGGTAGTACTCGCTGCTCAGCAGGATCCGCTTGCAGCCGATGCGGTAGTCGGGAGTCAACTTCGCACGCAGGGCCGGGTCCTTGATGGCCCGCCCCATGTTCCGCTTGGCCAACTGCTCGATGAAACCAAGCTCGTTGGGGTGCTTGGTGAACGCCTGGACCTGCAGCTCCCGCATCCCCCACAGCAGTCCGCGGCGGGCCTGCGTGGTGAAGGGCAGCGCGCGGTGCAGCGCCCGCTCGGCGCCGCTGATGGCGCGGTCGACGCGCGGCATGACCCAGGGCGGGGTGCGCTGGAAGAGGGTGAGCCTGCCGACCTCGGGCTGGATGGCGGGCACGATCTGAATGGCCGACGCGCCCGTCCCCACCATCGCGACGCGCTTGCCGCGCAGGTCGTAGTCGTGGTCCCAGCGGGCCGAGTGGAAGACCTTGCCGGGAAAGGAGTCGAGCCCGGGGATCTCGGGGATCTTCGGGTCGGACAGCGGCCCGGTCGCGGAGACGACGATGTCCGCGCAGAGGCTTCCGCTGCTGGTCTCGATGTCCCAGTGCAGCTTCTCGCTGTCCCAGGTCATCATCTTCACTTCGGAGTCGAAGCGGATGTGCGGCCGCAGGTGGAAGACGTCGGTCACATGCTCCAGGTAGGCGCGGATGTGCCCCTGCCCGGAGAAGGTGCGGGGCCAGTCGGGGTTGGGCGCGAAGGAGAACGAGTACAGGTGCGAGGGCACGTCGCACGCACACCCGGGATAACTGTTGTCGCGCCAGGTGCCGCCCACGCTGTCGGCCCGTTCGAGTACGACGAAGTCGGTGACGCCCTCGCGCCGCAGCCGCACGGCGGCCCCGAGCCCGCCGAAGCCGGACCCGATCACCGCCACCCGCACATGCTCCCGTTCAGCCATGCCGACGCCCTTCCTCGCGCGACCGCGCCAGTGAACACTGGCGCAATGGGAGGGTAGAGCAGGACCGTACCGATGGGTAGGGGGCGGGGACCACGAAAGTTACCTGGGGTACGACATAGGGTGCGGGCGTGGCAGAAGACGGAGGACGACGCGAGTACCGCATGGAAGAGCTGGCCGAGCTGGCCGGCATCACGGTGCGCACCCTGCGCTTCTACCGCGAACGCAAACTGATCCCGCCACCCCGCCGCGAGGGCCGTATCGCCTGGTACGACGACCACCACCTGGCCCGTCTGCACACGATCGCGGCGATGCTGGAACGCGGCCACACCCTCACCGGCATCGCGGAACTGGCGGAGGCCCTCGACCACGGCCGGGACGTCGCCGACCTCCTGGGCATCGAGCCGACCGAGGAAGAACCGGTCCGCCTCACCCCCGAGGAACTCGCCGCCCGCTTCGAGGGCCAGGTCACCCCCGAGAACCTCGCCGCCGCCCTCGACCTCGGCTACCTCGGCACCGACGGCGACGAGATCGTCCACATCAGCCGCCGCCTCCTGGACGTCTCCTCGACCCTGGTCCGCGAGGGCATCCCGCTCGCGGAGGTCCTGAAGGCGGGCGCCCGCGTCCGCGAACACGTGGACGACCTGGCGGAGATGTTCGCGGAACTGGTCCTGCGCTACACCGGCGAGAACGACCTCCAGCGCCTGCGCCCACTGGCCCGCAGCGTGGTGGAGGCGGAGCTCTCGCTGGCGCTGGACCGGCGGTTGCGGAAGCAGACGGGCGGGTAACGTCCTCGTGCGCCGACCCGGCGTGCACGAATCCGCGGCCGAAGGGGAGGGGCGCGACCTTGTCCGACGGTGAGCCGGTCAGCCGCGAGGAAGCGACGAAGACCGCCTGGCAGGTGCACTCCGTGCTCGCCGAGTGGACCCGCACCGTGGACGCCAAGGCCTCCTTCGCCCTGGCAATGGAGTCGGCGGCACTGGCCGGCGTGGCCGCCCTGTCGGGCTCCGGACACCGGCTGGGCAGCGTCTCGGGCGCACTGCCGAGGACGGTCCTGTGGACGGGCCTGGCCCTGCTCGGCCTCTCCGCCGTGCTCGCCGTACTCGCGGTGCTGCCCCGCCACCACCGCGAGGGCCGCCTGCCGCCCGCCCACCTCGACGACTTCATCTTCTACGGGCACATACGGCACTGGAGCCCGGACGAGCTCGCCGACCGGCTCGGCCGGCACACCCCGCTGCCCGCGCTGGCCCGCCAGCTGGTCGACATGAGCCGGATCGTGTGGATCAAACAGCGGCTCGTGTGGCAGTCCCTGCTCACCGCCGTGGGCGGCTGCGTGCTGATCGTGGTCGCGGCCCTGGTCGGCTGACCGCGGGCGAGGCGGGAGGGACGGCGATGACGGCGGATTTCCGAGACAGCGGCCCGCTCGGGCACGGGCCCGGCAGGACTCCGTTCTGGGATCTGCTGCCCCCGGCCGCCCGGCAGGCGTTGCGCGAGGCGGGAAACGTGAAGGCGTTCACCGCCCGGGAGCACCTGGTCCGGCAGGACGAGTTCGGCGACCATCTGCTCGTCGTCGGCCGCGGCTGCGTCAAGGTCACCACCGTGTCCGCCACCGGCTACCAGGCGGTGCTGGCGCTGCGCGGCCCCGGCGACCTGCTCGGCGAACAGGGGGGACTGGACGGCGGGCCGAGATCGGCAACGCTCACCGCGCTCACCCCGGTCCGGGCCCTGGTGATACCCGGCGAGGCGTTCCGGGCGGCGGCCCGCGACCATCCCGTCGTCACCGGCGCCGTCCACCAGGTGCTCTCCGCGCGCCTGCGGGACGCCGACCGGCAGCGCACCTCGGCGGGCGCCGACCCGGTCGCCGCGCGCCTCGCCGGCCTGCTGCTCGACCTCGCCGCGAGCCATGGCCGGCGGCACGCCTCCGGAGCCGTCGAGATCGCCCTGCCCCTGTCCCAGGACGACTTCGCCGGCCTGGTCCTCGGCTCCCGCAGAACCGTCAGCCGTGTCCTCGAGCAGTGGCGCGCCGAGGGCTGGGTGACCACCGCCCGCACCCACGTCACCATCGACAACGCCGACGCCCTGAAGCGGGTGCGCGAGGGCGGGCCGGCGGGCGGATGAGAGCCTGTGCCCGCGGGTCCGGCCGGGTGGCTCACAGATCCGTCCAGGCGAGCGTGTTCAGGCCGTACTCGCTCGCGACGGGGTTCCATACGGCGACGAAGTCCTGCTTCGCGGTCGTGGCGTCGGCGCTCGCCGATGCCGCGTCCTGCCAGGCGCTCGATCCGGACACGGCGGAGGACGAGCAGTTGCCCGAGACGTCGTCGACCACGCGGGCGTAGGCCCGGTCGGCCTCCTCCGAGTTCTGCCAGGCGCTGCGCAGGTCCGACACGAGGTCGCCGGACAACTGGTCCAGGCTCAGCCCGCCCAGTTTCTCGACCAGGCCGGCCCGCGCGTCGGCCGCGTCCTCGAACACCTGCCGGGCGTCCTGCAGCCCGCTGCACTGCGTCATCGACTTCACGGCGTCGGCGACGCCGCTGCGCCGGCCGGTGTTCTGCGACAGGAGCGTGTTCAGGGCCGTGGCCTGCTCCTGGCGCGTGTCCGCGCTCTCGATGCGGGGCTGGCCCGTATCACTGCTGCTGCTACTGCTGCCGCCGGTGGAGCCGCCACCGCTGTCGGAGCCCAGGTGGGTCGAGATCTGCCAGGCTCCCAGGCCGAGCAGCCCGAGGACGATCCAGCCCACGACGGCACCCGCCCGGCCCGACGACGACCCGCGCTGCGGCCCACCGCGCGCAGGGGTGTACGGCGGAGGGACGTACGAGGTCCGCCGGCCTCCGGCGGGAGCGCCGGGCGGCCGCGTGCCACCGGGGCGGGCGCCCCCGGGATGTGTGCTGCCGGCAGGGCCGGGACCGGCCGTCGGTGCGCCGACGCTCGGCATGCCGACCGTCTGCGCGGGGGCGGGCCAGGCCACGGGAGCGGAGTCGAAGGCGCGGCGCAGTGGATCGAGCCAGTCGGCGAGGGCGGGCCGGTCGGCGGGCGTCCGGCTCAGGCCCCGCTGGGCCAGGTCGCCCACGGCCCGGTCCATCCGCTTCAGCGCGGCCGGGTCGTCCCCGTGCTGCTCGTGCAGGAAGAGCCGCACCGCGAGCAGCGCGAACTTGTAGCGGTCTCCCTGCGGTGTCTCCGCGGGCTCCCCGTCGGGCAGATGCCACCCGGGGGTCTGCACGGGCTTGAGGACCCAGCCGCCACCGAGCCCCATGGCATCGCAGTCGATGAGGAAGCAGCCGGGCCGCGGCCCGGACAGCGAGAACAGCAGGTTCTTCGGGGAGAGGTCGCCGGCCACCACGCCGAGTCCGTGCAGCCACTCCAGCGAGTCCGCGAGGGCGAGCAGCAGACCGAAGACCTGACGGGGCGTCACGGCTCCGACCATCGTGTTCACGTAGCTCAGCGGGTTGAGCAGGAACTCGAACCCCGCCGCCTTCCGCTCGCCCGAGGGCACGGTGATGAAGAACTCGTCCGGGATCTGCCGCATCAGAAAGCCACGGACCTGCGAGCCCTCGGTCACCAGCGCGGCGGGCCAGGCGGTGTTCCGGGCCAGCCGCTCCCCGACCGCGGCCGGCCTGCCGGGCAGGAAGGCGACCATCCGCTCGAGGGCATCGGCCCGCAACTCCCGCTGCGTCTCCGGCTTGTACTCCTTGTACGCCACCGGCCAGGCCCCGTTGATCAGCCGCTTCTCGACCGCCCACACCTTGCCCTGGCCGCCTCCGCCCAGGGCCCTGCCCAGCACCAGATCCGAACGGGCGATCCGTACCGCCCCGGAGCCGGTCACCGGGTCCCGCCGGAGAGCCGGTGGCGGGGCCAGACGGCGAGCAGGGTCCGGTCGTCGTCGAAGGTCTCGCGGGAGAAGTCCAGCAGATGAGCCAGGGTGCGGGGCTCGGCCGGAGGCACCGCCAGCTCCGAGCCGAACAGGTCGCCCACCATGCCGGTACCGTCACCGAGCGGGACGCCGAAACCGTCGGTGCCGACCAGCAGGACGCCGTCCGGGGGCAGCGTGTAGTTCATCTCGCGGGCCCGCGCCGACAGCCGCGGCAGCGCGACCACCGCGGTACTGGAGATCTCCTCCGGGCCGCTGTCCCCGTCGCTCAGCAGCGGGTTGAACTGCCCCTGCTGCAGACACCACGCCGTGGAGTCCCCGGCCCGCACCAGCGTGACGTCCATGGAGCCGTCCCGGGTCGGCGCGACCGTGCCCGCCACCAGGGTCGTCGCCAGGGTCCTGATCGCCTCGGCCTTGTCGTGCTCGTCCGGCTCCCGGCCGCGGGCCACGCGCATGAGCAGCTGGTACCTGGCCGCCTGCAGCACCCGGGTCCAGTCCGGGCCGGACCGGTCCTGACCGAGCTGGGCCAACAGGTCGTTGACCGCCGTACGGCAGACCAGCGCGGCGCCCACGTGCGACTGCGCGGCTGACGAGACGCCGTCGGCCACGGCGAAGACGACCGTGGCGGTCGGCTCGTGCCAGGCGACGACCACGTCGTCCTGCCGCGGCCGCCCGTCGAAGCGGTGCTGGTCACCGCGCACGGAGGCCAGCCGTACGGTCAGGTGCGGGGTCGACCACCCGTCGAAGATCGTGTCGGGCCGGTAGGGGTCGGCCGGCGGCGGCTTCGGCTCCACCTGCGCGGCGGCCCTGCCCAGCACGATCCTCCGCCACCGGCTGGTCACCCGCCGGGAGTCCGGCTCGCTCGGGCCGGACCCGGGCTGCGCAGAACCCGGCTGCGGACCCGGTGCCGCGTGCCGCGGTGCCGAGGCGCGCTGTGGCGGGACACCGGCCGGCTCGGACCCGATCGCGTGCCGCGGTGCCGAGGAGGGCCCGGTGCCACCGGCTTGTCCCGGCGCGCCGCCGTACGAATCACGCGTGCCCTGCCGCCCCGTGTCGTACGCCTGCCCGGCGCCTTCCCCGCGGGGCGGGCCCGGTCGCTGTGCGGTGCCGTCCGGTGCGCGGTGCTCGGTGCCGGCCCAGGAGCTTTCCGGCCATGTGCCGGGGGTGGCCGGGCCGGTCAGGTCCGGGCCGTCGTACGCCGGCACGTCGAAGCCCGGAACCTCGAACTCCGGCACGGCGAACTCGGGGACGCCGGTCCCGGGCGGTGCGGATGCCGGCCGGGTCCCGCCCTGCCGTGGGCCGGAGGGCGGGGGCGGATCCGTCGGGGCCGGGAAGGTCTCGGGGGCCGGCGGTTCCGGTGTGGGCGGCCGCTCGTCTCCCTTGGCCTTCGACCGCCTGAAAGGTGACCATTTCTCCACCGTCAGACCTCGTCGATCGCGAGCTTGAAGCCTTCCGGCTTCTCCACCGCCAGCTCGGCGGGCTGCCCCGCGGCCATGGCGTTGGCCGACTCGACCACGCTCTTGGTGAGCGCGGTGAAGAACTTGGCGATGGCCTCGCCGAGTTGGGCGCCGGGAATCGAGACGAACGCGAACCGCTGGTCGGTCGCCACGGCCAGGATGGTCTCGGCGCGGGCCCCGCCGATCCCGAAGGCTATGACGTTCGGCGCCGCGCCGGTCACCGTGCGGTCGGTGAGGCGGGCGTGCGTCTGCCGCCACTCCTCGCCGCAGGTCGGCTGGCCGTCGCTGAGGAAGAAGACCGCGGGGCGAAGCACCTTGTACCCCTGGGACTTCAGCGTCCGCACGTCCTGCGGGATACGCTCCAGCAGCGCCCCGAACGCCGCGTCGTAGTTGGTGCCGCCGCCCGCCGACAGCCGCGGCAGCTCGTTCTCGCCTCTCAGGTCGGCCAGGATCAGCCGTTCCGTGACACCGTTGGAGAAGCCGAGCACGGAGAAGCGCACCTTGGCGGCCGCCATCGGCTCCCCCAGCAGCGCGACGTGCAGCGACTTCATCCCTTCGTTGAGGTCGCCGACAGAGCCGGACATCGAGCCCGACTCGTCGGCGAGGATGTACACCGGCAGCAACTGCCCAAGCGTCTCGGCCATCCCAGTTCTCCCCTTTGCTGTTCAGCCGCTCTACTGCTCTTTCCCCACGGGCCTGAGGCCCTGCGGGCACTGGAGCCGCAGCTCCATCTGCCCGGCGATCGCGCTCCGGCCGAGATGCAGCAGCGTCTCCTGCAGCAGCACGGAGAACTGCACCGCCGACTGCGCCAGGTCCGCGCCCTCGACGGCGACGACGCCCAGCTCGGGCCGTGAGGCGATCCGCTGCACCACCCGGTCCCGGTCCGCTCCGATGCCGCACGCCACGATGTGCGGAAAGTACTTGTGTGCCATCAACTCGGCGTGTGCCGCGGGCCATTCGGCGTCGTCCTCGGCCTGCCCGACGGCGAGGAAGAAGACGACGGGCCGCAGCACCCGCGGCACCTGCTCCTTCAGCCGTTCCGTCTCCAGCTGCACCAGGTCCAGGAGCCGCCGCAGCACGGGCCGGTAGCGGCAGCCGGGCGCGGTGCTCAGCCCCGGGACGCCGGTACGCCAGGAGACCTCGGTGAGCGGCAGCACCACATCGGCACCGTCGGCGTAGGTGATCACCGAGAGCCGGACGGCGGCGGCCACGTCGGGGCTGTTGGCCAGCAGCGTCTGCACCGAGCGCAGCGCGTTGCCCAGGTCGGTGACGCAGCCCGCCGCGGCCGCCGAGGTGTCCAGCACGAGGTACACCGGGATCAGTCCGCTCGGCGGCGCGGCAGCGGGGGCCGGAGTGCTCCCGCCCCACTGCACGGGCCCGCCGATCTGCGCCGACGCGGGCGCCGACGCCGAGAAGTCCGGGCCGCGGGGCGCCGCACCCGAGGTGAAGGAGGCGGGCTGCCCGGCGTCGGGCCGCTCGAGCACACCCGCGACCCCGGTGCCCGGCGCGCTCGGGCCGAGCACGCCCTGCCGCAGCCCGGGCAGGTCGACCTCGCGCACGACGCCCTGATCGATGAGGTACTTGACCATCTCGGCGTGCCGCTGGTCCCGGATCTCGTGCTGGGTGGCCTCGGCCTCCCGGACCCGCGCCAGCAGTTCGAGGGCGTGCACGGTCTCCTCGGGGTGGCGGACCAGGTGCTCCCGGATCAGGTTGTCGAAGTCGAGCCGCGTGTTCTCCAGGACGGCGCGCTCCTCCGCCTGCCGGCGCCTGCGGCCTGCCGCCCTGATGTCCTCGATGTCCTCGTCGGAGTACGTCTCACTGCGCCGCGCCTCGTGGGTGTGCACGCCCAGCTTGGCGCGCCGCCGCGCCTCCTCCAGTTCCTGGATGTGCCGGGCGGCGGCCGCGTCGGGCTCCATCTGCACCTTGCAGTGGTAGATGGTGATGCCCTCGGGGAGCCGGATCTCCCTGCCCAGTTCCTGGTTGACGGCCAGTTGCGCCGCCATGGCCTCGGTGATGGCGAACTGCGCGGCCTGCAGCCGGATCCGGTCGGTGAGATAGCCGTAGACGACCGTCAGCGCGTCCCGTACGTTCCTGGCCACCACCAGCGCCGGGTCGTGCACCCGGAAGCCGATGTCGATCGTGGCCTGGAATCGATGTCCGCCGTCCTTGCAGGTCAGCGGGGTCTTGGTGACCGAGGCCTGGCGCCGGTGGTCGCTGAGGTCGACGACGTAGCAGGCCCGGTTCTTGCCGAGCCAGCGCTGCCCGAACGTGCGGACTGTCTCGACCTCGAAGGGTCCGCCCTCCACCGGGTAGACGATCGCCACCGAGGGCGGCAGGTTGGGCAGTTCGCCCACGCGACTGCGGGCGATCACACGCTCGTTGAGTATCACGGAGAGGGGCATCCTCACACTCCTTCCAGGTCGAGCTGCGTGCGCACCATGGCCGCCGTCAGGGGCAGCCCGACGATGCGGTCCCGGTGGATCCAGTCGTCGGCGCAGCCGCGCAGGATCCGGCCCGAGCGCTGGTCGCCGTGTGCGATGGCGCCGACCAGCAGACGTAACATCTCGCGCAGTTCGGAGTCCCGTTCGGCGAGCTTCGCCCAGCCGCCGAGGACCTGTTCCGCCTCGTCGTGGAAGAAGGGCTCGTTCAGCGCGGCACGCCACAACAGGACGAAGGAGTCCCGGAGTTCGGGCCGCCGGTGGGCCAGGTACAGCAGCGTGGGCCACTCGGGCACCGCGGCCCCCGGCTCGACGTCCTTGGTCTCCACGACCACCTGCGCGGCGACGATCAGGAACGCGAGCACCGCCGCCCGGCCGGAGCGGTGCTCGACGGCCCTGTCCCGCAGCATGGCCAGTACGGAACCGGCCGCGTCGGGGTCGGCGGCGACCAGGTCGGCCAGCGCGCAGCCGACGGCCACGGCCACCGTCACACTGTCGACCACGAACAGCCGGGCAAGCTCCTCCACGGGGCGGCCCGAGACGGCACTCAGGCCGTGCACCCGGGCCGCGGCCGCCCTCACCTGGGGTCGCGCGTCGGCGTACCAGCCGTTGACGAGGGCGGTCGCCTGCTCCTTCACCCAGGGGTTCTGGCAGGCCACGGAGAGCGCGTAGGCGACGGCGGTGCGGCGCAGCGCGCTGTCGCTGCGCGCCCAGGGGCCCAGGACGCGGCGTTCGATGTGCCGGTAGGCCTCGGCGGCCAGCACGCCGAGCCCGGAGGCGGCCGCGTAGACGCGTACCTGCTCGGCCGGGTGGACCACCAACTCGTCGAGCCAGTCGAGGAGTTCGCTCTGGATCTCGTACTGGGTCCAGGCGTGCAGGATGATCCGGCGGGCGTAGCCGGGGTCCTTGTACTCGAGGATCTTTCCGGGCTCGCTGCCCGGCTTGTCCAGCTCGTGGGCGCGCAGCCGCAGCAACTGCCGCCGCCGCGGCGTCTCGAACAGGTCCTTGGCCGGGGCGACCCGTCCGTCGGCTCCGGGCGCGCGGAGGTAGGGGCCGTCGTCCTCGAGCCGGTCGCGTAAGGAACGGGCGGCCTGGGCGACGTCCTCCTGCGGCAGCCCGTTGAGCACGGCGAGGGCGAGCGCGAAGCTGCGGGCGCCGGCGTCCGGCAGGCTCTCGGCCCAGATCTCGAAGTCCTCCGCCTCCTGCCGGGCCCGGTGTTCACGCAGCCGGTCCAGGTCGACGCTGCCGTGCAGGTCGTACTGCTCGCTCAGCGCGGCGGCCAGGTCACCGGCCTGCCGGCAGGCGGGCACGCCGCCCACCAGCTCGGTGATCACCTCGCACACGTCCTCGCGGGCCAGGAGGCGGTCGGCGTCGCGCTCCCCGAGCCGCCACCGCAGATGCGCGCGGACCACCTCCAGGGGTTGCGGAGCATCCGTCAGATCCCTGACACCGGCGAGCAGTTCGCCGTCGGCGAGCTCAGCGGCCGCCACGGTGACAACCATCCAGGCGTCCGCCTGGGACAGCGCGCCCTGCACCTTCTCGTACGTTTCCCGGCCGAGGTTGCCGATGTCGTCGGGCCCATCCAGCAGGAACCCGGCGCCGCGCTCGATCACCCCGCTGTCGTTCTCCAGCTGTTCGGCCAGCGAGGCGAAGTCGACGTCGCTGTCGAGGTGGTAGAGCGCGCCCCGGCAGGCCCCGAGCAGCAGCCGTGCGGCCATCGCGGACTTGCCGTACCCGGCAGCCGAGCGCAGGATCAGCAGCCGCTGCCGGGCGAGCGCGTCGCGGGCGTCGGGCAGGTCGGCGGGCGCGCAGTAGGCGAACCGGACCCGTTCGGCGATGAGCGGGGACAGCACACGCAGCCTGCGTCTGCGCCCGCCCAGCAGCACGACGTACTTGTCGCCGCCGACCATGTCGCCCTCGACGTTGGCGACGGCGTTCTGCAGCAGCCCCCGGCGCTGCGACCCCTGCCCGAGCTGGCCGGTCGCCTCGTACGACTCGGCGCCCGGCCCGGACTGCGGGGCCTCCTGCCGGTCCGCGCCGTCGTCGCCTCCCGCCGCCGACGGCGCCTGGGGCGTACCGTCCGGCTTGTCCTTCGCCGACTCCTGGCCGGGGCCCGGGGCGGACGGTTTGGGCGCACCGCCCGCGCCGCCCGCCGCGGGTCCCCCCGACCCGGCCGCCGGCTGGCTCCCCCCTGGATCACCGGCGGCCGGGGCTCCTCCCGCCGCGGCCGCCGTCACAGCCGCACGTTCCCGGTGTTGTGGACGGTCACGTTCTTGTCCCCGGCGACCATGTCGCCCTGCACGGTGTCGGCGTGCTGCGTGACGTGGGGTCGCCCGTCGCGGCGCGGCTCGGCGGTGTCCGGTTCGGGCCGCTCTTCGGGCGAGGCGCCGCCGGAAGCCGTGGCCGGCAGTCCCGGAGGGGCCGGGTATCCGGGGACGGTGATCCAGATACTGATCGTCTCGCCGTGCTTGGTGGCGAAGTCACAGGGCAGATAGGCCGCGGGGTCGATGCCGCGGTGACCGTGTCTGATCACGGCGTGGTGGATCTGGTCCGACACGGCGAACACCGTCCGCGCCGAGGGTGCGGCCACGAGGACGTCCCTCAGGGGCTGTGCGTCCACGATCCGGCAGGCCGTGTTGACCGCGTCGCCCGACCAGCCCTCCTCGTCCTGCTCCGCCAGGCCCTGGTGCAGCGCCAGGCGCAGCCGCACCGCGTGGTCCTCCGCCGCGGCCTCCGCGTACTCGCCGAGTCCCTCGTTCAGTTCGCGCAGGAAGGGCCCGGCGATCAGCACGGGCGAGACGGTCGACTTGACCAGCATGAGCACACCGTCGCCGCGGTCCTCGGACACGACGTCCGCCGCCGCGAGGCCGGCCCGCTCCATCGCACCGCGCAGAACGCGGTACATCGCGGCCCGAACGCGTCGCTGCACGGGATCGCGGCGTGAACTGAAGTTCTCGATGTCCAGCACCACGATCCAGTGATGCGCAGCCTCTCCCGCCATGGCGGACCTCCCCCGTGCTCTCCGCGTAGCTGCTGCCGACTGCTCGGCTCCACCAGTAGACGGCATCCGGAGAGACGCGGTCCACGCCATTTGACGTACTCGCGTAATTGGCCGGAAACGGTCTGCGACAAGAGTTCGGGCAGGCGGCAGGGGGAAAAGCGGGTACGACCGCGGGAGCTACCGGTCGTAGACGACGGTCACCGGCGCATGGTCCGACCACCGCTCGTCATGCGTGGCGGCCCGCTCGACATAGCCCTTGACCGCCTTGGCGGCCAGCCCGGGCGTGGAGACGTGGTAGTCGATGCGCCATCCCGAGTCGTTGTCGAAGGCCCGCCCCCGGTACGACCACCACGAGTACGGCCCCTCGGCATCCGGATGCAGGGCGCGCACGACGTCGACGTACCCGCCGTCCGCCGGATCGAAGACCCGCCCCAGCCACTCCCGCTCCTCCGGCAGAAAGCCGGAGTTCTTGGTGTTGCCGCGCCAGTTCTTGAGGTCGGCCTGCTGGTGGGCGATGTTCCAGTCGCCGCAGACGACCACTTCGCGCCCGTCGGAAGCGGCCCGCTCCCTGAGCGTCTTCAGGTAGGCGAGGAACTCACCCATGAAGCGGATCTTCTCGTCCTGGCGCTCGGTGCCGACCTCACCGGACGGGAGGTAGAGCGAGGCGACCGTGACACCGGGCAGATCGACCTCGACGTAGCGCCCGCTGGTCTCGAACTCGGCCGCCCCGAAGCCGACTTGGATGCGGTCGGGCTCGCGGCGGGTGTAGAGGGAGACACCGGCACGGCCCTTGGTGGCGGCCGGCGCGTGCACCACGTGCCAGCCGTCGGGCGTGCGCACATGCTCGGGCAGCTGCTGCGGCTCGGCACGCACCTCCTGCAGGCAGAGCACATCGGCGGAGGTGCCGGCGAGCCACTCCACGAAGCCCTTCTTCGCGGCGGCGCGCAGTCCATTGACATTGACGGAGGTCACAGTGAGCACGCGGGAACGATACCGGCACACTGGAGCGAGCCCCGACTCTCCATATGCATAGGTGTACGATCCCCGACATGAATATACGCCGCGTCTCCTTCGACCACCCGGACGCCGCCAAGCTGAACGACGAGGTCCAGGCGGAATACCACCTTCGCTACGGCGACGGCGGCGACGCCACATCCCTGGACCCGGCGGACTTCGAGCCGCCCAACGGCGTGTACTTCATCGCGTACGACGAGAACGACAGCCCCGTCGCCACGGGCGGCTGGCGCGCCCAGGACACCAACGCCGAGGGCAACCTCGACGGGGACGCCGAGGTCAAGCGGATGTACGTGGTGGAGGCGGCGCGGGGCCGCGGGCTCGCCCGGCGCATCCTGGCCGCCCTGGAGGAGGACGCCCGCGTGGCCGGCCGGATACGGATGGTCCTGGAGACGGGCACGAAGCAGCCGGAGGCCATCGCCCTGTACACGTCCAGCGGGTACGAGCCCTGCGAGAAGTTCGGCTACTACCGGTCGTACGAGGAAAGCCGCTGCTTCGCGAAGGAGCTGTGACAGCGCCCTCTGACAAGGCGTCAGCCAAAGCAGAGATCCCGCCCGATCTTCCGATCGGACGGGATCTCATCAACTGTCCCAGCTTTCGCTGGACAGTTGTTGCGGTGGACCTGAGGGGATTTGAACCCCTGGCCCCCTCGATGCGAACGAGGTGCGCTACCGGACTGCGCCACAGGCCCTTGCAACGAGTGAAACTCTAGCACCCCGATCCGCGTGCTTGGAAATCCGTTCCCGCCCTGCCGCAGGGGCAGCGGCACAGGTGGGGCGGGGGCTACTCGTTGGCGGCCCGCGGCCGCTCGCCGTCCTCGTACTGGTCGAACAACGGCGTACGCCCCCGCTCCCGGGCCCGCCGCGCGGAAGCCGCCCGGCGGGCGTCACTGCGCCCGTCGTCGTCCGCCTTGTCGTCCTCGGGGGCGGCCGTGCCCGGTTCCACGGCGTCGGCGGCCTGCGCCTCCTGGCCCCGGGCCACGGAACTCGAGCGTGCCGAGCTCCACGCGTCCGGCGCCCCGAGGTCGACGTCCGCGGTGGCCCGCGGAGCGACCGGCGCGGTCACATACGTCGGCAACGGCACCGGCACCGGATCCCAGCTGTCCCCGTGCCCGGGCCGCCGCTGCCGCTCGCGCTGCTGGTCCACCCACTCGGCGTGGTCGGTCTGCTCGACGAGGGCACGCCGGTCGGCGGCGAGCGCGGACAGTCCGGGGTCGGTGTCCTGCGCTGGTCCCCCGTCCGCATCGTCGGCGTCCGTTTCGGTGGCGGCCGTGCGGCGGCGCGGCTGGCGGGCGCGCTCGCGCAGCCGCTCTGCGGCGTCCTCGGCGCGGCGCCGGTCCATCTGGTAGGCGAAGCGGCGTCGTTCCTGGGCGCGCAGGTACACGATGTACGCGCTGAGCAGCACGGCGGGCACGCCGGGCGCCCAGAGGAACGCGAGTCCCCCGACCGCGGCGACGACCGTGCCGAGCGTGAACGCGATGAAGAGCATCACGGTGGTGCGCCGGCGCCGCGCGAGCGCCTTCGTACGCCGGGCGCGCGCCAGGGCCGCTTCCTCCGAAGGAGAGCGCCGGGCCGCGGGCACTCGCTTCCGCGCCGGGGCGGGAGGCGGTGCGGGGACCGGGGCGGGCGCCGGGGCTTCCGCCTGTTCCCGCGCCGGTTGTGCACGCCCGGGCGCCTGCGCCGGTGCCGGTGCCTGCACATCCGCGCGCACCTGAGGGCGGGCCGGAGGCATGGCGAAGGCCCGGACGTCCACCGAGTCGGTGACGGCGTCCGGACGACCGGCGCTGGACTCCCCCTCCTCGGTGGAGCGCGCCTGCAGGTCCTTGGCGTACCGGCGCTCCATTCCCGCCCGTCCGGACAGCAGCCGGATGGCGGTGCTGAAGCGTTCCGTCGGACGGGCCTCGTTCAGCTCGTCCTGCCTACGGAGCCACATCGGCACCAAGTAGGCGGCCCAGGCCCCGACAATGACTGCGTAGATGAGGCCGCTGCTGCTCACGCCTCACACGGTAGAGGGGTTTGCGTGAGGCCATCTGCCAATTGAGCCGGTGTGTCGCACGATCTGGCTGATATTTCGAACTTTTTTTGTGACCGATGCGATCAGCACCCCACCGAGGGCGTGAATTTAACGCCTTGAGGCGGTCGCCGCCCGATCAATTTCGAACACGTATTCAATTTTCCGGGCTTCCCGGGCTATGCGGGATTACCTCGAGTACGTGCCCGCTGCCAGCGGCTCAGCAACCCCTCGGGGACCTCTTCCGCGGTGAGCGCGAAGACGAGGTGGTCGCGCCAGGCTCCGTCGATGTGGAGATAACGCGGCCTGAGGCCCTCCTCGCGGAATCCGAGTTTCTCCACGACCCGGCGGCTGGGCCCGTTCTCGGGGCGAATACAGACCTCGATGCGGTGGAGTCCGACGGTCCGGAAACAGTGGTCCACGACAAGCGCCACGGAGGTCGGCATCACTCCGCGTCCGGCCACCGACTCGTCCACCCAGTAGCCGATGTGGCCCGAGCACATGGAGCCCCAGGTGATTCCGGCGACCGTCAACTGCCCGACCAGACGCCCCTGGTACTCGATGACGAACGGCAGCATCCGGCCGGAGTTCGCTTCGGACCGCAGATGCCGGACCATCTGGCGGTAGGTCGGCCGGTGCGCGATCGGCCCGCTCGGCGTGGGCGGCGGAATGGTCGCCTCCCAGGGGCGCAGCCAGTCCCGGTTGCGCCTGTTGACCTCGCGCCAGGCCCGCTGGTCGCGCAGCTTTATCGGCCTCAGGACGATGTCGCCGTCCGTCAGCACGACGGGCCAGGATGGGCTGTTCAGCTCGCACCCCCACTGGTCGCGCCGGGTCTGGGGTGGTCGCCGCCGCGGATCTGGTCGACGGCGTGGACCAGGACGGGTTCCAGGACGGCCAGTCCGTCCTTCACCCCGCCGGTGGAGCCCGGCAGATTGACGATCAGTGTCCTTCCCGCCACTCCGGCCAGGCCCCGGGAGAGCGCGGCGGTGGGCACCTTCTCCCGTCCGAACGCCCTGATGGCCTCGGCGATGCCCGGCACCTCGTGGTCGATCACGGCGCGCGTCGCCTCGGGTGTGCGGTCGGTGGGCGAGAGGCCGGTGCCGCCGGTGGTGACGACGACGTCGTACGCGGCGTCGACGGCGGCACGCAGGGCGGCCTCCACCGGGTCCCCGTCGGGGACGACCTGCGGCCCGTCGACGGCGAAGCCGAAGCCCTTCAGGCCGGCCGCGATCAGCGGGCCGCCCCTGTCCTCGTAGACGCCGGCGGCGGCACGGTTCGAGGCGGTGACGACAAGAGCGCGATACGTCATGTCCGGCTCCAGTCGCCCGACTTGCCGCCCGTCTTCTCCTCCACTCGTACGTCCGTGATGACCGCTCCCTTGTCGACCGCCTTGACCATGTCGATCACGGTGAGTGCGGCGACGGAGACGGCGGTGAGGGCCTCCATCTCGACGCCCGTGCGGTCCGTGGTCTTCACGGTGGCCAGGATCTCGACGGCGTCGTCCGCGACCGACAGGTCCAGTTTCACACCGGACACCGACAACGGGTGACAGAGCGGGATGAGGTCCGGGGTGCGCTTGGCGCCCATGATGCCCGCGATGCGCGCGGTGGCGAGGGCGTCGCCCTTGGGGACCCCCTCGCCGCGCAGCAGCTCGACCACTCGGGGCGAGACGAGAACGCGTCCGCTGGCGCGGGCGGTGCGCGCGGTCACGTCCTTGCCGGACACGTCGACCATGCGGGCGGCGCCCGCGTCGTCGATGTGGGTCAGTCGATCGTCCGTACTCATTGGTTGTGTGGCGCTCCCGGTCCGGACCCCTCGCGGTGCGGCGCGTGGGTCTGTTGTGCGCGACACGGTACCGCCAACTACGAGCGCTCAGCCGAGCAGGACGACCTCGACCTCGGTGCCGGGCTCGACGGACTCGACGTCCTCGGGGACGACGATCAGCGCGTCGGCGTGCGCGAGGGCCGCGACCAGGTGGGATCCGGCGCCGCCGACCGGGGTCACGGAGCCGTCCGCGTACTTCCCGCGCAGGAACTGTCTGCGGCCCTTCGGCGAGGTCAGCGCCTTGCCGGTGGTGAGGGTCGCGCGCGTGCGCGGCCGGTGGACGTCGTCGAGTCCCATGAGGGCGCGGATCGCGGGGCGGACGAAGAGCTCGAAGGAGACGTACGACGACACCGGGTTGCCGGGGAGCGCGAGCAGCGGGGTGTGGTCGGGGCCGATGGAGCCGAAGCCCTGGGGCTTGCCCGGCTGCATGGCGAGCTTGCGGAACTCGATGCCGCTGCCCGGCTCGTCCTCGTCGCCGACGTACGACAGGGCCTCCTTGACCACGTCGTACGCCCCGACGCTCACACCGCCCGTGGTGACCAGGAGGTCGGCGCGGACGAGCTGGTCCTCGATGGTGCTGCGGAGGGTCTCGGCGTCGTCGGCGACGGCGCCCACGCGGTAGGCGATGGCGCCGGCGTCGCGGGCGGCGGCGGTGAGGGCGAAGCTGTTGGAGTCGTAGATCTGGCCGCTGCGCAGTTCCTCGTCGGGCTGGACGAGTTCGCTGCCGGTGGACATGACGACCACGCGCGGGCGCGGGTGCACGCGTACCGTGCCGCGGCCGATCGCGGCGAGCAGGGCGATCTGCGGCGGTCCGAGGACCGTGCCGGCCTCGAGGGCACGGTCCCCGGACTTCACATCGCTGCCCTGCGCGCGTACGTGCGCGCGTGCCTCGGCCGGGCGGTACACGTGCACGTGCCCCTCGGCGCCCTCGGGGGCCAGGGCCCGGGCGCGCATGCCGGTCACCGGGCCCTCGCCGAGACCTCCGTCGGTCCACTCGACGGGGACGACGGTCTCCGCGCCGGGCGGCAGCGGAGCGCCGGTCATGATGCGGGCGGCCTGGCCGGGGCCCACCTGGAGCAGATCGGCCTGGCCCGCCGCGACGTCCCCGACGACGGCCAGGACGGCGGGGAACTCCTCGCTCGCGCCCGCGACATCCGAGACCCGCACCGCGTACCCGTCCATGGAACTGTTGTCGAACGGCGGCAGCGAGAGAGGCACCGTGACGTCCTCGACCAAGACGCAGCCCTGGGCGTCCAGGAGCTGCAGCTCGATGGGTTCCAGGGGGCGGACGGTGGCGAGGATGTCCTCCAGGTGCTCGTCCACCGACCAGAGGTGGTCCTGGCCGGTGGTGCGGGGCGCGGCGCTGCTCAACGTTGCTACATCTCCTCGGCTACGTAACTGCGAAGCCAGGTCCGGAAGTCCGGGCCCAGGTCTTCACGTTCGCATGCGAGTCTGACAATGGCACGCAGGTAGTCGCCGCGGTCGCCGGTGTCATAGCGGCGGCCCTTGAAGACGACGCCGTGCACGGGGCCGCCGACCTTCTCGTCCGCGGCGAGCTGCTGGAGGGCGTCGGTGAGCTGGATCTCGTTGCCGCGGCCCGGCTCGGTCTTGCGCAGTATGTCGAAGATGTGCGGGTCGAGGACGTAGCGGCCGATGATCGCGTAGTTCGACGGGGCGTCCGCCGCGGCCGGCTTCTCGACCAGGTCGTGGACCTTGACCACGTCGGCGTCGTCGGTGGGGTCGACGGCCGCACAGCCGTAGAGGTGGATCTGCTCGGGTGCGACCTCCATGAGCGCGATGACGCTGCCGCCGCGCTGCTCCTGGACCTCGACCATGCGCGCGAGGAGCGGGTCGCGCGGGTCGATCAGGTCGTCGCCGAGGAGGACGGCGAAGGGCTCGTGGCCGACGTGCGGGGCGGCGCACAGCACCGCGTGGCCGAGGCCCCTGGGGTCGCCCTGGCGCACGTAGTGCATGGTCGCGAGGTCGCTGGACTCCTGGACCTTGGCGAGCCGGCCCGCGTCGCCCTTCTTCTGGAGGGCGGACTCGAGCTCGTAGTTGCGGTCGAAGTGGTCCTCGAGAGGGCGCTTGTTGCGGCCCGTGATCATGAGGACGTCGTCGAGGCCCGCCGACACGGCCTCTTCGACCACGTATTGAATCGCCGGCTTGTCGACGACCGGCAGCATCTCCTTGGGAGTGGCTTTGGTGGCCGGCAGGAACCGGGTGCCGAGGCCTGCTGCGGGGATGACAGCCTTGCTGATCCTGGGGTGCGACTGGGTCATGGCCGCAACCTTATCCGGTGCCTTTGCAGGGAATCTGTGGGTCCGGTTAATTGGCTCTCATATGAGCACATAAGGAAGGGTACGGGTGCGACCTGTGAGTCACATCGGACGTGCGACCGAGCCTGACAAGCGAATGTTGCGGCGAGAGTTCCTCGCGGTGAGAAACAGATTGACGGCCGATGACGTGCGGGAAGCCGCGGCCGCGCTGGCCGGGCGCGCGCTCGAGCTGCCCGAGCTGGCGCATGCGCGCACGGTGGCGGCGTACGTCTCGGTGGGGAGCGAGCCCGGGACGCTCGCGCTGCTGGACGCGCTGCGCGAGCGGGGCGTGCGCGTCCTGCTCCCGGCACTTCTCCCGGACAACGATCTCGACTGGGGCGCCTACGCCGGGGAGGGTTCCCTCGCGCGCATCCAACACGGCGGAAAAATGGCCCTCTTCGAGCCCGCCGGCGAACGTCTCGGCCCGGACGCCGTGACCGGGGCCGACGTCGTGCTGCTGCCCGGTCTCGCGGTCGACGCCCGCGGGATGCGGCTGGGGCGCGGCGGGGGGTCGTACGACCGCGTCCTCGCACGTCTCGAGCGGGCGGACGCTCATCCCGCGCTGGTGGTACTCCTGTACGACTCGGAGGTCGTCGGGCACGTCCCGGAGGAGGCGCACGACCGGCCGGTGCACGCGGTGGTGACACCGTCGGAGGTACGGCGGTTCACCTGAGAAGTGCCCTCCACGCGCGCGTGGAGGGCACTTTCCGTGGCCAGTGGCCTATGGCCCTTGGCCTATGGCCGGTGGCTCAGGGCTTCAGCACCAGCGTGTCGCTCGTGTTCTTGTCGACAGCCTTGTCCGAGAAGTTCCAGTCGAGCAGTTCGCCCTCGACCCACTTGCTCGTCTGGTCGGTGTAGTGGGCGCTGTAGGCGTGCCCCGAGGCGCCGGTGAGGTTGATCCACTTCGACTTGTCGAGGTCGGCCAGGTTGACCACCATGCGCATCGACGGCACCCAGACGACGCCGTAGCCGCCGGCGGCGTTCCAGCCGGTGGCGTTGACCGTGGCCTCGCCGCCGCTGAGCTTCCAGGGGCCGCGGTTGAGGACGTACTTCAGGAAACCGGGGCCGTCCGTGCCGAGGGTCTGGTTCTTCAGGAACAGGCGGTGCAGCCGGCCCCAGCTCCAGGTGTCGATGTCCTTGCCGAGCTTGGCCGTCAGCTCCCAACGGGCGTCGATCATGGCGCGCTTGAACAGGTCGTCGCGGTTGTCGCTCGCGCCCGGGCGGGTGAGCGACTTGGGCGTGGACCACCAGTCGCTCTTCGGGTTGTCCATGAGCCCCCGCACGACCTCGAACCAACGGTCGCCGCCGTCCGGCTGCGCCTGGTCGGCGGCGCGCTCGCCGCACTCGCGCACCTTGTTGGTCTCGTCCGCGGGCCCGGTGGTGTTGATGGGATCGACCCACAGGCACTGGCCCTCGACCCGCAGCTCCTTGGGCAGTTTGTTGCCGAAGGCGAGCTTGAGGATGTTGCGCCAGACCGAGTTGAAGTAGGCGGCCGCCGCCGAATCGGCGTCCTGGGTGTAGTCCCAGCCCTCCAGCAGATCCTGCGCCTCGCGGACGGCCTTCGCTCCGCTGGTGTCCTTGTCCTTGATGTCGATCTTCAGCAGCTTGGGCACGAGCAGCTTGGCGATCTCGCTGCTGTTGTCCAGCTGCATCTGGCGCATGTCGTCGGTGGAGATCTTGCCGCCGCCCTTGATCTTCGACTCGATCAGGTCGGTGATGCGCTGGCTGCGGGTGCCGTAGGCCCAGTCCGTGGTGAGCGTGTAGGGGTACTTGTCCTTGTCGATCACTGCCTGGTTGGCGGTGACGATGTAGCCGCGCTGCGGGTTGTACTCGTACGGCAGCGCGTCCTTCGGGATGTACCCGGTCCACTTGTAGGCGGAGTCCCAGCCCGGCGCGGGAATCGAGCCGTCGTCCTTCTTCGCGCGCGTGGGGATCTTTCCGGGCAGCGTGTAGCCGATGTTGGTCTTGTCGGCGTAGACGAGGTTCTGCGAGGGCACGTCGAACAGGGCGGACGCGGAACGGAAGTCGCTCCAGTTCGACGCCCTGTCCATGGCGAAGACGGCGTCCATGGAGGTGCCCGGGTCGAGCGCGGTCCAGCGCAGCGCGATGCCGTAGCCGTCGCCGCGGTCGGGTGCGGCGGTGTTGACGGCGGCCTTCTTGCCGACCGTCACGAGCTCGTCGTCGCGGTCGGAGAGCAGGGGCATGCCGTCTGCGGTCTGGCGGACGACGATCGTCTTGGACTTGCCGCCGGCGACCTTGATGGTCTCCTCGCGGGTCTTGAACGGCCGCACCGTGCCGTCGTAGAGGTAGCCGTCGCCGGACACCTTCTCCAGGTACAGGTCGGTGACGTCGACGCCGGAGTTGGTCATGCCCCAGGCGATGTTCTGGTTGTGGCCGATGACCACGCCGGGCATGCCCGCGAAGGTGTAACCGGTGACGTCGTACTGGCACTTGCTGGAGACGGTGCGGCAGTGCAGGCCCATCTGGTACCAGACCGACGGCAGCGAGGCCGACAGGTGCGGGTCGTTGGCCAGCAGCGGCTTGCCGGTGATGGTGTGACTCCCGGCGACGACCCAGGAGTTGGAGCCGATGCCCTGGCCGTTCACGCCGACGGCCGTGGGCACGTTGTCCAGGACCTTGTAGAGACCCGACAGCTGGCTCGTCAGGGCCGAGCCGGTCGCGCCACTCGTAGACGTACCGGACGTGCCGGACGTACCGCTCGTGGAGGAGCTGCCGTTCTGCTCGAACGTCTTGGTGAGCGCGTTGTACTGACCCTCCTGGACGATCGCCTTGTTGCGGCTGTACGGGTAGTCGGGGTACAGGTCCTCGATCTGCTTGGGGCCGAGGCGGCTGGTCATCAGGGCGCGGTCGATCTCGTCCTGCATATTGCCGCGCAGGTCCCAGGCCATCGCCTTCAGCCAGGAGATCGAGTCGACCGGGGTCCACTGCGCGGGCTCGTAGTCGTTGCTGAAGCCCAGGGCCGCGTACTCCAGGGAGATGTCCTTGCCGTTCTTGCCCTGCAGGTAGGCGTTGACTCCCTTGGCGTACGCCTGGAGGTACTTCTTGGTGGAGGCCGACAACTTGGTGTCGTACTCCTTCTTCGCCACCCGGTCCCAGCCCAGGGTGCGCAGGAACTCGTCGTCCTTGACCTGGCCCTTGCCGAACATCTCCGACAGACGGCCGGAGGTCATGTGGCGGCGCACGTCCATCTCGTAGAACCGGTCCTGCGCCTGGACGTAGCCCTGCGCCATGAACAGGTCCTCGTCGGAGGAGGCGTAGATCTGCGGGATGCCGTAGCCGTCGCGCTTGACGTCGACGGGCCCTGACAGGCCGTCGAGCGTGATCGAGCCCTTCGTCTGCGGGAACGACGCCCGGACGGTGCTGATGGACCAGTACGCCCCGTAGGCGACGCCGCCGATGATGGCCAGGACCAGGACCAGCACGACCAATCGGGCTTTGCGCCCCTTCTTCCTGCCGGACTTGCCGGGCTTGTCACCCGTTGTGGCGGTGGTGTTGGAGGGCATCGCTGTCCTTGCTGTCCTAACGCGAGCGGCAGGCGGGGCTGTGACTTTGAATGAGCGCTGGAGCAACCATAGGCGCAGGGCCCTGCGGGCCTTGACGCGGAGTCGGGAACCGGCGCGGACGGACGTTCGATCTCGCCTCCGCAAGCGTCAAGAAATCGTCAAGAGTTAGGTAAGGTAACGAAGTACTTGGGTGCGAAGTTTCTCGACTTCGTGTCCTATGTACGTGAGCTCCCGCGCGGGATGCGTGTGAGCCAGGGAAGGGAACGGCCGCTGACTGTCCACCATCTCAACCAGCTTCTGCTCGTCTGCTCGCTCGTCCTGCTCGTCGCCGTGGCAGCGGTCCGGATCTCCTCGCGCAGCGGGCTCCCCAGCCTGCTCGTGTACCTGGGGATCGGGGTCCTCATGGGCCAGGACGGGATCGGCAACATCCACTTCAACAATGCCGAGATGACCCAGGTCATCGGGTACGCGGCCCTCGTCGTGATCCTGGCCGAGGGCGGTCTCGGCACGAAGTGGAAGGAGATCGGGCCGGCCCTGCCGGCCGCCTCCGCGCTGGCACTGGGCGGGGTCGCGGTGAGCGTCGGGGTCACGGCATCCGCCGCGCACTTCCTGATCGGGCTGGAATGGCGGCAGGCGCTCATCGTCGGGGCGGTGGTCTCCTCGACGGACGCGGCGGCGGTCTTCTCGGTGCTGCGGAAAATCCCCCTCCCCGCGCGCGTGACGGGCACGCTGGAGGCCGAGTCCGGCTTCAACGACGCCCCGGTCGTCATCCTGGTGGTCGCCTTCTCCACGGCCGGCCCGGTCGACCACTGGTACGTACTGCTGGGCGAGATAGCCCTGGAACTGGCCATCGGCGCGGCCATCGGCCTCGCGGTGGGCTGGCTCGGCTCCTGGGGCCTGCGGCACGTGGCGCTGCCCGCCTCCGGCCTCTACCCGATCGCCGTGATGGCGATCGCCGTCACCGCGTACGCAGGGGGCGCACTGGCGCACGGCAGCGGCTTCCTGGGCGTCTACCTCGCCTCGATGATGATGGGCAACGCGAAACTGCCCCACTGGCCCGCCACCCGCGGCTTCGCCGACGGACTCGGCTGGATCGCCCAGATCGGCATGTTCGTCCTGCTGGGCCTCCTGGTCACCCCCCACGAGCTCGGCGACGACGTGTGGCCCGCCCTCGTCATCGGCCTGGCGCTGACCATGGTGGCCCGCCCGCTGAGCGTGGTGGTGTGCCTGACGCCGTTCCGGGTGCCCTGGCAGGAGCAGACCCTCATGTCCTGGGCCGGGCTGCGCGGCGCGGTCCCCATCATCCTGGCGACGATCCCGATGGTGCAGGGCGTGGACGCCAGCCGCCGCATCTTCAACATCGTCTTCGTCCTGGTCGTCGCCTACACCCTGGTCCAGGGGCCGACCCTGCCCTGGCTCGCCCGCACGCTGCGCCTGGGCCAGGACGCCGAGGCCGCCGACCTCGGCATCGAGTCCGCCCCCCTGGAGCGGCTGCGCGGGCATCTGCTGTCCGTCGCGATCCCCGAGGGGTCGAAGATGCACGGCGTCGAGGTGGCCGAGCTGCGTCTGCCGGCCGGCGCCGCCGTCACCCTGGTCGTACGCGAAGGAAAATCGTTTGTCCCCCTGCCTACGACGGTGCTGCGGCGTGGTGACGAACTGCTCGTCGTCGCCACGGATCCGGTGCGGGACGCGGCGGAGCGGCGGCTGCGCTCGGTCGGCCACGGCGGCAAGCTGGCCGGGTGGCTCGGGACGAACGGGCTGGAAGCGGGCACTGGGCGTTAATGGCGTGTTTCGTACGGTTCACACCCCCGGTAATCGCAGGTGAACGCGCGCATGGTGCTCGTATTCACAGGCACATCGGCCATTGATCCCTGTACGATGAAGGCGCACCCTGATCGAACCAACTCTGCCTGACGCAGTGCTGGCGCGACCGTATGGCGGCCGGAACGTCCTGAGCAGTGGACCGCCGGTATCTACCGCAGTTCCGCGCAAGAGGACAGCTCTCGGCGCCGCCCGCAAAGGGGGCCGCGCTACCAGGCGGCAGAAAGGCACGGGCCGTGGCATCCACGGTCACCTCCCGCCCGGGCTACGGACAGCTGCTGCGCACCCGCGGCGCCTGGACGTTCCTGCTCCCCGGCTTCGCGGCACGCCAGCCGTTCGCGATGCTCACCATCTCCATCGTGCTGCTCGTGCAGCACACCACCGGCTCCTACGGCGCGGCGGGCGCCGCGGCTGCCGCCACCGGCGTCTCCATGGCCCTGTTCGCGCCCTACAGCGGCCGTCTCGCCGACCGCTACGGGCAGCGCGCCGTGCTGATCCCCGGCGTGCTGCTGCACTCCCTGTCCGGCCTGACCCTCACGGCACTCGCACTGGCCCACGCGCCCCTGTGGGCACTGTTCGCGGCGGCGGTGCCGACCGGCGCCTCGGTGCCGCAGGTCGGGCCGATGGTGCGCGCCCGCTGGGGCGTGAAGCTCCAGGGCTCGCCCCTGATGACCACCGCGGCCGCCTTCGAGTCCGTCACCGACGAGCTGACCTTCGTCTTCGGCCCGCTGCTGGCCACCGCCCTGTGCACCGCCGTCACCCCGGCCGCGGGCCTGGTGACCGAGGCCTCGCTGACGCTGGTCGGCGGGCTGCTGTTCGCGGCACAGAAGAGCACGCAGCCCGCGGTGGCCGTCGCCGGGCACGCACGCGTGGAGCACGCTTCCGCTCTTCGCGTCCCTGGCGTGCGCGTCCTGATCGTTGCCTTCCTGGGCATCGGCTCCGTCTTCGGCGGCATGCAGGTCTCGCTGGCCGCGTTCACCGAGTCGATCGGCGAGCCCGGCCTGAACGGCGTCCTCTACGGCGTCTTCGCGGCGGGCAACATGCTCTCCGGCATCGTCTGCGGCGCCGTCGCCTGGAAGGTGGCCCCGCAGCGCCGCCTGGTCGTCGGGTACGGCGCCCTCGCGCTGGCGGCCTCCGGCCTGTGGGCCGCGCACTCGGTGCTCCTGCTGGCCGGTCTCGGCCTCCTCGTCGGCATGTGCATCGCCCCCGCCCTGATCACCGGCTACACCCTGGTCGACAGCCTGGTCCCGGCCGGCGCCCGCACCGAGGCCTTCACCTGGCTGACCGGTGCGGTGGCGCTCGGCCAGGCGGCGGCCGTCACGGTCGCCGGACAGCTGGAGGACCGCTTCTGGGGCGGGGCCGGATTCCTGGTGCCGATGGCCGGTACCGTGCTCGCCCTGACGACCCTCGTGGCCCTTCGGTCACGGCTCGTGGCACGCCCCCGCAGCCTGACCGTCGCACGTGGCGTCGGTCACCGTGTGCCGGTGACGGTGGACTGATCCCCGGGAATACGTCACTATGGACGCTCGTTAGCACTCATTGAGTGAGAGTGCCAGGAGGAAGACAGTGCCCACCTACCAGTACCAGTGCACCGAGTGCGGCGAGGGCCTCGAGGCGGTGCAGAAGTTCACCGACGACGCCCTGACCGAGTGCCCCAACTGCGGTGGCCGCCTGAAGAAGGTGTTCTCCGCGGTCGGCATTGTCTTCAAGGGCTCCGGCTTCTACCGGAACGACAGCCGCGGCTCCTCTTCGAGCAGCTCGCCGGCGTCGTCGTCGAAGTCGTCGACGTCCACCTCGTCGTCGACCCCGTCTTCGGCGTCCTCGGACTCGAAGCCGTCGAGCACCGGCACCTCCAGCAGCAGCTCCGCCGCGTAGCACTCCACACGGGACCCTGCCGTCGTACGACGGCAGGGTCTTCGGTGTTTCCGGAGCCCCTCTCTGGGCGCCGGCGGGGCCGGATACTGTGCTGGCCATGGCGAATGCAGAGATCGGTTCAGACATCGGCGCAG
Organism: Streptomyces sp. NPDC001401; assembly: GCF_042895385.1. Lineage (NCBI taxonomy): Bacteria > Bacillati > Actinomycetota > Actinomycetes > Kitasatosporales > Streptomycetaceae > Streptomyces > Streptomyces sp. NPDC001401. The sequence goes on from NZ_JBIAWI010000005.1 coordinate 241,643, forward strand.
AGATCGGTGTGATCGGCGGCTCCGGCTTCTACTCGTTCCTCGACGACGTGACCGAGGTCCAGGTGGACACCCCCTACGGGCCGCCCAGCGACTCGCTCTTCTTCGGCGAGATCGCCGGCCGGCGGGTCGCCTTCCTGCCCCGCCACGGACGCGGCCACCACCTGCCGCCGCACCGGATCAACTACCGCGCCAACCTGTGGGCGCTGCGGTCCGTCGGCGTACGCCAGGTCCTCGGCCCGTGCGCGGTGGGCGGTCTGCGCCCCGAGTACGGGCCGGGCACGCTGCTCGTGCCGGACCAGCTGGTCGACCGTACGAAGTCCCGGGTGGGGACGTACTTCGACGGGCTGCCGCTGCCCGACGGCAGCATCCCGAACGTGGTGCATGTGTCCCTGGCCGACCCCTACTGCCCCGTCGGGCGCGCGGCCGCCCTGAAGGCCGCGCGCGGCCGGGACTGGGAGCCGGTGGACGGCGGCACGCTGGTCGTGGTCGAGGGGCCGCGCTTCTCGACCCGCGCAGAATCGTTGTGGCATCAGGCGCAGGGCTGGTCGGTGGTCGGCATGACCGGCCATCCCGAGGCGGCTCTCGCCCGTGAACTGGAGCTCTGCTACTCGTCGATGACGCTGGTCACCGACCTCGACGCGGGCGCCGAGACCGGCGAGGGCGTCTCGCACGACGAGGTGCTGCAGGTGTTCGCGGCGAACGTGGACCGGCTGCGGGGCGTGCTGTTCGACGCGGTGGCCGCCCTGCCGGCGAACGAGGACCGGGACTGCCTGTGCACAAAGGCGCTCGGCGGGATGGATCCGGGGTTCGAGCTGCCGTGACGGGGGGCTTCACGGGGCGTCGAGAGGGCGTTGAGGGAGCTTCCGTAGGGCGGAACTGCCCGTTCGGGTGAGGGAGTTGTCCACAACCCGTCGGTAGTCCACCGGCCTCGGCGGAGATCGGCGCAAAGCCTCATCGTGGGCCTGCAAGGCGATTCCTCGCTGACTCCTCGATGCAGGTGGTGACTGGCATGTCCCTCCCTCCCCCGCCCTTCTTCCCCTCCCCTTCCGTCCCGCACCCGCCCGGCACCGACGCCCCCGCCACATGCGAGGTTCCGCACTTCGCTCCCGTGCGGGTGCGCGGCGGGCGCTATCAGCTGCAGCGGCTCGTACGGCACCGGAGGCGAGCCGTCGCCGCAGGCCTCGCCGTGACCGCGGCCGCGCTGGTGGCGGCGGGGCCGCGGGCCACCGACCCGGCGCGTGGGCATCCGGTCGCGGACCCCGTACGAAAGCACCGCGCCGTCGAGATGGTGGCCGCGCCGGTGCGGATCGCCGACGGGGCCACGGTCCGGCTGCTGCGGCCCGGCGACCGGGTGGACGTCGTCGCCGCCCAGCAGACGGCGACGGGCGGCGACGCCCGCGTGGTCGCGCGCGGGGCACGGGTGACCAGGGTGCCGGAGCCCTTGGACGACGGGGCCGGCAGCGGGGCGCTGGTCGTGCTCTCGGTTCCTCGTTCCACCGCGGCGCACCTCGCCGGCGCGAGCGCGACGACGCGGCTGGCGGTGACGGTGTGCTGAACCACGATGTGCGAATCCTGCATGGATTCCCGTCAAGTCCTTCGTTCGAGCCACCCGACCGAGCAGGGCAGTCTCGCGTTGCCGTAGGTTGCGGAACTGTTTGTTCCCCAACCTGTGCGTGCGAGAAGAGGCCCCTAGGTGAGCGAGAAGAAGGAACCGAACATCTTGCAGGGCTTCAAGGCCTTCCTGATGCGCGGGAACGTCGTCGATCTGGCGGTGGCGGTGGTCATCGGCGCCGCGTTCACCAACATTGTGAGCTCGGTGGTGAAGGGGATCATCAATCCTCTGGTCGGGGCAATCGGGACCACGAACCTCGACAACTACAAGTCGTGCCTGAGCGAGTCGTGCCAGGGCAACCAGGGGATCCAGCTCCTGTGGGGCTCGGTCCTCGGCGCCACGCTGACCTTCGTGATCACTGCGGCCGTCGTCTACTTCCTGATGGTGCTGCCGATGTCGAAGTACCTGGCGCGGCAGGAGGCCCGCAGGAAGGCGCGGGAGGGCACGCACGAGGTGATCGAGGTGACCGAGCTGGAGGTGCTCAAGGAGATCCGCGACGCGCTGGTCGCGCAGCGGGGGGCCGGGCACAACGAGCACTAGGACCCGTCCTGGCGGCGGCCCGCGCGGCTCAGAGGTGGTGGGGCGGCTTCTCGTCGAGGAAGCGCTTCAGGTCGGCCGCGCTGTCCGAGCCGGGCCGCTCGCCCCAGCCACGGTCCGTGTCGTCCGAGGACTGCTGGTCCAGCGGGTCCTCGAAGACCAACGCGGGCTTGGGTGTGCGCGGCTCGGGGGCAGGGGCGGAGGTCATGTGTCCAGGGTACGGGGCCGTCGGGCTCCCTCCGCCCGGGCACATCCCCGCCCGAGAATTTCTGCCGCTCATCTGGTGTGCTGGAACGCATGACGAGCAGTTCGACTTCGCCACCGGCATCCTCCGGCTCACACGCAGGCCACAGACCACTGCGCAGGCTCACGGCTCGCGGCCGCGACGAGGCGCACCGCGTCGCCTCGCCCCTCGAGCTCTTCTTCGACCTGTGCTTCGTCGTGGCCATCGCCCAGGCGGGCGTCCAACTGGTGCACGCCGTGGTCGAGGGACATGCGGGCGAAGGGATCCTCAACTACGCGATGATCTTCTTCGCCATCTGGTGGGCGTGGATGAACTTCACGTGGTTCGCCTCGGCGTACGACAACGACGACGCGCTCTACCGGGTAGTCACGCTGGTCCAGATCGCCGGAGTACTCGTCCTGGCGGCCGGGGTCTCGCGGGCGTTCGTGGAGCACGAGTTCCTGGTCGTCTGGCTGGGCTACGTGATCATGCGGCTCGCCATGACGGCGCAGTGGCTGCGGGTTGCGCGGTCGACCGAGGGCGCGGAGCGGACGATGGCGCTGCGGTACGCAGGCGGCGTGCTGCTGTGCCAGATCGGCTGGCTGGGGCTGCTGGTCCTGCCGGAGGGCGGCCGGCCGTGGGTCTTTCTGGTGATGGCGCTTGTGGAGCTGGGCGTGCCGCTGTACGCGGAGAAGGCCCATCCCACGTCCTGGCACCCGCACCACATCGCCGAACGCTACGGCCTGTTCACGATCATCGTGCTCGGCGAGACCATCGCGGCGGCCACCGTCGCCGTGAAGTCGGGCGTGGACGAGAACGACGCCCTGGGCACCCTGCTGCCGGTCGCCGCGGGTGGACTGTTGATCATCTTCGCCGCCTGGTGGATCTACTTCGTGGTGCCGATCCACGGTCACCTCCGCTCCAACCGGCAGTCCTTCCTCTGGGGCTACGGCCACTACCTGATCTTCGCGTCGGCGGCCGCGATCGGTGCGGGCCTGGAGGTGGCGGTGGAGCAGGCGGTCGGCAAGGCGCACATCTCCACGCTGGCCGCGTCGGCCGCGGTGACCCTGCCGACGGCGCTGTATCTGCTCACCGTCTGGGTGCTGCACTCCCGCTTCTACAAGGTGGGCATCGCCCAGCAACTGGTGCTGCCGACCACGGCGCTGCTGGTGATCGTCTGTACCTTCCTGGGTGACTGGGCGGTGTTCGCGGCGGGCCTGGTGTCGGCGCTGGCGGTGGTGACCGGGGTGACGCTGACGGCGCGCATGGTGGCCAGGGAGCGCGGCGCGAGCGGGGCCGACGGGTCGAGCGGGGATCGTGCTTCGGCTCCCGTCGCGTAACGAGGTCCTCCACACCCGGGCCGGGCGAGACTGAGCCCATGACACCCAGGACACCCAGGACAGTTGACGCTTTGACGGACGTCACCGGGGTGCGGGTGGGCCACGCGACGCGCATCGGCGACGGTTGGCTCACCGGCACCACGATCGTCCTCGCCCCGGAGGGCGGCGCCGTCGCCGCCGTGGATGTCCGCGGCGGCGGGCCCGGCACCAAGGAGACCGACGCCCTCGACCCACGCAACGTGGTGCAGAAGGTCGACGCGATCGTGCTGACCGGCGGCAGCGCCTACGGGCTCGACGCGGCGTCCGGAGTGATGGCCTGGCTGGAGGAGCAGGGCCGGGGCGTGCGGGTCGGGGCGGACCCGGCGCATGTCGTACCGGTGGTGCCCGCCGCCTGCGTCTTCGACCTGGGGCGCGGAGGGAGGTTCTCCGCCCGGCCCGACGCGGCCACCGGCCGGGCCGCGGTCGAGGCAGCGGCGGCGAGCGCGGCCGGGGAACCCGTGCAGGAAGGGTGCGTGGGCGCCGGTACGGGGGCAGCCGTGGGGCCGATGAAAGGCGGGGTCGGCACGGCGAGCACCCTTCTCGACTCGGGGGTCACGGTGGCCGCGTTGGTGGTCGCCAACGCGGCGGGGTCGGCGATGGATCCGGAAACGGGCGTCCTGTACGGGGAGTTGTTCCAGGGGCGGGTGAACTACCCGGAGCCGCAGGTCCACGAGGCCGCGCGCGGCCGCCTCGCCGAGAGCGCAGCGAAGAACGCACTCCCGCCGCTGAACACCACGCTCGCCGTGGTCGCCACCGACGCGGACCTGTCGAAAGCACAGGCGCAGAAGCTGGCCGGCACGGCGCACGACGGCATCGCACGCGCCGTGCGGCCGGTGCACCTGCTCAACGACGGGGACACGGTGTTCGCGCTGGCGACAGGGGCGCGCTCGCTCGACGCCGGGCACCCCCTGGCGCTGAACGAGATCCTCGCGGCGGGCGCGGATGTGGTGACCCGCGCGATCGTACGAGCCGTGCGGGCCGCGGAGTCGGTGGACGGGCCGGGCGGGGCCTGGCCGTCGTACGGGGAGCTGTACGGCGGGAGTTGAGAGCCCCGGGGTGTGGGCTGCGCCCCACAATTGTCCGGGTTTTGTCACGTGATCGCGTTCTCCGGGAACGGCGGGAACCTCACACGCCACTCGTTCCCTCTTTCCCCACGCACTGGAACGGATCACGCACATCACACGAACCTGGAGCAGCCCGTGACAACGCCGGACATTGCAGCGCGGCGCGTACTGGGGGCCTGTGCCGCCCTGATGGTCGGCGCCCTGACCCTGACCGCCTGTGGTGGCAACGCCAACGCCGACGCCAACTCCTCCGGCGACGGCAAGGGCGGCAAGGGCTCGGCCAAGACATCCACAGCGAAGATCGTCATCTCGGCGAAGGACGGCTCGACCGCCGCGTCGATCAACACGACCGGCGTGAAGGTCAGCAACGGCAGGCTGACCGACGTGAAGATGACCGTGGCCGGCACGGGACAGGCGGTTGCGGGGGCGATATCCGCGGACGGCGGCGTCTGGAAGCCCAAGGAGCAGCTGGAGCGCGGGACGAAGTACCAGATCTCGGCCACCGCGAAGGACGGGAACGGCCGTACGGCGGCGGCCAACTCCATCTTCACCACGGTCACTTCGGCGAACAGCTTCATCGGGACGTACACGCCGGACGACGGGACGACGGTCGGCGTCGGAATGCCGGTGTCGTTCAACTTCAACAAGGTGATCAGCGACAAGAAGGCCGTGCAGTCGCACATCACGGTCGCGTCGAGCAGCGGTCAGAAGGTTGTGGGGCACTGGTTCGGGGCGCAGCGGCTCGACTTCCGGCCCGAGGAGTACTGGAAGGCCGGCTCCAAGGTAACGATGAAGATCGACCTGGACGGTGTCCAGGGCGCGAACGGCGTCTACGGGGTGCAGAAGAAGACCGTCACCTTCACCATCGGGCGCTCGCAGGTCTCCACGGTGGACGTGAACACGCAGACCATGACGGTCGTGCGGGACGGCGAGACCCTCAAGTCGGTGCCGATCTCGTCGGGCAGCCCGGAGCACACGACGTACAACGGGCAGATGGTGATCTCCGAGAAGTTCGTGCAGACGCGGATGAACAGCCAGACCGTGGGCCTGGGCGGCGAGTACGACATCCCGGACGTGCCGCACGCGATGCGTCTGACCTCGTCCGGCACCTTCCTCCACGGCAACTACTGGTACAACAAGGGCAATCCGCCCTTCGGCCGCCAGGGCACCAGCCATGGCTGTGTCGGGCTCGCGGACGTGCAGGGCGCGCAGGGCGCCACGAACGCCAAGTGGTTCTACGACAACTCGCTCATCGGCGACGTCGTGATCGTCAAGAACTCCCCCGACAAGACGGTCTCCCCCGACAACGGGCTCAACGGCTGGAACATGTCGTGGGGCGAGTGGACGGCGGGAAGCGCCGCGTAATCGCCGTCTGAGCAGCCGGTTCTGACAGATCGTCGGGCCGTGTGGGAACTTCTCACACGGCCCGCGCGTTTTCTGTGCGTACGTTTTCTCGGTTCCCGGACATGATGTCCGACCGAGGGGCTACGGTATGCACCCACAAGGTGACATGCAGCAACGCCGGGAGAAACCTTGAGCGTTCCGTACGAGACGGCAGCGTACGAACCAGCCGAGTCGCCCGAGTCTCCGGAGGAGCATCTCGAGCGGCTCCTCGGCCGTGCCCTGAACTCCTTCGAGCTGCCGGACGAGACGATACGGCGGCTCGACTGCGCGCTGGCGCACGACAGTTCGCTGCACTCCGCGCACCACAGCGCGGGCCTGCACCGCGAGACGTACCGGCACACCTGGCTGCTCGTCGACGGCTCGGCGCTGACCTTGTGGGAGCTCGTGCACAACACCGCACCGGGCAGCGCCGCGCAGCACGAGGTGTATGTCGACGAGGAGGAGCTGCGTGCGGCCACCGCGCGGCTGCCGCTGCCGCCGGACGCGCCGGACTTCGAGCTGCCGGTGACGGTGCAGCTGTCACCGATCCCGGCGCCGCGGCACGCGTATGTGCCGGACGACTCCGCGGATCACGCGCGCCGGCTGCTGCGCCGCGCGGAGAACCCGGACCCGCCGGGCGCGGAGACGGCCGCGCTGCTCGCCACGGCGTTCGCGCACCAGATCACGCAGGCCTTCGGGCGCCCGTGCCGCGCGGGGCGCGCCGGGCTCGGCTTCTCGCTCTACGAGCACGCGTTCCTGCTGCGTGACGGCGAGGAGGTCTCCCTCTGGGAGGTCGAGCACACGGCGACGCCCGACGGTCGGCACATGTGCGAGGTGTACGTCAGCGAGGACGCGGCCCGGGATGCGATGGAGCGGCGGGCGGCACAGGTCTCCTGAACGACCGGTCGGCGGTCAGCGGCCGTCGCTGAGCTGTCGTACCAGCCCTGCGAATGCGTCCCGCTCCGCCGGGGTCAGTTCGACGGACTCCCGATGGGGAGGGGCCTGCCGCTGGTGCGGGAGGGCGTGCAGGGGGCGGCCGCGACGTACCAGGCCGACCAGGCCGAGCACCGAGACGACGGCCGCCAGGGCGAGGACGACCACGCCCAGTGACTGGAGTATCGAGATGTGCTCATCGGGCATGCGCCCCAGTAGACACCACGGTCCGGGACTTTGGTCCCGGACCGTGACGTATCTCGCAGGCTTCGCAGGTGCGGCACATGCCCCTCAGGTGGGCTGATCAGCGCACAGCGCACCAAAGGGACATGGCCGCCCGGGGGTCAGGCCGCCACCGGCTGCTTCGCCTCGGCCGTCGCCGTCGCCATGTCGTCCTTCGTGCCGGGGCTCACGGTCCCCGGTGCCGGCTTGCGCATGCCCTTCAGGACGACCACCAGCGTGGTCGTGACACACACGCCGACCGCGATGGCGATCAGGTAGAGGAAGGCGTTGCCGATCAGCGGGACCACGAAGATGCCGCCGTGCGGGGCTCGCAGGGTGGCGCCGAAGGCCATCGACAGGGAGCCGGTGATCGCGCCGCCCACCATCGAGGAGGGGATGACGCGCAGCGGGTCGGCCGCGGCGAACGGGATGGCGCCCTCGGAGATGAAGGAGGCGCCCAGGACCCAGGCGGCCTTGCCGTTCTCGCGCTCGGTCTCGGTGAAGAGCTTGCCGCGGACCGTGGTGGCCAGCGCCATCGCGAGCGGCGGGACCATGCCGGCGGCCATGACCGCGGCCATGATCTTCATCGCGGAGTCGCTCGGGCTGGAGACCGCGATCCCGGCCGTGGCGAAGGTGTACGCGACCTTGTTGACCGGGCCGCCGAGGTCGAAGCACATCATCAGGCCGAGCAGGGCACCGAGCAGGAGGGCGTTGGAGCCGGAGAGGCCGTTCAGCCAGTCGGTCATGCCCTTCTGGGCGGAGGCGATGGGCTTGCCGACCACGACGAACATCAGGAATCCGACGATCGCCGAGGAGATCAGCGGGATCACCACCACCGGCATGATGCCGCGCAGCACCGGCGGGATGTTGATCTTCTGGATCGCCATCACCACACCACCGGCGAGCAGACCGGCGACCAGGCCGCCGAGGAAGCCCGCGCTGATCGTGGACGCGATCATGCCGCCGACGAAGCCGGGGACCAGACCGGGCCGGTCCGCCATGCCGTATGCGATGTAGCCCGCCAGGACCGGCACCAGGAAGCCGAAGGCCACGGCGCCGATCTGGAACATCAGGGCGGCCCAGCTGTCGGTCTGCGTCCACACGAAGTGGTCCATCACCGAGGGCGCCGACTTGATCTTGTAGCCGCCGATCGCGAACCCGAGGGCGATCAGCAGACCGCCCGCCGCGACGAACGGAACCATGTAACTCACGCCGGACATCAGCCACTTGCGCAGCTTGGTGCCGTAACCCTCGCCGGCTTCTCCGGCGCGCTCCACCGGCGTACCGGCGCCCGAAGGGGCGCCCGCGGTCACCTCACCGCGCTCGGCCTTGCCGCGCACCTCGGAGATCAGCTCGCCGGGCCGGTTGATGCCCGCCTTCACACCGACGTCGACGGTCGGCTTGCCGGCGAAGCGTTCCTTCTCCCGTACGGGGACGTCGTGCGCGAAGATCACACCGTCCGCCGCGGCGATGACGGCCGGGTCGAGCCGGGTGAAGCCCGCCGAGCCCTGTGGCTCGACGACGACCTCGATACCCGCCTCGCGGCCCGCGTTCTCCAGCGACTCGGCCGCCATGTACGTGTGGGCGATGCCGGTCGGGCAGGAGGTGACGGCGACGATACGGAAGGGGCGCCCGTCCGGCTCGTCGGCGGCGGGGGCGCCCGACGCCGGGGCGGACGCGTCCTCGACGCTCGCACCCGGCGCCGGGGCCGTTTTGCCCGCTGCAGCGTCGGCGGAGGCCGCCCCCGACGCCGCAGCGGAGTCTTCGGAACCGGCCGCTGCCGGCTTGTCCCCGCGGATCAGGGCGGCCGCGGCCGCCGCGTCGCCCACCGACCGCAGTGCGTCGGTGAACTCGGCGTTCATGAGCTGCCGGGCCAGCGACGACAGGATCGTCAGATGGGCGTCGTCGGCGCCGGCGGGCGCCGCGATCAGGAAGATCAGGTCGGCGGGGCCGTCCGCCGCGCCGAAGTCGATACCGGCAGCGCTGCGCCCGAAGCCCAGCGTCGGCTCGGTGACGTGCTCGCTGCGGCAGTGCGGGATGCCGATGCCGCCGTCGAGGCCGGTGGGCATCTGTGCTTCGCGCGCGGCCACGTCGGCGAGGAAGCCGTCCAGGTCGGTCACCCGGCCCAGGGCCACCATGCGCTCGGCGAGGGCACGCGCCGCCGCTTCCTTCGTATCGGCGGACAGGTCGAGGTCGACCAGGTCCGCGGTGATCATGTCGCTCATCGCGGGCTCCTTCGCACGCGTATCGCCCGGGGAGTGGGGTGGGCGGGGGTGGGGACGGGGGTGGGGTGGGGGGTGAGATCGGTGGGGGCGGAGGCGGGGCCGGGGAAACCCCGCCTCCGGGGGGCGACAGGGCGGCTCAGGTGGCCCTGCCTCCCGTCGGCCGCGGCGAGTAACGGGGAGCCTCGCCGCATTGGCACCGCGCTGGCTGTGCCGATCTGCAGGGCCGCCGCGGGGCCGTGTGCCGTCGGCCGTCTGCGGCCTAGTCGTGGCTGGTCGCGCAGTTCCCCGCGCCCCTTCAGGGCGCTGTCGTACCGCAGCGGATTTCGCCGCACCCCGGGGGCCGGTCCACTCAGCGCCAGGTACGTCATGACACCGGCTCCTTGAGTACGCGATCCACCGGCACGTCGGACGTCACCGTCACCGCCGCCGGGTCCAGGTCGCGTGGGGTCGGCATCACGCTGCCGGGCAGCTGGACGGCCGCGGCGCCGTGGGCGACGGCGGAGGCGAGCGCCTCCGGGCCGCTGCCGCCCGCGATCAGGAAGCCTGCCAACGACGAATCGCCGGCGCCCACATTGCTGCGTACGGCGTCCACGCGCGCGCTGCCGAACCAGACGCCCGAGGCGTCCACGAGCAGCTGCCCGTCGGCGCCCAGGCTTGCCAGGACGGCGCGCGCGCCCATCTCGCGCAGTTCCTCGGCCGCCTTCACGGCGTCGCCCACGGTGACCAGGGGGCGTCCGACGGCCTCCGCGAGTTCCTCGGCGTTCGGCTTCACCACGTCGGGCCGCTCGCGCAGCGCCGCCAGCAGAGCGGGCCCGGAGGTGTCCAGCGCGATCCGCGCGCCCCCGGCGTGCACCCGGGCGACGACATCGGCGTACCAGGCCGGGGCGAGCCCCCGCGGCAGGCTCCCGCAGCAGGCGATCCAGTCCGCGTCGGGCGACTGCCGGTGCACCGTGTTCAGCAGCAGCTCCTGCTCCTGGGCCGACAGCTCCGGCCCGGGCGCGTTGATCTTCGTGAGCACCCCGTCCGCCTCCGCGAGCGCGATGTTCGAGCGGGTGGCTCCGGCGACCGGCACCGGCGCGACCTCGATGCCCTGCGCATCCAGCAGATCGGCGACGAGCGCGCCCGGCGCACCGCCCAGGGGCAGCACCGCGACCGTGCGCTGCCCGGCGGCAGCGACCGCGCGCGAGACGTTCACACCCTTGCCGCCCGGGTCCATGCGCTCGCCGGTGGCGCGGATGACCTCGCCACGGTCGAGCGAGGGGACCTCGTACGTACGGTCCAGGGACGGGTTCGGGGTGACGGTGAGGATCATGCGCGTACTACTTCCGTGCCGCCGCGCTGGATGGCGGTGGCGTCTTCCGGGCTCAGCCCGCTGTCGGTGATCAGCAGGTCCACGTCGCTCAGGTCGCCGAAGCGGGCGAAGTGCTCCTGGCCGTGCTTGGACGCGTCGGCGAGCAGCACCACGCGGCGGGCCGCGGCGATCGCCGCGCGCTTCACCGCGGCCTCGGCGAGGTCGGGGGTGGTCAGGCCATGGTCGGCAGAAAAGCCGTTGGCCGCCACAAAAAGTACATCAGCCCGGATTTCGCTGTACGCCCGCAGCGCCCAGGCGTCCACAGCGGCGCGCGTACGGTTCCGTACCCGCCCCCCGACGAGGTGGAGCTGGATGCCGGGGTGGTCCGCGAGGCGGGCCGCGATCGGCAGGCTGTGCGTGACGACGGTGAGCGACGCCTCCAGCGGCAGCGCGGCGGCCAGCCTCGCCACCGTCGTACCGGCGTCGAGGATCACGGTGCCGTCGCTCGGCAGTTCCGTCAGGGCCGCCTTGGCGATGCGGTCCTTCTCGTCCGCCGAGGTGCCCTCGCGCTCGGCGAGGTCCGGCTCGAAGTCGAGCCGCCCGGCCGGTATGGCACCGCCGTGCACCCGCCGGACGAGCCCCGCGCGGTCGAGGGCCTTCAGGTCCCGGCGGATCGTCTCCGCCGTCACCTGGAACTCCTCGGCCAGCGACACCACGTCCACCCGCCCGCCGTCACGGGCAAGCCGGAGGATCTCCTGCTGCCGCTCCGGTGCGTACATGTCCGTTCGCCTCCGACCTGTGCCCGAACTTGTGGTTTCGCTGGGAGGCTACGCCCGGATTTCTGGAAAGTAAACAGGTTCGGGCATCACCCGGACACAATCGGGCTTCGCCGCAGCTCGCAGGAGCGGATCGCGAAGGCGCTGACCTACGGTCACCTGCCCCCTACTCTGAGGTGGAGGACAACCACTTCGGGGGGCGTTGTGGACCGCAGCGACGACCGCCTCCGCGACCGTCCGGAGCACGACTGGCAGACGGACATCGTGGAGGCTCTGCTCCACACCGGCACGTTCGGCGACCGGCACGCGCGAGCGCTGCTCATCTGGCTGACCGACGCCGCGCTGGCCCAGCCCTTGCCTGCCCAGGATCCGGCAGACCGGGTCACAGCCGTGCTGCTGGGCGTCAAGCTGGTGCGCCACTGCGATCGCGTCCCCGGCGGCCTGCACGCGCTCGCCACAGCGTTACGGCTGCTCGAACCCGACAGCAAGATCGCACAGCGGGTGGCGGAACTGGCCGAGGAACGCGAGGCCGCCCGCCACTCCGGCAGCGCCCCGAAGCCCCTTCCCGCACGCTCACCGGCTGACGCGGATCCGTCCTCGGCTTCCGATCCAGCCCTGGACGGACGTAAGGACTTCTTCGTCTCCTACACCTCCTCCGATCTGCGCTGGGCGGTATGGATCGCCTGGGAGCTGGAGACGGCCGGCTTCAGCGTGTTGCTGCAGGAATGGGACTTCGTGCCCGGCAGCAACTGGCAGCTCGGCATGGAGAGGGGGGTGTCCGAGTGCGAGCGTGTGGTGGCCGTGGTGTCTCAGACCTACCTCGAATCGGTCTATGGACGCCTCGAGTGGCAAACGGCCCAGGGCACCGATCCGACGGGCTTCGCCCGCAGACTCGTGCCGGTCAGGATCGCTCCCTGCCGGCCGAACGGGCTGTTGGGGACGCTGGTCTCCATCGACCTGGTGGGCCTGAGAGTCGAAGAGGCACGGACGCGGCTGCTGAACGGGATGCGAGGGGCGCTCGGGGGGCGGTCCAAGCCGACGGATCCACCCGGGTTTCCGGGCTGATCCCGCAACCGTACGACGGAGCATGGCGAGAGGAGAGGCTCGTAATGCCGCAGAAGGACGAGCAGCGCGCGGGCGCCGCAAGCATCCGGACCGCCCCCGCCGTCTGGGGGAACGTCCCGCCCCGCAACCCGAACTTCACCGGCCGCGAGGACCTCCTGCGGCAACTGCACGAGCGCCTGCTGCGGGACAAGGGGGCCGCACTCGTCCCGCAGGCGCTGCACGGCATGGGCGGGATCGGCAAGACATCGCTGGCCCTGCAGTACGTGTACGAGAGGATGAGCGAGTACGACGTCGTGTGGTGGGTCTCCGCCGAGCGCACCGCCCAGATCTCCCTCTCCCTGGCCGAACTCGCCCCGCACCTCGGACGGCAGCAGGGTGCGGACGCGTCCACCACGGTCGTGGACGTCCTGCGATCGCTGCGCACCGGCGTCCCGTACGCGAACTGGCTTCTGGTCTACGACAACGCCGAAAGCCCGGAGGCGATACGGCAGTTCCTCCCGTCCGGCGGCCCGGGGACCGTTCTCATCACTTCCCGCAATCCTCAGTGGGCCGGTATCGCGCGGACCCTGGAGATCGATGTCTTCCGGCGCGAGGAGAGCAAGCTCCTGCTGAGCGCACGCAGTGCGGAGATCGGCGACGAGGATGCCGACCGGCTCGCGGACGCGCTCGGCGACCTGCCGCTGGCCATCGAGCAGGCAGCCGCCTGGCACGCAGAGACCGGTATGCCGGTCGAGGAGTACCTCCAACTCCTCGACGAGCAACGGGTGGAGCTGCTGCGGGACACCGCGTCGCCGCAGGCCCAGCACTCGGCGATTGCCGCGTGGAACATCTCGCTGGACCAGCTGGAGACGACCGCCCCGGCGGCCTACCAGTTGTTGCAGATCTGCTCGTTCTACGCCCCCGAGCCGATCCCGCGCAGACTGTTCGTCAGGCCGCGCGGTTCACTCTCGCCGGAACTCGACGCGACGCTGCAGGACCCGATCCGGCTCGGGCAGGCGTTCCGGGACATCGGGCGCTACTCGCTGGCCCGCTTCGACCACCGCAGCAGTTCACTGGTGATGCACCGCCTGGTCCGGGCCGCCGTGGCGTCCCGGATGACCGACGATCAGCGGGCCACCGTGCAGCGCAGCGCCCATCTACTGCTGGCGGCGATGGATCCCAACGACCCGAACAACATCGTGCATTGGGAGCGGTACGGGATGCTCCACCCGCACGTGGCCGTCTCCGACGCGGTCCGGTCGGACGAGAGCCGGGTGCGCAGCCTCGTGGTGAACGTCGTCATCTATCTGCTGCGGTGGGGCGACTACGAGTCCGGCCTCGACCTCGCCCACACCGCGCACGAGAGCTGGTCCCAGGCTCTGGGCGAAGACCATCCGCAGACCTTGCAGATCTCCCGCTGGCTCGGGTTCCTGCTGTTCACCATGGGCAGGTACGCCGAGGCCGCCGAGCTCAACTCGGCCGTTCTGGAGGCTCATCGGCGTTCGATCGGGCCGGAGGCGCAGGACACCATCGACGCGCTCGGCAACGTCGCACTCGATCACCGGGTGCGGGGGGCGTTCGCCGAGGCGCTCGTGCTGTCCGAGTCGGTCCACCAGCAGTACCTGCGCCTCCTCGGCCCCGACGACCCCGAAACCCTGCGCGCCGCCCACAACCTCGGCGTCAGCCTGCGCCTGGTCGGCGACTTCGCCCGCGCCCGCGACCTCGACCAGCAGACCTGGAGCGGCTACACCGAGATCTACGGTCAGGATCACATCGACCCCCTGCGCACCTGGCTGGGCTACATCCACGACATCCGGGAACTCGGCCAGTACAGCGCGGCACTCGTCCACCTCCGTGACACCAGCGCGCGCGCCGACACGCTGCTGCGCAGCGATCACCCCATGAGGCTCTCCGTGCTCCGCTACCTCGCTGTCACCCTCCGCAAGGCCGGCGAACCCGACGAAGCCCTGCACACCGCGGAGCGGGCCCGCACCGCCCTCATCCGCCGCTACGGCGACCACAACCCCGAATCCATGGCCGCCACCCTGGAGTTGTGCACCCAATGGCGGGATCGCGGAGACACAGAGGAGGCGCGCACGCTCGGAACCGAAGCCTGGCACCGCTACGAGCAGACCTACGGGCGCCACCACCCGCACACGCTCTCCGCCGCCGCCAACCTGGCCATCACCCACCGTCTGCTGGGCAACGCCCCCGCCGCACAACACATCAACGAGCTTGTGCTGAAGGAGTTCACAGCCGGCCTCGGTGAGAACCACCCCTCCACCCTGGCCTGCCGCACCAACCTCGCCGGCGACCACTACGTCCTGGGCGACGCCGCCACTGCCCTGGACCTCGACACCGAAACCCTCCACCGCTCCCGGGCCCTCTTCGACGAGGACCACCCCTTCACCCTGGCCTGCGCCGCCAACCTGGCCATGGGCCTACGCGCCCTGGGCCGCGTCGAAGAAGCGGACACCCTGCACACACGCACTCTCGACCGCCTCGGACACCGTCTGGGCAGCCACCACCCCACGGTCACACGCGTGGCCGGCCGGTCGCACCGCACCGACTGCGACATCGACCCCATGCCGCTGTGATCCCGGCCTCCGTGACCGCATACGTCGCCTCTCCCCACCACAACACAACAACGTGAACGAAGTCCTGACGGAGCGTCACTGCGTTCGTATCCTGGGAGCGGGACACAGCTTTGCGGGGGCGTTGTGGACGCGGGGGGTGTTGTGGACAGGTACGACACGAGCGGTCTCGCCCGGCCGGACCAGGAGTGGCAGCAAGAGGTGCACCAGGCGCTGCTGGACTCTCCGACGCTGGCCGACCGGTATGCGCGTGGCCTGCTGACCGAACTGGTCGGGGACATGCTCGGGCGCCACATCTCGCTGCGGGAGCAGGCGACCCCTGCGTTGCAGCTGCTCGAGCTGGTGCGGTTCTGCGTGCGCGAGGAGGGCGGGCTGCCCGCGCTGGCGTACGCGGTGTCGGCGCTCGAGGGGCACAGCCGGACCTCGGACCGGGTCAGCGAGCTGGTGCGAGAGCACATCACGGCGGCCCACGTACCCGAGAAGCCGCAGGAAGCGCCGCGGCAGGCAGCGCGAGAAGCATCGCAGCCGCCGGCTCCGGCGGACCTCCAACTCCCCGACCGCACCCTGGACTTCTTCGTCTCCTACACCGGCGCCGACCGCGCATGGGCCGCCTGGATCGCCTGGGAGCTGGAGGCGGCAGGCTACGGCGTGCTGGTGCAGGAGTGGGACTTCGTGCCCGGCAGCAACTGGCCGGTCGGCATGGAGAGGGGAGTGACCGAGTGCGAACGAACCGTCGCCGTGCTGTCCCCGGCCTATCTGACGTCCGTCTACGGCCGCCAGGAGTGGCAGGCCGTGCAGGCGGCGGACCCCGTGGGGCTGGCCCGCAAGCTGCTGCCGGTGCGGGTGGCGCCGTGCCGTCCGAACGGGCTGCTGTCCTCGTTGGTCTACCTCGACCTGGTCGATCTGCCCAAGGAGGACGCCCGCCGGCGGCTGCTCGACGGCGTGGCCGCCGCCCGCACCGGCCGTTCCAAGCCCGCCCTGCCCCCGCGGTTCCCCGGCTGAGTGGGGCGGCGTTGACCACAGAGAGCGGCGGGCGCCGCGATCTCTCGGCGTTACGGATACGGCAGCGGATCGGCGAGGAGACGCTGGCTGCGCTGCTCGCGGTCCCCGCACTCGACGACCGGTATGCCCGGGCGCTGCTGATCGACCTGGTCGGCGAGGCCCTGGGCCACCGCGCAGAACTGCGTGAACAGGCCACCCAGCGCCTGCAGTTGGTGGAGCTGTTCCGGTTCTGCACCCGCCATCCGGGCGGCCTCGCGGCGCTCGCCCGCCAGTTGCCGATGCTGGAGACCAATTGCCCGCAGACACCGCTCGTGCAGCGCCTCGCCGACGAGTGGACGGCCGTCGACTCACTCGCCGGACTGCCCGAGGTGACCGACTCCTGGGACTTCCTCACCGACACGCTGCGGACACTGTCGATGACGCACCCGATGCGGACCGCACTGGTTCGGACGGCCACCGACGCGCGCGTCACCACACCGCCGCCGTACTCCGAGAACCCCTGGGACGACTTCCTGCACATGGCCGGGCAGGGCGCGTCCCGCGACGGGCTGCCGCCGTGGATGGTCTATCTCGACCGCAGCACCGACTGCATGGAGCACCGCGTCGCCTACGAGGTGCTCGCCCGCAACCGGCAGTGGGCCCTGCGCTGCGGGCTGGCGGAGCTGCTGGACCGGGACCGCAGGGACCGGGTGAGCGCGCCGACAGCACCGGTCCGGCGGCATCAGGAGTACCTGGCGATACACATCACGCCCGATCCACTGGACAGCGCGCGCTACACCGTCTCGCACTCCTTCATGTCCCTTGCCCAGGGCCCGTACTGGGAGCAGGGCGACGCGCTGCCGCAGGTCCCGAGGGACGGTCTGCAGCAGGTGGTGAGCCGGATCGTGCGGAAGGTCGAGGGGGCCGCCGGTGACCGGACCGCGCATCTGTGGCTGGAGTTCGTGCTCCCCTTCGAGCTGCTCAACCTGCCCGTCGACTGGTGGCCCCGGGACACCGGTGAGGTACCGCACGTGCCGCTCGCCGTGGACTATCCCGTGGTCATCCGCAGCCTGGACCGGTTGCAGAACAGGCGCTGGCACCGTTTCTGGCGCCACCGCTGGCTGCAACTGTCGATCGGCGAGCAGCCGTGGCAGTCGGTGTACGTCAACGTGGCCCGCCACAACGGCGACCATCTGCTCGGTCTGGAGGCCCGCCTCGGGGACGACGAGCATGTCGTGGCGGCCGTTCTGAGCGAACCTCCGCTGCCCGACCAGGGCCACGGCCGCAAGGAGCTGGAGGCCGCACTGCGCAGCGGACTGCCTGTGGTGATCTGGCATCGCGCAGGCCGCTGCACCGAGGAGTTCCTGGACATGGTGAACGGGCTGCTCGCCGAGGGCTGGCAACGCTTTCCCGCCAACGTCGCCGCGTACCGCCGCAAGGCGGCGATCCAGGACGCCGCCGGCCAGGACGTACGGCATCTCGGCCGCCATCTCACCCTTCTGTGGGACGACCCGGATCGCAAGCCCGTCGTACCGGAGACGCAGGGGCCATGACTGGTCGGGAAGGGCCAGGAATCGGAGGAACGCCGCTCATGCCAGCGAACAGCGAAAGCTCGCAGAGCCCGGGCAACTGGGGGATCTACCGGGGTACCGGCCGTCCCGGCCCCGATCCGGGGCCCTGGCCCGAGCCCCCGGGCTGGCGCGGTTTCGGCGGCGGCCCGGTCCTGCCCCCGCCGCCGTCCGAGGACCCGTACGCCTCCGTGACGCTGGGCGACACGGCCGGGCCGCTGCCCGCGTCACCGGCTGAGGTGGCCCGGGTCAACGCGGCGCTGTACCTGCGTCGACCGCTGCTGGTCACAGGGCCGCCGGGCACCGGCAAGTCGACGCTCGCGCACCGCATCAGCCGTGAACTCGGCCTGGGCCGCGTCCTGCGCTGGCCCGTCACCAGCGTGAGCACGCTGCGAGAGGGCCTGTACGTCCACCAGGGCCGGCTCGGTCCGGTCGGTACCGCCTTCCTGCCGCACCGGCTGCCCCGGGTGCTGCTGATCGACCAGCTGGACCTGGCGGAGATCGCGTTGCCGGAGGACCTGTGCACGGTACTGGCGGCCGGCGGGTTCACCGTGCCGGATGGTGCCGAGCGGGTGGCGACGGACGACGATCCGGCGGCCGCGGTGCCGCTGCGCGGCGGCGAGGTGCGCTGCCACGCCTTCCCGGTCGTGGTCATCACCGGCACCGGGACCCGGGATCTGCCCTTCGCTCTGGTACGTCGCTGTGTGCGCCTGCGGATGGAGCGCCCGGGCCCCGAGACCTTACGGGCCATCGCCGCGTCCCGCTTCCCGCCGGACGCGCCCGGCAGCCCGGCGCCCGACGTGGTGACGGCCTTCCTCGCCCGCGCCGCAGACACGGACGGCCCGGTCGTGGAACGTCTCCTGGACGCCCTCCACCTGTCCACCACCGGCGTCCTGCAGTCCCTGGCCGACTCCGGCACCTGGCAGTCCGCGGTGGACACCCTCTGGGCCTGGACCTCCCCGGAGGAACCATGACCCCACGCATCCACTGCACGCCGCAACGACCGACACCGGCATCAGGGGCCGGCCCGAGCGCCTTCGCCGGCTCCGTACCCCACCCCACGGACCTCCCCCGGACCCGCCCGTGACCGGCTTCTGGCCTGAGCTCCACGACGGGCTTGCCGGGCCACTGGGGAGGGCCGCGGCTGCGTTGCGGCGGGCGGGCGGGCGGCGGGGGTGGGACGTGGCTGTGGTCGTCGACTCCGGGCCGACGATGGACGTCTGGCAGGAGACGGTGCGGGAGTTCACCGGTGTGCTGCGCGGGACCGGCGGGTTCGGCCGGATCACGGTGCACCGGCTGCCGTACGGGCGCAGCACGGACCCGGCGACGCTGCCGCAGCATGGCGCCGGCGGACGGCTGACGCTGCTGCTGACGGACGGGGCCGGACCTCGCTGGCGGACGCACACCGTGGAGCCGTTGCTGCGTCGCTGGGGCCAGGCGGGCCCGGTCGCGCTCATCCATGTGCTGCCGCACGCGGTGTGGCCGGCGACGGGGCTGCGCGGCTGGCAGGTGCTGCTGCAGTGCCCGGCCCCCGGCTCCCCCAACCACCGGCTGCGCTGGCAGGCCCGCGGTCTCGGCCCCGACGTGCACGAACGGCCCTCGGCGCACCATCCGGACGTACCGATCCCCGTGCTGGAACTGTCCCCGCGCTGGCTGGAGGCCTGGTCGGGGCTGCTGTGCGCCGCGCCGCCGGCCTGGCTGCCGCTGACCGTGATGTTCCCGCGCGCCGGAGTGCCCGAGCCCGCCGGTGACCCGGGGCCGCCGCCGGGCGCCGCGGCCCGGGTGGCGCGCTTCCGGTCCTCGGTCACCAAGGACGTGTTCACCCTCGCCACCCTGCTCGCCACGGTCCCGCTGACGCCGCCGCTGGTCCGCCAGGTACTGGACCGGCTGCTGTCCGACTGCTCGCTCGCCGACTTCGCCCAGCTACTGGTCCACGGCCTGGTCCGCCCGGCAGACAGCGCGCGCCCGGCATACGAGTTCGAGCCGAGCATGCGCGAGGAACTGCTCGCCGCCGGGCGGCGTACCGACCTGGTACGAGTTGTCGAACTGGTGGGGGATCGCCGCGGAGCGGGCGGGGAACACTTGTGGCGACTGCCCCGACTGCTCAGCGGGGCCGCCGTACCCGAACTCCCGCCGGTCACGGAGGAGTCCGGGCCGTGGCTCATGGCGGAGAGCGCCGTGCTCCACGCCCTGTCCGGGCCGTTCCTGAACCCGGCGCGACAGGTGGACGCCGCGCTCGCGGCCCACCACGACCTGAGGCAAACCGCACCGCAAAAAGGCACCACCGCACTGCCGACACTCAGCCAAGCCGTCGCCCGCGCCGCGGGCGACGCAGACCGCCCGACGCATCAGGGGAATTGGAGGCCGGCGATGCCGCAGCAGGCCCCGGCGGGCACCGAGCGCACCCGGAACACGCCCACCGTCTGGGGAAACATCCCGCCCAGGAACCCGAACTTCACCGGCCGCGAGGAACTCCTCGAGAAGCTGCACGAGCGGCTTCTGCGGGAGAAGGCGACGGCCGTCCTGCCGCACGCCCTGCACGGTATGGGTGGCGTGGGAAAGAGCCTGCTCGCCGTCGAGTACCTCTACCGGAGGATGACCGAGTACGACGTCGTGTGGTGGATCTCCGCCGAGCGCACCGCGCAGATCTCCCTCTCGCTCGTCGAGCTCGCCCCGCGCCTCGGCCTCACCGCGGGCAGCGACGCCTCCTCCACGGTCGCCACGGTCCTGGAGGCGCTGCGCGTCGGAAAGCCGTACTCCAACTGGCTGTTGGTCTTCGACAACGCCGAAAGTCCGGAGGCCGTACAGGCGTTCTTCCCGGCCGGCGGCCCCGGCAACATCCTCATCACCTCCCGGAACCCCCAATGGGCCTCCATTGCACGGCCGTTGGAGGTCGACGTCTTCATGCGGGAGGAGAGCAAGCAGCTCCTGCGGGTGCGCGGGCCGGAGATCAGCGACGAGGACGCCGACCGGCTCGCGGAGGCGCTCGGCGACCTGCCGCTGGCCATCGAGCAGGCGGCCGCCTGGCACGCCGAGACCGGCATGCTCGTCGACGAGTATCTGCGCCTGCTGAACGAGAAGCGCGTCGATCTGCTGCGCGGCACCGCGCCCCTGGACAACCAGCACCCGGTGATTGCGGCCTGGAACATCTCGCTGGACCAGCTCGAGACCAAGAACCCGGCCGCCTACCAACTGCTCCAGGTCTGCTCCTTCTACGCCCCCGAGCCCATCGCCCGCACCCTCTTCGCCCGCATGCCTCGCGGCTCCATCGCGCCCGAACTGGACGCGGCACTGGAGGATCCGATCCGCCTGGGCCAGGTGATACGCGAGATCGGCCGCTACTCGCTGGCCCGCTTCAACCACCGCAACAACTCTCTCCAGATGCACCGCCTGGTGCAGGCCGCACTGCTGTACCGGATGACCGAGGAGGACCGGGCCGGCATGCGGCGCGGCGCCCATCTCCTGCTGGCGGCGAGCGACCCGAACGACCCCAACAACATCCTGCGCTGGGAGCGTTACGGCTCCCTCTACCCGCACGTCCTGGTCTCGGAGACGGTCAAGTCGGAGGAGAGCTGGGTGCGCAACCTCGTGGTGAACGAGGTGATCTATCTGCTCCGCTGGGGCGACTACGAGTCAGGTGTCGAACTCGCCCGGTCGGCGCACGAGACGTGGGCGCAGACCCTGGGCCGGGACCACCCGCAGACCCTGCAGATCGCCCGCTGGCTCGGGTTCCTGCTGTTCACCATGGGCAGGTACCCGGAGGCCGCCGAGCTCAACTCGGCCGTCCTGGAGGCCTACCGGCGCTCCATGGGCCCGGAGGCGCAGGACACCATCGACGCGCTCGGCAACGTCGCCATCGACCACCGGGTGCGGGGGGCGTTCGGCGACGCGCTCGCGCTGTCCGAGTCGGTCCACCAGCAGTACCTGCGCCTCCTCGGCCCCGACGACCCCGAAACCCTGCGCGCCGCCCACAACCTCGGCGTCAGCCTGCGCCTGGTCGGCGACTTCGCCCGCGCCCGCGACCTCGACCAGCAGACCTGGAGCGGCTACACCGAGATCTACGGCCAGGACCATGTGACGACGCTGAGCACCTGGCTCGGCTACATCCTCGACATCCGGGAACTGGGGGGCTATGCGGTCGCCCTGACGTACCACCGGGAGATCGTCGAGCGGTCCAACTCCCTGCTGGGCAGCGACAACCCGCTCAGCCTCTCCTGCTTCCGGCATCTCGCGGTGGCCCTCCGCAAGGCCGGTGAGCACCAGGAGGCGATTGCCAAGGCGGAGCAGGCTCGCACCGACATCATTCACCGGCACGGCACTCGCAACCCGGAATCCATGGCCGCCACCCTGGAGTTGACGGTGCATCTGCGCCACAGCGGCGACCTCACGGAGGCGCTGCGACTGGGTACCGACATCTGCGAGCAGTACGAGAAGACGTACGGCAAGCATCACCCGCACGCCCTGTCGGCGGCGTTGAACCTGGCCATCACCTACCGTCTGCTGGGCAACGCCCCGGCCTCCCAGTACATCAACTCGCTGGTGCTGGACGGGTTCATGGCGAGCCTGGGGGAGATGCATCCGTCCACGCTGGTGTGCCGCACCAACCTGGCGAGCGATCACTACGCCCTCGGTGACGCCGCCACCGCCCGGGAGCTGGACGCCGAAACGCTCCGCCGCTCCCGCGAGGTCTTCGACGACGACCACCCCTCCACCCTCGCCTGCGCCGCCAACCTCGCCATGGACCTGCGCTTCCTGGGGCATGCCGAGGAGGCCGACACCCTCCAGACCGACGCTCAGGAACGCCTCAGCCGCAAACTGGGCAGCAGCCACCCCGCAGTGGCGCAGGCCGCCGACTGGGAACACCGGGCCGACTGCGACATCGACCCCATGCCGCTGTAGAGGGGGCCGGTCCGTGGAACGGGCCGGGAGCGGGGGCTAACGCGCCAGCCAGTGCGCGAGGGCGACCGGGTCCGGCGGCTGAGGCAGCGACCGGCTGACGGCGACGGCGAGTTCGGGGTGGCGGGTCAGGGCGGCCCCGGCCTCCCGCTGCCCGGTCGCGGTCAGCGCCAGCCCGAGTCCGGCCCAAGCGGCGGGCCGCGCACCGGCGACGGCCAGTTCCTCGGCGTACAGCTTCACCGCGGTCTCCGCGTCACCGGCCACCAGCGCCACATCGGCGGAACCCGATCCGGTGACGCGGGAGGCGGGGTCGTCCTCGCCGAGCAGCTCCTCGAACTCCCCTGGGGCGATGATGCTGAGGCGGGCCAGCAGGGCGAAGGTGTCCAGCCTGCACGCGCCGCGGTCCGGACGCAGTTCGGGCTCGGGCGCGTGACCGGCGAGCGGGAGGCCCGATCCGTCGCCTGCGGGGCGGCCGTGCTCCCATTCCCGGGCCAGCGCCCGCCCGAACTCCGCCGGTGTGTGCAGGTGGTGGGCGCGCCAGGTCGCACTATGGTGGAGGGACGCCATACGGGCGAGGGACTGCTCGCGTTCCCCCACCGGCTCGTCGCGCCAGGGCGTGGTCTGTTCGGTGAGCGCCTCGCAGAGCCGGCGCCCCTGCGGGGTCAGCAGCGGGTGCTCGCGCAGGGTGATGAGCACCTGGTCCAGGGCGTCGCGCCACAGCGCAAACTCGAAGTCCGCGAGCCTTTCTCCCCTGCGCGCACGCCAGAAGCGAGCGACCCCCGAAAAGGCGTAAGCCCCGTGCACCAGTCCGCCGAGCGGGCGCGGGTCGTCCCGCCAGGGGGCGTAGAACAGGTCGCCGCACTCCTCGAACAGCGGCATGAGGAAGATGAGGCCGTTCAGCAGGGTGTGCCGGAACTCGTGGACGAGGGCCACGCCCAGTTGGGCCGGCAGCACCTCCGTGTCCTCGTCCGGGTCGGACAGCAGGACGCAGCCGAAGGCGTCGCTGGACGAGGCGGTGCGGGTCCGCAGGCGTTCCCTGCGGGGCAGGGGGACCAAGGACAGCAGCCCGGCCGACAGCGCGCGGGCATCGGCCCGGTGGTCGGCCACCAGCAGCGGCCATACGGCCGAGATCCGGCGCTGCCAGTCGGCCAGTTGCGCAGGTGACAGCCGCCGGGAGGCGGCGAGCCCGCTCACCGCGGGGTACGGGCCGAGGTCGTCGACGGCGAGGACGAGGGACATCCCCCCGGCCGAGGAGCGCACCCGGCGCAGCCCTTCCCAGCCCGGTGCGTCCTGTTCGGGGTCTTCGGGCAGTGTCACTGCCGTGTCGCCCCCGACGATCCGCACCACCCCGTCGCCCGTCCGGACCTCGGCGGCGGCCCAGGCCTCGGCGGTGTCCAGGCGCGCACGGCCCAGGCAGGGGAGGACCACGGTCCCGTTCCGCATCGGCACCAGAGCCCGGAAGGGGGTCCCCGCCATGACGGCCACGGCTGCCGCGAACTGGCCCAGGAAGCCGAGATCCACCCACAGCGGCGTCGCTTCCTCGGCGGCATCCGGCTCCACCCGGGACAGCCGCCGGAAGAGGGATGCCGCCCACAGGCCGACCTGCGGGTCCAGCAGGACGGTCCGGAAGGCGGCGGGGTCGAGGTTCTGGGCGGTGTCCAGCAGCTGCCACGCCTCGCGGACCTGGGCGGTGTCCGCGTCGGGGATCTCGGCGCAGGCGTCCAGGATCGCGCGCATGAGCAGAAGGCGACGGCTGCACTCGACGTCGAGGAGCACGGAGACGGCCGCCTCGTCCTCGGTGGTGGCCGTCAAGGCCCGCAGTACGGACGCGGAGAGCTGGTGGTGGTGCATCGGCACGATTTCCTCGTTCCCGGCCGGGAGTGACGTGCGGTGCACCTTAATCGGTCGCAGTCGGTGAGGAGGGCGCGTTGCCGATAACGGCGCGGACCGGAACAGGTCCTAGCTTCCCTGGCTGCCACCGACGGTGGAAAGTGGCTGGTTGACGCAGCGGCGCAGTTGCTTGACCGAGGATTCCAGGGCCGCGCTGTCGAGGGCGGTGAGCTCCCCGAGAGAGATACCCGAGAGGTCGGGAAGCCAGCTCGACCATGCCGTTTCCGATGCCGCCGCCTCGGATGGAGTGGCCTGATTCCTCGATGCCATGACGCCCCGTTGCTTCCCGGTTTCTACGACGCGTGGACCGGTCGCCCGCGCAGGATAGACAAGTGTGGCACAAAAAACAACCCCCTGTCCCGATGGGAGTTCGGGCAGGGGAGTGTTTCAGCGGACAGTAACCAGCTCCTCCTCGCCCGCAGAAGCCTCCTGCACACGCTCCGGGTACCCGTCACCGGCGCCCTCCTCCGCCGCCCGCGCACCAGACCGCACCGGCAGCGCGAACATCAACAAGAAGATCACTCCCATGACCCCGGCGACCCACCCCAGCGCATGCTGAAATGCGTTCACGAACGCCGGCCCCACCTGGGACCGCGTCAGCCGATCCCCGATCTCTCCGAAGAACACCACCGACACCAGCCCGAGCCCCAGCGCGTTCCCCATCTGCTGCACGGTGTTGATGAGCCCCGACGCCGAGCCGGCGTGCTCGCGCGGCACGTCCGACAGCACCGCGTCCGTCAGCGGGGCGACGATCAGGCCCATACCGACGCCCATCACGATCAGGGGCAGCGCCATCTGCCAGGAGGCGATGGCAAGGCCGTAGCGGCCGGACTCCCAGATGTAGAGCAGGACGCCCGCAGCCATGAGCAGCGCGCCCGCCTGGAGCACCTTGCGGCCGAAGCGCGGCACCAGCTGCTGCACGGACAGGCCGGCCGCCGTCGAGACGGCGATCGAGAACGGCACACCGGTCAGGCCCGCCCGCAGCGGGCTCCAGCCCAGGCCGGTCTGCATGTACAGCGTCCACACCAGGAAGAACACCCCGAGCGCGATCCCGAACACGGTCTGTACGGCGATACCGGCCGCGAAGCTCTTCACCCGGAACAGGGAGAGTTCGACCAGCGGAGATCCGTCCCGCACGGCCTTCCGCCTCTCGTACGCCACCAGCACCGCGAAGACGACGAGCGCGCCGGCCATGGAGACGTACCCCCACAGCGGCCAGCCCAGCTCACGGCCGCGGGTCAGCGGGTAGAGCAGCATCGTCAGACCGAGGGTGACGAGGGCGACCCCGACCAGGTCCAGCTTCAGCGCCCGCGGGGCCTTCGACTCGGTGATGAAGCGGCTGCCGAGCAGCAGGCCCGCAATGCCGACGGGCAGGTTGATGAGGAAGATCGGCCGCCACTGAAGACCCCACAGGTTCCACTCCGTCAGCAGTGCACCGAGCAGCGGGCCCGAGACGGCCCCGAGCCCCACGATCGCGCCGAACAGGCCGAACACCTTGCCCCGCTCGTGCGCCGGGAAGGTGGCGTGCACGATCGACAGGACCTGCGGCACCATCATCGCCGCCATACCGCCCTGCAGGATCCGGGAGGCGACCAGCATCTCGGGGTTCGCGGCGAAACCGCACAGCGCCGACGCCAGGGTGAAGCCGCCGATGCCGATGAGGAACAGCCGCTTGCGGCCGTGGATGTCGCCGAGGCGTCCGCCGGTGATCAGGCCCGCGGCGAAAGCGAGGGCGTAGCCCGCAGTGATCCACTGGATCTGGCTGACGGAGGCGCCGGCGTCCCGCTCGATCGACGGGATGGCGATGTTGACGATCGTGACGTCGACGAGGTCCATGAAGGCCGCGGTCATCACGATGGCGAGGGCGAGCCAGCGCCTGCGGTCGCCTGCGGCGGGCTGAGCACCCGGGGTGCCCACGGAAGGATCGGAAGGGATCTCGGTGGAGGTCATACCCAGAAGCTAGACCCCTACTAGGTCAGATCGTGTCCTAGTTCTGCGGCATCCTCGAACCATGACGACGGACACCCCGGCCCGACTCCTCCAACTCCTCTCCCTCCTCCAGACTCCCCGCGAATGGCCCGGCGGCGAGCTCGCCGAGCGGCTGGGCGTGTCGCGGCGCACGGTACGGCGGGACATCGACCGGCTGCGCGAGCTCGGCTATCCCGTGCAGGCGACCCTGGGTGCCGAGGGCGGCTACCGGCTGGTCGCGGGCAAGGCGATGCCGCCGCTCGTGCTCGACGACGAGGAGGCGGTGGCGATCGCGGTCGGCCTGCGAGCCGGTGCCGGGCACGCGCTCGAGGGCGTGGACGAGGCGTCCGTACGGGCCCTGGCCAAGCTGGAACAGGTGCTGCCCTCCCGCCTGCGCCACCGCGTCTCCACCCTGCAGGCCGCGACCACACCGCTGGCCAGCGGGGACGGGGCGAGCATCGCGCCCGAGACACTGACCGTCATGGCGTCCACGGTGGCCGGACGCGAGCGGCTGCGGTTCGCCTACCGCGCCGGGGACGGCACCGAGTCGCGGCGCCTGACGGAGCCGTACCGGCTCGTCTCGACCGGGCGTCGCTGGTACCTCGTCGCCTACGACCTCGATCGCGCCGACTGGCGCACCTTCCGCGTCGACCGGGTAAGCGAGCCCTTCGCAACCGGCGCACGGTTCGCTCCGCGGGAGCTGCCGACGGGAAGCGCGGCGGAGTATCTGCGCCGTTCGATGCAACGGCATCAGGAGTCGTACGACTTCGAGGTCACGTTCACCGCCCCCGCTCAGGCCGTCGCAACCCGCGTTCCGTCCTGGCTGGGCACACCGGAGCCGATCGACGAGGCTTCCTGCCGACTACGCGGCCGAACCGCGGACGCAGCGGACTGGCTGGCGGTACGGCTGGCCCTACTGGGCTTCGAGTTCACGGTCCGGCAGCCGCCCGAACTGATGGAGTCCGTACGGGAGTTGGGCGAGCGGCTCGTACGAGCCGGGGGCGAGTGACGCGCCCCAAAGGGGCGCGGGGCTGTGTTAAATATGCGGCTCCGCCGCGTGGGCGCGACCAGCCACAACGGACGAGCAGACGGGAGTGCGCTCAAGCCCCCACAAGCTCCGCCCAAGGAAAACCCCGCAGCGCAGCCAAATTCCGCAGCGCCAGTGCCGCCGGGCCCTTGGGCCCACTCGCCGGGCCCGTGTCGGCCGCCCAACTCTCGACGGCCACACGCACAGCCGAGGCAGCGACGGCCGCAGCGAACCGCACCGCGGAGGAGCTCTCGGGGCCCGCCCCGGCCCCCCTGCCAACGTTGTCGAGGGGCCCGCGGCTCCGCTCAGCCAGCACATCCGCCAGCGCCCCCTCCGATGTCCGGCACACCTCCGCCCACACCTTTCCCAGCGCCGGGCTGGTGTCGGTGAGGCGGATGAGGGTGCGGACCAGTTCCCAGGAGGCCGCGGAGACCCCGGCGCCCGGCGTCAGCGTGTGCCGCACCGCGTGTTCCAGGGCCTGCGGGAGGGACAGCTCTGCGGGGGCGGCGGCGACCGCCTCCGTCCAGCGCCGGCCGCCCGCCTCGTAGAGCGGGGCCACGGCCTCCTCCTTCGTCGCGAAGTAGCGGTAGAAGGTGCGCGGGGCGATGCCGGCGGCCTGGGCGATGTCCTCGGCGCGGGTGGCGCGCAGGCCCTGTTTCACGAACAGTCCCGCCGCCGCGCGGGCGATCTCCATACGGGTCGCTGCCTTGCGCCGTTCGGTGAGGGAGGCCTGCGCCGGCGCGGAGGAAGCACGGGGGTTCGATGCGGGGGTGGGGCTGCTCACACCCGGCAGGGTATGCCGCTGTGGCACAATCTGCCATCCGGCGGGCCACCCCGGGGTTCAGGTCCGGGGTGCCCCGCCCATCAGCATGCCCAAGAGAGAACCGGGCCCCGGCGCCCGGGGGGAGGGGCGCCGAAGCCCGGCTCAGGGAGAGTCCCGGCGCCGGGGGGGATGTGCGTCGGGACTTGGTCCTGTGGTTCCCAATGGCTCAGGGGGTGGCACGAAGCCGAACTCCTGTGCCCTGAAGTCTTGTTCCCTGTGATCTGACGGTTGAAGCGGCGTTAGACCGCCATGTTTGCGCGGTCTTTCGCCACCGGGCGTGCGCGGCCAAGGGCGTCGTACGCCACCCGGCGCTCACCGAGTGCCGCACGCGCCCCTGTCGCCGTCGCTCAGGCCGCCGCCTCGAAGCCCGTGTCCCGTGCCAGCTTCTTCAGCTCCAGCAGGGCGTGCTTCTCGATCTGCCGGATCCGCTCGCGGGTCAGACCGTGCTCCTTGCCGACCTCCGTCAGGGTGCGCTCGCGGCCGTCGTCGATGCCGTAGCGCATCTTGATGATGGACGCCGTGCGCGGGTCGAGGCGGCCGATGAGGTGGTCGAGTTCCTCGCTGCGGAGCAGGGTGAGGACGGACTGCTCGGGGGAGACCGCGGAGGTGTCCTCGAGCAGGTCGCCGAACTGGGTGTCGCCGTCGTCGTCCACCGCCATGTTGAGCGAGACCGGGTCGCGGGCCCAGTCCAGGACGTCGATCACGCGGTCCGGGTTGGAGCCGAGCTCGGCGGCGATCTCCGCGGGCTCCGGCTCGCGGCCGTGCTCGCGGTTGAACTCCCGCTGCACACGGCGGATCCGGCCCAGCTCCTCCACCAGGTGGACGGGCAGGCGGATGGTGCGCGACTGGTCCGCTATCGAGCGGGTGATCGCCTGACGGATCCACCAGGTCGCGTACGTCGAGAACTTGAAGCCCTTGCGGTAGTCGAACTTCTCGACCGCGCGCACCAGGCCGGCGTTGCCCTCCTGGATCAGGTCGAGCAGGGGCAGACCGCTACGGGGGTATCGGCGCGCCACGGCCACGACCAGGCGGAGGTTGGAGCGGATGAAGATGTCCTTGGCCCGCTCGCTGTCGGCGACCAGGGCCTCGAGCTCCTCGCGGGAGGCTTCCGCCCTGGACTCCTCGTACCCGTCGAGGACCTGTCGCGCGAACACACCCGCCTCGATCATCTGTGACAGCTCGACCTCCTTGGCGGCGTCGAGCAGCGGTGTACGCGCGATCTCGTCGAGGTACATGCCGACCAGGTCACGGTCGGCGATCTCGCCGGCGCGGGCGCGAACACTGCTTGCCGCGTCGGCCGTCTCGCCGGTGGCGGACTTACGACGGGCGACGGCACGGGTTGCCATGCGTGCTCCCTTGCGATGGTGGGCTGGCGGGTGGTCCTTCAGACGCCCGGCACTCGACTTCGAGTGCCGCTCAGCACCTTGGTCGGGTGCCCTGCATCCGATGGAAACAACGACTGGAATCCGGACAGAATTCCCAACCCGCCCCCCGATTTTTCTGATCTTGCAGTACCCTGTCCGGCCACGTGAGGAGGACCGATGCCGTCGGGACGTACAGAGGTGCAGGTCAGGCCGGGAGTTGAGGGGGACCTCGAAGCCCTCACCGACATCTACAACCACTACGTACGTGAGACGCCCATCACATTCGATACCGCGGCCTTCACTCCGGAAGAGCGCCGCCCTTGGCTGCTCTCCCACCCTGAAGACGGCCCGCACCGCCTGATGGTTGCCGCGGATGCGGACACACAGGAAATTCTGGGCTACGCCACATCCAGCCCTTATCGCGCCAAGCCCGCGTACGGGACCTCGGTGGAGACGACGGTCTACCTCGCCCCGCACGCGGGCCGCCGCGGCATCGGCACGCTGCTCTACAAGGCCCTCTTCGAGGCCCTGGCCGACGAGGACCTGCACCGCGCCTACGCGGGCATCGCACAGCCCAACGAAGCGTCCACGCGGCTGCATGAACGCTTCGGGTTCCGGTACGTCGGCACATACCGGGAGGTGGGCCGGAAGTTCGGCCGCTACTGGGACGTGGCCTGGTACGAGAAGGACCTGTAGGTCAGCCGAACTGCACCGACCGCTTCGCCATCCCCATCCAGAAGCCGTCGATCACCGACTTCTGCGCGTCCAGCTCGCCGGTGACGTCCGCCGCGCCCATGGTCACGAACAGCGGGGCGAAGTGCTCGGTGCGCGGGTGGGCGTAGCGGCCGGCCGGGGCCTTGTGGAGGAAGTCCAGCAGGCCGTCCCAGTCCCGGGCCTCCAGCGCCCGCCGGCCCCAGTCGTCGAACTCCGAGGACCAGCTCGGCACTCCCCCGCCCGTGTGCCGCAGCGCGGCCAGGTTGTGGGTGAAGAAGCCGGAGCCGACGATCAGCACGCCCTCCTCGCGCAGCGGCGCGAGCCTGCGGCCGATCTCCATCAGCTTCACCGGGTCGAGGGTCGGCATCGAGATCTGCAGGACCGGGATGTCGGCGGCCGGGAACATCTCGACGAGCGGGACATAGGCACCGTGGTCGAGGCCGCGGTCCGGGATGTCCTGCACGGGCATGCCCGGGGCGCGCAGCAACTTCCGTATCGACTGCGCGAGTTCGGGCGCGCCCGGGGCCTCGTACGTCACCCGGTAGTAGTGCTCGGGGAAGCCCCAGAAGTCGTAGACGAGCGGGATCGTCTCCACCGCGCCCAGTGCGAGGGGGGCCTCCTCCCAGTGGGCGGAGACCATGAGGATCGCCTTGGGGCGGGGCAGACCGGCGGACCAGGCGGCGAGTTCGCCGGGCCAGATCGGGTCGTCCGCGAGCGGTGGGGCGCCGTGGCTGAGGTAGAGGGCGGGCATGCGCTCCTGGGTGGCGGCGGACATGACGGTGACTCCCAATGCTTGAATTCTCAAACTCCCTGCTTCAGAGCATACGCCCCATTTGTTTAATGTTCAAGGAGAGCTCTCGTACAGTGGATACATGAATACGGCACCCGCATCCGCCCCCGCCCAGGAAGCAGCCACCGAAGAACCCCGCTGGCTCACCGACGACGAGCAGCGCATCTGGCGCTCCTACCTGCACGCCACCACGCTCCTCGAGGACCATCTCGACCGCCAGCTCCAGCGGGACGCGGGCATGCCGCACATCTACTACGGGCTGCTGGTCGGGCTCGCCGAGGCCCCGCGCCGACGGCTGCGGATGACCGAGCTGGCCATGAAGTCGAAGATCACCCGTTCCCGTCTCTCGCACGCGATCGCGCGCCTGGAGAAGAACGGCTGGGTGCGGCGCGAGGACTGTCCCTCCGACAAGCGGGGGCAGTTCGCGGTGCTGACGGACCAGGGCGCCGAGGTGCTGGGGCGGACCGCGCCGGGCCATGTGACGGCCGTACGGCAGGCCGTGTTCGAGCGGCTCACCCCCGAACAGCAGGAGACCCTCGGCGAGATCATGCAGATCGTCGCCGAGGGCCTCCAGCCCAGCGATGCGGGCGCGGACCTGCCCTGGCTCCGCTGAGCCGCTCACTCAGCAGGGCCAGGGCAGTTCCCGGAGCCGTACGCGGGAGGCGTCCCCTTCCTCTCGCGTACGGATGGTTCCGAATTCCGAAGGGGTACGGCCGGACGGTCGCCGTCAGTGGGCGACCACCGGGACGGCCAGCTCGTCCTCGACGCCCTCCTCGGAGCCGGTCACCGTGGTCGAGCCGGGGGTGCCGGCGTTGACGAGGGTCACGACGATCGCGGCGGCGAGCACCAGCATGCCGACGGCGAACCAGATGGCGTTGGTGTAGCCGTGCACCGCGCCCTGCATCTGGACCAGCTGCGCCTGCGACTTGGAGGTCGCGCCGGCGATGTGGTCCTTGATGTACGCGGTCGTCGCGGACGCGGCGATCGTGTTCAGCAGGGCCGTACCGATCGCGCCGCCCACCTGCTGCGAGGTGTTGACCATCGCGGAGGCGACACCGGCGTCCCGGGGCTCGACGCCCAGGGTGGCCAGGGACATGGCCGGCATGAACGCCGTACCCATGCCGAGACCGAGCAGCATCATCGAAGGCAGGATCGTCGAGGCGTACGACGAGCCGATCTCCAGCTGGGTCAGCAGGAGCATGCCGCCCGCGGCGACCACGAAGCCGGGGCCCATCAGCAGCCGGGCCGGGACCCGGGTCATCAGGCGGGTGCCGATCTGGGTCGAGCCGACCATCATGCCCGCGATCATGGGCAGGAAGGCGAAGCCCGTCTTGATCGGCGAGTAGCCCTTGATGACCTGCAGGTAGTAGGTCAGGAAGAGGAACGTGCCGAACATCGCGATGATGGCGATGCCGAGGGAGAGGTAGATGCCGCCGCGGTTGCGGTCGGTGACCACGCGCAGGGGCAGCAGCGGGGCCTTGACCTTGGCCTCGGTGATGACGAAGGCGATCAGCAGGACGGCCGACGCGACGAACAGGGAGATGGTCGTGGTGTCGCCCCAGCCGTCGGACTCGGCGCGGGTGAAGCCGTAGACGAGCGAGACCAGGCCGAGGGTGGAGAGCAGGACGCCCGGGATGTCGAGCGGGTTGCGGTTGCGGCCGCCCTCCGGCTCACGGATGACGAAGTACGCGCCCAGCGCGGCCACGATGGCGAACGGGATGTTGACGAAGAACGTCCAGCGCCAGTCCATGTACTCGGTGAGCACGCCGCCGAGGATGAAGCCGACGGCGCCGCCGCCACCGGCGATCGCACCGTAGATACCGAACGCCTTGGCGCGCTCCTTGGCGTCCGTGAACATTACGGCGAGCAGGGAGAGCGCGGCGGGCGCGAGCAGGGCACCGAAGACGCCCTGGAGGGCGCGGGCGCCGAACATCATGGCGCCGGTGGTCGCCGCACCGCCGAGCGCGGAGGCGGCGGCGAAGCCGACGAGACCCACGACGAAGGCGCGCTTGCGGCCCCACAGGTCGGCGATCCGGCCGCCGAACAGGAGCAGACCGCCGAAGGCGAGGGCGTAGGCCGTGACGACCCACTGCCGGTTGCCGTCCGAGATGCCCAGGTCGGTCTGGGCGGACGGCAGGGCGATGTTCACGATGGTCGCGTCCAGCACGACCATCAGCTGGGCGAGCGCTATGAAGACGAGCGCTTTCCAGCGATTGGCGTCGCCCGTGTTCTCGACGGCGCCTGGAGCCTTTGAGGCTGTTGCAGACATGGATGTACCCACTTCGGGACTTCGTGACGGAAAAAAGGCTGTCTTACGGGGACGGCTCGTCTACGGGCTTCCGGCGACGGCCGGTGAGTCGGTGTCGGGTGTAGTGACTGGCTTGGGGTGCGGAACTAATCGCAGGGCCGGCGCAGATCCTCCACGGTCACGGGCGCGCCCGGCAGGACCGATCGGGCCGGGGCCCGCAGTCCGTCCAGGAACAGCTGCAGATGGCGGTGTACGAAGCGGTCGTTGCTGAGGCAGTCGGTGCCGGCCGGGGGCCGGCTGAGCTGGGAGACGACGATCATCAGGTCCCCGACGGCGACGTCGGGGCGTAGCTGGCCGGCCGCCTTGGCGCGGTCCATGACGTCCTCGACGATCTGCTCGACGCGCTCACGGGCCGCTTCGAGGTCGGGATGGTTCTGGTCGAAGGTGCTCTGGACCATCGGGCACAGCGCGCTGATCCGCTCGTCGGCGGCGCTGTGCACGAAGTGCTCGAGCGCCTCGAAGGCGTCCCCGTTCTGCGCGAGCGCATGCTCGGCCGCCTCGGACATACGGTCCATGACGGAGCAGACGACCTCGCGGACGAGTGCGTCGCGGTCGGGGAAGTTGCGGTACACCGTGGCATTGCCCACGCCGGCCCGACGGGCGATCTCGTCGAGCGGCACATCCGGGCCGAACTCGGTGAACATCTCCCGCGCGGCGGCGACGATCCGCTCCCGGTTGCGCAGGGCGTCGGCACGTGGCCGCGTCACCTTGCGCTGCGCGGGCTTCGTGGTCGTCGTGGCCGTCACGGCGTGCTCCTCGATGACTGGTGCTTGCGATCCGGGGATGTGTTCCCCGTTTCGCTTGGACACCTGACTAAACGGGGAGACGCTCCCCGGTTATTTCAGGTTGACAGAGAGATTTAATGTGACCTGAGTCACACCGCCCTTTCGCCGAAACCCCACGTTCGGGCTCCTCCAGCGCGCGCCCGCGCAGCCCCCGAATCAGGGTGATCGAAAGGGCGCAGTCCGATGCCGACGGCTGCCATGGACGAAGGGGCCCGTGCATGCCACCGAGCCGTCGGATACGTCCGCGCCGCGCGGCCGCCCTCGCGTCCGTGACCGTCCTGACCTTCGCGGTCAGCACCTCGGCCGGCACCGGACATCTGACGGCGCGCTCCACGACGGCCGGGGCGGGCCCGGTCGCGCCGGCCCGCAGCACCGTGCTCGACCCTTGCATGATCAGGGGCGGTCACGCCATCCAGTTGTCGGAGGGCGTACCCACCGGCGCCGGCTACTCCCGCTCCACGGGCACCGTCCGCGCCCTTACCCTGATGGTCGACTTCTCCGACGCACCCGGCCCCGGCAATGCGCTCGACCGCTTCCACGAGTTCTTCCCCAAGACCCGGCAGTGGTTCAGCACCGCCTCCTACGGCCGCCTCGACTACCGCCCCGAGACCCCCATCCCGCACTGGCTGCGCATGCCGAAACCGTTCAAGGCGTACCGCATAGAACGCGGCGCTCCCTTCGACTCCGGCTACCGCGACCTCGTCCAGGACATCGTGAGCGCCGCCGACCCCAAGGTGGACTTCCAGAACTACGACTTCCTGAACGTGCTGATGACACCGAACGCCGGCCCGTCCGCCCTGGACACGGTCCTGTCGGTGACCTTCGCCGGCAACACGGAGGCACCGATCGCCGACGGCGTCCCCGTCGCCAACGCGTCCTTCGTCTACTCCCGCCAGGACGACGGCTCCGGCTCCTACGGCAGGACCGGCTACCGGGTGCTGCCGCACGAGAACGGCCATGTCTTCGGCCTGCCCGACCTCTACACCCAGCAGGGCGGCGGCGCGGTCGGGCACTGGGACATCATGAGCGAGGACTGGGGCGCCAACAACGACCTGCTCGGCTGGCACAAGTGGAAGCTCGGCTGGCTGGACCCGTCCCAGGTCAACTGCACCTCGCGGCACGGCACCACGCAGTACACGCTGACCCCGCTGGAGCGCGCGGGCGGCCCGAAGATGGTCTTCGTGCCGTTCAGCCGCCGCACCGGATACGCCGTGGAGGTGCGCGTCCGCGCGGGCAACGACGAGGCCGTGTGCCGGCCGGGCGTGCTGATCTACAAGGTCGACGCGGACGTGGAGACGGGCATGGGACCGGTGACGGTGTACGACTCCCGGCGCGACAGCGGCGGCTGCACCCGCAGCCCCAACGTCCACGCGGAACTCTCGGACGCCCCCTTCACACCGGGCGAGGTCTTCAAGGACCCGAAGAGGGGGATCCGGATCGCGGTGACGGGGGCGGCCGGGTCCGGCGGCTCCCGAAGCTACCGGGTGCTGGTGACCCGGCGGTGAGCGGCCCGGAGTGAAGGTGACAGGTCTCCGCATTACGGTAGGCGTGCCCCGACCGCCGTACCGGAGACCCGATGCCCGCGAAGCCCACGATGGACACCGACGCCGCTTCGCCCGCCGTACCGGCCGGCTCCCCCGCCGTACCGGCCGAGGCGGTCGCGCCGCTCATCCGTGGGGTCGCCGTGCTGCAACGGCTGACCGAGGCCGGCGGGGTGCTGAGCCCGAGCGGACTGGAGCGGGCCACGGGCCTCGCC
The DNA here is from genome assembly GCF_042895385.1 of Streptomyces sp. NPDC001401. Classification (NCBI taxonomy): domain Bacteria; kingdom Bacillati; phylum Actinomycetota; class Actinomycetes; order Kitasatosporales; family Streptomycetaceae; genus Streptomyces; species Streptomyces sp. NPDC001401. The sequence goes on from NZ_JBIAWI010000005.1 coordinate 277,796, forward strand.
CGCTCCACGGTCGACCGGATCACCGCCACCCTCGCCCGGATGGGATACGTCCGCCTCGACGGCCGGGACGTGATCCTCACCCCCCGCCTGATGGAACTGGGCAACGCCTACCTGTCCGCCCTGCGCCTGCCCGAACTGCTGGACGCAAGGGCCGACGCACTCGCCGACGAGCTGGACGAATCCGTGTCCCTGGCGGTCGCCGACCGCGACGGCATCCGCTTCATCCACCAGGCCACCCGCCGCCGCGCGATGTCCCTGAGCTTCCGCATCGGCGACCTGCTGCCGGCCGAACGCACCGCACCGGGTTCGCTGTTCGCGACGGAGTGGACCAAGGACGAGTGGCGGGAATGGCGCAAGCGCAGGGCGGCAGACCCGGAGGGGTTCGGCTTCCCGGCCGTACCCCCGCTCCAACGACATTCCCCCGACGAGGACTTCGAGCACCGGGCCGCCGAATCGGCCGCGGACGGCTGGGCGTTGGACGACCAGCTGATCGAACCGGGCCTGGTCGCCGTCTCCGTGCCCGTACGGGATCCCCGTACCGGACGCATCGCCTGCGCGGCGAGCGTGGTGAGCCACACCAGCCGGCACACCGCGGCGGACCTGCGCGACACCCTGCTCCCCCGGCTGCGGGCTGCCGTCCGGGCGATGGAGGACGACCTGCGCGAGGTGCCACCCGCTCAGCCGGCCGCCGCACCCTCGGGCCTGGCGACCTGGACCGGCGCGTCGAAGCAGGAACTGGGCAGGGAGTTCGTCGAGTCCCTGGCCCGCGGTCTGACGGTCCTGACGGCCTTCGGCGAGGGCCGCGCCGCCCTGACGCTGACGGAGGTGGCAAAGGCGACGGGCCTGGCGCGGGCGACGGCCCGCCGGGCACTGATCACCTACGAGCACCTGGGCCTGGTCCACGCCCAGGACCGCACCTTCGAACTGACCCCACGCGTCCTGTCACTCGGCTTCCCGCCCCTTTCCCGCACCTCCCTCCCCGAGATCGCGGCCCCGCACATGGCCGAACTGGCCCAGCGGGTCCACGAGTCGACGTCCCTGGCCGTGCTGTCGGGTGACGACATCCAGTACACGGCCCGGGTCGCCACCACCCGCATCATGAGCGTGAACATCACCGTGGGCACGCGACTGCCGGCATACGCGACGTCGATGGGCCGCGTCCTGCTGGCAGACCTGCCCCCGGCCGACCGCCGCCTCCCCCTCCCCCTGCAACCGCTCACCCCGCACACCCTGACCGACCCGGAGGCCCTCACCCGCCTCCTCACCGAGATCCGCTCCCAGGGCCACGCCCTGGTCGACGAGGAACTCGAAGAGGGCCTGCGCTCCATCGCGGTCCCGGTCCGCGACCGCACGGGCCGAGCGGTCGCCGCCCTGAACGTGGCCATGCACGCGGCCCGCCACACGGTCGAGGAGTGCGAGCAGGACATCCTGCCCCGGCTACGGGCCACGGCGAACCGCATCGAGGAGGACCTGCACGTCGCTGCCCGCTTCACCCGCCTGCCGGTGTCCTGACCCCCGCACCCCGCCCCACCAGATCCGGTACGCTGACGCCTGTGGCCTTCACGGCCACAATCCCGCGCCTTCGTGGGGCTTGTAGAAAACTCCGTCGCCGCAGGTCAGCGAGTGGCCAGGAGATAGCTCCGGAACGCACGCCCGTCGATTCGGAAACGATCAGCTGATCGCTGCAGGTCAGGGCGCGTTCTCGGGAACATGCCAGTCGGCCTTCTGGAAGTGACCCGTAGAGGCGTGAAGCCTTGCACGTTCTTGTCGGCTCGAAGGCTTCCTCGCACACTCAATGCTTCACCCGGAAGACGGTGAACGATGGTGTCGTACGTGGGTCCAGACTGGCAGTCAAGCCACGGCCCTTTCCCGTCGCAACGGGATCGCAGCCGGGACCGGCACAGCCTCACGGGCCGAGAACGGCCCCGGTCCAACGACTCTGCTTGTACCTCGCAGCGCAAAAGGCAAGACCGCCGAGGAAGCGCACCATGCTCTTCGTCGGCAATCTCGCTACTTGCGCGGGCGGCGGAGAATTAGACCAGAACTGGTTGCCCACGGAGTGCGCACCCAGGAGATCGGGTACCCACGTTGATTCGCGAGGCTGGCTCCTATTCCACTTCCCTCGTGGCTCCGGCTTCACTGGCCAGGACAAGTTGGGTGATGGTGTGGCCGTCAATGGTGCGAACGGTGACGCGGTACAAGCCCGGAACATTCACGGTGGTCCTGGCCTTGATCTGCCCGTCACCCCAGCCTGCTTTGATGACCTGCGGGTTCTGACCGGCAACGTCGGCTATTTCGCACCGGAGACCAGCCAAGGAATCCACGCCGCTGAGCGTGATACTCCAAACGGTTCCGACTTCTACCAGATCGGGAACGTCCAGTCCGCAGCCGGGGGCGCCCTGAGGCGGGCCCAAGTGTTCGTCGTCCCGCAGTATTTCCGCTACGGCCTTGAGCGCGACGCGATCGGAGGCGACGGCTCCATGCTGTAGCGGAAGTGGTGTGACAGCGGGTCCGACGGCTGCGGAATCCTTGTATACGGTGCCGTCGCCCTTGACGTCATAGAACCTCAGGCCGCCGCGCGAGTCGCGGATGAAGTCACCACTGGTGTGCTGGCGAGCTCCGTGCTGATGCGGGTAAACCACGCCGTCGCGGATCGTGAGACTTTGCATGGTGGCCTGATTTGTGCCGGCCACCGCCCAGTGCCCGGGCAACCTGACGTTCGCCTGCTTTTCTTGGAACTCGACTGCTGCCTGGGCGAGTTCGGCATTACCTCCGATGCCTGTCACATCGCTGGGGGTGAGGCGACGGACATCGTTCCCGTCGATGAGGCAGGCGTACTGCGGAAGAAGGTCATGAAGGCCTGGCATGGTGGCTGAGATGGATTGCAGTTGCCGGTGCGGGAGCGGGACTGGGGCACCGCGCCCGGTGTTGAGGATCGCGGCTGCCTTCACCGCACCGTAGAAGGGCGTACCAAGGGTGAGTACGGCGCGCGTGTCGTCGGCCAGAGCGCCGTCGTACGGGGCATCGAGGGCGGCCCGGGTGACGAGGCCTCCCATGGAATGAGCGACGAAGACGAGGCGTGCCGGACGTTCGTCCACACGGTTGCGCCGAGCGGCGTCGTGGGCAGGATGCAATCGCCAGGCGGTCAGGTGGCGGCGGGCGGCCTCGGCCAACAGGTGGCCGTTGACGGCGACAGGCAGGCGCCAGTCGTAGGCGAACTCCAGGACGGCGGCCGAATCGGCGACGCAGCCTTGGACCGCATTGATCAGGTTGGTGTAGGGCTCGAACCCCTGGAGGTAGGGAGTCCAGGATGAGTGGCGCATCAGCTGAGTGGGCTTGATCCGGGTGGTCTTGCCTTCCAGTTCCTCCGGAGTCAGGCGCAGCGGCTCGAGGCCCTTGGGCCGTGTCCATGCCTTCAAGAGCCACGACACGCCGGATAAGCCCCAGATGGTCTTCTGAGTGACGGTGTCGTAGAGCTCACTGCCCATGATGCCCGGGACGATGACAACGGCGTCCTGGGTGATGTCGGCGGTCACATCCGATGTGGCGGAGGAGTTCGCAGGTTCTGGCCCGTGGCGATTCATGGCTGTGAACAATAGAGAACATGCAGGGGGAGCACGGGGAGATTGGCTTAGTCGGGCAGGCCAATCCGTCAAAGAGTGAAGAGGGCGCAGGGCCGGCCGCGGGCTCACTGGTCATCGTGACTGTGGAGGACGGGGACCCTGAGTTCGCCAAGGCGATCGAGGAACAGCTGTCGGTCGTGACTGCGTGGTGGAAGGCAGGACCGGAACCGGGCGAAGGGTTTGTACAGACCATTCTGCGTGCGCCGGAGGAACGTCACGATGTGGAACGTTTCTTGCACAGCTCCGGCATCCGGGACGCGGCAGAAGACGAGGCGCTGGTCCTCTACATCACGTCACACGGCGCTGTCGGCACATCCACCAGACACTTCCTGCTCCTGCCAAGCACGGACACTGATCGGCTGCTGGCGACGGGCATGCCGACGAACGAGGTTGTCATCGCGGCTCTCGACTCGCAGGCCTGCCATGTACTCGTGATCGTCAACGCCTGTGAGGCGGAAGGCATCGATGTAGAGCTCAGGGACCTGGCCCGCGACCTTGTCCGGCCAGAGTCCCCGGGGAGGGCGCTGAACGTCGTGGCGACAACGGGGGCCCGTTCCCCGGTGCTGGGCCGCGAGTTCGCCGTCGTCCTGCGCATGGCCTTCGAGTGGTTTCAGGACGCGGCCGGTATCGCCCGTCCGTACCTGTCGATCTCCGAATTCATGCAGGCTCTCGAGCAGGCCACCGACCGACTCAACGAAGAACGGGATCTTTCACTCGCGGGTCCCCGAACGGTCCTCCAGGGCAAGCTCGGCGCCCCGACCCCTACCCTGCCCAACCCTGGCTACCGGCCCAAACCGCAGGTGGTCACAGAAGCCAGAGAGGAAGTCGCAGCCACGCCCGAGGAACTGGAGTACTGGCTGGACCGCGCCAGCGGCCGCGCCAGCCGCGACGATCCCGGCTGGTACTTCTCCGGCCGCCAGGAACTCAACCGCCGACTGACGAGCTTCGTCAAAGGTCCCGCGGGCGTCCTCATCGTGACCGGCACCGCCGCCAGTGGGAAATCCGCGGTACTGGCCCGGGCAGTGACGCTCAGCGATTCCGCCTTCCGGGCGTCACCTCGCTACGCAGAGGCAGTGAGCAAGTCTCCCGCGAACACCGTCCCGGACGAGGGATCGATCCACGTGGCGGTTTCAGCCCGCAACCGCGGGCCGCTGAGCCTGATCGAAGCCATCGGTACCAGACTGGGCGGTGAGCGGGACCGCACACAACCTGCGGCAGATGCTCTGCGGCAATGGCAGGAAGGGCTGCGCACATTCTTCACGTCCCGTCAGAAGGACACGGTCACGGTGGTCGTCGACGGCCTGGACGAATCCCCGGAGGCTGGTGCCTGCATCCGAGATGTTCTCGTGCCTCTCGCCGGCTATGCCGGCGGGCTGCCCGGTATGGCGGACGGAATCTCGATCCCCGCCCAGGCTGCCGACTCCACGTCGGCCGAACCGTCCTCCGACCACAGTGGCCTGCGTCTCCTCATCGGGGTCCGCAGCACCAGCCCGGGTACCCCGGTGGCGTCGGCCGCCACCGGGGTACCCGGGCTGGTGCAGGAACTCCGGCTTGTCTTCCCGGCAGCGCAGGTGGTGCGCACGGACGGAGAGGGGGTGCAGGCGGATATCGCCGCCTACGTGACTGCTCTGTTGGCCGGGGCTCCCTGGGGCACCGACCCGAAGGTGATCGCCTCGGCAGCGGAGCGAGTGGCGCGTCATGCAGGTCGGTCTTTCCTGGACGCCCGCTTGGCCGCCGAACAGTTGCGTCGGGGCGACGGAGTCGCACTGCTCCGCGACCAGCTGTGGCTCTCACGGCTCGACCGGGGCACCGTGGGGCTGTTCGAGCAAGATCTCAACCAGGTCGGCGATGACGGCCTGAACCGGGAGGAGGCGCTCGCCCTGCTGCGCGCCACCGCGTTCGGGCTGGGGCGCGGAATGCCGTGGGCCCAGGTGTGGCCGGCCGTGGCTTCAGCGCTGCTGCAGGCCCGTATCGATCACGCCGACGAGAAGATCCGACGGCTCCTCGAAGGCCGACTTGCCGGATACCTCACACATGACATCGAGGATGACCACGTTGTGTACCGACCCGCCCACGAGCAACTCGGGGTGATGCTGCGCCAGTGGCCTCAGCCGCCGCACGAGATGAGGAGGGCCTTGGATGAACCCGGATGAGCGGCAGAGGAGCGCCGACACCGGTGAGCAGCAGGCCCATGCACGCATCGCAGCCGCACTGGCGCGTTTGGTCAAGCCTGATGCAGTGACCGTGCCGCACCCCTATCTGACCCGGCACCTGGCTCACCATGCCGCGCTCGGCGAGGCTCTGGATGACAGCCACGTGCCGCCTGGCCTGCTGCCGTGGGTCTCCGGCGACGGAGTCCGGGGACGTCTCGGCCTCCCACACGCACGCCGTGCGAACCGGGAATGGCTCACGGCATGGGCTGCCATCGAGCCCTACGTCCAGGACACGGATCTCCCCTCCCGCTGCTCCAGTCTGCATCTGGCCTACACAGCCTTGCGGTTTCCCGGTGTTCCCCGGCAAGACCTGCCTCAGGAGGCCGCAGAATTCCCGGGCTCCCGCCTGTGTGTCCTCTGGTCACAATGGGCGCCGCCCTCCAACGTGCTCGCGACGCTGAACCGTCGCAGTCTGTCGCTGGCCACGGCCGAAGGTCCCGGTGGTGCGCAACTGCTGGTTGTAGGCAGTGAGTTGGGCGGCATCGAGCTCATCGACACGGCTACCGGTACACCTGTCGGGGACCGGATTCCCGCGCACGACGGCGACGTGCGATGCCTGTTCTTCGTGGCGCACTCCACCGGCGATGGAGCGCTTGTGTCTGGCAGCACCGACGGCACGGTACGCGTCTGGGACACGGTCCGGGGGATCCTGCTTGACCATATGACGTTCGGGGGGCGTACCTGGACCGCTGCTGTCACCGGATACCGCGACGACGCAGGGACGTTGACTGTGGCAGCGGTCAACGGTGACGGCGCGGTGAAACTCTGGCGCGAGCACTCGGAGGAACTCCACCTGGCCGACATGAGCGCTCATCCGTCGGAACAGGCCGCATTCGCACTGGGCCTCGCCATCGGCCCCGGCGGACGGCAGCTGCTGGTCGGTGCCGGCCGCACGCTGAAAGTGTGGGACACCGCGGATCATCGATTGCTGCATGAGTACTCTGTGGGCGCTCCGGTCAGGTGCCTGACTGAAACGACCATGCCGGGCTGGGTCGCAACCGGCCACAGCGACGGCTCCATCACCCTGTGGGATACGGCTTCAGGCCTCCAAGCTATCTTCCGAGGAGAGGAAGAGCCTGTCACCGCCCTGGCGGCACTGCGCATCGACGGCTCGGACCTAATCGCCGCGGCCGGCTCCGGATCAACGATCGATCTGTGGGACATGGACACCAGGCATAGGACCGGTCAGCTCACCGGACACACGGACGCCGTGACAGCCCTGCGCACGATCTCGGCCGACGACTGCGACCGGCTCGCCTCCACCGCTCGGGACAACACGGTCCGGCTTTGGGACACGCATTCCATCCGTCACGCGATTCGGGGCACCGCCACAGCCCCCGCCGCCGTAGCTGCGGCAATCACTCCGGAGTCCGTTGGCGCACCGCTCCTGGCCGTCAATTACAGCACCGCGCAAACCCAGGTCTGGGACACCCTCACCGGGACGGTCACCGGCTCGTTCGGCAGGGATTCGAAGCATGCCTCGTCTGCCCTCAACTGGGCACCGGAGCACGAAGGCCGGCGCTTACTCCTCTGGGCGGCATCCGACCACAGCATCCGGTCCTGGGACCCCGTACGCGGTGCTGCTGCCGGCGTCCTTCTCAAGGGGCACTCCCGGCCCATACACGTCCTCGCCTCGACTGCAGCCTGCGATGGACGGCGGTTGGCCATCAGCGGCGACGATTTCACAGTCCGGCTCTGGGACCTGGACAGAGGACGACCGCTACAGCAGTGGCGGCATCCCTACACGGTCCGAACCGTAGCGGCGGCATCCGACGGAGTCAGCGCGGACTGGTTCGCTTCTGGCAGTGCTGACGGGACGGTGCGCCTTTGGGCGGGCGCAGACCATGCGCCCAAAAAGGTCCTCTACTGTCGACAGGGGATCATCAATGCCGTGGCCATCAACACGGGCACCTCCCCGTTGCCGCCTTTCCTCGCCAGCGGTGGAGATGACCACACGGTGCGCCTATGGGACTTGCGCACCCTCGAACCCATCGGCGAGCCTCTTCGAGGCCACACAGCCGCCGTCGAGGCCATCGCTACCTGGACAACGTCCGCTGATATCGCTCGCTCCTACGTCGCCAGCTCCTCTCGGGACGGCACGATCCGGGTCTGGGATGCGACAACGTCTTACTGCGTCCTGCAGCTGGCCACGGGAACTCCTGTGCACACGCTGTCCGTGCGCCCCTCCGGCGAATCCGTCTACAAGGTCGTCCTCGCCATGGCGGGAGAGGCCGGAGTCGCCGTTCTCGAGTTGGACCTGGAGGACCCGTCGCCTACGAAATAGGCCGTGCGCCCCCTCAAATCCTTCGTGCGCCCCTCATGGGATCGGCAGGACCAGTCGCCCTTGTCTGTCCAGCAGCAGAAAATGATCGTTCGGCTGTGTTCAGACGCCCGGGCATCCGGCAGTGCGTGCCGACACCCGTCCCTGCCGCGCACACGGCGAGCAACGAGCCAGACCCGAGAACCGACACGTGCAAGTTCGTACCTGAGTGAGGAGCGGCCCATGAGCGAGGGCACACCGTTAGAGGCAAGTCTCATACCGGCACCGGAACGCGGGGTGTGGCGCCTGGGGAAGGCGGAGAACCCACGCAAGTACAACAAGATCAGCCGGGAAGACGACAGCCGCTCGGGGGGCAACCGGTGGAGCCTGGTGAGCTACGGCACCTTGTACTGCGCCTCCGATCTTGACGGGTGCTTCGCCGAGGCGCTGGCTCCTTTCCGTGTGGATCCCGAACTGCGTGAATTCATCGGCGACGACTGGAACGAGCCCTACTTCATGAGGCCCGGGCACCTTCCCCAGGACTGGCGCACCCGGCACACGCTGGTGCGGTTACAGCCGGCCAAGGAGGCGCGCTTCTTAGACGTCGACAACGAGCAGACGCAGCGCACGTTGTCGAGAGAGCTCAAGGAAGAGCTGGCGCAGTTCGACATCACCGACCTGACCGCCGAACACGTCCAAGGCACGAACCGCAGGGTGACGCGCCAGATCGCCGCCTGGGCAATCGCACAGCGCGACCCACAACAGGGCCGGCTGATCCACGGGATCGCCTACCGCTCCCGCTTCGGGATGCGCCAGTGCTGGGCCATCTTCAGCGATGTCGATCTGGAAGAGGTGGAGAGGCAGCCGATCTGGCCGGAGACCGAGGGGCTGGGGAGAGTCGCCGAAGAGTACGGACTCACCATCCGCTGACGCCGCGACACCACACTCGCTATCCCCCGCTCGCATCCACCTTGAAACCTCCATCAGCCGCGTAGCCCGAACGAAGGAAAACGTCAGTGACCACCTGACACCATCAGGCGACAGGATCGAGCGAAGCTGCACGTCAGATCCCCAACCTCGCTTCGATGAACCGATCTTGATAGGTCTTCAGGCGGCAGAAGTTAGCGCAAAAACGGTGGAGTTAGAGGTGGATTCTGGGTAGCCTTAACTCATGAACTATTGGGGAGGGACCATGAACACACTCAGCCACCAGTTACCAGCAGCCGCCATCGCCGCACCTGCGATCGCGCTGATACCTCCTGACGGCGCTCCGCAGGCCAGCCAGCCGAGCAACTGGCGTCGCAACAAGCTCCTGCACAGCCTGCACCCCCTCAGTCAGCCCAGCACCGGATCTGCCTCCGAGACCGGCATGCAGCGATGCTGACCACAGGCGTCTAGCGCCGTCATGATCCGCAGAGGTCACGCTTCCCCGCGGATCCACCTTTCAGAAGCGTCACATCAGTCAGCGGCGCCGAGCCCGCATCTGCACTCCATCGGACGTGCGGCAGGCCGAGTTGTCCGCAATCAAGTCCTGCACCCGTTGCCTGACACGCGACCAGTCGGCCACCGGCCAGGCGTGCAGTCAGAACACGAGGGAGGAAATGCCATGGCCACCACAGCCAACAACCCTGCAGCCGCCAAGAGTGCAGCAAGCGCCGAGCGAGCCCACGCCACCACGGTACGCATGTCCATCGCGGACATCGCCCGATTTCTGCAGGACAACCTCGGCCAGCGCCTGACCGCTCGCATCACCAACATCAACGATCCCCGGCAGGTCGGCAAGTGGGCTTCGGGCGATTCAGCACCACGCCAGGATGCCGAAGACCGACTCCGCGCGGCCCTGCAGGTGTTCCAACTCATCCAGGACGCTGAGAGCCTCTACACAGCACGTGCGTGGATGATCGGGATGAACCCCCAACTCGAGGACGAAGCCCCTCTTACGGTGATCGCTGAGGGGCGCTTCAAGGACGTCATGGTCGCCGCACGTGCTTACGTCGACGGCGGCTGACTCACTGCAGTTGGACACAAAGGCCAGCGCAAACTTTCGTGCCGCCTCGCAGACAAGGCCGCGGGGCGGCACAGCCACGCCCCACGGGGAAGGCGCAGATCCTCGGTGCCCGGCCGCTCATCGGCTCCCCGGCGGCTTCGGCCAAGATGCTCCTACGGCAGCCGCATCCAGCAGATCACCGAGGCGCAGCCAGGCGGTCGGCCCGGAGTAAGTGGCCGGGCAGGCCGCAAACCGGTCCCACGCATCCTGATCGGCGCTCAGGGCCTCACGTACCACGGAAACCACAACCGGATGTGCGCTTCCGTAACGATCACCCCGGGCACGCAGCACCGACCAGGCCGGCAGGGCACGTACCAGTTCTGACGTGATGTCCCGCCTGGCCAGGACCAGACGAGTCCAGGCCTCGCGTGGCTAGGGCGGCCTTCAACGGCTCCACCAAGGCGACTCCAACTGGCCCCAGTTCTGGGGTGATTGGTGAAGATCAGGCGTCTTGTTCTGGGCCCGTGGGGCGTCCCGATTTGGGACCTTCGCGGTGGCGGAGCGGCGCAATGTGGCGGTGGCTGGGGGCGATCGGCGGCATGATGGCTCTGGTGGCGGTGGTCACCGGTGTGGGGAATGACAGGATCGACGCGCCGGGTCAGGCAGGGTTGGTGAGGAGAGCGAAATGAGCGCCGAGGGTCCAGAGCCGGCTTCCGACCGATCCGTTGGTGGTCAGTTCGCGGAGGTTCCCGAGGAGCGTCGGATCGCCGTCGAGCGGTTCCTCGCCAAGAGGCCCGAGCTCGTGCCGTATGCCAGCAACCTCCTGCGTCGGCCCGACATCGCGCCGCTCGCGGTCGAGATGTTGCTGAAGTTTGAGGAGTTCGAGGCGGAGGAGCGGGCACGGCGCGAGACCGCTCCCAAGGCCCCGAGGTCTGCCAGCTCTGGCAGGGGCAATGCATGGCTGGACTACGTTGCTGCTTTGTCAGGCGACGACATGCGGCGTCTCGCTGTCGAACTGGACGGTGAGATCAGCCAGCACCGTGACATTGGTGATCGGTGATCGTCAGCTGGTTGGCTGTCGAGCGGAGGCGGGTCAGTTCATCCCGTTGATCTTGTTCGCTTTGGTGCGGGCCAGGCGATAGGACTCGGTGCCGGTCTCGATGAGGGTGGCGTTGAAGGTGAGCCGGTCGACGATCGCCGCGCAGAGCCTGGGGTCGGTAAAGGTCTTTGACCAGCCCGTGAACGCTTCATTGGAGGCGATCGCGATGCTGTTCTTCTCCTCCCGCTCGGTCAGAACCTGGAAGAGCATCTCGGCGCCGCGGCGGTCGAGTTCGAGGTAGCCGAGTTCGTCGATTTCGAGGAGGTCGACGCGTCCGTAGCGGGCGATGGTCTTGCCCAGCTGCTTGTCGTCAGCGGCCTCGACGAGTTCGTTCACCAGGCTGGCTGCGGTGGTGTAGCGGACGCGGTAGCCGGCCATGGCGGCCGCGGTGCCCAGGCCGATGAGCAGGTGGGATTTGCCGGTGCCGGAGTCCCCGATCAGACACAGCGGATAGCCCTTGGTGATCCAGTCGCAGGTGGCGAGGTTGTGGATGACGGCCGGATCGACGTTGGGGTTGGCGCGGTAGTCGAAGTCGCGCAGGGACTTCTCCCGCGGGAAGTGGGCGGCGCGGATGCGGCGTTCGGCCCGGCGACGGTCGCGGTCCTCGCACTCGGCCATCAGCAGTTCGGCCAGGAAGCCTGCGTAGGACAGGCCCTCGCGTTCGGCGCGGGCGATGGTGTCTGCGGCCTGTGCGCGCATGGTGGGCAGCCTCAGCATGCGGGGAACCGACGGAATGCGTTGGTCAGGGGTATGCACCCCTGCGAGAAGATCGTTTCCCGCGCTGTGCCGTCGGTTTTCCCGCGGCCCAGGCCAGAGGCTGGTTCAAGGATTCAGGGGTGAGGTCGGATCCGCGAGGGACGGCGTGCGCAGCATGTCCGGGCCCCCAGCGACCAACGACATCGAACTCGACCGTGTCGAGGACGTGCACGGGCCACGCCCCGGGAAGACGGAGCCGCGGTCACTGCCGTCGGGATCGTTTGCGTCCTGGTTGTGAGGTGTTCGCTCGGCAATGAGAGCGCCAGGCCGGACCGAGCCCGGCAACCCGAGAGTTGTCAGCCATCCCCCTCTCATCAGGGAAAACAACTCAGCAACGCGGGTACGAACAACTTCTCCGGCGGACATCACAGTCGGAAAGGGTTCTCGCCCGAGGGGGACGAAAAGTACCTTGTGCTGCTGATCAGCATGTTCTTCTTGTATGCGAAAGAGGCTTCGCCATGGGGCGCCCCGAACTACCGGTCGACCCGGCGGCCGGTCCCGTGCAGCGACTCGCCCATGATCTTCGGGAGCTGCGCCGTTCGGCGGGTGGCGTGTCGTACCGGGCCATGGCGAAGAAGGCCGGCTTCTCGGTGACGACCCTGGCGAAGGCGGCGAGCGGCGAGCGGCTGCCGTCGTTGGCCGTGCTCCAGGCGTACGTCCAGGCATGCGGGGAGGACCCCGCTGAGTGGGAGGCCCGGTGGGCGGAGGCCGAGGCGCTGGCCGGGGAGGAGCGGCAGGAGGATGCCGACGCCGCACCGCCCTACCGCGGCCTCGCCCGCTTCGAGCCGGACGACCGTGAGCTGTTCTTCGGACGGGACCGGCTGATCGACGAGCTGAGCGAGCTGGGGTACGGGTCCCGTTTCGCCGTGGTGTTCGGGGCGTCCGGCAGCGGCAAGTCCTCCCTGCTGCGGGCCGGTCTGATTCCGCTGCTGCGGGAGAAGATCGCGCAGCAGGGGCGTACGGCGGTGCTCCGTATCCTCACTCCGGGAGCCCGGCCCGCCACCACCTACGGGCACCTGCTGACTCCGACGGCCGACGACCCGGAGAGCTGGGTGGTGGTGGACCAGTTCGAGGAGATCTTCACGCTCTGCCGCGAGCGCGCCGAGCGGGACCGCTTCCTCGACCTTCTGCTCGCCGCGCGCGACCCGGGAAGCCGACTGCGCGTGCTCATTGCCGTACGGTCCGACTTCTACGCGCGGTGCGCCGAGCACCCGCGGCTGGCGGAGGCGCTGCACTCGAGTGGGCTGCTGGTCAGGCCCATGACCGCGGACGAGCTGCGCGAGGCGGTGATCGGTCCCGCGCAGGCGGCCGGGCTCATCGTGGAGCGGACCCTGACCGCACGGATCGTCGAGGACGTGCTCGACGAGCCCGGGGGACTGCCGATGCTGTCCCACGCCCTGCTGGAGACCTGGCGGCGGCGCAAGGGACGAATGCTGACCCTGGCCGCGTACGAGGCGGCCGGCGGGGTGCGCGGCGCGATCGCGGCCAGCGCCGAGGAGGCGTACGGCGAACTCTCACCGGCGCAGGCGCACGTCGCCCGGCACCTGCTCCTGCGGATGGTCGAGCCCGGCCAGGGCAACGCCGACACGCGCCGCCCGCTCAGCTGGGAGGAAATGGCCGGGTGGGAGGACCCTGAGGTGCGAGCCGTCGCCGGGCGGCTGACCCGGGCCCGGCTGCTGACCACCGACGACGGCGGGGTGCAGCTCGCCCACGAGGCACTCATCACCTGCTGGCCGCGGCTGCGCGAGTGGATCGACGCGGACCGGGAGCGGCTGCGCCAGCACCGGCAGCTGACCGACGCCGCCCGTACCTGGCTGGAGCACGACCGCGACCCGGGCACGCTGTACCGGGGCACCCGCCTGGCGCGGGCCGAGGAACTGTTCGCGGGCGGCGACGGCAGCGACGACGGCTACGACGGTCTGACGTCCGAGGAGACGGCCTTCCTGGTCGCCGCGGCGGAGCAGCGGGCGACGGAGGAGCGGGCCGCCACCCGGGCCCGGCGCCGCAGCCGCACGCTCACGGCCTCGCTCTGTGCCGTGCTGGCGGTGGCCCTGGTCGTCGGCCTGACCGCGCTGCGACTGCGGCAGGACAGCGAGCAGCAGACCACCGACACGGCGGCCCGCCGGGTGGCCGCGGTCGCCGACGCACTGCGCACCACCGACCCGCGCACCGCGATGCTGCTCGGCGTCGCCGCATGGCGGACCTCCGCGCTGCCGGAGTCCCGCCGTGCCCTGCTGGGCGCGCTGGCCCAGCGCGAACTGGACAACTTCACCGACCCGGCGCCCGGTGACGCCCCGGCGCGGTTCCTCGACGTCTCCGGGCGCACTCTGCTCAGCACCACCGACAGCAGCACCTGGCGGACGTGGGATGTGGGCACCCACCGCCGTATCGCCTCGGGGCCGCTACCGCACGGGGCCGTGTACGACGCGGGTCCGGGCGGCCGGGTGCTCCTCATCCAGACCGCTGTCAGGACCCAGCGGCTGTGGGACACGCGAGCGAGGCGCTGGATCGGGGATCCCCTGCCCCTCGGGGACATCGTGAGGTTCGGGGCGAGTGGCCGCAATTACGTGGTCACGAGCATGTTCGACGACCGGGCTCGGCTCTACTCCGTCACCGACGGCCATCTGGTCTTCCGGACCCCGTCGGCCGGCAGCGGGGAGCTCGCCGCCGCGGCGGCCGACGACCGGCTGCTGGCCGTCTGCCCGCGCGGCCGTGCCCCGCAGGTCTGGGACACCTCCACGCGCAGCGTCCGCTCCGGTGCCTGGACGAGCGCTCGCGGCGTCTGTGATGCTGACCGCACCCACCTCGGCCTCACCGGCGGCCGACTCCTGGCTCTTGCCGGGGGCCGGGTACGGGTATGGGACACCACGTCGGGACGAGAGCTCGCCGACGTCGCCCACCCGGGTGCCCTTTCGGCCGTCGTGAGCGCGGACGGCTCCTTTCTGGCGACCGGCGGCGGCCAGGAGATCAGAGTGTGGCGTCTGTCCAAGCGCGGCGCCCCCGTTTTCCGACACTCCTTGGACAACGAGTCGCTCTCGGGTCTCGCCTGGGACCCCTCGCGGCCCCTGCTGCGGTACCTCGAGGGAGGCACGGTCCACACCCTCGACCTCACCACGACGCTCACCCGCGCCTGGCGCACGAGTCCGCTCGCAGGGGTCAGGCTCAGCCCCGACGGCAGGACGCTCGCCACCGCCGAACGTAGCGGTGACCGCTACGTCGTCCAGCTGCGGAACACGCGTGACGGCCGTCTGCTGCGAACCCTGCCGACCCCGTCACGTCCTTCCTTCCGCACCGGCGTCCCGAGGGTCCCCGGGGACATCACCGAGCCCTTGCTGTCCTTCAGCCCCGACGGCGGCACGTTCGCGTACGGAGTCTCCGCCCCCTGGGACACGGCGCCTCAGCGTCTGACGGTGTGGGACGTGGCCGCCGGACACACGAAGGCCACGGTGGACCTGGCGACGGCGTCCACCACATCCACGGACACGATCGCCCTGGGACCGGGCGGTCGTACGCTCCTCACCGCACGTCTGACCGAGGGCGGCTACTTCAACGAGACATGGGACACCACGCGGCACCGGAGGACGGCGCTTCTCCCCGGCCCGGCCGGCCGTCATCTGGCCGTCAGCCCAGACGGCGGGCTCCTCGTGACCGACAACCGCGTCGTCCGGGCGGGCCGGTCCCACGCCCATGACCTCGTCCAGCACGACGACATCGGAGCCATCGCCTTCGCGCCGGACGGCGGCCGCCTTGCGGCCGGCGACGGGACAGGGCGGGTGGCCATCTGGGACGGCGGTCTCCGGCACCGAGCGGGCATCCTGAGGAACGTCTTCTCGGCGCCCACCGATCCGTCCACCGGCTCAGCCGAGACGATCACGTCTCTCGCGTTCAGCCCGGACGGCAGCACACTCGCCGTGGGCGGCGACGCGGGCACCGTCCAGCTCTGGGACATCTCGACCCAGCAGCCTCTCGGTCCTCCTCTGCCCACCCCCGGTGAGAGCGTCGACACGCTCGCCTTCAGCCCGGACAGCACGATGCTGTACGCGGGCAGCAAGCACGTCCCGATCCAGCGGTACGTCGTGGATCCTGACCGGGCGGCATCCCTTGTCTGCTCCCGTGCCGGGAACACGGAGCTGACCCGGGCGCAGTGGCACACCTACGTTCCGGACCGGCCGTACAGGCGGGTCTGCCCCTGACCGTCACGAGCCTCGCGCCGGTACGGCGCGAACCAGCCGGCCGCCCCCGCGTACCGGGAGATCAGCGCGAGAGCGTGCCTCGCGCTCCCTTGGCGACCTCGCGGCCCATGAGAGGGACGAGATCGACGAGACGGGAGACGACCGGACGGCCCCTCCTGGGCATCCCCACCGGCACAACCCGGCTGTGACCCGTGGTCTCGCGTCCTGCCGCAAGGCGCGAAGAAGCGGGCGGGGCGTCGAGCAGCGGGTTTACATCCGGACAAGTAACGTGGAACTTGATCCTCCGGAATTGTTTGCGGTGGCCAAGGGGGCCTGCCGGACAACCTCCCGGCTGTGAGCGTCGGTCGTGACATCGCTGCACGTCGAACAACCGGAGCACACCATGCCTACCAGCGTCCTCATGGTGGTTGCCTTGTCCGTCCTTCTCGGAGTCCTGGTGATCATGCTGGCGCCCAGGGACATCAAGACATCCGCCCCGACGGCGGCGGACCATGTGACGATCAACGCCGAGAACGTCGCCGGCAAGAAACACGTCGACTTCCCACAGGTCCGCTGGAACATCAACCGCGGCTCGGGCGCCTATCTGACCATGCTGGACAAGCTGCGCAACCTCGCCGAGACCTCGGCCAACGGCCGCGTCATGCCTGACGTCGACACCGAGGTGAACGTCGCCATCACCGGCAGCACGGAGAGCCAGAGTTTCGCCGACATCGTGATCAGCAGCGGCAACCACACTCCCACGGTGCATGCGCTCGTACGGCTCAGGGACTTCTGCGTCGTGCGGTTCTTCTCCAGCGACACCCCGCACAACTTCGTCCTGAACCTCGCCTCCGACGTCCCCAACCAGGAGGACGCCGACGACGACTGGTTCCTCGGCAAGGAGGGCTACGACGCCCTAGCCCGCGTTGCGAACCAGTCGCTGACCGCCGTCGACCTGAGCGAGTGCAGCCTTGAGAACAGCCTCAGGGACCTCGGTGTCCGCGGCGCCGACCGCACCGCCCAGGCGCGCGGCATGCTGCGCTACATCATCGCCATCACCGAGGCCTCCCGGTTCCGCCCCATCGCCAACCGCATCGCGAACGGCATGGACCACGGGTCAGATGTCTTCGTCACCGCACAGCAGGTCGGCCTGATGCGTAACTAGACCGGCATCAGCCATGTCCTCATCGGCCGCACCGACCTCTCCGCCAGCACCAGCGTCGCCGGCAACGCCATCGCGGACGTCCGCGTCGCCGCGGACCTGCGCGCGGTCGCTCTCAACGACGGCCCCGAACCCCACCCGTGAGATAGCTCACGCGTCGGGGCCTGCCGTGTGACCTGCCAGGCTGGGTGATGCCTCACAACGATCATGGAAACGAGAAACGGGCCCCTGCGGTGACTTCCGTCACCTGCCGAGGCCCGTTTCGTCGGTTTCTCCATGCGGCAGGCGGTGTCGATCGCGGCGTCGGACGCCTGGGCGGTGAGCGCGTGATGAGCGGCAGTCATGAAGAGTCTTTCCGGCGCAGGTTCAGCAGTTCGTCCCACTGCTCCAGGCGGGGCAGTGGGCGGGCGTCTTCGGGCAGGGGCCTGGCCAGGCGGTGCGCGGTGAGGTGGCTGACCTGCGGCAGCTGCGGATCGGCAGGATCGGGCGGGTCTGGGGCTGCCGGGGCGGCGGTGACGGTGGGGGCCCGGCCGTCAGCCTGTGCGGACTTGCGGGCCTCCAGGGCCACCACGTCCTCGCTGCAGGTGCCCAGCGCAATGGCGGCCCTAAGGCCCGCAATCACGTCCGCGTGCTGCTGGTGCCGGTGCAGGAGAAGGATTCTAACCAGGGATTTCGTCCCGTCGATCTCGCCGAGTTGCTGCTTGGCCAGGGCCCAGAACGCCTCGTGCTCGGCGGTGAAGGTGCCCTCGGCGCGGGCCTGGTGCAGCGCCTCGGAACGGTCCAACGCCCCGGGCTTGCCCAGCAGCACCTCCAGGTAGTGGTCCAGGACCAGGTGCTCCAGGCCCCGGCCGGCCAGCCGGACGTGGCGGGCGATCTCCCGGCGGCCGGCGAAGACGACCAGGGTGTCGCCGGTCAGGTGGACGGTGACCTTGCGGTCGATGAAACCGGACCGGCACGGAGTAGGAGCACATCTCCGTAGAACGAGTGCAGCGCGGTCCACTTCGGGTTCTCCTCCCGCAGCCGGCTGCGGAACATCACCTTGCTGACCGCCGGGGTGAGGTTGTCGTAGCGGACCTGCCCGGTCGGCACCCCGCCCAGCACAGACAGGGCGTGCACGTGTCCTTCGAAGAACGCCTGCTGCCCGCAGGAGCGCGAGATGCGGTGCACGGCCCGGCCCGAGTAGGCCAGTCGGAAGGCGAACAGGTAGCACTTCACCCTCTGCCCGGCCAGGTCGACCCACACTTCCCCGAAGTCCACCTCCGCATCCGCGCCCGGCGCGTTGTGCCGGATCACGTAGCCCTCGGCTGCAGCCCCGCCCTCCTCGGCGATCGCCCGGCGGCGGGCGGTGACCAAGTCCCGCACCGTGGTGTAGGGGAGGGTGACGCCGAACTCTTCCTCCAGCCGCGTACCGATCCGCTTGGCGGTGTGCCGCTGCTTGCGCGGCGCTTCAAGGTCGGCGCGGAGCCACTGGTCGACCGTCTTCTTGTACGGCTCCATCCGCGGCGAGGTCCGCACCGGCCGCTTCCGCGGCTTCGGCACCGGCGAGGCCAGCGCCTCCCGCACCAAACGCCGATGAACCCCGTACTTCTTCGACAACGCCCGGATCGACAGCCCTAGCTGCCAGCTGTCGCGGCGGATCCGGTCAAACAACTCCTGCTTGGACAAGGACATCCACAGCACCCACCCTCGGTGGACCACAACCACCGTTCCACCGCAAGAGCTGGAGTGGGGCCACTTCGCCTCACCACCACCCCTCAGTACCCCCGAACGCCCCTCCCGCTGGGGCCAGTTGAAGTCGCCTTGGTGGAGCCGCTCAAGGCCGCCCTAGCCACTCGCGCCACGGTGGCCCGCCACCGAGGTTCCCACGCAGGCTCTGGGTGAGACGGAGCAGCACCGTGTCCGGGGAGCCGTGTCGGCGCAGTACGTCCTCGAAGTCGTCGTCGGATTTGCCCGATGACCAGGGCGCCGTGGCCGCCCTCCTGGCCGCGCAGCGACAGCAGGCCATGACCGACATCCTGCGCCGCCAGGCGGCCGAAGCCATTGCCTCCGAACTCGCCGATCCCGTAGCCCTGTTGGTGCGATGGGTCGAGCGGGACGACGCCGACTGGTCCAAGCTCTCCACCGTGCTCGGCGAGGCCGACAAGATGGCGGAGGTATTCGCCCGGTACCGGCCCGAGCACGAGCGGACGGTCGAGCATCAGGCTCTTGAAGTGCTGCGCGAATTCCTGGCCAGCTTCCCCGAGCCCAGTCAGAAACGCATGCTCTACACGCTGCTGGCCGCGGGCATGGAGAACGCCCAGCGTCCTCAACACGCCTTGAAGGCACAGGCGTTGCTCAATGGGAACGCCCCGTCCGTCCTGGCAGGTGACGCGTGACCGGCCTGGGGGCTCCTCGTCGGGCGCACGGGATGGCGGGATGCCGGTGAGCACACTTGTACTGCGGTGGCTGCTGTCGCCGCGGACCAGTTGGCATGCGTGGCGCCTGGTGCAGGCCAGTAACGGCGCCGTCTCCTTTGACGCCGCGTGGCGGCGCACGCGAGTGGACAGGCACCCTGAGGAATGGCCCTACCAGGAGTACGGCCATCGTTCCCCCGGGGGCTCGGCGCCCCGTAGCAGCCGACCTCCTCACGCAACTCGCCCGTCCGACGGCGAGCGGTGAGCTCCCGCCACACGGCCCGCCCGGACGGAAACCGGCAATGTGGCTCCTGCAGAGTCGCCAGGCGCTATGGGTAGCCGGACCGGCGTAAGTACAGGCAGTTGATGCTGTGCTGCTGAGGGCTCAGGTCAATGCGCTGGGAGAGAAAGAGATGGGTTCGACACGCCGCCGGTTCACCTGCAGGTCGAAGATGTCGAAGCAGTTGTACGAGCCCGACAGGTCGTGGAACTGTTTGGGTTCAAGGATGCCGTCCGGGTCGAATGCGCAGTACAGCAGGGCCTCTTCGTGCACGACGTCACTGATCACGTCCCCGAAGGGATCAAGGACCAGCGACACTCCCTTCGTGCTCTGCTCGGCAACCCGTACTGCCTCCTCGCCCAGGGTGCGCACGCACACTTCTTCAAGAAACATCTCAAAACGCACCTCGATGCGGTGCGCGACACGAGCCGGGATCTGTGGATCCGCCAGGCACTCACCATGGGGATGATGGAGGAATCAAGGTCGCGTGGAAGCTGGATCTATCCGGAGCGTGACCAGGTCATCCACGGTGACGCGACCGTTGCCGCACCACCCTCCACGCAAACCCGGCACGAAACCGTCGACAAAGAAACAGGTGAAGTGCGGCACCACCGCGTGGACCCGGACGCGAGTTACACGACCGAAGGGGGAGGCCGGAGGGTTTACGGAAACAAGTTCCTCTCCCTCGCCATTCGCCTCGGCGCGACCCCGCACAGCCGCGTCATCCTGGCCCTCGAAGCCGTCCGCCACAAATCGGCAAAGCGCGACCCCGAACGCGAAGACGAAGGAACGGCCGTTGTCCGGCTCGTTCACTACCTCATGAGCAAGGCACCTGGAATCCGCGCATTCACCTACGACACCGCCCTCCGCGGCGTCCACCGGGCACCTCTGATCGCAGACGGAATCGTCGTTTTCACCCCCCACCACGGAGGCCTCGAACCACACGCTCTGGAGCGTTACGAGAAAAGCGGCAAGCGCAGGTGCAGCCATGATCTATACGCTGTTGAAGGGCGGGTTTGTGAGCGCCGCTTCACCGTGGACGGCAATACCTATTACATCCCTCTCCTCGTCGAAGAACTGGAACGACGCAAGCAGAAGACGAGCCGCTTCTACCACCGCCTCGTCATCCCCTGCTCCCACGGCGACCACACATTCCGCATTCGCGTGGACGAAACCAAGGAGGACCGCGAAATCGACCCCTCCACCAAAAGGCAGCGCTTCAACAGGGCCGAACATCTGCGGCAGATTCCACCCGACACACCCGCCGGTCGCCGATTCAAGGGATTCCGCCAGGACAGCGAGTCGAACCACTCCCGCTTCGACCAGTGCTACCCGCACAAGCGCGCCCCTGCCTACGGCGCCAACGCCGGCCTGCTGATCTACATCGGCTACGCCTGGGTCAACAACTCCATCACCCGAGGCCTGGCCCGGAGGCACTACGACCTCGCGGCCTGACCCCGCCATCCTCCCTGACGCCCCCCGGCACTGGGCTCCCGCACCGGGGCTGTCTACCCGATCTGCCCTGCCACCCAGCAGCCAACAAGACCAACCCCCCAGCCGCACCTGCGCCAGCCGCTACACTGTGGGCGGTGGTACGGCTGCACGCCAGCCATGCCGTCACAACCCTGCCGGGAGCACGTCTGACGCCCTCACCATCTGGGCACCAATTTCAGACACGTTTTCCGACAGATCCCCGCCTTCGTAGCTCAGGGGATAGAGCACCGCTCTCCTAAAGCGGGTGTCGCAGGTTCGAATCCTGCCGGGGGCACAGCAAGAAGGGCCAGTTCAGAGGCTTGATCCTCTCGAACTGGCCCTTTCGCATGATCACGGCCGTGCCACACACGTGCCACAACGTCCGCTAGGAGTCCGCTGCACCCCGTTCCTTGCGGATCATCGAGCCGAGCCGATCGGCGATCTCGCGGTCACGGCCGTTGACCATGTGCTGATAGATCAACGCCGCGCGCGGTGTGCTGTGCCCCATCCTCGTCATCAGCTCACGCAGGCTCGCTCCCGAGGCGGCGAGGGTGTTCCCGGTGTGCCGAAGATCGTGGAAGTGCACGTCTGCCGTGATCCCCGCCTTGGTTCGCGCGTTGATCCAGTCGTCCCGGAAGTTGCTCCGGCGCAGCTGACCGCCCCGAGGCCCGACGAAGACATGGCCATCACGACCGGCCCCGGCAAAGCTCTCCAGGTGTCCCTTCACATCCGGCAGGAGTTCGGTCGGAAAGGCCACCGGCCGGACGCCGGCCGCCGACTTGGGGGCCTTAACGGGCAGGTCAACAGACTGCCCGACTCGCCGGAAGCCTACGGGGCCATGATCACTCGCGCCAAAGCAGCTCCCGGCCAAAGTCGCTACACCGACCGCGTGGGCACCTAGACCTTCCGTCTGGTCAGGCAGAAGGGATGACCGGCCGGGTCTGCGAGGACCCGCCACCTGTCACCACCCGGTTGGTACTCCGGCTTGTCCGCCCCCAGCGCCAACAGCACAGCCTCAGCCTCGTCGAGGTCGTCGACCTCGAAGTCGAGGTGGAATTGTTGCGGCACAGTCTGGTCGGGCCAGCGCGGAGCCTGATAGCCATCGACCCGTTGGAACCCGATGAAGAGCCCGTCGTCGCAGTTGAGTCCAGCGAAGTCACCGTTGGACTTGGGATGGAGCTCAAAGCCGGTGGCCTGACGATAGAACGCGACCAGCGCCTCAGGGTCAGGGCAGTCGAGAGTTACCGCCGTCAACTTCATCTGCAGGGGCATGGCACCACACCATAGTGATCAGCTCCCACACAGTGATCCGTGCCCCTGGCGTGCCCGACAGGAAGGTGGCCAACGGGGAACAGCGGGGAATCTCGCCGAGAGACCCAGAAACGTGCAGGTCACCGTCTCACCAGCTCAGCCCCGAGCCGCATACGCGATCTTCCAAACTGGTGCACCGCCGATCAGGAGTAGAAGCCCCGGCCGTACTCCTCGGGCCCGACAGCGAAGTCGTCCGGACGGTCGCGCCGCAGCTCCTCATAGCGGACCGCGAACACATCGATGGCTTCATGAATCGTGCAGCCCAACGTGTCGCGGATCGTCTTGATCGCAGAAACGATCCGATGATCGATGATGTCGCGGTCTACGCTCGCAGGCAGCGCGGTCACGGATCCTCCGAAGTCGCCGTACAGCAACGGAGTACAGCAACCAGGCAGACCACAGTCAACCGAGTAAGACCCCTTCCACCCTTGCTGAACATCGAAACGGCCCTCAGCGACCGCCCCGCCCGTAGTTCGCATCGAGGAGTCGTGGCGCGGTCCCAGGGCCGTGCCACTCTCGTGCCAGAACGGGCGGGGACTCACGGGGAACCAAGGTGCAGAGAGGGCACGCAGCCCCGCGTAAGGCCAACGCAGGAAACAAGCAGGTCAGACCGGTGATCGCCCAACCTCGCTCCTAAAGCGGGTGTCCAGTGCGCTCCCTGATCCACACCCGATGGAACGCACCGGCCGGAATGGGCTCCAGCGGATCCTTCTCAGGATCGATCGCTTGGTCCGTCAGGCCGCCGTGCTCGTCCTCCAGGTGCCTCCAGCTATACCGGTGGAGTTGGCCGGCCGAGGTCAGCTCTGCCTGCTTGATGGCGATCAACTCACCGCGGTCGGGTACAGCTTCGATGTACCAGAGGCCACCTTCCTCGTCCGCATGGCGGAAGTGGTGCCGCAAGGTGGCGCCCTCGTCGAGTGCTCGGTAGTACGCCATGATTTCTGCCGTGATGCGCTCCAAGTCAGCCACGAGGTCATCGTGCCAGCGGGCGCATACGGAAGCACAGCGGGAACGGGGAACTGTGAGCAGGAGACGCTACGTAGCCCGGGGTGTGCCAGGCGGATACCGTGTCTGGGACAACCGAGGACGTCGATGGTGGGGGGATCTCTACGAGTTGTGTCCTGACGATCTCGTGGCCGAGCTGAACGGTCAGGCGGATCCTGCACGGATCACTGCGCTGATGAAGCGCTACAGGGCGCAGAAACGGTAGGTACGACCGAAACGCGGATGACGGACGCGCGCACCACAAGCGCACCAGATCAGGCGGGGAACAACGGGGAACCACGGTGAAGGCAGCCAGGCCCAACGGGACGAAGCCTCAGCCGTTCACACCGGCCAGCGACCTCCTCGACCACAAAGAGCCGCAGCTTCCCAAGCTGAGAGCTCTGGGTTGGTGGACACCGAGGCGTCCCATGGCCCAGCCGGTGGGGCTTGCCCGGGCCGACGGCAGGGCAGCGTGGCCAAGCTCGGTGGGGGTGCAGCGAGGCACACGCGCGCCTGATCGGTCGGCGTGCCCGCCGCCCTTCCTGCCGGGGGCACAGTGTCTGACCAGCGCGTTTACCTCTCCGAGGTAGACGCGCTGTTCGTCGTAGCCGTGGCATTAGCCGTCAGTAGGTTCCACGTCATGGCAAACACCAAGGTCGAGACCACTCAGCGAGGCCGCATCCGGCGCAATGGATCGGGCTACCAGGCGAGCGTCTACGTCGGGCGCGATCCGCTCACAAAGAAGTAGATCTACCTCTACGAGCAGGCCGCGACGCTCCCCGAAGCGGAGAAGGCCCGCACAAAACTCCTCCACCAGGTCAACGAGCAGCGCCACCCCAAGACGCAGGTGACCGGCCGAACTCCGGCCCACCCACGGCAAGTCCGTGCACGACGATAGCCTGGGAGACTGCCGCAGTATCCGGCCTGCTGCCCTGCTGGACAAGCAGGTTGCGGCCCACTTCCGTAGAGCCGTGCTGCACCCGCTCCTCGTCACATGGTGCGGGCGGGCCGGATCAGCACTCGCCGCGCCACCTCACGGACTTGACGGTGATGTTGTTCCAGTGGTGTTCGTACTGGCCGGAGCCGGGGGCGTAGTGGATGCAGGTGGAGTAGCTGATGCCGCTCGCCTCGTAGTCGAGCTGGACATGGTCGGCGCCAGGGTCGGGGTAGCCGTTGTTGAAGGTGGACTGGACGTTGAAGATGGTGCCGGACCAGTTGCCCTGCGTCGCGAGGAGCAGTCTGCCGGTCTCCCAGTCGCCGGAGTACACACAGAAGGCGCCCTTGGGGCAGGTCCGATGGTTCACTTCGGCCGAGGCCGGGGCGGACACCGCGACGGACGCGGCGAGTGCACCGGCCGCGGCGAGGATGCCGACACTGCGACGACGCATGATTGTTCCCCCTTGAGGTCGTGACATCGCATGGAACGCCGGGGCGGCAGGGACCTTCGGTCCCCCGGCCGCTCCCTCGACGGCTTTGCCCATCCTTGGTGATGCGCCTGCCGAAGCCAATCACTTCGATCCAGAACGAAATGAGCTGGCCAGCCGGCCTCCGGACACGCCAGCAATGACTCGAGGCACGTGAATACGGCTATGACGTCGTTTCAGTTGGCGTGATCTTGCGGCAGCCCCCCGGCTCGAAGAGGGAACGGGATCAGTCGCTGTCTCCGTCGTCACCGGCAAACCCGAAGTGCCGGAGAAGCTGACGGTGTTCGGGTTCCTCGATGGTGGCGAGCCGCGGAAATTTTCCACCGGACAATACAAGGAATTCACCGCCGGGGAGACCGGGCCCGCCCCCCGTAGCCGGGCCCGGCCCTCCACGGGTGCCGACTCCTCAGCCCGTGAAGGCGAGCCACCCCGCCATGAGGAGCGTCACCCCGGCCAGGACCGCGGCCGTCACCGCGGGTGGGCTCCACCGGCCGGTCCGGGCGTGCGAGGACCTGGCCAGGAAGGCCGCCCCCACCCCGAGGATCACCGGCAGCCCTGTCCAGAACACGACGATCGTGGCCGCACCGAGCACAGCCAGCAACAAGGCGCGGAGACCGGTGCGTTCGGCGGGCCGTGCCGCGGCACGCCGCACCACCGCTCCGAACACCACGGCGCTGCCCAGCACGGCGAACGCGACCAGCAGGGGCAGCACTCCGAGCCCGTGCCGGCTGGTCGACACGTCCCAGGTGTCGCCGTTCAGCGGTGTGCGCACGTACGTACCGACCAGCATCACGCCGAGAGCGACGGCGGCGACCGCGACGGCCGTACGCATGACGTTGTCGCTTCCCTTCGGCATCGGCTTTGTGGATTCCACGGGTCCTCCCCCGGTCGGCGGCCCCTGCCGGACCACTCGGCCACCACCGTGCGCCCGCCACCCGCGGCCCCGCCACTGACAACGACCCCGGCCCAACCAGGGAGTTGACCCGGCGGAGCAAGGACTCCGGTCCCGGGTCACCGGGACACGTCTGCTGCCAGACTGGGGGCACGCTCCGACCGCGGTCGGGCACGGAGGTGTGGTGGCCATGGCCGAGAACACCGCGCGACAGCGCCACGACCAGGCCCTCGCCTGGGCCCCGGCCGCCGTCACCGCGCTCGCGGGAGCCGGCGGCACGTTCATCGCGTACCTCCCGGACCACGGACTGCTCGCGCACACCGGCGAGTTCGGGCGCGACACCCTGAGCATCACGCTCTCCGCCGTCAGTTGGGCCGTCACTGGAGCCGCCCTCACCACCCTGCGCCCCGGAAACGCCGTCGGACGGCTACTGACCGCCGTGAGTCTCCTGCTCGCGCTCACCGCTCTGTTCCAGGCGTACGGCGCGTACGGCGCCTCGGTGGCCGACCCGGCATGGCCCGCCGCCCGCCTGGCCGCCCAGTTGTTCAGCACGCTGTGGCTGCCCGCCTGGCTACTGCCGTACAGCGTGCTGCTGGTGCTGTATCCGCAGGGCCGGCCGTCGGGACGCCGTGCGCGAGTGCTCGCGTGGACGGCGACGGCCGCGCTCACGCTGGTGGTGGTCGCCGGTGTCTTCGCCCCGTCCTTCTACGACGACATGGTCGCGCACGGCGACCCGCCTCTGTACGCCCCGGCCGCCCTGCGATCCATGGCGTTCGGAGCGGGTTTTCTGCTCCTTGCGCTCTCGACGCTCGCCATCTGGGCCGACACGGGTGTCCGCCTGGCCCGCTCCCGGCCGCCGCAGCGGCAGCAACTGGCCTGGCTGGTGGCCGTCCTGCCGCCGATCGGCATCACCACGTTCT
The DNA here is from genome assembly GCF_042895385.1 of Streptomyces sp. NPDC001401. Classification (NCBI taxonomy): domain Bacteria; kingdom Bacillati; phylum Actinomycetota; class Actinomycetes; order Kitasatosporales; family Streptomycetaceae; genus Streptomyces; species Streptomyces sp. NPDC001401. The sequence goes on from NZ_JBIAWI010000005.1 coordinate 304,745, forward strand.
TCACCGACCGGATCGTCTCCAACGCCCTCAGCATGCTGCTGCCGGTGGCCATAGGCGTCGGCGTGCTGCGCCACCGGCTGCTCGGCATCGATCTCGTCCTGCGCCGCTGGCTGGTGTACGGCACCCTGACGGCGGCCGTCGTCGCCGCCTACCTCGGCACCACCGCGCTCGCCGGCGCCACCCTCGGGCAAGGTGTCCTGCCGGGCGTGGTGGCGGCGGCGCTGGTCGCTGTGGGGCTTGCCCCGCTGCGGGACCGGCTGCAGCGAGCCGTGGACCGCTTCGTGTACGGCGACCGCCGCGACCCCCTGCGGGCGCTGGCCCGCGTCGGCGACCGGCTCGCGACCGGCGCCGAGGAGGCCGACGGGGGCGTGCTCACCGCGGTGCTCACCGCCACCGCAGAGGCCGTACGGGCCCCCGGCGCCGAACTCCTGGGTGTGGACGGCGAGTTGCTCGCCCGATGCGGCGCGCGGTCGACCCGTTCCGCACCCGCCACCGATGTCCCGCTGCGACTGTCCGGAACGTCGGTCGGCACGCTGCGGATCGCCGACCGGACGACCCAGGAGCCGTACACGGCGGCCGACTTGAAGGTGCTCCACGCCCTCGCCCCCTCGATGGCCGCCGCCGTACGGGCCGATGCCCTCGCCCAGGAGCTGGCGGCGGAGCGCGACCGGGTCATCGACGCCACCCGCGCCGAGCGCGACCGCTTCCGCAGGGACCTGCACGACGGCCTCGGCCCCGCCCTCATGGGAATCGCCCTGGCGCTCCAGGTCGCCGCGGACTCCCTCGACACCGGCGAAGGCGCGACGACCCGGCGCATGGTGGAGGCGGCCCGGGCCGAGGCCGACGCGTCCGGCGCCGAGGTCCGGCGCATCATCCAGGACCTGCGCCCGGGAACCCTCGACCGCCTGGACCTGCTCGGTGCGTTGCGTGAACGCGCGCGGTCGTTCGCACCGGATCTGCCGGTCCGGGTGACGGGCCCGGCCGGGCCGGCCCGGCTTCCCCCGGACGTGGAGACGACGGCGTACCGGATCGCGTGCGAGGCGCTGACCAACGTGGTGCGGCATGCGGCAGCCACCCGGGCACTCGTCGAACTCACCTTTACCGACGGTGAGTTGACCATCCAGGTGGAAGACGACGGCCGGGGTCTGCGGCACCGCCCGGACCCGCCCCCGGCCGGCACCGGAGTGGGCCTCGACAGCATGAGGGCCCGTGTCGCGTCGCACGGCGGGACACTCCTCGTGGACTCGCCCGGCCGCCTCGGCGGAACGGCGGTCACCGCACATCTCCCCCTCAAGGAGCGGTCATGACACCCGAGCGGCCACCGATCCGCGTGGTCGTCGCCGACGACCACCCCATGTACCGGCTCGGACTGCGGGCCGCCCTCGACAGCGACCCCGGCGTCCAGGTCCTCGCCGAGGCGGCGGACGGGGCGGAACTCCTCGACGCCGTACGGCTGCACACTCCCGACGTCGTGATCACCGACCTGTCCATGCCGGGCACCGACGGCATCCACGCCATCCGGGCCATACGGCAGCACAGCCCGGGCACCGGCGTGCTGGCCCTCACGATGCACGACGGCGACGACAGCGTCTTCGCGGCCCTGCGCGCGGGGGCGAGCGGCTACCTGGTCAAAGGAGCCGACCAGGGCGAGATCGTCGCCGCCGTGGTCCAGGTCGCCGCGGGCGGCGCCGCCTACGGAGGGTCCGTGGCCCGCCGTATCGCCGAGTTCTTCACCTCCCGCAGCGCGGCCGACTGCGCGATGCGGGCGTTCCCCCTCCTCACCGACCGCGAACGCGACGTCCTGGACCTGCTGGCGGCCGGCTGCGGCAACCGGGAGATCGCCCGCCGCCTGAGCCTCTCCGACAAGACGGTCCGCAACCACGTCTCGGCGATCCTGTTGAAGCTCCAGGTGCACGACAGGACCGCCGCCGCGCTCCGCGCCCGCGAGGCCGGCCTGGGCCGCGACGAGTGAACAACCGGCGCCACGCACTACCGTGGCACGCATGGCCCCTGACTCGACGAGGGACTTCTACGACGACCTGGCCCCCGACCACCACCTGATCTTCCCGGCCTGGGACGCGAGCATGAGGCGCCGACGGCGGCGCTGGACGAGCTCGTCCGCCCGCGTCTGGGACCGGAACCGCACAGTGTCCTGGACTGCTCCTGCGGCATCGACACCCAGGCGATCGGGCTGGCCCTGCGCGGACTGGTCTGTTCCTGCCTCCAGCTTGGGACCACACGAACTCCCAGCGATAGTGACGATCAGCCGGGATTCGGGGCGTGCGTCCGGGGTGGATTGCTCGCTGTCGTCGGTGGACGACAACGCGAGTTGCGAGACCCGGCTCGCGGCGCAGGACGTCGAGCGTGCGCCCATCCTCTGCGTGCCACGGCCGCGGCGTGGGCGAGCATGATCGGTAGGGTCCGACGGGACACTCAGAAGTTCATCAGAACCTTTGAGGTAGCCGTGTCCCTAGCCGTGAACCACAGGCGAATCCTGCGCTCACAGACACTCCAGATGTCCGTTTTGGTCAGGGAGCCGATCTGCACGAACAGGTCCAGGCTGTGGCCGTTGTGTACCCGTGGCGGCTCGAAGCTGCTGAGTATGCAGATGGGAACTCGGATCATGTTGGCCTTCAGTCGTGCGTCCGGGGCAGCGCGCATGCCGCCGTGCCTCCAGGCATGCGGTGCCGGTGGATGGCTACCTGGCGATAGACGAGTCGAGCGGCCTGCCTGATGACGGGCGCGCGCAGGAGCAGTGCCGTGGCTCGGTATCGGAAACGGGGTGACGACGCGAGGTAGGCGCCAAGCGCCTGCGCTCCGGAATCGCCCACGTGGGCCCCGCGGAGGACGAGGACTTCTCGGTCGAGGCGTTCCCGGTGCGGCCGGGTGACGTGGTCGGGCAGGGCACGCCACGGCGTGGCCCGCATCCGTGGCCTGGCATGGCGTTGCAGACGGGTAATGGTCGCCTGGCAGAAACCGCAGTCGCCGTCGAAGGCGAGCGTGGGCGCGTCGGAACCGACGGCTGCCGAGAGGTCTTTGCGCACGGGCTTGTCCTCCTGTGCAGGGTTCGTGGGCCAGGGCCAGGGCCGGGGCAGGCATGGGGCGCCCCTGAAGAGCCAGTCAGGCGCGTGTGAGCCAGAGTTCAAGCACGGCCTCCCGCTCGCGCGACCGCAGGATCTTGGTCGGCCGGGTCTGTTCCCACCATTCGGTCATGACGGCGGGCGTGGCGGTGCCCTGGGTGAAGTCGCTGAGCAACCGCCGTGAGAGAGCGACCTCGCGCGGGGAGTAGGCGACGGCGGCGCTGGAGTAGACCGGCGTCCGGTAGGTGCCGTCGGGCGCGATGACGGAGACGGTCATCTCGGTCGGGCTGCTCGGCACCCAGGCGTCCAGAGCTGCTGCGACGAAGCTCGCGGCGTGGGTCGCCCAGCGTTGCGGAGCGGAGCGGGTCGGGACTTCGGTGATCTCCAGGCCGGCGAGGTCGGACCATGTCCACTCCCGTGGGTGCGGACCGGTGACGCGGGGCCCCGCTGTCGTGAGCACCATGTTGGGGGCCGGTGCTGTTGCCGGGGCTCCCACGTACACGCCGTCCGCCGAGACCCAGAACAGTCCCACCGTGGCGCCGTCCTCGGCGGGGTGAGGAGGCGGGGTTTCTTCCATGTCCTGTCGGTCTCCTTGGTCGACCCGGTGAAACTGAGAGCTTGCCTGGCACCCGACGCTGATGCGCCGTTTTTTCGGCCAAGGGCGCAGGGAGGCTGTACGAACCCCTCTGTGCAGACGCCCGAGGCCCCTCTGTTGTACGGACTCCCTTATACGGACTCCTCAGTGAGCGCCCCTTCGCGGGCGTGCTCGGTGCGCTGCTGCGCCTTCCGGGCCCACCGGCTCAGCCGTACGGCCGGCTCGCGCGCCATGGAGACGGCCTTGCCGAGTTCCTTGTCGAGGAAGACGAGGTCACAGGCGATCATCGTCAAGGCGAAGCCGGTCAGACCCTGCTGGGGAGCAGCCTGGTACTACGCCAACGCCAAGCACCCCTGCGCGTTCGATTTCACCTGCACCGTGACCCGTGAGGGCCAGGACGTGCTGGACGGCAGCAGTTCCGGCAGCGGCGGTCCGGGCGGAGTGGTCGAAGGAAACCCCACCGAGTGCGCGGGCTCCGGCTACCGCACGTACAACCTCGAGCTGCCCTGCGGCTGACAAGGGGTGCTACCCGACGGGGAGCCCTCCCGACGCCGAGACGCCGGGAGGGCTCCCCGCTGCCGCGAACACAGGAACTCCGACTTCGTGAAGCCGCAGGCTTCGGCTGCGTGGGGCCTACATCCAGCCCGCGTCGTGCGACCGCGCCGCGGCGAGCTGCTCCTCGGTGAGGGTCGACCGGTCGGGCCTGCTTACCACCGCCCAGTGCTTGCCCACCGGGCAGCGGGCGTAGCGCGTGGACGGGGTGAGGCGCAGGGACTTGAAGCCGACGAACGGTATCCACGTGGCCGTATAGAGGTGTCCCGCCGCGCACTGCACGATCGACTTACGGGGCATGTGCACCTCCTTGGCTCCTCAGGCGGACCTGACCTTGAAGCCGCTGCCGTTGCGTGCGCCGAGGCGGGCCGTCACCCGCGGCTGTGTGCCTGGGGCGTCGTGCACGGTCAACTCGTCGGCGCCCACGCCGAGTCGGGCCGCGCGCTGGCCCTTGTAGCGGAAGAACACGGCTATCTCGTGAGCTCCCGCATCGACCGGGATCTCCGTCGTGCCCCATCTCGCGGGCCACTCGACGCCGTCGATCTCCACGACTGGTCGTGTGAAGGCGCGGTGGAAGGGGAGCGCCACCGGGGAGGGACGGATGTCGACCAGGACCTTCACCATCGCCATGAACATCACCGAATTTCTTGCCTAGTTGACTGGTTGGTGACTGGTTGCGTCCAGCGGGTGCCTTGCGTCGGCCTTCTCTCACGCCGACGACGACAGCACCGACTCCGGGCGGAAGCCCCTCGCGATGCCGATCAGGCTGCCCGCCGTGATCAGTACGGTCACCCCGCCCGCGTACAACAGCAGCCTTGTCGGGCCCAGCGGGTCCAGGGCGATGGACATCGCCAGGAGGGCACCGAAGCCGGGCAGCATCGCGGCCAGGCTGACCAGGCCGCCGCCGTTGCCCGCCAGGGCGCCGGCGCCGGGCTGGGAAAGGCGTGGGAAGAGGAGGTTGAGCAGCAGGGCGAGGGCCGCGCCCGCCCAGGTGGCCAGGAGCGGGAGCAGGAGGGCGAGTGTCAGATAGCCGGCGTCCGGTGTGAGGCTGTCGTGGTGCAGGGCACCGGACAGGGCGAGAGCGAGGGCGCCGAGTGCGCTCATCACCGCCCACTGGGCCGTCGTGACGACGAGTACGTAGCCGAGCAGTCCACCCGCGATGCTCGCCGGGTTGTACGGGGCACCGAGCATCGCCTCAAGGGCGCCGACCCCGGCCTCCGCACCGACCACGTTGCGCACCGCGAGACCCGCGCCGACCGTTCCGTGCAGGGCGATGACGCCAGGCATCAGGATGAGCAGCAACCCGGCCGCGACGGTGTCCCCGTGCGCCCCGTACTGCGCGCCGAGCCGGGCGCTGCTGGCCGCGCCGTTCATGTCCGCGTCGTCGGACAGGAGAGGCAGGACGATCACGGAGGCGACCGTCAGCACGAACGGCAGGAACACCGTGGCGAAGTTCCGCAGCCGTTCCCGTCTCATCCGCCACAACAGCGCGGACGCCAGGATCCTGGCCCGGGTCACGTCGAAGGGAACGCCTCGTCGCGTCACGGGATGCGCCTTCCGTCCGCGGGTGCCGGCACTTCCGTCTGCAGCTGCTGGTAGACGTCCTCCAGCGGGTTGCGGGCGGGTACTACCTCTCGTACGCCGATGCCTTCCCTCACCAGGTCGGCGACCAGCACCTCCGCCGCCCGCTCGTCGGGCACCTCCACGACCACGGCACCCTGCTGCTCCTCGTACCGCAGGCCCAGCCGGTCGAGGACCGTCGGCACGTCGCCGGAGCCTCGGACGCGCAGCCGGTAGGCGCTGCCCAGCAGGGCGGTGCGCAGGGCGGCCGGCTCGCCTCGGCCCACGATGCGTCCCTTCTGCAGCACTGTCACGTCGTCGGCGAAGCGGTTGGCGTCGGCCAGGGCGTGTGTGGAGACGACGACCGTATGCCCCTGGTTCGCCAACCCTCGTAGGTACTCGGTGAGTTGAGCGGTCGTCGTCGGGTCCAGTCCCGACATCGGCTCGTCCAGGAGAAGGATCGGCGGGCGTCCCAGGAACGCTTTCGCCAGGCCCGCTCGCTGGTTCTGGCCGCGGCTGAGGCTGCCGATCCGGCGGTCAGCAAGGTCGGTGAGACCGAGCAGGTCCAGGACCTCCGCGATCCGCTCCTCCGACGGCCTGGGCGGCAGACCCAGGACGCGTGCCCAGTACCGCAGGTTGTCCACGACGCTCAGGCGTGGTGCGAGCGCCGAGCGGTGAGTGGCGAGGGCGATCAGGGACTTGGTCTCCGTGTGTGTGTGCGGGTCGGCGCCGTCCACCAGGACGGTGCCCTCGAAGGGCGCGAGAATCCCGGCGAGCACACGGAACGCCGTTGTCTTCCCGGCGCCGTTCGGGCCGAGCAGTACGTGAATTCCCGCGCCGTATTCGAGATTGACATCCCGGAGCACCGGCCGTCCCCGGTAACCCGCGGACACATTCAGCACTTCCAGCTTGGCCACCGATTCAACGTAGCACTGCCGATGAGTGGCCAACTGAGTGGTCATCCGAGTCGTCAACGGGGCTGTCATTGGTGCCTTTTTCAACTGGAGGTTGCGCGGTGGGGAGTTGTCCGCCGGGCGTCTCGGCCGGCGGCGTACGCAGCAGCGGCATGGATGCGACGACCGAGCAGCCGATCATGACGAGAGCGAAGCTCCACAGGCCCATCAGCAGGATGATCGAGCCGTGCAGCAGGATGTCGAGCACCAGGCCCACCTTGCGCCAGCGGTCGGAGCCCAGGATGCAGACGGCGATGAGGAGTTCGACGACGAGCGCGCCCCAGGTCATGCCGACGACGATCAGGGGGTACTTGGACAGCGCGAGCAGCGGCCCGTCCCAGGGCGCCGCGACGCCGAACATGTTGTCGCGCAGGAAGTAGTACTCCGCCGTCCCGTTGGCCCAGTCGGCGACTCCGAACTTGCTGATGGCGGTGTCGAGATAGATGTATGCCAGCTGCAGTCTGACCGCCCAGAAGGCGGCGTAGGCGATCGCGTGCGCGGACGGTCGCAGCGGCTTCGCCGGCGGTCTCCACTGCCAAGTCCGGTCGTCCGTCAGGAGAATCGGCAGCATGAGGAGAGACATGATCATGCCCACGGATTCGCCGCCGTCGGGCACGGTGATACTCACCGCGATCGAGTAGATGGCCCACAGCTGCGGGATCGCCGTCCAGCGCGGCCGGTATCCGACGGCGGCCACGAGAAGCGCGGCGACCAGGATCCAACGGGCGTACTCCGCATGGGAGGTACCGCCCACCAGGCAGTACGCGGACGCGGCGCGCACTCCCCCGCAGCGGGCGCCGTCGCTGACGGTCAGAACCGGGGTGAGCAGCGCCTTCGACGGGGTGATGAGGACCACCGTCAGCTCGGCGAAGCAGATCAGTGAGCGTCCCACCCCGAACCAGCGCGAGCGGAAGTCGAAGGTGGAGAGCCGGAGTTGAAGCCGAGCGGACTGCTCTTCGACAAGTCCGGACAGGGATGCACGGGCGGCTATGAGCATGAGACGTCCAGGTGGGCGATTCTGGTGACGCGCCGGTCGTACGGCACCAGGTTCCGGTACGACCAGGGCACGACGCGTTCCTGAGTGATGAAGGAGTCCCCGCACACGGTCCGCACGGGGTTGCGGTTCTTGACCTTCTCGGCGGGGCGCGCGGCCGCTTCGTGCAGGCAGATCTCCAGATTGCCCGCGCACGGCTGCCATTGGGTCACCGAGGTATTGATGTAGGCGATCTCGGGACCCTGGGCGCGCTGGGTACGGTCAAGTCCGAAAAGATTCGAAGGGCTGCCCTGCGGGGTCTTCAGAAGATTCTTGGAGTGCTTTCCGTCGAAGGCGTACGTGCCGATCTGGACGCCCTCGGGATCCTTGGTGAAGAAGGCCCAGACCTGCGGGGTGACCTCATTGAAGTACTGGCGTGCGCCTTTTGAATGGCGGCTGCTGAGCGCGTTGCTCGGCAGCGTGTAGAAGAGCGCGACGAGAAGATAGGCGACCATGACCGCCAGCGTGGTCGCGAAGATGTACAGCTGCCGCCTTGCGACAGGCGTCGACATGCGCGGTTTTCCTTTCCCCCTGTAACGGACGGAACGCTCCGGCCGTGCTGATGCGCCTGTGCGGGGGTGGCCTGCCGCGCCGCGGTCGCGGCAGGCCACCCCCTCAGAGAAATCAGAGTGCGGAAGCGACCGCCGCGACGAAGTCGTTCTCGTCGAGCTGGTCCGACTGCTTCAGGTCGAAGCCGTAGCTGGCCGCAGCCGGGGCTATCACGACCACCACGACGACCTCCGCGCCCGCAGCGACGTTGGTGCCCGCGGCGACGTTGATGCCGGCCGCGACATTCGCCACGGTCACGATGTTGGACTTGGTCCACACCCAGCCGTTGGGGCGCGCGATGACGGAGCTGTTGAGGGTCTTGGCCTTGCTGTCCGAGGCGATGGCCGCCTTGAGGTCGTCGTTCAGCGCCACCATGCCCTGCTGCACCACGAACGGGTCCTTGGCCTGGACGGCCTCCGTCACCCTGGTGTGGAACTCCGGGTCGGCCTGGTGCAGCTTGGCCATCAGGTACGACAGCTGCTTGGGCGTCACCGAGGCGTCGGAGCGACGGCTGCGAATCTGCTGGGCCAGCTCCGGGTGGTCCTTGGCAGCCTTGCCCTGGCCGAAGACCAGGAAGGCGACCACGTCGTTGTCCGAGTAGCCCTGCTCCGCCTTGGCCGCGGCGACCGGGGCGGTGTGCGGCGCCTGGGTGTGCGCCGACGCGGTGCCTGCGACGCCGGCCACCATGGTGGCAGCGAGCACGGCACCGATCAGCGGCTTCTTGAATCTCATGATGGAGCTTCCCCTGTTCGTTGAAGGGATTTCCCAGAATTCCCGTGGCCTTACGGGAGCTGAGGAATCCTCAAGCGATTCAGAAGGCTATTCGGGCAGCTTTTCGACGGCAAGGAACGCTCAACCAGAGCTGGGGACACGGGGGTTATTGCAGATGCCGTCAGGAATTGCTTTCCAATGCGCGCGCAACATGGAGCCAGGCCTCCGCGTAATCCCGTGCGATACGCGCGACGACATCGGCGCGGTGTGCCGGTACGTCACGCACGAGCTTCTGCCATCCAGAGGGGCCCGTCGGGTGAATGCTGAGCAGCTGAAGGAACCTGCGCCCCGATTCGGAGTTCCGTACGGAGGGATCGCGCCGCAGGCTTTCGAGCAGGGCGGGGCTTTGAGGGCGGCCCGCGCCGCCAAAGCCGCCGGTGCCGCTCAGACCGCCGGGAGCGCCCGCGCCCCTCGAACCGTCGCCGCCATCGTGACCGCGAGGCTTGGTCGTTCCGCTCTCCGCCGGTCCACCGCCCCGCAGCCTGGGCGGCAACAACTCCCGGCCCTGCAAGAAGCGTTGACGTACGTCGCTCGCCGTCGCCACGGACATCCCCGCACGCCGGGCGAGCTCGCGCAGGGAAAGGTTTGGGTCCTGCGCCAGTAACTCGCCTGCGAGCAGGCGCCCTTCGGCCGGATGCAGCGGTCGTGCACGGCCGTCGAGACCCACCCGCTTGTTCGACTGCGGCCCGTCTTCGGTCGAACACCCCCGGAGGGCCCCAACAGTCTTGGCCGACAGGCAGGTCACCGAGGCGATGCGCCGGTCCGACCAGTGCGGGTGCGAGGCGATGATACGCCGCGCGGCAGCGGTCCTGTCGTCGAACGACAGCGGTTTGCCGTGCGCCGAGTTGAGCTGGACAGCGAGCAGGAAGGCTTCCTCCTCGCCGCCGTCGAAGTAGCGGACCTCGACGTCACTCTCCCCCCGCAGTTCCGCCGCCCTGATCCGGTGCACCCCGTCGAGCACCCGCTTCGTCGGGCGGTGCACGACGACGGGCGGCAGGGGTACGTCCAGTTCGGCGAGCGCCCGTGCGTGCCGGTCGTCCGCGCCCGTTGTGCGAGGCGAACTCGCACCTGCCAGCAGACGGATGGGCACCCGCTCCACTGTCCGGTCGAGAACTCCCCCGATTTCTTTCGGTATTGCCGGATCGACCGCTCCCTCAGCGATCTCCCCCGTCACCGACATCACAGCATCCTCTCCCCCGTGAGTGGAGCCAACTGATGGCTCCGGCCCGGTGGTCGTCCGTCGACTCAGGTACAAAGTTCAACGGTCCGGGCTTTCACCACAGTTGAGATCGTCGTGCGTCAAGACCCTAGACCACAGGTTGGCCTGGTTCAACTGGTATGTCATCGCTACACTCTGTCCCCATTCACCACAGTGGAAGAGCGCGGGGAGGCGCCGTGGCCGACGGGGCGGACCGCAGTCTTGCGGACAAACTCAACGAGCTCTTTGCGAACGTACGGCCCGACGTGGGCCACGAGTACAGCAACGAGCAGGTCGCGGCCGCCATCCGGGGCACCGGCGTCACCATCTCCCAGAGCTACATCTGGCAGCTGCGTAAAGGCATCAAGACCAACCCGACGCTCAAGCACCTGGAAGCACTGGCCGGTTTTTTCGGCGTGCCCACCGCCTACTTCCTCGACACGGAAACGGGCAACCGTGTCGCCGAACAACTGAATGTGCTGGCCGAGGCCCAGGCGCGCCTGGCCGATTCCTCGCCGGAGGGCGACGTCAGGCTGATGGCGATGCGGGCGGGCCAGCTCTCCGCCGAGCGCCGCAAACAGGTCATGGACCTCCTCGATGTCGTCTACCGCCTTGAACAGGCGGAGGCGGAGCAGCAGGACACGCCATGACCCGAGCGAAGCCGGTCGCGTACGTGAGGTAGACGACACACACGTAAAAACGCGCACAGAAGCAGCCGCTGACACGGATGCTGATCACGGGCACCACGGGACGGCCGTGAACCACGCGGAGCCGTGAACTGCCCGGAGATTCCCTCTGGTTACCCCCACCTGACCTCGTGCTGCCCGATCGGCGGCGCGGAGGTCGGACATACGAGAGGACGGTTTTGAACGAGCGCAAGCTGCGTCGGCGCTGCAGACTGGAGCTTCAATCCCTCGGCATCGAGACGCCGTTGCGGGTGGACGTACTGTGCCGGCGCCTGGGAGAGCGCCGCGGACGGCCCATTCGTCTCGTGCCTCATCCGCTGCCCGTCCCCGGCCCGTTCGGCGTCTGGATCGCGACGGGCTCGGCGGACTACATCCTCTATCAGCGCGAGACGAGCAAGGTCCACCAGGACCACATCATCCTGCACGAGGTCGGGCACATCATGGCGGACCACCGGAGCACGGTCTCCGGCAACGAAATCTGGCAGCAGCTGCTGCCCGACATCTCCGCCGAGGTCACCAAGAAGACTCTCTGGCGCACCTCGTACGACGAGGAGCACGAACGCGAGGCCGAGTTGGTCGCCACCATCATCCTCGAATGGGCCTCCGTACTGGACCATGTCGGCTCGTCCTCGTCCGTGGACCCGTCGGTCGATCGCGTCCAGTCCGCACTCGGCGATCGGCAGGGCTGGCAGTGATCGTGCTGGCAGTCGTCGTCGGTACGGTGTTCGTCCTGATCCTGGGCTGGAAGATCCGCCAGATCGTGGCGTCCCCGCAGGACGCTTCGTTGCGTGCCGTGACCCTGTGTCTGGCGAGCGCAGCCGCTTCCTTCGGACTCGCGCTGCCGCCCGCCGCGAAGGTGATCCGCTCCGTCGGCGGGCCCGGAGCGCCGCGGCTGGTGCAGAACGCCTTCGCGTTCGCGATGGTCTTCTGGCTGATGTGCTTCTACCTGTACTCCGCGACGGATCCGCGGAGAGGGCGCATACGCGCCCGTTGGGAAACGCTCCCCCTGGGACTCACTCTTCTGGGGACCTCGCTGGCCACGATCTTCGCCGCCGGACACGACACGGGCGGCAGCTATGACAACGTCGATATGCGCGTCTCCGCCTTGGCGGCCTTCTACCTCCTGGCCGATCTGTATCTGGTCTACGCCCTGACCACGGCCCTGCGCTGGACCTGTCGTTATGCGCGAGCGTCACAGCGCCCCCTGTCCGTCGGCCTGTGGCTGATGGCCTCCGCCCTCTCGGGCATAGCCGCGGCGAGCGCGATCCGAGCGGCACTGACCGTGATCCGCTGGCACGGAGGCGCGGTCGCCCCGGCGGTCACCGAGATCTCCGGCCACATCATCGCCGTGGCGATCCCGCTGTTCCTCATCGGAGCCGGCTACCCGGCGGCCCGCGCCCGTCTCTCGGTCATGCGCCTGCGCCGACAACGACGCCGCATGTACCACCGCCTGCATCCGCTGTGGAGCCTGCTGCACGAGGCATACCCGCAGGACGCTCTCCACCAGAACCGCGCCAGACCATGGGACCTTCTGCGCCGGCCGAGCGCGGTCGACCGCCACTACTATCGCCGCGCCATCGAGTGCCGCGACGGGCTGGTACGCATCAGCCCCTATCTCGGGCCGGCCGAGGCGACGGTCACGGACCTCTCCGAGTCCTCTGCCGACCTCCTTGCAGACCGGTTGTGTGCCGCGCTCAAAACCCAGGCGGAAGGCGGGGAACCGCCGTACAACGCAGTCGCCGTGGCGGTACCACAGGCACAGGGCCTGGACGCGGACGTACGGCAGCTCGCCAAGCTGTCGGACGCACTGCGCCGTCGCACCGAAGGGCCGCCGGGTCGGGCGGCCCGGCGTCAATGACGATGGTGGGACCCGTAGGCTGCCCCGCATGGTGGCTGCGACCGTCCGTGAGTGGCGCGACGAGGAAGGGTGGGGTGTACTCGACTGCCCTGAGACGCCCGGTGGGTGTTTTGGTCACTTCTCCGACATCCGGATGGCCGGCTTCCGAAGCCTGTCGCCCGGACAGCAAGTAGAGCTCGAATGGGAAGCCCCCGGCTTCGAGCAGGACGGGTACGAATACCGCGCGGTGAGCATCGTGCCTCGGCCCGCCTGACATCCACACCTGACATCAACGACGGCGCACAGCAGCAGCCCCGGTCGGTTCACCGCGGCCTCGGACCGGCATCGCCAACAGCAGGAGCACCATGGCGGCGGCGAAAGCGGTGCCCGCGACATACGTGTACCGGAGGCCCGCGGTGACGTGTTCCTCGCAGGTGGTCGTGCAGTGCGTGGCCACCGCGATGCCCTGGTTGCCGGCGGCGTTGAAAAGGGCCCCGAACAGAGCCGCGCCCAGGCTCTGGCCCGTCTCGCGGCAGAACATGAGGTTCGCCGTCGCGGCGCCCCGGCCGTCCCAGCCCACGGTCGCCTGGACACCCACGAGCAGGGCCGGCTGGAGCAGGCCGAAGCCGATGCCGAGCAGGGTCGAAGCCGCGGCGTACGGCAGGGCGGGCGCGTGCGTGGCGGTGAGGGACACCGTGGCCAGCAGGGCGGCGGTCACCACGGTCGCGCCGGTCAGTGCGGCCTCGCGGAAACCGACGCGCAGGTACAGGCGGCTGCTGAAGACCGCCGCCGTCGGCCAGCCGAAGGTCATTCCGGCCAGTACCGCCGCGGCGGCCGCCGGGCCGAGTCCCAGCACCGCTTGGGCGTAGACGGGCAGCAGAAGCAGCGGCGCCGTCATGATCGCGCCGAGCAGGCCCAGGACGAGACTCGGGACGGCCAGTTCGCGTCGCTGCCACACCCAGCCGGGCATGACCGGCTGGGCAGCGCGCCGTTCGATCCGTGCGGTGGTCAGGGCCAAGGACAGGAAGAGGGCCAGCAGTGCCGCGCTTCGGGCGGAGATCCAGGGCCACGCGGTACCGCCCTGGACCAACAGCGTCATGAGCGTGGCGCAGGTCAGCAGGAGGCTGAGGGCGCCGCGCCAGTCCACCGGGCCGCTCGTGCCGCCCCGGACGTCCTCCGCGGGGAAGTTGCGGGACAGCAGCCACACCGCGACCAGGCCGAGGGGGATGTTGAGCAGGAAGATCCCCCGCCAGTGGCCGTACTGGGCCATCGCACCGCCCAGGGCGGGACCCGCCAGGGCGGCGACGCTCCAGACCGAGGCGAGCGCTGCCTGGATGCGGCCGCGCTCGTGCGGCTGGTACAGATCGCCCGCGACCGTCTGCACGGTCCCCTGGATCGCGCCGGCTCCCAGCCCCTGGACGAAGCGGAAGGCGACGAGACTCGTCATGCTCCAGCCGGCCGCGCACAGCGCGGAGCCCGCCAGGAACAGGAGGGTCCCGCCGACGAGCACGGGCCGCCGTCCATGGGTGTCGGCCAGCTTGCCGTACAGGGGTACGGAAAAGGTCGCGGCGAGGACGTATCCGGCCAGGAGCCAGCTGAAGGCTGATCCGCCGTTAAGGTCGGCCACGATCTGCGGGGCGGCCGTGGCCGTCACCGCGCTGTCCATGGCGGCGAGGAACATCACCGCCAGCAGCGCCGCGACGAGTCCTCGCCGACCGACAGGAGTGCTGGTCACCCGGCCAACTCGACGACGCGTTCGGTGGCTTTCGCCCCTTCGGCGTCCATGGCGATGAGTTCGTAGAACGTGCCGAACAGGTGGTGGCTGAGCCGCTGGTCCTCGAAGAAGGAGATCCGGTCGGCGACCTGTGTGGGGGCGGCTTCACCGCTGGCCAGGCGCACCATCGCGCGCAGGACGTCCTGCGGGGTCACAGAGCTTCCCGCGTGGGCGTTGTGGAACACGTCCTCGGCGTAGGGTTCGCCGGTCACGACCGGGTTCCGGCGCCGTTGCACCCGGATCCGGTAGTCCTCGCCGACGACGTCGTTCTTGAAGACGCCTATGTGCTGGATGCTGCCCTGATTGATGTCCAGGGTGAACTGGGACATCCTTCCCTTTTCCCGGAACGGCTGCCGGTTGGTGCGGTCGAACTCCTGGAGGCCCACGGTGCGGTGGGAATAGGTGTTGGAGTGGCAGGCGTAGGTCACGAGTCCGGCCTTGTGGCCGTCCTCCGCCCGGAGTTCGAGATGGAAGACGAAGTCGGCCTCGGCAGCCAGCACCTGCGGCGGCAGCTCGGGGATCCGGGTGGCTCCGGGGCCGTCGATCAGGTCGGCGAGCGCGGTTGCCTGACGGGTCCGCAGAAAGTCTCCGACCCTGCGCACGTACGGGTTGGTCACGCGTACGGCGGTCGCCTCTCCGGGCGCCAACTCCAGGTACCAAGCGAGCAGATCGATGTAGTGGTAGCTGGAGAAGGAGAGCGCTCCGACGCCGCTGCGGTATCCGTGCGCATCGCCGAGCAGGTACTCCTCCGGGTGCCGGAAGAGACCTCCGTTCTTGATGAGCTGCATCGAGGTGATGCCCTGCCCGTGCGTCTGCTGGATCTCGGTGATGTCGGAGGCGATCGACCGGTAGACGTCGTTGGCCCGTCTGCGCAGCGGCATGGCCAGATGGCACGGCGCCGTGGCACGGGCCCGGGTGAGCGCGCGGTCGAGTTCCTCGTAGCCGCCGATGATGCGCCGGGCGGCCTCCGGGTCGTACGCGGCGCCCTCCTCGACCAGCAGGGGCTTGTCGCACAGCACGCTGATGCCCCGGGAGACCGCCCAGAGGATGTAGTCGCGGTGGTGTACGGGGTTGCAGGCGATGATCACCAAGGAGAACCGGTGAGTGGCGTGCGCATGGTCCAGCACGGTTTCCAGTTCTGTACGACTGAGTCCGTCGGGGTTGATCCACTCCGGTGAGTCCTTCTGCAGCAATTCGCGCAGCGGTGCCATGTCCTCGTCCTGGGCGCGTTTCTCCGGGTTGCGCGGGTCGCAGATGGCAGCGGTGCGAACCGGCCATCCGGACTGCTGCATTTCGAGCAGCGCCGGTGCATGGTTCTCCCGGCCGGCCCAGTGCCCCGAGCCTCCGACCAGCAAAATCGTGATGGCGCGAGCCATTTTGTCAATTCACCTCAGAATTCATCGTGCAACGTTTCAAACGCTGGCAAATCCAACTGGTGTTACTCGCCTGCGTTGTCGAGCGAGGGGCTGCTGTCGTGCAGCTGTCACAGCGAGTCGGTATCGTTGTGTCTTCTGTCGGGGGCAAGGAAGTGTGCAATGACGCAATCTCTGGGGCTTGACGTGCCCGAACGGGCCTCGCTCGCCGGACTGGGACTGGGCAGGCGAACCGAAGCGGTGTATCGGGCGATGGTCAGGGGCACCCTGTGGGGCGTCGACGAACTGGTCGAGGAGACCGGCCTGAGCGAGCCGGACGTCCGGGCCGGACTCGATGAGCTGGCCGCCTTCTCGCTGATCAGGCCCTCCGGGGAGGAGCCGGGTGCCGTCGTCGTGGTGAAGCCGAGCGTGGCGCTCGGAGAGCTGATAGCCACACGGCAGAGAGACATATTCGAGCATCAGAAGAAACTGGCCGAATGCCGCGTGGCGATGTCCGACATCGTGGCGGAGTTCGAAAGGGAACGCGGCAGCTCCGACGGCAGCAGGATCGAATATCTGCGGGGTGTCGATTCCGTACGCGTGTATCTGGAAGAGATGTCGAATCAGATCGAGACCGAAGTGCTCGCGGTCATTCCGAAAGCCTCCCTCACCCCGGAGAGCATGGCGGCCAGCCAGGCCCTCGACGCGAGGATGGTCGAGCGCGGGGTGACCATTCGCACCATCTATCTGGACAGCGTCCGCAACCACACCGCCACCCGGCGGTATGCGGCCTGGCTGAACGAGTGCGGCGGCGAGGTGCGCACGCATCCCGTGCTGCCGATGCGCATCATCCTCGTGGACCGCAAGATCGCCGTTCTCCCCATCGATCCGGCGAACTCGGCCAAGGGCGCACTGGTCCTGCGCGAACAGAGCCTCGTGGCCGCCCTTCTGGCGCTTTTCACGCACATCTGGGAGGCCGCCCGTCCGCTCGGCACCGCGGAGCTTCCGGACGATCAGGGGCTCAATCCGCAGGAGCGTGAGCTGCTGCGCCTGCTCGCTCAGGGCATGACAGACGAGGCCGCCAGCAAGCAGCTGGCCATTTCCGTCCGCAGTGTCCGCCGGCTGATGTCGGACATCATGGACCGACTCGACGCGCGTAGCAGGTTCGAAGCGGGCCTGCGGGCCGCCCAGCGCGGCTGGCTCTGAGGACGTCGCCCTCCTTCCCGCCCTCACCCCACGCTCCGCCGCAACAGGGTCACAGCCTCCGCACGGGCCAGCGACAACGCCCTGCCCAGCTCGTCCGTCCGCGGTCCGGCAGCGCTCGACCGGGCTCCCCGGCCCGCGGGACTGCCGCCGACCGCGGCCGCGGCCTCGCGGAGCACGTCGCGGGCGTCCACACCCTGTGCGCGCAGCCGGTGGCCCATCGCACAGACCAGCAGTGCCCGGCCCTTGTAGAGAGTGCACAGGACGACGAGGCCCATGCCGGAGGAGAGCCGGCCGGCCACGGCAGAGGCCAGTTGCCGCAGCTTGCGTCCGGTCGTGTTGTCGACGCGGGCCGCGACCAGCAGACCACCCGGGACGGTGTGGGCCCTCTCGACCAGGGCGTGGGCGGCCGAGGCCAGCTCGGCCCGGTGCAGTCGCTCCACCTCGGCCTGGGCGTCGGCCAGCAGCGCGAGCCGGGTGCGCAACACGGCCGGCGCGTCCTCGGGCTCCGTCCCCAGCAGGTCCGACAGTTCCCACAGCAGGCGGCGTTCATGGCGCGTATGACAGGACCCGCGGTCGGTGCGGGTGGCCGTGCGGGCCTTCTCCGGGAATGTGCCGGCCTTCTCCGGGAACGTGCGGGCCTTGTCCGGGAGAGGGAGCTGTGTCGACGGCGGGAGGCGGCGGTCAGCCACGGACGGCCTCCTGGGGCCCGTCCGCCGGGGCCGGGACTGCTTCCTTCTCGGTGACGTCGGCGGAGGCCGCCGAGGCCGCGCGGATCAGGAGGCCCGTCGTGGCCAGGAGTACCAGCGCCGCCAGCACGCACAGCACGGCCAGACCGGTGACGAGGGCGCTTCCCGCGCCGCCGGACAGCAGGGCGCCCGCGGCCAGCGGCCCGGTCACGAAGCCCGCCGAGGTTGCGGTGCCGTACGCGGCGTTGTAGCGCCCGCGCAGTGCCGGTGTGGCCAGGGAGTTCACCAGGGAGGGCATGCCGGCGGCGTACAGCGTCTCGGCGCAGGCGAAGAGCGCCATGCCGCCGATGAGTACGGCCAGTTGGAATTCCGCGGCCGTGGCCGTCGCGGCGAGCACGAGGAGCCAGCTCGCCGACCAGGCCGTGGCGGACAGGGCGACGGTGTGGGTGTGCTTCCACCGCTTGATCAGGTCGTGCAGGACCAGTTGGGAGCAGATGACCGCCCCGGTGTTCACGGCGAACAGCACGGCGATCCCGGACGGCCCCACGTGGGTGCTCGTCAGCAGGAAGGCGGGGAAGCTCGCCTCGAGCTGCCCGTACGAGGAGAAGTACAACGCCAGCCCGAGAACGAGGACCAGCAGGAAGGGACCGCTGGTGAAGACCTGCCGGTAGTCGTTCGACCCCGCGGAATCCCGTCGCGCGCCCGCCTCGGCCGGCGTTTCGGTGCCGAGGCCGCGCAGGGCGAACATGGCCAGGGCGATCCCGAGGTAGCTGAGGGCGTTGGCGCCGTAGAGCAGCCGGAACGACAGCGGGTGCGCGGCGCTCGCGACCGCACCGCCGACGAGACCGCCGATCCCCAGCGCAGCGTTGGTCAGGGTGAAGTTGGAGCCGAAGACCACCGGGTGGGACTCGGCGGGCACCGAGGCGGCGAGCAGGGTGTTCCAGGCCGAGGAACCGCCCAGGCCAAGGCCCCAGATCGCGGCGGACAGCAGGAAGTGCCAGGTCTCGCCGGCCAGTGCGTATCCGGTCACGCCCACCGCGCTGAGCAGCATGTGCGCCGCCGCTGTACGGCGGGCGCCGATGCGGTCGGCGAGGCGTCCGGCGTTGAGACCACCGATGATGACGGCGGTCGCCGTCACCGACACGGCGTGCATGGCGGTGTCGACGCCGAGGCCGTTGACCTGGTGGACGTAGACGGCGAGGAACGGCATGACCAGGCCCGAGCCGATGTTGTTGAGGGCTCCGAGCAGCAGCAGGGTCCGGGCGGTGCGGGGCAGTGCGCGCAGGTCCTTCAGCAGGGACATGGCTGTTCCGTCTCCGTGGGGTCGGCACTCGAGGGCGTGCGGCCGGTCATGACGTCCCGAACAGGTAGGGCAGGGCGTTGCCGGCGAGCAGGGCGTGCGGATCGGTGCCGCTGAGGTCGAGTGAGCCGAGGATCCGGCGCATGGCCGGCACGGTGTCGGCGCCGAAGACGCGCCCGTCGTCCGTGTGCTGGAGGTGCAACGGCGTGTCGAAGGAGACCATCAGCCGCGGTCCGCATTCGGCGATGAGCCGGGCGAGCCGGGCGTCGGAGCCGAGGGGACCGGGGTCTCCGACGGTCTGCTCGCACACCGCCTCCCACGGCCCGAGGTCGGCGTACACCCCGGGCGTGTTCAGGACGAGGGGCAGCGCGGGGCTGTCGAAGGCGAGGTGGGCCAGGCTGATCCGGGCACCTTCCGCGACCGCGGCGGGGACGGCGGCCTCGGCGATCTCGGCGAGGCCGCCGAGCCGGCCCTCGGGGGCGCAGTGCATGACGGTCGGCACGTCGAGATCCGCGGCGAGGGCGAGATAGCCGCGCTCCACATAGGCGGACACGGGGCTTTCGGCCGCCGACGGGTGCCACTTGAGAGCGAACACCTCCCCGAGGCGATCGGCATAGTCGGATGCGAAGTCCGCTGCGTCACGGAACGGATCGGCCATCAGGGCGGGCATGGGAAGTCCGGCCGAGGGGGGATTGTCGGCACGGAACCGTGCGCAGGCGTCGAGCAGTTCCCGATTGCGGGCACGGATGATCCGGCCGCAGTTCGCCGGGTCGACCGGGGCGCCCGCAGGCTTGAACCTGCGGTAGTAGGGCATCGGCAGGATCAACGCGCCCACGGCGCCGGGCGGTTCGGGAAGGAGTCCCCTGCCGAGCACACCGAGCAGTGCCATCAGGTCGGGCACGGACTGACGGTAGGTGTGCTGGGCGTCGTTGCGGTGGTAGACGAGTTCGACACCGGCGTGCTCGTGTGCGCTGATCAGCGCGGGACGGACGGCCAGGTACGCGTGGGTCGTCTCGCGCAGCGAGCGGTGTGGTGCGGACGTCCTGGCGACGGTGGTCCCGTCGGTGAACCGGGGCATCTCTCTTCTCCTGCGGGGCTTGCGGGACGACCGTGCGCGAGACGGGCCCGCGGGGCGCTGCTCACCGAAGGGCATGGTTCGGGCCCGGAGGCCGGACCCCGGTCCACGACCGGGGTCCGGGGTCCGCCGAGTGCGACCGGGGGTCCGGTGAGCGGGCCGTGCGGGTTACGGCGTGACGCTGACACCGTTCAGGCGCGGCGCGAGCTGGAGCTCACGGATGTCCTTGTGGTTCAGCACCCACATCAGCCAGCGCTCGATGCCCAGGCCGAAGCCGGAGGTGTGCTGCGGATACTCGTCCTTCATCCGCACGTACCAGGCGTAGGCCTCCTCGGGGACCTCGTGGTGGGCCAGGGCCTTGCGGGCCTGTGCGCCGTCGACGTGGCGCTCGCCGCAGCCGACGGTCTCGCCGATGCCGAAGAGCAGGTCGCCGTTGAGAGCCGTGCGGCCCTCCTCGTCGCCGTACGCCTGGTAGAAGGGCACCGACAGGTGGTCGTAGTGGGTGACCCAGAGGATCGGGCTGATCTCCTCCATGAGCCGGCGCTCGCCGTGCCGGCTGATGGTGCGCCAGCCCTCGTGGTACTCGACCGCGTCCGGGTCGTCGCCGAGGTGGGCGACGGCCTCCTCGAAGGTCATGCGGGGGAAGGACTCCAGCGCGGCCATGCGCTCCAGGTGCTCGGTGGTGCCCGCGATGGCCCGTACGTCGTCGGCGTGGCGGTCCAGGACGGCCTGGGCCAGTCGGCGCATGTACGCGTTGACGGTCTCGATGCACGCGTCGAGGCCGCCCGGAAGCTCGGCCTCGCTGTGGAAGAACTGGTTGAGGTGCGACTCGTCGCAGTCCTCACCGCGGAAGCTCGGCATCAGGTACCAGCTGCCCTGCGGGCTGAGGCGGCAGCCGTACTCCAGCATGAACTGCATCGAGTCGGCGAGGAACGTGCGCTGGCCGAACAGGTCGATCTCGACCGGGAGCGAGTCGCTGCCCAGGCCCATCGGGCTGGAGATGCTGTTCGTGGTGATCGGCAGGTGGACGGACTTGACGCCCCGCTCGCTCCAGAAGAGGGCGGTCTCGAGCGTCACGAGGTCCTGGAGGTCCACCAGTGTGCGGAACAGCGGCTGGTCGATGATCTCGAGGAAGCGGTCCTCGGAAGGACGCCATCCGCCGTGCGTGTACGTGGGCGTGGCCACAGTGATTCCCCCTAGGGATGGTGATGGAAGGTGTGCGATGCAGCACGGACGGCCCTACGGCCGGGGTCAGACGGTGTGGATCCAGTTCCGGGCGTCGGGGCGCTCTCCGTACTGGATGGCGGCCAGCTCCTCGCGGAGCCGGGTGCTGAGCTCTCCCGGACGGCCGTCGCCCAGGACATACCGGCCGTCGGCCGTGGTCACGCTGCCGATGGGCACCACGGAGGCCGCGGTGCCGCAGGCGAAGGCCTCGACGAAACGGACGTCGCCCGTCGTCAACTCGGCGATGTCGACGTGCCGTTGCTCGGTCCGGACGCCCAGGTCGGCGGCGATCTGGATCAGGGTGTTCCTGGTGTTGCCGGCCAGGATCGTTCCCGACAGGGGCGGGGTCACCAGGAGCGGCGCACCCGACGGCTCTCGGGTGACGCCGAAGAAGTTCATGGCGCCGAGTTCCTCCACGAAGCGGTGCTCGCGGGCGTCGAGCCACAGGACCTCATGGCAACCCTGGGCGACGGCGAGGGACTTGGCGGCCAGGCCGCCGGCGTAGTTGCCGGCGCACTTGGCCGCGCCGGTGCCCCCGGGAGCCGCACGGATCTGGTCGGACGGGCACCAGACGTCGATGGCCTCGAAGCCGTCCGCGAAGAAGTGGTCGACCGGTGAGCCGATCACGGCGAACAGGTACTCCTGTGCCGGTCGGACGCCCAGGCTCGGCTCCACCGCGATCATGAAGGGCCTGAGGTAGAGGCTCTGCCCGGGGCCCGTCGGCACTTCGGAGGCGTCGGCGCGCACCAGCCGCGCACACGCGTCGACGAACGTCTCGACGGGCAGGGCGGGCATGGCGAGGCGCTCGGCGCTGTGGTTGAAGCGCTCGGCGTTGGCGTGCGGCCGGAACAGCGCGAGCGAACCGTCTGCGCGAGGGAACGCCTTCAATCCCTCGAAGATGGCCTGTCCGTAATGCAGGGCCATGGCCGCGGGGGACAGCTCCAGCGGCCGGTGCGGGACCACTTCGAGCGCCGACCAGCCGTCGCCGGGGGTCCACCGCGACAGCACCATGCTGGCGGTGAAGCGAGCCCCGAAACCCAGTCCGGTGGGCGCCTCGGAAGTGTTGACGACCGTGCTCACGAAGCCGGGGCCGTCGCGTACGAGGGAAGCAGCGCGGCCTCCAGCTCGGCGGCCCGCTGCCGGAACTGTTCCTCGCTCTCGGCGCTGATGACGAGCATCAGACACCACACCGACGGGTGCAGTTCCTCGATGTCGAAGCCGACCGCGCGGGAGCGGATGATGTCCAGGACGTAGGGGAAGGCCGCGATCTGCTCGTCGGAGGGTTCCTGGGTGATGACACCGGCGGAGGCCGGGGCCAGGTTGATCCAGCCGACGTACGGATACTCGGGAGCCTTCAGCTCCAGCGGCTGCCGGTCCGACTTCACGACGGCGTCGATCCACAGCTCGCGCAGGTCGGCGCCGTAGGGCTTGAAGCTCTCGGGGATGGCGCCGCCGGCGAACCGGGTGGCCATCTCGGAGAACCACAGGCGGCCGTCGGCGCGCCGGAAGATCTCCAGGTGGGTGATGTCGTCCGTGATGTCGAACGCGGCGTTGATGCGGGCGTGCAGTTCCTCGACCTCGGCGTAGAGCTCGCTCTCGCGGTCGCGGGGCAGGAGAATCGAGCCGTTCTCGCGGCCCGGGGTGTCCACCAGCATGCGCGGCTTCAGATAGCGGCTGACGCCCAGGACCTGCGCGATGCCGTTCTCCCAGACGGCGTCGACGTGGTACTCGTCGCCGTCGATCGGCTCCTCGGCGATCAGGAAGTGCGTGACACCGGTGTCCTCGGTGCCGCTCGCAGCGGTGCGCAGGACAGCGGTGAGCTCCTCGGCGCTGTGCACCGCGGAGGTGGCCACCGAGCCCAGGCCGGCGGCGGGCTTGACGACGACGGGGAAGCCGAGCCGCTCTTCGACGCGACGTACGGATCCCTCGATGTCGGTGGTGGCGAGCGACTCGTAGCGGGCGCAGGCGATGCCGGCGCCCGCCGCACGCTCCTTCATGGCCCGCTTGTCGCGCATGAGCACGGACTTCTCGATCGAGGGCTGTCCGAGACCGAGCAGGCCGGCCATGTAGGCGGCGCTGAACTGGCTGAACTCCGACAGGCTGAGGACCCGGTCGATCTTCACGCCGGTGGCGCGGAGTTCGACGGCGAGCTGTGCGACCTCGTTGAGTGCGTCATAGCTGGTGATCACGTAGTGGCGGTCCGCCCGGGCCAGCAGCTCGGGGTCGATCGTCCGGTGGGTCGCTTCCCACGCGTCGAAGACCAGCGTCAGACGGGCACCGCGGTCCAGCAGTGCCTCCAAGGTGAACGCGTTCCACGAGTACACCAAGAGATGTGTTTCGCTCATACCTCGCTGTCCTGTCTTTCCGGCCTCTTTCGGCCCAATGCCTCGAATCGTTGCCCCTCGCGCGGCGAGTACGCGGCGCGGGAAAGAAGTCAGTCCCAGTTGAGGCTCAACGAAGAAATATGGTCCGCAGCCACGCGCGACGCGTCCGCCTCATGAGCGTTCACTGCCGCGGAAGCCAATGCCAGAACTGCCACGATGACCGAAAGGGCAGCGGTGGCGCGCATAAGGAACTTCATTGTGGATCCCCCTGGGTGTTTCTTCATTCGTCACCGAGAGCGGAAACGGCTGGCCGAATCCCCCCTCGCCAGAAAGTTACGTGCAGATTGCCGGGGCACCAAGGGTTCGAGCTGGCAGCTTGCTGTCTGGCATGCTCCGGCCCGACAACGTGGCTGCTAAACACGGGGCATGTGACCTGACTCACCAACATCGGACGTTGCTCGTACGACGTTCGGATATCTAAGGTCGTGGACGATTTCGGCGAAGCACGGCTTCGTCACGAACCCCCTCCGGGACCCGCCGAAATAGGCAATAGACGGTCCCGTGCGAAGAAACGGGGCTTCAGGACACGTAATTTATTTGACTCTTGACGAGGAGCCACACCCGCTCATGACATCTGCCGAATCGCGGCAATCCTCAACAGCCGCTCCGGTATTGCCACCCGCTCTGGCGCCCGGTGATGTGGTCGCCATTGTCGCCCCTGCCTCGGACGCGGCCGGCCGCTACCCCGAGCGTCTGGAGCGCGGGCTTCAGGCGTTGCGGGACGCCGGCCTGCGGCCCCGGCTCGCCACGAACGCCCGCGCGACCGGCCGGTGGACCGCGGGGACGGTCGACGAGCGGGTCGCGGACCTGCACGAGGCGTTCAAGGACGACGAGGTCCGCGCGGTGCTGTGCGCCATCGGCGGCAGCCTCAGCGCGCGACTGCTCCCGGAACTCGACTACGGGCTCATCGCCGCGCACCCCAAGGTCTTCTGCGGCTACTCGGACATCACCACGCTCCACACGGCGATCCGCGCCGAGACCGGTCTGGTCACCTTCTACGGCCCCTCGGTCATGGCGGAATGGGCCGAGTACCCGGCCCCCCTGCGGGAGACGGCGGAGCACTTCCTGAAGGTGACCGGCTCACCGCAGCCCGCCGGACCGGTGCCGAGGCCGGAGCGCATCGTCACGGAGGGCGCGGACTGGGGCGCCCCCGGCCAGGCCCGGCGCGCCGAGCCCGTACCGACGCCCGAGGTCCTGCGCCCCGGACGGGTCGAGGGAACCCTTGCCGGTGGCTGTCTGCCGGTGCTGCGGCGCCTGATCGGCACGCCGTGGCAGCCCGATTTCACCGACTGCGTGGTGCTGTTGGAGACGCCTCAGCTGCCGTACTCCATGGTGAACGCGGCCGAGGACCTCCTGTCGATGAACCTCGCCGGCATGTTCGAGGGGGCGCGTGGGATCGTGTTCGGCTGGCCCTTCCGCGAGGACCAGATCGAGGACCTGGGCCATGCGATCACCGATTCGCTGTACGGGCACGACTTCCCCGTCGTCATCGGCTTCCCGTGCGGACACACCAGCCCCATGACGACCCTGCCCCTGGGCGTGCGGGCCACACTGGACGGCGCGACGCTCTCCCTCGACGGCGCGGCCGTCGCGCCCCGCTCCTCGGACGGTGCCGGATGGTGAGCCGCCCGACCCTGCCGGGGCCGATCGTCCCGCGGGCCGAGGACGACCGCTCGGCCGTCGAGACGGTTTCCGACGCCGCGATCTCCGTACTGGAGGCATTCCGCGGCGCGTGCGTCGCCGCCGGCTACGAGGAACACCGGCGGCGGCCGGTGGTGTCCCGGCACGATCCGTCCGTGCGCTACACCAACTCCACGATCAGCGTGCTGAAGCCGCTGCTCGACGGTGGGGTGCGCGAGCGTGCCTTCCTGGTTCAGCCGGCGCTGCGCCTGCGCAACCTCGAGCACATCAGGCGGACCGGCGAAATGTCCCCCTTCGGCTGCTCCTTCATGTCCTTCGGTGCGCTCGGGCCCGCCGGGGACGCGCCGGGGCTCACCGCGCTCGCCCGGGAACTGCTCGTCGACAGGCTCGGTTTCCCGGCACACGACGTACGGCTCAACGTACTGGCCGACGACCACGACCTGCGGGAGTGCGGCATCGCGGCCGCCCTCGACGTGGCCCCCTCCGACAGCCCCGGAGCGTTCCGGCACGTCTTCGGCATGCCGGGCGTCACCGGACGCAATGCCAATCTGGCCCTGCGGGGCGCCCGCGGGTGGGCCGATGTCGCCAACATCATCGTGATCGAGGAGGCCGGTCGTGCGATCGGCGTGGAACTCGCCTTCGGCGTGAACATGGTCCTGATGCAGGCCAGAGGCATCGCCCACCCCGTGCTGGCCGGCCCGGCCGCGGCCGCCGTGCCGCACGGCGTGACCGATCTGATGGCCCTGGACGCGTTGTCCTCGGCCACGGTTCTCGCCATGGAATCCGTACGCCCCATCGCCCGGGGGCGCGGCCAGAACTACCGGGCCCTGCTGAAACTGCTCGGCGAACGGACCGCCGGCCCCGCCGAGGTGTGGAACCCGGCCGCACTCGCGGTCGCGGCGGCCGAGGAGCGGCTGCGGCGGCATGCCAGTCCGCCGGCCGACGACATCGCTGAGCTGCCCTCGGAGCAGATCGCGCCGAAGCTGCAGGCAGACTGGGAAAGGGTCCGCTGAGGGGCCGGATTCCGGCTGTTCAGGGCGCCGGAGCCGGCCAAAGAACTGCGTCTCGGCGGTATTTGGGCCTGTGACATCATGAGCATCCCTGAGGGCCTTGGTCCAGGCGGCGGCGCCCGGACGGCGCCCACGCACAAACACCTTGCCGAACCAACTCGGGAAACAGGCGATTCGATCACCATGAAGAACGGCCAGACGGCGCTGACCATGCAGGATGCCATCCTCACCCTGCAGAAGTACTGGAGCAGCAACGGGTGCATGATCACGCAGCCGTTGAACACGGAGGTGGGGGCCGGTACGGCCAACCCGTCCACGGCACTGCGGGTGATCGGTCCCGAGCCGTGGAGCGTCGCCTACGTGGAGCCGAGCGTACGGCCGGACGACTCCCGCTACGGCGAGAACCCGAACCGGCTCCAGACCCACACGCAGTTCCAGGTGATCCTCAAGCCCGACCCGGGCAACCCGCAGGAGCTGTACCTGGGCAGCCTGGAGGCCCTCGGCGTCGACCTGGGCGCGCACGACGTGCGGTTCGTGGAGGACAACTGGGCCTCCCCCGCGCTCGGCGCCTGGGGGCTGGGCTGGGAGGTCTGGCTGGACGGCATGGAGATCACCCAGTTCACCTACTTCCAGCAGGTCGGCGGGGTCACGCTGTCTCCCGTGTCGGTCGAGATCACCTACGGCCTCGAGCGCATCCTGATGAACCTCCAGGGCGTGTCCCACTTCAAGGACATCGTCTACGCGCCGGGCATCACCTACGGCGAGGTGTTCGGCCAGAACGAGTACGAGATGAGCCGCTACTACCTCGACGACGCCGACGTCGAGACCAACCAGCGGCTCTTCGAGTCGTACGCGGCCGAGGCGCGCCGCATGCTGGACCTGGAGCTGCCCGTACCGGCGTACCAGTACGTGCTCAAGTGCAGCCACACCTTCAACGTGCTCGACGCGCGGGGCGCGATCAGCACCACGGAGCGCGCCAAGGCGTTCTCCCTGATGCGCGGTCTCACGCACGAGTCGGCCAAGCTGTGGGCGCAGCGCCGCGCCGCCCTGGAGCACCCGCTCGGGGTGACGCCGACGCCGGCCCCGGTCACGCGGAACCCGCTGCCCACGGTGTCCGGCACCGAGACGCTGCTGTTCGAGATCGGCGTGGAGGAACTGCCCTACGCCGACGTTCCCGCCACCACCGAGGCAGTGCGCGAGTCGATCACGGCCAAGCTGGCTGCCTCCCGGCTGGGACACGGCGCGATCACCGTACGGGCCACACCGCGCCGCGTCGTGGTCACGGTCGAGGGCGTGGAGCCGCGGGAGCCGGACACCGCCAAGACCGTGCGCGGCCCCAAGGTCGCCGCCGCCTACCGTGACGGCGAGCCCACCCCCGCCCTGCTGGGCTTCGCCCGCAGCCAGGGCGTCGACCCGGCGGCCCTGCACAGCGTCGAGGTCAACGGGGTCGACTACGTCGCGGTCACCCGCGACGAGCCGGGCCGCGCGGCGGCCGAGGTGCTCAGCGAACTGCTGGCCGAGGTCGTGTCCGGGCTGCGCTCCACCCGCAACATGCGGTGGAACGACCCGACCCTGTCGTTCTCCCGCCCCGTCCGCTGGCTGCTCGCCCTGCTCGGCCGCACCCCTCTGCCCGTCGCCGTCTCCGCGCTCGCCTCCGGCACCACCACACGGGTTCACCGCACCGCCGCCGAGCCGGTCGTCCAGGTGACCACCGCCGACGCCTACGCCAACTTCCTCCAGATGCACGGCATCCTGCTGGACCGGCAGGCCCGGCACGACGCGGTGGTCCGCGGCGCCCTGGATTCCGCGACCGAGGCCGGCGGACGTATCGACGTCGCCGGCGAGGCCGCACTGATCGACGAGATCACCGACATCGTGGAGTACCCGCACCCCGTCCGAGGGTCCTTCGACGAGCGCTACCTCGAGCTGCCCGCGAGTGTCCTGACCACCGTGATGCGCAAGCACCAGCGCTATCTGCCGGTGCTGGACGGCGACGGCCGCCTCATGCCGCACTTCGTCACCTTCGCCAACGGCGCCTGCGACGACGACGTGGTGCGGGCGGGCAACGAGGCGGTGCTGCGGGCCCGTTACGAGGACGCCGCCTTCTTCTGGCGCGCCGATCTGAAGGTGGCCCCCGAGGAGTTCCGCAGCCGACTGGACAAGCTGACCTTCGAGGACCGGCTCGGCACGGTCGCCGACCGCGCCGACCGCATCGCCGCCCTCGCCCTCGGCCTGGCCGAACGCGCCGGGCTCGCGGAGGACGCGGTCGCCACGGTGCGCCGCGCCGGTGAGCTGGCGAAGTTCGACCTGGCATCGCAGATGGTGGTCGAGTTCTCCGGGTTGGCGGGCGTGATGGCGGAGGAGTACGCGCGCCGTGCCGGCGAGTCCGCCGAGGTCGCGCGTGCCCTGGCCGAGATGGAGCTGCCGCGCTCCGCCGGCGGCGCCCTGCCCACCGGCGAAGCGGGCGCCATGCTGTCGCTCGCCGACCGGTTCGACCTGGTGACGGGCATGTTCGTGATCGGCGCCGTGCCGACCGGAAGCTCCGATCCGTACGGTGTGCGCAGGGCCGCCATCGGCCTGCTCAACGTCCTGCGGAGCATGCCCGCGCTGGCCGGCGTCCGGGTGGGCGACGGGCTGCGCGCGGCGGCCGAACGCTATGCCGCCCAGGGCGTCGAGGTGCACGCCGAGCGGCTCGCCGAGGCCGCGGAACTGATCACTCGTCGCTACGAGCAACAGCTCACGGACGCGGGACACGAGCACCGCCTCGTGCAGGCCGTACTGGTGTGGGCGGATCGTCCCGCGCACGGCGACCGCACTCTGGCCACTCTGGAGCGCCACGTCGGGAGCGAGGCGTTCGACGCGCTCGCTGCCGCGTTCCAGCGGGTGGTGCGCATCCTCCCCGGAGACGGCCCGGAAGGCGGCGCCGGCACGGCGGACCGGTCCCTGCTGACCGCGCCCGCCGAGCTGCGCCTCGCCGAGAGCGCCGAGGCCGTCCGCCAGGCCCTGCACGGCCGCGAGGACGATCTCGCCGCGTTGATCGAGGTCTCGGCCCCGCTGGTCGCCGCGATCAACGTCTTCTTCGACGAGGTCCTGGTGATGGACCCGGAGCCCGCGGTCCGCGAGGCCCGTCTGGCCCTGTTGGACGACGTGGCACGACTGGCGCGCACGACGCTGGACTGGCGCGCGCTGTAGTCGGGCCTCGACGGCCTCGACGGCCTTGACCGTCCACCCCGTGCCCCGTCCCGGCTCTGCGCCGGGGCGGGGCACGGCGCTGTCCTCGGGACCCGGTTGACAGAGAAACGGAGCCGGCAGCCTCCCCAGGCGCGGCGGCGCTGATCACCTCCGCGCCCGACCTCCACCATCCGGCCTGGGCGCCTGCGGTTTGCGGTGCTTGCCGGTGCCGGAGCCGAGCGGCTTCGGCACCGGCCCTGAGGGCGAGGGCTCGCCGGCCTCCGGATACAGGACGGCTTTGGCCTCCGCCAGGTTGGCGGCGAATCCGTACGGCTCCCACATGTGCCCGTTCCAGCGCTCGACGGCGCGTGGCGCCTCCGGGTTCAGATGCGCGGCCCTGGGCCCGCCGCCAGACACGACAGGCACGGCGCGAAGTCGCCCGATCTTCGCGTCACGGCGTTCCGCCCAGTCCTT
This sequence comes from Streptomyces sp. NPDC001401, assembly GCF_042895385.1. NCBI lineage: Bacteria > Bacillati > Actinomycetota > Actinomycetes > Kitasatosporales > Streptomycetaceae > Streptomyces > Streptomyces sp. NPDC001401. Next base: position 334,856 of record NZ_JBIAWI010000005.1, read on the forward strand.
CAGCGGTTCGTCGTCCATCGTGGTGTTCCTCGCACGTTTCCTCTGGTCGCGCATAGACGACGGTAACGGCTTCTTAAGGGACATTTTAGGGCGTGACACCCCGCCCTCGATCAGTTGGTATCTTCTCCCCCCGGCTAATGTGACGCCCTAAACCATGGGTAACATGGTTGATCCGTTTGCGAGTTGTTGGGTTCTGCAGACCACCAGACCCAACGGGACGCATCTAGTCGTGATGTCCGCAGGTAAGAGCTTGCGGCAAAGGGGGAAGGTAATCAGTGATACAACGAGTCCTTGCGGCAGGAGCCGCCGCCGCAGTAGCATCCGTGCTTTTCAGCGCTCCTCCGGCGAGCGCGGCGGATACGGTCTGCGCCTACACGACGGACCCGGCCGTGGGCGGGCGGGCCTGCTGGTACCCCAACGGAGACAAGCTCGAGGGCTGCGACTTTGCAGATGACAGCCTTCGGCCAAGTCTGACATTGACGTACGCAGGCGGCTCCTATTCGTTCGATGTTTACGGGGGAATAGGGAAGTGCAGGGAAGGGGTCGACAACCTCCCTGAAGGAACCAAGGTCACGGTGAAGGTGTGCCTGCAGAAGGGCGATGCCGGCAGAGAGGTGTACTGCAAGTCGAAGAGTGGCGTCGCGTAGGACTTCTCCCGACCAGTAGGTCGAAGCCGACCTGGATTCTAGTTGTCGTATCTCATGACGGTGGTTCCACGGGTCCAATTCCGGCTGATGGGTGGTCCGCCTCCGAGTGCGCAGTGGGGCCGCCGCCCTATTCACCTGGTGGCTCGCGCGCAAGCGGCATTGACCGCTCTGGCAACTAGCTTCGGCATTTCGTGACGGCTCGTCAGTTCAACTGGCGGGCCGTTTCGGCTTGTCGGGCTGGTGATGGACAAGCTGCGGGCCCGGCTGTCGCGTCGGGTGGGCGCCGGGTTCCACGGCTCCGGCGGGCTACGGCCGCAGGCGGAGCCGGCGGGGCTCCCACAGCCGGGGCTTGCCGGTCAGGGCGAGCATCGGCATCCAGGCCGGCAGGTCGAGGGCGATCTGGGCGCGGGCGGCGCGGATGCGGTCCTCGGCGCCGGCGGTGGCGCAGTTCGAGTGCGGCGGTACGCACGTTCTTGGTGTCGGTGGCGAAGCAGGTCAATCACAGCCCGTCGGCATCGGTGAAGCGCAACTGGGCGCCTGGATGCGGGCGTTCCTTGCGCACGATCAGCCGCATCCCCGCCGGCCGACCCATGAGGCAGTCGCCGTCGAGTTCGGCCACCCAGGCTCCGCGCCTTGGGCCCGGAGTTGCTTGCGGCGCCTGACGTCGCCGAGCTACGCCCTCGTGACGCGAACTCACCGACCCCACCCAGGAGTTTCCTCGGCACCCCTGTTTCAGGTCCGAATGGCCCAAGGTGCCTCGCGCTCGCGGCGCGGCCACACGGGTGGTCCTGCGGGGTGCGGTTATGCGCGTGTTCGGGCTCGTGAGGCCTTGGCCGGACAGGGAATTCGAGCCGGCCGCCGAGTCGGCGCCCGGGCTCGTTGATCGGACCATCCGGCGTGCCGACGAGCGGATATGGGGCATTTGCGAATTAACCTCTCGTCACCTTATGACGTGGCGGATCGCCCATGCGTCCGCTTCAACGCTCGGAGAAGACATGCGCAAGACTCGCAAGACGGCAGTCATGGCAGCCGTCCTCCTCGGCACCGTCGGCTTCCTCGGCGCCGGCACCGCCTACGCCCACGACCACGGGCACGGACACGGACACAAGCACCACGGCCGAGAGGTCAAGACGCTCGTCGTCAACCAGAGCACCACATGCAGCACGACCGACGAGAACACCGACGTCCAGGGCCAGACCGCCTCCGTGACCAACTGGCCCCACGGCGAGGTCTCATCCAGCCCGCAGACCACCAACGTCGGCTCACACCTGGGGTGTGACAACACCCTCGTCTTCGGCAAGTAGCTCACGCGGGTCCCGGCGCCGAGCCACACGCCCGGCGCCGGGCCCGGCCAAGCGCGACGGCGCTCTGTTCGGCCTCGGACTCCTCGTCCGGGGCCGTTTGCGTGGGTGGAGGCCGGACGGTTGCGCCCGTCGGCGTGAGCCTGTCCCTTGACCGGCTCAGGCCGACGGGCGTTCGTCGTGGTGGACGACCGTGACGAGACGGTCGGGGCCAGGGGTCTCGAGTTCGTCGAGCACGGCGACGGACAGGTCCTCGGCGCTGATCCAGGATCGGCCGTCGGCGCTGATGAGCAGGGTGTCGGTGCCCCGCCGATAGCGGCCGGTTCGTACGCCGGGTTCGAGCAGGGCCGGCGGGCTCAAGTACACGTAATCGGCATCGGTATGGGACTGGCAGGTTCGGAGTTGGGCGATTCCGGCGGCCGCGACGGCCTTGATGTCGGCGGGCACGTACGTCGGATCGTCGGCCACCAGCAGGCCGCGGTCGCCGGGGCTGCGCAAGGCGCCGGCGCCGCCGACCACCAGGACGCGGATCCCCAGCCGCGCGGCGATGTCCAGCACCGTACGGGTGGTGCCGACCAGGAAGTCCTCGTCGACCGGCGTGGTCCGCACGGTCAGGACGACGGCGTCCGCGGCGCCGTGGGAGGCGGAGCCTGCGAGCGCCTCGCGTACGGCGTGCGGGTCGTTCGCGTCGACCGCGAGCGGCGTCACGTTCGGGTTCCCCGGACTTCGATCCGTGGGTTTCCGAGACAGGGCGGTCACCTGGTGTCCGCGCGCACTGGCCTCGTTGATCACCCGGCTGCCGACCATCCCGGTGGCGCCCAGTACGGCGATCGTCATGCCCGTCTTCATCGGATCCGTCCTTCTCGTACGCAGTGCACGGGGCCGCTGCGCAATTCGGTTTTCTCGGACTGGGCTTCTGCCGACCCACCCCGCCCCACACGGCCCCACACCTTCGGCGCATTGAGCTGCGCCGTGAGCAACGCGGCCAGGGCGAGCGCGAAGCCGAAGGTCTGCGGCAGGCTCAGTGACTCCCCCAGCGCTGCGCCGATCACGGCCGCGACCAGCGGAGACAGCAGCACCAGCGGTGCGGACGCCCCGACCGGCAGCTTTCCGATGCCGCGGAACCACAGCGTGGAAGCCACCAACCCACCCACACTGCCCAGCCACAGGTATCCGCCGACGGCTCCGGCATCGATGTGCGGCGGCGCTCCCTCGATCGCGAGGGTGAGGGGGAGCAACAGCAGGCCGCCCGCGGTCAGTTGCCAACCGGTGAGGGTCAGGGGGCCGACTCCCGTGGGGAGGCCCCAGCGCTTGGTGAGGACGATCCCCGTGGCCATGGTGGCCGTACCGCCGAGGCCGGCGAGGATGCCGACGGTGTCCAGCCGGGCCTGTGGCCCCAGTACGACGAGTCCGACGCCGGCCACGCCGAGCACGCCCCAGGTCAGCCGCCAGGCCGTCGGCCGGACGTGGAGCAGTGCGACGGCCAGTCCGGCGACCATCAGTGGCTGGGTGGCGCCGAGGGTGGCGGCGACACCGCCGGGGAGTCGTTGGGCCGCGACGAACAGGAGGGGGTACAGGGCGCCGATGTTGAGTGCGCCGAGGACGGTGGCCTTCCACCACCAGTCCCCGCGCGGGAGCACCCGGGTGATCGCCAGCGCGAGCAGCCCGCCGGGCAGGGCGCGCAGCATCCCGGCGAACAGCGGATGCCCCGGCGGGAGCAGCTGCGTGGTGACGACGTACGTGGTGCCCCAGGCGGCGGGGGCGAGTGCGGTCAGTGCGGCCGTCGTCAACTGCTGTGTGTACGGGGCGGGTTGGGCGTACGGGATCCGCGGCGGGTCAGGTGCCCGCTCGGTCGAGGGTTGCATGTGATGAAGTCTCAGGACCGACCTCGTCATGAGTCCAACACATGGTTTTCATCGCAGCAATGAACAAGGACGATGGATGCGTGGATCTCCAGCAGATGCGTTACGTCGTCGCCGTCGCCGAAACCCGTAACTTCACCCGCGCCGCGGAGCGTTGCTTCGTGGTGCAGTCGTCGCTGAGTCATCGGATCGCCGGTCTGGAACGGGAGCTCGGGGTCAAGCTGTTCGCCCGGTCCAGCCGCCGCGTCGAACTGACCCCTGCGGGAGCGGCGTTCGTCGCCGGTGCGCGCGAGTGTCTGGCCGCCGCCGACCGTGCGGCTGCCGACGCCGCCGCCGCGACCGGTGTGGTACGCGGCCGGCTCGCCGTCGGCGTGATCGTGACGACGGCTGCCGTCGACGTACCCGAGCTGCTGCAGCGGTACCGCGCCCGGCATCCGGACGTCCGCGTCGCCCTGCGGTCCGGACGCAGTGATGAGCTGGCGGCGGCCGTCCGGGACGGTGAGCTGGACATTGCCTTTCTCGGTGTGCCGGAGGGCGAACCGCCGTCCGGGGTGGAGAGCGTTGTTCTCGATCGCGACGAGCATGTGCTGGTGGTGTCGGCCGGGCACCGGCTGGCGGGTGCTTCCCGGGTCACGCTGCGGGAGATCGCCGAGGAGACGTTCGTGGACTTCGTGAGCGGGACGCCTGCCCGGGCCCAGTCGGATCAGGCGTTCGCCGCCGTGGGGCTGGCCCGCGACGTCGCGTACGAAGCCGGTGTCGTGGAGCTGATCACCCGGCTGATCGCGCGCGGGCTCGGCATCGCGCTGCTGCCGTCGGCGTTCATCCGGCCGCGGGCTGCCGGCGACCCGGAACTGGCGCTGGTCCCGGTGGCCGGCGGACCGCGGCGGATCGAGTATCTGGTGTGGAGCCGCTTCAACCCCAGCCCGGCCACCCGGGCGATGCTCGACGTCCTCGGGGTGACAGCGCCGTCAGCGGTGTCCTGACCGGTAACGGCCTCGCCGACGGGGCCTTCACATGTCGGATGTGTCGCGAGGCGGCTACGGCCGGTTACGTCGTCGATCGGGTGCGAGAACCTCCCCAAGGAAGATGAAATGGCCTAAATTGCTCGGACCGGGATGAATTCGATGGATGCAGACGGATGCAGATCGCTGCGGGTCCCGATCACGTGCGGCCCAGCGGGTAACCGAGCGGTGAGCGGAGGCGACAGTCGGCCGTGGTGAATGCCAGAGGCGGCGATGGGGACAACAACGGTTCGTCCCTGCCCCGCGCCCCCGATCCGCTGCACCAGCCGCAGGGACTGCGGACCATACGGGCCGTGCGGCCCTCGGAGCGGCAGCGCATGCGGATGCGGCTGCTCGGCTCCGTGGACGAGGACCGGCGCGATGTCGAGGTGCTGCTGACCGCACTCCAGCAGGCGGTGGCCGAGGTGCACGGTCTGGGTGGCATGGTGCATCTTCCGGGCGGCGGAATGAGCGGCATCCTCTACCTGGTCGCCGACAGCGGCCTGCCGGAGTCGATGACCCGGCCCTGGCTGATCATCCCGGCCCGGGGCACGGCGCCGCCCAGCAGGGCCGCCCGCAGCGACACCGTCACCTGGCGGCCCGACCTGGCCCCGCCCGACCCGGTGCCCGGCCGGGACCCCGCCGCCCTCTGGCCTTCCCGGCTCCCCGCCGGCATCGGTCACCTGGCCGTTCCCGTTCCCGGCGGTGGCGGGCGACGCGGTGCGCTGTCCGTGCTCTTCGCGCCGGGCGCCGAGCCCGGCGCGGCGGAGCACGCGTTTCTGAACGAGGTGGCGGCCTGGATGTCCGGGAGGCTCAGGTCGTCCGGGATCCTCAATCCGTCCCCCACCCTGCTGCACGCCCTGGCGAGCGGACCAGAACCCCGGGAGGCGCCACCACGGGACGGGGACGGGCTGCCCTCCCGCACGTACACCTGGGACCTGCGCACGGGCGAGCTGACCTCCGACGGGCCCGTCGAGGAGGTGCTGGGCGGGGTCGATCCGGAGGTGATGTACGGCGGCATCGAGGCGTGGGCGGCGCTGATCCACCCGGACGACCTGCCGGCGGTGGTGGCCGGCTTCGACCGGGGCATCCAGCAGCGCGGCGGCTTCCAGAGCGAGTACCGGATCCGGCGCCAGGACGGCACGTACCTCTGGATCGAGGCCTGTGCCCGGACGATCACGGACGAGGACGGGGAGCCGGTGAAGGTGATCGGCACCGTCCGGGACAGCAGCGAAACGCACACGGCCGCCGAGTCGGTGGGGCGGGCGCTGCGGCACATGAGCGACGGCTTCGTCTCCCTGGACACGGACTGGCGCATCGGTTTTCTCAATGAGGCCGCCGAGCGGCTCTTCGGCTCCGCGGGGGATGTGGCCGGGGCCCTGCTCTGGGACGTTCCCGAGGTGCGTGCCGTGCCGGGGCTGGAGCAGCGGTGCCGGGCCACGGCGGCCGAGGGGAGGCCGGCCGGATTCGACGTGCCGTGGCCGGACGGGACGTCCTGGTACCACCTGCGGCTGGTCCCGGTGCCGGAAGGCCTCACGCTCTACATCACCGACACCACCGAGCGGCATCTGCGGGAGGTCGAGCGGGCCGACGCGGAGCGAGCCGCCGCGGAGCGGGCGGCCCTGGTGCAGCGGATCACGCGGGAGCTGGCCGAGGCCGTCACGGCCCAGGATGTGATCGCGGCAGTGGCCGACGGCGTGCTGACTCCCCTCGGCGCCACCGGGCTCGTCATGCTCGGCGTGGTCGGCGACCGGCTGACCGTGGTCGGCTCCCGGGGACATTCGCAGCGCTTCGCCCGGCTGCTGGACGGGCGGTGGACAGTGCGGGACACCACGAACCCGGTGGGGGACGCCCTGCGCACCCGCACCCCCCTTCACATCGCCTCCCCGGAGGAGTTCCTGAGGCGTTATCCGGGGGCCGAGCCCCTGGTCCGGGAAGGCGGCGAGCAGGCGTGGGCCGTTCTGCCGCTGGCGGTGTCGGGGCGCGGGATCGGCGCGGCGGTGATCTGCTTCGGCCGGCCGCGGGTGCTGGACGACGACGAACGCACGCTGCTGACCGCGCTCAGCGGACTGATCGCGCAGGCCCTGGAGCGGGCCGGGCTCTACGACGAGGCGACGACCCGGGCTCGTACCCTCCAGCGCAGCCTGTTGCCGCAGGCACTGCCCGAGCTGCCCGAGGTGACGGTGGCGGCGCGCTACCAGCCGGCCAAACAGGGAGCCGACGTCGGCGGCGACTGGTACGACGTGATCCCGCTCTCCGCGGCCCGGGTGGCGCTCGTGATCGGCGACGTCATGGGTCACGGCATGGCCGAGGCCGCCACCATGGGCGGACTCCGCACGGCCGTCCGCACCCTCTCGGAGCTGGAGCTGCCGCCCGACGAAATCCTCGGCCATCTCAACGACATCGTCGGCGAGTTGGGCACCGACGCGTTCGTCACCTGCCTGTACGGCATCTACGACCCGGTGACCCGGCAGCTGTCGTACGCGAGCGCAGGTCAGCCGCCTCCGGCGGTGGCCCGTCCCGACGGAACCGTCACCTTCCTGCCCATGACCCCGGACCCGCCACTCGGCGCGGCCACTCCGCCCTTCGAAACCCTGGAGACCCTGCTGCCCGCCGACAGCCTGCTCGCCCTGTACAGCGACGGCCTGGTCGAGAGCAAGGACAGGGATGTCACAACCGGCATGAACCGTCTCGCCGAGCTCCTCCTGCAGTCGGTGCACGCCATGCCGGCCGCACCGGCGGACGCGTCCGACCTGGACGCCCTCTGTGCCACCATCACCTCCGCTCTGCTCCCCGCCCACGGCGCGCTGACCGACGACGCCGCCCTGCTGCTGGCCCGCATCCACCCGCTGGCCGCGGAGAACGTCGCGGAGTGGCCGTTGCCGGAGGACCCGGTGGCGGCGGGCAAGGCCCGCGACCTGGTCCGCGCCCAGCTCACCGACTGGGGTCTGGCCGACGAGGACCTGATCATGACGACCGAGCTTCTGGTCAGCGAGCTGGTCGGAAACGTCATCCGGCACGCCTACGGCCCCATCCGGCTGCGCATGCTCCGCAGCCGCGCACTGATCTGCGAGGTCTCCGACGCCAGCCTGACCACGCCGCACATCCGCCACACCTCCGCCACCGACGAGGACGGCCGCGGTCTGCAGCTGATCTCCGCCCTCTGCCGGCGCTGGGGCACCCGGCACACCCGTACCGGCAAGTCCATCTGGACCGAACAGGCCCTCCCCGCGGCCTCGGTCGATTCCTGACCTCGATTCGTGACCTCGCTGCGGCAGGTCAGGTCAGATCAGCGGATCGAGGAAGGTCAGTACGGAGGCGTCCTCTTCGATCAGCGGGGCGAGGGCGGTGTTGAAGGGGCCGCCGTACGGCTGCTTGAGGTGCATCCGGAAGGCGTCCTCGTCCCGGTACACCTCGAAGATCCAGAAGGCGCGCGCGTTCGACGCCTTGGTGTAGACGTCGAAGGCGAGGTTGCCTTCTTCCTCGCGGACCTGGTCGGCGTAGTCCCGCAGCAGGCGGGCGACTTCGTCCTGCGCTCCTTCGCGGGCGGTGAACTCGGCGAACAGGGTCTTGGTCACAGTGATGCCTCCGTGTGTTGTTGTGGGCGTGGCCGGCCGGCGGGCCCGATCGGCGTCAGCTCGTGCTGCCAGGGCGGATTGGGGCCGGCTACCGAGCAGGTCAGGGCCGCGACCCGGGTGGCGAACACGCAGGCCTCGGCGACCGCGGCACAGTCCAGGTCCGTGAGCCTGCCGCCGAGAAGTCCACGCGCACCGAGGTGGTGCAGCAGCCCGGCCGTGAAGGAGTCGCCGGCCCCGACCGTGTCGACCACCCGCGTCGCGACGGCGGGCACCTGGAGCCGTTCGCCGTCGAGGGAGGCCAGGGCCCCGTCGGCGCCGCGCGTGATCACCACGAGCCGCGCGCCGGCGGCGTGCCAGATGTCGCAGGCCTGCTCGGGAGGTGTGTCCGGCAGGAGGAGTTCCAGGTCGTCCTCGCTCAGCCGCAGCACGTCGGCGAGGGCGCACCAGTGCGCCAGCCGGGCACGGTAGACGTCGGGGTGAACCAGCAGCGGCCGGACGTTGGGGTCGATGCTGATGGTCGCGTGCGGGGCGGCCGCCGCCAGGAAGTCCTCCACCACTGCCGCGCCGGGCTGCTGGATCAGGGCCAGGGAGCCGGTGTGCACGCAGGCGGTTTCGGACAGGTCCACCCGCGCCAGCTCCTCGGCCGTCCACTGCCAGTCGGCCGTGTTCTGCGCATGGAAGGAGAACGCGGCCTGCCCCTGGGCGTCCAGTTCCGCCACGGCCAGGGTGCTGGGCTCGGCGGCCGCGACGGCGTACGACAGGTCCACGCCGGACGCCTCGAGACGGGTCCGGAACAGGCGCCCGAACACATCGCCGGACAGGCGGGCCAGGAAGCGGGCCGGGGTGCCAAGCCGGGCCAGGGAGACCGCCGTATTCGCAGGTCCGCCGCCGGGCAGCACGCGCAGGGCGAGTTCGTTCGGGGCGGGTTCCGGTTCGGTGAAGGCGTCCGCGACGCACTCTCCCAGGACGGTGATCCGACGCGGGCTCATGGGCTGCCCTTCTTTCCGAAGGTTTTCCGATGGCTTCCCTAAGGCGGGAGGACGTTGCCGATTTGTGACGAGTACAAGGCATTGACGTTGCCGCGAACGGGAGTCCATCATCCTCGCCAGGCGGTGTCAACGATGACATAAGTCAACGATGACACCGCGGGCAGCACTCTCCGATCCGACCCCGCCGCTCGCCATCCCGCATCCCGCAGGAGTCGTTCATGTCTCGCACCACTCGTCTGTCCCCCTCCCTCCTCAGGGCCGCCGCGGTCACGGGCGTCGCGGCCCTCGCCCTCACGGCCTGCGGATCCGGCTCCGGATCGAGCTCCACCAGCGCCGGCTCGGGCAAGGTCAAGGTCGGTCTGATCACCAAGACCGACACCAACCCGTTCTTCGTGAAGATGAAGGAGGGCGCCGAGAAGGCCGCCAAGGCGGACGGCGCCCAACTGATGACCGCCGCGGGCAAGTTCGACGGGGACAACGCCGGGCAGGTCACCGCCATCGAGAACATGGTCGCCGCCGGGGTGAAGGGCATCCTGATCACCCCGAGCGACTCCAAGGCGATCGTGCCCGCGGTCCAGAAGGCCCGCGCCAAGGGTGTCCTGGTCATCGCCCTGGACACCCCGACCGAGCCGCAGAGCGCCGTCGACGCCCTCTTCGCCACCAACAACTTCAACGCCGGCCAGCTGATCGGCCAGTACGCCAAGGCCGCCATGAAGGGCAAGGCGGCGAAGATAGCCACCCTCGACCTGGCGCCGGGCGTCTCCGTCGGCGTGCTGCGTCACAACGGCTTCCTGAAGGGCTTCGGCGCCACCGACAAGGACGTCGTCTGCGCCCAGGACACCGGCGGCGACCAGGCCAAGGGCCAGACCGCCATGGAGAACTGTCTGCAGAAGTCGCCCGGCATCAACCTCGTCTACACGATCAACGAACCCGCGGCCCTGGGCGCGTACACCGCGCTGAAGGCGAAGGGCCGGGAGAAGGACGTCCTGATCGTCTCCGTCGACGGCGGCTGCACCGGCACCCAGGCGGTCAAGGACGGCAAGATCGCCGCGACCTCGCAGCAGTACCCGCTGAAGATGGCCGCCGAGGGCGTCAAGGCCGTGGTGACGTACGCGAAGAACGGCAAGAAGGCGTCCGGTTACACCGACACCGGCGTCAACCTGATCACCGACAAGGCGCAGACCGGCGTCACGTCCAAGGACACCGGGTTCGGCCTGCAGAACTGCTGGGGCTGAGCCGCCCCGAGGACGACGACCGTACGACACCGTCTCTCCCCCTCAGCGGGGCGGCCGGCCCCCGATCCCTCCCCGACCCGGAGGGCCCGGCCGCCCCCTTGTCTCCCGACAAGGACTTCGCATGACTGCCACGACCACATCGCCGTACGCCGACATCAAGGCGCCGACGACGGCCCGCAGACTGCTCACGGCACCGACCACCGGCCCGCTGGTCGCGCTCCTGCTGGCCTGCGCCTTCTTCTCGATCTCGACCGACCAGTTCCTCACCGGCGGGAACTTCTCGCTGATCGTGCAGCAGGTCATGGTCGTCGGCACCCTCGCCATCGGCCAGACCCTGATCATCCTCACCGCGGGCATCGATCTGTCGTGCGGTGCCGTGATGGCGTTCGGCAGCATCGTGATCGCCAAGATGGCTGCCAACGGCACCCTGCCGCCGCTCGTCGCCATCGCCCTGGGCATCGCCGTATGCGCCGGATTCGGCCTGCTCAACGGGCTGTTGGTGCAGAAGATCCCGCTGCCGCCGTTCATCGTCACGCTCGGCATGCTCAACGTGGCGTTCGCGCTGACCCACATCTACTCGAACGAGCAGACGATCACCAGCCTGCCCGGCCCGCTGACGGCTCTCGGGCAGACCTTCCCGCTCGGCCACACCGACATCACCTACGGCTCGCTGGTCACCATCGCCCTGTTCCTCCTGCTCGCCTACTCGCTGAGCAACACCAGCTGGGGCCGGCACGTCTACGCCCTGGGCAACAGCCAGGAAGCGGCACGTCTGAACGGCATCCGCACCTCCCGACTGACCATCGGCATCTATACGGTTGCGGGTCTGCTCTACGGCATCGCCGCCCTGCTGCTCATCTCGCGCACCGGAGTCGGCGACCCGCAGGCGGGCCAGACCGACAACCTCGACAGCATCACCGCGGTGGTGCTCGGCGGCACCAGCCTCTTCGGCGGACGCGGTTCGGTCCTGGGCACCTTCATCGGCGTCCTCATCGTCGGTGTGTTCCGCAACGGCCTGCAGCTGATGGGCGTCGCCTCCATCTACCAGACCCTGATCACCGGTGTGCTGGTGATCCTTGCGGTGACCGTCGACCAGATCTCCCGGAAGAAGGCCCGATGACCGCCACCTCCTCCCCCACGCCCGTGCTGCAGGCCCGCGGTCTGGTCAAGCGCTACGGTCATGTCACCGCCATCGACGGCGCCGACTTCGACCTGCTGCCCGGCGAGGTGCTCGCCGTCATCGGCGACAACGGCGCCGGCAAGACCAGTCTGATCAAGGCGCTCACCGGCGCGCTGGTCCCCGACGCGGGCGAGATACGCCTGAACGGCGAGCCGATCACCTTCTCCGGTCCGCAGAGCGCACGCGCCCACGGCATCGAGACCGTCTACCAGGACCTCGCCGTGGCCGCCTCCATGGACATCGCCTCCAACGTGTTCCTCGGGCGCGAGCTGCGCCGTCCCGGTGTCCTCGGCAGTGTCTTCCGCATGCTCGACAAGAAGCGCATGCGCGAGGAGGCCTCCGAGCACATGGCCGACCTGAAGATCGGCCTGCGCTCACTCACGCAGTCGGTCGAGACCCTCTCCGGCGGACAGCGGCAGGCCGTCGCGGTCGCCCGTTCCGTCGCCTGGGCAAGCAGCGTCGTCGTCATGGACGAACCGACCGCCGCCCTCGGTGTCAAGGAGTCCGGTCAGGTCCTGGACCTGATCCGGCGCGTCCGGGACAAGGGCATGCCGGTGGTCCTGATCAGCCACAACATGCCGCATGTCTTCGAGATCGCCGACCGGATCCACGTCCACCGGCTGGGCAGGCGTGCTGCTGTGATCAAGCCGTCCGACTACTCCATGGCGGAGGTCGTCGCCATCATGACCGGCGCGCTCACCGTCGATGAGGCCGGAGGTACCGTCGTAGCGGACTCCGAGGCCGCCAAGGCGGCCGGAGTTCAGGCCAACTGACCACACGACCCAGCTCCTGCATGTTCCGGCCGAGGCCGCGGCCGGAACCCGGGAGCCCACAGGAGACGTTTCCTCCATGGCAGCGAGCCGCCGCCCCACCCTGGCCGACGTCGCCCGGGAAGTTGGTGTCAGTGCAAAGACGGTCTCCCGTGTCCTCAACGAGGACGGGCCCGCCTCGGCCCGGACCAGGGAACAGGTCCTCGCCGCCGTCGCCAGACTCGGCTTCCAGCCGAACCTGATGGCCCGCAACATCCGCGTCGGCGGCCCGGACACCACCATCGGTCTGGTCATCCCCGACCTCGCCAACCCCTTCTTCGGAGCCGTGGCCCGTGCCATCGAGGACACCGTCCGCGAACGCGGACTGACGCTCCTCATGGGCTCCTCCGCGGACGACCCCGACCGCGAACGCGCCCTGACGGACAAGTTCCTGGCCCGGCGCGTCAGCATCCTGCTGATCGTGCCGTCCGTCGGCGCCGACCACTCCCACCTCAAGAGCCACCGCGCGGCGGGGCTGCCCGTGGTCTTCCTCGACCGTCCGGGAGTCGGCCTGTCCACGGACAGCATCGTCAGCTCCAACCGTGCGGGCGCCCATGACGGCGTCGCCCACCTGATCGCCCACGGCCACCGGCGCATCGGCTTCATCGGCGACCTGCCCGTGAAGCTGTACACCCGCCGCGAACGCCTGGCCGGTTACCGCACGGCCCTGCAGGAGGCCGGCCTCCCCTACGACCGCTCACTGGTGACCAACGCCCACGACCAGCAGCGAGCCGCGACCGCGACCTCCGGACTGCTCGGCCTGGCCGATCCCCCCACAGCCTTGTTCGCCGGCAACAACATGGTCGCGCTGGGCATAGTCGCCGAACTCGCCCGCAGCAGGCGGAAGGACATCGCCTTCATCGCCTTCGATGACGTCCCGCTCGCCGAGGCCCTCGAACCGGCCCTGACCGTGGTCGCCCAGGACCCCGAGGAAATCGGCCGGGCAGCGGCGACCACCGCCCTGGCCCGCCTCGACGGCGACCGCTCCCGGGCCCGCACCATCACCGTCCCGACCCGGCTGATCGTTCGCGGCTCGGCCGAGCGCCCTGCGCCTGCGCTGCAGGAGGCGTGACCCCGACGGGAGTTGGTCTCCCTGTCTACGGCTCCGTCACCGGGGCGCCCGCTCCCGGAGTGATCAGTCCCGTCTCGTAGGCCACGACGACGGCCTGGGCGCGGTCGCGCAGGCGGAGTTTGGCCAGGATCCGGGACACGTGGGTCTTCACGGTGGTTTCGCTCAGGTGGAAGCGTGCGGCGAGTTCGGCGTTGCTCAGGCCGCTGCCGAGGGCACGGAGTACTTCCAGTTCGCGTGGGGTGAGGACGGACAGGTCCCGGTGCAGGGCGGCGGTCTGGGTGTCGCGGGAGACGAAGCGTTCGACGAGACGTCGGGTGATGGCCGGAGCGAGCAGCGCGTCACCGGAGCGGGCCAGCCGGACGGCGGCGACCAGGTGTTCGGGGGTGACGTCCTTGAGGAGGAAGCCGCTCGCGCCCGCGGTGAGCGCGGCGTAGACGTAGCGGTCGAGGTCGAAGGTGGTCAGGATGAGGACACGCGGCGGATCGGGCACGAGTCCCGAGAGGATGCGGCGCGTCGCTTCCAGGCCGTCGGTGCCGGGCATCCGGATGTCCATGAGGACCAGGTCGGGGCGGGTGCGGTGGACCGCGTCGATCGCCTCGTCCCCGTCGCGGGCCTCGGCGACGACGTCGATGCCGTCCGCCGCCAGGATCAGGCCGAAGCCGGTGCGGACCAGGGCCTGATCGTCGGCGATCACCACGCGCGGCGGCTCGGTCACAGAAGCTCCTCGACCGGTATGACGGCGTGGACCCGGAAGCCGCCGGTGGGGTGTTCGCCCGCCTCGAGGGTGCCTCCGTAGACGGCGAGGCGTTCGCGCAGGCCGATCAGTCCGCGGCCGCCGCCGGGACCGGCCGGTGCCTCGGAGGTGCCGCCGGTGTCGGACACGTCGATGTGCACGGCGCCGCGGACGTGGTCGACGGCGATGCGCACCCGGGCGCCGGCGGCGTGTTTGACGGTGTTGGTCAGCGCCTCCTGCACCACGCGGTACGCGGCCAGGTCGGCGCCGGCGGGAAGGGGCACCGGGGTTCCGGTGACGGTCAGTTCGACGGGGACGCCGGTTTCGCGCAGCCGGTCGATGAGGGCGGGCACCTGGCCGAGGCCCGGTTGCGGCGCCAGGTCGGCCTCGGCGGCCGGGTCGGGGCCGTCGTCGGCCATGGTGAGCAGGCCCATGACGTGGCGCAGTTCGGCCATGGCGGTGCGCCCGCCGGCCTCCACGGCCAGCAGTGCCTCGCGGGCCCGGTCGGGCGCGGTGTCCATCACCTTGCGTGCCGCCCCTGCCTGGATCACCATCACGCTCACATTGTGGGTGACGACGTCGTGCAACTCACGTGCGATCCGGGAGCGTTCGCGGTCGACCGCCAGCCGCGTGGCGGCCTCGTGCTCTTCCTGCAGGACGCGCAGGCGCTGCTTCCAGGTGTGGATCGCGTTGGCTCCGAGCCCCACGCCGAGCAGTGCGAGGAACGGCACCAGGCCGGGGGCGAAGGACGGGAAGTTCTCGTCGTGGAACACGGCGAGCAGGCCGGCGCCGGCCACCAGACTCGTGAGCGCGCGGGCGCGGTAGGGGCTGTACACGGCGGCGCTGTAGGCGGCGACCGCGCAGGAGAGGAAGGTGTACACGGTCGTGCCACCGCCGCCCAGGTGGTGGTTGAACAGCAGGCTCGCAGCGATCACGGCCCAGAAGGCGGCCAGCGGATACCGGCGGCGCACCACCAGCGGCAACGCGGTCAGCACGCCCAGCACCAACTGCCAGGCCTGGACGGACTCGAGGTGCTGCACCACACCCGGGGGCGGGAGCGGAGCGACGGGCGGGGTGTCCGGCGTCGGCACGGGCGGCGTCGTGGGCACCACGACCGGCGGAACCGGAACCGCGCCGTTGCCCAGTCTGAGGGCGGCGCCCAGCGTGCAGCCGGCAAGGACGAAGGCGAGGATCGCGTCGGCGGCCCACATCCACCGGGTCGGACGGGGCAGCGGGCTCCGGTGCCGCAGCGCCGCGACAGCCGTCCGCCACCGCTCCACGATCTCCGCCCGAACAGCCCCACCCATGCGATCAGTGTGGCAAGCCCCGGACCCGGCCACATCCCTCCTGCTGCGGACGGGGGCTACATCCCCCGCGTACATCGCAGGGATGACGCGACGGGCGGGGTCCTCCAGGGACGGCAGACCGTCTCGCCATCGCAGGCGACGCCCCCGGCACGGCCGGGCCCCTACCTTCGGGCCGAACCGTCAACCACCGGCCCATGGAGGCACCGTGGCAGCGACCGCGCCCGTCATCGACATCCACGAGGTGACCCGGACGTACGGGGAGGGGCCGCCGGCTCTCGCCGACGTGACACTGAGCGTGCGTGCCGGAGAGGCACTCGCCGTGCTGGGGCCGTCCGGCAGTGGCAAGTCCACGCTGCTCAATCTGATCGCCGGACTCGACCGGCCGAGCGCAGGCGGCGTCACGGTCGACGGAGTGCGGGTGGACAGGCTGAGCGAGGCCGGGTCGGCGCGGTACCGGCGGGCGAAGGTCGGCATGGTCTTCCAGTTCTTCAACCTCCTGGACGACCTGACGGTCACCGACAATGTGCTGCTGCCCGCCCAGTTGGCGGGCCTGCCCCGGGCCGAGGCCCGCAGGCGTGCCGCCGGGCTGCTGGAGTACCTGCATATCGACCGGTACGCCGGCGCCTACCCCGGCAGGCTGTCCGGCGGGGAGCGTCAGCGGGTCGCGGTCGCCCGGGCCCTGATGAACCGTCCGGCGCTGCTGCTGGCCGACGAGCCCACCGGCGCGCTGGACACCGCCTCCGGCGAGGACGTCCGGGAACTGCTGGCCGAACTCAACGCGGAAGGGCAGACGATCATCCTGGTCACCCACGATCTGGGCCTGGCCGAGTCGTGCGCGACCCGGACCGTGGAGCTGGTCGACGGCCGGATCGTACGGGACACCGAGCATGCTGTGACGGTGGCCCGATGAGCGCCCTCGGCGGGGTGGTGCGCGCGGGGCTCGGACGGCGGCGCGTGCAGACCGCGGTGATGATTCTGACCACGCTCATGGCCGTCACGGCCTCGGTGCTCGCCGCAGGACTGCTCGTCGCGGCCCGGGCGCCCTTCGACCACGCCTTCGCCGAGCAGTACGGCGCCCATCTGACCGCGCAGTTCGACGGGACGAAGGTGACGGCCCCGCAGCTCGCGGCAACCGCCCGCGCATCGGGTGTGACCGCCGCGGCAGGCCCCTTCCGGAGCCTTTCTCTACGGCCGCGCACGGCGTCGCGCTCGGACGTGCTGCCGGCCGGTGTCGATCTGCCGCCGCTCACCGTCGTCGGCCGGGCGGATGCCGCGGGCCGCGTCGACGGGGTCGGCCTTGTCACGGGCACCTGGGCCACCCGGCCCGGCCAGATCGTGGTGGCCTACGGCGGACTGCCCGTACAGCCGGGCGCACGGCTGACGTTCCGCACCGCGCCGGGCAGCCCCACGCTGACCGTGGTCGGCCTCGCCCGCTCGGTGACCGGCACCGCGGACGCCTGGGTGACTCCCGCGCAGGCCGGGGCGCTGACCACGAAGGGCGACCCGCTCACGTACGAGATGCTCTATCGCTTCCGCCACGCGGGTACGGACGGGCAGGTGTCCGCCGACCGTGCCGCGATCGCCGCGGCGGTGCCGAAGGGCGCGCTGACCGGGGCCGCCTCCTATCTGACCGTCAGGCAGCAACAGACCGCCAACACCATGGCGTTCGTGCCCTTCCTGGCCGCTTTCGGTGTCCTCGGACTGCTGCTGTCCGTCCTGGTCATCGGCATCGTGGTCAGCGGCGCGGTCGGCGCGGCGACCCGGCGCATCGGCATCCTCAAGTCCCTCGGCTTCACCCCGGCGCAGGTCGTACGGGCCTACGTCGGACAGGCCCTGATCCCGGCGGCGGTCGGCTGCGTACTCGGGCTGGTGCTGGGCAACCTGCTGGCCATTCCTGTGCTCGGTGAGGTCGGCAGGGCCTTCGACGGCCCTTCGGCGTCAATTCCCGTGTGGATCGACGCCGTTGTGCCTCTCGCGGCTCTCGCCCTGGTCGCCGCTGCCGCTCTGGTGCCCGCGCTGCGTGCCGGCAGGCTGCGCACCGTGGAGGCGATCACCGTGGGGCGGACGCCGGGTGCGGGCCGGGGGCGCCTGGCCCGTCGGCTGACGGGACGACTGCCGTTGCCGCGCGCGGTCGGCCTCGGGCTGGCGAACCCCTTTGCCCGCCCGGGGCGTTCCGCGACGACGGCCGCCGCGGTCGCCTTCGGCGCCGCCACCGTCACCTTCGGGGTCGGGCTCGCCCTGACGCTCGGGGCCGTGCAGTCGGGCCGCATGCTCGATTCGGGCGGTTCGGTCGTGGTGGAGGCCGGTGGCGGGCAGGCGCCGCCCGGAGCCCAGGCGGTCCCCGCCAACGGGGGCCCCGGCACCCCGCAGGCCGACCCGGCGGCGGTCGCCGCCGCACTCCGCGCACAGCACGGGACCCGCCGCTTCTACGGCACGGCCCAGGCGCAGGTCGCCGCGTCCGGGATCACCGGCGCCACCACCGTGGTGGCCTACCAGGGCGACGCGGCGTGGGCCGCCCCGCAGATGGTCTCGGGCCGCTGGCTCGACGGCCCGGGCCAGGCGGTGGTCACCACCCGGTTCCTGAAGGCCGCCGGAATCCGGGTCGGAGACACGGTGACCCTGACGGAGCGGGGGCGGAGGACCTCGGTACGGATCGTCGGCGAGGCGTTCTTCACCGTGGGCCAGGGCATGGAACTCCTCACCCGGACCTCGACCCTCGCGGCGCTGGGACTCGACGCGGCACCGGGCCGGTACGCCGTGCAGACGAAACCGGGCACGGATCTGACGCACTACCTCACCTCGCTGAACGCGGCTCTGGACCCGATCGGTGCCATGGCGCAGGCCAACACCGGCGAGACATCCGATGTGATCGTGACCATGGACGCCCTGGTCGGAATGCTCACCCTGATGCTGGTCGCGGTCGCGGGCCTGGGCGTACTCAACACGGTCGTCCTCGACACCCGCGACCGCGTCCACGACCTCGGCGTCCTCAAGGCCCTGGGCATGGCACCCCGCCAGACCGTGACCATGGTCATCACCTCGGTCGCCGCAATCGGTCTTGTGGCAGGCGCGACAGCGGTCCCGGCGGGGGTCGCCCTGCACCGGTACGTCACACCGCTCATGGGCCGGGCCGTCGGCATGACCCTGCCGACGGCGGACATCGCGGTCTACCACGCACCGCAGCTGGCCCTGCTCGCGCTCGGCGGGCTGGTCATCGCGGTGGCAGGCGCGTTGCTCCCGGCGGGCTGGGCCGCACGGAAGGACACGGCAGGCGCACTGCGGACCGAGTGAGGCGAACTCCCGCAGCCCAGGGACGCCAAGCGCTCCGCGGGATGTGCGGCGATGTGCCGTCCTTCGTCTGCGGCATCATCGTGGCTGGTCGCTCCCCCACTCTCGGCTTCGCTCGAGCGGGGGGACCCCCATCGCGGCGGAGCCGCATGTCGATGCAGCCCCGCGCCCCTTTGGGGCGCTGCGAAGCGCAGCGGACTTCGCCGAAGCCGCTCAGACGCCGTGCCCGTCGCAGCACCCGTCCCTCCGCATCAGCCGCCCCATCCCCAGCCAGTCCTCCTCGGCTGCCGTCGCGGCCCCGGCCGGCGGCTCGAAGGCGGCGATCAACTCCTCGGTCGTGTATGGCACTCCGCCTCTGAGGACCGAGACCGTACGGACGAGCGTGGCGAAGTCCGTGAACGGGTCGCCGTCGATGACCGTCAGGTCGGCGAGCCTGCCCTTCTCGACCGTGCCGAGGTCACCGTCCACGCCGAAGAGGCGGGCGGGCAGGACGGTGGCGGTGCGCAGGGCCTGGGCCGGGGAGAGGCCGCCCCGGTGCAGGGCGCGCAGGCCGAGGTGGAGGGAGAGGCCCACCGGGACGAGCGGCTGGTCCGTGCCGAGGGCGACCAGGCCGCCGGCGGCCAGGATGCCGCGGTAGATGTCGGTCTCCGTGCGGAGGGTGGCGAGTTGGGCCGGGGTGGGCGGGACGCCCGCCGACTGCCGGACGGCGGCCGTGTCCCACGGGGGCATCACCACCGTGACCCGCGGGTCGTCGGCGAGGGCGGGGTCCGCGCCGAGGAGGGGTGCGGAGGTGAAGGGGGTGGCGATCATGGAGAAGTGCACCTGGGGTGCGGTGTAGATCTCCGTGACGTCCTGGTAGGCGCGGCCCTTTGCCGTGACGGCGTGCCCGAACTCGGCGCGCTGTGTGGCCTGCAGATGGGTCGTCAGGTCCTGGCCGAGTTGCACGCCCGGCGAGAGCAGGTGGCCTCCGGTGCGTACGCCGAGGCGTTCGTGGGCGAAGCGGGCCGCCTCCGCCATGACCCAGCCGGGCGCCCGGACATAGGTCTTGACGAAGTCCCAGTCCAGCGCCGCGCCCCGTTCCAGTGAGCGGCGCAGGCCCTCCAGGGTCCGGTGGGCGCGGCCCATGCTGTACGCGACGCGGGCCCCGTCGAGGAGTTCGCCGGTGGTCAGCAGCCGGGGTCCGGCCAGCTGTCCGATGGCCACCGCCTCGCGGATGCGGGCCTGCTCGTACGCGAAGCCGCCGAGGGAGACGGCCGTGGTGATGCCGTAGCTGAGCTGGCCGGCGGTCTGGCGGCCGCCGTAGGTGCTCTGCCAGGGGTGGGTGTGGGTGTCCCACAGGCCGGGGATCACGGTGCGCGCGGAGGCGTCGATACGGCGGAGGGCGGCCCGTCGGCCCGACCGGTGCGGCTCCACCGTCGCAACGCGTCCGCCGCGCACCACGATGTCGGCGTCCTCGCGGGTCGTCTCGCCCGTGCCGTCCCAGAGGCGTCCGGCGTGCACCACCACGTCGGCGGGTGTGGGCCTGGGGGCGTCCAGGGGGACGCGGACGGTGCGGGCCGGGCCGCCGTCGATGTCGACGAGCCGCAGCCGGCCGCCGGACAGGTACAGCAACCTCGTCGAGTCGCCGGACCAGGACGGGTGGTCGGCCGGTTCGGTGCTGAGGGTGCGCAGGTCGCCGGTCGGGGTGCCGTCGGGGGCGACTGGCAGCAGGCAGAGCGCCGACTCGACGATCACCGCCATCCAGCGGCCGTCGGGCGACCAGACGGGCCCGGAGTCGTACCGGTCGGCGATCGACGTGTGGGGCGCCACCGTGTGCAGCCGGTCGGTGCCCGTCGTGGTGTCGACGATCCGGATGAGGTTGTAGCCCTCCCGGAAGCGGGAGTTGAGGCGGTTGCGGTCGCAGAGGGCGAGGTGGCGGCCGTCGGGCGACCAGCTGGGGCGGCCGGGCAGACCGCCGCCGCCGAGGGGGGTGGCGAGGACGCGTTCCGCGCCGGAGGCCAGGTCGCGGACGAGGAGCCGTCCGGTCAGGTCGATGCAGGCGAGCCGCTGCCCGTCCGGAGAGAGCGCGGGGTGGACCCGGCCGCCGGTCGCGAGCGCGGTCTCCTCGCCGGTGGCGAGGTCGTGACGGTACACACCGAGGAGGCCGTCGCGGTCGTCGGCGTAGACGAGCGACCGGCCGTCGGGTGCCCAGGCGGGCGCGAGCAGATAGCGGGTGCGGGATGCGGTACGCAGTCGCCGGGGCGGGAGTCCGTCCGAACTGCCCGCCAGCCAGAGCGAGTTGAGGGCCGCGAAGGCGATCTGCCTGCCGTCGGGCGAGAGCGCGGGCAGGTGGATGCCGCGCACCGGACGTGCCCGGCCCGCCTCCCCCAGGTCGTACTCCTTGGTCTCGTACCGCGGCCGCTGCACTGGGAGCACGCCGTCGAAGGGGACCGTCTGCGGCTGCTCCGGGCTCTCCGGCCGTACGAGGGTGAAGGCGCCGTCGAGCGTCAGCAGCAGCTCTCCTGTCGGTGTCCAGCGCGGGGGCACCGGAGCGATGTCCCCCGCCACCGGGACGGGGTGCCCGTCCACGACCAGCGTGCAGGAGCCGTTCGGGGCGGCCGTGGTGCGCAGGTGGGCCAGGCGGCCGTCGGGGGCCAGGGCCGGGGTCATGACCTGCGCGGCCTCGGTCTCGGTGTGGCGTACGGCGACCGGTCCGGCGCCGTCGGCGGGGACGGCGGCGATCGTACGGGCCTCCACGGTCAGGCCCAGGGCGGTGGTGACCGTCTTCGCGCGGACGAAGAGGATGCGGGTGCCGTCCGGTGACCAGGTGGGGTCGAAGTCCTCCCACGGGCCGTCCTGCAGGGGGCCCTCCTGGCCGGTCAGGCCGGTGACGCGGGTGATGCGGCCGGTGCGCAGGTCCAGGACGTGGATGCGGTACGGGCTTCCGCTCGCGGCGCCTTCGGGGTCGCCGCCGCGCTCGGAGGCGAAGGCGAGCCGGGTGCCGTCGGGCGACCAGGCCGGGCCTCGGTCGTCCCAGGGGCCGTCGGTGCGCTGCCGGAGCTCGGAGCCGTCGGGGCGCACGGTCCAGAGGTGGAAGCCGCCGCCCCGGTAGGCGCAGAAGGCGACGAGGGTGCCGTCCGGAGAGTACGTGGGCCGGTTGGGTTCGAGGTCGGCCGGGGTCAGGGGGTGGGCCTTGCCGCCGGTACGGGGCAGGGACCACAGGGTGCCCTGCACCTCGGCGATCAGGCGGTCGCCGGCCGGGGCGAGGGTGGCCGAGCCGTTGGTGGCCTGGGTGAAGGTCAGGGAGGGGGTGCCTGTGCGGGGTCGTGCGACCGCCGCCGGGGCCACGCTCACGAGCGGCACGGCGCCTGCGGCGGCGAGGAGTTGACGGCGGGTCGGACGAAAGGAGGAGGCGGCGGAGGTCTCGGAGGTCCGGTCACAGTCCATGGCAGCAACACTGCTGCACCGGCAGCCTCGGTCTCAACGCTGTCCCCGGCCATCACTCTGCCGTGTAGCCGGCGCGTGGCCATGGTCGCGTGTCAGCGCGGTGCGTCTCGGCGATTGGGGTGCGTAGTTCCACACCATGGACGGTTCACGTACACGGCGTACGCCCTGAGCAATCTGGCAGGTGGGGCTCGGCAGGACGAGCGGTTCGCCGACTTGCGGCGGATCGTTGATGCCCAACTCCACGGTCGACAACCGCTTTAGGAGTTCGATCCGCCCTCGGCACGGTCGGGGCCCGCCTCGTGCACCGGTGCCACGACTGGCTGCCGTGTGTTGCCACCGTCCGGGGTCGTTGATGTCAGCGTTGGATGTCAGCGGAACAGCTTCGGGATCGGGCAGAGCTCCAAAGGCTCGTCCGGCCGGTCGGCCCAGCGCCACCAGACATGCCGACCGGTACACCTCCATAGCGTCCGGCAGGTCCGCCGGCCATCACCCTCCCGCTGAGAGAGGACGAAGCCGCCGGACTTCATGGGCTGGCTGCACTCGGGACAGGCCGGGGCGTCGGTCATGTGGCGCACCCTAACGGAGCGCCCTCTTCGTCACGAACCATTGGCTGGTTGGCCATTGCAGTCCAGGACGCTGATCGTGAGGTCTTCGAAGCCCTTTACCCTGGCCATCCTTCAACTGCCGTCTGCTGGGTCCTGCCAGTGCCAGGGCAGCACCGGCGGCAGCCAGGGAGTGGTGTCACTGCGCTCATCAAGCACTGGCGCCGCGTAGTCATCCGGCAAGGGACTACCGTCGATCACGGCCTCAAGCGTGAACTGGACATAGCGCAGGTACCCGCGTACGTCGCGAATCTGGCGCTCGCGATGGCTCTGGCCGATGCCTCGGTACCCGACGTCGAAGCACAACCGCACAAGTGCCCTGTAGCGGGCGCGGACACGGTCGTCTCCTACGGAGAGAAGGTCGGTTTGCATGCCCCGTCGGACCGAATCGAGGGCCACTGCACACCGCTCCCGAGCCTGCGGGCTCAACCGCGGCTGGTCTTGTGCAAGGTCCGGCAGCGATGGCAGCCACGCGTAAAGCTCTGCGAGGTGTTCCAAGAGCCGCTGTGCAGCCTCTGCGGAGCGCTGCTGCACCCATTGCCGACGTGCTAACGCGCTGTTGGCAGCTTCTTGGGATGCCGCGAGCTGGATTTGTGATTCGACAGTCCTCGCGGTTTGCCACCGCGCCACGTACACCGCGATGCCTCCGCCGGCCAATGTCCCTATGAGCGCACTGGCTGTTTGTCCCGCTAGATCCCCCCAGCTACCCATGCCTCCCATCTTGGCGGTCTGCGTGAGCTTCAAACCCTCGCGTCGAGCCTCAAGACGCTCTCGGCCAGGGACAAGGGTGATACAACGCGACGAGTGCCCTCAGCTTGGGAAGCTGCGGGCATTCGCTGCTGGTTTTGGCACTGACCTGGGCGAACGGCTTCGCTGCGGCCTCGCCCGGCCCGGTGGCTTTCACCGTGGTTCCCCGCTACTCCCCGCTCGTTCTGGTGCGCTTGTGGTGCGGCGGTCGCTTACGGGCGTTCTAGATGCTTCCCTACGACACGGCCGCCGTGCTCGACGAACCGGTGTAGCGCTGTGCGGTACCGGTCCCGTCGGGATTGGTACTCAGCTTCTTGCGCGTTTCCTCGGCGCCAGTACGGCTAAGGAGCCGGATCTCCTCGCGCGTGAAGTACACGGTGCCAGCGTCCCGGCCGATCTCCGACCAGGCGAGCGTCTCGTCCCCGGCCCGGCTCTGTGTGTAGCCGTTCGGGTTGCGCAGGTACCTCGCTGCGGACTTCAGGGTGAGCGTCTTCACCAGGCGGGGCGCGGTGTCTTCGGGCCAGTCGCGGCCGTAGGCGGCCGCGAGGTCCGAAGCGTCGTCCAGTGCCCCCACCGCGATGCGCAGCTCGTCGTCGAGGTTCCAGTCGAGGCGGCCTTTCAGCTCGTCGAGAGCGGCATAAGGCGCGCAGTCTCCTTCCTGTAGCGGGGCCGATGAACCGTGATCGCAGATCCCTTCAACCCAGCTGACAGGGTGCTGATCTTCCTGAACGATGACGGCCATGAGCGACAACGTGTTCAGTCGGGAAGTGCAGCGGCGTACCAGTGAGGGGATGAGCTATGCCCAGATGGAGGCCATGACACGGAAGATAGGAGGTAAGGAGGGAACCTTGACAGCGGCATGGTGGAACAAGGTGGCCCTTGGCGAGTCGGCCCCTCCACCTGAGCCGAAGTGCATTCCTGGCGTCGCCGGGGTGCTGGAAGTTCACGATCGCGACGTGGCCCTTCTCATCTGCCAGCAGTGGTATGAGGTGAGGCCAGACGATTCCATCCGAGAACTGATGGAACGGGTCGCGGACAAGGCGGAGTCCTGGCTGAGAAGCAGCATCTCTTCGCTGCGCGAACGCCACCGATCGTCGGCGAACGGAGCGGAGGGCTAACGGACGGCGGGCCGGGCTCGCTAGCATCTTCGCTGTTGAAGGGAGGGGATGGCACTGGTCCGCAAGGGATCACGACAGATCGTTGTCGACGGCACGGCCTACCGCTGGCGGCTGCGAGGCGGGCCGACGTACATCCAGGACTTGGCCCAGTCGCCGTGCACGTTCGCGGTAGAACGTGCGGACACCCCGGAGACGACGCTCGTGGTCACCACCGACCAGCCGCATCCGAGCAACTGGATCGGGCGCGAGTCTGAGCCTGTACTGCCGTCCGGTGTTGCTGCGGCCATTCGCCTTGCCTAGCGTGAGGGTTGGGCTCCCACGGCTTTGGGCTCCTCGTTCCATCTTGACCAGTCCAACGGCTTCACAGCCGCGCCATGAACGGAGAGCACCGCCTTAGGAGCGAGGTGAGGCCAGTGGCGCTCTGGCCTGCGAACTGTCCACTTGGGCGGACCGTGGGTTAGGCACCTGCCGGCGACTGCCGTTCCCCGTGGCTCCCCGTTGGATCTGGCACGAGTGTGGCACGGGGAACTTCTGATCCGTAGCTCTATGAGGGTCGGTCGGTGGTGGTCATACCGGTCGCGCGACAGCCCCGGAGGGACGCTAAGGACGTTGAAGGTTGCTGGGGTTGCGGTACTTCGCTGCTGTACAGCTGTCGTCACACTTGAGGCTCAGTGTGACGGGACGATCCAGTGGAACTGCGGCTGAGGAGACTTCGTGGATGCTGGCGATCTTGCTACGTGGGTGGGTTCTTCCTTCGCCGCTATTGCGGCTGGGGCCACGATCTGGACGTTGAAGAGCCAGCGCGACCAGATCGACGAGCAGCGTCAGTTCATTGCTGAGCAGGCGGCCACGCTGGCACTAGAGCGTGCCGAGCTACGGGCTGCTGCTCACGACCGCAAGATTGCTCAAGCTCGCAAAGTGGAGATGACAGTCAAGCTATGGGCACAGAGCGGAGACCCGGGAAACTCCAATGGTGAGCCCATCCCCGATACCTTCAGAGTCGAGGTGCGCAACCTGAGCATTGAACCCATTCATGAGGTCACAGTCCGGTTCGGGGAACAGGAAGCACAGGAGGCCTCGGCAGCCGTTGAGGCTGATTTGCTTCGCAGGGGCTTGACCGTCGTCTCAGACGGGCCACAGCTGAACGTGCCCGTCCCAATGGTCGGGGCTGGACGTATCTACCTCTTCACGTCCGGCCGGCTGCTTGCCGAGATCGATCACAAACGTCCGGCCCTTCTCTTCACAGACAACGTCGGCGTCCGGTGGCGGCTCAACGAACACGGTGACCTACGGGAAATTGAGACCCCTGGGTAGTCACACAGAGGCGGCTGAAGTCAAGAGGAAGCTGCACGCCATCGCGGGGATTCTGGCTGGTTCCTGCCGCTGCCTGACCTGCGCATATGCCATTACGCTGCGCGTCTATGGGGAAAGCCATGCGTTTGTACTGGGGATACATTGCCGTTGGGGCACTCATCCTCGCGTGGAGCCAGCGATGGGCCCTCCCGATCATCGCCGCCCTGTCCGTTGCGGTGTTCGCCTACGCCTCCTTCCAAGTGCCGGTCTGGTGCGGTGCGGTGAACCGAGACGGGCGGACCTACTGTCGAAACAACGCCTACGGCGTGCTGATGGGATGCCGGAATCGGCAACATCGATGGCAGAAGATCAAGATGATCGTGTTGCGGAGCAAGGTCGGGGACATGAGCCGCGCCGTGTTCCCGACCGCGAAAGAGAAGTTCAACGCCTTCTTGGCCGTAGCGGGCCTGCTCTCTGCGATCGCAGCAGTGATCGTCCCTGTCGTAACTGGCGGCTGACTCGGCGTAGGGTCTTGAAAACCGTCGTGGCAGCGATGTCACCGTGGGTTCAAATCCCACACCCACCGCACGACGAGCAGTGAGAACGGCCCCCCACCTGGGTAGTTGGTCGGGGGCCGTTTCTGCGCCTGGAATCCGTTGGCACCCGCTATTCCCCGGGCTCCCTGCTCGATCGGGCACGGTAAGGGCACGGAATGAAAGGGGGGACATGTCAGGTGACGTAGCGATTGCGGTGATCTCTGCTGGATCGGCATTGATGGCGAGCGTGATCACTGGGGGTGTGGCTTGGCTGGTGATGCGGATCCAGCTGGCACATCAGGCGAGGGAACAACGTTCCGCACGACGCGAGCAGTTGCTGAGGAACGTATTGGCCCAGTGTCTTGAGGCGATCAGCAAGGCTCGGCTGGAGCTGGCCGCCATCGGTAGAGCCGCCGTAACTCAGGCGGAGGAGGTACGAGCAGAGGCCGAGCGGGAGCTGGACGGAGCTGTGAGAGCCCTTTTCACCCACAGGACACACCTGACGCTGATTGCAGACATCACGCTGCAGCGGCTTGCAGCAGACATGACTGACGCGTTCGAACAGCTTTGGCACAAACAGGCGGAAACACTGGCTGCGGGCACGCCCCTTACCGAAGACGAACTCTGGTCGGTGCAGACTCAGGAAGCTGAGAAGTTGGAGCGCACCATGGCGCATTTTGTAGCCCGTGCCAACGACGTCTTGAGTTCCCTCTGAAGCTGCACGGCAGTCGGCTACAAGACAACCTTTACCACACGCTTTCCCAGCTCAGTCCGCTGGCGCCGAAGACACCGCAGGATGCGGTGCGGGTCGGGCGGAAGGTGTCCGCCCGCGGCAGCATCCAGGTCTGCGGCCAGCAGGTCCAGGTCGGCATGGCGCACGCTCGCACGGTGGTCACCGTCGAGGTCACCGACACCACCCTGCACGTCTTCGACCACGACGGACACCGCCTGCGGACAGTGCCCCGCACCACCAGCAAGGAGGTGACCCGCTTCAAGGCCTACGGCACGAAGAACTACACAACAGGCTAGGAACCGGAAAGCATCAAGCGACGTACATCCGTCAAGGATGAACTGAACCTAGACATCGGGCGTGTGGGGCTGTCCGATCCCGGGAGATGCTTGACAGTTCGGTCCCAGCTGATGGTTGACGGTGGCCATGATCGGCCCAACCCTCGGAGCTCAGTTCAGCGACCAAGCCGGACCTTCCCTGCACGTCATGAATGGCCTCCGACGGCCCCAAGGCAGCAACAAACCCCTGTTCACGGAAATACCGCAGGCAGCGGACCCGATCGATACGGCCTGGATCCGGCCGCGCCTCAGCCGAACCAGCTCACCTGCACGACCACGATCCGCTCACCACGGACATCGGTCAGGTAGGTGAGCATGAGGAGCCCACGGCTCTCGGTCCGCACGCCAGGCCCCGGTCCGGTGTAGGCGGCTCCCTCCAGAAAGACCATCGACTCTCGTACGGCGATCTCGTTCGGTCTCGGCACGTGCTGCATCCGGGAGCCCGTCCAGCAGGTCGTCCTGGAACAGCTCCCAGCGCCAGTCAGCCACCGGCGACCTCGCGGTGTGCGGCTCGTACGATCTCTCCGGCCTCGCGGATGGCGCGCTCGCGCACGTCAGGGTCGGAGCTGCTGATGGCCTGCTCGGCAGCGTGCAGGCGATGGGCCGTATCGGGGTGACGCTCGATCTCCACCACTACACCCCACTGCCGGTAGAACATGCGGATCGGTACGACGCTGTCCTCGTCCCCGGCGCGGACGAACGCCTTCTGCAGGTCGTCGAAGAACTCGGGCAGGCGGGAGAGAGCCACCGTCGCCACGGCCTGTCGCAGCGCCGGCAGTGTCAGCTCAGGCATGGGGATGAGCGGGCCGTTTCCGTCCGCGTGCGGCGTGGTCATGGGCCGCCCCTTCCACTCGTCGAGCGCCCTTCCGGCACGGGCCCACGCTAGGGCCATTCCTGTCACTGCCGCGTACGCGGGAGCGGATCGCCGGCGCAGAGGGTGAGGCCGAGGCCCCATTCCGCCCAGACCGTCTTGCCCACACCCGCCCGTGGTGCGACACCCCAGCCGTCCGCCAGCGCTCCGACCAGCAACAGTCCTCGCCCGAACTGATCCTCGTCGGCCGCCTCACGCCGACACGGCAGCCGTTCACCGCGAGGGTCGCTGACCTCGACGCGGAGCGTTGCGGTCGTAGTGGTGATCCGCAGCCGGATGAGCCGGTCGCGCAGGCTGCCGTGCAGCAGGGCGTTGGTCATCAGCTCGCTGGCGACGAGGGCGACGTCTCCGGCGAGGTGAGTATGACCCCAGTCGGTGACGAGCCGTGCGGTGCGGTGGCGGGCGAGGGCGACGCTGCGGGGGACGGGGGTGTAGTCGAGCTGGTCTTCGTGGCGGAGGGGTTCGGGGGTGGGGTTGGTGTGGGGCACGGGCGCGGCACCTCCGAGTTGTGGTTCCGGTGAGTGAGTGACCATGTGCCGACGGTAGTGAAGCGGCCCACCTAAGTGCAATCGAACTGAGGAAGTTCTTCCTCAGGGCGAGAACCTGCTCGACCGGGTAACTGGCTTGGGACACACTGTGACCATGACTCGACCAACTCAGCTCCGGCAGGGACAGGTCTCAACTGTCCTGGCGCGTAGGCTCGGTGGAGAGCTGCTGCGCCTGCGTGACACCGCCGGAAAGACCCAGCAGCAGGCCGCCGAGTCCATCAATGCGACCGGCACCAAAGTCGTGAAGATGGAGCGGGGCTGGGTGCCGATGCGGGACCCGGATATCCGGGTGCTGTGCGAGTTCTACGGCCTGGACGACCCCAAGGCGCTCACCCGCCTGCTGGACTTGGCCCGGCTGGACCGCGAACGCCGCAAGGCGAAAGGGTGGTGGCGCGGCACGGTCGACTCGGGTGCCATGGCCGAGTACCTCGCGATGGAGGACGCTGCCACACGCATCCGCAGCTGGCAGTCCTCGCTGATTCCCGGGCTGTTTCAGATCCCCGAGTACACACGTGCGCTGTGTGTTGCCAGCGCCGCTTGGGAAGACCCCGACGACATCGAGCGCGACGTGGAGGTCAAGCAGAAGCGCCAAGGGCGCCTTCTCGGTGAGCGCCCCCTTCAACTGCACGCTGTGATCTGGGAAGCCGCGCTGCGGCAGGAGGTCGGTGGGCCCCACATCAGGCGCGCACAACTGGAACGCCTGCTGGAGGTAGCCGAACTGCCGAACGTGCGCCTACAGGTGCTTCCGTTTCGGACGGGTGCGCATCCATGCATCAGCGGCCCGTTCAGCATCCTCTCCTTCGCGGAGGACGACGCTCTGGACGTGGTGCAGAGTGATGGCCTCACGGACATGGTGTGGGTGGAGAACGAGGCCGGGAGTAGCACGTACGGTGACTTGTTCGACCGCACATCCAGGCTCAGCCTGGCACCCCGGGACTCCGTGACTCTGATCGACAGCCTGCGTAAGGAAACGTAACCCATGCCCGAGTTCGCCTTCGTGAAGTCCAGCTACAGTCAACCCGGCCAGGAATGCGTCGAAGTCGCCCGCAACATCCCCGCCACCGTCGCCGTCCGCGACTCCAAGACCCCCGACGGCCCGATACTCCGCCTGCCCCCCAAGGCATGGACGGACTTCACCGCATCGTTGGCCACCAACTGATCCGGACAGCCCTCCCTGTGTGACGTCTGTGACACTTGATCTTTGAGGTCTTCTGTCGTGCAGGTCGCCTTGAAAGGGTGCGAGGCGTACAACTCGGCCGTAAAACACGGCCGTTGGACCCCTCACCCCCCACGAGGCGTTGAAAATGGCGAGAGCCTCCTCCTCGCGTGCGAGACGCGCGACCATACTCACCGCGGCGGCCGGCCTCACGCTGGCCGTCGCTTTTGTGCCCGGCGCCGCGCAGGCAACCCCGAGCGGCCCGGCGGCCGACGGTCCGTCGCCCACACCGTCCGCCACGCCGCCCGTACCGTCGCAGCAGACGCTGGTGCGCCGCGACGCCCGGCTCGCCAAGGCCGAAAAGCGGCCCGGCGTACGGCAGTTGCGCAAACAGCTCGGCGTTCAGGGCGTGCTCGAGCTGGACCCGGCCACCGGCACGGCGCGGCAGGTGGCCAAGCTCGACGGGTATCTGACACCCCGCAGCGACAAGGGCCCGGAGGACAGCGTCCGGCAGTATCTGCGGGACCATCCCGATGTCTTCGGTCTCTCCGCCGGTCAGGTCGGCGATCTGACCCTGCGCAAGGAGTACACCGACGTCGCCGGGGTGCGTCATCTGTCGTTCGTCCAGTCGGTCGACGGCGTCCCGGTGTTCGGCAACGGCGTCAGGGCGAACGTCTCCCGCGACGGGCGGCTGATCAGTGTGCTCGGCTCCCCGGTGCCGAAGCTGCCCTCGCAGCTGGCCGCCGGCCGCATCACCTCGACGGAGGCCGAACACACCGCCGTTCGTGACATCGCCGGTGCCAAGGCCGACGGCGTCGGCAAGGGAGACACCGCCAAGCAGGTCGTGTATACGGCGCCTGGAGGCACCGCCCGGCGTGCGTGGCAGACGGTCACCGTGCCGGACGGCCACGGCATGTGGCTGCACGTCGTCGACGCGGCAACGGGCCGGGTTCTGTATCGGCAGAACCTTTCCTCCGACCTGTCCGCAGCGACCGGGGAGGCGCCCTCCTCCGGGCAGCCCCTGTCCTCCTCGCCGGCCAAGTCCCTGCGCACCGGCAAGGTCCTCGTCTGGGACCGGTACCCCGGCGCCCCGTCGGGCGGCAAGCAGCACACCCGCCACCTCACGGCCCGGGGCTGGCTCCCCGTCGGCGCCAAGACGCTCGACGGCCGTATCGCGCACGTCTTCAGCGACGTCGACGACAACAACAAGGTGGACGCGGGCGAGGAGATCGCTCCGGCGGCCGACGGGACGTTCTCCTTCCCGTTCAAGCCCGTCACCGGTCCCGGCTGCGACGTCCCGCTGCCCTGTTCCTGGGACCAGAAGACGCCGTACTCCTGGAAGACCAACCGCGAGCAGAACGCCGCGCAGGTCTACTACTACCTGGGCACCTACCACGACCACCTGGAGGCCGGACCGATCGGCTTCACCCGGGCCGCGGGCAACTTCGACGGCCGGGACGGCGACGCCGTACAGGCGCAGACCGACGACGGCGCGGCGGTCGACCACGGGCTGCCCGACGAGAACCACCTCAACAACGCCAACATGGGGACGCCGCCGGACGGACAGGCGCCCACGATGCAGATGTACCTGACCGGGTCCGGGCCCGGCTACACGGTGCTGCAGGGCAACTGGGGCGACGACGCCGCCACCGTCTACCACGAGTACACGCACGGTCTGTCCAACCGGCTCGTCGTCGACGCCGACGGGGTCTCGGCCCTGACCGGCCAGCAGGGCGGGGCGATGGGCGAGGCGTGGAGCGACTGGTACGCGCTGGACTTCCTCAACAACCGGGGACTGCTCAAGGACAGCCGGCGTACGGACGGTGAGGTGGCCCTCGACCCGCCGCACTGGACCGACGAACTGCCGTCCCGCTCCCAGCCGTTGGACTGCCCCGTCGGCTCCGCATCCGCCAAGTGCCCCGGCACGTCGGCGGCGGGCAAGGGCGGGTACACCTACGGCGACTACGGGAAGATCTCGCGCCGCGGCCCCGAGGTGCACGCCGACGGCGAGATCTGGAGCGAGACGCTGTGGGACCTGCGGGACCGGCTCGGCAGCAGGCTCACCGAGTCGCTGCTGACCCGGGCGATGGAGCTGTCGCCCGCGAACCCCACCTTCCTCGACCAGCGCAACGCCATCCTCGAGGCCGACACCGCGGTCAACGACGGCCGGGCCCACAAGCGCATCTGGAAGGTGTTCGCGCACCGGGGCATGGGCTACTTCGCCGCCGCGCTCACCGCGGACGACACCAGGCCCGACGAGGACTTCTCGCTGCCGCCCGGCCCGGACACCCCGGTGGCCACCCTCGCCGGCAAGGTCACCGACGACGCGTCCGGCGCCCCCGTCGGCGGGGTCACCGTCAGCATCAGCGGCCATGCCTCCGGCTTCCCCGGCGCCGACTTCTCCGCCGTGACCGCGGCGGACGGCACGTACACGATCCGGAACGTCCCCGAGGGCACGTACCGGAAGGTGTACGCGAGCGGCAACGGCTACGAGCCGCAGATCCGCACGGTCTCCGTCACCTCCGCGAGCAGCGCCGACTGGGCACTGCGCCGCGACTGGGCCGCCGCTTCCGGCGGCGCCGCGGTCACGGAGTTCACCGGGCCCGACTTCAGCGACTCCGGCTGCGGACCGAACGGCCTGATCGACATGTCGGGCGCCGTCTGGGGCTCGGAGGCCAAGGGCGGAAGCAACGGCACCGGGGTGGACCCGGTGCACAACACGGTCAAGCTGCCCTCGGCCGTCGACGTCGCCGAACTGCGCATCGACCCGACAGCGGGCTGCGGGGACGACGTGACGGCGTCCCTCGGCGACTACCGGGTCGAGACCTCGACGGACGGCACCACCTGGGTCACCGCCGCCGAGGGCCACTTCAAGCCCGCCGACACCGGCCGGGAGAACGCCGTGTCCCTCAAGGCCGGCACCGGGCAGAACGTCCGGTACGTCCGCCTGACCATGCTCGGCAACCAGGCCGCCGACAACGGCGCCAACTGCGCGACGGACTCCAGCCCTTCGGGCTGCCGCTACCTGGACGTGACCGAGCTCGTGGTCCACGGCTCTCCGCACCGGAGCTGACGGACTGGCATCGACAACCGAGGGCGGCGTACCGGCGACGGGACGCCGCCCTCGGGCGTTTCCACAGATGGCGACCGGCGCTGCAGCTGACACTGTGACATCTGCGGCGCCGGATCCGATGGACGGGTGTGGTGAAGATGCAAACAGATGGTGCTTGTGGTGCCAGTGATGCACACGAGACGTTCGTCAATGTGATGACCTTCACCCCGATGTGTTGGAAAGTGATGAATTCCTTACGCATGGCATGCGTATGGGGATGTACGCAGGCAATGTGCGACCTGGAGGTTCCGAGTGCGACCGTTCACCCTCAACTACGCCTTCCCGAACAGGCTGCCGACCGTGGTGACGCCGTACCGCTTCGACGCGACCCGTCAGCTCAACGTGCTGCCCGACGGCCGTCCGGCCGTCACCGACCGGCAGCTTCTGCTCGCCGCCGGAACGACGACGTCCACGGCCGGTTCGGCGACGCATTTCGACGACTGACGGCCGGCACACCGCATGACCGTGCTGATCCTCACGTGCGAGGAAGACGTGACCGCCGACATGGTGGTGGCCAGGCTGCACGAGACGGGCACCCCCGTGATGCGGCTGGACCCCGCCGACCTGCCCGGCAAGGCCGTGCTGTCCGCCGAGTACGCGCACGGCGACTTCGACGGCCACCTCTCGGTCAACGGGCATGTGCTCAGCACGGGAGGCCTGCGTTCCGTCTGGGTGCGCAGGCCCGGCGAACCGGCGGCGCACGCGGCACACCCCTCGCCGTGGCTGACCGCCGAGACCCGTCAGGCGCTGTACGGCATGCTCCACTGTGTGCCCACCCGGTGGATGAACCACCCGCGCAGCGCCGAACAGGCCCGCCTGAAACCGACCCAGTTGAGAGTGGCCCACCTCAGCGGCTTCGCCGTTCCGCCGACCGTCTTCACCACCTCCCCGCGCCTGGCACAGCAGTTCGCCGAGGAGCACCGGGACGTGGTGGTGAAGTCCGCGTCGGGGCCGCCACCCGGTGAACCCGGGCTGGCCCTGCCCACCACGCTGATCGGCCCCGACGCGGACTTCTCCGCCGTCGCGGCCGGTCCGGCGCTGCTGCAGCGTTACGTCCCCAAGCGCGCCGACATCCGGCTGACCTGCGTCGGCACCCGGCTGTTCGCCGCCCGCAAGCGGGCCGAGCCGGGCCAGGTCGACGGGCGCTTCGGCGACACCGAGCACGCCTGGGAGGCGGCCGCGGTGCCCGAGCGCATCGGCAGGGCGGTGCACGAGTACCTGTCCCTGGCCCAACTGGCGTACGCAGCCCTCGACTTCGCAGAGGACGAGGACGGCGTCTGGTGGTTCCTGGAGTGCAACCAGGGCGGGCAGTTCGGCTTCGTCGAGCTGGAGACCGGGCAGCCGATCTCGGAGGCGGTCGCCCAATGGCTGGCGGCGCCCCGCATCCCCGCGCAGCGGTCCACCGGATCCGCTGCGCGGCGCGGCGCCGGCCCGTCGTAGGCCGCCCGCACTTGCAAACCCTCGCGAAAGCGGTTGCAATTCCCCTG
Source organism: Streptomyces sp. NPDC001401 (assembly GCF_042895385.1). Taxonomy (NCBI): domain Bacteria; kingdom Bacillati; phylum Actinomycetota; class Actinomycetes; order Kitasatosporales; family Streptomycetaceae; genus Streptomyces; species Streptomyces sp. NPDC001401. The sequence goes on from NZ_JBIAWI010000005.1 coordinate 369,822, forward strand.
ACTTGCGACTGACTTGCGGCAGAGGCGAGAGCGAGGGCTGCGCAGTGGACGGGGGACACGGGGGACACCGGGAATCGTCGCCACGGCTCCGAATCGAGGTACTCGGCCCGACCCGGGCCTGGCGGGGCACAACTCCCCTTGATCTGGGCCCCATCAAGCGGCAGGCGGTCCTGGCCGCCCTGGCGCTGCGCCCGGGCGTCGAGCTGAGCCACGGCCGGCTCCTCGACGACGTATGGGGCGAGGAGCCCCCGCCCGGCGGCCACAAGGTGCTGCCGACGCACGTCAACTCCCTGCGCAGGGCGCTCGACCCGGACGGCACCCCGCACACGGAGTCGGTGATCCGCAGCGGCAAGGGCTGGTACCGCCTCGTCGCCGAGGCGGTCCGGCTGGACACCGCGGACCTGGCCGAGCGGGTCGAGGAAGCACGGCGCACCATGGCGGCCCGCGAACTCCCTGCCGCGACCGACCGGTTCACCGAAGCACTCGCCCTGTTCCGCGGCGAACCGCTGGCCGGTCTGCCCGGCCCCTTCGCCGAGCTCGAACGGCACCGGCTGCTGGAGCGCCGACGCTCGGCCCGGGTGGCCCGCCTGGAGTGCCTCCTCGCGCTGGGCCGCCACGCCGACGCCCTGGACGACCTCGCGGTTCTTTCGCCGTCCGACCCGTACGACGAGTCGCTGGCCGCCCTGCGCATGCGGGCCCTGTACGGCGGTGAACGGCAGGCGGAGGCGTTGAAGGTCTATCAGGACGTGTGCGAGCACCTGCGTGAGGAGCTCGGTGTCAGCCCCGGCGACGAACTGCGCCGCGTGCACCAGGCGGTGCTGCGCCGGGACGACGAGGCCCTCCTCGGCCGGCCTGTTCCTCTCCCCGTCCGGCCACGCCACCGCCGTACCGTCAATGAACTACCGGGAGACGCCGGTCAGTTGGTGGGCCGAGAAGCCGAACTGGCCCGGCTGACAGCGCCGCCCGCCGCACCCGGTTCCGTGTCCGTCATGACCGTGGACGGCCCGGCCGGGGTCGGCAAGACCGCACTGGTGGTCCGGGCCGCGCGGGCCCTGAGCGGCGACCATCCGGACGGCTGCCTCTTCGTGGACCTGCGCGCCTACAGCACCCAGCGCCGCCAGACGCCGGAGCAGGCGCTGCAACGGCTGCTGCGCTCGCTCGGCGCGGCCAAGGGCGAGCTGCCGAGCGACCTAGACGAACTCACCGCCGCCTGGCGCGCGGCGACCAGTCCGTTACGCCTGCTGCTGGTGCTGGACGACGCCCTGGACGCCGACCAGATACGGCCGCTGCTGCCCGCCGGGGCGGACAGCAGGGTGCTGGTGGCCGGCCGGCGGCGGCTGGCAGAACTGGACGCAGAACGGCGCGTCACCCTGGAGCCGCTGGAGAGCGGGGATGCGGTGTCGCTGCTGCGGCACATCGTCGGGGCGGAACGCGCGGACCGGGAGCCGTCGGCGACGCGCGAACTGGCGGACCTGTGCGACGGGTTGCCGCTGGCCCTGCGCATCGCCGGGTCGCGGCTGCAGAACCGGCGCGGCTGGACGGTGGAGTACCTGGTGGGCCGTATGGCGGGCGACGACCACCGGCTCGGCGAGCTCAGCGTCGGGGACCGCAGCGTGGAGGCGGCCTTCCGGCTGTCGTACGACCATCTCGCGCCCGAGCAGCAGCGCGCCTTCCGGGCCCTGGGAGTGGTGCCGACGGTCGAGTTCGACGTACTGACGCCGGCGACGATGCTGGGCCGGTCGGCGCGGGACACCGAGCGGGTGCTGGAGAGCCTCGTCGACACGAGTCTGCTGCAGGAGCCGCGGCCGGGGCGCTACCGGCTGCACGATCTGGTACGGGTGCATGCGCGGCGTCTCGCGGAGGCGGTCCCCGAAGAAGCCGCCGTCGCACGGACGGCCGCGCTGCGGCTGTTCCTGGACGCGGCGCGGGTCGCCAGCGACTGGGGCCCCGTCGGCTTCCCCAGCGGGCCACAGCCCGGCCGGACGCCCTTCCGGGACTGGCGGGACGCGGAGCACTGGCTGGACTCCGCGGGCAACGAGCTGGTCGACGTCGTGGGGCAAGCGGCAGCCAACGGCGAGGCGGACCACGCCTGTTGGATCGCCGAGGCACTGTGCGACTACTTCGTGCGGCAGGGCCGTTACCACGAGTCCCAGATGGCGACGGAGATCGCGCTCACGCACCTGGACCAGGCCACCGACCGGCGGATGGACAGCGCGCTGCGGGTCTGCCTGGGCTACACCGCGGTTCACCAGGCGCGGTACACGCAGTCGCGCGCCTGGTTCACCGAGGCGCTGCACCTCAGCCGGCGCCGCGGCGACCCGGCCGAGGAGGGCAACGCGCTCACCGGGCTGGCGTCCGTCGAGGCGAGTCTGCGCAACGGCGACCTGGCGATCTCCCACACCCTCGCAGCGCTGGAGCTGACCCAGAGGCCGCGCAGCGAGTGGATCGTCGCGATGACGCTCCTCATCCAAGGCCGCGTCCACCAGTTCGAGGGACGGGACGAGGAGGCGCTGGCATCCTTCACCGAGGCCCGCGTCCACGCCGAGACGGACGGCAGACCGCGCATGCTCGGCAGGATCCTGAGCTGCGCCGCCGACATCCACCTCCGCCTGGCCCGGTACGGCGAGGCCAGGAGCCTGCTCCAGCAGGCGGTCCCCCTGGCCGAGGAGGGCGGGGACATCTTCCACACCGCCCGCAGCCTGACCCGCCTGGGCACGGCGGAGCAGGGCGGGGGAGATCCGCACGCAGCCGTGGCCCTCCACCATCAGGCTCTCCAGCTGCTCCGGTTGCTGTCCCCGCTGACCGAACCCGGCTACGCCTGGCTGGAGATGGACATACGCAACCGCCTCGGCCAGGCCTGCCTGGCGCTGGGCCGCCTGCCCGAGGCACAGCAGCAGTTCCAGATCGTCATCGACGTGCGCGAAGCCTATGTGCGCCGCAAGCACGCCTCCTGATCCCCGCCGACCCGTACCCCTCGCGTGTCCAACGCGAGTCGGCAGGCCCGCCGTTCCGCCCCCAGCAGGATGCGCGCCGCGGCCTGGATCTCCGGGTCCCGCGCCACCCCGGAGCCGCTCAGCACCCCCACCAGTCGGCTCCCCCACACCTCCGGATCCGTCTCGTGCGCGTCCAGCACCCGCACCCCGAACCCGTGGTCCCCGGTCCTGTCCCCCGCCAGCCGCCACCGCACCGTCTCCCGCAGCGCGACATACACCTCACCCACGACGGCCCCCCGCGCACCGCCCAGCCGCGCCCCCGCGGCCAGCGCCGCGGCCACCAGCTCCGCTTCGGTCACCAGCACTCCCTGTCAGCAGGACGACCCTTGCCGGTCGTTTCCCGCAACCCTGTCGGGAGGCGTTGCAGGGGCGATGAAATTCCGATGATGGCCCGCGCCAGGGGTGATGGGATGGCGCGATGAACAGTGATCTGCCACAGGCCGCCGAGACCGTGGACCGCGGGCGCCATCCGCAGGCCGTGACGCCCTGGGAGGACGAGGCGTGGCGGGCCGCCGCCCTGGGATGGATCCACGAGGTACTGGCCGTGCACGGGCTGCGGCCGGCCGGGTCGCCGCAGGTGCGGCTGCGGCCCTGGTCGGTCCTGGTACGGCTGGACGTCGGCGGAACGGGCGACAGGGGCGGCGATCGCGTGTGGTTCAAGGCCAACCCGCCCGCAAGCGCCTTCGAGGCGGGGCTCGGTGCGGCGTTGGCCGGATGGGTTCCGGAGCATGTGCTGCGACCGCTCGCCGTGGATGCCGGACGGGGGTGGTCGCTGCTGCCCGACGGGGGCCGGCGGTTCGCCGACGTTCTCGATGCCGGTGAGGCCGGGGTCGAGGCGTGGGAGGAGATGCTGCGTCAGTACGCCGGGATGCAGCGCTCCCTGCTGCCGTACACCGGGAAGATCGAGTCCCTCGGGGTGCCCGGGGCCCGTACCGCCGCGCTGCCCGAGGTCTTCGATCGGCTCGTGGCGGAGAACGGAGCGCTGACGGACGCGGAGCGTGCGGTGCTGGACGGCCTGCGGCCCCGGGTGGCCGACTGGAGTGCGGAGCTCGCGGCGACCGGCATCGGGGACTGCCTGGACCACGCCGACCTGCACGAGGCACAGGTCTTCCACGCGCCCTCCACCAGCCGTTTCACCTTCTTCGACTGGGGGGATGCGGCCGTGACGCACCCCTTCTGCAGCTTCCTGGTCCCCGCCCGCCGGGCCGTCGAACGCTACGGCCCCGAAGTACTGCCCCGCCTCCGGGACGCGTATCTCGACCCCTGGACCGACGTCGGCCGCACACTGCCGGACCTGCGCCACGCCCTCTCCCTGGCCTGGCGGCTCGGCGCGCTGGGGCGGGCCTGGGCGTGGGGACGGCTCTTTCCGGGTGCGGCGAACGGCACGGAGCCGGCCGGCGGCGCGGAGGGCGCCCGCTCCCTGCTGCAACTCGCCGACGCACCGCCCCGGTTCATCGCACCCGGGACGGAATGAAACGGAACTCCGCGGACGTCAGCCGACGCGTCCGTGCCGCGTACTCCCCCATGTATCCGGGCCAGTTGGCGACATTCCGGCCGTCCGGCGTGCGGTACCACGATGAGCAGGACTGCCACGCCGTGCCCTCGAACCGTGCCCGCAGGGCCCGCAGCCCCGCCTCCTCGACCTCCGGCCGCACGTCCAGCGCCGCCGCTCCCGCGTCACGGACCAGCTCCAACGCCCGGCGGACATAGGCGGCCTGGGCCTCGAGGAAGAACAGGATGGAGCCGCCGGAGGTATTGGTGTTCGGCCCGTACATGAGGAACAGGGAAGGGAAGCCGGGGACCATGATGCCGAGGTGCGCCCGGGCTCCGTCCGCCCACACATCCCTGATCGAGCGGCCGCCGGCGCCCCGCACCTCCATCGGCAGCATGAAGGTGTTCGTACGGAACCCGGTCGCGTGGATCACGCAGTCGACCTCGTGGAGACGGCCGTCCTCGGTCAGAGGGCCCTTTGGGGTCATACGGGCGATCCGGTCCGTCACCAGCTCCACATTCGGGCGGCGCAGGGCGGGCAGGAAGTCGGAGCTGAGCAGGACCCGTTTGCAGCCGAAGGGATAGTCCGGCCAGGCCTTGCGGCGCAGTTCCGGGTCGGGCAGCTGACGGCGCATATGGGCGGCGGAAAGCAGGGCTCCGACCCGGCCGACGGTTCGGGGGTGACGGATGCAGAGGGTCAGCAGCTCGATGCCGTGGTGGAGGAGCCGGCGCCATGCCCGGCGCGCCCAGGGCCATCGCATCGCGCGGTTCAGGAATGCCGGCATGGGGCGGTCCCTGCGCGGCAGGAACCAGTTGCCGGTGCGCTGAAACACCGTCAATTGCCCGACGAACGGGGCGATTTCGGGCACCAGCTGGGTCGCGCTCGCTCCTGTCCCGATGACCGCCACCCGCTTGCCGCGCAGGTCGTAGCCGTCGTCCCAGCGGGCCGAGTGAAAGCTGCGCCCAGCGAAGTCGTCCAGGCCCTCCACGGCCGGGAGGGCGGGTTTGTCGAGCTGCCCGGTGGCAAGGACGACGGCATCGGCCACCCGCTCCTCCTCCGGCCCGTCCGATCCCGTACGACGGCTGCGCACCGTCCACGTACGCGTCCCGTCGTCCCATGTGCACGAGGTCACCGTCGTGTCCGTGACGATCCGCGGGGTGATCCCGAGCGCGTCCGCGGTCTCCCGGGCATACCGCAGGATCTCGTCCTGGTGGGAGAACACATGGGCCCAGGAGGCGCGTTGGGCGAAGGAGTACGAGTACAGGTGGCTCGGCACGTCGCAGGCGGCGCCCGGGTAGCGGTTGTGGTGCCAGGTGCCGCCCAGCCCGGAGGCCGCCTCCAGCAGGGTCACTTCGGCCGGCCCGTGCCGCAGGAGTTCGGCGGCGACGGCGATCCCGCCGAAGCCCGCGCCCACCACCACGACCCTCGGCGCGGGACCGGGTGCGGGGCCGATTTCTTGACGATCTCCTGACGTCTGCAACCGCATCCGGCCAACTCCGTCCGGTGTCTACTTCCTTGTCTCAATCCTTACGGGGAATCCTTCCGAGGAATGGAGTGTCATGGAAGGCACTGTGGTCGCGGTCGTGCTGGTGGCCGTGGCGGTCCTGCTCGTGCTGCGCAGCGGTATGCGGGTGGTCAACCAGGTCGAGCGCGGGGTCGTGTTCCGGATGGGCAAGGCGCTGCCGACGTACCGGCAGCCGGGTGTCACGTTCCTGATCCCGTTCGTCGACCGGATGCGGAAGGTGAACACGCAGGTGGTCACCATGCCGGTGCCCACCCAGGAGGGCATCACCAAGGACAACGTCTCGGTGAAGGTCGACGCGGTCGTCTACTTCCGGGTGACCGACCCGCTCCGGGCCGCCATCGAGGTGCAGGACTACGTCTTCGCCGTCGGCCAGGTCGCCCAGTCGTCCCTGCGCTCCATCATCGGCAAGAGCGACCTGGACGACCTGCTGTCCGACCGTGAGCGGCTGCACGAGGGGCTCGCCCTGATGATCGACAGCCCGGCCGCCGGCTGGGGCGTCCACATCGACCGCGTCGAGATCAAGGACGTACAGCTGCCGGAGTCGCTGAAGCGGTCCATGTCCCGGCAGGCCGAGGCCGAGCGCGAGCGGCGGGCCCGGGTCATCACCGCGGACGGCGAGTTCCAGGCCGCGCAGCAGCTCGCCAACGCGTCGCGCATCATGTCGGACACCCCCGAGGCCATGCAGCTCCGCCTCCTCCAGACGGTCGTGGAGGTCGCGGCCGAGAAGAACTCGACGCTCGTGATGCCGTTCCCGGTGGAGCTGCTGCGGTACTTCGACAAGGCGGCCCAGCACTTCGGGTCCGGGGCCGCTGCCACGGCTCCTGCGGCGCCGGTGCCGGCTCCGGCGCCGCCCGTCGAGCAGCAGCCGTAGCCGGCGTCCGCGCCTGCGACGGCGCCCTCGCCGACCGCGCCGCCCGGCCCGACACGTACCGGAGTTAGCATCCGCTTATGACGACTGCAGACAGCAACGGCGCCGCTCCCCTCGACGTGGAGATCGGCGCCCTCAAGGGTGGATCCGCCGACCTCTCCCAGTACGCGGGCAAGGCCGTCCTCATCGTGAACGTGGCCTCCAAGTGCGGGCTGACCCCGCAGTACACCGGGCTCGAGCGCCTCCACGAGCGCTACGCCGAGCAGGGCTTCACCGTCCTCGGCGTGCCCTGCAACCAGTTCCTCGGGCAGGAGCCCGGCAGCGCCGAGGAGATCGCCGAGTTCTGCTCGGCGACCTACGGCGTGACCTTCCCGCTGACCGAGAAGGTCGAGGTGAACGGCGAGGGCCGGCACCCCCTCTACGACCGCCTGACCGGCTTCGCCGACGCCGAGGGGCACACCGGCGACATCCGCTGGAACTTCGAGAAGTTCCTGATCGGCCGGGACGGCAAGGTCGTCGCCCGCTTCTCCCCGCAGACCGAGCCGGAGGCGGCCGAGGTCGTGGCGGCGGTGGAAGGCGCCCTCGCCTAGGCACCGGTTGACCTTGCCCCTGGGGCAAGGACGAGCGTTCCCGTCACCGGGCGGAAAGGACCCGCCCGGTGACGGAGGATGCTCAGGTGGACGACGAACTGCTCACCATCGGCGCGTTCGCTGCACGGGCGCGGCTGTCGGCCAAGGCACTACGGCTCTACGACCGCCTCGGCCTGCTCGCACCCGCGTACGTCGACGAGCTCAGCGGCTACCGCTACTACCGCGCGGACCAGGTGGAACGCGCCCGGCTGGTGGCCCTGCTGCGGCAGCTCGACATGCCGCTCGCCCGGATCGCCGAGCTGGTCGAGGCGGACGGGACGCACGCGGCCGAACTGCTCGCCGCGTACTGGACAGACGTCGAGACGCGCATCGCCGGGCAGCGGACGCTCGCCGAGTACCTCCGTGGACGACTGTCGGGGAGGAGCTCCGAGATGTACGGAAAGTTCGTGGTCGAGACGGTGGACGTACCGGCGCGGACGGTGATCACCGAGACGCGGCACACGCTGGCGGACGAGCTGCCGGCCTGGATCGGCGCGTCATTGGGACGCCTGGAGGCGGCGGCCCGGGAGTGCGGAGGCGTGACGGCGGCGCCGTACGTCGTCTACCACGCCGAGGTCTCCATGGAGAGCGACGGCCCGGCTCAGGCGTGCGTGCCGGTCGCGGACGAGGCGGCGGCACAGAAGTGGGCGGAGGCGAAGGGACGGGCCTGGGAGACGAAGGTCCGGGTGGAGCCGGCCCAGCGCCTCGCATACACGCGGATCACCAAGGCCCAGGTGGCCCATCCGCAGATCCTGGCGGCGTTCGAGGCGGTGGAGGAGTGGATGGCCCGAGAGGGTCTGGAGATGGCCGGTCCCTGCCGCGAGATCTACTTCGCGGACTGGGATGCGGCGGGGCCGGAGGATGCGGTGTGTGACGTCGCGTTTCCAGTGCAGGTGAGTAAGACCAGCCCGTCCGGCGTTTGAGGACGAGGCCGTTCAGGCCGACAGCGGGGGTCTGGGGGCGGCAGCCCCCAGCACCGGTCACTTCAGCTCGTCCGGGCACGGGGTACCCCGGGGCAACTGATACGGCGCCCCCAACCGGTAGGTTCCCGCCTTCGGCGCCAACAACAGCGTCCACTTGTCACCCTTGTCGTCCTCCTCCGTCTGCATCAGACAGCCGTTGACGTTGTAGAACGACTTGGGCGTGCCGTCGGCGCGGTGCTTGGAGGCGTACGTCTCCTGCGGGGGTTTGACGCCCTTGCCCTTGGCATCGACCAGGCCGAGCCACGGGGAGTAGGGGACGCGGATGAGGACGCGGCCGGCCCGCTTGACCTCGATGGTCAGCTCACCCTGGGCCGCACGGTCGACGGTGGCGGGCGGGTCGGCGAGCGGGGTGGGGTCGGTGACGCGGAACAGCTGCCAGTTGGCGTCGCCCCAGATCTGCTTCAGATACGGCATGCCCCGCTGCACGAGCTCCCGCTCGCGCTCGCCGCCGTCGCCGTCCGGCTCGCCCTTCGGCAGGACGACGAAGTGGACGGCCCAGCGCTGCAGCCACTCGTGGTAGTTCGCCGAGTTGAGGGTGTCGTCGTAGAAGAGGGGGTTGCGCTCCATGTCGGCCTGGCGGTTCCAGCCGCGGGCCAGGTTGACGTAGGGGGCGAGGGCGGAGGCCTCGCGGTGGGAGCGGGCGGGGACGACCTCCACGCGGCCCTTCTCGGCGCCGACGCCCTGGAGTTCGTTCACGAGGGGGGCGAGTTCGCGCGCCCAGGACGCGGCGGGCGACGTATGGATGATGTCGTCCACCGACTTGAAGCCGATCCAGCCGACGAACCCGACGAGCGCAAGCACGGTGACGTACCACTTGCGCGAGCGCGGGACCGTGAACGGGAGCGCCGCGACCAGCGTCACGCCGGCGAACAGCATCGCCAGCCGGGTGATGTTGGAGCCGATCTGCGAGCTGACCAGCCAGACCGCGAGGACCGAGAGGCCGTACACCGCGGAGGTCAGGCGGACCGTCGTCCACTCCTTGGGGACGAGCGCGAAGGCGAGGACCGCGTACAGGAACGGCAGGATCACCGACCAGATCGTCATCGGCTGGGTGCCGGAGAAGGGGAACAGCCAGGCCGACACGGCCACCACCGCGGCCGGGGTGAGCCCCAGGGCCCAGGCGCCGGGACGGCGTTTCTGCAGGAACAGGGCCACGGCGACCAGCCCCACGAACAGGCCGGCGACCGGTGACGACATCGTCGCCAGCGCGGCCAGCGGCGCCGCGCACAGGGCCTTCGCCCACCGTTTGTAGCGCCACTTGTAGGGCCAGCAGAAGACGACGGCGACCGCGCCCAGCGCGAACATCGTGCCCAGGCCGAAGGTCACCCGGCCCGAGACCGCGTTGCACAGGAACGCGAAAAGGCCTGCCAGCGACGCCCACAGCGGGTTCTTCACGCTCCGGCTGCGGATGAGGACCATCGTCAGCAGGCCGGCCGAGAACGTCCCCGCGATCATCATCGTCGTACGGACACCGAGCACCGACATCAGATACGGCGACACCACGCTGTACGACACCGGGTGCATACCGCCGTACCAGGCCAGGTTGTACGCCGAGTCCGGGTGCCGGCCGACGAACTCGGCCCACGCGTCCTGCGCCGCCAGATCGCCGCCACTGTTCGCGAAGGTGAAGAACCAGACGATGTGGAGTACGCCGGACAGGGCGGTGAGGGAGAGCACCGGGTGACGCAGCAGCCGCTCGCGCAGGGCGAGGAAGGCGACTGTCGCACGTGACGTCCCGTCGCTCTTCGCCCGCTCGCTCACCTGCTCACGGTCGGTGTCACTCCCGTGCATGCCGGGCATGCCGTCCGTGCGCGGTGCGGGCACGCGTATTCGCGGGCCGGTTCCCGGGCCCGGATCGGCGTCGTCGGCGTGTGTCGGCTCCGCAGTGGCCACCTGAAGGCACTCCCCGTGGTGTCCTGTCTTTTCTTCTAGGACGCGTCCCGTTGTCCGCTCGTTCGCGGCTGCGTCCTCGGGGTTTTCCCGGCCGCGTCCCGTGAGCGACGGCCTGCCCCGTTTCGTGACGCTAGCACGCACCCCGCCGGAGGGCTCCCTGGTGGGCCCGCCGACGGGGTGCGACGGCATCCGCGGCTGCTGTCAGCCGAGGCGCTTGAGCTTGGCCGTGAAGCCGGGCTCGGCGAGGTCCTTCTGCAGCGCGACCGGGACCTTGACCGCGCCGCTGGTGCCGTCGCCCACGGTGAGCGTGCCCACCTTGGTGCCGGCCTTCGCGGTGTGCGGTACGTCGTCGGCGTCGAAGGACAGCTTCACCTTGAGGCCGGCCCAGCCGACCGCCGCGACGTCCTTGGTGAGCACGATCGGGGTGTGCCCGCCGAGCTGGTCGTCCACGTACCCGACGACGTCGCCCTTCTTCAGTATCTTCGTCGAGGTCAGCGCATCCCGGGCGGCGAGCATCGCCGTCTTGCTGACGTTGTTGACGGTGTCGATGATCGGCGCCGTCTGCTGGTCGAGGATCGCGCCGACCACGGTGACCGTCTCGCCGCCGACCTCCTTGGTGGCGGCGAAGAGGAGATTGCCGCCGGCCTTGGACGTGGTGCCCGTCTTGATGCCGATGGCGCCGTTGTAGGGGACGAGGCGGTTGTAGTTGTCCCACTTCTTGCCGGACGGGTCGATCCAGCTGGGCAGCTTGGTGATGTCCATCAGGGCCGGGATCTTCACGAGTTCGTTGCCGAGCTTCACCTGGTCCTCGGCGCTGGAGACGGTGGTCTCCTTGAGACCGGAGGCATCGGTGTAGGTCGTGTTCTTCATGCCGAGTTCCTTGGCGGTGTCGTTCATCTTCTTGATGAACGCCGCCTCGGAGCCCGCGTCCCAACGGGCCAGCAGGCGCGCGATGTTGTTGGCCGACGGGATCATGATGGCCGACAGCGCCTGCTTCTCGGTGAGGACGTCGCCCTTCTTCACGGTGTTGAGGGTGGACTCGTTGTGCTTGTCGTAGCCGCCCTCCTTCTCCGCCAGCGCGTCGACCGTGATCTTCTCGCCCTCCTGGCCCGGCTTCAGCGCGTGGTCCTTGAGGACGATGTACGCGGTCATGGCCTTGGCGACGGAGCCGATCGGGACGGCGGTCTGCCGGCCGAAGTTCCCCATCGTGCCGATGCCGTTGACGTCCAGCCAGCCCTGGCCCTCGCTCGGCCACGGGAGGCCGGACTTGTTGCCGTCGAAGGTGTACGAGTCGTCGGCGGTCAGCGCGAGGGTGGGAGTGGGCAGCGGGCGCACGGCCTGCACGATCGCAAAGACGATCACGAGGAGCAGGACCAGCGGGGTCCAGATCTTGACCCTGCGGATGATCGTGCGGACCGGGGTCTGCGGCGGCGGAGGGGTGTTCGTCAGCTCGGCCAGCAGGTCCAGCGGCGGCTTCGGGGGCAGCGGCTGCTGGGCGGTGCGCTCGGGGCCGACCTGGGGGACGGGAGCGGTCGCGTCCGCGGGCTTGCGCGGCGTGCGCGGTTCGTCGAGCGGCTTGAGGGCTACGAATTTGCTGGTGCGCTCGGCTTCGGACGGCTCGGGGGTCTTGGGGCCCTTGACGTCGCCCAGCTTGAGCATGGTGGTGGGCTGGTCGACCTGGGGCTTGGGGCGCGGGCGCTTGAAGACGGCGGTGGGCTGATCGACGGCCTTGCCCTCGGCTCCGCCTCCGGCGTCGCCGCTGCTCCCACCCGCACCACCCGTACCACTCTCGTCATCGCCTGCGGGTGGCCCCTGAGGGGCGTCCTCACCGTCGGCGGCTGCGGGTTCGCTGTCGGAGGCGGTGTCCGCGGCAGCAGCTGCCGGGGGTTCGCCGTCCGCGGCCGCCGGTTCCTTGTCCGCGGGAGCTGCGTCGGCAGCTGCGTGAGCATCATCAGCGGCTACGGCTTCGCCGTCCCCGGCGGCTGAGGCAGCACCGTCGGCAGATGCACGTTCACCGTCCGCGGCGGAGGCATTGGTGCTGTCGGCGGCCACGGCTTCACCGTCCGTAACGGCCGCATCCGTGCCGTCGGCCGGGGCTTCGGGCGCCCCGTCCGCGTCGGAATCGTCGACGGCAACGGTGCCCGCCTCCGGCTCGGCGTCCGTCCGGTCCTCGGCCTTCACCGGGTCGTCGGCCGGCGCCGCGGGCTCGGCAGCCTTGTCGTCGGCGTCGGCAGGCTCGTCCGCCGCGGCAGCCTCGGACTCGTCCGCGTCACCCCGCTCTGAGCCGTCGGCCTCCGCCTCGGCGCTCTGCTCACCGCCGGCATCGGAATCGCCCGCCGATTCGCTGTCGGCACCCTCCGCGTCTACGGCGTCCTCGGCACCGGCGGCCTCAGCGGCCGTTTCCTCGTCGGCCACAGCACCGGAGCCCTCGGAGTTCGCGGCATCCGCCGCACCGTCGGCATCCCCGGGCTCCTCGGCACCGGCGGCCTCAGCGGCCGTCTCGTCGTCGGCCGCGTCCTCGGCGTCCCCGGAATCCGCGGCATCCCCGCCACCGACGGCCCCAGCGCCCGTCTCCTCGTCCGCCGCACCCTCGGCATCCCCGGTGTCGCCGGAATCCCCGGCACCGGCAGCCTCGGCGGCCGTCTCCTCGTCCGCCGCGTCCCCGGGCACCTTGGAGTCGCCCGACCGGACCCAGGCCGCCACAGCGGCGCGCAGCCGTGCGTCACCCGACGTGGTGCCCCCGGTTCCGCCCGTTACGGCCTCACCGTCGGCCGCCGCGGCGTCAGCGGAAACGTCACCGCCGCTCGCCGAGCCCTTCTCGGAGCCCTCGACGCCGCGCTCCGAAGGTTCCCCGGCGTCCCCGGGGCCCTCCGCACCCGCGACAAGCCCCCGCACCGAAAACACCCGCGTCGCCGTGTCCACGCCACCGCGCGCCCCGGTCTCGCCGGACGACGAGTCGCCGGAGGATCCGCCGGAGGCCCCGGTATCCCGTGCGTCCCGGGCCACCGCCAGGCGAGGATCGCGTTCGCCGCGTTCCTCCGAGCGGGACTCGGGAACCGAGCCCGCATTCCCCGACGTCGGTTCTGCCGACGACTCGCGCTGCTTCGACCTGTCGGGGGACTCGCCCGCCACCGATGCCTCCTCCGTGCGCACGGCCTCCGTGCGCCTACCGAACCGTGAACCCGCCGCCCGAAACACCGCCCAAACCCGGTGTCCGAACCATGTACCAGTGTCCTGTGTGCGGGCTTAACCCCTGCGGTAGACGAGAACGACATACCTACCGGTTCCCTCACAAACAGGTCACGCACCCTCGACAGACCAATGTGAGAGGGGTCACCCTGTCTTTCATCCACGCGGGGAGGCATGGATGGGCAGGAGCCGCAGAACACTTCCGGAGGAGCTTCTGCTGCTGGCGTTGGACCCGGCCACGGGTACCACCGCACAGCCGCAGTCGCTCGACCTCGGTCTGGCCGGAGCACAGCTAGTGGAGCTGGCGCTGGCCGGACGGATAGCCCCAGACGGGGATCGTATCGCCGTGGTAGCCCCACGGCCGACTGGAGATCCAACATTGGACTGTGCGTTGGAGTTGCTGCGAAGGCGTGGCGCTCCCGTACGGGCAGTGAACTGGATTGGCGGGCCCCGGCTGGGGCTGCGCCAGACCTACCTCTCGCATCTGGAGCGGTGCGGCATGGTGCATGCCGTGGCGGGCCAGATGTGCGGAGTGCTGCCGACGACTCGCTACCAGGCGACGGACACCGAGATCAGCCGGGAGATCAGGGCCCGGCTGGACTCCGCGATCCGCACCGGCGTACCGCCGGACCCGCGGACCGCTGCGCTCGCCGCACTGGCACACGCGGTCGGCCTCGGCAAGCACCTGTATCCGGGGAACGAGGGGCGTTCGTCCCGTTCCCGGCTGCGGGATCTGATCAGGCACGACCCCATGGGCGGTCTCGTCGCACACGCGGTGATGGACGTCCAGAACGGCGTGGCGGCCCAGCCGCGCCGCAGCCCGGCCCCGGCCGGCCGCCAGGCCGCCGCCGGACCGGCCAGGTCCGCACCGGAACCCGCTCGTGGCGTTCCGATGCAGCCGCGCCGCGGTTCCATGGCACGCGTCGTGGCCCACTGAGCCGCAGTTCCACGACGAGCGGCACGAACCGCAGCACCACGCACCGCATTGCACCGCATTGCACCGCATTGCACCGCATTGCACTGCATTGCACCGCAGCACCACGCACCGCCGAGCGCCGCACCGAGCCTGCAGAGGCAGTCCCGAGACCCGGTACGGGAGCCGCTGGCCGCGCGGGGCGGCGGGGCCGTACGCCATCCGTCCATACGGATGCCGTAACGGTTCCGCCGCCCCGCGCGGCCGCTTTTCATGAACTCATGAACTGGCGTATATGCAGCGCATATACGCCGTTTCCCAGCGGTACAAAGCCCCTTGGTGGCAGTCTGCTCAACAGCAGATACGCAAAGTGGCAAAGTACAGCTAGCGCAGGCACGCAGCCGGAGGTGCACGTCTCGTGGCGTCCAATGTCAATCCCACCGTCAGGCGACGCCGGCTGGGCCAGGAGCTGCGTCGGCTCCGCGAGCTCAAGGGCATGACAGCCGAGGAAGTGGCGGAGCGGCTGCTGGTCTCGCAGTCGAAGATCAGCCGGCTGGAGAACGGCCGGCGCAGCATCAGCCAGCGCGACGTCCGCGACCTGTGCGGGGTGTACGAGGTGGAGGACCACCGGATCGTCGACTCGCTGATGCAGATGGCCAAGGACAGCCGCCAGCAAGGCTGGTGGCACTCCTTCGGGGACATCCCGTACAGCGTCTATATCGGGCTGGAGACGGACGCGGCGAGTCTGCGGGTGTACGACCCCCAGGTCGTCCCGGGCCTGTTGCAGACCCGGCAGTACGCGGAGGCGCTGATCGCGGGGGCATTGCCGGAGACGGCGGCCACCGACGTCGAGAAGCGCGTCCAGGTACGCCTGCGCCGGCAGGAACGAATCACCGCCCCGGAGAACCCGCTCCGGCTGTGGACGGTGATGGACGAGGCGGCCGTGCGCCGGGTCGTGGGCAATCGTTCCCTCATGCGCGATCAGCTGGAGTACCTCGTCGAGCAGTCCCAACTGCCGCATGTCACCGTGCAGGTGATCCCCTTCGACATGGGAGCCCACCCGGGGCTGAACGGCCAGTACGCGATCCTCGAGTTTCCGGACGCGGCGGACTCCAGCGTCGTCTACATCGAGGGCGTCACCAGCGACCTGTATCTCGAGAAGGCCAACGACGTGCAGAAATACAGCGTGATGTACGAGCACCTGCGCGCCCAGGCCCTGAATCCCGACCAGTCACGGCAGTTCATCGCGGACATCGCGAAGGAGTACGCCCGCTGAAGCGCCGCACGGTACACCTTCCCCGGGTCGTACTGGAAGACCCATCTGGAATATGCCACCCGGTCGAGTGAATGGTCACTTCGTACGTCGAGGTTGGCGAGTAGCGTCGATCACGCCACCACACACCAAGGGTTGGCGCAAACCGCGCTGTGGGTTCGGAGTCGAATCCGTCGTGCGGTGACAGCAACTCCACAACTGGCATTCCGGAGCAAAAATGGCAATTCGTCAGGGCGCCACGGACACCTGGACCAAGTCCTCGTACTCCACGGGCAACGGCGCGTGCGTCGAGATCAAGTCACCGGTCCGCGCGGCTATGGCCGTTCGGGACTCCAAGGTCCCCGAGGGTCCCGTACTGGCCTTCCCGGCCGACGCGTGGAACACCTTCGTCGGCTCGATCAAGGCGTAGAGGGGAGGATCTGCTGATCCTCGACCGCGTTCGCCTTCCACAATTTCACAAGCAGCACTTGAAGAGCCCTCTCGTCCAGTCCGCCGTCCTTGCCGAGGGGGCTCGGCTTGTGTCCGACGACCTCAACCACCTCAACTACCTCAACCTGTCGACGTACTTGTCCGTCCCCGGCACCGTCGGGACGAACGGGGCCACCAGCTCCACCCTCCCCAGCCCCGCCTCCTGGACCGGCGCATCCAGATCCGCGAAGTAAGACTCCCAGCACTCCCTCGGATCCGCCTCGAGGAACCACAGCAGGGTCAGCCTCGTGTCGACGCCCTCGACCTGCTTGACGTAGGTCATGCGGTCGCCGGGCAGGGGTGTCGGGCGGAAGACGGTCACCATCGCGGCCGGTGAGCCCGCCACCCGCTTCGGCAGATGGCGCGATCGCAGCCACTCCAGCAACTCGGAGCGCTGCTCGGCCGATTCGGCGTCGATCACTTCGACGACGAGACCCGCGTACGGATGGTCGAGGGCGTGGAAGTCGCGGGGCCCGGCGGCCCCGTCCCGATAGACCGTCGCCTCGTGGTCCTGGAAGGCCGTGAAGACGTGCGTACGGTCCTGGTACACCCGGGCATCGCGGTTGAGGCGCTTGTTGATCGCGACGGTCCACCGCATGTGGTCGTCGTAGCGGCCGTCCGTGATCCAGTACGTCGAGATGTAGCAGCCCGCGGTGACCGGCTGGGCGATCGCCGACTTCTCGGGATAGCGCAGGAGTTGGAGCTCGCGGGTCGCCACCCAGCGGCGCCCGGCGTACATCCAGGGCATGGCCATCGCGCCGGCGTAGTAGTGGTCGTCCTCGTACCAGCGGTTGTACGCGTACTCGTGGCCCGGGTGCGGCTCGACCATGGTGATCAGCGCGTGGCCGGGGCGGACTCCGTACGGCCCCACGGCAGCCAGCTCGGCGTACACGTCGCTACGGGTTTCCTCGCTCACGTCGCTCCCCTTCCGTCCTCCGCCGGTCGCCCATACTCTGACGCCCCGTCAGATAAACCGCCATACCCGGGAGGCTCCCGATGTCACTGCTCACGGGCAAGACCGTCGTCGTGTCGGGGGTCGGCGCCGGGCTCGGTCATCAGGTCGCGGCAGCGGTCGTGCGCGACGGGGGCAATGCGGTGCTCGGGGCGCGCACGGAGGCCAACCTCGCCAAGAGCGCCGCCGAGATCGATCCGGACGGGGCGCACACGGCGTACCGGGCGACCGACATCACGGACGAGGCACAGTGCGAGGCGCTGGCGGCGCTCGCGCGGGAGCGGTTCGGGCGGATCGACGCGGTCGTCCATGTGGCCGCCCTGGACGGCTACTTCGGCGGCCTGGAGGACGCGGACTTCATGACCTGGCAGTCGGTGATCGACGTGAATCTGCTGGGGTCGCTGCGGATGACGCGGGCGTGCCTGCCGGCGCTGAAGGCGTGCGGGGGCTCGGTGGTGTTCATCGGGACCCAGTCGTCGGTGGCGGCCCCCACCCAGGTGAAGCAGGCGGCGTACGCGGCCTCGAAGGGGGCGCTGACGAGCGCGATGTACTCGCTGGCACGGGAGTTGGGCCCGCACCGGATCCGGGTGAACACGGTACTGCCGGGCTGGATGTGGGGGCCGCCGGTGCAGGCGTACGTCCAGTTCACGGCGCAGGTGGAGAAGGTGCCGGAAGCCGACGTACTGCAGCGGCTGACCTCCCGCATGGCGCTGCCCGATCTCGCCACGGACGGGGATGTGGCGGACGCGGCGGTGTTCTTGGCGTCGGATCGGGCACGGTCGATCACTGGACAGTCCTTGCTGGTCAACGCCGGGGAGCTGATGCGATGAGTTCATATAGGTGAACAAGGACCATCATCGCGAATACTTTTACCTCCCCTTGACCTTACGCTCACTTGTCGTGTTCACGTGGCAACGCACACGATGAGCGCCGGGCTGACCCTTGGGAGGCGTACATGAACGGTCTCGACTGGGCCGTGCTCATCGGCTACTTCGGCGTGATGGTGGCGATCGGCGTCTGGTCGCACAAGCGCGTGGACGACGTGAGCGACTTCTTCACGGCCGGCGGGAAGATGCCGTGGTGGCTGTCCGGCATCTCGCACCACATGTCGGGCTACAGCGCGGTGATGTTCACGGGCTATGCGGGCATCGCCTACACCTACGGCGTGACCTCCTTCGTCACCTGGTCCTTCCCGATCGCGCTCGGCATCGCCATCGGCTCGAAGCTGTTCGCGCCGCGCATCAACCGGTTGCGCTCCCGGCTCCATGTGGCCTCCCCGCTGGAGTATCTGAAGAACCGTTACGACCTGAAGACCCAGCAGGCCCTCGTCTGGTCCGGCATGCTGCTGAAGATCGTGGACGTGGGCGCCAAGTGGGCGGCGATCGCGACCCTGTTGTCGGTGTTCACCGGTCTGACGCTCAATCAGGGCATCCTCATCACCGGCGCGATCACCGCGGTCTACTGCACCATCGGCGGCCTGTGGGCGGACGCGCTGACCGAACTCGGCCAGTTCGTCATCCAGTTGCTGGCCGGCGTCACGATGTTCGTCGCCGTCGTCCTGAAGCTCAACGACAAGGGCATCGGCTTCCTCGGCGCCTGGGACGAGCCGGCCCTGCACGGCCACGGAAAGCCTCTGGTCGGCCCGTACGGCACGGTCTTCCTGCTGGCGTTCCTCTTCATCAAGCTCTTCGAGTACAACGGCGGCATGCTCAACCAGGCCCAGCGCTACATGGCGACGGGCAGCCCCCGCGAGGCCGAGCGCTCGGCCCGCCTCTCCGCGGTCCTGTGGCTGGTCTGGCCCGTGGTCCTGTTCTTCCCCATGTGGATGTCCCCGCTCCTGGTCCACGCCCAGAAGCCGGACGGCTCCGACTCCTACGGCCTGATGACCGAACAGCTCATCCCGCACGGCCTGTTGGGCCTGGTCATCGTCGGCTTCTTCTCGCACACGATGGCCATGTGCTCCTCCGAC
Organism: Streptomyces sp. NPDC001401; assembly: GCF_042895385.1. Lineage (NCBI taxonomy): Bacteria > Bacillati > Actinomycetota > Actinomycetes > Kitasatosporales > Streptomycetaceae > Streptomyces > Streptomyces sp. NPDC001401. The sequence goes on from NZ_JBIAWI010000005.1 coordinate 388,969, forward strand.
GCCAACGCGATCGCTGCCGTCTTCACCCGGGACGTGGCACCGGTGGTCTCACAGCGGGCCCGTGACTGGAACCAGCGCTCCGGCCTGATCGCCGCCCGCGTCACCACCGTGATCTTCCTGGGCCTGTCGATGTCGGTGGCGACACAGGTCAACTCGCCCACCTTCAAGGACATCATCACCGTGGTCATCAAGTGGGTCGCGGGTCTGATGGGCCCGATCGCGATCCCGATGATGCTGGGCCTGCTCCGCCCGTTCCGCCGCTCCGGCCCGACGGCCGCCCTGACCAGCTGGTCGATGGGTCTGCTGGCCTTCTGGCTGGTCAACTACCCGATCAACTGGAAGGTCAAGGGCGGCGTCCCGCTGGAGTACCAGGTCTCGGTCCCCCTGGCCGTCTCTCTCGTCCTCTACATCCTCATCGGCTACCTGAAGCCCGAGGACACCCCGGACCGCCTCGCGATCATCGACCGCGTCAACACGGACGACGACGGCGCGGCCGCGGCGGCGCTCCCGACTCCGGCGGGGCCTGCGGAGGACGCCGTGGGCACGGCGGTGAAGGAGTAGCGAGGAGTAACAAGGAGTAGCGCCAACGGGAGCAGTGCGGGCCTAGGCCCTCGGGTAGCGGGCGAGCCAGCCCGGGGACGACCCAGCCGGGCCGTGCAGCGCGGGGCCCTGGGTCATCTCCATGGCGAAGTCGTCGGCGAGTTCCAGCAGCGTGGGGCGGCCCTCCAGTTCGGCCAGCCAGGCCGGGGGGAGGGCCGTTTCGCCGTGCAGGGCGCCGAGGAGGCCGCCGGTCAGGGCGGCCGTCGCGCCCGAGGGGCCGTCCTGGTTCACCGCTAGGCACAGCCCGTGCCGGAAGTCCTCCCCCACCAGTGCGCAGTACACGGCGGCGGCCAGCACGCCCTCCGCCGACCCGTCCCCGGCCAGCTCCTCGACCCTCAGGGGCGTGGGCATGCCCTGCCGTACGGCGCCCAGCGCATGCTGCAGCGCGTCCGACACCGGCTGATGCCCCGGCCGCGCGGCGAGCAGCGCGAGCGCCCGCTGCACGGCCCCGTCGAGGGTCTCGCCGCGGGCCAGACCGTGCACGATCACGGCGTACGCCCCCGCCGACAGATAGGCCGTCGGATGCCCGTGGGTCTGCGCCGCGCACTCCACCGCCAACTGGACCACCAGCTGCGGCTCCCAGCCGACCAGCAGCCCGAAGGGTGCGGAACGCGCGGTCGCCTCGGGCCCGATCTCACCGGGGTTCTTGGGCGCGTCCAGGGTCCCCATGTGCTCGTCCCCGAACCCGAGGAGCAGAGAGCGGGCGGGGTCCCGCCGGGCGTACAGCCACTCCTCCCGCGCCAGCCACCCGTCGTCCTTACGACGCTCGTCGGGCCCCCAGTCGCGCTGGGTGGCCGCCCACCGCAGATACGCCCGGTGCAGATCGGTCGGTGGATGCCACGCGCCGGTGTCGCGCCGCACCTGCGCACGTATCAGCCCGTCAACCGTGAACAGGGTCAGCTGCGTGATGTGGGTGACGGCACCGCGCCTGCCGTACGCAAAGGCGAAGTCCGCGACGCCCTCGGCCCCGTACCCCTCCCGAATGCCGTCGAGGTCCAGCCCGTCGACAGGCGCTCCCAGCGCATCTCCTACGGAGGCCCCGAGCAGCGTCCCCCGCACCCGGCTCCGAAAATCCTGCTGCTCGACACGGCCCCATATGGCCCCGGCTGGCGCACTCACCAAGACCTCCCCACTGGCACCGCCCGACGCATGACAGCTCAGCACTGTAATCGAACGGGAACGGTCGGTTCAGAGGGCGGAGTGGTATGCGAAATATGACAGGGCTGGTCGCGAGTGGTCAGTTATCGGCTGATGCGGTGCTCGCCTCCCGCACCCGACGGCTCCGTACCCTGAGGGAATGACGCGGTTTCTGTCCGAGCGGCTCCGCGCCGTCGTCGACGCTCTGCCGCTGCGTGAAGGGATGCGGGTCCTGGAGATCGGCTGCGGGCCCGGTGCCGCAGCCCGGGAGGTCGCCCGCAGGGTCGGCCCCGGCCACGTCCACGCCATCGACCGCTCGCCCCGCGCGATCGCCCAGGCCGTTGCAGGTTCCGAGGCGGAAATCTCGTCCGGCCGCCTGACCTTCCAACAGGTGGCCGCGGAGGACTTCACCCTCCCGGAGGGCGAGCCGCCCTACGACCTCGCCTTCGCCGTCCGGGTGGGAGCCCTGGACGGACGCCATCCGGAAGCGGGGCGCCGTGCTCTGGCCAGGATCGCGGCCGCGTTGACGCCGACGGGGCGGCTGTTGATCGACGACGGGACGTCCATGGCCGAGGTCCGGCTGTCTCGCTGACGTGCGGCGATCGGCGCGCCCGCCCCGTCACAGCCCCACCTCCGCTTCGGCCGCCTCTCGGATCGCACGGATCTCGGCGACGGCCTCCGCCGGGTCCTGCTCCCCCGCGTCGACGACGCGCGCCAACTCACGCAGCCGGGCGGCGCGTTCCGGATGCCGCTCGATCGCCACGAACACGGCCGAGGCGTGGACGAAGGCTCGCAGGGGGGCGAGGCTCTGCGTCTGCTGGCGTTGGTCGTCGCCTCGAAGAGGTGCTGGGTGAGGGCCGGGATCCGACTCAGGGCGATCTGAAGGACGGCCACCCGCAGCGCGTCAGGCGTCAGTTCGGGCATCGGGGTCGCTACGCGGCCGCGCCGTGCAGATGGGACGGGCAGCGAACAGGCGTACTTCCTCACCCCGCCCGGCACCGCGCAGGACTGGGAGCAGGAAGGAACGCGGGCGCTCGGCTCGGGCTCATGGGTCGTCCTTGCCCCGCCCGGGTGGGATGGCCTGCTGCGGTGGGTCAGCGACCCGACGAACGGCCCCGCCCACACCCCGGCCGGTGACCTCGCCGCCGCCCTGGTCGCCGCCGTCGCCACGGCAGAGGAGGCGAGGCGGTGAACCACGCCGAACAGGTCCGTCACGCCGGGCCGAGCCCGCTCGGGGAGAGCGGCTACCGCACGGGACTGCACTGGAATACCAACAGCCGTGCCCGCGCCCGTGCCGCCGAGGTCATCGCCGAGCACCGGGCCGAGCAGACCGAGGTCGTACGCGACGCACACCTGCGCTTCGACTGGGCGGCGCACGCCGTGCGCTCCCCGGACCTGCTCAGGACCGTGCAGGACACGATCGGCGGTTCGGTCGCCGTCGAGAACACGTTCCTGATGATCAAGTGGCCCGGTCGCGACTTTCCCGTGCCGTGGCACCAGGACGGGACCAACCCACGGATGCAACTCGACCCCGAACTCTCCGTCGCCGCCTGGCTCGCTGTGACCGACGCCACCACTGTCAACGGTTGCTTGCAGGTGATCCCCGGCTCGCACGCCGCCGGTTACCTCGACCACACCCGCGAGGACAGCGACGCCCAGCGCGGCAAGGCACTTGGCGTGCAGGGCATGCCCGACGGCCCGCACGAGCGGGGCGTATGGCTGCCGCTCGACGCCGGGCAAGCCTGCCTGATGGATGTCCGACTGATCCACCGTTCGGACAACAACACGACCGCCGGCGCCCGCGTCGGTCTGAACATCCGCTACGTCGCTCCCGGCGCCGTCCGGTCGAGCAGCCCCCACAGCCCCAGCCTGTACCCACTCACCGGGTCGGGCTGGTGACCCGAAAGCACCACAAGGCACCACCGGAGATCGAGAGGAGCACCATCCGTGACCACCCTCGAAGCCAGCGCCCCACCCATCACCCGCGTACGCGTCCTCACCGGAGAGGACGCCGACCCCGCACGGCGAGGCAGTAAGAAGGTCATCGCCTTCAGCGACTGCCGGTACTACTGCCCCGACGCCGCAACCGTCGAGCGCTGCATCGAGCACCTGCGCGCGAGCGACGACCGGCTGCGCTCCCGCCCCGAAGAGCAGATGCTCTGGGACTGGGAATGCACCTACTTCGAGGCCGACCTCGACAACCAGAACGGCGGCGGGACGATCATCCTCGGCGTCGCCTGGTACGACCGCGCGTTCTTCGACGACCGCCGCGGCGCGTGGTTCGGCGCCATGCACACCAGCATCTACAGGGACATCGGCGTTCCCTTCGAGAACGTAACCGTGGAGCACTGGCTTGCCCTCGAAGTGGCGCAGTGGAGGACGGAGCCGCAGCCGGCGTAGCCAGTCGGTTCCGGCAGCCCCTGCGGTTGGCCCCTTCATGAGCTCCTCAGCCCCCCGTCGCACCTGCACCATGCGGCGGGGGCCTGAGCCCGCCTACATATCGCCCCTAGCCCTTCGGAGCTGCCGCGCGGCTTCCTTGAGCTGGACGATGAGGCCTTCCGAACTTCGCAGGGTGTCAACCGCGTCGTTCAGCGTATTTGCGCTGTCCTCCAGCCCTCGAAGATCGCGTGCAGCCGAACGCAGCACGTTGGCGTTGTCTTCCAGCCCTCGGAGATCATGAGCTGCCGAGTGCAGCATCCATGCCGCGTCAGGATCAACGCCGAATCCGTGAACGCGAGGGTCGGATAGCTCATCCACCAACACGCGCAGTGTGTTCGCTGCCTCCGGTGCGATCCGGGCCAGTTCTGCGAGTGCGTCGTTCGTCTCGTCCAGGAACGACTCGAACGACTCGCTTACAAGCTCCCTGAACCGCTCCTCTGTCATCCCTCGGAGCCCCTGTAGTGCCGCTTGCCCCTCGGTCTCGCGCTCGCTCTTCCAGGTCTCCAGCATCTCGACCGTGTATTGGTCACTGTCTCGCCCGTCTACGCGGACGTGATGCGCCTTGCAGAGCAAGAGAAGGTTCGCGAAGTCGTTCTTTTCATCGAGGGTCAGGTTCGGATCGAACCGCTTTCCGCCTGAGCTCACGGCCCGAATGTGAGCGATCTCCAAGTTGAGAACGTGCACAAGGACATCAGGGCCGCGTGAGTGCCTGGCGTGTACTTGCGAATCTCGCCCACTGGATTCCCCCTCCAGCTCTGCCGAGCGCGCAGCCTAGCTGCGGCGGCGGGGCGGCACAGCACGCTGCCTCTTGCCAAGTGGGCGTATCCCGCCACGAGAACCGCGCGGCGCTGGCAAGGCGCTCATTCTGCGGCCATGACATGTCCTCGGGCCGTCGTCGACTCTGGCAGCACGGCATCGGGGCGCAACAGCCGAGAGGAGAGGAGCAAGGCGGCGAGAGCCGAGCCGGCCACCATGACCCCGCCGGCCACGAACGCACCGCGCGGCGAGGCGTCGACCACGAATGGCAGCAGCAACATTCCTGCCGTGCCGCCAGTACGAATCACGGTCTGATCCACGGACATCAGCCGCAACCGCTCAGCGGGCGCGAACGCGCCGAGGTGTGCCCGCAAGGTGACGCTCGTAGCCGGGGTGACCAGCCCCGTCACCAAGGCGAGCAGCAGCAGCGCGGGCAGGTTCAGCACCAGCCCCATGCACGCCGTCGCGACGCCCTGAACAGCCCACGCCCCGCAGTAGACGCCCAGCCAGCCCCCCGAACGCCGGTTGCTGGCAAGCGGGTTGCCCAGCAGAGCCCCGACGCCCACAGCCGCCGCCACAAGCCCGTAGACGGCCGCCCCTGCGCCGTACCGGGTGGCGAGCAGCGCGGGCATGCCGACCGCTGTCACGGCCGAGCAGAACAGGGCGACGCCGTGCAGCCCAATCGCCAGCCCGACGCGCGGATGCGCGCGGACCACCGGCCATGCCCGCCCCGCGGCCCGCGTCCGGCCGGACCGGTCGACCGCCGCGCCCCTGGCCTCCCTCACTGCCTTAAGGGCGTGGGAGGTGCCCCCATCGGCGTACCGGCGTGTCAACCACCCGAGCGCCACGGCCGATACCGCAAACGTCACCCCGTTCAGCGCGAAGAGCTGCACCTCGGAGACGACGAGCAGCAGCAGACCGATACTTGCCGGCCCCGCGATCCTGGCGATACGGCCCGTGAGGTCGAACAGGCCCGTGACCTGTTGCACCCGGGCAGGTTCGACAAGATCCGGCACCAGGGCGCCGAGGGTCGGATCGAAGAGCGCCGCGAGCGTGCCGAGCAGCAGCACCCCGACGAGCAGCAGCGCCATGCCCCAGGCGTCCGGCGACCACACGAGCGGCAGGACGACTGCGACCAGCGCCCGCCCCGCGTCGACCCACGCCAGCCGCCCGAACGATGAGAACCGCGCGACGACATGGCGCCCCGCCGTCCCGAGCACGACGTACGGCAGCGACTCGACAACCGCGACCAGCCCCATGAGCGAGGCCGAGCCGGTCGAGGCGTACACGACCCACATCACCGCGAGCGCGTACAGCCGATCCCCGAGGACGGAAAGACTCTGCGCGAGCCACAGCACCAGCACGGACCGCTGCCGCAGTAGCCGCAGGTAACTCATATGCACTCCGGGGCGAGGCGTACGGGACCCGAAGCGTGGTCGCCCCGGCCGAACAGGCGCCCACCTTAGACCGTGTCCTACGTGGTGAGGCGGACGAGTCGCTTGTAGCAACAGAGGGCGGCGGCAAGCCCGAGGAAGGCCAGGTAGTTGCGGGGATGGCGCTCGTAGCGGGGGCTGAGTCTGCGGTAGCCGGACAGCCACGACATCGTGCGCTCGATCACCCACCTTCGACGCCCTAAGCGTTCGCTGGATTCGATGCCTTTGCGGGCGATGCGCACGCCGATCCGCTTTCCGCGCAGCCATTTTCGCAGGTCGGCCCGGTCGTAGGCTTTGTCGGCGTGTAGACGCTGGGGTTTGAAGTGCCGGCCTCGGTGAGGGTCGTGTCTCGTTTGGTGACCCTCGACCATGGGCTTCAGCCCTTCACTGTCGTGGGTGTTGCCGGCCGAGATGCCGACGAGGAGGGGCAGTCCGTTCGCGTCCGACAGGATGTGCATCTTGGAACCCGGCTTGCCCCGGTCCACGGGGCTTGGACCTGTGTGTTCGCCCCCTTTTTAGCCCGGACATGGGCAGTGTCGAGGACCACGCGGGTGACGTCGATGAGGCCGGCGTCGTCGAGGCAGTGCAGCACGGCTTCGTGCAGGCGGCCCCAGACGCCGGCTCTCGACCAGATCAGGAACCGGCGGTGGGCGGTCGACTTGGATATGCCGAAGCAGGGTGGCAGTTGGCGCCAGGCGCAGCCGCTGACCAGTACATAGATGATGGCCGCGAACAGCGTCTCATCAGGCGTGTCCTGCGTTCCGCCGCCCTGTGGCCGCACCTTTGGCGGCGGGATCAACGGCTTCGCGATCTCCCACAGCCCGTCCGGAACGATCCAACTCCACGTACCCCGCCCCATGTTGAGTCAACGTCCGCCTCACCACGTAGGACACGGTCTTAGACCCACGGGACGCATCGGGCGCGCCGTTCCCGGCCACCTCGAACGAACGCGGCACCACATGCCCCGCAACAGGATGGCCCCGCCCTACAGCCACTCCGGAGGGGTGGAAACCCTGGGGCCGTGCCCTTGTGGCCCGAGGGCACACTCAGGGCACAAGAGCGGGGAAGAGCCCGGAAAACGGCAGCAACTACTGAAGGTAGTTTTCGCAGCTCACGGGTCCTTTCCATGCAAGATTGCAGGCCAGGGGACCGGGCGGGCGGTTGCACAAGATCCGGTGGCTTCAGGACCGCGGCGTACGGGTCTGCTACTCGTGAGTGCCACTGGCGTCGGGCGGTGAGGCCAAGTGACCGCGCTGGGGTTGGGGCACCGGTCGCATCCGTGGATCGGACTCGGGGTCACCGACACCCGAACCCGCCGAACGGGCATCCTGCGCGCCATCGCCCCGGACGTCGACCGGCCGCGCCTAGTGGCGTGGCTCGCGCCCTACAGCGGCGGCGTGGAGTGGACGAACCGGTCCGGCTGTGTGAGGGTCCTGCCCGACCACCGGTCCCCAACTCCGTCCCGCCCCATGGGCCCTGTCCCACGCCCGCCACCGGGGCGGGACAGCCCCGACAACCCCGATCCGAGGAGTCGCGGTGAGGCTGCGTCTGATGTCCGCCGACTCGGGACATCCTCTCGTTCCAACCCCGCGTCTCTGCTTTGCGGCTCAATGTGCGTAGGCAGACCGGCTGTTGCAGGGAAGATGGCTGTCATGTCCACCAACACAGCTACCGACACGACTGCCCCCACAACCCCCCACACCCGCGCCCTCACTCTGACGGCCGCCCTCCTCACCGCGAGCGTCGCCCTCTACATCGCCCTCGTGGCCTTCGGCAACATCACCGACTTCGGCACCAACCAGGCGTTCGTGCAACACGTTCTGGCCATGGACACCACGTTCAAGGACGACGACCTGATGTGGAGAGCCATCACCAACAAGGGTCTGCAGAACGCCGCTTACATCGCCATCATCGTCTGGGAGACCCTCGCCGCGCTCGTACTCGTCTACGGCACCTGGCTCTGGGCCCGGCGGAACTACGCCCGCGCGCGCAGCATCTCCACCTACGGCCTGCTGATGCTCCTGCTCCTCTTCGGCGCAGGATTCATCGCGATCGGCGGTGAGTGGTTCTCCATGTGGCAGTCGAAGACCTGGAACGGGCTGGAAGCGGCGACCCGCGTGATCGTGTTCACCGGGGTCGCGCTGCTCGTCGTACAACTGACGGACCGGCAGACCGACTCGACTGCCTGACCGTCGCCGCCTCCTCGTGAAATACAGCTACAGCTACGGCTGTTGCCTCTTCTCCACGTAATAGGCGTAGGCGAAACTTCCGTTGTCCGGACCGGTCGCATCGGCGTTGAAGCTGATGGGACCGGGACCGGAGTCGGAAGCGGACACCTCCACACTCTGTTGGAAGATCGACCCGTCACATGTGCTGGTATGCGTAGCCGAGGAAACATACCTACCGTTGACGGTGAACTTGACGACGACCTTGCCCTTCCCCGTACAGGTAAAGGCGAATGTCACGCTCCGCACTTTGTGCGGTATCGCGGGCAGGGTGTTTCCGAGTTGCGCCTGCAGGCGGCCATACCCGCTGCCGAGAGCCTCTCTGCCAACGAACGCCTGGTCCAGAATCGCCTTTGCAGCCTTGCCGTCCGGAGCAGGGACGGTGGAAGCCGGGCTCGTACGGGGCTTGGTTGTGGACGAGTCTGTCGGCTCACCGGAATCGCAGGCGGCGGCCAGTGCCGCCACGGCCACGAGGCACAGCAGCGCCGCTTTACGCCGCGTTCCGTTTCGCGTCACGATTTCTGCCGACCGATCGACATGTCGCCCTCACGCGGGGCCTTCACGACAATGGTCTTCGTCTTGACGTTGCAGGGCGCCACGACCCACGTCTTCACCGAAGTGAGCTTCCAGCCCACCTGCCCGAGGACGGCGCGGTATCCCTTGCTGGTGTTGTTCGTATCGGTCACCGTCTGCGAGCCCGTCCAGGTCCACGAGTTGCCGATCTTCACATCGATCTTCACCTTGGCCTTGGCTACGATAATTTTGCCCTCCGCCTCGTATCCACCGGTGACGTCGAACGTGAAGGTGTGAGATCCCGATATCGCCCAGGACACCGATTGGCGAGGCAGGAGCCAAGTCGACTGAGGCTTGCTCTTGTCCGGCAGGAAGTAGGGGGTTCCCTTCACCTTGTACGTCGGAGGGTCACTCACCTCCGGGCAAGCATCCGCGACCTGGGGCGTCTTCGTGTCGTTCTTTTCGCCTGTGAAAGTGAAGTTGATTTCACCATTGGCGTCCAAGACGGTTCCGTCATTCAGAACAACTTTTGTCCCGTCTCCCGGTACAGGCTCGTCATCCGACGCGACAGCGCCCGCATTGGCTGCCGTCAGCAGTACGGCTGCGGAGGTCATGAAGGGAAGTGCAGTGCGCATCACGGCGCGTTTCATTTGGCCCCGATTCGGTGGATCTGGTCGTGAGGCCCGAAGGCCGGGGAACTGAACACACGTCACCACAACGCCTCTGAGACGTTTCCCCGGGTGTCGCGTACGCAACATTTCTATACAACGTCGAACTGTTTGCACAAGGGATCCGAGAAAGCTCAAGAAGGCCTCAGTTTTTGCGCGAGGGAGGCCGTCGAGCAAATCCCTTTGAGTACTTGGGAGTTGACGAATTACCGTCGGCCGGTGCCGGAGTCGGGACCCGGACCGGCTACTTGACCACCGCTACCTTCGTCCCCGCCGAAGCGAACGTCCACAGCGCAGTTCCGTCCGCCACGCGCATGCGGATACCGCCGGTCTGGGTGCCGGACGCGGCCGGCGGGGGCGAAGCACCGTCCACCGCGTTGGAGAAGGCGACATTGACGCCGGACTTGGCGGAGAAGTACACGATGTGTTCGATCTTCACGCCGTCGGAGCCGGTGATGGCGCCCCGGGTGCGGGCGCCGACCGTGTACGTGCCCGGGTCCGGGCTCACCGTCCCCGGCCACACCGCGAACGTACGGCGGGCCGCATCGCTCGCGTCGACCAGCCACACCGTCTTCCGCCCGAGGGAGTAGACGACGCGCCGCCCGGTCCCGGAGCCGTCCGGTATCGCGGCCGGCGCCGTGGACTTCGTGGGCGTGGGATGCGCGCCCGCCGACGCCGACGCGCTCGGCCGGGAGGCGACCGCGTGGGGCTTTTGCCCCTTGTCGGCCTGTACGGCCAGTACGACGACAGCGGCGATGGCTCCCGCCGTCAGACCGGTCACCCAGACCTTCGGGGCTGGCACGGCACGCATCTCCTCAGCTCCACATCCCCATGGAACAGGGGTCGGATCATCGTACTCAGTCCAGCACCGGCAAAAGCTCCGGCAAGTGCCCGTCCGACACCGCCGCCGCCGTCTGCCGTTCCTCCGGCACCTCCCCGTACAGCGTCGTCCGCGGCTTCGCCGGGCGGCCGGCCGCGTCCGCGACCGCGATCAGGTCCTTGACCGACTTGTACGAGCCGTAGGAGGAGCCCGCCATGCGGGAGATCGTCTCCTCCATCAGCGTGCCGCCCAGGTCGTTCGCGCCGGAGCGGAGCATTTCCGCCGCGCCCTCCGTGCCCAGCTTCACCCAGCTGGTCTGGATGTTCGGGATCCAGGGGTGGAGGAGGAGACGGGCCATCGCCGTCACCGCACGGTTGTCGCGGGTCGTCGGGCCCGGGCGGGAGATGCCCGCCAGGTACACGGGCGCGTTCGTGTGGATGAAGGGAAGCGTCACGAACTCCGTGAATCCGCCCGTCTGTTGCTGGATGCGGGCCAGCGTGCGGAGGTGGCCGAGCCAGTGGCGCGGCTGGTCCACATGCCCGTACATCATGGTCGAGCTCGACCGGATGCCCAGCTCGTGCGCCGTCGTGACGACCTCGATCCAGGTCGCCGCCGGCAGCTTGCCCTTGGTCAGGACCCAGCGGACCTCGTCGTCGAGGATTTCGGCGGCCGTGCCCGGGATGGTGTCCAGGCCCGCTTCCTTGGCGGCCGCCAGCCACTCGCGGATGGACATCCCCGTCCGCGTCGCGCCGTTGACGACCTCCATGGGCGAGAAGGCGTGGACGTGCATTCCGGGGACGCGCTCCTTCACCGCCTTCGCGATGTCGAAGTACGCCGTGCCCGGCAGGTCGGGGTGGATGCCGCCCTGCATGCAGACCTCCACCGCACCCACGTCCCAGGCCTGCTGGGCCCGGTCGGCGACCTGCTCCAGGGAGAGCGTGTAGGCGTCGGCGTCGGTGCGGCGCTGCGCGAAGGCGCAGAAGCGGCAGCCGGTGTAGCAGACGTTGGTGAAGTTGATGTTCCGGGTGACGATGTACGTGACGTCGTCGCCGACGGCCGCCCTGCGCACGTCGTCCGCGATCCGGGTCAGGGCGTCCAGCGCCGGGCCGTCCGCGTGCAGCAGGGCCAGCGCCTCGTCGTCGGTCAGCTTGGTCGGGTCGTCGGCCGCCGTGGCCAGCGCCGCCCGTACGTCCGTGTCGATGCGCTGGGGCACCATCCCGGGCGCGGCCGCCTCGCGCAGGGCGGCCCAGTCGCCGTACACCTCGTCGAAGTCGTCGCGGCGGTCGGACGTACGGCCCTCGGTGTCGATGGAGGAGTGGAGATCCGTACGGCCGGAGGCGACGAACGCCTCCTCGGGTTCCTGCCACGGGTGGCCCTCGACGGTCGCGTCCGGTCGTGCAAGCCCGGTCTCCGGGTCGGCCAGCGCGCGTACGTGCGGACGCAGCCGCGGGTCCAGCCAGGGCTCGCCCCGCTGCACGAACTCCGGGTACACGCAAAGCCGTTCGCGCAGCTCGAAGCCGGCCGCGCGCGAGCGCTCGGTGAGCTCCTCGATCTGCGGCCAGGGGCGCTCGGGGTTCACGTGGTCGATGGTGAGGGGGGAGACGCCGCCCCAGTCGTCGATGCCGGCGCCGATCAGCCGCTCGTACTCGGAGTCGACGAGGTTGGGCGGGGCCTGCAGACAGGCGGCCGGGCCCATGATGTGGCGGGCCACGGCGACCGTGGCCACCAGTTCGTCCAGCTCCGCGTCCGGCATGCCGCGCATCGCGGTGTCCGGCTTGGCGCGGAAGTTCTGGATGATCAGTTCCTGGATGGAGTGATAGGCGCGGGAGATCTTGCGGAGCGCGAACAGGGACTCGGCTCGCTCCTCGCAGGTCTCACCGATGCCGATCAAGATGCCCGACGTGAAGGGGACGGACGAGCGGCCCGCGTCCTCCAGTACGCGCAGGCGGACGGCCGGTTCCTTGTCGGGGGAGCCGTAATGCGGGCCGCCGGGCTCGGACCAGAGGCGGGTGGCGGTCGTCTCGAGCATCATGCCCATCGACGGGGCGACGGGCTTGAGCCGCTGGAAGTCCGTCCAGGACATCACGCCGGGGTTGAGGTGGGGCAGCAGGCCCGTCTCCTCCAGGATGCGGATGGAGATGGCGCGGACGTAGGCGATGGTGTCGTCGTAGCCGTGCGCGTCGAGCCACTCGCGCGCCTCCGGCCAGCGGTCCTCGGGCTTGTCGCCCAGGGTGATCAGGGCTTCCTTGCAGCCGAGGGCCGCGCCCTTGCGGGCGATGTCGAGGACCTCGTCCGGGGACATGAACATCCCGTGGCCCGCGCGGCGCAGCTTGCCGGGGACGGTGACGAAGGTGCAGTAGTGGCACTTGTCCCGGCACAGCCGGGTGAGGGGGATGAAGACGCTCTTCGAGTACGTGATGACGCCGGGGCGGCCGGCCGCCTCCAGGCCCGCGTCCCGTACCCGGGCGGCGGACGCGGCGAGGTCAGTGAGAGCCTCGCCGCGAGCCTGGAGGAGGACGGCCGCCTCGGTGACGTCGAGGGCGACGCCGTCACGGGCGCGTTTGAGGGCGCGACGCATGGAGTTCTCGGTCGGGCCGGTTCCGGAGGTCGCGGAAGTCGTCATCCTTCGAGCATACGAGCGAGGTGATCAGAGCAGGCAGGCACCGCCCGATTCGTCCCCGCCTGCCGCTCGTTACACGGTGTCACGGCCGCCGGGGAGATAACGGGCGTACTCGTCGAGCACCTTCAGCACCTCCGCCTCCCCCGCCGGTGGCAGCTGGACCACGACCTCCTCGATACCGAGGTCCGCGTAGTGGGCGAGCTTGCCGGGGGTCGGGTAGACGGCGTACGGGACGACCTGCAGGGTCGCCGGGTCGCGGCCCGCGTCCGCCCAGGCCGCCCGCAGCACCGGCAGCGACTCCGACAGCCCGCGCCCGCCGATCGGCAGCCAGCCGTCGGCGTACTCGCAGATGTGGGAGAAGAGCTTGGGACCGGCGGCTCCCCCGACGAGGGTCCGCGGCCCGACGACCGGTCCGCGCGCCTTCTGGGCCGGTTTCGGGTAGGCGTACGAGGCCCGCACACCCCCGAAGTCCCCCTCGTACGCGCCGGGTTCATCACTCCACAGCGCACGCATCAACCCCATCCGGTCCCGGACCAGCTCCCGCCGCGTACGCCATTCGACCCCGTGGTCGGCGGCCTCCTCGACGTTCCAGCCGAAGCCGAGGCCGAGGGTGAAGCGGCCGCCGGAGAGGTGGTCGAGGGTCGCGATCTGCTTGGCGAGATCGATCGGGTCGTGCTGGGCGACCAGGGTGATGCCGGTACCGAGGGCGAGCCGCTCGGCCACCGCGGCCGCCTGGCCGAGCGCGACGAAGGGGTCGAGAGTACGGCCGTACTCGGGCGGCAGCTCGCCGCCCGGCGGGTACGGGGTGGTCCGCTCGACCGGGATGTGTGTGTGCTCGGGGAGGTACAGGCCGGCGAAGCCCCGCGACTGCAGCTCGCGGGCGAGTCGGGTCGGAGAGATGGTCTCGTCCGTGAGGAAGATCGTTACGGCGATTCGCATGGGTTATCTGTACCGGTGTGCGTGCGGGATGTCCATACCGACTGGTCGGTTGTTTCGCGGTTCGGTGGGGGGTGGTCGGTCGGCGTTGGCGAGTGGGGGTTCGTGGGGGCTTGTCGCGCCCACGCGGCGGAGCCGCATATTGATACTGTCCCGCGCCCCTTAGGGGGTTTACGTTGAGGGGGTGACGACGTTGCGCGGCACTCTGCTTCCCGGCTCTCCGGACTTCGTCTACGTCCCCTTCGAAGTCCCGCCGGGCGTAAGCGAGTTGAGGGTCTCCTACACCTACGACAAGCCGTCCGTCCCGTCCGGTACCACCGGCAACGCGCTCGACATCGGCCTCTTCGACGAGCGCGGCACCGAGCTGGGTGGGGAGGGGTTCCGGGGGTGGTCGGGCGGGGCGCGTACGGAGTTCTTCGTACGGGCGGACGACGCGACGCCCGGGTACATCCCCGGGCCTGTCCGCCCCGGAACCTGGTACATCGCGCTGGGCCCGTACACGGTGGCTCCGCAGGGGCTGTCGTACGAGATCACGGTCGCGTTCGGGTACGGGGAGCCCGGCGAGACACCGGAGCCCGTGTATCCGCCGTCCCGCGCCCGGGGGCGGGGCCGTGCCTGGTACCGCGGCGACTGCCACCTCCACACCTGGTACTCGGACGGCCGCCGTACCCCGGCGGAGGTCGCGGCGCTCGCGCGGGCGGCCGGGCTGGACTTCATCAACTCCTCGGACCACAACACCCACTCCTCGCACCCGCACTGGGCCGCCGAGGCGGGCGACGACCTGCTGATCATGCTCGGCGAGGAGGTGACGACGAGGAACGGGCACGTGCTGGCGCTGGGCACGGAACCCGGCACGTTCGTCGACTGGCGCTACCGGGCCCGTGACAACCGCTTCGGCCGCTTCGCCCGGCTGATCCGCGAGGCGGGCGGCCTGGTCGTACCCGCCCACCCGCACGGCACCTGCGTCGGCTGCGGCTGGAAGTTCGGGTTCGGGGAGGCGGACGCGGTCGAGGTGTGGAACGGGCCGTGGACGCCGGACGACGAGGTGACGCTCGCGGAGTGGGACAACCAGCTGGTCGCGTCCGTGCGGGAGGGCCGGGGGTGGATTCCGGCCATGGGCGACAGCGACGCACACCGCGATCCGGACACGGTGGGAATGC
The DNA here is from genome assembly GCF_042895385.1 of Streptomyces sp. NPDC001401. Lineage (NCBI taxonomy): Bacteria > Bacillati > Actinomycetota > Actinomycetes > Kitasatosporales > Streptomycetaceae > Streptomyces > Streptomyces sp. NPDC001401. Next base: position 404,276 of record NZ_JBIAWI010000005.1, read on the forward strand.
CGCAGACGGTCGTCCTCGCCGACGATCTGACGCGGGAGGCGATCCAGGACGGCATCCGGGCCGGCCGCTCCTACATCGCCGAGTCGAAGACGGTGTCTCTGTCCTTCACGGCGACCGGAGACAAGGGGCGTCACGCGGGGATCGGCGAGCGGCTGGAGGTCGACGGCGACACCCCGGTCACCGTCCGGGTGGAGGTCTCGGGCGCCCCGCGCTGCACTGTCCGCATCGTGACCGACCAGGGTGTGCTGTTCACCAGCGACCCGCTGCCGGTGGCGGGTTCCGGCACGGTGGAGTGGCGTACGACCGCCTCGTACGCGGCCTACGTACGGGCGGAGTTGCGGCACGAGACGGCGGTGGGGCCGTTGCCGGGGGTGATGGCGGCGTTCACGAACCCGATCTTCCTGGGCCGTAGGTGAGCACGGCTCACTAGGATCCACCGCATGCCTTGGATACGACGCCGTGCGCGCGGCGCAGAGCCGCCGGCGGAACGCCTGCCCGACCTCGAGTTCCTCGCCCTGGTGAAGGCGAGCCTCGAGGAGTACGCGCCCGGCGTGACGCAGGACGCCGAGCTCAAGGGCAGTTCGCTGCTCAGTCCGCGCGGCTGGGCGGTGGCCGTGGCGCCGCCCCACCACGGGGGCGGCCGCCACTACGACCTCGTCGCGCTGCCGGACGTGAGTGTCCAGCCTGACGTGCCGTGCTTCATGGACTGTGTCGTGGCGATGTCCGGGGACCCCCGGAAGGCGGCCGATGCATGGGTACAGACGGCCGGCGCGTGCATGCTGGAACTCCTCGACCCGACCCAGCGCTTCGCCGACCACGTGGAACCCGACGCCGAACGCGGCGTTCCCGGCTGGCACTCGATCGTCTCCGGAGCAGTCGGCCTCGGACTCGACGCCGCCGAGAACCGGCGCCTGCAGGCCGCTCTGCTGGATGCGAACGTGCTGCACCGCATCGCGCACACCTTCACCGCGGACCTGGAATCGCCCTTCTTCAACGGGGTCAAGGTCTTCTACGGCGGGAAACCCGGCGCGATGCAGGCCGAGATCCGGGTCAACGGGGAGCGCCACGAAGCCGCCTCGGCCGCGATGCAGGCTCTGAACCTGCCCGAACCGACGGCCTTCACGGCCGTTCGCCACTACGCGCTGCTGCTTCCGGTCACCTCCGAGCACCGGTGATTCCGCACGATCCTCACCGTCGGCCCCGTCGCCTTCACCGCCCTGATCGACCTGTTGAAGTCGTCCGCCGGACGGTGAGCCCACGGCCGGGCCGCGCCGCCGAAAAGACGGGTGCGAGACATTGAATGGCACCGTCACTGCCGGAGAACAGGAGCAACGTCACCATGCCCCGCCCTCGCCACTCGGAGACCAAGTACCGCTTCGCCACGGCGTTCCAGCGCCGCCTCAACCCCGTCCTGCGCCGGCTTCCGCTCCAGACCGTCCTGGAGACCACGGGCCGCACCTCGGGCCTGCCCCGTCGGACCCCGGTCGGCGGGCGGCGGGTCGGCGACTCCTTCTGGCTGGTCTCCGAGTTCGGGGAGCGGTCCCAGTACGTCCGCAACATCAAGGTCGACCCGCGGGTTCGGGTCCGCATCCGGGGCCGCTGGCACACCGGCACGGCCCACCTCCTGCCGGACGACGACCCCATCGCCCGCCTGCGGGCCCTGCGCTCGCTGAACAGCGTGGCGGTGCGGGCGATCGGGGCGGGGCTGCTTACGGTGCGGGTGGACCTGGAGGACTGACTCCGCTCCCTCAAACGGCCTTCGCGTACAGCTCTTTGATGATCTCGGCGACCGCATCCGGTGCGCGCAGCGTCGGAAAGTGGTCGCAGTCCGGATGCCGTACGAGGTGACAGCCGGGGATCCGGGCCGCCATCTCCTCGTTGCAGCGGACGACTTGGGGCTGGTCCCGTTCGCCGAGCAGAAGCGTGCAGGGCAGGTTGAGCTCGCCTAGGCGGTCGAAGACCGGGGTGTCCTCGGTCTCCTTGCCGTAGGTGGTGAACCAGGCCGGGATCGCCGCCCGCAGCACGTCCGCGGCGGCCCGGTCCGGGGGTGTGCCCGCAGCTCCCCACAGCCGCAGGCCGAGCGCCACGACACCGTCCATGTCGCCCGCGGTGGCCAGTTTGCCGATCTGCTCGGTCACCTCCGGCACCTCCAGGCCGGGGTAGCCGGAGACGCCGGGGGCGAAGAGACCGAGGCCCGCCACCCGGCCGGGGTCGGCGAGCGCCAGCCCGAGGGCCGTCTGCCCGCCCATGCTGGATCCGGCCAGCACCGCCCGCCTCACGCCGAAGTGATCGAGGACCGCTTCCAGGTCACCGACCTGCGAGTACGACACGGTGGGCGCCGGAGACCGGCCGTATCCCCGGGCGTCGTACCGGATCACCCGAGGCACCCCGCCCAGCCCCGGCAGCACCGGATCCCAGACCCGCGTGTCCCCGACCCCGGGGTGCAGCAGCACCACCGGCACCGCGTCCCCGCCCGTGTCGTCCGCCCAGACCTCGCCGCCGTCCACCCGCACCGTGGTTTCCATGGAGCCGACCCTGCCGGACCGCCACGCCGCACGCCAGCAGAAAGCAGGCCGATGCGGAAGAGGACACCGCACCCTGGAGTTGCCCTACACGGAAGAACATGCGACGGACGGGGAGCAGCTGATGGCGGGTGCAGTGATCATCGGGGCCGGGCCGGGGATCGGCCTGGCGGTGGCGCGGCGGTTCGCGCGCGAGGGGCTGCCCGTCGCGCTGGTCGCCCGGAGCAAGGAGACCGTCGAGTCGGCGGCCGAGACCGTACGGAGCCTCGGCGTCCCCGCGCTCCCCCTCACCGCCGACAGCGGCGACGAGGCCGCCCTGCGCGCCGCCCTCGACACCGCGGCGGAGGAGTTCGGCGTGCCGGACGTCCTCGTCTACAACGCCGCCGTCATCCGCCCCGACAGCGTCGGCGAGCTCTCCCTCCGCGACCACCTGGACACCTACGCCGTCAACGTCCTCGGCGCCCTCACCGCCGCCGCCCACACCGCGCCCGCGATGGCCGCGCGCGGCAGCGGCACGTTCCTCGTCACGGGCGGGATGCCCGAGCCGAAGCCGGCGTACGTGAGCCTGTCACTGGGCAAGGCCGGCCTGCGGTCGCTGGTCTCCCTGCTCGATCTGGAATACGGCCCGTCGGGAGTCCACGTGGCCACGATCACCGTGACCGGCCCGGTGTCCCCGGGCACGGACTGGGACCCCGAGGACATCGCCGACCACTACTGGCGCCTGCACACCCAGCCTCGCGCGCGGTGGGAGCGCGAAGTGCTGCACTGACGGCCGGTCACCCCGGCCACACGATCGCCTGCACCTCCCCGTACGCATGCAGCGCGTACGAGCCGACGTCCCGTCCCACCCCGCTCCTCTTGAACCCCCCGAACGGCGCCTCCATGTTGCGGCCCACGGTGTTGACCCCCACCCCGCCCGCCCGCAGCTGCCGCGCCACGCGGAACCCACGGGCCACGTCCCCCGACCAGACGTAGTCGATGAGCCCGTAGTCGCTGTCGTTGGCGAGGGCGATCCCTTCTTCCTCCTCCTCGAAGGGGATCACGGACACAACCGGGCCGAAGATCTCCTCCCGGGCCACGCGCATGTCGTTGGTGCAGTCGGCGAGGAGGGCGGGGGCAATGTAGAAGCCGTGGTCGTACGACGGCCGTTCGCCACCGGCGACCACCACCGCGCCCTCCTTGCGGCCCAGTTCGACGTACGACTCCACGCGCTCCCGGTGGGCGGCTGAAATCACCGGCCCGACCACCGTGTCCGGCTCCCTGGGGTCACCGACCTTCAACCGGCCTGCGTACGCGGCCAGTTGCTCGACCAGCCGGTCATACACGCCCCGCTGCGCCAGCACCCGCGTAGGCGCCGTGCAGATCTGCCCGCTGTAGAAGGAGAAGGTGGTGCCGATCCCCGCCACCGCCGAGCCGACGTCCGCGTCGTCGAAGACGACCGCGGCGCCCTTCCCGCCCAGCTCCATCAGCTGACGCTTCATACCGCGGCCGCACACCTCACCGATCCGCTGCCCGACCGCCGTCGACCCGGTGAAGCTCACCATGTCGACGTCGGGGGACGCGACCGCAGCCTCCCCCACCTCCACCGACTCGCCCGAGACCACATTGACGACCCCCGCCGGAGCACCCGCCGCCTCCAGCGCCTCCGCCATCCGGTAGACGGACAGCGGATCCTGCGGGGCCGGCTTCACGACCACCGTGTTGCCCATCGCAAGCGCGGGGGCGATCTTGCCCGCCGGATTCGCCCACGGGTTGTTGTACGAGGTGATGCAGGTGACGACGCCGACGGGCTGCCGCACGGCCAGCGCGCCCATCACCCCCGCCTTCCCCATCGGACCCGCCTCGTTGATCTGCGGCGGAATCGCCCACTCGGCGGGCTCCACGCGCGCGTACCGCCGGAAACGGGCCACGCCCACCCCGACCTGCATCGCCCGCGCCGTCCCCGTGGTCGCACCGGTCTCCGCCTGCGCCAGTTCGGCGTACGGCACGAACCGGCTCGTGATGATGTCCGCCGCGCGGCCGAGCACCGCCGCCCGCTCCTCCGGTGAGGTCCTCGACCACGGCCCGAAGGCCTCGCGGGCCGCGGCACACGCCGCGTGCACCTGATCCCGCGAGGCCTCCGGAGCCCACCCGATGGTCTCCTCGGTCGCCGGGTCGACGACCTCGTAGTGGCCGCCGTCCGGCTCGACCCACCGGCCGCCGACGAACAGCCGCTGTCCGTCCGCCACTTGAGTCACCTGGTGCTCACCGTCCGGGTGTCCCGCCCCGACCGCAGCACCTTCCCGGGTACGGCGCCGCTCACCACGTCGTCCCGGATCGCCTCGACCCCGTTGACCCACACGGCCCGCACCCCGATCGCCTTGGCGTCCAGCCGCGGACTGTCACCCGGCAGGTCGTGCACCAGGGTGGCCGCCGCCGCGTCGATCCGCTCCGGGTCGAAGAGGACCAGATCCGCATGGAAGCCCTCCTCCACCCGGCCCCGTTCCCGCAGCCCGAACAACCGGGCGGGATCATCGGTCAGCATCTTCACCGCCTGCTCCAGACCGACCAGCTTCCGCCGGCGCAGACAGTCGCCGAGGAAGCGCGTGGTGTACGGGGCTCCGCACATGCGGTCCAGGTGCGCACCGGCGTCCGACCCGCCCAGCAGCACGTCCTCGTGCTGCCAGGTCTCGGCCCGCAGCGCCCAGGACGCGGGGTCGTTGTCGGTGGGCATGGGCCACAGGACCGTACGCAGTTCGTCGGCCGCGCAGATCTCGACCAGGCACTGGAACGGGTCCTGCCCCCGCTCCTGCGCGATGTCCTCGACGACCCTCCCCGTCAGCCCCTGGTTCGCCTCGCTGTACGTGTCCCCGATGACGTACCGCCCGAAGTTCGCCAGCCTCCGGAAGACGCCCGCCTCCTTGGACGTGGCCCGCTCCAACATCTCCTCGCGTACGTCCGGGTCGCGCAGCCGGGCGATCCTCTCCGGCACCGGCAGCCCGAGGATCGGACCCCACCCCGGTATCAGGTTCAGCGCGCAGAAGGTGCCCAGCGACATGTTCATCGGGGTGAGGATCGGCATGGTCAGGGCGACGACCCTGCCACCCGCCTTCCGCGCCTGCTCACTCGCGAACAGCTGCCGGGGGACGCGTTCGGGGACGGAGGCGTCGATGGTCAGGACGTTCCAGTTCAGAGGCCGTCCGGCCGCGGCGCTCATCTCCGCGAACAGTTCGATCTCGGCATCGCTGAACTGGTCGAGACACCCGGCGACGATCGCCTCGATCTGCGTCCCCTCGTGCTCTCCGACGGCACGGGAGAGGGCGAGGAGTTCGTCGGGCTTCGCATGCCGGGAGGCAACGGGCTGTCCGTCACCGTCGGAGTGGGAGCGCGACTGGGTGGTGGAGAAGCCCCAGGCACCGGCGTCCATGGCCTCGTGCAACAGCCGTACGATCGCCGCCAGTTGCTCCTCGCTCGGCTGCCCGCCCACCGCATCGGGCCCCATCACATACCGCCGAAGGGCACAGTGCCCGACCATGAATCCCGCATTGACCGCGATCCGCCCCTCCAGGGCGTCCAGATACTCCCCGAAGGAGTTCCAGCTCCAGGGCGCCCCTTCCTCCAGCGCGACCAGCGACATCCCCTCGACCTTGGACATCATGCGGCGCGTGTAGTCGGCGTCGCCGGGACGAGATGGATTCAAGGGGGCAAGCGTGAAACCACAGTTGCCGGCCGCGACGGTCGTCACCCCGTGGTTCAGCGAGGGCGTCGCATACGGATCCCAGAACAACTGGGCGTCGTAGTGCGTGTGCGGGTCGACGAAGCCCGGGGCGAGGACAAGCCCGGAGGCATCCTCACTGCTCCGGGCCTCCTCGGTGATGATCCCGATGGCGGCGATACGCCCGTCCCGGATGCCGACGTCGGCCGTGTAGGCGGGAGCGCCCGTCCCATCGACAACGGTGGCGCCTTTGATGACGTGATCGAGCACAGGGGGCCTCCTTTTCAACTCCGATGCGGTGAACGCCGTTCAGGGGCGCGGGGAACTGCGCGACCAGCCACAACGAACCCGCACCCCGCAACGGCGCTCAAGAGGCCGCCCGGAACCGGGACGTCCGATGCACAGGATCCGTATCGATCTTCGGAATCACGTGCTCCCCGATCAACCGAATCGTCTGCAACGTCTCCTCCTTCGGCACCCCCACCGGCAACCCGAAGCTCAACTGATCCGCCCCGGCCTGCTCCCACCGCTTGCACTGCGTGAGCACCTCGTCCGGATCCCCGCAGATCAACAGCTCCTCCTCGATGAGGAGTTCGACGAACTCGGGCGTGTACTCCGGCAGCGTCTCGGGCCACACCGGGAAGCCCTCGGGCCGCGGGAAGGTGTCGTGGTACCGGAACACCAGCGACGGCAGGTAGTGCAGCCCGCCGTTGGTGGCGATCCGTATCGCCTCGGCGTGCGTGGGCGCACAGATCGCCGTCGTCGTCACCATCACGTTGTCGTTGACGAAGTCCCCGACCGGCTCGGCGTTCACGATCGCCGTCTTGTACTGCTCCAGCACCCACTCCATGTCGGAGACCTTCTGGATGCTGAAACCCAGCACCCCGAGCCCCTTCCTCGCGGCCATGGCATACGAGGGCGGCGACCCGGCGGCGTACCACATCGCGGGGTGCGACTTCCCGTACGGCTTCGGCAGGACCTTGCGCGGGGGCAGCTGCCAGTGCTTGCCCTGGAAGCCGACGTACTCGTCCTGCAGCCACATCTTCGGGAACTCGGCGATGGTCTCTTCCCAGATCTCCTTGGTGTAGTTCATGTCGGTCACACCCGGTATGAACCCGAGGATCTCGTGCGACCCGGCTCCCCGCCCGCTGCCGAACTCGAACCGATTACCCGTCAGGTGGTCGAGCATCGCGACCTTCTCGGCCACCTTCACCGGGTGGTTGACCTGGGCGAGCGGGTTGAAGATCCCGGATCCCAGATGAATCCGGTCCGTCGCGTGCGCCAGGTATCCCAGGAACACATCGTTGGCGGAGAGGTGCGAGTACTCCTCCAGGAAGTGGTGCTCGGACGCCCAGGCGTACTTGAAGCCCGACTTGTCCGCCTGGATGACGTACTCGGTCTCCTCCATCAGTGCCTTGTGCTCGGCGAGCGGGTCGGTCTCGGCGCGCTTGCCCACGTATCCCTGTACAAAGAGCCCGAATTCCAAGGCGGGTCACCATCCCTACGTTCCTGACGCATCGTCAGATTCTCTGCCGCCCGACTGTTGCACTGCCCGCATGCACCGTCAATAGCTGACGGCCAGTCAGATGACTGTCGGGCGACCGGTCAGAAGACCGACACCCCTGCCAGCCAGCCGCCGTCGATCACGAACGGCTGCCCGGTGATGTAGGAGGAGTCGTCGGAGGTCAGGAACAGCGCGAGCCGCGCCACCTCCTCCGGCTTCCCGATCCGGCCGAGCGGCACGAGCTTGCGGTACAGCTCGTCCAGGGCCCGGCCGGTCTCCTCCGCGTCCGCCGCCGGGTCCAGCTGGGCCGGGTTGGACATGGCGGTGTCGATGGCGCCGGGGCACATCGCGTTGACGCGGATGCGCCGGTCCGCGAGTTCCAGGGCGGCGACCCGGGTGAGGCCCAAAATCGCATGCTTGGTGGCGGCGTACGTACCGACGGCCGCCATGCCGGTCACGGCCGTGTAGGACGCGGTGTTGACGATCGTGCCGCCGTCCTCCATCACGGGGGCCACGGTCCTGATCCCCAGAAAGCAGCCGACCTGGTTGACCCGTACGACCTGCATGAACTCGTCGAGGGGCGTGTCGACCAGGGAGTTGAAGCGCAGGATTCCAGCGTTGTTGACGAGGCCGTCGACGCGGCCGTACGCGTTCTTGACGGTGCTCACCGCCGACCGCCACTCTTCCTCCTCGCCGACGTCGAGGTGGACGTACCGCCCGCCGATCTCCTTCGCGAGGGCCTCTCCCTGCTCGTCGAGGACGTCCGCCACGACGACCTCGGCCCCCTCCGCTCTGAACAGGCGGGCCTCCTGCTCCCCCTGTCCCCGCGCCGCTCCGGTGACGATCACGACGCGTCCGTCCAGCTTGCCCATGCGATGACTCCCTAGAGGTGGGGGGCGATGTCCGCCCCGAACGCCGCCATCTGGTCGGTGAGTTCGCTGCGGCTCCGGCACCGGAACCGCACCTGGATCTGGTGCACACCCATCGCGCGGTACGCCCGCAGGGACTCGGCGAGCGCGTCCGGAGGGCCCGTGAGGGTGCGGCGGCCGACGTCCCAGGCGGGAGCGCCGACGTACAGGGGCTCGGTGATCGCGCCGATCACGAACGCCCCCTCGATGCGTGCCTCTTCGCGCAGCCGCCGTATCCGCTCGATCTGCGCCGGCAGCCGGTCCCGCGGGTCTCCCTGCGGCAGCCAGCCGTCACCCTTGAGGGCGGCCCGGCGTACGGCGGCGGGCGAGGAGCCGCCGACCCAGAGGGGGATGCTTTCCTGGGCCGGCCTCGGCCGCTGCCCCAGCCCCTCGAAGTCGTAGAGCTTGCCGTGGTGTTCGGGGAACTCGTCCGGGCCCAGGGCGGCGCGCAGGGCGTCGATCGACTCGTCGAGCACGGCCCCGCGCCGGTCGAAGTCGACGCCGAGCACCTCGAACTCCTCGCGTACATGCCCGGCGCCGACGCCCAGGATCAGGCGGCCGCCGGCCAGATGGTCGAGGGTGGCGTACTGCTTGGCGGTGAGGAGAGGATGCCGTAGTCCCACGACGGCGACGTGGCTGAGCAGCCGCACCCGTTCGGTCACCCCCGCCAGGAAGGCGAGGGTGGCGACGGGGTCGTACCACACGGTGCTCATGGCGGAGGCCAGCCGGCGCGGTATGGCGACGTGGTCGCAGCTCGCGAGATAGCCGAAGCCGGCGCGGTCGGCGGTACGGGCGATCTCCACCAGGTCCCCGGGGCCGGCGCCGGCCTCCCAGCCCTCCGCGTAGATCGTGCTCTGGGACTGGACGGGGAGCTGCATCCCGTACGTCAGGGAAGTCACCGCCAGAGCCCCTCAGGGGTGAGCCCCAGCAGCTCGATGGCGTTCCCGCGCACGATCCGCTCCACCACCTCCGGGTCCAGGTGGCCCATCTGCGCCTCGCCGACCTCCCTCGACTTCGGCCAAGTGGAGTCGGAGTGCGGGTAGTCGGTCTCGTAGAGGACGTTGCCCAGGCCGATCGCGTCGAGGTTCCTCAGCCCGAAGGCGTCGTCGAAGAAGCAGCCGTAGACGTGCTCGGCGAAGAGTTCGGACGGCGGGCGGTGGACCTTGTCGGCGACGCCGCCCCAGCCGCGGTTCTCTTCCCAGACCACGTCCGCGCGCTCGAGGATGTAGGGGATCCAGCCGATCTGGCCTTCCGCGTACATGATCCTGAGGTTCGGGAAGCGTTCGAACTTGCCGCTCATCAGCCAGTCCACCATCGAGAAACAGCAGTTGGCGAAGGTGATGGTGGAACCGACGGCCGGTGGTGCGTCCTTCGACGTCGACGGCATACGGCTGCTGGAGCCGATGTGCATGGCGATGACCGTGCCGGTCTCGTCGCACGCGGCGAGGAAGGGGTCCCAGTCGTCCGAGTGGACGGAGGGGAGCCCGAGGTGCGGGGGTATCTCGGAGAAGGCGACGGCACGGACGCCGCGGGCGGCGTTGCGCCGTACTTCCGCCGCCGCGAGTTCGGCGTCCCAGAGCGGGATGAGGGTGAGGGGTATGAGGCGCCCCTGGGCCGCCGGGCCGCACCACTCGTCCACCATCCAGTCGTTGTAGGCCTGGACGCAGAGCAGGCCCAGCTCGTGGTCCTTGGCCTCGGTGAACGTCTGGCCGCAGAAGCGGGGGAAGGTCGGGAAGCAGACCGCGGACTGGACGTGGTTGACGTCCATGTCGGCGAGGCGCTGCGGGACGTCGTACGAGCCGGGGCGCATCTGCTCGTAGGTGATGACCTCGAGCTTGATGTCGTCCCTGCTGTAGCCGACCGCCGTGTCGAGGCGGGTGAGGGGCCGCTGGAGCTCCTCGTACAACCACCAGTCGCCGAGCGGTCCTTCGTCGCCGGGGGCGCCCATCACGGGACGGAAGCGGCCGCCGAGGAAGCTGATCTCCTTCAGCGGGGCGCGGACTATGCGCGGGCCGGTGTCGAGGTACTTCTTCGGCAGGCGGCTCTGCCACACCTGCGCGGGCTCCACGGTGTGGTCGTCGACGGAGATGATCAGCGGGAAGTCCTTTGTGGTCTCCATGGCGGCCACGGTAGCGCCGATCTGACGGACCGTCAGCTGTGTGGTGGGAGGCTTCTTGTTGCTCGGGTCTGTTCGGATCTGTTCCCAGCTGCAGCCATCAGGGGCTCCGCCGCGGGGTGCGAAGACCAAGTGAGGGCCTTGTGATATCCCGCGCGTCTGCCTGTGTGAGCGCTCTCCACAGCTGACGCATCCGCCATGAACAAGGCAAACTGACGGAGTTGCCCACTGTGTCTAGGGAGACGGCGATGGACGGTGTACCGCGAGTGCCGGAACAGAGGCGGGCCGGCTCCTCTGCGGAGCCTGCCGCGCTGAGCTTCGGCGTGCTCGGTCCGGTACGGGCGCGACGCGGAGCGGAGCAGATCGGCACCGGCTCCCCGCAGCAACGTGCCCTGCTCGCCGCCCTGCTGCTGCGCGAGGGCCGCACGGCCACCGCGGGCGAGCTGATCGACGCCGTGTGGGGCGAGGAGCCGCCGTCGCAGGCGCTGGCGGCGCTGCGGACGTACGCCTCCCGGCTGCGCAAGGTGCTGGACCCCGGGGTCCTGGTGAGCGAGTCCGGCGGATACGCGGTGCGCGGGCTCGGCGACGGCGCGCTGGACCTGGCGGTGGCGCAGGAGCTGGCGGCCGAGGCGGAGAAGGCGCGCGGCGCCGGGGACCTGTGCCATGCACGCGAGGTGCTGGGCCGGGCGCTGGCGCTGTGGGACGGCGAGGCGCTGGCCGGCGTACCGGGGCCGTATGCGGAGGCGCAGCGGGTCCGGCTGGAGGAGTGGCGGCTGACGCTGCTGGAGTCCCGCCTCGACATGGACCTGGAGCAGGGATGCCATGCGGAGGCGGTGTCGGAACTGACCGCCCTGACGGCGGAGCACCCCCTGCGGGAGCGGCTGCGCGAACTGCTGATGCTGGCGCTGTACCGCAGCGGGCGCCAGGCGGAGGCGCTGGCGGTGTACGCGGACACCCGGCGCCTGCTGGCGGACGAACTGGGTGTGGACCCGCGGCCGGGGCTGCGGGAACTGCAGCAGCGGATTCTGCAGGCGGACCCGACCCTGGCGGAATCGTCCGCCCCGCAGGCCGAGCCGGCCGCCACCCCGGTCCGCCCGGCCCAACTGCCCGCCACCGTCCCCGACTTCACGGGCCGCGCGGCCTTCGTCCACGAACTCAGCGAGGTGCTGTCCTCGGCCGAGGGCCGGGTGATGGCGGTGTCGGCGCTGGCGGGCATCGGCGGCGTCGGCAAGACGACGCTGGCCGTGCACGTCGCCCATCAGGCCCGGACGGCCTTCCCCGACGGCCAGTTGTACGTCGACCTGCAGGGCGCGGGGTCACGGGCGGCGGAACCGGAGACGGTACTGGGCTCGTTCCTGCGGGCCCTGGGAACGGCCGACTCGGCGATCCCGGATTCGCTGGAGGAACGGTCGGCCCTGTACCGGTCCGTCCTGGACGGCCGCCGGGTGCTGGTCCTGCTCGACAACGCACGGGACGCGGCGCAGGTACGACCGCTGCTGCCGGGCACGGAGGGCTGCGCGGCGCTGGTGACGTCGCGGGTGCGGATGGTCGATCTCGCCGGGGCCCATCTGGTGGACCTGGACGTGATGTCCCCCGACGAGGCGCTGCAGCTCTTCACGAAGATCGTGGGCGAGGAGCGGGTGGCGAGCGAGCGCGAGGCCGCCCTGGACGTGGTGGCGGCGTGCGGTTTCCTGCCGCTGGCGATCCGGATCGCCGCATCCCGGCTGGCGGCGCGCCGCACCTGGACGGTTTCCGTACTGTCCGCGAAGCTCGCGGACGAGCGCAGACGCCTGGACGAACTGCAGGCCGGCGACCTGGCGGTCAAGGCCACCTTCGAACTGGGCTACGGCGCGCTGGAGCCGGCCCAGGCACGGGCGTTCCGGCTGCTGGGCCTGGCGGACGGGCCGGACATCTCACTGGCAGCGGCGGCCGCGGTCCTCGGCCTCCCGGTGGAGGAGACGGAGAACCTGCTGGAGTCCCTCGTCGACACGTCGCTGCTGGAGTCGGCGGCTCCCGGCCGCTACCGCTACCACGACCTGGTCCGGCTCTACGCGCGTGCGTGCGCGGAGCGGGACGAGTGGCCGCCGAACGAGCGGGATGCGGCGATGTCGCGGTTGCTGGACTTCTATCTGGCCACCGCCGCGGCGGTCTACCTGATCGAACGGCCGGGAGACCGGCTGGTGGACCACCTCGCGACCCCGGAGTATCCCGGGCTGACGTTCGACGACCGGCACGCGGCGCAGGACTGGCTCTACTCCGAGGCGGTCTCACTGCTGGCGTGCGTGCGGCAGTCCGCTCATCCCGGGATGCTCCGGCGCGCCGTCGACGTCCTGTGGGCGGCGATCGACCTGGCGGAGTCCGGGGCCAACTCCCGGGAGTACGAGACGGTCGCGGTGGCGCTGTGCGCGGCAGCACGGGTTGCCGAGGATGCGTACGCGGAGGTCCGGGCACTGATCACGCTGGCCTACGCGCACAGCCTCATCGGCCGCTTCGACCTCGCCGACAAGGAGGCCGGCCGGGCCCGCGAGCTGACCGACTCCTCCCACGACGCGCTGGCCGGCTGCTGGTCGTCCAACGTCGGCGGCGCGATCGCCGCGTACCAGAACCGGCACGAGGACGCGGAGGCGCACTTCACCCGCGCCATCGAGCACTTCCGCGTCCTCGGCGACCGCCCGGGAGAGGCGAGCGCCCTGTGCAACCTGTCGCGCGTGCATCTGGCCACCGGCCGGGCGGAGAGCGCGGTGACCCTGGCCCGGCAGGGCACGGCCATGTACGACGACATGGGGCATGACCTGAAGGGCGCCAACGGGCGGTACGCACTGGGTCTCGCTCTGGCGCAGAGCGGGAAGCTGGCCCAGGCGACCGAATGCCTCCAGCAGGCTCTCGGGGTGTTCCGGGACAGCCGGCAGCGGCTGTGGGAAGGCATGACGGTCTTCCGCCTCGCCGAACTCGACCTCAAGGACCGGCGCCCCGCGCAGGCGGCGTCGAACGCGGAGACAGCCCTGACCCTGCTGCGGGGCATCGGCGGAGAGTGGCGGCGCGGCAACGTCCTCACCGTCCTCGGCCGCGCCCTCAACGGCATCGGCCAGCTGGACCGGGCTCAGGTGTGCTGGCGCGAGGCCCTCGACATCTTCGAGTCGCTCGGCGCGCCGGAGGCGGCCGAGGCCCGGAGCCTGCTGACGCCGACACAGGTGGCCTGAGCGGGCGCGACAGAGGCGTTCATCGTTCGTTTATCGCGGTCAGGCAGTCTCGCCTGTGTCGGGCCGTCGCGTCGGGGGGCAGACGGAACGGCGTCGAGCCGGGCCTTTATGGTGAACCGGCTTCAGGATCCGTCCGGCAGCCCTCGGGGGAGTTGCCGGGCGGATCTTGTCCATCCAACGTCCAACACCTCAGGGGAGCATGCGATGAGCGCCGAGAACACCACGGACAACATCCACATCACGGACGAGCCGGCCGGCGACTCGACGGACAACATCCACATCACCGACGAGCCGCTCACCGTGACCGCGGCGGACACCGCCAAGGTCACCACGGACAACATCCACATCACGGACGAGAAGGCCTGACGACCCGGCATTCTCCACACGGGGGAACGGCCGCGGCGGCTCGGAGGGGGAGCCGCCGCGGCCGAGGTGTGTCGCCGATCCGATCCGACCCGGCGCCGTTACCCCCGCCGCCCCCGCAACTCCCCCTTGACCACCTTCCCGCTCGCGTTCCGAGGCAGTTCCGCCACGAACTCGACCCACCTCGGCACCTTGTAGTTGGCCATCTCCCGCCGGGCCCAGGCGATCAGGTCGTCCGAAGTCGTCGAGGAATCCGGACGGCGCACCACGTACGCCTTTCCGACCTCGCCCAGCCGCGGATCGGGTACGCCGACGACCGCGACGTCGGCCACGTCCGGGTGCAGGCCGAGCAGTTGCTCTATCTCCGCCGGGTAGGCGTTGAAGCCGCCGACGATGAACATGTCCTTGATCCGGTCGGTGATCCGGAGGTTCCCGGCGGCGTCCAGGACACCCACGTCCCCGGTCCGCAGCCAGCCGTCCTCCGTCAGGACCTCCGCCGTGGCCGCCTCGTCCTCGTAGTAGCCGCGCATGACGTTGAAGCCGCGGACCAGGACCTCGCCGGGCTCGCCCGGCGGTGCCTCGACGCGTACGTCGGTGCCGGGGATCGCCCGTCCGGACGTCGAGGCGATCACCGTGGGGTCGTCGCCGCGCCGGCACATCGTCACGATGCCGCCCGCCTCCGAGAGTCCGTACGCCGTCAGGACCGTCTCCACGCCCAGTTCCCCGCGCAGCCGCTCCACCAGCTGCAGCGGCACGACCGCCGCGCCCGTCACGACCAGGCGCAGCGCCGAGAGGTCGTGTGTGTCGCGGGCGGGGTGGTCCAGCAGGGACTGGTGCAGCGTCGGCGGCCCGGGCAGTACCGAGATCCGTTCCGCCGCGATGTTCGCCAGGGCCGTGTCGATGTTGAACACCGGCTGGGGGACCATCGTCGCGCCGCGCATCAGACAGGCCAGCACCCCGGCCTTGTAACCGAAGGTGTGGAAGAACGGGTTCACGATCAGATAGCGGTCGCCCTGCCTCAACCCGGCGAGATCACACCAGATCTCGTACGCCCGCAGCGTCTGCGCATGCGTGATCACCGCACCCTTGGGGCGGCCCGTCGTACCGGAGGTGAAGACGATGTCCGACGGCCGGGATCCGTCCACCGCCGCCGAGCGCACCCGTACTTCGGCCGGCCCCACCGCGTCCCCGCCCGCGAGGAAGTCCTTCCACGTACGGAAGTCCTCGGGCGCGTCGTCCGACAGCACCACCACCTGATCGAGACCCGGCAGCCCCGGCCCCCGGGCGCCCGCCCGCCGCAGCGACGCCACATACGACGTCCCCAGGAACGTCCCCGTCACGAACAGCAGCCGCGCCCCGCTCCTGCGCAGCACATCCGCCGCCTCCGCGCCCTTGAAGCGCGTGTTGACCGGCACGAGCACCGCCCCGGCCGACACCGCACCCAGCGCCGCCACGATCCAGTCCAGTGAGTTCGGCGCCCAGATCGCGACCCGGTCGCCCGGCGAGACGCCCGCCGCGATGCAGGCCGCCGCCGACCGTTCGACGCGGGCGCCCAGTTCGGCGTACGAGATCCGGGTGCGGCCCTCCACCACCGCCTCGGCGTCCGCGTACCGCTCGGCCGCGGACCGGACGAGTCCCGGAATGCTGCCCCACTCCAGATCACCGCGCACAACAGCCCCCTACGACTAGCTGACTGACCGTCAGATTAGCTGTAGCCTGACGCCCTGTCAGCTGACGGGACAGCATGCGGAGGTGCACCAGCATGGCCGGAATCAAGGACGCCACCGCGATCGTCGGCATCGGGCAGACTCCCTTCGCCAGACGCCTCGACGAGGACGAGCGGACCCTCGCCTGCCGTGCCGTCCTCGCCGCCCTGGACGACGCCGGTATCGCGCCCGGCGAGGTCGACGCGCTCGCCTCGTACACCATGGAGGAGACCGACGAGGTCGAGCTGGCCAAGGCCGTCGGCCTCGGCGACCTCACCTTCTTCAGCAAGGTCGGTTACGGGGGCGGCGGTTCGTGCGCCACCGTCGCCCACCTCGCGGCGGCGATAGCCTCCGGCCAGGCGACCGTGGGCGTCGCCTGGCGCTCACGCAAACGGGGTTCCGGCCCCCGCCCCTGGAAGAACACCACCGTCCAGCTCCCCACCCCCGCCCAGTGGACCCGCCCCTTCGGCCTGCTCCGCCCCGCGGACGAGATCGCCATGCTGACGCGCCGCTACATGCACGAGTACGGCGTAACCCGCGACCACCTCTTCAACGTCGCCCTCGCCTGCCGCAACCGGGCCAACCAGAACCCGGCGGCCGTGATGTACGACCGTCCCCTGACCCGCGAGATGTACATGACCTCCCGCTGGATCAGCGAGCCCCTCTGCCTCTTCGACAACTGCCTGGAGACGGACGGCGCGTTGGCCTGCGTGGTCGTGTCGGCGGAGCGGGCGCGCGACTGCCGCCGCCCGCCCGTCTACGTCCACTCCGCCGCCCAGGGCCTGCCCGCCCAGCACCACGGCATGGTCAACTACTGGAACGACGACCCGCTCACCGGCCCCGCCTGGACGGCCGCCCGGCACCTGTGGAAGCACGCCGACTTCACGCCCCAGGACCTGGACGTCGCCCAGATCTACGACGCGTTCACGGCGCTCATACCGCTCTCCCTGGAGGGCTACGGCTTCTGCGGCCGCGGCGAGGGCGGCGCGTTCACCGAGCAGGGGGCCCTGGAAATGCGCGGACGGCTGCCCCTCAACACCAGCGGCGGCGGGCTCAGCGAGGCCTACGTCCACGGGTTCAACCTCATCACCGAAGGTGTACGGCAGCTCCGCGGCACCAGCACCGCCCAGGTCCCGGACGCCGCCACCTGCCTCGTCACCGCCGGCGAGGGAGTACCGACCTCCGCCCTTCTGCTGAAGAGTTGACCATGCTCGACCCCGTCATCGACTCCGACGGCGCCCCCTTCTGGGGCTACGCCCGCCAGGGCGAACTCCGTGTCCAGGCCTGCGCCGACTGCGGCGAACTCCGCTTCCCGCCCCGGCCCTGCTGCCCGCACTGCCAGTCCTTCGGGAGCGAGTGGCGGGAGGTCGCCGGTCACGGACGTATCTGGTCGTACGTCGTGCCCCACCCGCCGCTCCTGCCCGACTACGCCGCCCAGGCCCCGTACAACGTCGTCGTCGTCGAGCTCACCGACGCCCCGCGCATCCGCCTCGTCGGCAACCTCGTCGCCGAGGCCGGTGCCCGCCTCGACTCGGTGCCGCACGAGCGCATCCGGATCGGCGCAAAGGTGCAGGTGGTGTTCGGCGGCGAGGGTCTTCCGCAGTGGGTCTTGGAGCGCTCATGACTGCGCCCGTCCGCGTGCGTACGGCCATCGACAAGGACACCGGCGTCGCGGTCGTCACCCTCGACCGGCCCGAGCGGCTCAACGCCATCGACCTGGCCATGCGGGATGAACTGCGCGAGACCTGGCGGGGGTTGCGGTTCGACGACTCCGTACGCGCCGTCGTCCTCACCGGCGCCGGCGAGCGCGCCTTCTGCACGGGCCTCGACCGCAGCGCCGTCGTCCCGCAGCCCAACTCCCCCTACATGGCCGACGATCCGCTCCTGGACGTCGGCCCCAAGGCGAACGACCTGTGGAAGCCGGTCGTGGCCGCCGTGCACGGCATGGCCTGCGGGGGCGCCTTCTATCTCCTCGGCGAATCGGACTTCGTCGTCGCCGACACCACCGCCGCCTTCTTCGACCCGCACACCACGTACGGCATGGTCAGCGCCTACGAGTCCGTGCTCATGGCGCAGCGGATGCCGTACGGCGAGGTCGCGCGGATGATGCTGATGGGGACGGCGGAGCGGATCGGGGCCCGGCGGGCGTACGACCTCGGGCTGGTCTCCGAACTCACCGAGCCCGGCGGGGCGTTGGCGGCGGCCGAGCGGTGCGCTGCCGTCATCGCCGGGTATCCGCCCGAGGGCGTCCAGGGGACCGTGCGGGCCCTGTGGGCGGCGAAGGAGAGCGCCGTCGCCGCCGGGTTCGCGCAGGCGGCCCACCTGGTCGCGCTCGGGAACCTGCCGGACGAGCGGCAGGCGGAGTTGTTCGTCCGGCGCAGCAAGGCGTTCCGGACACGCTAGAACCGTCAGCCCACCGCCGGAGCCTGGTCCGCCACCTCGCAGTGCTTGACGCCGGCGACGAGGGCGCCGCTTCCGCCGACGTTCACGCTCGCGGTCGCCGTTCCGTTCGCGGGCACGTCCACCTGGTCGACCCGGGTGGCGACGACACCGTTCTTCGCGTTCCGGAAGGTGACGGTGACCTCGAAGGTGCCCGCGGTGCCGTTGGGGTTGCTGACCTCGACACTCGCGTACGGCTGCTTCACGGTCGCGCACTTCAGCAGGACCGCCATGGCGGGCGACGCCGAAGCGGCCGGAGAAGAGGAGTACGAACCGCTGCCCCCGGTCGTCGTGCCTCCGGTGGTCGTGTACGACGACGTGTCGTGGTCCTGCGACGAACTGCTGCACCCACCGCCGCTGTGATGCTTGCCGATACCGTGGTGGTGCCCCCGCGAGAAGCCCGTCAGCGACAGGATCACGAACCCGATGACAGCCGTGTACTTGAGTGTGCGCCCCCGTGTATTCACGCCGTCACTCTAGCGAATCCCTGTCACGGCCATGTCACCGCGTGGCGACCGCCGCGCACCCGGCGTAGCGTCTAGGTGGGACGGCCGCCGTCCACACCCTTCCGTGAACCGGTACGACGGCCGTCACCAGCAACAACTCATGCGGTCCGGGCAGTTCCCGTCCCCTTCTCCGCGTCCAGGGCGTACACGCAGCGGTCCTTGCTGCACGCGTACACGACGCCGTCCTTGACCACCGGGGAGCCGGTGATCTCGCCACCGGTCGCCAGCTTCCAGCGCAGTCGGCCGTCGTCGGCCTTCAGGGTGTAGAGCAGGTGGTCCGTGGAGCCGAAGTGGATGCGGCCCTCGGCCACCGCGGGGGCGCCCACGATGTCGCCGCCCGCCTGGAAGCGCCACTTGGGCGTGCCGGTGACCGCGTCCAGGGTGTACAAGCCCTTGCCGCTGCCCACGTGGACGTGCCCGGCCGCCACCAGTACCGGATCGATCGACGCCCGGGACTCGGTGGCGATACGCCAGCGGTCGCGGCCGTCGGTGGCGTCGAGGGCGTAGACCGTGCCGAGGTAGTCGGCCAGGTAGATGCCGCCGCCGGTGACCGCGGGGCCGGGCGCGAAGGTGGGCGGACAGAGGAAGACCGCGGGGGCCTCGAAGTGCCACTTCACATGGCCGCTCGCCACGTCGATCGCCAGGACCCGGGTGCCGGCGGACACGTACACGTATCCGTCCGGCGCGTGCGTCACCCGTACCGGCACCCCGCCGCAGGAGGCCGCGTCGCCGATCGGGTAGGACCAGCGCTCCTTGCCCGTGCGGGCGTCCAGGGCGCGCAGCCGCGCGTCCTGCCAGACGTACACGGTGCCCTCGTGGACGGTGGGCCCGGCCTCGGGCGACTCGAAGTCGGTCTGCGCCCCGGTGAGTTCCCAGAGCTTCTGGCCGTTCGAGGCCTCCCAGGCCTGGACGCCGCCGCCGCGCGTACCGGTGACGACCGTGCCGCGGTCGGCCTTGAGGGAGTACACCCAGGCGTCCGTCTGCAGCCGCCACAGGTCGGCGCCTTCGCGAGCCTCCAGGGCGAACAGTGTCGGCCCGTCGGAGGCGTGGATACGGCCGTCGGCGACCGCCATCGACCAGGCCACGTCCCGCGTCTTGAAGCGCCGGCGGCCGGTGGCCACGTCCAGGGCGTGCACCTCGAAGGAGGTGACGTAGACGAGGTCGCCAAAGACCGACGGGGTCCCCCACACATCGTTCGACATACGGAAACGCCAGGGGCGCCAGCCTGCCGCGGCCTCCGGGGGCGCGGGCAGCGACGACGGTACGACGGGGTCTGCGCCGTTGACGCCCGGGCGCGGCTTGGACCAGGAGGCGGCCAGGGCGGCCTCCGGAGGAGGTGCCTTCACGGCGGCGGCACGGACGTCGGAGACCCGCGGCCCCGGCCCGATGGGCACCTGGGCGCCGGCCAGGCGGACAGGGCCGGTGTCGGGGGCGCCGACGGACGCGGGGGACGCCGGTACGACGGGGTCGTGCGAGGGCGGGGGCGGAACGGGGGCGGGTCGCGCGCCGCCGCCGCTGCGGCCGCCGCCCTGACCGGGTTTCGCCGCCGGACGGCCGTTGCGGCGCGCCTCGATCAGGCTCACCGCGCGCTCGGGCAGCCACGCCGACGCCGTACCGCTGTCGTCGGAGCCGGAGCCGAAGAGGTGCGGGGCCAGCTGGGCCTGGAGGTCGGCGGGGTTGGGGCGGCCCGTCGCCTCCATCTGCATGAGGGACTCGATCAGCGGGCGCAGCTCCTCCGGGAGCCCTTCCAGGTCCGGGCCCTCCCGCAGCAGCATGAAGACCGTCTCGACCGGGTTGGCGCCGTGGAAGGGCGGGTGTCCGGTGGCGGCGAAGACGAGCATCGAGCCGAGCGAGAACACGTCGCTCGCGCCGGTCACTGACCGCGAGTCCTTCGCCTGCTCCGGCGACATATAGGCGGGCGTACCCACCGCCACGTTCGTCATGGTCAAACGCGTGTTCGATACGCCGGAGGCGATACCGAAGTCGATCACCCGGGGGCCGTCCTCGACGACGAGGACGTTCGAGGGCTTCAGGTCCCGGTGCACAAGCCCGGCGCCGTGGATCGACTGCAGTGCCTCCGCGACACCCGCCGCGAGCCAGCGCACCGCCTGGGCCGGGAGCGGCCCGCACTCGTTCACTATTTCTTCGAGGGAGGGCGCGGGAACGTACGCGGTGGCCAGCCACGGCACGGCCGCGCGCGCGTCGGCGTCGACCACGGCCGCCGTGTAGAAGCCGGAGACCGCCCGGGCGGCCTCGACCTCGCGCGAGAAGCGGACGCGGAACAGCTGGTCCTCGGCGAGCTCCGTTCGGACCGTCTTGATCGCCACGCGCCGGCCGGACGCCGAGCGCGCGAGATAGACCAGCCCCATGCCGCCGGCACCGAGCCGCCCCAGCACCTCGAACGGACCGATACGCCGCGGATCGTGCTGTGTCAGCTGATCCACCACTTGCCTGCCACCTCCCCGTACGGGCCGCGCCGGCCACATCTCTACGCGACCCCGTGCAGCGTCTCACCACCGCACCGCCATGGCGGCACGCACCCCGATTCTTCCTGTCCCGGGCACTGGTTGCGAACCCGAGGACGAGTCGGGATGTCTTACCGCAAAACGGTACGTATCACTGCTCGGTCTGATTCAGTCGGTCTAATTCAGTCGTTTTCAGTCGGTCTGCTTCAGCCGTTCCAGCACCGCGAACGACGCCCCCTGATTGTCGGTGACGACGGCCACCCTTCCGTACGACGTCTCGAATGGTGGCGCCCAGATCCGACCGCCGAGACGATTCACCGTCCCGAGTACGGCTTCACAGTCGTCGACGCGGAAGTGCACCAGGAAGTGGGGCGGCATCTCCGCCGGAAAGACGTCCGACACGGCCGCCCGCCCGAAGTCGGGCCTGGCGTCCGGCCCGAACAGGGCGTCGTGGAAGAGATCGCCGTAGAAGGTGTTGGCGACCTCCACGTCCCGGGCGTACAGCTCGGCCCACGCGAAGGTGCCGGGCTCGTGCCGCCTGCCGAAGCCGGGGTGGCTGCCCGGCTCCCAGAGGCCGAAGACGGCGCCCTCGGGGTCGGTGACCAGCGCGGCCGTGCCCAGCTCCGCGACCGGCGTGGGCGCCGTGACCACCTGCCCGCCCGCCGCCCAGATCCGGTCGGCCAGCGCCTCGGCGTCCGGCGTCGCAAAGTACACGGTCCACACGGTGGGCAGCCGCCCGTCCGTCTTGCGCGCGAGGGCGGCAACCCGCTCCCCCTCCTGACGGGCCCACACGGAGCCGCCGGACACCTCCGGCCGGTCCTCGAAGGCCCACCCGAAGAGCTCACCGTAGAACCGCTTGCCCGCCTCCACGTCGGGAAGCTGCGCGTCCACCCAGCAGGGGACGCCCTCTCCGTACGCGGATGCCCTGTTTTCGGCCATAGCGCCAAACTAACGGCGACTCACGCACCCCGCAGGACCAGGCACAGCAGCCTCTCTCCACTCATGCACCCCATTTGCAGTCGGCCGAATCGCGATCCGATCACCCCTCGGTAAGCTGACGACATGACAGGACAAGTGCGTACCGTCGACGGCCGCGTGGCCGGTCGGCGTGGGCAGGCGACCCGGCAGAAGCTGCTCGACTGCCTCAGCGAGATGCTCAGCTCCTCCCCTTACCGGGACGTCAAAGTCATCGATGTCGCCCGGAAAGCGGGCACTTCGCCCGCGACCTTCTACCAGTACTTCCCGGACGTCGAGGGCGCCGTCCTGGAGATCGCCGAGCAAATGGCCACCGAGGGCGGCCAGTTGACCGCGCTTCTCGAGGGCCGCTCCTGGGTCGGCAAGGCCGGCTGGCAGACCTCGCAGGAACTCGTCGACGGCTTCCTGGAGTTCTGGCGCAAGAACGACGCGATTCTGCGTGTCGTCGACCTCGGTGCGGCCGAGGGCGACAAACGCTTCTACAAGATCCGCATGAAGATTCTGAACTCGGTGAACAACTCCCTCACCGACTCGATCACCGAACTGCAGTCCAAGGGCAGGGTCGACAAGGACGTGAACCCGGCGGCGGTCGCCGGTTCACTGGTCGCGATGCTCGCGGCCGTCGCCTCGCACCAGAAGGGTTTCCAGACGTGGGGCGTCAAGCAGGCTGAACTCAAGCCGAATCTGGCGCTGTTGGTGCACCTGGGCGTCACGGGCAAGAAGCCCACGAAGTAGCGCATCTCCTTTTTCCAGGCCCAAGTCCTGTCTGGCAGGCGGTGGTTCACCCGACGTGAGCCGCCGCCTGCTGCGCTATGCGGGCAGCGGACGGTCCCGCACCACGTGCTTCATCACCAGCGTCGAGTTCAGCCGCTGCACCCCCGGCAGTGTCGCCAGCCGCTCGTCGTACAGCCGCTGGAAGGCGGCGAGGTCGGCGGTGGCCACCCGCAGCAGATAGTCGGGCTCACCGAACAGTCGTTGCGCGTCAAGGACATGGGGGATGTCCGCGATTGCCCTCTCGAACTCGGCGACCGTGTCCCGGTCCTCCTGCCGCATGGACACGAAGACCAGCGCCTCGAAGGTCAGACCCACAGCAGCCGGGTCCACCACCGCCCGGTAGCCGCTGATCGCCCCCGCCCGCTCCAGCTCCCGCAGCCGCCGATGGCAGGGCGAGACACTCAGCCGCACCCGCCCGGCCAGCTCGGTCACGGTCAGCCGCCCGTCCTGCTGCAGCTCGGCAAGGATTTTTCTGTCCACGTCGTCCATGAGGCAGATCTTTCCACGAACCAGCTACTTGCGGGCAAAATCTGAGAACACTTTCGACCCCTTCACGCCTAATGTTCCCCACATGGACACCGGACTGCTGCTTTCCTTCCTCGCCCTCGATCTTCTGCTGGTGTGCGTGCCGGGTGCCGACTGGGCGTACGCGATCTCGGCCGGCCTGCGCGGCCGCTCCGTCGGGTGGGCGGTGGGCGGTCTGGTCGCCGGGTACGCACTGCACACGGTGCTGGCTGTGGCGGGGCTGGCAGTACTGGTGGCGGGCGAGCCGAAGCTGCTGACCGCGCTGACGGTGGCGGGGGCCGGGTATCTGGTGTGGCTGGGGTGGGGGGTGCTGCGCCGGCCCGGCGTCCCGGGCGCGACGGAGGAGCCCGTGGAGACGTCCAACGCCCGCATCTTCCTCCGCGGCGCGACGATCAGCGGCCTGAACCCCAAGGGCCTGCTGCTGTACCTGTCGCTCCTGCCGCAGTTCCTGACCCCCCACGGCGGCCTGCCCGTCCCCGTCCAGACCGCCACCCTCGGCCTGCTCCACATGGCGTGCTGCGCCGCCGCCTACCTGGCGGTCGGCCTCGGCGCCCGAGCCGTCCTGGGCACCCGCCCGTCCGCGGCCCGCGCGGTGACACGCACGTCGGGGGCGGCGATGTTGGGGATCGGGGCGTTTTTGCTGGTGCAGCGGCTGGCGACGCTGTAGGTCATTGAACACTCCGCGCCCGGTTTACGTACGTATGAGCACGTACTCCGCGAAAGGAGAGGCGATCATGAACCTCCTGAAGCATGCGGCCGTCGCTGTGGCGTCGGTGGCTCTGATCACCGGTGCCGCGGGCATGGCCGCCGCCCCTGCCTTCGCAGGCCAACCGGGCAAGGAATGCGAAGACACCCGCCCCGGGCACTCCTCGTCCGCCCCCGGCTCGGCCTTCAACCCCGACGGAGTCGCCGGCACGCACTACGCGGGCGAGCAGCCCCAGAACTCCAAGAACCCGCAGTCGGTTTCCCAGTACGACGTGGCTTGCTTCCAGCTCGAATCGCACTGAGGCCACAATTACCTCCGCACGATCCTGAAGATCCGTATCTCCCGCTCCACCCGAGCCTGATACGTCGCATACGGCGGCCAGAAGGCCAACAGGGCCTTCCAGGCCGCCGCCCGTTCCTCCCCCACCAGCAGCTGGGCGTGGACAGGGATGTCCGCGCCCTTCCAGCTGATCTCGGCATCGGGATGCGCGAGGAGGTTATGGGTCCAGGCGGGATGGTCGGTGCGGCCGAAGTTGGAGCCGATGAGGAGCCAGCCGCCCTCTTCCGGCATGCAGGCGAGGGGCGTACGGCGGGGCAGCCCGCTCCTCGCCCCCGTGGACGTAAGGATCACGCCCGGCAGCATCTGCGCGCTGAGCAGCACCTTTCCGCGCGTGAGCCGATGGACGGCCCGGTCCAGCGCAGGAACGACATGCGGGGCGACCTTCACGAACCCCCGCGTCGACGAAATCTTCTGCACCACCCGTACGCCGATCACACCGCCACCTCCCGGCCCTGCTCGAAAAGGTGCGCCGAGTCGGCGGCGTGCGCCCGCAGCCGGTGCACCGGCCCGAACAGCAGCTCGTCGCCTGAGGCGCGTTTGAAGTAGAGATGCGCCTCGTGCTCCCAGGTGAAACCGATGCCGCCGTGCAGCTGGATCCCCTCGGCGGCGGCAGCGCGCAGCGCCTCCAGAGCCTGCGCGAGGGCGAGCCCGCCGACGCGCTCACCGTGGGCGGTGGCCCAAGCGGCGTAGTAGGCGGCCGAACGCGCCGCCTGGACCTGGACGTACACGTCGGCCAGCCGGTGCTTGACCGCCTGGAAGGACCCGATCGCCCGCCCGAACTGCTCGCGCTGCTTGACGTATTCGACGGTCCGTTCCAATGCATGGTCGGCAGCCCCGACGGCTTCGCAGGCGAGCACGGCGGCGGCCGGGTCACCGACGGCGGAGAGGGCACCGAGGACGTCCGCACCTTCCGTACCCAGCAACTCGGCTTCCACGTCCCGCAGTTGGAGGCGCGCCTGCGGCCGGGTCGCGTCGAGCGCGGTCTGCCGTACGCGTACGAGACCGGCCGCGTCCCCCGTCACGAGGAAGAGGAGGGTGCGCGAGCGGGCGAATCCGCCGGTGTGGGCGGCGACCAGGAGGAGCTCCGCGCTGTGGCCGTCCAGCACCTGGTCGACCTGCCCGTACAGCTGCCAGCCGTCCCCCGCCCTCCTGGCCTGTACGCCACCCGCACGACCCCCGCCCGCCCAGTCGCCGTCGCCCGTGCCGGTGAGGGCGAGGGCGCCGGCGAGGGCGGCGCCCGGGACGGCGAGGGCGGCGGTGAGGGTGCCGTCGGCGATGCGCGGCAGCAGGCCGGCGCGCTGGGCGTCGGTGCCGAGGGCGAGGATCAGGGGTGCGGCGAGGACGCAGGTCGCCAGGAGCGGGGAGGGGGCAAGAGTCCTGCCCGACTCCTCTGCCGCCAGGGCGAGTTCGGTCATGGAGCAGCCGACCCCGCCGTACGCCTCCGGGAGGGCGAGTCCGGGCAGGCCGAGCTGGTCTG
This sequence comes from Streptomyces sp. NPDC001401, assembly GCF_042895385.1. Classification (NCBI taxonomy): domain Bacteria; kingdom Bacillati; phylum Actinomycetota; class Actinomycetes; order Kitasatosporales; family Streptomycetaceae; genus Streptomyces; species Streptomyces sp. NPDC001401. Next base: position 430,495 of record NZ_JBIAWI010000005.1, read on the forward strand.
CGAGGGCCGACCACAGGGCCGGGTCGTGTCCGGCGGGGGTGTCGAGGGCGGCGCGCAGCTCCTCGGGGCCGCAGCGTTTGCGGAGCAGTTCGCGCAGGGTGCGGCGGATCCCGTCCTGCTCGGCTGTGAAGCCGGCGTCCATGGCTCCCCCTCCTCTTCCCTGTCCCCGTTGTCTTCCCTCCGGATCTGACGGTCCGTCATATTAGGAGGGCCGGAACGATATGCACAGGGGCAGGAGGCCGCTCATGACTTCCCGGACGACTTCCCGGACGACTTCACGGAGCCGGAAGGTCGCCGTGGTCGGCGTGGCTCTCTCCGACTGCGGCCGCGTGGACGACGCGACCCCGTACGCCCTGCACGCCCAGGCGGCCCGCCGCGCGCTGGCCGACGCGGGGCTCGCCCGGGAGGTGGTGGACGGCTTCGCGTCGGCGGGCACGGGCACCCTCGCCCCCGTGGAGGTGGCCGAGTACCTGGGCCTGCGCCCCACCTGGGTCGACTCGACGGCGGTCGGAGGCTCGACTTGGGAGGTGATGGCGGCCCACGCCGCGGACGCGATCGCGGCCGGGCATGCAAACGCGGTCCTGCTGGCGTACGGCTCGACGGCCCGCGCGGACATCAAGGCGGGCCGCCGCACGGGAAACCTCTCCTTCGGCTCGCGCGGCCCGCTGCAGTTCGAAGTCCCGTACGGCCACACCCTCGTCGCCAAGTACGCGATGGCGGCCCGCCGCCACATGATCGAACACGGCACGACGATCGAGCAGTTGGCGTCCGTGGCCGTACAGGCGAGGGCGAATGCCGCGCTCAACCCGGACGCGATGTTCCGCACCCCGATCACCGTGGACGAGGTCCTCTCCGGCCCGATGATCGCGGACCCGTTCACGAAGCTGCACTGCTGCATACGTTCCGACGGCGGGGCGGCGGTGCTGCTGGCCGCCGAGGAGTACGTACGGGACTGCCGTACCGCTCCGGTCTGGGTGCTCGGCACCGGGGAGCACGTCTCGCACGCCTCGATGTCCGAGTGGGCCGACTTCACGGTGTCACCGGCGGCGGTGAGCGGGCGGCTGGCGTTCGAGCGGGCCGGGGTCGGGCCCGCGGAGATGGACTTCGCGCAGATCTACGACGCGTTCACGTACATGACGCTGGTGACCCTCGAGGACCTCGGGTTCTGCGCGAAGGGGGAGGGCGGGGCGTTCGTGGAGAAGGGGCGGCTGCGGGTGGCGGGCGGGGAGCTGCCGGTGAACACGGACGGCGGCGGGCTGTCGGCCCAACACCCCGGGATGCGGGGGTTGTTCCTGCTGGTCGAGGCGGTACGGCAGTTGCGGGGTGAGGCCGGGGCGCGGCAGGTCCGGGCGTCGGACGGGGAGTTGCCGCGGCTGGGGGTGGCCTCCGGCACGGGCGGCTGGTTCTGCTCGTCCGGGACGGTGGTGCTGGGCAGGTAGTCAGCCGCGAGGGGCTACTCGGCAGGCAGGGGCAGGGTCTCGCGCATCGCGCGTGCGGTGGAGGCCGGGTCGTAACCCTCGGGAACGCCTTCGACGAGGATGATGTCGCCGTCGATGTGCAGCGACCGCAGCGGGGCGATCTCCTGGTACGCGGGTGAGTCCCACCAGGCCCGCGCCTCGCCGATCCCAGGAAAGCTGATCACCACCACATGCCCGGGCCAGCTGCCCTCCTTCACCTCGTGCTGCGCGGCGTGCACCAGGAAACGGCCGCCGTACGGCTCGAAGGTGTCACTGATGCGCTCGATGTACTCGGCGATCTCCGGGTGCGGGGCGGCTTCCTGCAGGTGACCTATGACGTAGGCGGGCATGGTGTCCTGGTGTCCTTCCGGTCGGTCGGGCTGGTCGGGCTCCGTATGCCGACGATCGTGGCAGGCCGACGCGGCCGGGGTCGATGACCTCACAGGTAAGCGACTGGGCGACCTGGCCAGGAACTGTCGTCACGAGCCCCGTGGCCGGCGACTTCAAGACAGTGGATCTTCTGGGCAAAGGACGCGCCATCTTCGCATCTGGAACCCGCAAACAGCCCTTCCCGGCGGATCACTGCCTCCGGTACTGCTGGTCTCTGCTTGTGTACTCAACAACGGGGGAGCGGGAATGAGCCAGTTCGGTGTCGACCCAGACACGCTGACCGACCTTGCCGGGAAGTTCGACAGGGAGGCGAAGGACCTGGCGAAGCCGATCGACGCCTTCGCGGCGACCGCGTCCGAGATCGGAGAGGCCTTCGGCCTGCTCGGCGCCTGCGACGGTGCGGCGGACAAGTACCAGACGCTGCTGAACAACACCCTCAAGGCCCTCGGGCATCTGCCCGGGGTGTTCACCAGCGACGGCGACCGGCTGCGTCTCAACGCCGGCAACTACAAGGCCTCGGACCAGACCGCCATCGACCACCTCCGCGCCGCGACCCAGCCGGCAGGAGGCCCGGCGTGAGCATCAACAGCTGGATCGACGGCAAGGTTCTGGACATCCTCCAGGCCTTCGGGGTGGAGCTCCCGGGCGGCAACGGCGACACGCTCCGCTCTGTCGCCGGTGCCTGGGACACCATGGGCAACGAGCTGACAGAGGCCGTGCATGCCCTCGACGTCCAGATCCAGGGCGTCGACAAGCAGGGCTGGCACGGTGAGGCCCGCGATGCCTTCGAGAAGCACTGGGCGGAGCAGAAGCGCGTCATCAATGACGTCGCGCACAACTTCCACCAGGTGGCCGACGGGCTGCGGGCGTACGCCGACGAGATCGACAAGATCAACGAGGAGATCATCGACATCTGCGTCGAGATCGCCGAGATGGAGATCGCCGGCGCGGCGCTCTCCTTCTTCACCGGCTTCCTCTCCGACCTCGTCGCGAACACGGCCGTCGCCTCGCGCGTCGCCAAGATCGTCGACCTGGTGAAGCTCTTCACGTCGGCCGCGGAGAAGGTGGCGGCTCTGCTGGAGCGGTTCGGTGCGCTCACTGAGGAAGGGGCGGTGAAGCTGGCGCAGGTGCTCACCAAGGTGGCCGAGTTCAGTGCGAAGTTCCTCACGAAGGGCGCGGAGAGCTTCGTCACGAACTTCGTGGCCGACTCCGGCAGCACGATGCTCAACCAGGCTGTCCACGGCCAGCCCGTGACCGTCGGAGACGATCTTGTCAACGGTGCCTGGGCCGCCGGCGGTACGGCTGTGTTCACCGGGGGCGGCGCGGCGCTCGCGGACAGAGCCGGAATGACCGGGGTAGTCGGCAACATCCTGCGGGGGGACGGCCTGCTCGGCACCACCGTCAACGGCGCGGCAGGCAATGTGGCAGGTGGGCTCACGGCTGACATCGTCAACGATCAGGACGCCTCGACGATGGGCCAGGACGCTCTCACGAACGCCGCAACCGGCGCGTTCGGAAACGCCCAGAACCACGGCGTCAACCACGCCTTGGAGCAGCATGGGAGTCTCGGCGGCGAGAACCTCAGTGACCGGGGCAAGCTTGCCGACAGCGCGTTCAAGAACACCGTGGGGACCACCTTGAACACGGGCGTCTACGCTGCCGGCTCCGGCATCGAGTCGGATGTCCAGGACCTGGCCAAGGACGAGTGAGAGTGGTCGGCGACATGAGACTTGCGGCCACATGGACCCCTAACCCGGACCACCCCGCTACTTGGATCGGCTTCTTCTGGGCGCTTCTCGGGGTTGCCGGGTGCCTGATCGCCATTACCGGCGCCGCTGTGACCGTTGCGCTCTGGCGCGTCAACGGCCGGAAGACGTGGGGCAACTACGTTCTCGGGCCGGTAATTCTCGTGATCGGCCTCGCCATTGCTGCCCTGGGCTTCTGGGCCCAGTGACCGTGCGGCCTTGGGCGACCTGAACCGGATCCAGAAGAAGGCGAGTGATCCGTGCACGATGAGTTCGGGGAGGTGATCCTGGCAGGGGTCGCACACAACAACCCGAACTACGACCCCGGCTGGGTTCCCTTCTTTGCGGCGCTCGTCGTGCTCGCGGGGTGCTTGATCGTCCTTGTCGGTGGAGCCATGTCCATCGGTATCGGTATGCGGGACCTCGTAGGTCGAAGGAAGTGGGCCGGTTACACGATCGGGCCGGTGATCACCACGATCGGCCTTGCTGTCGTCGCCCTTGGCGTGTGGGTGTACTGAGCCGCACGCCCGTGGCCCTGCCGGGGCCGGCAGGGACTGGTGTCGGACCCGCGGGTGATACTCGACCCATGGGAACCGATCTTCACGAGTTGCTGAGGTCGCTGCGGGTGTGGGACCCGGAGGTCACACAGCTGCCGCCCTTCGAGCCGGCGGACGCCCCCGCCGAACCGCTCGCCCTCTTCACGACGTGGTTCGCTGAGGCGGTGGCGGCCGGGCAGCCGGAGCCGCACACCATGTCCCTGGCCACGTCGGACGCGGCGGGTATGCCGGACGTACGGATCGTGATGCTGCACGGCGCCGACGCCGACGGCTGGTCCTTCGCGACGCATGCGACGAGCCGTAAGGGCGGACAGCTGGCGGCTCGGCCGTATGCGGCCCTCGGCTTCTACTGGCCTGTGCTGGGCCGCCAGGTGCGGGTACGCGGACCGGTCACCGCCGCTCCGGCCCAGGAGTCCCAGGGCGACCTGCACGCCCGCTCGACCGGTGCGCTCGCCGCCGCCCTCACCGGGCGCCAGAGTGAAGTCCTGGGGTCTGTGGAGGAGTTGGCGCGGGCGTCCGAGGCCGCCTGGGAGCGGGCCCAGCAGGAGCCCGACGCTCCGGTGCCCTCCTGGACCCTGTACCGGCTCCGGCCGGAAGAGGTGGAGTTCTTCCAGGGGGACGAGCGCAGACGGCATGTACGGCTGAACTACCTTCGCAAGGAAGGGGGTTGGGTCAATGAACTGCTGTGGCCGTAGGCCCGCGGCCCCTCATCCCATGAAGTCGTACACCGCGAAGTCCGCCACCGGCCGATACCCGATCCGCTGGTACAGCGCGTTGCTGGTCGGGTTGGCGAGGTCCGTGAACAGCAGCACCTCGGCCGCGCCGGAGGCGAGCGCGGCCCGGCTGACCTCGGCCGTGACCGCCCCGGCGTAGCCGCGGCCGCGCAGGTGGGGCGGGGTGTAGACGGGAGCCACTCGTATCTGGCCGGCAACCGGCGGCGTCGCTCCGGCCATGGCGAGCGGGGTGCCGTCGGCGTCCTCCCAGAACGTGATCCCGCCGTAGGAGATACGGGCGTCTGCCCACTTCTCCGCGTTCATCATCGCTCCGCCGCCGACCGCTTCGGCGAACTCGCGCTGCCAGCGCACCAGTTGGTCCCGGTCCGCTTCTCCCGCGACCCTCGCCCGCCCCTCCGGCACCGGGCTCGGAGCCGTGAGCGTGCCGAGCCGGTACAGCCGCTGCCGCTCGGCCGGGCTCGAAGTCCCGCCCGTGTGCCGCTCCCAGGCCCGGGCCAGGGCGTCGGCGCTGGAGCGCTCGCCGGTGACTCCGGGGACCGGTCGACCCAGGCCGGCCAGGTGGGCGGCGAGGGAGTCGGCCTCCTCGGGGGTGAGCGGCGTGACGTTCAGCGAGTGGGGAGGGGTGCGGATGTAGGCGGCGCGGACTGCGCCTTCCGACTCCAGTACGCCGAAGTGGGGCGCCTCGGTGCCGTAATAGTGCAGGCCGCGCGTCCGCAGTCCCTCGGTCACCGTCAACGGGACGGTATGCAGGGCGGGGCGGGAACGGAGGAAGCTCCCGGCGCGTGTCAGAAAGGTGTCCAGGTCGTCGGTGCTGTACCAGTCATCGGGACGCATGCTCCATCGTCCCGCGCGCCTCGCCCCGACGCCTTCGAATTACGGGACCTGCGGCTCCGGATCCGTCGCTGTCCGCCCATGCAGATGCACGTCCCGGAACGCGTCGTACCGCCCGGCCTCGAACATCGCGCCCCGCAGCGTCCCCTCGTAACGGAACCCGCACCGCTCGGCGATACGACACGAGCCCTCATGGCCGAGGGCATGGCCGAGCTCCAGCCGGTGCACCCCCAGTTCGGTCAGCGCCCAGCGGGAGGCCACGGCCAGCGCGCGGGTGGCGACCCCTTGCCCCCGGGCCTCGGGCAGCACCCAGTACCCGACACGGGCAACGCTCAGGACGAGGTCGATCGCATTGACGCCGATGTGCCCCAGCACCGTCCCGCTCGCCGCGTCGGTCACGCAGTACGACGCCGCCGACCCGTCCGCCGAGCCCAACGCCTTGGCCCGCAGCGACTCGCGCGCGCCCGCGAGGTCGTCGACCGGCCTGAGCGGTGTGTTCCAGCGCCGGAACTCCGGGTCCGTGAGGCCGCGCAGCCAGGTGGCGACATCGGCGTCCGAGTCCGCGTCCCACTGGCGCAGGCGGAGTCCGTGACCGTGCAGATCAGGAAAGGAAGGGGCAGCGGGAACAGAAGCAACGGGAGCAGGAGCAGGAGCAGGAGAACGTGGGTCGATGTGCTGCGCGTCGACAGAGGTCATCGGCCCATTCAAGCCCGTACGCCTCACTCGCGCGGCCGGAATACCGGCGTCCCCTCCCGGAACGCCACCTCCAGTTCCATCCCCGCCCGGAGCTCACCCGCCCCGCACCCCACCACCTCCGTCATCATCCGCGGCCCCTCCGCGAGGTCGACCACGGCGGCCGTGTAAGGCGTCCGCTCCCCGAAGGGCGGCAGGTCGTTGCGGTGGACGACGGACCAGGTGTAGAGCGCCGCCCGGCCACTCGCCCGCTCCCACTCCACGTCCTCGCTCCAGCAGTGCGGGCAGAACTCGCGCGGGTAGTGGTGGGCCCGCCCGCACGCCCCGCAGCGGCGGATCAGCAGCCTGCCCTCGGCGGCCGCGTCCCAGTAGGTCCGTGTGAAGGCGTCGGCCTCCGGTACGTCGAAACGCGCGCCGGCCATCAGAACAGCCCCAGCGCACTGTCCAGCGACCACGTCTGCCACGACATCCCGAACAGCGCGACCACCGACATCAGCGCCATCATCGAGTTCTGCCCCTGCTCGGCCACCTCGTGGATCATGAGCGTGAAGTAGAGGACGTTCAGCAGCAGCCCTCCGACCAGCGCGATCGGGCTCAGGAACCCGACGACCAGCCCCAGCCCGATCGCCAGCTCCGCGTACACCACCACGTACGCCATGGTCCGCGGGCGTGGCGCCACCATGACCTCGAAGCCGGATCGTACGGCGTTCCAGCGGTGCTTCGCCGCGATGTCGGCCGCCCACTTGATCCCGGTCCCGCGCTCGAACCAGGCCTTGCGGTCCTTGTGCCGCCAGCTTTCCAGCCACCACAGCCCGAGGCCTATGCGCAGCACGGCCAGCCATTCAGCGCCACTGAGCCAGATCGCATCCATGAATCTGACGGTACGTCAGATGGCGGGATCGGGGAAGCGTCGTGCGCCTCCCGCGAACCGGGGAGGGAGCTGTGCGGCCGCCATGAAACTGTGCATCGCCCATGAATGCCGACGGATTGTTGGCAATTTTGTCGGCACGCTGGCTACCTTCGCAGACGCAGCCCAAACACCGAGGGAGTCGAACTGTGAAGCACAGGGCAGTCAAGCGCAGGACCGTTGTGATGGGCATCGGCGCGACCGCCGGCGTCGCCGCGGCCGGGGGCGTCGCCCTCAGCGCGCAGGCATCCAGCGACTCGTCGTCGTCCGCGTCGTCCTCGTCGTCCTCGGACTCGCTGGTCTTCGACCCGGACGGCTACACCAAGCTGACGACGACCGTCACGGACACCGACGGCAACGACCACTCCGTGACGTACCACTTCTGGAAGGCGATCACCTACGTCGCCAAGCCGGTCGACGAGACGTACCAGTCGCTGATCGTCAGCGCCCCGGTCGAGATCGACGGCAGGACGGTCGACCCGACGAACGCGCCGATCCTGTTCGCAAACTCCGTCGGCGGCTACATGCCGTCCTCCGTGGCGGACGCCACCGGGGTCGGCGCCGGGGGCATGACCGGCGGCGGTGGCATGCCGAGCGGCGCGCCCACGGGGAGTGCCGCGCCCAGCGCCTCCGCCTCCAACGCGAACGGCAACACCAACGCCACCGGCGGCGCCACGGCCTCCAACCAGCTCCTGGCGCTGGCCGCCGGGTACGTCGTCGTCGAGCCCGGCGCCCGCGGCCGTACCCTCAAGAACTCCAGCGGCGAGTACTACGGCACCGCCCCGGCCGCGATCGTCGACCTCAAGGCGGCGGTGCGGTACGTGAAGTTCAACAAGGGGCGCATACCCGGCGACGTCGACCGGATCGTGTCGGCAGGCACCAGCGCCGGTGGCGCCCTGTCCTCGCTCCTCGGCGCGTCCGGCGACAGCCCGATCTACGAGAAGTACCTCGCCGAGATCGGCGCCGCCGACGCCTCCGACGCGATCTTCGCCGTCGGCGCCTGGTGCCCGATCACCGACCTGGAGCACGCCGACGGCGCGTACGAGTGGAACTGGGGCTCCAACGTCACCCAGTCCACCGGCAAGGTCGTCGACCAGACGGTGTCGAAGGACCTGCAGGCGCAGTTCGCCGAGTACCAGGCATCGCTGAAGCTGCGCGGCCTCAGCCGCTTCGGCGCGCTCACCGCCCGCAACTACGACGAGTACCTGGTCAAGCAGTACCTGGAGCCGTCGGCGACCAAGTACCTGACCGACCTGTCGGACTCGGACCGTACGACCTATCTCGCCAAGAACACCTTCATCAACTGGTCGGGCGGCAAGGCCACCTTCGCCTGGGACGACTTCCTCACCCACGTGGGCGCCCGCAAGAAGACCACCCCGGCCTTCGACGCCTTCGACCTGTCCGCCGGCGAGAACAACCTGTTCGGCGCGGGCACCACCGCGAACCGCCACTTCACGGCGTACGGCGCCAAGAACGACACCACGGGGCTCAGCAGCAAGCGGGTCGCGAGCGACATCCCCGAGAAGCTGCACCTGATGAACCCGATGTACCACCTGGTGGAGAAGGTCAACGGGCGGCGCTCGAAGCACTGGTGGATCCGCCTCGGCACCAACGACTCCGACACCTCGCACGTCATCTCCGCCAACCTCGCCGCCGCCGCGAACGGCCTGGGCGACGAGGTCAACCACCTCTACTACTGGGACCAGGGCCACGGCGCGAACACCGACCCGGGCGACTTCATCACCTGGATCGCCAAGGTGACGGGCCACAAGGCCAAGAGGAAGTAGGCAGAAGCAGACAGCGGGGCCGCCTGGGCGCCACATGCCCCCGGAGGAGCGGGCGGGTGCTCGCCAAATGGCCACAACCAGGTGGCCTACGTCACGCATCCCACCCACTCCTCCTACAGGCGTGATCAATCCGAAACCAATTCCGGGCTTGACCGAGACCCATCAACCCGGTGCGTGATTACGCTCCCGCACATGGCCGACTCCTCTCCGTCCGCAAGCCCCTCGGACCGCCACCGCCCCGTCTACGTCATCGGCGGCGGCCCGGCCGGGCTCTCCGCCGCATACGCGCTGCGGGCCCGGGGCATACGCGCCGTCGTCCTGGAGAAGTCCGACCGCGTGGGTGCGCCCTGGCGACGGCACTACGACCGCCTCCACCTGCACACCACCCGCCGCCTCTCGGCCCTCCCCGGGCTGCCGATACCGCGCCGGTTCGGGCGGTGGGTGGCCCGGGACGACGTGGTGCGGTACCTGGAGAAGTACGCCGAGGTGCACGCACTGGAGATCGTCACCGGCGTCGAGGTCTCCCACGTGGAACGCACACCCGACGGCGAGGGCTGGCTGCTGCACGCCACGGGCGGCCGCGAACTGACCGGCGCCGCGGTGGTCGTCGCCACCGGCTACAACCACACGCCGTACGTCCCCGACTGGGCCGGACTCGACACCTACACCGGCGACTTCCTGCACGCCGGCGACTACCGCAGCCCAGCGCCCTACGCCGGCCGTGACGTCCTCGTCGTCGGCGTCGGCAACACCGGTGCCGAGATCGCCGTGGACCTGGTGGAGGGCGGCGCCTCGCGGGTGCGGCTGTCGGTGCGGACGGCTCCGCACATCGTGCGGCGCTCGACCGCCGGGTGGGCCGCCCAGTACACGGGCGTGCTGGTACGGCGGCTGCCGACCGGGGTCGTCGACCGGCTCGCGCGGCCGATGGCGAAACTGAGCGTCCCCGATCTCTCCGCGCAGGGGCTGCCCCGCCCCGACACCGGGCTGTACAGCCGGGCCAAGGAGGGCGCCATCCCGGTCCAGGACGTCGGTCTCATCGACGCCGTCCGCAAGGGGCGCATCGAGGTCGTCGCCGCCGTCGACGGCTTCGAGGACGGCAAGGTCGTCCTCGCCGACGGCACCCGCATCTCCCCGGAGGCCGTCGTCGCCGCCACCGGATACGTCCGCGCCCTGGAAGGCCTGGTCGGCCACCTCGACGTGCTCGACGCACAGGGAAGACCCGTGGCGCACGGCGCCCGCACCCCGCAGAACGCCCCCGGCCTGTACTTCACCGGCTTCACCACCCCCATCAGCGGCACCCTCCGCGAGGTGGCGATGGACTCCGAGAAGATCGCGAAGGTCATCGTGAAGAACGGCGCGGACGCGCTGTCCCGACTGCCCGGGTGACGTAGAAACCCTCAGCTCCCTGCCCCCCTTTCGACTCAACTCCCTTCAGTAGAACTCTCGTTACGCGTGGGTCAGATGTGACGGGAGCGTTGAAGCGTGCCGCCGCGCGGGGCCAGAATGTGAATCCTGCTCACCTTTCTGGCTCCACCGACTTCTCTCCCCCGACGGAGGATGCACGTGGCACGCGAAAGACAGCACCAACCCCAAGCCCTCTCCCGACGCTCCCTGCTCGGCGGTGCCGCCGCGGCTGCCGGAGCCGTCACCCTCACCGGCACCGCCGCCGGTACGGCGTCCGCCGCGACCACGCGTGATGTGGACGTCGCCGTCGTCGGCGGCGGGCTCGCCGGGCTGACGACGGCCCGCGACCTGGTGGCGGCCGGCAAGACCGTGGCCGTCCTGGAGGCCCGTGACCGCGTGGGCGGCCGGGTCGTCAACCTGTCCCTGGCCAACGGCGGATTCACCGAGGGCGGCGGCGAGTTCATCGGCCCCACCCAGGACCGCATCAAGGCCCTCGCCGACTCCCTGGGCGTGGCGACCTTCACGACCTACAACACAGGCAAGAACCTCCTCTACAAGGACGGCACGAAAACCCCTTACGCCACCGACGGCATCCTCGGCTCGGTCCCGCCCGTCGACGTGGCCGGGCTCGCCAACGCCGCGGTCGTGCAGGCGTCGCTGGACGACATGGCCAAGCAGGTCCCGGTCGACGCGCCCTGGACCGCCGCGAAGGCCGCCGAGTGGGACAAGCAGACCTTCGAGAGCTGGCTGAACGCCAACGCGGTCATCCCCTCGGCCAAGTTCCTGCTCGACGTGGCGACCACCTCGATCTTCTCGGCCCAGCCCCGTGAACTCTCCCTCCTCTTCGTGCTCTTCTACATCGCCGCCGCCGGCAACGAGTCCAACGCCGGCACCCTGGAACGCCTCACCGACACCGCGAACGGCGCCCAGGAGTCCCGCTTCGTCGGCGGCTCCCAGCAGGTGCCGATCAAGCTGGCCGCCAAGCTCGGCGACCGGGTGGTGCTGAGCGCGCCGGTGCGGTCGGTCGTGCAGTCCGGCGGCAAGTACGTGGTGACCGCGGACGGGGTGACGGTGACGGCCAGGAAGGTCGTCGTCGCCGTACCGCCGCCGCTGGCTGCGCGCATCACCTTCGACCCGTTGCTGCCGGCCTCGCGGGACCAGCTGAGCCAGCGGCTGCCGATGGGCTCGATCGGCAAGGCGATCGCGGTCTACGACACCCCCTTCTGGCGGGCCGACGGCCTCAACGGCCAGGTCGTCAGCGACTCCGGCGTAGTCCGCTCGACGTTCGACAACTCACCGCCCGACGCCTCCTACGGCGCCCTGATGGGCTTCATCGAGGCCGACGAGATGCGGGCATACGACGCGTCGAGCGTGGCCGAGGTCAAGGCCGCCGTCCTCAAGGACTACGCCAACTACTTCGGCGACAAGGCCAAGTCACCCACCTCCTTCGTACTGCAGCGCTGGAACAACGAGGGCTTCTCCCGCGGCGGCCCGGTCGCCTACGCGCCGCCCGGCGTCCTGACCGAGTACGGCGCCGCCCTGCGGGCGCCGGTCGGCGGCATCCACTGGGCGGGCACCGAGACCTCCACGTACTGGAACGGGTACATGGACGGGGCCGTGCGGTCGGGGGAACGGGTGGCCAAGGAGGTCCTCGCGGAGCTGTGAGGAGCCCCGCCGGGGTTGATCGGCCTCCGGTTCGACTCTGCGTGCCGGTTCAACTCTGCGTGCCCGTTCAACTTTGCGTGCACACCCGTTCCTGACATCGCGTCAGTTCAGTAATCTGACAGTGCGTCAGTTATTGGCTGTCTCAGAGGAGCGGGCGGACCGATGCTTGGATCAACCCACGGCACCCTCACCACCGACTCCCGCCGGGCCCGGGTCATCGCCTGTGGCGAGCAACCCGGGCCCGCCGTCCACGGCAGGCCCGCCGAGGTCGACGACCTCGACGTCAGCGGCCTGCCCCTGTACGCCGACGTACCCGATCTGGACCGGTTCTTCCGGCCGGAGTCCGTCGCCGTGGTCGGCGCCTCGGACACCGAGGGGCGGCCCAACACCGGTATCACCCGGCAGCTGGTGGCCTGGGCCGAGCGGGTCGGGGCACGGCTCCACCCCGTCCACCCGAGCCGCCCGTCCGTGTTCGGCATACCCTGCTCCCCTTCCGTCGCCGGCCTGCCCGAGCAGGTCGATCTCGCCGTACTGCTGGTCGCCGATCCCCTTCCCGTGCTCGAGGAACTGGCCGAGGCCAAGGTGAAGTTCGCGGTCGTCTTCGCCTCCGGGTTCGCGGAGACCGGTGCGGAGGGCGCGGCCGCACAGGAGCGTCTGGCGGTGGCCGTGCGCCGCTCCGGGATGCGGATGCTCGGCCCCAACACCAACCTCAACGCCTTCGAGCGGTTCCGGGACGACCTCGACGGACCGGCCATCGCGCTCATCACCCAGTCCGGCCACCAGGGCCGCCCCGTCTTCGCCCTCCAGGAACTCGGCATCCGGCTCTCCCACTGGGCACCCACCGGCAACGAGGCCGATCTGGAGACCGCCGACTTCATCTCCTACTTCGCCGAGCGGCCCGAGGTCGGCGCCATCGCCTGCTACGTCGAGGGCCTGAAGGACGGCCGGTCCTTCCTGCTCGCCGCCGACCGGGCCGCCCGGCGCGGGGTGCCGGTCGTCGCCGTCAAGGTCGGCCGCACCGAGACCGGCGCCCGCACGGCCGCCTCACACACCGGCAAGCTGACCGGCGCGGACACGGTGGTGGACGCGGCGATGCGGCAGTTCGGGGTGGTGCGGGTGGACGGACTCGACGAACTCCAGGACACCGCCGCCCTGTTGGCCCGCGCCCGGCCTCCGCGCGCGGAAGGCGTCGTCGTCTATTCGATCTCGGGCGGCACGGGCGCGCACTTCGCCGACCTGGCGACCGAGGCCGGGCTCACCCTGCCGGTGCTGTCCGAGGCCAGGCAGACCGAACTGCACCAGTGGATACCCGAGTACCTGAGCGTGGCCAACCCGGTCGACAACGGCGGACATCCGGTCGGCGACTGGCGCGGCCGGAAGATCATCGACTCGATCCTGGACGACCCCGACGTAGGCGTCCTGATCTGCCCGGTCACCGGCCCGTTCCCTCCCCTCAGCGACCGCCTCGTCCAGGACCTGGTGGACGCGGCCGAGCGGACGGACAAGCTGGTCTGCGTGGTGTGGGGCTCTCCGGTCGGCACCGAGCCGGCCTACCGCGAGGTCCTCCTCGGCTCCTCCCGGGTGGCCACCTTCCGCACCGTCGCGAACTGCATCACCGCCGTCCGCGCCTACCTCGACCACCACCGCTTCGTCGCCCGCTACCGCTCCCCCTTCGACGAGGCCCCCCGCACGACCTCGCCCTCCTTCCGCAAGGCGCAGGCACTGATGCGCCCGGGCCAGCAGCTGAGCGAACACGCGGCGAAGCAGCTGCTGCGGGCGTACGGAATCCGCGTACCGCGCGAGCAGTTGGTGACCAGCGCGGCAGCGGCCGTACGCGCGGCGGGCCTGGTGGGCTACCCGGTCGTGATGAAGGCGTCCGGTGCGCAGATCGCCCACAAGACCGAGCTGGGGCTGGTCAAGATCGAGCTCACTTCCGCCAGCCAGGTCCGGGACGCCTACCGGGAGTTGACCGACATCGCGCGCTACGAGGGTGTCTGTCTGGACGGCGTCCTCGTGTGCCAGATGGTCGAGCGGGGCGTGGAGATGGTCGTCGGCGTCGCGCACGACGAGCTGTTCGGTCCGACCGTGACCGTCGGGCTCGGCGGGGTGCTGGTCGAGGTGCTGCACGACGTCGCCGTACGCGTGCCGCCCTTCGGCGAGGAGCAGGCGCGGGACATGCTCTCCGATCTGCGCGGGCGGGCTCTGCTCGACGGGGTCCGGGGGCGTCCCCCGGCCGACCTCGACGCGCTGGTCGAAGTCGTCCTGCGGGTGCAGCGCATGGCGCTGGAGCTCGGGGACGACCTCGCGGAGCTCGACATCAACCCGCTGATGGTGCTGCCCAGGGGGCAGGGAGCCGTCGCGCTGGACGCGTTGGCGGTGTGTCGCTGAGATGGCCGGTGACATGGCAGCTGACACGGCAGCTGAGATGAACATGCCCAATACCCCCCGTACTGGCGCGAACGATTCCGAGCCGGAAATTTCCGCTGAGTCATTGGTACAGCACGCCACTGACAACCAGGTCTGCCGCATCACCCTCAACCGCCCCGAAGCTCTCAACGCCATCACCCCTGACCAGCGGGAACGCATCATCCGGCTGCTCGGCGACGCCTCCGCCGACCCGGACGTACGAGCCGTGGTCATCACCGGAACCGGGCGCGGATTCTGCGCGGGAGCCGATCTGCGGGGCGGCGCGGGAGCAGGTGAACGGGTCGCCGGCGACGTCGCCCGCATGCTCCGCCTGGGCGCCCAGCGTCTGATCGCGGCCGTCCTCGACTGCGAGAAGCCGGTGCTGGCCGCTGTGAACGGCACGGCGGCCGGGCTCGGCGCGCATCTCGCGCTCGCCTGCGATCTCGTACTGGCCGCGGAATCGGCCAGGTTCATCGAGGTGTTCGTGCGCCGCGGGCTCGTACCCGACGGCGGGGGTGCCTATCTCCTCCCCCGTCTGGTCGGCCCCCAGCGCGCCAAGGAGCTGATGTTCTTCGGCGACGCGCTGTCCGCGGCCGACGCCGAACGCCTGGGACTGGTCAACCGGGTCGTCCCGGACGCCGAGTTGGACAAGACGGCCCGCGAGTGGGCGGCCCGGCTCGCCACCGGCCCCACCCGCGCCCTCGCCTTCACCAAGCAGCTCGTCAACACCTCCCTCGACACCGACCGCGCCACCGCCTTCGCCGCCGAGGCGGCCGCGCAGGAGATCAACATGACGACGGCGGACGCACGGGAAGGGGTAGCGGCGTTCGCGGAACGCCGAGCCGCAGAGTTCCGAGGTCGATGACCCTTCCCATCTGACGAACCGTCAGCTTCAATGGAAGGCGTGATGGGACACGCAGGGGCGGCTGCCGCCGCCGTCCGTTACCTCAGGTCGGCCGGGGCCCCGGCCCCCGTCGAAGCGCTGCCGCGCCCGGAGCTGCGGTGCGTCGGCGCGGACGAGCGCGCGCCGGTCGACCAGACCGAGTTCCGGCGTGTCCTCGGCAACTTCGCGACGGGCGTCACCGTCGTCACCGCACCCGCCGCCGACGGCGAGGACGGTCCGGCCGGCTTCGCCTGCCAGTCCTTCTCGTCCCTCTCCCTCGACCCGCCGCTGGTCGCCTTCATGGTCGGCCGTACGTCCACGACCTGGCCGCGTATCGCCCGCGCGGGCGTCTTCTGTGTCAACGTCCTGGGCGCCCACCAGGACGCCCTGTGCCGCGCCTTCGCCGTGAGCGGCGCGGACAAGTTCACGGGGGTCGCGTACGACCCGGCACCGGTCTCCGGCTCACCGCGGCTGGCCGGTGCGCCCGCGTGGATCGACTGCACCATCCACGCGGTGCACACGGGCGGCGACCACCTGATCGTGGTGGGGCGCGTCGAGGCCCTCGGTGCCGGGGCCGCCTGCGACGAACCGCTGATCTTCCATCGGGGGCGGTTCGGGCGGCTGACTGACGGCTGAGCCGACGCACTTCGCATCGCGGCAATGTCCCGCAGACTGGCTTGAAACGCCCTGCACACACGTGTCCTGCCTCACTATCGAGGCCGCTGGGCAACCCTTCCGGCGCTGAAATCTTCTCCTTGGGATGAAGATCCTGAAGAGACGGCCTCGCCTACTCATACTCATAACCCTGGCCGTGGTGGCGGCCGTGACGGTGACCGTCGCCATGGTCATCCAGGCGAACAAGATGGAGACGATCTCCCCGCGCGAGCAACGTGACCGGGCCGCGTCCGGAGCAGTCGTACCGTCGGGGCAGGTGGACTGCCGGAAGGTCAAGTGCATCGCGCTCACCTTCGACGGCAACCCGGGCGAACCCACCGACCGGCTGATGGACCTCCTGAAGGAGTACAAGGCGCCGTCGACGTTCTTCCTCGAGGGCCGGCGCATCCACAAGTTCCCGGATGTGGTGCGCCGGATCGCCAAGGACGGCCACGAGATCGGGGACCACACCTGGACGCACGCGGTGCTGACCGATGTCTCTGATGCGCAGATCCGCGACGAGCTGCGCCGCACGGCACGGGCCATCTCCGGCATCACCGGCAGCGAGCCGACGCTGATGCGCCCGCCCCAGGGCCGCACCGACGACCGCGTCTCCAAGGTCTCGAAAGAAATGGGGATGGCGCAGGTGCTGTGGACGGTGACCGCGAAGGACTACGAGACGGACGACACCGCGCTGATCACCAAGCGCGTGCTCGCGGGCGCCGACCGCGACGGGATCATCCTGCTCCACCCGCTGCACAAGGGCACCGTGCCGGCCATGCCTTCCATCCTGAAGGCGCTCAGCAAGCAGGGCTACACCTTCGTGACCGTCTCCCAGCTGCTCGCTCCGTCCAAGGCCGAGCCCGGCAAGATCTACAGGTGACTGACTGAGGCGCGAGGCGTCCGCCTCCTTGGGCCCCTTCGGTAGCAGGCGACTGCCCGTCACCGGAAGCCTTCGGTGCGGGTGAGGACGAGCCGGGGTCGTCGTCGAGGTGTTGAGCGGATCCGGTCAGGACACGGCCAGGGCAGGGACCGCCTGCCTCCGCCGGATCACCAGCGCCATCAGCGCCGCCACCGCGCACAGCGCACCGGACGCGTACCAGACCATGTCGTACGAGCCGAAGACGTCACGCGCGACGCCGCCCAGGAAGGCGACCAGTGCGGCGCCGACCTGGTGGGAGGCGAGGACCCAGCCGAAGACGATCGCGCTGTCGTCGCCGTACTGCTCGCGGCACAGGGCGACGGTCGGCGGGACGGTGGCGACCCAGTCGAGGCCGTAGAAGACGATGAAGAACAGCATCGGCGGGTGGACGCTCGGGGCCAGGAGCATGGGCAGGAAGAGGAGCGAGATGCCGCGCAGGGCGTAGTAGACCGCCAGCAGTCGGCGCGGTTCGAAGCGGTCCGTGAACCAGCCGGAGGCGATCGTGCCGACCACGTCGAACACGCCGATGACCGCGAGCAGCGAGGCCGCCGCCGTGACGGGCATGCCGTGGTCGTGGGCGGCGGGCACGAAGTGGGTCTGGACCAGGCCGTTGGTGGAGGCACCGCAGATCGCGAAGGTGCCGGCCAGCAGCCAGAAGGTGCCGGTGCGGGACGCCGAGAACAGCACGGTCACGGCTCGGCGGGCGGCCCCGACCGCGGGCTCCGGCTTCGGTACGAACTCCTTGGCGCCGTACGGCTTCAGGCCCACGTCCGCCGGGTGGTCGCGCAGCAGCAGCCAGACGAGGGGGACGACCGCGAGGGCGGCGAGGGCCACCGTGGCGACCGCCGGCCGCCAGTTGTGGTTCGCGACGATCCAGGACAGCAGCGGCAGGAAGATCAGCTGGCCGGAGGCCGAGGCGGCGGTGAGGATGCCGGTGACCAGGCCGCGCCGCTCCGTGAACCACCGGTTGGTGACCGTCGCGGCGAAGGCGAGGGCCATCGACCCGGACCCCAGGCCGACCAGCAGACCCCAGCAGAGCAGGAGCTGCCAAGCCGCCGTCATCCACCAGGTCAGACCCGAGCCGAGCGCGATCACTGTCAGAGCGACCGCCACCACCCGCCGGATACCGAAACGGTCCATCAGCGCTGCCGCGAAGGGGGCGGTGAGGCCGTAGAGAGCGAGGTTGATGGAGACCGCGGCACCGATCGTGCCGCGCGACCAGCCGAACTGTTGGTTCAGCGGGTCGATGAGCAGTCCGGGCAGGGAACGGAAGGCGGCCGCGCCGATGATCGTCACAAAAGTGACGGCGGCGACGAACCACGCCCGATGGATACGGATGCGAGGGGATCGCCCGGACTCGGGGGCCGTTTCGACCGCTGCGGGTTCGGTTGTCTGGGTCACGACATAGAGCATCCAGGCCGGAACCGAGCGCATCCACTGGCCCGAAGGACAGTATTCGTTAGGATCGGGCCATGGATACGGCCATGAGCAGTGAGACGGGTTTCCGCCCGCACCGCGTAGTCGTCCTCGCCCTCGACGGCCTGCTCCCCTTCGAGCTGGGCATTCCGCACCGCATCTTCGGGCGCCCCAAGGACGCCCGGGGCCGGCACCTGTACGAGGTCGTCACCTGCTCGATCCGGCCACCGGGCCCGGTGCAGACCGACGCCGACTTCGCCATCCAGGTCGAGAACGGCCCGGAGGCCCTGGCCACCGCCGACACGGTCATCGTCCCGGCGTCGTACGAACTCGGCCCGGTCTTCGAGCAGGGCGTCCTCACCGACGAACTGGCCGCCGCCCTCGCCCACATCCGCCCCGGCACCCGGCTCGCCTCCATCTGCACCGGCGTCTTCGTCCTGGCCGCCGCCGGCTACCTCGACGGCCGGCCCGCGACCACGCACTGGGCGGAGACCGACCAGCTGCAACGCCTCTTCCCGAAGATCGACGTCGACCCGAACGTGCTGTTCATCGACGACGGCGACATCCTGACCTCGGCCGGCGTCGCGGCCGGCCTCGACCTGTGCCTGCACATGGTGCGCCGCGACCACGGCACCGCCGTCGCCAACGAGATCGCCCGCCGCACCGTCGTACCGCCGCACCGCGACGGCGGTCAGGCGCAGTACATCCAACGCCCGGTGCCCGAGCCCCAGTTGGCGACCACGAGGGGAGCGCGCGCCTGGGCCCTGGGCCGGCTGCACGAGCCGATCCAGCTCCGCGACATGGCCACGCAGGAGTCCATGTCCGTCCGCACCTTCACCCGCCGCTTCCGCGAGGAGGTCGGCATCAGCCCCGGCCAGTGGCTCACCCAGCAGCGCGTGGAGCGGGCGCGACACCTGCTGGAGTCGACCGACCTGTCCATGGACCAGGTGGCGCAGGAGGCCGGATTCGGCACGGCACAGTCGATGCGGCAACACCTACAGACGGTCCTCGGGGTCACACCCACCGCGTATCGCCGCACTTTCCGCGCCGGGAGCGGCGGGATCTATGGGGTCGATGGGAACGGTGGGAGCGGCGGGTCCGGGGACAGCCGGTCCGATGACAGCGGGTCCGGGAGTTACGGCGGTGTCGGCGCCCTGCGCTGACTGTCCGGCACGGCGGACCTCGCCCCACCAGCCCACCGCGGTGAGCACCAGGGTGAGGCCCACGCCGGCCAGGATGGCGGTGGACGGCGCCGTCACATGCAGCAGGGCGCCGGCGAGCGAGCCCGTCGCCGCATAACCCGCGCCCGCAGCCGCGTACATGACCGAATAGCCCGCGGCCAGGGTTCTCTGCGGAAGGGCTTCGCGCAGCGACAGGTTGCGGGTGAGCAGCACCGCCGACTGGAGCATGCCGCCCACGACCAGCGCAGCGGCGATCCCGGCCGCACCCGGTATCAGCGCGACGAGCGTCACGCACGCCGTCGTCGCGCACATCAGCACGGCGCTGCGGGTGCGCAGCAGCCCGGGCCAGCTGCGCAAGCCGTAGAGGAACGCGCCCAGTGCGCCGCCCACCGCCAGTCCCGTCAGCATGGGGCCCGACCAGCCGACGGCGATGCCGCGCTGTTCCAGCAGGGCGGGCAGGACGAGTTCGGCCAGACCGAGCAGGGCGAGGCCCGCCGCTCCGGTGACGAACAGCGGCCAGGCGCCGGTCAGCAGCCGGATCGGCGACTTGTCCGCCCGCGCCTCGCCCTTTGAGCCGCCCGCCCGTTCTCCGTCCGTCGTGCCGCCCGCCCGCACCCCACCCTCCGCATCGCCCTCCGCATCGCCCGTCTCCCAGCCGGCCGGCAGCAGCCACAGACCGGCGAGCGACGACGCCATCAACGCGGCAGCGAGCAGCAGCGGGACGCGCGGTGCGACGCCCAGGGCCAGGCCGGTGACGGCGGCCGGGGAGACCGCCCAGATGCCCGACACCAGCATCGACTCGGTGGACAGTGCCTGCGCAACGGCACGCTCCGGGACCAGATGGGTGAGCAGTGCGCGCAGCGCTCCCGCCGTCGCGGCCGGGGCGCCGCCGGCCAGGAAGGCGAACGCGGCGAGGACCACGGAGTGCGCGCCGGGAAACGCCCCGAGGCCCGCGAAACCGGCGACTCCGGCCGCGAGGCCCGCGGCCAGCTGAGGGCGCGCGCGGTCGAGACGCAGCCGCATGCCCAGGACGGGGGCGCCGATGATCTCGCCGATCACATAGGCCGCGGCGAGAGCCGCACCGAGCGCATAGCCCCCGGGGCGCTCCCGCACCAGGAAGACCAGGGCCAGCGGAGTCATCGCCACCGGCATGCGGGCGCCGACGGACGTGCAAGCCCAGACGAGGACTTGTCGGGAGGCGACGTCGCGGTAGGTCATGCGTCGAAGTTACGGGTCGGCACTGACAACGCCCAGGCGTTTTCCGCTGCCTGTGGAAAACCCTCCAACTGCTGCCAGAAGCTGCCCAGTTAGAAGGTGAGCAACTACAGGGTGAGCAACTAGAAGGTGAGCACCCCTCTGGCCACCCGCCCCGCCTCCGCATCCGCCTTCGCCTTCTCGAAGTCCTCGATCGGGTACGTCTCGGTCACCAGCTCGTCCAGCAGCAACCGCCCCGCCCGGTACAGCTCCGCGTAGACGGCGATGTCCCGTTGCGGCCGCGAGGACCCGTACCGGCACCCCAGAATCGACTTGTCCAGATACATGGAGGAGACGCGGAAGGACGCCTCGGCGGTCGCCGGAGGAACACCGAGGAGCACGGCCTGCCCATGCCGGTCCAGCAGATCGATCGCCTGCCGGATCAGCTCCACCCGCCCGACGCACTCGAAGGCATGGTCGGCCCCCGTGGGCAGGATCTCCTTCACCCCCTCCGTCGACGTCAGGAAGTGCGTCGCCCCGAACTGCCGGGCCACCGCCTCCTTCGCCGGGTTCGCGTCGACGGCGACGATCCGCAGCGCACCCGCGATCCGCGCGCCCTGGATGACGTTGAGCCCGATGCCGCCGGTGCCGATGACCAGCACGCTGTCCCCGCGATCGACTCTCGCCCGGTTGAGCACAGCCCCCACCCCGGTCAATACCCCGCACCCGATCAGCGCGGCGGCCGGCAGCGGAATGTCCTTGGGAATGCGAACCGCCTGCACTGCCTTCACCACGGTCCGCTCCGCGAACGCCGAGTTGGAGGCGAACTGGTAGACGGCCCGCCCGCCTTGGACGAACGGCTGCCCGGGACGCCCGATCGCCTGCCGGCACATCGTCGGCCGCCCCCGGTCGCACTCCGCGCACGTACCGCAGTTGGCAAGCGTGGAGAGCGCGACATGGTCGCCCACCACCACATGCGTGACCCCGGCGCCGACGGCCTCCACCACCCCCGCCCCCTCATGCCCCAGCACCACAGGAACGGGGAAGGGTATGGTCCCGTCCACCACGGACAGATCGCTGTGACACAACCCGGCTGCCGAGATGGCGACCTGCACCTCCCCCGGCCCCGGCTCCCGCACCTCCAGGTCGTCCACGACCTCGAGCCGCTTGCCGTCGAACACCACACCGCGCATCAGAAGTCCCCCTTGGGCTCCCTGGGCAGGCCGAGCACGCGCTCGGCGATGATCGTGCGCTGGACCTGGTCCGAACCGCCGTAGATCGTGTCGGCCCGGGAGAACAGGAACAGGTGCTGCAACGAGTCGAGTTCGTACAGCGCCGACGGCGACCAGTCCGCCGGCCCGACCCCCGCCGCGGCCCCCCGCACCTGCATGGCCAGCTCCCCGAGCCGCTGATGCCAGCCGCCCCACAGCAACTTGGCCACGCTGGGCGCCCCCGCGTCCCCCGAACTCCCCAGCGTCCGCAGGGCGTTCCACCGCATGGCCCGCAGTTCGGCCCACTGCCGCACCAGCCGCTCCCGTACGACGGGATCGGCGACCGCCCCCGTCTCCACGGCGGCCCGCACCACGCGCCCCAACTCCTGAGCGAACCCGACCTGCTGGGCGAGCGTGGAAACTCCCCGCTCGAACCCGAGCAGACTCATCGCGACCTTCCAGCCACCCCCTTCGCCCCCGACAACGTGCTCCACGCGCGCGTGTGCCCCGTCGAAGAAGACCTCGTTGAAGTCGCTGGTCCCGGTCAGCTGCCGAATGGGCCGCACCTCGATCCGCCCCGGCTGGTCCATGGGGACGAGGAGGAAGGTCAGTCCGTGGTGACGGCGGGATCCGGGTTCGGTACGGGCGAGCACGAAGCACCAGTCGGCCTCCTGCGCCAGCGAGGTCCAGATCTTCTGCCCGGTGATCCGATAGCCCGCCCCCTCACGCACGGCCGCCGTCCGAACCCCGGCCAGATCCGATCCGGCACCGGGTTCGCTGTACCCCTGACACCACAGCTCGTCACCCGCGGCGACCGGAGGAAGAAAGCGGGCCTTCTGCGCCTCCGTCCCATGGGCGAGGAGCGTGGGAGCAAGCAGCTTCTCCCCGATGTGCCCCGACCGCGGCGGCGCACCCGACCGCGCATACTCCTCGGCCCAGACGACTTGCTGGGTGAGCGTGGCAATCCGGTTCCCGTATCCACCTTCGGACCACCCGAGCCCTATCCAGCCCGCCTTACCGAGGGTGCGTTCCCAAATACGACGATCCAGCCCGGGTTCGGCGTGCTCGCAGAGCCACCCCCGAGCCTCGGCCCGAAACGCCTCATCCTCGTCAGCAAATCCGAAGTCCACGGGATCTCCTCTCGGCAACGGGGGTCGCTTCTTGGTTCCGGGCGACGGATCCAACCTCAGGGGCTCGGGGCTGTGTCCATATGCGGCTCCGCTGCAGGGCGCGACCAGCCACAACAAACCCGCACCCGCGACACAAACCGCGCACCCCGAGCTCTTAGGCGTTGGGCTTGTCGCCCCGCGCAGCGGCCTTCTCCATCGCCGCCAACCGCGACAGCATCGGCATCGGATCCACCCCCACCGACCCCGGCAAGAACTCCGCAATCCGCTCAGGCGTCCAGGAACCCTCGGCATACGCCGAGCGAAGCTCCCGCGGCTGAGCCCATACCGCCAGCTTCGGCCCCGCAATCGTGTACACCTGCCCGGTGATCCCCTGCTCCCGCGCCTTGTCCGACAGCAGGTACACCACCAGGGCGGCCACATCCTCCGGCTCCCCGATCTCCGTCAGCTCCACAGGAACGTTCGCCGACATCCGCGTACGAGCAACCGGCGCCACCGCATTGGCGCTGACCCCGTACTTGTTCAGGCCCAGCGCGGCGCTCCGCACCAGCGAGATGATCCCGCCCTTGGCCGCGCTGTAGTTGGCCTGCGAGACCGACCCCTGATGGTTGCCGCTGGTGAACCCGATCAACGTTCCCGCGCGCTGCCCCCGCATCACCGCCGAGGCCGCCCGGAACACCGTGAACGTGCCCTTCAGATGGGTGGCGACGACCGGGTCCCACTCCTCCTCGGACATGTTGAACAGCATCCGCTCACGCAGGATCCCGGCGACACACACGACTCCGTCGAGCCGTCCGTACGACGAGACCGCGACGTCGACCACCCGCTGCCCGCCCGCCATGGTCGACACGTCGTCGGCCACCGCAACCGCGTCCCCGCCCGCTGCCTCGATCTCCTTGACGACGCCCTCGGCGACCTCGCTCGTCGGGGACGCACCGTCCACCGACACCCCGTAGTCGTTGACGACGACCTTCGCCCCCTCAGCGGCCGCGGCCAGCGCCACCGCACGACCGATGCCCCGTCCGGCGCCCGTCACGGCGACGACCTTGCCTGCCAAGAAGTTCCCCACGTCCGGCCCCTTCCCGCGGTTTCTGACGGACCGTTAGATTTTATGACCCGTCAGATACCTGGAGACAAGCCCCCGGGGAGGGCCGATGTCGCTGCCCGCCGAGTTCCACGAGATCGCCAAGCGCGTGAACAACTGGGGTCGTTGGGGCTCCGACGACGAGATCGGCACCCTCAACCTGATCACCGACGAGGTCGTCCGCGAGGCCGCGGCGACCGTCCGCACGGGCCGCCGCATTCCCCTCGCGCTGCCCCTGAAGCAGGACGGCGTACAGACCGGGATGATCCCGGGGCGGGTCAATCCGCTGCACGCGATGGTGCAGATCAACCAGGAGTTGTTCGGCCCGGGGTCGGTGGCGTGCAGCGACGACGCCGTGACCATGGGGCTGCAGGCCGCCACCCACTGGGACGCGCTGACCCATGTGTCGCACTCGGGCCGGCTCTACAACGGCCGCCCGGCCGCAACCATCACCCCGCACGGCGGCGCCGAGTTCAGCGGCATCGACAAGGCGCGGCACGTCGTCTCGCGCGGGGTGCTGCTGGACGTGGCACGCGCGCGAGGCGTCGACCGGCTGGAGGGCGGGCACGCGGTCACCCCCGAAGACCTGGAGGCCGCCGAGGAGATGGCCGGTACGCGCGTGCGTGCCGGCGACGTCGTGCTCGTGCGCACCGGGCAGATCCAGGTCTGTCTCGCCGGGGACAAGCACGCGTACGGCTATCCCTCCCCGGGCCTGTCGATCCGCACCCCGGAGTGGTTCCACGCGCGCGATGTCGCCGCCGTCGCGAACGACACCCTCACGTTCGAGATCTTTCCGCCCGAGATCGAGGATCTGTGGCTGCCCGTGCATGCGCTCGACCTGGTGGAGATGGGGATGCTGCAGGGCCAGAACTGGAATCTCGAAGAGTTGTCCACAGCCTGTGGAGAAGCGGGGAGGTTTGCGTTCCTGCTGTCGGCGATGCCGGAGCCCTTCGTCGGTGCGACGGGGACTCCGGTGGCCCCCGTCGCCATCCTGTGAGGGCCGTCGGCCGGCGGCGCGGTGCTCCCGCCCCGAGCACGGCACCACGCGCCGCCGACCGACTCCGGCGCACCCGCCCCGGCTCCTCTTGGCCCTGAGGGAGCCGACGCCGAATCACGACTCGCACTCGTCGAGGGCTCCCGTCACCGAAGCCCTCGTCGTCCCCTCACGGCGAATCGCTGACCACAAGCGTGACCAAACGGACACGATGCGTCAACGCCCGTACGGGGATTTATTACTTAAGCCCAATTTGTCACGGGCGCGCACTGAAGCACATCCCGGCGCACCGCCTCAGCCGACCATGACATGAGAGCGGTTTCTGCGACCGTGCACCGAAGCTGACGGATCTTCGGCACCCGTGCGCCGGTCACACCGCCTCGAACGCCAGCCCCTCGTACGCCGTTGCGCCGCCCACGCAGGCCTGAGCGGCCTCGCGGGTCTGTGCACAGCGGTCGAGTTCGCACCAGATGCGCTTGCCGGCACCCTCGGGGCTCCAGCCCCAGCGGTCGGCGAGACCGTCGACCAGGGCGAGGCCGCGGCCGCCGGTCGCGTCGCCGTCGACGCACCGGGGCACGGGAGCCTGGGCACTTGTGTCGGCCACCTCGAGGCGGACGGTGGCCGACTCGGCGGCCACGCCCGGCAGGGAGAGTCGCAGCACGGCCGGACAGCCGGTGTGCACAACGGCGTTGGTGACCAGTTCTGAGACGAGCAGGATCAGCGTCTCGGCGAGCGGCTCGTCGGCCTCTATCCCCGACCCGGCCAGGCGCGAACGCGCCCACCGCCGGGCTCGCCCCACCTCAGCGGGGTCGGGCCGGACTTCCAGCTGCACCTGAAGCACCTGCACCGCTCACACCATCCGAACCGGCGGACACATGACCTCGCGCCACGCGCGCGCCGCAACGAGGGCCACGATCGTAGCCATTTTCTGCATGACCAGAACAACAGCCAGTGCAGAGCCCAGAGCAAGGGTCACGGAACGTGAATCCCTTAAGAGACAGCATGGTTGACGTACAGTCACGCCAACAAGCGCTTCGGGCATATTCCAGCGCGAAGGAGTACCCGTGCGGCATACTGTGCGACGCTCATTGCGGGGACTCGAACAGGCCAGTTCCGGCATCACCCCGGGGGCAACACCGGCACGGCTCGTGCTCGGAACCACTCGCATCCCACAGAAGGTACCGGAGCCGGACGCCGACTCCAGGACGTGACGGGTCACGCGTAGGACACAACCCGATATCAACGCTCCGTAATTCCGGTATGCCACAATCCGCGACAACTGCGAGGGCGGCTTCCGCGACATCCCAGGCCCGCGCCGCTCAGGCCGCCAGATCGGCCGCGAGCAACTCCTCACTCTCCGTGACTCCGCCGCCACGTTCTGCCCGCACCCACGCCCGCTTCAGATGCAGATGCACCTCGGACTCCCAGGTGAAGCCCATGCCGCCGTGCACCTGGAGGCAGTCGCGGGCGCCGCGCACGGCGGCCTCGTCGGCGAGCAGCCGGGCCGCGGCGATGTCGGCCCGGTCGGCGGTGACGGCGGCGGCATAGACCGCGGCGCGGGCCACCTCGACGCGCACCAGCATCTGCGCACACAGATGCTTCACGGCCTGGAAGGCCCCGATCGGCTGCCCGAACTGCTCGCGCGTCCGGGCGTGTTGCACAGCCAGCTCGCACGCGCGCGTGGCCGTGCCGAGTTGCTCGGCGGCGGTGAGGAGGACGGCCACGGGGTCGGTGCGCCCCGGCGCCGGCACCCGATGCAGCGGCGTCAACGGATCCACCGACTGCAGCGGTACGGCCCCCTCGGCGCCCCGCCGGACGACGTCCGCCTCGTCCATCCACTCCACGATCCTCCCGTCCACGGCGGCCACGACGACCTCCCCAGTGGCCGCTCCGGGCACTTCCCCGGCCGCAAGATGCGTCGCCACGAGAGGCCCCGGCACGAGTGCCCGCCCGGCCTCCTCGAACACCAACACGGCCTCAGGCAGCCCGAGTCCGGCCCCACCGTCGGCCTCGGGCAGCCGCAGAGAGAAAAAGCCCAGCTCTCCGAGAGTGCGCCACAGAACCCGGTCGAGACGGGGCTGATGATCGCCGGGGCGTGCAGCGCCGGGAAGGGGCGCGGGGAACTGCGCGACCAGCCACGACGCACCCGCAGTCGACCGACGACCGACGACATCCCGCACAGCACCTTGCAACGCCCGTTGCTCCTCCGTCAGTTGAAAACGCACACCTCACCTCCCCTTCGGCAACCCGAGAATCCGCTCAGCCACGATGTTCTGCTGAATCTGCGAGGTCCCGGCCGCGATGGTGTACGACAGCGACGACAGCCGGTCGAGCATCCAGGGCGCGTCCAGGTCCAGGGATCCCGGCCCCAGAACGTCCGCCGCGGCGTCGTACAACTCCTGCCGCGCATGCGAATACCGCAGTTTGAAAACCGAACCCCCGACTCCCGGGACCCCGGAACCGCCCTCCGCCTCGCTCACGTTCCACTGGATCAGCCGCCACAGCCCCCGGAACTCCGCATTCAGCCTCCCGAGGCGGCGCCGGAGCACCGGATCGTCCCAGCGGCCGCGCCTCCGCGCCTCCGCGGCGAGTTCGCCCAGCACGCGCCGACAGGCCACCACCTCGCCCACGAACGCCGTACCGCGCTCGAAGGACAGCGTCACCATGGTTACGCGCCAGCCGTCGTTCTCGTCCCCGACCCGGTTGGCGACCGGCACGCGCACGTCGTCGAGGAACACCTCCGCGAACTCCGCCGACCCGGCGAGGGTCCTGAGCGGCCGTACGGTGATCCCCGGGGCGTCCATGGGCATGGCGAGCCAGCTGATGCCCTTGTGCTTCGGCGCGTCCGGGTCCGTACGGACCAACAGCTCGCACCAGTCGGCGACTTCGGCATGGGAGGTCCAGATCTTGGACCCGCTCACCACATAGTCGTCGCCGTCCCTACGCGCGCGCGTGCGCAGCGCCGCGAGGTCGGAGCCGGCGTCCGGTTCGCTGAAGCCCTGGCACCAGACCTCCTCGCCGCGCAGGATCGGCGGCAGCCAGCGCGCCCGCTGCTCGGCGCTCCCCTCGGCGGCGATGGTCGGCCCGGCGTGCAGCAGCCCGACGAAGCCCGCGCCCACGTAGGGCGCACCGGCCTTCTCGGTCTCCTCCAGGAAGATCAGCCGCGTCGTCGGGGAGGCGTCCCAGTGGACGTCGGCGTACCCGGCGTCGTACAGCATCCGCTGCCACCCGAGGTCGTACGCCCGGCGCCCCGGCCAGTCGTCCGGGGACGGCTTCGGCGGCAGGGTCGGCAGCACCTTGCCGAGCCACTCCCGCAGCCGCGCCCGGAACTCCTCCTCCTCGGGCGTGTACGACAGGTCCATCAGCGGTCGAAGTCCAGGTCCAGCATGCGGATCGCGTTGCCCCGCATCAGCTTGTAGACCGTCTCGTCGTCGAGGCCCTTCACATGGTCGAGGGCGACCTCCTTGGTGTGCGGGAAGGTCGAGTCGACGTGCGGGTAGTCGGTCTCGAAGGTCGCGTTGTCCCGGCCGACCACGTCCAGCGAGGCGACCCCGTGCTTGTCGCGGAAGAAGCAGCAGAACATCTGCCGGTAGTAGTACGTCGACGGCGGCTCCGGGATCAGATCCCGCACGCCGCCCCATGCGCGGTGTTCCTCCCAGACGTCGTCGGCGCGCTCCAGGGCGTACGGGATCCAGCCCATCTGGCCTTCGGAGTAGGCCAGTTTGAGGCTCGGGAACTTCACCAGGACTCCGCTGAACAGGTAGTCCATCATCGAGGCCATGGCGTTGTTGAAGCT
This sequence comes from Streptomyces sp. NPDC001401, assembly GCF_042895385.1. Taxonomy (NCBI): domain Bacteria; kingdom Bacillati; phylum Actinomycetota; class Actinomycetes; order Kitasatosporales; family Streptomycetaceae; genus Streptomyces; species Streptomyces sp. NPDC001401. Next base: position 459,533 of record NZ_JBIAWI010000005.1, read on the forward strand.
CAGCGAGGCCTGGACGGCGGGGGGCGCGTCCGGGGACGCGGCGGGCATCTGGGAGCTGCTGCCGATGTGCATGTTGACGACCGTGCCGGTCTCCTGGCAGACCGCGAAGAACGGGTCCCAGTAGCCGGAGTGGATGGAGGGCAGGCCGAGGTAGGTGGGGATCTCGGAGAAGGTCACCGCCTTCACCCCCCGCGCGGCGTTGCGCCGGATCTCCACGACCGCCAGGTCGACGTCCCACAGCGGGATCAGGCAGAGCGGGATGAGCCGGCCGCCGCTGTCGCCGCACCACTCCTCGACCATCCAGTCGTTGTAGGCGCGCACACAGGCCAGCGCGACCTCCTTGTCGTGCGCCTCCGCGAAGGTCTGCCCGCAGAAGCGCGGGAAGGACGGGAAGCAGAGGCTGGCCTCGACATGGTTGAGGTCCATGTCCTCGAGGCGGGCCTTCGGGTCCCAGCAGCCGCGCCGCATCTCCTCCCTGGTGATCCCCTCCAGGGTCATCTCGTCCCGGTCGAAGCCGACGGCGGCGATGTTGCGCTTGTACGGGAACTTCAGGTCCTCGTAGATCCACCAGTCGGTCGGCTGGCCCTCCGGATCCATGGTGATCCGGTACTTGCCGCCGATGTAGGCGAGCTCGCCGATCCCGGCGGTGAGGGGCTGCGGGCCCCGGTCGCGGTACTTCTCCGGCAGCCAGGTCTCGAAGAGGTGGGCGGGCTCGATCACATGGTCGTCGACGCTGATGATGCGGGGCAGTTCGGTCATGGGTCCCCCACTCAGATATCTGATGGACCGTCAGATTCACTTCATCGAGCAGGCTAGTCCCGCACCCCTGGACCGACAAGGCGCCGAGCCCTACGCTCTGCGCACGATCTGACTGTCCGTCAGCTCAGCACCAGCTCCGTGTCAGCTCCATGAGGGGGTCGCCGTGAACGACACCGCCCACGCACTGAGCGCATCCCGCACCCTCTGGGACCTGGTCGCCCGCCGCGCCGGCCGCACCCCCGACCGCCCGGTCCTCCTCCAGGACGACCGCTCGCTGACCTTCGGCGAGCTACGCGCGCGTGCCGAGCGCGTGGCGGCCGGCCTGTACGGCATGGGCGTACGCCCCGGCACGGTGGTCGCCTGGCAGCTGCCCACCCGGATCGAGACGGCCCTGCTGTCCTTCGCACTGGCCCGCCTGGGTGCCGTACAGACGCCGGTCATCCCGTTCTACCGGGACCGCGAAGTCGGGTTCGTGCTGCGGGAGTCCAAGGCCGAGTTCTTCGCCGTACCCGGTGAGTGGCGGGGCTTCGACCACACCGGGATGGCGCGGCGGCTCGGCGCGAAGGGGGTCTTCGAGGCGTACGACGTCCTGCCGGACGGTGACCCGGGGGTGCTGCCGCCGCCGCCCTCCGACGGCACCGCCGTCCGCTGGATCTACTGGACCTCGGGCACCACCTCCGACCCCAAGGGTGTGCTGCACACGGACCGTTCGCTGATCGCGGGCGGGTCGTGTCTCGCGCATGCGCTGCGTCTTTCGGCGGACGACGTGGGGTCGATGGCCTTCCCGTACGCCCACATCGCCGGGCCGGACTACACGGTGATGCTGCTGCTGTACGGCTTCCCGGCCGTGATGTTCGAGCAGTTCGCGCTGCCGGACGCGCTCGAGGGATACCGCAAGCACGGGGTGACGGTGGCGGGCGGATCGACCGCGTTCTACTCGATGTTCCTCGCCGAGCAGCGCAAGCAGCCCGGCCAGAAGGTGATTCCCTCGCTACGGCTGCTCGCGGGCGGCGGGGCGCCCAAGCCCCCGGAGGTGTACCACTCCGTCGTACGGGAGATGGGGGTGCAGCTCACCCACGGGTACGGCATGACCGAGGTGCCGATGATCACCATGGGGGCGCCGGACGACACCGTGGAGAACCTGGCGACGACGGAGGGGCGGCCGCCGGAGGGGATGGAGATACGGATCGTGGACGGGGAGGTGCGGCTGCGGGGGGAGGCCGTCTGCCAGGGGTATCTGGATCCGGCGCAGACGGCGGAGGCCTTCGACGAGGAGGGGTTTCTGCGCACCGGTGACCTGGGGTTCGTCAAGGACAGCGGGCATCTGGTGCTCACCGGGCGGCTCAAGGACGTGATCATCCGCAAGGGCGAGAACATCTCGGCGAAGGAGATCGAGGATCTGCTGGCCGCCCATCCCGCCGTCGGGGACGTCGCCGTGATCGGGCTGCCGGACGCCGAGCGCGGGGAGCGGGTGTGTGCGGTGGTGGAGCAGCCTGAAGGTGCCCGGGAGTTGACCCTGGACGCGGTGACGTCGTACCTGCGCGCGGAAGGGCTGTCGGTGCACAAGCTGCCGGAGCAGCTGGAGGTGGTGGACGCCCTTCCGCGCAATGAGACGTTGCGGAAGGTGCTCAAGTACAAGCTGCGGGAGCGCTACGCGCAGGGCGCCTATCGAGGGCAGGGCCCTACTCAGGGACCGTGAAGTAGCGGGCGAACGCCGGGACGATCTCCGCCTCGCCGACCCTGCCGTCGCCGTCGGCGTCGAGCGCGGCGGCGACGCTGTGGGCGATGTCCTCGCCCACACCCAGAATCGTCAGCACGCGCGCGGTGTCCTCGACGGTGGCCGCTCCGTCGCCGTCGGTGTCGGCGACGGCGATGGCCGCGTGCAGGAAGGGGCGGGCGATCTCGGCGAACCGGTCGGGGTTGTCGCGCAGGCGCTTGACCGCGCCGGTCACGAACTCCTCGCGGTCGATGCGCTGGTCGCCGTCCCGGTCCGCTATCCCGGCCATGCCCTGCCAGAACGCCTCGGCGCCGGCGTACAGCGCCTGGCCCTTGTCGGAGCGGGCCGCGACGGCGAACTCGGCGAGCAGCGCCTTGGCCGCCCCGCTGAAGTCCTCGCGGTCGATGTAGCCGTTGCCGTCCTGGTCGAAGGTGGCGAACCGGGCCGCGATCCGGCGCTCGTACTCGCTGCTGACCATGTCTTTCGGGCCGCCTTACGTCATGTCGGGTGCATCTCGTGGGAGCGTACGACGCGAGGGACCGTCCGGGCGCGGGAAAGCGGCGCTTGTGCCAAGACCGGGGGAATTTCGGGACAACGGTGTGGCACACGCGGGTGAGCTGTGACTCCTGCGACAGCTGCCGGACAGGCCCCGGGTCAGGCCGACAGCGGGCCGGCCTCCTCCGCGACGGCCGACGCGACGTCGGCGTACACGTCGAACAGGCGGCGCACGCCGAGGGCGCCCAGTACGCGGTTGACGTGTGAGCCGTCGACCGCGCCCTGGGCCGGGAGTATCAGGCGCAGGGTGCCCTGGCAGGAGCGGATGAGGCGGCGGGCGGCGATGAGCACGCCGACGCCGCTGGAGTCGCAGAAGAAGACCTCGGAGAGGTCGAGGACGAGGCCGTGGCGGCCCTCGGCCACCACGTCGTGCACCCGCTGACGCAGCACCGGCGACGTCACCAGGTCCAGCTCGCCCGACACACGGAGCACGGTCCAGTCGCCCTGCTCGCCGCCGGTCACATAGAACGCCACCACCATGCCTTTCGCTCGCCGGACCCCCCGCAAACGGAAGTCATCCCTACGCTTCCTTGCAGCGCGGCTGCCCAGCGGCCGTTCCCTGAAACACAACGCGAGAAACGGAAACTGATCGGAAGAGGCTTGTTTTAGTCGACTTCGATCCTGTTCGATCAGGTCTGATCGGAGGTCGAGCGGGTAGGCAGGCACAGAACGACGGCTGCACACATTGCGACAAAGCGACGTGCACTGTCGTAGGTGCCGACTACATTCGAGGAGACGATGGACGCAGGCCGGGCCGAGGAACGGGCAGGGGTGAGGGGGCCGTATGGCGAAGAAGGACGCACCGCCCCGCTGGGACCGCAAGATGCAGCAGCGACTTGCACGCGGTGAGGCGGCCGCCCTCGGCGAGCTCTACGACCGGTTCGCCTCACTCGTGCACGGCATGGCCCACCGCGTCCTCGGGGACGAGCGCGCGGCGGACGGCATCACGCGCGATGTCTTCGTCCACGTCTGGGAACACCCCGAGGCGTACGACCCCAAGCAGGGCCCTCTGCGCTCCTGGGTCGCGACGCTGACCCACCGCCTCGCCGTGCAGCGGCTGCGCGCCACCGAGACCGCCGCCCTGGCCCAGGGCTCCGGCGGCTCCGCCGAGGACCTGGAGCGCAAGGTGCGCCGCGCCTCGGTCGCCGCCCGCGCCGACTACATCGTCACGTCCATGCCCGCCCCGCTGCGCGCCGCCCTCGACCTGGCCTACTTCCAGCGCCGCGACTACCGCCAGACCGCCGCCGACCTCGGCGTCACCGAGGACGAGGCCCGCCGCCGGCTCCGCCTGGGCCTGCAGCTCCTGTCCACCGCCCACGACGCCGGCGCACCCGGAGCACCGCCCGGTTACGGGGGTGCGGTGTGAACGACACAGGCAGCGCGGACCGCTTCGGCCATGGGGACTTCGACGGCGAGGACGGTCTCGAGGGCAAGGGCGACCTCGGAAGCAAGGGCGGCTTCGGGAACAAAGGCGACAAGAACGACAAGGGCGACAAGGACGAGCAGCAGAAGGGGTACGGCATCCCGGGCGGACCCGCGAACGGAAACGGAAACGGCAACGACACCGGCCCCGACTCCGACCAGCCGCCCCGCATACCCATGCCCCGCGCCTCCGTCGAGGACGGCGGACGGCCGCTGCCCTCCCTGGAGGACCTGGGAGACCTGGCGCCGCAGCCCGCCCCGCTCGTCCTGGAGCACCGCGTCCTGAAGTCGCTCCTCGGCGCATGGGCGCTGGCCGCCTGCTCGCCGGACGAGACGGCGGCCGTCGAGGAGCACCTGGGCGACTGCGGCGCCTGCGCCGACGAGGCGCTGCGGCTGCGCGAGGCGGTCGGCCTGCTGCACCAGCCGGAGAGCCTCGACCTGGACCCGGGCCTGCGCACCCGCGTCCTGGACGGCTGCCTCGACCGGCGCCCGCCACGCATCCCGGTGCCCGAGTGGGCGGCTCCGTACGACGCCGAGACCGCCCGGCTCGACGCCCTGCTGCAGGACATCGGGGACGCCGAGTGGCACGCGCCCGTGCGGCTGCGCTGGTTCGAGGGCGAAGGCCCGATGACCCGTCGTACGACGGTCGCCGGGGTCATCGCCCACCTGCTGACGGTCGACGGGCTGGTCGCGGTCGCCCTCGGCCTGGACGACCCGCTGGGCGACGTCGCCGCGGAGGGCCCCACACCACGGGCCCGCACCGAGGCGTACTGGCGCACCTCGCACTTCCCGCCCACCCGTGCCGTCCGGGCCCCCTGGCGAGAACAGACCCATGACCTCGTCCGCACGGTGTCCTTCACCAGCGACTCGGGACCGGCCCGGCTGGCCGTCTCCTACGGCGACTTCGAGCTGCCGTTGCAGGACGCGATGCTGGACCGGGCCTTCGAGTGCTGGGTGCACGCGGAGGACATCGCCGAGGCGGTCGACTACCCGTACGAGCCGCCCGCCCCACGCCATATGCACCGCATGATCGACCTCGCGGCGCGTGTCCTGCCGGACGTACTCGCGACCCGCCGCCGGGCCGGCCTGGCTTCGCCTCCCCACCACCGACACCTGGTCCCGGCGGGCGAGCCGGGCCGCAGCCTGCGGCTGGAGATCGAAGGGATGGGCGGCGGCGAGTGGCTGATCCCCCTCGACTCCCCCGCGGCGGTCGGCTCCGCCGCGTACGAGGTGGCCCATGTGGCCCTGGACGGCGCAGAGTTCTGCCGCCTGGCAGCGGGCCATGTGCCTCCGGCGGAAGCGGCGGCGGGGCAGGTCGGTGACCGGGAGGCGATCAGGGATGTGCTGTTCGCGGCGGCGAGCTTGAGCCGGATGTAGGGGTGGGTTGCTGTTTCGCGGGCGGCTGCGGGTGATTCGTGGTTTCTCGCGCCCACGCGACGGAGCCGCATATTGATACAGCCCCGCGCCCCTTCAGGGGCGCGGGAAACTGCGCGAACAACCCCCACACACCCGCAGGCGCCAACGACAGAAGAACCCGAGCTCCTAGGCGAACACGACCGTCCGCCGCCCGTTCAGCAGAATGCGCCGCTCGGCATGCCACTTGACGGCCCGTGCCAGCGCCTGGCACTCCACATCCCGCCCGACCGCCACCAGCTGATCCGGCGTGACGTCATGCCCCACCCGCTCGACCTCCTGCTCGATGATCGGCCCCTCATCAAGGTCTGCGGTCACGTAGTGCGCCGTCGCACCGATCAGCTTCACACCCCGCGCATGCGCCTGGTGATACGGCTTAGCGCCCTTGAAGCTCGGCAGGAAGGAATGGTGGATGTTGATGATCCGCCCGCTGAGCTGCTTGCAGAGATCGTCGGAGAGCACCTGCATGTAGCGGGCCAGCACCACCAGCTCGACGTCGTTCTCACGAACGATCTCCAGGAACCGCGCCTCCGCGTCCGCCTTCGTATCCTTCGTCACCGGAATGTGGTGGAACGGGACGTCGTACGACCCCACGAGCTCGGCGAAGTCGGTGTGGTTGGACACCACGGCCGCGATCTCCACCGGCAGGGCACCGATGCGGGCACGGAACAGCAGGTCGTTCAGGCAGTGGCCGAACTTGCTGACCATGAGCACGATGCGCATCTTCTCGTCGGCCCGGTTGATCTGCCAGTCCATGTGGAAGGAGTCACCGATCGCCGCGAAGCTGGCGCGCAGCTTGTCCACCGTCACCGGCGGCGCTGCGGAGAAGTGGACGCGCATGAAGAACAGACCCGTGTCGTGGTCGCCGAACTGCTGGCTGTCCTCGATGTTGCAGCCGGTCATGAAGAGGTAGCTCGACACGGCGTGCACGATGCCCGGCTTGTCGGGGCAGGAGATCGTGAGGACGTACTGGTCGGCGGGCGCCGCGGCTCGGGTGGACTGCTCGTTCATGCAGGACAGGGTCCCATAAGTGAGCCCCCGTCCGGACCGGAGTCCGCTACGCGGACCTCGTCATGATCCGCAGCACCTCGAGCGTGCGCGGGGGCGCGTCCGGGTCCTCCCCGTCGGCGACGGCCATCCGCACGTGCGCGTCCCGGGCCGCCCGGATCGCCTCCGGCCAGGCCTGGTTCTCGACATAAGCGGAGACCGGGGCGTCGGGTCCGACCTGGTGCATGATCCGCAGCACCCGGAGCACGGCGGTGTCGACGAGGGCCGCCTCCTGGGAGTCCCGGAAGATCGTGCCGACGTACTTCTCGGCGGACCAGTTGTCCAGCCAGGTGTCCTCGACCAGGCGGTACACGGCGTCGGTCACGTCCCCGTATCCGTCGACGCCGGCCAGCCAGACGTTCTGCTGGAACGCCGGATCGGAGAGCATGTGCAGCGCGGAGCGCACATTGCTGCGCCAGCGCCACCACGGCATGTCGTTCAGTGGCATGCCGCCCATGGTGGAGGAGCGACGGCCGCGACGGGAAGAGTTCTCCGAACCTTGCACGGTCATCGATCGTACGTTCTCCCGTTCCGGCGCCTCACCGACCCCCGTAATTCACCTTGCCGTCACCGATCCATAACCGAGGGTCATCCCCGGGTTGGCGGTGTGGCGGAAACGTGTGTGTCCATGACCGGCAGGCGACGCATCCGCAGCACCTTCCTCCCCAACCGCACCCGGCCTTTCAGAGCCACCGCCCTTTCGGCGGGGGCGCTGGTGGCGTGTGCGTCGCTCGCCGCCGGATGCGGGGTCATCCCCGGTGCCACGGGGGGCTCCGGGGATGACCCGATCACGGTCATGACCTGGGCCCCTTCGGACACCAAGGCGACCAACAAGCCCGGCATGCCCGCCTTCGCCCAGGCCTACGCCCGCTGGATCAACGCCCACGGCGGCATCAACGGCCGCAAGCTGAACGTCCTGACCTGCAACGAGCACAACGACAGCGTGGCCGCCGCGAAGTGCGCCCGCCTCGCCGTCAAGGAGAACGTCGTCGCGGTCGTCGGCTCCTACAGCCAGTACGCCGACACCTACCTCCCCGAGCTGGAGGGCGCCGGCATCCCCTACATAGGCGGCTACGGCGTCACGACCACCGAGTTCACCAGCCCCATGTCCTACCCCGTCAACGGCGGCCAGCCCGCCCTCCTGGCAGGCCTCGGCAAGGAACTCGCCGGCAGCTGCGGCCCCGTGGCGCTGATACGGCCCGACAGCATCGCGGGCGACGAACTGCCCGCCATGCTCGACTCGGGCCTGAAGGCGGGCGGGCACGCCGCCGCGGTCGACCAGCGGGCGGCGGACGACACCACCGAGTACTCGGGGCCCTCGCAGCGGGCACTGACGGCCACGACCGGCAACCCGGCGAAGAAGGGATGCGTGATACCCGCGCTCGGGGACCGCACCGACACCTTCATGGACTCCTTCCGGCGCGACCGCGAGGACTACCCGGCGGTGAAGACCGCCGCCACGCTCGACAGCGTCGACCAGACGGTGATCAACGAGTCCGGCGGGCAGTCGGGGCCGTACGAGGGCTCGTACGTCACCGGCTGGTACCCGGCGTCGAGCGACCCGCGCTGGGACCCCATGAAGAAGGTGATCAAGGAGCAGGCCTTCGGCGACAACCGCATCGACGCCTCGGACACCGGGGTGCAGACGACTTGGATCGCGTACACCGTGTTCAGGTCCGTCGTCGCGTCACTGGGCAGCGCCGACGTGAGCGCCGACACGGTGCGCAAGGCCCTCGACGACGGGCTGAAGGTCACCACGGGCGGACTCACGCCGACGCTGCAGTGGTCCTCCGAGAGCCCGCTGGCCGCCATCGGCTTCTCCCGCCTGGTCAACGCCGACGTGACGCTTCAGGTCGTGCGTCAGGGCCAACTCGTGGCGGCGAAGAAGGGGTTCGTGGACGCGACGAAGACGCTGCAGACCGCGGACGTGAACTGAGGCTCACGTCCGCGGGTTCACAGGCTCCCGGTCACAGCTGGGTCCTCTGGCGCTGGGTCAGGCCGTATGTCCTCGCGATGGCGTTCCACAGCTCGGCCGCCTTGACCTTCTGCTGGCTGGCCGTGCCGCTCGCGCGGTTGGCGGCCGCGGTCTGGCCGGTGACGCGGGCCTCGCCCCCCTTGCAGCCCTTCTTGCCGCCGACCTGGTCGGCCCAGGCCGCGTAGTGGTTGTCGGCCGCCGCGGACGCCTGCCACGCCTTGGTGAGTGCGGTGGTCAGCGCGGCGTGGTTCGGGAGCTTGTCGACGGACAGGCCGGAGAGCCGGGTGACCAGCTCGGCGCGCTGCTTGGCCGCGGCGCGCAGGTCGGAGGCGGCCTGGGGCAGGTTGTTGCACTTCTTCACACTGGCCACTGCCTGGATCACCGAGGCCCGGCTGTCTCCGCTGTCGGCGAGCAGCTTGTCCAGGGCGACGGCCTGCTGCTTCGCCGGATCGGCGGCCGACGAAGCCGAGCTGTCGGTCGCCGGAGCCGTGGCGGACACCGTCTGGTTCTTGTCCTTGCCGTCGTCGCCGCCGCCGCTGAGCATTGCACCGGCGCCGACGCCGAGCACGACGATGCCCACACCGATGGCGGCGATGAGCGGCACCCGAGCCCCGCTCCGGCCCCCTCGGCGGTCGTCGCCCGGCGGGGGGTACGCGGCCTGCGGAGGCGGCGGGGGCGGCTGCTGGAAGCGCGGCATCTGCTGCGTGGCCTGAGCCGGGCTCTCGCCGCCCGGCCCGCTGCGGAACAGGTTGTCGAACTCGGCCGGCGGCTGCCGGTCCCCGCCCTGCGGCATGCCGTACGGCGCCTGCCCGGTCACGGGCGGTATGTACTGCGTGGCCTCGGAGTCGGGCCCGGCCGCATGCGGCGCACTCCCCAGGAACTGCGTCGCCTCGGAGACCGGTCCGCCCCCGCCCACCTCGGGCGGCAACGCCCCGGGCGCAACGGGCGGAATGTACTGCGTCGCCCCTTCGACATCGGATACGGCAGGTACGGGCGGTATGTACTGGGTGGCCCCTTCGTCCGCAGCGGGCGGCAGGGGAGCACCGCCGTAGCCACCGGGGGTGGCGGGAGGCAGAGGCGCGGCCGGCCCTCCGTGCCCGGCGGGCGGCAGGGCCGCGCCCGGGGCGGAAGCGCCGTATGTGTCGGCTGGCGGCAAGGGTGCGTTCGCCGGTGGCTGCGATATCGCGGGCTGCCCACCGTACGACGGAGCCGGGGCACCCTCCGGGGGCAGTGCCCCGGACGCGGGCGCACCCCACTGGTCAGGGGGCGGCGCCTGCTGCTGGTCGGGCGCTCCCCACGCCTGGGCCGGTGGCGTCGGCCAGCCCTGGCCCGGCTGCGGGGCCGGGCTCTGCTGCTGCTCGGGGCCCCACGGCGTGCCCCAGGCCTGGCCGCCGGGCGGTGCCGCGGCGGGGGCCTGCGGGGCGTTGTACGGACCGGTCTGCGGGCCGTTGTACGGGCCGGGCTGGTGCCCGTTGTACTCGCCCGCCTGCTGCCCGGCGGAGTACCCGGGCGGCTGCGGTCCGGCGTAGTGACCGGGCTGCGGGCCGGCCGGGCCCTGTGCGCCCAGCATGCCCGGCAGCAGGGGCTCGCCGCCGTCGGAGGGCAGCACGATGCCTTCGCGCGCTTCGCGCGGCGAGGGCTCCTCGCCCTGTCCACTCTGCGTCACCGGGACTCCTACGAATGGGGGACCTTCGGAATCGTCGGCTCACGCTACCGGGTCCCCCGAGCCGGGTGCCACGCAGCTCAGGGCACAACCTCCTTCCCTGTGACGGCAGTAACAGAACGGCTCTACAGACCGCTGTATCTGTCACCCTCTCCGACTGCCCCCGCACGGCAACCGGCCGTTTCCCGCAGGTTCACGCAGCCGCCTGCAACTCGAGCCGTGCCCCGAACTCCCGCACCACCGGCTCGTCCCGGTACGGCTCCAGCCGCTGCTGGAAGTCCTCCAGGTACTCGGCGCCGCGGTTGGAGCGGAGGGACTCCAGGAGTTCCACGGCCTTCAGTCCCGTGTTGCAGGCCTGCTCGATCTCGCGCTGCTGCACCTGTGCGGTGGCCAGCAGCACATACCCGATGGCCCGCCTGCGCGCCTTGGTCTCGGGCAGCCCGGACAGGGACTCCTGCGCACGGCGGGCCGCCGCCTCGGCCTGGCCGAGGTCCCGGTGGCAGTGCGCCAACTCGTCGGCCAGATACGCTTCGTCGAAGTGCGCGATCCACGCCGGGTCGTCCCCGGACGCCGCATCGGCCCCTTCCAGCGCCGTGACCGCCCGCCCGGACGCCACCTGGGCCGCCCGCGCGTCGCCCATCAACGCGTGCCCGCGCGCCTCCGCCGCATAGAACATCGCCTCCACGCGCGGTGTCACACGCCCACGCGCCCCCTCCTGCGCCGCCCGGGCCAACTGCGCGATCTCACGCGGGTTTCCGAGCTGTGCGGCGAGGTGGCTCATGGAGGCGGCGAGGACGTACCCGCCGTAGCCACGGTCGCCCGACGCCTGTGCGAGCCGCAGCGCCTGGATGTAGTACCGCTGGGCCAGGCCCGGTTGCCCGGTGTCGACGGCCATGTAGCCCGCGAGCTCGGTCAGTCGGGCCACCGCGGCGAACAGGTCGCGGCCGACGGCCTCCCGGTACGACCCCGCCAGCAGCCCCGAGACGACGCTGTTGAGGTAGTGCACGACGACCGGGCGCACATGCCCGCTGCCGTACTGGTGATCCAGATCCACGAGCGCCTGCGTCATCGCGCGCACGGCCGCCACGTCGGACTGCCCCACGCGCGGTCCCGCCGAGCGCGACACCTGTGAGTCGGGCGAGGAGATCAGCCAGTCCCGGCTCGGCTCGACGAGCGCGGACGCGGCGACGGACGAGCCTGACAGGAAGTCCCGGCGCCCCACGTCACTGCGCCACAGCTCGCAGACCTGCTCGATGGCGCCCAGTACCGTCGGCGAGAACTGGAGCCCCACGCCTGAAGCAAGGTTTTTGCCGTTGGCCATGCCGATCTCGTCGATCGTGACCGTGCGGCCGAGTTTGCGGCCGAGCGCCTCCGCGATGATCGCCGGGGCGCGTCCGCGCGGCTGCTGCCCGCGCAGCCAACGGGCCACCGACGTCTTGTCGTAGCGCAGGTCGAGGCCGTGCTCGGCGCCGCACATGTTGACCCGGCGGGCGAGCCCGGCGTTCGAGCACCCCGCCTCCTGGATGAGCGCCTGCAACCGTTCGTTCGGCTGTCGCGCGACGAGAGGCCTTGCGGCCATGGCGTAACCCCCTGCGAACCCCTGGAGCGAAAAGATCCGGCCGTGAAGATCAATGCCCCGCCGACACACCTAAAATGCGAGGCTTGCGCGGATTGCCGGGGTAAAGGCGGAAGCCGACCCCACCGGTGGCTACCCAGCTCACGCCGAGGTTCCTCCCGCGCGCCCCCACACGTGCATCCATGCGCCCCAGATACGGAATCAATGCTCCTCCCCCGCGCGCGCTACCCCCGTAACCCAGGGTGGATGCGGGAGTTGAGTTCACCGTGGAAGAGACGATCGCCGGCCCCGAAGCCGCTCAGATTCCGAAGCAGCGTGGGGAATCGCTGCAGGAGACCGCCGTACGCTACGCCGAGGAGCGCCACTGGGACGTCTTCCCCGGCACCTGGCTGGAAGCCGTTGACGGGGTGCAGTACTGCTCCTGCGGCGACACCGCGTGCGCCGCGCCCGGCGCGCATGCGGCGCGCGAGGACTGGGCGACGCTGGCGACGGGCAGTGCGACCGTTGCCCGCCGGATGTGGCAGAAGCAGCCGACGGCTTCGATTCTGCTGCCGACGGGGCGGACGTTCGACGCGATCGAGGTCGCCGAGACCGCGGGGTTCCTCGCGCTGGCGCGCATGGAGCGCATGGAGTTGACGCTCGGTCCCGTGACCTTGACGCCGGATCGTCGCATGCACTTCTTTGTTCTGCCCGGTGCGGCGGTGAAAGTACCGGAGCTGGTGCGGAAGTTGGGCTGGTCGCCCTCCTCTCTCAATCTGGTCGCGTTGGGCGAGGGCTCGTATGTGGCCGGTCCTCCCACGCGGTACGGCTCTCGGGGCGCCGTGCAGTGGGCCTGCCGGCCTACGCCTGCGAACCGGTGGCTGCCGGATGCGGAGGAATTGATCTCGCCGCTCGCCTATGCGTGTGGGCGGGATCGGTAATCGCGCGACTGCAGGTAGTCAGTGGCTGGTCGCGCCCACGCGGCGGAGCCGCATATCAGACGCAGTCCCGCGCCCCTTGAGGGCGGTGCCCCACCGTAGGGTTCTTGCATGACGTCGGAAGTAGTGACGAGTACAGCGGCCGTACGGGTACGTGGGCTCTGGAAGCGGTTCGGGCAGCAAGTTGCCGTTGCCGGGATTGATCTGGAACTGCCTGCGGGGAAGTTCATCGGGCTCGTCGGGCCGAACGGAGCGGGGAAGACCACGACCCTCTCCATGGTCACCGGGTTGCTGCGGCCCGATCAGGGGAGTGTCGAGGTCGTCGGGCACGATGTGTGGCGGGATCCGGTGGCGGTGAAGGCGCGGATCGGGGTGCTGCCGGAGGGTCTGCGGCTCTTCGAGCGACTGTCGGGGCGTGAACTGCTCGCGTACAGCGGGCGGTTGCGCGGGCTGCCCGGGGCCGAGGTCGACAAGCGGGCCACTCAGCTTCTCGATGTGCTCGACCTGGCCGGCGCCCAGCACAAGCTCGTCGTCGACTACTCGACCGGCATGCGCAAGAAGATCGGGCTCGCGGCCGCGCTGCTCCACAATCCCGAAGTGCTCTTCCTCGACGAGCCGTTCGAGGGCGTCGACCCGGTGTCCGCCCAGACCATCCGCGGGGTCCTGGAGCGGTACACGGCGTCGGGCGCCACCGTCGTCTTCTCCTCCCATGTCATGGAGCTCGTCGAGTCCCTGTGCGACTGGGTGGCCGTGCTGGCCGCCGGCCGTATCCGCGCGCACGGCACGCTCGCCGAGGTGCGCGGGGAGGCGGCCTCGCTGCAGGAGGCGTTCCTCCAGCTCGTCGGCGCGGGCGGCCGCGACACGGCGTCGAATCTGGACTGGCTGGGCGGCGGGGCGCGATGACGGGCAATGTCGACGTCACTGCCGTCGTCGTACGGCTGAAGCTGTCGCTGCTGCGCAACGGGCTCAGGCAGTCCGGCGGGCGGCGGGCCGCCTACGTCGCGTCGGCGGTCGTCGTGGTGCTGTTCGGGGCGCTGCAGCTGCTCGGGCTGATCGCGTTGCACGGGAACACGCATGCCTTGCCCGTGGTCGTGCTGCTGGTGGCCGTACTGGCGCTGGGCTGGGCGGTGATGCCGCTGTTCTTTCCCAGCGGTGACGAGACGCTCGACCCGACGCGGCTGGTGATGCTGCCGCTGCGGCCCCGGCCGCTGGTGCGGGCGCTGCTTGCGGCCTCGCTGGTGGGCATCGGGCCGCTGTTCACGCTGCTTCTGCTGGCCGGTTCGGTGATCGCGGTCGCGCACGGCGGGGCGGCGTACGCCGTCGGTGTCGTGGCCGTCGCTCTCGGGCTGCTGGTGTGCGTGGCGCTGGCGCGGGCCGTCGCCGCCGCCAACATCCGGCTGCTGACCAGCCGCAAGGGCCGTGATCTGGCGGTGCTGAGCGGGCTGGTCATCGCGATCGGGGCACAGCTGGTCAACTTCGGGGCGCAGCACCTGGGTTCGACCGGGCTCTCGCAACTCGACCCGGTGGCGGACGTACTGAAGTGGGTGCCGCCCGCGTCGGCGGTCGGCGCGGTGGACTCGGTGAGCGACGGGTCGTACGGTGTCGCCGTCCTCCAACTGGCCCTGACCGTGGGCGCGTTGGTGCTGCTTCTCGCCGTGTGGTCACGCCATCTGACCCGGCTGATGACCTCGCCGGACGGCTCCACCCTCCAGGCCGCCGAACCCGCGGCCCGCGAACGGACCGCCGGCGGCCTCGCCCGCCTGCTGCCCGCCGGCCGCACCGGCACGGTCATGGAACGCAGCCTGCGCTACATCTGGCGCGACCCCAAGACCAAGGCCGCCTGGGTGACTTCACTGGCCATCGGCCTGATCGTGCCCGTGTTCAATGCCCTTCAGGGCACCGGCTCGATCTACTTCGCATGCTTCGCCGCGGGGATGCTCGGCATCCAGATGTACAACCAGTTCGGGCAGGACACGTCCGCGTTCTGGATGGTCGCCACCACTATTTCCTCCGCGCACGATGCCTACGTCGAGCTGCGCGGGCGAGCCCTCGCCCTGCTGGTGATCACCCTGCCGTACGCCACCCTCGTGACCGTCGTGACCACCGCGATGCTCGGCGACTGGCCCCGGCTGCCCGAGGTGCTCGGCCTGTCCCTCGCGCTGCTCGGCGCGATGCTGGCGACCGGCGCGTGGACGTCCGCCCGCTTCCCGTACTCCATCCCGCAGGAGGGCTACAAGAACGTGGTCCCCGGGCAGGCCGGCCTCGCCTGGATCTCGATCTTCGGCGGCATGGTGTCGGCGGCCCTCCTGTCCGCCCCCGTCATCATCGCGGCGATCTGGGTGAACGTGGCCAAGGACGGCGACCAGTGGGGCTGGCTACTGCTGCCGGTGGGCGCGGCATACGGGGCGGGCATCACGCTGGCGGGCCTACGCCTGGCGGCGCCGCGCACAGCGGCGCGCCTCCCGGAGATCCTCGCGGCGGTAAGCAAGGGCTGACGGCACCTTTCTGGCACGAGGGCCTGCAACACCCTGAAGGGGCGCGGGGCTGTATCGATATGCGGCTCCGCCGCGTGGGCGCGACAAGCCACAACAGACCCGCACCCGCCACACAACAGGAGCCCCGAGCCATCAGGCGCCCCGGCCCAGCCTCACGCAGTGAACACCGCATCCAGGAAGGGTTCGATCGCCGCCCGCCACGCCTCCGGCTGGTCGTAGTGGACGAGGTGACCGGCATCGGCCACCTCCGCATACTCGCCCCGCGGCAGCACCCGCACCATCTCCTGCGCCTCGGCCCGGCCCAGCTCGCCGTCGAGCCCGCGCACGACGAGCGCCGGGCACTGGACCTGGGCGAGCTCCTCCCAGTGCGCGTCGTACACCCAGGTCTCACGGGAGCGGAGCATCTGCTCGTGATCGAAGACGGGGCGCCAGCCGTCGGGCGACTCGTGCATCACCTCGGCGTAGAACTCCCCGCGGGCCGGGTTCGGCCGCTCCACCCAGGGGTCGTCCTCGCCGAACCACTTGCGTACGTCGGCGAGTGTGGCGAAGGGGACGGGCCAGGCCTTGAACCAGTCGGCCCACTCGCGCTGCGAGGCGGCGCCGAGCGCGGAGGCCCGCATGTCGCAGATGACCACCCCGCGGACCAGATCGGGCCGCTTGGCGGCGAGCTGCCAGGCGGTCAGCGCGCCCATGGCGTGGCCGACGAGGACGGCCGGGGCGAGACCGAGCTGCTCGAGAGCTGCCTCGGCGTCCTCGACGTAGGCCTCGCGTGTGAAGGAGGCCTGCGGCGGCTTGTCGCTCTGGCCGTGGCCGCGCTGGTCGAGCGCGACGGCGCGGTGCCGTCCGGAGAGCCAGCGGGCGGTGGACGCCCAGTGCGAGGCGCGACCCATCAGGCCGTGCAGTAACAGCACGCCGGGGGCGTCCTCGGTCAGGGGATGCCCGGTCTGCTCGCCGGAGAGCTGTGACGGAATCACGGGTTCCGTCAGGTTTTTTGCCGGGTCGGTCTTGGGAGGGTCGCCGAACTCCCAGACCGCGAGGCGTACGCCGCCCGCCCCGGTCACGTCGATGCGTCGCGCCATGGTCCTGGCACCCCCCTAGCTCCGCTCGGACCGCTCGCTCCCGCTCGAGCCGGCCGGTCCTGTGAACCGTGTCCTGCCGTGCCGTGCAGCTGCCTGTTCTTGTGCGCTCGCTCTTTGTGTACTCACTCCTGAAGCGCACATTCCGCGTGACCCGTCACCCGAAGACTATCGAATGGGTATTCGAAAATACTGTGTCTGCGGGCAACACCCCTCGTACGAGTGACCTCGCCCGAGGAATGATCGCCGCCGCCGAGGGGAGATCTTCAGCGGGAGGCGGACCGCTCGGGGAAAACGGTCCGAAGGGGATGACCCTGAGAGCTCGGGGCTCCGGGTCAGCACAGGGGAGGACAGGCCCCGGCGCCATACGGCGCCGGGGCCCTCCACACGTCTGCGGCACATCCTCCCGGCCCCCTCAGGTCATATGCCTCACGCGACAGCCTCGCACGCAAAACGTCCGAGCGCTGCGATTTCGACGCACCGAATCCCGGCGTCGAAGAGATCGACGACAAGCCCGCAGGGCACCTCAAATGCCCCTGGAACAACGGAAGTTGACGGCCTTCACCAGGCCAGGGACGGCACGAGGAGCAGTACGCCGCCGATGGGCCGCCGACGGTCAGCGCTTGGCGACGAACACATGGGAAGCGACATCCGCCGCCAGCTCGGCCGCCTCACCGCCGCTGCCCACCAGCACACCGCCCGCCGACTCCGTCACGCTCACCACCGAACCGGGCTGCACACCCGCCCGCCGCAGCGTGTACATCAACTGCGCATCCGTCTGGATCGGCTCACCGATACGGCGCACGACGACCGTCTTGCCTTCCAGACCCGGGTCCAGGTCCGCCAGCGACACCATGCCCTCGTCCAGGAACGGGTCCGCGCCGTCCTTCTCGCCCAGCTCCTCCAGACCCGGGATCGGGTTGCCGTACGGCGACTCGGTCGGGTGCCGCAGCAGCTCCAGCACGCGCCGCTCCACGGCCTCGCTCATCACGTGCTCCCAGCGGCACGCCTCGGCATGCACCTGCTCCCACTCCAGGCCGATCACATCGACCAGCAGACACTCGGCGAGCCGGTGCTTGCGCATCACGCGCGTGGCGAGCCGACGGCCCTCGTCCGTGAGCTCCAGATGGCGGTCCGTCGCGACGGACACGAGGCCGTCCCGCTCCATCCGCGCCACCGTCTGGCTGACGGTCGGCCCGCTCTGGTCCAGCCGCTCGGCGATCCGGGCGCGCATGGGGACCACACCTTCCTCCTCCAGCTCGAGGATGGTGCGGAGATACATCTCCGTGGTGTCGATCAGTCCGGACATACGTGCCCCTCGATGAGATCTGCCGGAAGCGCGACAGCTTCCCGGCGCGTGCGCTGGCCCTGGATTCAATTCTGACGCATACCACTGACAACCGTGCCGCGCCGTTGAAACCACCGGGTTACGCGGGGGCGCTCACCCCGTACTCACCCCCCGTATTGACACGGCACTGGTCCAGACCGCACGGTGATCCGCGACACATCCGCGCGCCGGACACCCCACACCGCCCCGGAAGGACCCGCATGAGCGACGGCAAACTGGCCGACCAGTTCTTCGACGCCGCGATCGACCTCCTGCAAAGGGTCCGGGACGAGGAGACAGAGTCCATCACGGCGGCCGGCACCCTGCTCGCCGACACCGTCGCGGACGGCGGACGGCTCTTCGCCTTCGGCGCCGGCCACTCCTCCCTCGCCGCACAGGACGTCGTCTACCGCGCGGGCGGCCTGGCCCTGATGAACCTGCTCGCCGTACCGGGCGTCGTCGGCGTCGACGTGATGCCGGCCACGCTGGGCTCCGCCCTGGAACGCGTGGACGGCCTCGCAACCGCCGTCCTGGACTCCTCGCCGCTCCGCTCCGGGGACGCCCTGGTGATCATCTCCCTCTCCGGCCGCAACGCCCTCCCCGTCGAAATGGCCATGAGCGCCCGCACGCTCGGCGTGAAGGTCATCGGCGTGACCTCGGTCGCGTACGCCACCGAGACCCGGTCCCGGCACACCTCCGGCACCTACCTGCGCGACCACTGCGACATCGTCCTCGACTCCAAGATCGCCATCGGGGACGCCACCCTCACCGTCGATACCATCCCGGCCCCCTTCGCCCCGGCCTCGACCGTCGTCACCAGCGCGATCCTCCAGGCCGTCATGGCCACGGCAGCGGGCGCACTCGCCGAGCGCGGCATCGAGCCGCCGCTGCTGCGGTCCGGCAACGTGGACGGCGGCCACGACTGGAACAGCCGGGTGATGCAGGAGTACGGGGACCGGATCTTCTACCAGCAGTAAGCACGCAAACGGTGTAGCCGCGGGCCGCGCTACCGCCCCACGACCCCCGCCAAGTCCAACGCCGCAGCGATCCGAACGGCGACATCCTCGGCGTACACCGCATCCACCCGCTCGAACTGACTCCGCCCGCTCCCCCGCAGAAACGTCACGACCCCCAGCGTCCGCCCCCGGCTGCGCAGCACCGCGCACAACGCGTGCACCGCATCCTCCGGCCACTGCCGGGCCAGCGCCCACTCCCGGGCCTGCTCGGCCGGCACCGCACCCACGCTCGCCCGCACGGCCCCCGTCCGCTCCACGCACTGCAACGCCGGATGCCCCTGCGCGTACCGCACCGGCAGCCCCGCCTGCCCGGTCAGCAGACTCGGCCCCGGCGCCCCGGCCGGCGTCGCGGCGACCCGCACCAGCCGTACGGGCCCCTCCGCCGCCCCGTCGGCCACCGCACCACCCGCCACCCGGTCGATCAGCGCATGGTCGGCGAACCCGGCGAGCGCGAAATCGAGATGGACGGTCGCCGCCTCGCCCGGGTCCTCGCACTCCGCGGCGGCCCGAGCCGCCCGGTGCAGCTGATTGGTCCGGAACCGCAGCAGCGCCGCCTCCTGCTCGCCCTGCTTGCCCTCGGTCACGTCCTGGAAGAGCCAGGCGACCCCCAACGGCACCGGCTCCTCCGCCAGCGGCGAGGCCAGCCGTACGAAGCCGCAGCGCCAGCACCGCCGCTGATCGCCCTCCGGCGTACGCACACTCACCCAGATCTCGGCCGGCGCGGGCGGCGCACCCTCCGCGAGCACATGCGTGAGCGCGCTCTCCAGCTCCTCGACACCCTGGGCGAGCAACTCCCCCAGCGGCCGCCCGAGCGCCGACGTACGCCCGATGCCGAGCGCACGCGCCGCATGAGCATTCACCACGGCGGGCCGCAGATCGGCATCGACCAGTACGACGCCCCAGCTCGCATCCTCGAACAACGCCTCGCTCAGCGCGATCGACCGCTCCAGATCGATCTGTGCATGCACTTCACTGAAGGCGCAGTACACGCCCGCGGGCTTCCCGTCGGGCCCGCGCACCGCCGCGGACTGCGTCCGCACCAGCACCCGCCCGCCGTCCTTCGTCAGCAGCGCGAACTCGTGCACCTGCCGGCCCGGGGCCTCCATGGCGGACATCAGCCGCCCCTCGACCTCCTCGGCATCCGCACTGCGCACGGCCCACCCCGCGAACCCGTGCCGCCCGACCGCCTCGGCCGCGGTCCACCCCAGAATCCGCTCCGCCTCACGATTCCAATGCGTTACGACCCCGCCCGCATCGAAGGCGCACAGCGCCGCGTCCATCCCGTCGAGCAGCGCGGCCAGCAGATCGGAGCCGTCAGGGCCCACCGGACCAGCCCGCTCGGGCTCGTCCGGCCCCAGCTCGTCGGTGGTCCCACTACGCCGGGAAGCACTCACCTGGACCCCCTGCCAAGCTGCGTCCGCACGTACGGCGCGTCGGTTCGCTCACTCGCAATCATCTAACTGGAACGTGACGCAGCACACACCGAGTTCCCCAAGATTGAAGGAATCGTTGTACGCCGCCTCCGCCTCCAGGATCACCCCACCATCAGCCGAAGATCAATCCACAGATCACTTTCCCCGTCGAGCACATACCTCTCGACCTCGACGAACCCGTACTTCTCCGCGAACCGCAGACCGTCCTCGTTGGCCGCCAGCACACACGTCTCGACCACCTCGGCGCCCAGCACACGCGCGTGCGCGAGCCCTCTCTCGTACAGCGCCGCCCCGAACCCCCGCCCCCGGTACTCGGGCAGCACGCGCGCGATCACCGTGGCCGCGCCCTGCTCGCCCTCCGGCGGCCGCACGGTGGAACACCCGACGAGCGCGTCCCCGAGATACGCATTCTCCAGCCGGTAACGCCCGAGCCGCTCCCGCGCCTCGTCGAGGGACATCGCGGCGGGCGGCACGATCGCGTTGTGGACCTGCCTCCACTCCCGCAGCATGGCCTCTCCGTGCACAGCCTCGATCCGTAGGCCCCTGCGCCGCGCGGACACCTCGATCTCGATCCTCATCCGAGGATCCGAAAGCCCGCACACCATCATCGTCGCCGCCGGCCGCACCTCCCCGAACGCCCGCCGCAGCACGGGCCAGCACGGCTCGAAGTCCTCCTGCTCGGGCAGCAGGTACCGCACCCGTACGACATCGGAGAACCCGGCCCCCGCCTCCGCGAGCGCCGCCCCGATGTTCCGTATGCACTGCTCGGCCTGCTCGACCACGTCGTCGGAGATCGTCATGGTGGCGTAGTCGAACCCGGTGGTCCCCGAGACGTGCACCCAGTCGCCGTCGACCACGGCCCTGGCGTAACCGATCTGCTCTTCGAAGGTCGATCCGCTGAGGATTGCGCGTCGCTCTGTCATGCGCGGAACGCTAACCGAGGGCGCGGACGATCACGTCTGCTTTAGCAGCAAGATCGGGTGCGCGTTCGAGGGTTTGGGGTTCTTCGCACGAATGAGCGCCATCTGGTGATTCGACCGCTCACGCACCACGTTGATCACTAGCGTCATTGGCAATACGCACGCACTCACGCACTACCCCGGACCGGTTCGGTTTCCCGCGCCTGCGGCGGGCTCGCGTCAAGCGACACTTCGGATACGCCACGGGCGATCTCGTATGTGCCACCGTGCCTACTGGTAAGTGGGCGGGCACGTGGACGGGCCGCGTCTCTGTCCGGGCCGCGGGACGGCACAGCCTCTCGACACCAGCAGGCCGAGTGGACGTCTTCCATCGGAATCTTCGGCTCCTACAACGGGGCGACGGGTACGGCTACACCGTCCAGCCTGAAGCCGTACCGTCAACATTCAGAAAATGGGTTGATCGGCGGCAGAAGGCTTCTTAGGCTGCGGGTAATTCGGAAAGGAGGTGGTTCGGCAGATGTATGAACACCGGACAGAAGAGGTGGCTGCGGGCTAGCGGCCCGCCACCACACCGAGTGCGGTGCCGGACCAGCGTGTGCGAGCAACACGCAGCCGGCCTAATCCAACGCAGTCACCCGACCCGCGAGCTCGCCGGTACGTCCGGCCGGCTCCCCCGCCACAGGCAGGGGGACCCGAGCTCGCGGGTCGTCTGCGTTCTCGGGGTGCGGGAAGATCTGCGGCAGTGGGGAGTGCCAGGTACGGATCCTTCGGCGAGCAGTACGCTGGGCGCATGCTTCTGCTCGTTCGACGCCGCCATGTGGACTACGTCCGCGTCACGAGCACGGGCTGTCGGCGCTCCGCCTGACCCAGCCCCGTTCTGCTTGTTCTTCCTCCGTTCGGGCATCTGGGCCCCGCCCCACCCTCGGCGGCCGCCCCTGCCCCGTACACCCTGCGGACGCACCCCATGACGCACATCGCGACGACCCCGTCGTACCAGCAGCTCCCGATCATCGATCTCTCGGCCGCCGACCGCGGACCCCAGGCCCGTGCACTGCTCCACGCCCAACTGCACAGCGCCGCTCACGACGTGGGCTTCTTCCAACTGGTCGGACACGGAGTCAGCCCCGCCGAGACCGACGAACTCGTGCGGGCCATGCACGCCTTCTTCCGGCTTCCCGAAGCCGACCGGCTCGCCCTCGACAACATCAACTCGCCCCACTTCCGCGGCTACACCCGCACCGGCGACGAACGCACCGCCGGCGCCCGCGACTGGCGGGACCAGCTCGACATAGGCGCCGAACGCCCCGCCCGCACACCTGGCCCAGACGAGCCCGCCTACTGGTGGCTGCAGGGCCCCAACCAGTGGCCCGCCGCCCTCCCCGAACTGCGCACCGCCGCGCTCGCCTGGATCGACCGGCTGAGTGCCGTCGCCCAGCGGCTGCTGCGCGAGCTGCTCACCGCCATCGGCGCGCCCGCCGACTTCTACGACCCGGTCTTCGGCGACCACGCCCACCCGCATCTCAAGCTCGTCCGGTATCCGGGGACCGCGGGTGACGGCGCCGACCAGGGCGTCGGCGCCCACAAGGACTACGGCTTCCTGACCCTCCTGCTCCAGGACCAGGTCGGCGGACTGCAGGTGCAACGGGAGGACGGCCTGTTCCACGACGTGCCGCCCCTGGAGGACGCGTTCGTCGTCAACCTCGGCGAACTGCTTGAGGTGGCGACCAACGGATACCTCGTGGCCACCAACCACCGGGTGGTGAGCCCGGCGGGCGCCACGGAGCGGTTCTCAGTGCCTTTCTTCTACAACCCGCGCCTGGACGCGAGGGTGGCCCCCTTGCCCTTCCCGCACGCATCCACGGCCCCGGGAATCACCGACGACCCGGCCAACCCCCTCTTCGCCGAATACGGCTACAACGAGCTGAAGGGCAAGCTGAGGGCTCACCCGCTGGTGGCGGAACGGCACCATGCGGATCTTCTCGCGCCGGCATGAAAACAGGGCCCGAAGGGCCCGTTTTCCAGGGGCGCGGGGAACTGCGCGACCAGCCACAACTGGCCCGCAGTCGCCCGCGCTCTTCAAGCACCCGTCTCAGTGGGCGATTCAGTGGGCGATGCCGTCGTACCCCTCGATGGCCTGCGGAGCCCTCGCCCCCGGCCCCACATACCGCGCAGACGGCCGCACAAGCCGCCCCGTCCGCTTCTGCTCAAGAATGTGCGCCGACCACCCCGCCGTACGGGCACAGGTGAACATCGACGTGAACATATGGGCCGGCACCTCGGCGAAGTCGAGCACGATCGCCGCCCAGAACTCGACGTTCGTGGCAAGCACCCGGTCCGGACGCCGCGCATGCAGCTCCGCCAGAGCGGCCTTCTCCAGGGCCTCGGCCACCTCGAACCGCGGAGCCCCCAGCTCACGGGCGGTACGCCGCAGCACGCGCGCGCGTGGATCCTCGGCCCGGTACACCCGGTGGCCGAAGCCCATCAGCCGCTCCCCCTTGTCGAGGGCCTGCTTGACGTACGCCTCCGCGTCCCCGGTCCGCTCGATCTCCTCGATCATGCCCAGCACACGGGAGGGCGCGCCGCCGTGCAGCGGCCCGGACATGGCTCCGACGGCACCGGACAGAGCGGCAGCGACGTCCGCCCCGGTGGAGGCGATGACGCGGGCCGTGAAGGTGGACGCGTTCATGCCGTGTTCGGCGGCGGAGGTCCAGTAGGCGTCGACGGCGGCGACGTGCTTGGGGTCGGGCTCGCCCCGCCAGCGGGTCATGAAGCGCTCGGTGATCGAGTGGGCCTTGTCGATCTCACGCTGCGGAACCATGGGCCGGCCCTGGCCGCGGGCCGACTGGGCCACGTAGGAGAGAGCCATGACCGCGGCCCGGGCCAGGTCCGCGCGAGCCTGCTCGGCGTCGATGTCGAGGAGGGGCTTGAGGCCCCACACGGGCGCCAGCATGGCCAGCGCCGACTGCACGTCCACTCGGATGTCGCCGGAGTGCACGGGGATCGGGAACGGCTCGGCGGGCGGCAGGCCGGGGTTGAAGGCGCCGTCGACAAGCAGCCCCCAGACGTTCCCGAAGGAGACGTGACCGACCAGGTCCTCGATGTCGACGCCCCGATACCGAAGGGCGCCGCCCTCCTTGTCCGGTTCGGCGATCTCCGTCTCGAACGCGACGACTCCCTCGAGTCCGGGTACGAAGTCGGACATCAGGCGGCTCCTCGTGATGTGTACGACAGATGGGTACGGCAGAAAACGGCGGCTCGGCCGCTGGATCCCCGGTCTGTTCGTGCGACTCGTGGTCCTGGGCGGCCACCCTGGTGATGCCCCGCGCGACTGGTCACTCAACCAGAACGCACCAGCACGATATCCCCGAGTGCCACGTTTGGGGAGGCTCAACGGCACTCAGTGCCACAGCCACTCGTCCGCAACGAGTGGCCCCATGCCGAAATCATGACGGACACCATGCCGTACGGCACCTGCACATACGGCAGGATGACCGGGTGACCGACCGAGACGCCGTCCCCCTCGATCCCGCCTCGATGCGCAAGCAGTACCGGGCCGAGGGCCTCGCCGAGTCCGATCTGGCCGCCACTCCGGTGGCGCAGTTCGCGCGCTGGTTCCAGCAGGCCGCGACGGAGGCCCACCTCTTCGAGCCGAACGCCATGGTCGTCTCCACGGCGAACGCCGAAGGCCACCCCAGCTCACGCACCGTACTGCTGAAGCACTTCGACGAGCAGGGCTTCGTCTTCTACACCAACTACGACTCCCGCAAGGCCCGCGACCTCGCCGAGAACCCGTACCTCTCGCTCCTGTTCCCCTGGCACCCGATGGCCCGCCAGGTCATCGTCACGGGCATCGCCCGCCGCACCGGCCGCGACGAGACCGCCGCCTACTTCCGCACCCGCCCGCACGGTTCCCAGCTCGGCGCCTGGGCCAGCGCCCAGTCGAGCGTGATTTCCACCCGCGCCGACCTGGACGCCTCGTACGCCGAACTCGCCGCCCGCTACCCGGAGGGCGAGCAGGTCCCCGTGCCCCCGAACTGGGGCGGTTTCCGGGTCGCCCCCCAGGCGGTGGAGTTCTGGCAGGGCCGCGAGAACCGGCTGCACGACCGGTTGCGGTATGTGGCGGAGGCGGACGGGGGGTGGCGGGTGGAGCGGCTCAGCCCCTGAGTGTCGGCGCCTGAGGACCCGGCTCAGTCCGTGAGCACCTGGTCCAGGATCTCCGCCCACTGCGCCACGACCCGCTCCCGTCGCCCCCCGTCGTCCGTGAGCAGGTTGGCGAGGCCGAGGCCGCGGGCCATGTCGAGGAGGCCCTGGACGGTTTCGCGTACGCCGGGGCGGGTTTCGTCGGCGGCGAGGAGGTCCACTGCTATGCGGTGGGTTTCGCGGCCGACGCGGGCCTCGAGTTCTGTGACGCGCGGGCGGAGCTGGTCTTCGTTGGAGGCGGCGACCCAGAGGTGGAGGGCGGCGCGGAAGAGGGGGCCGGTGTAGAGGTCGACGAGGGCCGAGACGACCGCCCGCCGGTCGCCCGCGGCGCCCTGCGGGAACAGGGCACGGAGCGCCGTCGACCGCTCCTCGGCGACGTATTCGACGGCCGCCGTGAAGAGGTCCTCGCGGGTCGGGAAGTGGTGCTGGGCGGCGCCGCGGGAGACGCCGGCGCGTTCGGCGACGACGGAGACCGTGGAGCCGGCCCAGCCGTGTTCGGCGAGGCAGGCCACGGCGGCTTCCAGGAGCCGCTGCCGGGTGGCTCGGCTGCGGTCCTGTTTGGGCACGCGGTCGACGCGGTCGACACCGCCGTCTGTGGTCACAGCACCCATGTGGGATCCCGTCGTTCCAGGAAGGCCGTCATTCCCTCGCGGGCCTGCGGGGAGGCGAACAGCCGGGCCGAGAGTGCGGTGAGGTCGGCCGCGTCCCGGTCGAATGTTTCGAGCACCTTAGCTGTGAGCAGCTGTTTCGTCTCCGCCAGCCCTTGGGGTGCGGCTCGGCGCAGTCCGTCCAGGACCGGTTCCAGTACGGCGTCCACGTCCTGCCCGGCCGCCGTGAGCAGTCCGATGCGGGCGGCCTCCGTGGCGTCGAGGCGCTCGCCGGTGAGGTAGTAGCGGGCGAGGGCTCGGGGGTCCGTGCGCGGGAGCAGGGGCAGGGAGATGACCGCCGGGGCCACGCCGATCCGTACCTCGGTGAACGCGAAGGTGGACTCCGTCGATCCCGCCGCGATGTCGCATGCGGCCAGCAGACCGAGTCCGCCGGCCCGTACGTGGCCGGTGACGCGGGCGACGACGGGTTTGCGCAGTTCGATGATCTGGCGGAGGAGCTGGACCAGTCCGTCCGGGGGAGGGGGGTCGCGGAGGTCGGCGCCCGCGCAGAACGTGTTGCCGGTGTGGGTGAGGACGATCGCGCGTACGTCGCTGTCCTTGGCGCAGTCCGTCAGTGCGGCGGCCAACTGCCCCACGAGCGCCGCCGAGAGCGCGTTGCGGTTGGCCGGGGAGTCGAGGCTGAGTGTCTCGATGCCACGCGCGCGCGTACGTCCGATCAACGTCATGTGCGCTCCCTGGGTTCCCGCAGTGCACGGCGGAGGATCTTCCCGGAGGCGGCCCGCGGGATGCCGTCGATGAAGGTGACCTGGCGGACGCGTTTGTAGGGGGCGACGCGTTCGGCGACGTACATCATGACCTCTCCTTCGGAGAGGTCGGTGGCGGTGGGCTGGCGGACGACGTATGCGTGCGGGATTTCGTTGTTGTCGTCGTTGTAGACGCCGACTACGGCCGCGTCGGCGATGCCCGGGTGGGTCAGGAGGATGGCCTCGAGTTCGGCGGGGGCCACCTGGAAGCCCTTGTACTTGATGAGTTCCTTGACGCGGTCGACGACGAACAGCCAGCCGTCGGTGTCGACATGGCCCACGTCTCCGGTGTGCAGCCAGCCGTCCGGGTCGATCATCGCGGCGGTGGCGTCGGGGTGGCCCAGGTAGCCCTTCATGACCTGGGGGCCGCGGATGAGGATCTCGCCGGACTCGCCGGTGCCGAGGTCCTTGTCGGGGTCGTCGAGGGAGACGATGCGCATCTCGGTGCCCGCGATGAGCTTGCCGACGGTTGCGGGGGGTGCGTCGCGCATGGCGTCGAGGGGGACGACGTGGGTGCCGGGTGAGAGTTCCGTCATGCCGTAGGCCTGGCCGACGGGTGGCAGGCCGAGCCGCTGGGAGCAGGCGGCGGCGAGGTTGGCGTCCAGGGGGGCGGCGGCGCTGATGATGTGTTTCAGGGACGACAGGTCGTACTGGGCGACCAGGGGGTGCTTGGCGAGGGCCAGGACGATGGGCGGGGCCACGAACAGGCCGGTGATGCGGTGGTTCTGGATGGCCGCGAGGAAGGTTTCGAGGTCGAAGCGCGGGAGGACGACGACCGTGGCGCCCTGCCTCAAGGGCGCATTCATCAGGGCCGTCAGGCCATAGATGTGGAAGAAGGGCAGGACGGCGAGGATGCGGTCGCCGGGGGCGGTCGGGATGAGGGGTTCGAGCTGGGCGAGGTTGGTGGCGATCTGGCGGTGCGTGAGCATCACGCCCTTGGGGATGCCGGTCGTCCCGGAGGAGTACGGGAGTGCCGCCACGTCCGTCACCGGGTCGATGTCGACGGCCGGCTCCGGGGCGGCGGAGGCCAGCATGTCGATCAGGGACCGGTGTCCCGGCGCGCTGTCGCAGACGAAGATCTCCTCGACGCCGCCCGCGAGTTCGGCGGCCCTGCGTGCCGTTTCCAGCAGCGGTGACACGGTGACGATCCAGCGGGCCGCCGAGTCCCCCAGCTGCTTGGCGAACTCCTCGGGGGTGGCCAGCGGGTGCACGGTGGTGACGGAGGCACCCGCGCGCGTGGCCGCGTAGAAGGCCGTCGGGAAGGCGACGGTGTTGGGGCTGTGCAGGGCGAGCACGTCCCCCTTGCCTACGCCTGCCTCGGCGAGCGCGGCCGAGATGCGCCGGTGGAAGCGGTCCAGTTGTTCGTACGTGAGGGTGGTGCCGTCGGTTCCGTCGATGAGCGCGGGCGCGTCGCCGTACTCGGCGGCCCGGCCCAGCACCGCTTCGTGGATGGGGAGTTCTACGGGCGGGACGTCTGCGTAGTCGCTGCGGAACACGGTTCCTCCAAGGCGGCCGAGGCGGTCAGTACGACTTGGGCAGGCCGAGGGTCTGGTGGGAGACGTAGTTGAGAATCATCTCCCGGCTCACCGGAGCAATACGAGCCACGCGCGCTGCTGTTATCAACGAGGCGAGCCCGAATTCGCGGGTGAGGCCGTTGCCGCCGAGGGTGTGCACGGCCTGGTCGACGGCCCGCACACAGGCCTCGCCGGCCGCGTACTTCGCCATGTTGGCGGCCTCACCTGCGCCGACGTCGTCTCCTGCGTCGTACAGATGCGCCGCCTTCTGCATCATCAGGCGGGCGAGTTCGAGGTCGATGTGCGCCTGGGCGAGGGGGTGTGCGATGGCCTGGTGGGCGCCGATGGGGGTTTTCCAGACGGTGCGGTCGCGTGCGTACTCGACGGCGCGGGCCAGGGCGTAGCGGCCCATGCCGATCGCGAAGGCGGCCGTCATGATGCGTTCGGGGTTGAGGCCGGCGAAGAGCTGGAGGAGGCCTGCGTCCTCGTCGCCGACGAGTGCTTCTGCCGGGAGCCTTACGTCGTCCAACGTCAGCTCGAACTGCTTTTCCACGGCGTGGAGTTCCATGTCGATCTTGCGGCGGGCGAAGCCGGGCGCGTCCCGCGGGACGATGAAGAGGCAGGGCTTGAGGGTGCCGGTGCGGGCGTCTTCGGTGCGGCCGACTATGAGGGTCGCGTCGGCGATGTCGACGCCGGATATGAAGACTTTGCGGCCGGTGAGGAGCCAGTCGCCGGTGTCCGGGTCGCGGCGGGCCGTGGTGGTGATGCGGTGGCTGTTGGAGCCGGCGTCGGGTTCTGTGATGCCGAAGGCCATGGTCAGGGTGCCGTCGGCCAGTCCGGGCAGCCAGTGTTGTTTCTGGGCGTCGGTGCCGAAGCGGGCGATCACTGTGCCGCAGATGGCCGGGGATACGACCATCATCAGCAGGGGGCAACCGGCTGCGCCCAGCTCCTCCAGGACGATGGAGAGTTCTGCGATGCCGCCGCCTCCACCGCCGTATGCCTCCGGCAGGTTGACGCCGAGATAGCCCAGCTTGGCTGCCTCTGCCCAGAGGGCCTCGCGGTCGAATTCGCGGCCGTGGCGTTTGCCGAGGGCAGCGACGGCGGATCGGAGAGCCTTGTGTTCTTCGGATTCTATGAGGGCCATCAGGTCTCCTTCGGGGTGCGGGTTGTGTGTGGCTGGTCGCGCTCGCGCGGCGGTAGCCGCATATCGATACCGTCCCGCGCCCCTTAGGTGGGCTCGACCACCGCCAGCAATGCGGCGACCTCTACCTGTTGTCCCGGTACGACGTGCAGGGCCGTCAGCGTGCCCGTGACGGGTGCTGTGATCCTGTGCTGCATCTTCATCGCCTCCAGCCAGAGGAGGGGCTCTCCGGCCCGTACGGACGCTCCTACGGCCAGGCCCTCGGCCACCTTCACGACCGTGCCCGGCATGGGGGCCAGAAGGGAGCCCGGCGCGTGCTGGGCGGTGGGATCGGGGAAGCGGGGCAGGGCGGTCAGGCGGGTGGCGTTCACGTACACCTCGTCGCCGTACCTCGACACCTCGAACTTCCGCTGTACGCCGTCCACTTCGAGTACGACGAGACTCGCGTCCGCGTGCACGACCCGGACCCCGTCCGCCTCGAGGCCCGTGCGCGTGTGCCGGTAGCGGGCCTCGTGCTCCTCGCCCGCCATCGCGTACCGCTTGGTCTGCGGCTGGGAGGGGAGGTTGCGGAAGCCGCCGAAGTGGGAGCGGGCGTGGGCGTCGGCGAGGGCCGCGGCGAGCGGGGCGTGTGGGTCACCCGTCCCGGAGCCGGTCAGTTCGGGGAGGTGGCGGTCGTAGAAGGCCGTGTCCATGCCGGCCGACGCGAACTCCTTGTGGCGCAGGGAGCGGACGAGGAGGTCGCGGTTGGTCGTCGGGCCGTGGACCGTGGCTCGCTCCAGGGCTCCCGCCAGTCTGCGCACGGCCTCCGCGCGCGTGGGGGCGTGGGCCACCGCCTTCGCGAGCATCGGGTCGTAATGGACGCCGATGTCGTCTCCGTCGCCGTAGCCCGTGTCCAGGCGGATGCCTTCGGGAGCCGTCAGGCGGTGCAGGGTGCCGGTCTGCGGGGTCCAGTCGTTCGCCGGGTCCTCGGCGTACAGGCGGGCCTCGATCGCGTGGCCACGCGCGCGTGGGGGGTCGGTTTCCAGGGGGTGGCCTTCGGCTACCCGGATCTGCAGGGCCACCAGGTCGACGCCGAACACCGCCTCCGTGACGGGGTGTTCGACCTGGAGGCGGGTGTTCATCTCCAGGAAGTGCGCCCGGCCGTCGGCCACCAGGAACTCGACGGTGCCGGCGCCCTCGTAGGCGACGGCGCACACGGCCTGTACGGCCAACGCGTACATATCCTCGGTGAGCCCCTCGGAGAGCCCGGGTGCCGGGGCCTCCTCGATGACCTTCTGGTGGCGGCGCTGGAGGGAGCAGTCGCGGGTGCCCAGGGTCCAGATCGTGCCGTGCGTGTCCGCGATGACCTGGACCTCGACGTGGCGGCCGTGCTCCAGGTACGGCTCGACGAAGACCTCGCCGTCGCCGAAGGCGCTCGCGGCCTCGGCCCGTGCGCCCTCCAGTGCGGTGTCGAGGTCCTCCAGGCGGCGCACGATGCGCATCCCGCGTCCCCCGCCGCCCGCGGCCGCCTTCACCAGGACCGGCAGGTCGGTCTCGGTGATCCGCCCCCGTTCCAGGGAGGGGATCCCCATGAGCTCCTTGGCTCGGGTCTTGGACGCCATCGCCTCGATGGCTTCCGGGGACGGTCCGATCCACGTCAGACCGGCGTCGACGACGGCGCGTGCGAAGTCGGCGTTCTCGGAGAGGAAGCCGTAGCCGGGGTGTACGGCGTCCGCGCCGGATGCGACGGCCGCCTTCACGATCAGGTCGCCGCGCAGATACGTCTCCGCGGGCGCCGCGCCCGGCAGCCGTACCGCCGTGTCGGCCACGCGCGCGTGGAGCGCGTTCTCGTCGGCGTCGGAGTGCACCGCGACCGTCCGGATTCCCAACTCGCGGCAGGTGCGGAAGATACGGCAGGCGATCTCGCCCCGGTTGGCGACGAGGACTGAAGTGATCATTGAAACCGTCCCTCACATCCGGAAGACGCCGAAGCCGCCGCGTGCACCCTCGTACGGCGCGGTGTGGATGGCCGACAGGCACAGGCCCAGCACCGTGCGGGTGTCGCGCGGGTCGATGACGCCGTCGTCGTAGAGCCGCCCGGACAGGAACATCGGCAGCGACTCGGACTCGATCTGCTGCTCCACCATGGCGCGCAGGGCGGCGTCCGCGTCCTCGTCGTACGGCCGGCCCTTCGCCGCCGCCGACTGCCGGGCGACGATCGACAGGACTCCGGCGAGCTGCTGCGGGCCCATGACGGCCGACTTGGCGCTGGGCCAGGCGAACAGGAAGCGGGGGTCGTAGGCGCGGCCGCACATGCCGTAGTGACCGGCGCCGTACGAGGCACCCATCAGCACCGACAGATGCGGGACCCGGCTGTTGCTCACCGCATTGATCATCATGGCGCCGTGCTTGATGATGCCGCCCTGCTCGTACTCCTTGCCGACCATGTAGCCGGTGGTGTTGTGCAGGAAGAGGAGCGGGATGTCGCGCTGGTTGGCCAACTGGATGAACTGGGCGGCCTTTTGGGACTCCTCGCTGAACAGGACCCCCTGGGCGTTCGCCAGCACGCCCACCGGATAGCCGTGGAGCGTCGCCCAGCCGGTCGTCAGGCTCGTCCCGTACAGCGGCTTGAACTCGTCGAAGTCGGAGGCGTCGACGATCCGGGCGATCACCTCGCGCGGGTCGAAGGGGGTCTTCAGGTCGCCGGGGACGATGCCGAGCAGTTCCTCCTCGTCGTACTTGGGAGGTGCGGCCGGGCCCGGATCCTCGTACGCCTTGCGGTGGTTGAGGCGGGCCACGACCCGCCGGGCCTGACGCAGGGCATCCGGCTCGTCGACGGCGAAGTAGTCGGCGAGACCCGACACGCGCGCGTGCATCTCGGCACCGCCGAGCGACTCGTCGTCGCTCTCCTCGCCGGTGGCCATCTTCACCAGGGGCGGACCGCCGAGGAAGACCTTCGCGCGTTCCTTGACCATGATCACGTGGTCGGACATGCCGGGGATGTACGCGCCCCCGGCGGTCGAGTTCCCGAAGACCACGGCGATGGTGGGGATGCCGGCCGCCGACAACCTCGTCAGGTCCCGGAAGATCGCACCCCCGGGGATGAAGATCTCCTTCTGGGAGGGCAGATCGGCGCCGCCCGACTCCACCAGGCTGATGCAGGGGAGGCGATTGGCGAGCGCGATGTCGTTGGCGCGCAGGGCCTTCTTCAGCGACCAGGGGTTGCTGGCGCCGCCGCGTACGGTCGGGTCATTGGCGGTGATCAGACACTCGACCCCCTCCACCACCCCGATCCCGGTGACGAGCGAGGCGCCCACCGTGTACTCGCTCCCCCAGGCGGCGAGCGGCGACAGCTCCAGGAAGGGCGTGTCCGGGTCGAGGAGCAGCTCGATGCGCTCCCGGGCGAGCAGCTTGCCGCGCCCGCGGTGCCGTTCGACGTACTTCTCGCCGCCGCCCACGAGGGCCTTGGCGTGCTCGGCGTCGAGGTCGGCGAGCTTGGCGAGCATGGCCTCGCGGTTGGCCCGGTGGTCCGGGCCACTGGTGTCCAGGGTGGTCGGCAGAACCGTCACAGCAGGGCCTCCGGGATGTCCAGGTGGCGGGAGCGCAGCCATTCGCCGAGGGCCTTGGCCTGCGGGTCGAATCGGTGCTGGGCGGCGACGCCCGCGCCGAGGATGCCCTCGACCACGAAGTTGAGGGCGCGGAGGTTCGGCAGGACGTGGCGGGTGACGGGCAGATCGCGGCTCTCCGGGAGCAGCTGACGGAAACGGTCCGCCGTCAGCTCGTGGACGAGCCACCGCCATGCCTCGTCCGTACGGGCCCAGACACCGACGTTGGCGTTCCCGCCCTTGTCTCCGCTGCGGGCGCCGGCGACGAGACCGAGCGGGGCACGGCGTACAGACCCGTCCGGCAGCGGTTCGGGCAGCTCAGGATCCGGCAGAACGTCGAGTACGAGGGTGTCGTGGGCCGGGGCCACAGGAACCCGGCGCCCGTCATCGAGCACCGCCACATGGTCGACGGCGCCATGGGGGACGTACACATCCTCGAAGACCCCATAGGGCGCGCCCTTTCCAGGTGGCGCGAGCACATGGAAGCCCGGGTAGCTGGCGAGCGCCAGCTCGACGGCGGCTCCGCTCAGCGCGCGACCGACCGCACTTTCGTCCCGGTCCCGTACGACCAGCCGCAGCAGCGCGCTCGCCGTCTCCTCGGTCGGGGCGTCGGGCCGGTCGGTGCGGACGAGGTCCCAACGGACGTCCGCGGGGGCCGACTTGGCCTCCCGGAAGGCGGCGTCCATCTGCTCCCGCACCAGCGCGGCCTTGGCCTCGATGTCGAGGCCGGTGAGCACGAAGGCGACCTCGTTGCGGAAGCCGCCGAGGCGGTTGAGGCCGACCTTGAGGGTGGGGGGCGGGGCCTCGCCGTGTACGCCCTCGATGCGGACGCGGTCGGGGCCGTCCTGGGTGAGGCGGATCGTGTCCAGGCGGGCCGTCACGTCCGGTCCCGGGTAACGGGCGCCCGCCGTCTCGTACAACAACTGCGCGGTCACCGTGCCGACGTCGACGAAGCCGCCGGTGCCGGGGTGTTTGGTGATGACCGCGGTGCCGTCCTCGTGCAGCTCGGCGAGCGGGAAGCCGGGCCGCCGCAGATCACCCGGGCGCTCGCTGAAGAACGCGTAGTTGCCGCCGGTGGCCTGCGCCCCGCACTCCAGCACATGCCCGGCGACGACGGCTCCCGCGAGCCGGTCGTACTCCCCCGGCCCCCACCCGAAGTGCGCGACGGCGGGCCCGGTGACCAGCGCCGCGTCCGTCACCCGCCCGGTGACGACCACGTCCGCGCCCTCCCGGAGGCAGGCCGCGATGCCGAAGCCGCCGAGGTAGGCGTGGGCGGCGAGGCTGCCCGGGTGGGCGGCGGTGAGGTCGTCGCCCTCGACGTGGGCGACGCGGACGGGGAGGCCGAGCCGGTCGGCCAACTGCCGTACGGCGTCGGCGAGTCCGGCCGGGTTGAGGCCACCGGCATTGGCGACTATCCGCACCCCACGCTCATGCGCGAGGCCGAGGCACTCCTCCAGCTGGCGCAGGAACGTGCGGGCGTACCCGGCGGCCGGGTCCTTGAGCCGATCACGGCCCAGGATCAGCATGGTCAGCTCGGCGAGATAGTCGCCGGTCAGGACGTCGAGTTCGCCGCCGGTGAGCATCTCGCGCATGGCGTCGAACCGGTCGCCGTAGAAGCCGGAGGCGTTGCCGATACGGAGAGTCGTCATCCGGCGGCCCCCTTCGGCGGACGGCCGTCGCCCGGGGGCCCGGCGAAGGCCTGGGCGATGTCGAGCCAGCGGTCGGCGTCGGGGCCGGTCGCCTGCAGAGCGAGATCTTCTCGGTGCGCACGCTGGGTGACCAGGAGGCAGAAGTCGAGGGCGGGGCCGGTGACGCGGTCTTCGGCGTTCTCGGGCCCGTACACCCACAACTCCCCGGACGGGGAGGTGAGTTCGACGCGGAACTCCTCGAACGGGGTGGGCAGTCCGTGCACTCCGAAGGCGAAGTCGCGGGTGCGGACGCCGAGGCGCACGATGTGCCGGAGCCGGTCGGTGGGGGTGCGTGCCACGCCCAGCGCGTCCGCCACGTCCCCGGCGTGGGCCCAGGTCTCCATGAGGCGGGCGGTGGCCATGGAGGCGACGGACATCGGGGGGCCGTACCAGGGGAAACGCGCTCCCGTCGGCGCCACCCGCAGGGCGTCCGCCAGGGCCTTGCGCCCGGTCCGCCAGTCCGCGAGCAGCTGCTCGGGCGGCTTGCCGGCGCCCTCCTCCGCACCGTTGTCCACGAAGTCGCCGGGCGCGGCCAGCGCCTTCTCGACCTCGCGGGAGAAGGCGTCCTGGTCGGTCACCGCCAGCAACGAGGAGTGGTCGGTCCAGGCGAGGTGCGCGATCTGGTGGGCGACGGTCCAGCCGGGCGCGGGGGTTGCGAGCGCCCACTGCTCCGAGCTCAACTCGGCCACGAGCAGGTCGAGTTCCTCGCTCTCCGCGCACAGATCGTCGATCACGGGCGTCGGGTCAGCCATGGGGTGAGCATGGCAGCGGCGACAGAAACAAGCAAGCGTGCTTGCATTAATTTGTGGGCTGGAAATGCCCACGCACCGCCAGTCACCGAGGCAGTACGGTCGGCCGATGCTCGATGACGACGGTTACTTCGGAGAGTCCGTCGCGGCGGCGTACGACGAGTCGTCGGCGGAGATGTTCATGCCGGACGCGGTGGAACCCGCCGTCGACCTCCTGGCGGAGCTGGCCGGGACCGGCCGCGCCCTGGAGCTGGGCGTCGGCACCGGGCGCATCGCGTTGCCGCTGTCACGCCGCGGTGTCGAGGTGTACGGCATCGACCTGTCCCGGGCGATGGTGGAGCGGCTGCGCGCGAAGCCGGGCGGGGACGCGATCGGGGTGACGATCGGCGACTTCGCGACGACACGGGTGGAGGGCGGATTCTCGCTCGCCTACCTGGTCTTCAACACGATCATGAATCTGACCACGCAGGACGCGCAGGTGGACTGCTTCCTCAACGCCGCGGCCCATCTCGAGCCCGGCGGACACTTCGTCGTCGAGGTCATGGTTCCCGACCTGCGGCGGCTTCCGCCCGGGCAGAACGCGGTGCCGTTCCGTGTGGAGGACGGGCGTCTCGGATTCGACCTGTACGACGTCGCGACCCAGTCGATGAGCTCGCACCACGTACGGGTCGAGGGCGACCGCAGCTCGTATCTGACCGTCCCGTTCCGGTACGCGTGGCCCGCGGAGCTGGACCTGATGGCCCGGCTGGCGGGGATGCGGCTGCGCGATCGGTGGGACGGGTGGACGCGGGAGCCGTTCACCAGCGGGAGCCAACAGCATGTGTCGGTGTGGGAGAAGGTTGCCGGCATCGATGGGACAACCTGA
Source organism: Streptomyces sp. NPDC001401 (assembly GCF_042895385.1). NCBI lineage: Bacteria > Bacillati > Actinomycetota > Actinomycetes > Kitasatosporales > Streptomycetaceae > Streptomyces > Streptomyces sp. NPDC001401. The sequence continues at coordinate 495,996 of NZ_JBIAWI010000005.1, forward strand.
ACGAGCTCGTCTCGGCCGCCGAGCCTTCAACCGTCAGGAACCCACCCCCGGCGCCTCCGCCTTCCCCCGCCCCACCTGCGTCCGCACCGCCCCCATGCTCGCCCCGATGACCAGGGCGATCGCCGCGGCCTGGATCAGGGACAGGGACTGGCCGAGGATCAGGAAGCCGGCCGTCGCGGCCATCGCCGGTTCCAGGCTCATCATGATCGCGAAGGTGGAGGCGGGGAGGCGGCGCAGGGCCAGGAGTTCCAGGGTGTACGGCAAGACCGACGACATGATCGCCACCGCCGAGCCCAGCGCGATCGTCACCGGGTCCATCAGCTTCGCACCCGACTCGGCGATCCCCAGCGGCAGCATGAGCAGCGCCCCCACCGCCATGGCCAGCGCCAGCCCGTCCGCCTGCGGGAACCGTCGCCCCGTACGCGCACTGAACACGATGTACGCCGCCCACATCCCACCCGCGCCCAGCGCGAAGGCCACTCCGACGAGGTCGAGGTCGCCGAAGCCACCGCCGCCGAGGAGGAAGACGCCGGCGAGGGCCAGCCCGGCCCAGACGGCATTGACCGCTCGGCGGGAGGCGAGAACGGACAGGGCCAGCGGGCCGAGGACCTCCAGAGTGACCGCCGCGCCCAGCGGGATGCGGGCGACCGCCTGGTAGAAGAGGCCGTTCATCGCGCCGAGGGTGATGCCGAAGACGATCACCGTGCCCCAGTCGGTGCGTGAGTGGCCGCGCAACCGGGGGCGGCAGATCAGGAGGAGGACCACGGCCGCCGCGAGGAGGCGGAGCGTTACGACGCCGAGCGCGCCGGCGCGCGGCATCAGGTTCACCGCCAGTGCCGCGCCGAACTGCACCGAGATCCCGCCCGACAGGACCAGCCCGACCGGACCGAGGGAGCCCCGGCGGTGCGGGGCGGCGGCCTGCACCGCTGTGGGTGAGGTGGGGGTGGTGGTACTGGGCGTGGTCACGGGCTGTCCAGGTGCTCGGCTCGGGCTTCACGGTTCGTTCATCACGATGCACTGCCGGGTCCAGGGTAATGGACTCGGTCAGGCGCGTAAACCCGTTATGCAGCTGTCCCGAATGATGGACTCAGATCCCGGGCCAGGGCTCCTCGTCGCGGAACAGAGGGCGGCCGTCGGGGAGGGTGGTGGGGACCGGCGCAGGTACGTAGGGGGCGTAGGGGTCGTAGGCGTACGACGGCGCCTGCCATGTCTCGTACGGTCCGTACCCCTCGTACCCCTGGTACCCGTACGCGGGCTGAGCCACGGCCGCGGGCGCCTCGGCGAACCCTTCCGTGAATCCTTCCGGGAACAGCGGCATCCGCAGCTCCCCCGTGTCCGTCACCGCGTTGTTCTGCGAGCGGTGCAGCCGTGCGTACGCCCCGCCCCGCGCCAGCAGTTCCTCGTGCCGGCCGGTCTCCACGATGCGGCCGCGGTCGACGACCAGGATGCGGTCGGCGTCGGGGGCGAGATTGAGGTCGTGGGTGATCATGATGGTCGTACGGCCGGTCATCAGGCGGCGCAGCGGCTTCACGACCCGGCGGGCGGCCATGGCGTCGAGGCCCGTGGTCGGTTCGTCCAGGACCAGTACGGGGGCGTCGCGCAGGATGGCGCGGGCGATGGCGAGGCGCTGGAGCTGACCGCCGGACAGGCGGGCCGAGTTGGGGTCGACCCTGGTGTCGTAGCCCTCGGGGAGACGGGTGATGAAGTCGTGGGCGTCGGCCGCCCGCGCCGCCTCCTCGATGGCCTGGTCGCTCGCGCCGGGGCGACCGCAGGCGATGTTGGCGCGGACGGTGTCGTGCAGGACCAGGGTTTCCTGGGGGAGCAGGGTCACGTATTCGCGGAGGCGGGCGAGCGGGAAGTCGCGCAGGGGGACGCCGTCGAGCAGGAGCTCGCCCGCGTCGGGGTCGTAGAAGCGCAGCAGCAGCTTGGAGACCGTCGACTTTCCGGCCCCGCTCGGCCCGGTGACGATCACGAGCTCGCCGGGGCTGACCGTGAACGACAGCCCCTGAAGGGCGACGGTGTCGGCGCCCGGGTAGCTGAAGGAGATGTCCCGGACCTCGACCGCGCCGTCGGGGCGGCCGGTCTCCGTGGCTCGGCGCGGGTCGGTGACCGACGGCCTGACGTCCAGGATCTCGATCAGCCGTTCCGCGCCCGCAGTGGCGGCCGTGACGGTGAGGCCCAGCTGGGCCAGGCCCCGCACCGGCGGATAGAGATAGCCGAGGAAGGCGGCGAAGGCGAGGAGCTGGCCGAGGGTCATCCGGCCGGTGGAGATCTCCCAGGCGCCGATGCCGATCACGGCGAGGACGCACACCGTCTCGATGACCTGGACGAGCTGCTCGTAGGCCTCATTCAGGCGGGTGGAGCGGACCGAGGCGCGGAACCAGGCGCTCGCCTCCTCGTTCAGCCGGCGGCGCTCCGCGTCCCGTCGGCCGTACGCCTGGGTCAGCACGATGTTGCCGAGGGACTCCTCGACCACGGAGGTGATCGCGCCGTCGGCGACGCGGCCCTCGCGGGAGACGTCCTTGATGGAACCCGAGAAGCGGCGGGCCGCCAGCCAGAACAGGGGTGCCAGGACGAAGGTGGCGGCCGCCAGGTCCCAGCGCAGCCAGAAGGCGGCGACCGCGTAGAACAGGGCGGAGAAGACGGCGGAGGCGGCGCCGACCAGCCCGGAGACGACCATGGTCTCGATCGCCTCGACGTCACTCGTCAGGCGGGACAACAGGTCGCCCTGGCGGTGGCGTTGGAAGAAGTGCGGGGGCAACTGCTGTACGTGGTCGAAGACATGCTCGCGCAGTCTCATGACGAAGCGTTCGGTGGCCCAGGCGGCGAGGGAGTTTCCGGCGTACGCGACGACAGCGCCGACGACGGCCACGCCCAGCCACTTCACGGCCGGCACCCAGAACGCGGCCAGCGACCCCTTCTGCAGGGCGTTGTCGGTGAGGTCGCTGAAGACCAGGATGGCCTCGGTCTCGGCGAGCGCGGCGAGCACCGTGCACGCCCAGACGGCGAGCAGCCATTTCCTGAGGCCCTTGGTCAGCGGCCAGAAGCGGCGGAAGGCGGTGCGGGCCGGAATGGTGGGAGTGTCCTCGTATTCGAGTTCCTCATCCTCTTCCGTATCCATTTCGCATTCCCTCCGCATTCCGTCACGTCACGAGAATCCCTGAATTCGGCAAGATGAAGAGGACCGACGGAACACCGTCGGTCCTCTCACAGCTCACTCAGTTGTCGTCGCCCGGGATCGGCTTGGGCACCGGGGGCTTGGGGTGCTTCTTCTTCGGCTTCGGCGGGGGCGGCGGAGGCAGCTGCTTCGACTTGGGCTTCGGGGGCAGCGGGGCGAGCTTCTTGAGGCTCATTCCGACTCCTTGAGAGTGTGCGGTGTGCGTGGTGGTGCGAGAATTCTCTACGGATACGGACGGATTCAGACGGGGATTTCTTTCCGGATCGTCATCCGGGATCTCCCCGCCGCCCGACACCGATGAACTTACACGGCCCACAACTCAAGGAATGGCAAAGTCGGCGAGGTAACGGCAAACAGGGGCTGTGAATACCTGGGTGAATCCTGAGTGAGGCCCGCCGAACCTGAGAGTTCTCTTATGAACCTGAGAACGAGCTTATGGACTCTGTGAAACAGCCCTGAAATCCGGAGTGCCGGGGTCAGTCGTCCCCCTCCGGCACCCCATCCAGCGCCCCATCCAGCCCTTCCGCCAGCACCTCCGCCAGATGCCTGCCCCGCACCCCCGCCAGCTGCTCCAACTGCGTCCGGCAGGAGAAGCCGTCCGCGAGCACGACCGTCCCGTCCGCCGCGCCCCGCACCGCCGGGAGGAGCTGATCCTCCGCGCAGGCCGCCGACACCTCGTAATGGCCCTTCTCGAAGCCGAAGTTGCCCGCCAGACCGCAGCAACCGCCCGCCAACTCCCCTGTCAGGCCCGCCGCTTCACGCAGTCGGCGGTCCGCGCTGTCGCCGAGGACCGCGTGCTGGTGGCAGTGGGTCTGGCCGGTGACCGGGCGGTTCAGGGACGGGGGGACCCAGTCCGGGGCGTACTTCTCCAGCGCCTCCGCGAAGGTCAGGACCGAGGCCGCCAGACGCGCCGCGCGCGGGTCGTCGTGCAGCAGCTCCGGCAGATCCGTGCGGAGGGCTGCCGCGCAGCTGGGTTCCAGGACGACGATCGGCGCCCGGACGTCCGTCTCCAGCTCCGGCAGGAGGAACGGTTCCAGCAGATCGAGCGTGCGGCGCAACACCGTGCGGGCCCGGTCCAGTTGGCCCGTCGAGAGGTACGTCAGGCCGCAGCAGGCGCGCGCTCTGCGGGCCGACCCCAGGTTCAAGGGGTTCACACCGATTCCCTGGAGGTCCCCCTCGGGCGACCTCGACACCCTCGCCCGCCGCGTCGGAATCGGTACCGCGCCCAGCCCCGCCGCCTCCAGCACCCGCACGGCCGCCCGGCCCACGGACGGCGACAGGTGTTCCGTGAACGTGTCCGGCCAGACGAAGACCATCTGCCGGGGGAAGTCGGGCCGCCGCCCCGCGCGCGCCTCGGCCATCCACCCCCGCATCCGTTTCCTGAGCCGCCGCTTCCACCACCGGCTGAACGTCTCCGATGCCACTGGTGGAATCCCCCGCCCGGGCGCGATCCCGCCGAGCCGCTTCCCCAGTGCCGCCAGCGGACCCACGGAAGCGAGCGCGTTGACGAGCGGTGCCGTGCGCGTACGGGACACCCAGCGCAGCCACACCGGCAGCCATCCCATGCTGTAGTGCGCGGCCGGGCGGCGTCGCCCCGCGTAGTGGTGGTGCAGGAACTCCGCCTTGTACGTGGCCATGTCGACCTCGACCGGGCAGTCGGAGCGGCACCCCTTGCAGGACAGGCAGAGGTCGAGCGCGTCCCGGACCTCCGTGGACCGCCAGCCGTCGGTGACGACTTGACCGGCGAGCATCTCGTGCAGCAGCCGGGCACGCCCGCGCGTGGAGTGCTCCTCCTCGCCGGTCGCCCGGAAGGACGGGCACATGACGGACGCGCCGACGGCAGATGTCGTACGGCATTTGGCGACCCCGACGCAGCGCCGCACCGCCGCGGAGAAGTCGCCGCCGTCCGACGGGTACCCGAAGGCGACGTCGACCGGCTTCCGCGGCAGCACCGAGAAACGCAGGTCGGCGTCGAGCGGTGCCGGACGGACCAGCATCCCGGGGTTGAGAAGATCGTCCGGATCCCAGACGCCCTTCACCCGCTCGAAGAGGCCGACCATCTCCGGGCCGTACATCTTCGGCAGCAGCTCCGCCCGTGCCTGCCCGTCCCCGTGCTCCCCGGACAGCGACCCGCCGTGCGCCACGACCACGTCGGCGAGCTCCTCCGAGAACCGCCGGAAACGACCCACCCCCGCCTGGCTCAGCAGGTCGAAATCGATACGGACGTGGATACAGCCGTCCCCGAAGTGCCCGTACGGAGTGCCGCGCAGTCCATGGGAGGTCAGCAGCTGTCTGAAGTCCCGTAGATATGCGCCGAGTTGGGCGGGCGGCACCGCGCAGTCCTCCCACCCGGGCCAGGCCTCGCTCCCGTCCGGCATCCGCGTCGCCGTACCACTGGCGTCCTCCCGGATCCGCCACAGCGCGCGCTGCCCGCCCGGATCGGTGACGACGAGCGAGTCGACGACATCGGCGGCCCGCACGATCGCCTCCGCACGCGCGCGGGCCTCCGCCCCCGTCTCCCCGCCGGTCTCCACGAACAACCAGGCGCCGCCCCTGGGCAGCCCGGCCGTGGACCGCACCAGATCGGCCGCCATCCCCTCCACCGTGAGCGGTTCGTACGGCAGCAGCCCCGCCGCGGCCTCGGCGGCAGCGCTCTCGTCGGCGTACGCCAGCACGGCCAGCGCACGCGCGCGTGGTGCCTCGACAAGCCGTACGACCGCCTCGGTCAACACGCCCAGCGTGCCCTCGGAGCCGCAGAAGGAACGGGCGACATCCGCACCCCTCTCCGGCAGCAGCGCGTCCAGTGCATACCCGGAGATACGGCGGGGCAGCTCGGGAAACCCGGTCCGCAGCCGTGCCAGTTCCCCCTCCACCAGCGCCCGCAGCCCCTCCGGCGCCCCGGCCCACCCCTGCCCGGGCCGCAGCCGCTGCCCGCGCGCGGTGATCACCGACAGCTCGCGCACACTGTCCGCCGTCGTGCCCCAGGCCACCGAGTGCGAGCCGCACGAGTTGTTGCCGATCATTCCGCCGAGCGTGCAACGGCTGTGCGTGGAGGGATCAGGACCGAAGCGGAGCCCGTGCGGGGCGGCGGCCTCCTGCAGCCGGTCGAGAACGAGCCCCGGCTGCACAACAGCGGTACGCGCCTCCGCGTCGAGCGAGACCAGCCGATTCATGTACCGCGTGAAGTCCAGCACGACGCCGGTACCGGTGGCCTGCCCCGCGATGGACGTACCCCCACCCCGGGCGACAACAGGCACGCCGTACTCCCGGCACACCCCAAGCACCGCCGCCACGTCATCCGCGTCCTTGGGAGCGACCACCCCCAGCGGAACCCGCCGATAGTTCGACGCATCCATGGTGACCAGCGCCCGGGCCGCGACGTCAAACCGCACATCACCCCGGACAACCTCGCGCAAACGTGCCTCGAGACCCGACATGGGGCCAGCAAACCAGCCGATGGCCGGCACCCTCCAGCCGCCGGTCAGGCAATTTCAGCCCGTCCGGCGTTTGAGGACGAGGCCGTCCAGGCCGACCGGGGGTCTGGGGGCGGAGCCCCCAGCAGACGCCCGCCAAGACACGCGTCTCACCCGACGGACCACGTTTCGCCCAGGTTTCCGCACCGGCTAACCTCACTGCGTGGCTGAGATCCAGATTCCCGCTGACATCAAGCCCGCCGACGGACGTTTCGGCGCGGGCCCCTCCAAGGTGCGGACGGAAGCGCTGGACGCGCTGGCCGCCACCGGTACGTCCCTCCTCGGCACCTCCCACCGCCAGGCCCCGGTGAAGAACCTGGTGGGCAGGGTGCGCGAGGGCATCTCCAACCTGTTCTCCCTCCCTGAGGGCTACGAGGTCGTCCTCGGCAACGGCGGCTCCACCGCGTTCTGGGACATCGCGACGCACGGCCTGATCGAGAACAGGTCGCAGCACCTGACCTTCGGCGAGTTCAGCTCGAAGTTCGCCAAGGCGGCCAAGCTGGCCCCCTGGCTGGCCGAGCCGGACGTCATCTCCACCGACCCGGGCACGCACCCCGAGCCGGTCGCCGAGGCGGGCGTCGACGTCTACGCCTTCACCCACAACGAGACCTCCACCGGCGTGGCCATGCCCATCAAGCGCGTGGCCGGCGCCGACGAGGGCGCGCTGGTCCTGGTCGACGCCACCTCCGGCGCCGGCGGCCTCCCGGTCGACGTCGCCGAGACCGACGTCTACTACTTCGCCCCGCAGAAGTCCTTCGCCTCCGACGGCGGCCTGTGGATCGGCGTCTTCTCCCCCGCCGCGATCGAGCGCGCGGAGCGCATCCACGCGTCCGGCCGCCACATCCCGGAGTTCTTCTCGCTCCCCACGGCGATCGACAACTCCCGCAAGAACCAGACGTACAACACCCCGGCCCTCGCCACCCTCTTCCTGCTCAACGAGCAGCTGGAGTGGCTCAACGGCCAGGGCGGCCTGGACTGGTCGGTCCGCCGCACGGCGACCTCCGCGCGCACGCTCTACGGCTGGGCCGAGGACATCAAGTACGCGAACCCCTTCGTCACCGACCCGGCCAAGCGCTCCCAGGTCATCGGCACGATCGACTTCACCGACGAGGTCGACGCGGCCGCCGTCGCCAAGGTCCTGCGCGCCAACGGCATCGTGGACACCGAGCCGTACCGCAAGCTCGGCCGCAACCAGCTCCGTGTCGCGATGTTCCCGGCGATCGACCCGGCGGACGTCGAGGCGCTGACGAAGTGCATCGACTACGTGATCGAGAAGCTGTAACTCCTCCCGATCACGTACACGCCACACACCTCGTCAATCCCCGTAGTTGCGCAGCTTGTTGCAGGGCCCTGTCGGTGACAGGGCCCTCTTCATTGGGTACGGCGGTGGCATGAACAGACCGATACCGGGCACCGTGCAGGTCGCGGTACGCCACATCCTCAGCGACAAGACGAGCGGTGTCCTCACCCGGACCCGCCGGATCACCTGGCGGGACAGCCGGTACCGGGTGCGCCGGCCGAAGTCCGGCAAGCAGACCGTGGAGCTGACCTGCACCGTGTGCGAGGCCTCCCTGCTGGCCCAGGTCCACGACGAGGCCCGCACCCGCAGGACCGCGACCGTCCTGCTGGTCCTGGCCGCCCTGTCCGTGCTCGTCTTCTTCGTGGCGTTCGGCTACGTCGTCCACGAGGGCGGCAAGACGCTCCCCGAGGGCCAGTCGCTGCCGACCCTCTTCCCCATCAGCGTGGTCTCGATCTTCGTCACGTTCGTCACCGCCTTCCTGTTCCTCGGCCGGGGCCTCCACTACAACGGCGTCAGCATGCTCGACGCCCCCAAGCCACGCCGGCTCCACCGGATCCTGCCGGTGCGCGGCTGAGCTCCGACCACGACGACGAGGGCGCCCGGCTAGTACCGGGCGCCCCCAGGTGCCCGTCCTGGCTCACGCAGCCGTACAGCTCACACTCGGCACACCTCCGCCCCCGGGCGCGCCCCCGAAGCCGAAGTCGGCCGAACCGCCCGCCGCGATCGCACCGTTGTGGGAGGCGTTCACCGCGGTCACGGTCGAACCGCTCTGGGTGTACGACGCGTTCCACATGTTCGTCACCTGCTGGGAGCCGCTCCAGGTCCAGGTCACCTTCCAGGAGCTGATCGGGCTCGTCCCCGTGTTGGTCACCTTCACCTCGGCGTTGAAGCCACTGCCCCAGTCGCTGCTTACGGTGTAGGCGGCCGAGCACGCGGCCGTACTCCCGCCACCGCCGCCTCCTCCACCCCCGCCACCCGTACCGCTACTGGGAAACAGCGGCGCTTTGACGCTCGCCAGATACCCGTCCTTCACCGTGTCCACGGTCACCCAGTCGTCCTTCAGGATCCCGCCCGTGTCCCCGGAGTTGGGGTTCCAGGACCAGAACGTCCAGTGGAAGGAATCGGCCCCGTACGTCGAGGTCGGCCGCAGATAACTCACCAGCGCCGCAAGCCACTTCTGGTCCACGGTCGACGCAAGCGTCGTACCGAACTCGCCGACCCAGACGGGCGCGATGTTCTGCTTGAAGATGTAGCCCCAGTACTTGTCCCAGACGCCCGGCATGTTGGCAGGGAACGTCGGATCGCTGAACCAGCTCTGCTGAGCCACGCTGGTCGCGTAGTCGTGGGCGGAGTACACGACCCGGTTCGCCACGTCGAGCCGGACCGGGTACTGGGCGACGCCCATCAGATTGCCGCCCCACCACCCCGACACACCGCCGTACGTCTGTACGCCCTCGACGAAGATCAGCAGGTCGGGGCTGACGGAGAGCACCGCGTTGCCGGCCCGCTCGGCGGCCAGCCGCCAGTCCGTCGCCGTGTCGCCGCAGCCCCAGCAGGCGGGATCGTGGGGCTCGTTGTGCAGGTCGATGCCGATGACGGCGTCCTGGCCCTTGTAGCGGGCCGCCAGCGCCTTCAGATCGGCGATCCATGTCGACTCGGGGACGGCCGCCGTGTACCAGAGCGCCGACTGCCCGCCCGAGTCCGGCCGGTGCCGGTCGAGAATGACCTTGAGGCCGTCCTGACCGGCGTACGCCACGATCCTGTCCATGACCTGCAGGGAGTTCAGCCCCTGCAGATCGGCGTTCTTGCCGCTGCTGAAATCGATGCTGTTGGGGACGGTCGTCGACTTGAGGATGTCGTCGCTGTAGGGCAGCCGGACGGTGTTGTAGCCGAGCGACTTCATCTGGTCGATCATGCTCTTGTAGTCGCGGGACCACAGGCCATGGACCACGTGGTTGCCGGTCTCGAAGCCGAACCAGTTGATCCCGGCGATCCGGACCGGCTGCCCGGCCGCGTCGAGGATCTGCCGGCCGCTGGTGTGCCAGTGACCGGCGCCGGGGACGTCGGCCGCGTGTGCTGTCTGCGCACCGGCCCCCAGCGGTAACAGGAGCACCGCGGCAACAGCGCACAGCGCTCTTCGCAGGCTGCGGAACATGTCGCTGCTTCCTCTCGGGAGGCGCGGGCCCGGAACGAATGGGAGCGCTCCCACAACCCGGCACCTTCCATGGAAGCAGGTCTCATGAACACGTCAAGGACTACGGCGTCACCGGCGCAGCAGCCGCCGGAATCCGAAGAGGACCGCTGCCGCGACGGCGACGACGAGGGCGCCGACCTTCAGATTGCCGCCCACGCTGCCACCGCTTCCACCCGATGCGCCCGAACTCCCGCTGGCCGAGGGCGACTTGGAGCTGCCCCCGCCCCCGCCCGGCGCGTCCTGCGCCTGCACGGAGCTGTCGGCGCCCTCGCTGCCGTACATGAGCCTGGAGCCGTCGACGGAGTAGGTGACGGACTCGCCCTGCCCCTGCAGCGGGACGTTCAGCCGCCCCTTGCGCTTGATGTTGCCGCCGTTCCAGTCGTAGTAGATCCCGCCGAAGTAGCCGCGCACGGCCAGCTGTTTGTCGTCCGGGGAGATGGCGGCGTCGGTGGCCCAGAGGTCGACGGCGGCGACGGGCTTGAAGTAGTTCGTGCCCGAGGCGGAGAGCTTGGCCGGCCCCTCGTAGAGATGCCCGCCGTTCTCGTTCTTGTCGATGATGTACGCCCGCCCGGTCTTCGGATCGACGACCAGCGACTCGGCGTTCCGCGCCCCGCCCGAGTACTTCACCACGTACTGCGTGGCCCGGACGGTCTGATCGACCAGCTTCTTCGGCTCGGGCAGCTGATAGATCCAGACGTACGGCCACTTGCCGCCGAGGTTGTCGCCGATGTCGCCGACGTAGATCTGGTTGTCGGGCCCGATGGAGATGGCCTCGACATCGCGGGGTGAGCCGATGCCGCTCAGCGTGACCCGGGCGACCGTCTTGCCCGTACTGCTGTCGACGGCGTAGATGTACGGGCCGTCGTCGCTGTCGTTGTGGGTCCAGTAGACGCCCGGGTGCAGACGGGAGGCGGCGAGGCCGCTGGACTCGGTGATGCGCGAGTCCTTGATGGTGAACCCCTGGTCCCCCTTGCCGTCACCGTCGGCGGCGGAGGCGGGCAGGCCGAAGGCGCCCACGAGAAGGACCCCGGCGAGGAGAGCGAACGGTCGGCGCATGCCCCCAAGCCTGCCATCCCGGCCCGGCATCCACGGACGCTCGGCATGCAGGCGCGCGTGGCAGGCCTCACACCCCACCCGTCCCATTGGTCCCTCCCCCATCCCCCCTCGATCGTCCATCATGAGCGGATGCTTAGGTTCATGCCGGTCGGCGACTCCATGACGATCGGAAGCGCGGGCGAGCACACATGGCGCTACCGGATGTGGGAGCACCTGCGCGAGACGCACGGCGGCCCGTTCGCCCTGGTCGGCCCGCGCGAGACGCTGTACGACAAGGCGACGGACACGCCGGAGTCGTACGAGTACGCCGACCCCGACTTCCCGCGCGCCCATCTGGCCGGCTGGGGCGAGGGCTGGCTGCACATGGCGCCGCTGATCGGGGAGGCGGTGCGCTCCTGCCGCGCGGACGTCCTGCTCGTCTCCCTCGGCCTGATCGACCTGGGCTTCTACACGAACGCGGATCAGACGGCGGAGAACGTACAGGCCTTCGTCGCGCAGGCGAGGTCGGCGAACCCGCGCATCCGGCTGGTCGTCCTGCCGGTGATCCCGAACGTCCGCGCCACCGCGGACGCCCCCTTCGCCGCGCAGGTCACCCGCTTCAACGAACTCCTGGCCAAGGCGCTGGCCGACCTCGACGAGCCCCGCTCCCCGCTCCTGCTGGCCTCGCCCCCACCGTCGTACGACATCCTCCACGACACGTACGACGGCACACACCCGAACGCGAGCGGCGAACACAAGATCGCGGCGGCCTTCGCGGACGCGATGCACCAGGCGTGGGACGTCGGGAAGCCCTACGAGACCTGAGCCGCCTCCGCCTCGGCGGCCCGCGACGAGAAAGCCGGCACTGCGTCCAGGCACCCCCAACTCCCGCCCCACGTCAGCCTTTTGCGCCCCGAAGGAAGAGGCAGGTACGACCGCAAGGGCCGGCTGATCAGCGCCGCGGCTTCGAAGTGGCCGAACCGCTCTTGGCTGCAGGGGATTTCTGATTTGCGGGCGTGTTGCGGTGCCGGTGGCGGGAGATGTTTCGCCGCGGCGGCCGGGTCAGAGTGATCTGGCGGACCAGCTGCTGGAAGCACGCCAGGGACGCGAGCGTCGGCAGGGCGGCAGCGGCGATACCGGTGAAGCTCCTGTCGGCCTCGGCCACGCAGAGCGACATCGCAAGGAAGGAGAACAGCAGAACGACGAACCAGGAGTGCACAGCCCGGCGTTGGTGAAGGGCGCTGCGCAGGATGGAGAGCGAGGCCACCATCCAGGGGCCGTAGACCAGAAGCGGCCACCAGGTCAGCATGCCGCCCTGCGTGGCCGACGCGACGTGCCGCAGAGGCGCATAGGCCACCATGCCGCCGAAGACGCTCACCATCGACACGATCACGGCAGCGAGCGCGGCGATCAGAAAGCTGACTGTCTGCAACCAAGTGAAGCGCAGACGGAATCGGAAACGAACTTTCCGATGCCGGACGGAACGGCGCCGGATGGGCGGCAACTCGGCTGTGATTTTCGCCAGGTTGTCCATCGACTCGCCCGTGAAGTCGAGGTCGGGCGTCTGCTCGCGACGCGGCGGAGACGCGGCGCCGGCCTGCTCCGCCGTCACGGCATTCTGCAGGAGAGAGGTGAGTTCCTCGACCGGGTCCCAGCCCTCCACCAAAGGCCCAGCGGAGTACATGTCGTCGGCGGGACCCCGGTGGCGGCCGGTGGCCGTCCCGGTGGGGTAGTCACCGGGATACCGTTCGTGAGGCGTGAAGGAAAGATCCAGGTATTCGTCGTTCATGGAGGTCCGCCCCCGTCATGTGCCCGCGTGGCAGCCGGACCGTCCCTGATCGTTCCACCGCCGCCCGAGTTCCTCCTGAGCCGTGTCCAGGGTCCTCAGAAACTCCGTGAACACAGCCCCGGTGACCTGCAGTTCGATCCGTGCGCCGTCTCCGTGCAATGTGCCGCAGGCCTCGGCCGCCGAGTACGCCGCGGCGGGCGTGAAGGTGTAGCGCCCCACTGTCACAGCACGGGCGGCGGCCATGTCCTCCGCTGTCGCTCCGGAACGGTACGGGTTAAGGAACCTTGCTTTCGCCATATTCCGCTAACGCGGCCTCCCCTCCTCCGGATGCGCGGCAAACGAGTGAGGCCAATTTGACGAAAACATCGACGAGAGCGTTTGTAATCCGAGCCGACCGCACTGTCCTCAATACGTAAAGAATCGAGCAGTTTGTCTTTTGAATTCTTCTCGCACAGGAAAGATCATTTATTCCTGGCGGGCCGGTCCCCGTCGGCGGAGCTCCGCCCCGTGTCTCGCTCACCGTGCGTATCGTTGTACTGCGCGGCTGCACTCGTCCATGGGGCAGCCGGGGAGGAGCGCCACGATGACCGTCCTTGAAGGCAGGATCGAGATGGCCGAAGCGAGCGGCGAGCTCACTCTGGACGTCATGTTCGAGTGGCTCGAGAAGATGCCCATCCCCGAGGGAACGAAGGTCGAGATCGTCGGGGGAAACATCTTCATGTCACCGCAGCGGCACACTCACTTCCAGATCATCTTCGGCATCCTGGAGCAGCTGCGCGCCAAGTACCCCCGCACGCGGCTGGCGTCAGACGTGAGGATCGACTTCCCCGGCCACCTGAACGGCTTCGCGTGTGACGTAGCGGCGGTGGCCGAGCGTTCGGTGAAGGACGACAAGGGGCGTTGGCGCTATCAGGACATCGAGTTCGTAGCCGAGGTCATCTCCAAGGACACAGCCGCCAACGACTACGGCCCCAAGAAGACCGCCTACGCCGTCGCCGAGGTCCCCGTCTATTTCATCGCCGACCCCTACCAGGGCAAGTGCCACCTGTACACCCAGCCCAAGAGCGGCGAGTACGTCAGCGAGCTGTCCGTCACCTTCGGAACGGAGGTCGACATGACCACCACCCACCTGGGTCTCGCCCTCAAAACGGATGAGTTCCCCCGCGACTGACTGACAGAATCCCGTCGTATGGCGATCATCCACCACACCACCCTCAAGCCCACCAAGGTCGAACTGCTCACCAGCTGGCTGCCCACCCGCCCCTGGTACCAAGGCGGCCCGGCCACACCGGAGTTGACCAAGGCCGGCGGCTTCCGGCTGGACGACCCGGCGAGCGAGGTCGGCATCGAGTTCATGGTCGCCACCGACGCGTCGGGCCCCGCCCCGGTCGCCTACCTCGTGCCGCTCACCTACCGCGGCGCCCCGCTCGACGGCGCGGAGCACGCCCTCGTCGGCACCATGGAGCACGGCGTACTGGGCAAGCGCTGGGCCTACGACGGCTGCCACGACCCGGTACTCCTCGCCGAGCTCCTGGCCCTGATCGAGGGCCGGACCCAGGCCATGGCGCAGAGCATCACCGACACCCCCGACCACGAGGTCACCCGCGCCAGCACGGCCGCTTGCCCCTCCGTCGAGGGCCCGCTCTCCAGCGTCACGGACACCACCGAGAGCACCGAACTCCGCGTGGGAGATGGCAAGTTGGTACGCGTGCACCGCGTCCTACGCCCTACGTCGCTCTCCCCGGAGGGCGTACTCGGCCACGTCACCGGCGCCTGGCAGGCAGCGGGCGACGCCCGCGCCCGGGCCGTGTTCGTCACGCTGCACAGCTGACCACCGCCTCCGCCAACAACTCCCCCGCCACGAACCGCACCCCCTCCGACGGCACCGACCTCCACCCCAGCGGCCACGTCTGACCACTCAGCGCCGGCACGCCCACGTAGGCCAAGGTGCCGTCACCGCGCGTCAACGCTCGTACGCCCGGGGGCCATCGGAAGCCGGATGCGGTTTGCGGAGGCAACAGGAAGTACAGGTACCGCTCGCCGGTGAACTCCCGGACGATCGGGCCGGCGTCGAAGTCCGTGCGCAGCACCAGCTCTGTGGCGATACGTTCCCCCAGCCCACCTCCGATGCGTACGGCGTCGAAGTGGATACCGGCATGCCGGAGGGCGTGGCCGGAGGCGGGGATCCAGGTCGGGATCCAGGGGGCGGCAATTCTCTCGTTCATGCCGCAAATGCAACAGGGTGCTCACATACTGTGACCAGGGGTTCGCAATGGTGGTGCGGGGCTGTGCAGTTGGGGAGGTCGGTGTGCACTCCAGTGAACGCGGTTCGGGGAACCTGGAGATGTTCGGCTCGTTGCTGCGGTTCTATCGCGAACGGGCGGGGATGACGCAGGACAAGCTGGGCGGATACGTCGGGTACTCCAAGTCCCAAGTGGCCATGGTGGAGCGGGGAGAGCGACCGCCCAAGGGCAGGTTCGTCGAGATCGCGGACGAGGTGCTGGGTGCACAAGGTGCACTTCTGGCGGCGGCCAGGAAGCTGAAGGCAAGCCGATTCCCGTCGTGGTTCGAGGACTACGCCGAGTTGGAGGCGAAGGCGACCGCGATCTACATGTACGCCAACCACGTGATCCCGGGCCTACTTCAGACCGAGGCCTACGCCCGGGCAACCTTCGACGTCTACCGCCCACCCCTGGAGGACGACGAAATCGAGTCCCGCGTGGCCGCCCGTCTCGACCGGCAGCGGGTCTTGGAGCACAAACCCGCGCCGTTCGTGGGCTTCGTACTGGAGGAGCACATCCTCAAGCGCCCCCTAGGCGGCGAGCAGTCGCTCAAGGAGCAGTTGGGCCACCTTCTCGACATCGGTCAGCGCCGCAACATCGAGGTACAGGTCATGCCGACCGACCGCCAGATCCATGCCGGGCTCGACGGCCCCATGATCCTGCTTGAGGCGGACGAGCCCGACCGGATCGCGTACGTCGAAGGCCCCAGCAATGGCTACTTCGTCAGCGAACAGCCAGACCTGGGCCACATGTTCGCGCGGTATGGCATTCTGCGAGCGCAGGCCCTCAACCCCGAGGAGTCGGCGCAGTTGATCAGCGAGGTGGCAGGCAGGCTATGAGCACGGACCTGGACTGGTTCAAGAGCAGCTACAGCAGCGGCCAGGGCGGCGAGTGCGTCGAGGTCGCTCTGAGCTGGACCAAGTCGAGCTACAGCGGCAGCCAAGGGGGCGAGTGCCTCGAAGCAGCCCTCACCCCCACCACCATCCACATCCGCGACTCCAAGAACCCGACGGCCCCCGTCCTCGAAGTCGCCCCCACCACCTGGTCGACGTTCCTGAAGTCCCTCTAGAACATCCCGCTAGAACATCCCGTTGCCGTTCGCCGAAGTCGCCGGCACGTCCTGGATCACATCCCAGTGCTCGACGATCTTCCCGCACCGCACCCGGAACAGATCCACGATCGCCTGCCCCCGCTCCCCCGGCGCGTTCACGTAGTGGCTGTGGACGGCGACCAGATCACCCTCGGCGATGACCCGCTTCGGCGTGACCGTCAGCTGCGGGAACTGCTTGAAATACGCACCCAGCCCTGACTTCACGCCCGCCACGCCATCCGCGATGTTGGGGTTGTGCTGGTCGTACTCGGGCCCCCAGTAACGGTCGATCGCCGACAGATCCTTCTTCACCAGCAGTTGGTCGAACGCGGCCGTCACCAGCTTCTTGTTGTACGCCGTGAGAAAGCCCGGCCCCGGCTGCTCCGTCCGCGGCCAACTCACCGTCGAGAACATGTCGTTGCCGTTGGCGGACTTGTCCGGCACCGACTGCCCCACGTCCCAGTGCTCGGCGATCTTCCCGTCCTGGAAGCGGAAGATGTCGAACACCGCGGAGCCCCGCGTGCCAGGCGTCAGGACGACGTTCGAGTGCACCAGGACGAGGTCGCCCTCGGAGATCACCCGCTTGATGTCGTACTTGGCGTCGGGGAACTGCTTGTGCACCGAGACGGCGAGGTTCTTCAGCGTCTCCGCCCCGTCCGGCGCGAGCGGGTTGTGCTGGATGTAGTCCGGCCGTACGAAACGGTCCACGACCGCGGTGTCCCCGCGCTCGAACACACCCTTGAGGACACGGGCGGCAACGGCCTTCTGGTAGCCGAGGCGGGCTGAATCCCCGTAGCCGCCGTAACCGGCGTGACCCGCGGAAGCGACGCGCGGCGCCGCGACGGCCGGAACGGCGGCGGCACCCAGCACGGCGGCGGAGGCGACGAAGGCGACAAGCGCCCTGCGGACGGAGGTGGTGGGGGGCATGTGGCTCTCCGGGAATAGATATTGAAAGTTCAAGCGCACGCTTCCCACAGGAAAGCACTAACTGCCAGTTAGCGTCAAGATCTCCGAGCATCGCCAACGCATCTCCGATGCATCCCCGACGCATCCCCAAGCTCCCTTGCCTAGAGCGCACTCCACGTCGTTGGCTAGGTGGTCATGAAGTACACGCAGCTCGGACGCACCGGACTCAAGGTCAGCCGACTGGTCCTCGGCACGATGAACTTCGGACCGCAGACGAACGAGGCCGACAGCCACGCGATCATGGATGCGGCGCTCGGCGCCGGCATCAACTTCTTCGACACCGCCAACGTGTACGGCTGGGGCGAGAACAAGGGCCGTACGGAAGAGATCATCGGGAACTGGTTCGCCAAGGGAGGCGAGCGGCGCGACAAGGTCGTCCTCGCCACCAAGGTGTACGGCAACATGGCCGCCGACGGCGACGCCTGGCCGAACCACGACAAGCTCTCCGCGCTCAACATCCGACGCGCGGTCGACGCCAGCCTGAAGCGGCTGCAGACCGACCACATCGACATCTACCAGTTCCACCACGTCGACCGCCGCACTCCCTTCGAGGAGATCTGGCAGGCGATCGACGTTCTGGTCCAGCAGGGCAAGATCCTGTACGTCGGGTCCTCCAACTTCCCCGGGTACAAGATCGCGCAGGCCAACGAGATCGCCGCCCACCGCGGCGGCACCATCGGTCTCGTCAGCGAGCAGTGCCTCTACAACCTCGCCGAACGCCGCGCCGAGATGGAGGTCATTCCGGCCGCGGAGGAGTACGGCCTCGGAGTCATTCCCTGGTCCCCCCTCCACGGCGGACTGCTCGGCGGCGTCATCAAGAAGGAGGTCGAGGGCGGGCGCCGGGCGAGCGGCCGGGCCGCGGACTCCCTCGCCAACACCACCATC
The DNA here is from genome assembly GCF_042895385.1 of Streptomyces sp. NPDC001401. Classification (NCBI taxonomy): domain Bacteria; kingdom Bacillati; phylum Actinomycetota; class Actinomycetes; order Kitasatosporales; family Streptomycetaceae; genus Streptomyces; species Streptomyces sp. NPDC001401. The sequence continues at coordinate 514,188 of NZ_JBIAWI010000005.1, forward strand.
CGCGCCCAGATCCAGGCGTACGAGGACCTGCTCGACAAGCACGGCGTCGAGCCCGGCGAGGCCGCCCTGGCCTGGCTCCTCACCCGCCCGGGCGTGACGGGCCCGATCGTCGGCCCGCGCACGGCAGAACAGCTGGAGTCAGCGATCAGGGCGGTGGAGCTGGAGCTGTCGGACGAGCTCCTGGCCGGCCTCGACGAGATCTTCCCGGGCCCGGGCCCGTCCCCGGAGGCCTTCGCCTGGTAGCGCCGGTAGGGGCAACGCCCTGAAGAGGCGCGGGGAACTGCGCGACCGGCCACATCCGGCCCGCAGCCGAAGAACCGGCCGCAGTTCCCCGCTACCTGACCGCCGCAGCGACGACAACCACCACAAGCAAAAGAACAAGCACACCGGCCATGATCCGGTTCCGGGTTTTCGGGTCCACGCTCCCGAGCCTAACCGGCCCCGCCAAGCGCCCAACGGGCGACCGCCTCGTAACGGGGCTGCTCCCCCGGCACCCCGGACCTCGGCAGGTTGCTGCGCACCAGCACCAGCTCCCCCACCGTCCACGTACGGCTCGTGAACTCCCCCAGAGCCGCGACGTACGGCCGTACGTCCACGGCGTCCCGACTCCGCGCCACCGTCAGGTGCGCCTTGTAGCGGCGGTGCTCGTCCATGGCCACGCCCGCCTTGCGGGCCGCCGCCTCGGCACGTTCGGCCAACAGTCTCAGCGCCCCCAGATCCCCCTCCGCCCCCACCCACAACGCCCGCCCGCGCCCGAACTGCCCACCGCCCCGCAAGGCCAGCGCAAAGGGCTCGGATCGCCGCGCCGCCCGCTCCAGCCGATCCGACAGATCGGCCACGACGCCGTCGTCGACCTCTCCGTAGAACGCGAGCGTGAAGTGCCACCCTGGCCGCCCCGTCCAGCGAAGCGAACCGGGCAGCTTCTTCAACTCGGCCACTTCCGCGGCGAGTTCATCGACGACCCGCTCGGGGGGCAGCACCGCGGCGAAGAGTCTCATGCGCACCAGCCTGCCACCATGGGGCCATGGAGATCAGCATCAGAGAAGGCGGACCCGACGACATGCCCGCAATGCTCGGCATGCTCGACAGCTGCGTGGAGTGGCTGGTGGCCCAGGGCCGTACCCGCCAGTGGGGCACGAAGCCCCTGTCGCAGCAGCCGAAGACGGTGGAATCGGTCCGGGGCTACATGGAGGAGGGCACCGCGTACATAGCCGAGGTCGACGGCGTGCCCGCCGCGACCCTCACCCTCACCGGCGAGCCCGGCTCCTACCTCTCCCACCTCCCGCCGCCCGGCGAGCCCGAGCACTACATCCACTGGCTCGCCTCCGACCGCCGCTTCAAGGGGCACGGCCTGGGCAGCGCCCTGCTCACGCACGCCGCCGAGGAGACCAGGCGCGCCGGCATCTCCCTGCTGCGGGTCGACTGCTACGCCGGCGACGACGGCAAGCTCGTCCGCTACTACGAGAGCAACGGCTTCGTCCGCACCGAGGCCTACACCGTCGGCGAGCACGAGTGGCCAGGGCAGGTGCTGGCCCGGAGGCTGTGACCCCTGCCCCGGGCCGAAGCAGCCGTCGCACAGCCGTCAGGCCACCGCGGCCAGCTCCTCCTGCCGCTCCCGCGGCACGAACCGCACCTGCGGGTGGCCGCGGTTCCAGCCGACCGACAGGCGCAGATTGCCCACCCGGGCCAGGAGCACGCCGATGGTGACGGCGGCCGCCGCGGCGATCGCGCCGCCGACGGCGAGGCCCGCCCGGACGCCGTACGAGTCCGTGATCCAGCCCGCGATGGGTGCGCCGATCGGGGATCCGCCGAGGAAGACCATCATGTAGAGGGCCATGACCCGGCCGCGCATGGCCGGGTCGGTGCCCATCTGGATGCTGGTGTTGGCGGTGACGTTGACCGTCATGCCGAACATGCCGATCGGGGCCATGAGCAGGGCGAACAGCCAGAGCGAGGGGGCGGTCGCGGCGACGATCTCCATCGCGCCGAAGGCCACCGCCGCCGCGATCAGGATGCGCATCCGGGCCGTGCCGCGCCGGGCGGCGAGCAGGGCACCCGCCAGCGAACCGACCGCCATCAGCGTGTTGAAGAGGCTGTAGGAGCCCGCGCCCGCATGGAAGACGTCGTTTGCGAAGGCCGAGAGGTAGACCGGGAAGTTGAAGCCGAAGGTGCCGATGAACCCGACCAGGACGATCGTCCAGATCAGGTCCGGGCGCCCGGCGACGTAGTGGAGTCCCTCGCGCAGCTGGCCCTTTCCGCGCGGCGCCCGCTCGACGACGTGCAGCTCGCGCGCCCGCATCAGCAGCAGGCCGGCGACCGGGGCGACGAACGACAGTCCGTTGAAGAGGAACGCCCAGCCGGTGCCCACGCCGGTGATCATCAGGCCGGCGACGGCGGGGCCGACCAGTCGGGCTGACTGGAAGTTGGCGGAGTTGAGGCTGACCGCGTTCTGCAGCTGGTCCGGGCCGACCATCTCGGAGACGAAGGACTGGCGGGCCGGGTTGTCGACGACCGTGGCGAGGCCTGCGGCGAAGGCGGCGAGGTAGACGTGCCAGACCTGGACGTGGCCGGAGAGGGTGAGCACGGCGAGCGCGATGCCGGTGACGGCCATCGAGGTCTGCGTGACGAGCAGCGTGCGGCGCCTGGGCAGGCGGTCGACGAGGACGCCGCCGTAGAGGCCGAAGAGCAGCATCGGCAGGAACTGCAGTGCCGTCGTGACGCCGACGGCGGTGGCGGAGCCGGTGAGGCTCAGGACCAGCCAGTCCTGGGCGATGCGCTGCATCCAGGTGCCGATGTTGGAGACGACCTGGCCGGCGAAGAAGAGGCGGTAGTTCCGGATCTTCAGCGAGCTGAACATCGAGGACTTGCGGGAAACCGAGGGTGAAACAGGCGGAGGAACAGGGGGAGAAACGGGGGGAGGAACAGGGGTAGTAGGTGTCGGTGCGGGTGCGGAGTCTGCTCCGGGTCCCGTACTCAAAAGGGTTCGCCTCCTCGTTGTGGCTTACAGATGCGCGAGCTTCTCCAGCACGGGGGCGGCGGCGCGCAGTTTCGCCCACTCGTCCTCGTCGAGGCCGTCGACCAGGTTGGCCAGGAACGCGTTCCGCTTGGCGCGGCTCTCCGCGAGCATGGCCTCGGCCTGCTCGGTCTTGGTGACGACCTTCTGGCGCCGGTCCTCGGGGTGCGGCTCCAGCCGGACCAGCCCCTTGGCCTCGAGCAGCGCGACGATGCGGGTCATCGAGGGCGGCTGCACGTGCTCCTTGCGGGCGAGTTCGCCCGGGGTGGCCTTCCCGCAGAGGGACAGGGTGCCCAGCACCGACATCTCGGTGGGGCTGAGCGACTCGTCGACCCGCTGGTGCTTGAGGCGACGGGACAGCCGCATGACAGCTGATCGAAGGGAGTTCACGGCGGCCGCGTCGTCGCCATGGCTAAGGTCCGGCATGTCTTTAGAGTAACTCATTACTCTCGCTAAGGACCAGGTGTGACGCGCCGAATGCCCGTGACTCCCGCCACTGAACCCGGGGGGCCGGGGGTTCCTCCCGCAAACACAGCGTCACTCATATGAGTGACCCGGCTCCGGAAAGTGACCCAGCGTCCGCCATCGTGCGGCGAACCTCGTGGTCATGGGGACACATGTGCTCAGCCTGCGGATAGACGGGGAGCTGCTCGACCGGCTCCGGGACCGCGCTGCGAAAAGGGGAATGAGCGTCCAGGACTATGTGGTCCGGACGCTCATTCGGGACGACTTCGACGAGCGGTTCCAGGCCGCCGTCGAGGAGACGGAGAGGTTCTACGGCGTCAACTGACACCCGCCGGTCAGGTCAGACCCAGGGCAGGCATCAGGTAGTAGAAGCCGAACACGGCCGCGACGACGTACATCGCCACCGGGATCTCCCGGGCCCGTCCGACCGCCAGGCGCAGCACCACGAAGGTGATGAAGCCCATGCCGATGCCGTTGGTGATCGAGTAGGTGAACGGCATCATCACCATCGTCACGAAGGCGGGGACGGCGAGCGTGTAGTCGGCCCAGTCGATCTCCTTGACCGAACCGGCCAGGATCAGGAAGCCCACCGCGAGCAGGGCCGGGGTGGCCGCCTGGGACGGGACCATCGTGGCGACGGGGGTCAGGAACAGGGCGATGGTGAACAGTCCGCCGGTGACGACGTTCGCGAAGCCCGTGCGGGCCCCTTCGCCGACACCCGCCGTGGACTCCACGAACGCGGTGGTGGCCGAGGAGGAGCTGGCGCCGCCCGCCGCGACCGCGAGGCCGTCGACGAACAGGACCTTGTTGATGCCCGGCATATAGCCCTGGGCGTCGGTCAGCTTGGCCTCGTCGCTGACGCCCATGATCGTGCCCATCGCGTCGAAGAAGCACGACAGCAGCACGGTGAAGACGAAGAGGATGCCGGTCAGCACGCCGACGTGGGAGAAGCCGCCGAACAGGCTGACCTTTCCGATCAGGCCGAAGTCCGGGGTGGCGACCGGGTTGCCGGGCCACTTGGGCGTCGTGAGGCCCCAGGTCGGGATCTTCGCGACGGAGTCGATGATCACCGCGAGGACCGTCATCGTGACGATCGAGATCAGGATCGCGCCGGAGACCTTGCGGACGATGAGCGCGAGGGTGAGCAGGGCGCCCAGGATGAAGACCAGGACCGGCCAGCCGTTGAGGTGGCCGTCGGCGCCGAGCTGGAGCGGGACGGTGGTGTGGGCGGCGTCCGGGATCCGGGAGACGAAGCCGGAGTCGACCAGGCCGATCAGCATGATGAACAGGCCGATGCCGATGGAGATCGCCTTGCGGAGGCTGTAGGGCACGGCGTTCATGACGCGCTCACGCAGACCTGTGGCGACGAGCAGCATCACGATGAAGCCCGCCAGGACCACCATGCCCATGGCGTCCGGCCAGGACATCCGGGGGGCGAGCTGCAGGGCGACAACCGAGTTCACACCCAGACCGGCGGCGAGCGCGATCGGCACATTGCCGACGACACCCATGAGCAGGGTGGTGAACGCCGCCGTCACCGCCGTCGCCGTGACCAGCTGGCCGTTGTCGAGCTGGTGCCCGTACATGTCCTTCGCGCTGCCCAGGATGATCGGGTTCAGCACGATGATGTAGGCCATCGCGAAGAAGGTGGCGAAACCGCCGCGGATCTCGCGCGGCAGGGTGCTGCCGCGCTCGGAGATCTTGAAGTAGCGGTCGAGGGCGCCGGATGCCGGCCGGGCCCCCGGCTGGTCGGGGGCGGGGACCTTGGTGGGGGCCGAGGTGGGCATTCAGAGGTTCCTACGAGCAGAAGTGGACACACGGAAACTGTTTCAGTATGAACATATGAACCCTTGGGCGCTATCTCCGCGCGTAGATGTGATCGCCTCGTAAGCTGTCCCCATGGCGAAGTGGACCCCCAAGCACGAGGCGCCGGAGCCCCTTGAGGGCCCCGTGGTCGCCACCATCACCGGCGGCACGATCCTCTGGTTCGTCCTCTTCCTGGTGCAGCTCCCCTTCTACGGCTGGTTCGACGACCACGGGCACCTGTGGTGGCTGTGGACCTGCCTGGCCGGAGGCGTGCTGGGGCTGTACGGCGTCTGGTTCGTCAGGAAGCGGGACGCGGCGATCAAGCGGGCGGCGGCACTGGAGTCGGAGCCGGCCGAATAGCCCGTACCGAACAGCCCGTACAACCACCGCACGAGTTCGCTCCTCCCCAGGTCGGATCTTCCGGGCACTCGGCGGGTGAAGCCGTAAATCCACACGTACCGTCGGATGCATGACGCACATCGACGCGGGCGCGGAGCTCGACCCTGTGCACCCCGTACCCGTTCCGGCGACGACGCGGGGCCTGACCGCGGCCGAGGTGGCCGAGCGGGTCGCGCGGGGGCAGGTCAACGACGTTCCGGTGCGCAGCAGCCGGTCGATGGGCGAGATCGTCCGGGCGAACGTCTTCACCCGGTTCAACGCGATCATCGGCGTGCTGTGGCTGATCATGCTGTTCGTCGCGCCGTTCCAGGACAGCCTGTTCGGGTACGTGATCATCGCCAACACCGGCATCGGCATCATCCAGGAGTGGCGGGCCAAGAAGACCCTGGACTCGCTGGCGGTGATCGGGGAGTCGCGGCCCACGGTACGGCGGGACGGGGTGGCCGCCGCGATCAGCACCTCGGAGATCGTGCTGGACGACCTGATCGAGATCGGGCCGGGGGACAAGGCCGTGGTCGACGGGGTGTGCGTCGAGGCCGACGGCCTCGAGATCGACGAGTCGCTGCTCACCGGCGAGGCCGACCCGGTGGTCAAGAAGCCCGGGGACCAGGTCATGTCGGGCAGCTTCGTGGTCGCCGGCGGCGGCACCTTCAAGGCCACCAAGGTGGGCCGCGAGGCCTACGCCGCCCAGCTCGCCGAAGAAGCCTCCCGCTTCACCCTCGTCCACTCCGAACTCCGCACCGGCATCTCCACGATCCTCAAGTACGTGACGTGGATGATGATCCCGACCGCGATCGGCCTGGTCATCAGCCAACTGGTGGTCAAGGAGCACGGCTTCAAGGACTCGGTCGCGCGGACGGTCGGCGGGATCGTGCCCATGGTCCCGGAGGGACTGGTGTTGTTGACGTCCGTCGCCTTCGCGATAGGTGTCATCCGGCTTGGCCGAAAACAATGCCTGGTCCAGGAACTCCCGGCGATCGAGGGCCTCGCCCGTATCGACACCGTCTGCCTCGACAAGACCGGCACCCTCACCGAGGGCGGCATGGACGTCACCGAGCTCAGGCCCCTGCAGGGCACCGACGAGGCGTACGTACGCAAGGTCCTCGGCGCCCTCGGCGAGTCCGACCCGCGCCCCAACGCCTCCCTCCAGGCGATCATCGACGCCTACCCGGACGTCGAGGACTGGCGCTGCACCGAGTCCCTGCCCTTTTCCTCCGCCCGCAAGTACAGCGGCGCCACCTTCAGCGAGGGCAACGGCGAGTCCAGTACCTGGCTGCTGGGGGCGCCCGACGTGCTGCTGGCCGACGGCGATCCGGCGCTCGCGGAGACAGGGCGGCTCAATGAGCAGGGCCTACGGGTGCTGCTGCTCGCCCGGGCCGCCCACGACCTCGACGATCCCGAGCCCGCGAGGGGCGCCGGGCCCGCCGCCCTCGTCGTCCTCGAACAGCGCCTGCGCCCCGACGCGGCCGACACCCTGCGCTACTTCGCCGACCAGGACGTCCGCGCCAAGGTCATCTCCGGCGACAACGCCGTGTCGGTCGGCGCGGTGGCCGCCAAGCTGGGGCTGACCGGCACGACCGTGGACGCACGCCACCTCCCCTCCGAGCAGGAGGAGATGGCGAAGTCCCTCGACAAGGGCACGGTGTTCGGGCGGGTCACCCCGCAGCAGAAGCGGGACATGGTGGGCGCGCTGCAGTCCCGCGGGCACACGGTCGCGATGACCGGCGACGGCGTGAACGACGTACTGGCCCTGAAGGACGCCGACATCGGCGTGTCGATGGGCTCCGGGTCCGAGGCCACCCGGGCCGTGGCCCAGATCGTGCTGCTGAACAACAGCTTCGCGACGCTGCCCTCGGTGGTGGCGGAGGGCAGGCGGGTCATCGGCAACATCACCCGAGTGGCCACCCTGTTCCTGGTGAAGACGGTCTACTCGGTGCTGCTGGCGATCCTGGTGGTCTGCTGGCAGGTCGAATACCCCTTCCTGCCGAGGCACTTGACCCTGCTCTCCACCCTGACCATCGGCGTCCCGGCCTTCTTCCTCGCCCTGGCCCCCAACAAGGAACGGGCGAGGCCGCACTTCGTACGGCGGGTGATGCGGTACTCGATCCCGGGCGGGGTGGTGGCCGCGGTGGCGACCTTCGTGACGTATCTGATCGCCCGTCACTACTACACCGGGCCTGGCCAGTTGGACGCCGAGACCAGCGCCGCGACGCTCACGTTGTTCCTGATCTCGATGTGGGTCCTGGCGATCATCGCCCGCCCCTACACCTGGTGGCGGATCGTCCTGGTCGCCTCGATGGGCGTGGCGTTCCTCTTCGTACTGATCGTGCCGTCGCTCCAGCACTTCTTCGCGCTGAAGCTGGTCGGCGTCACGATGCCGTGGGTCGCGGTCGGCATCGCGGCGGTGGCGGCGGTCGCCCTGGAGTTGCTGTGGAGGGTGGTCGACCGCCGCGTGCCCGCTTAGCGGGTGCGGGTGCCTACCGCACGTCGACGAAGTCGCCGGTGGCGCTGACCGCCGGGGTCGTGGTCGTACCCGCGAAGCTGAAGCGCCAGTAGCCGTCCGCCTGCGCGGTGGCGGTGGCCTTCAGGTTGCCGTACGAGTCGGAGTACACCGTCTTGATGGTGGTGTAGGTGCTCGTACCGGCCTTGCGGAACTGCAGCTTGACCGGCTGGTTGGTGTAGCCGTGGTACTTGTTGTCCTCCCAGTTGGCGCGCGACAGCTTGCCGGTGGAGGTGATGGTCTTGCCCTTCGCCACCGGCTCAGGACCGGCGTTGACGGTCAGCTTGGAGTAGCGCTGGAGGAGGGTGGTGCCGAGGTCGCCCTGCACGGAGTAGTCCCCGGTGCTGTACTGCAGGGCGAGCGCGCCGGCCGACCACTTGCCCGCGTCCGAGTTGAGCAGGTCGCCGGCGGTGCCGTCCTCGTTCAACGGGAAGATGTCGATGTTGCCCTTGCAGGTGGCGGTGGTGTCCGAGGTGGCCGTGCAGGTCGCGGGCAGCTCGCCGCCGAGCACGTTCTCGGCGCTGGTGACCGAGCTGCCCTTGTAGATGACCGGGCCGCTGTCGAAGTCGCTGGAGTTGATGTCGTAGTTCGCCCCGTGGGTCAGCGTGTAGGTGACCGTGGTGGCGACGTGGTTCGTGGTGCCGACCTTGATCGCCTTGGCGATCTTGAGGTCGGAGAAGGTGACGCCGAGGTCGGTCGCGGCGGCGGTGCTGAACGCGGTCTTGCCGGAGTGCGCGGCAAAGATCTTCGCGGCCTCCGCCTTGTACGACGTGGCGGCGTCGGCGGCCTGCGAGGCCGGCACGGCGAAGGCGGAGATGGCCAGGGCGCCGGAGACGGCGGCCACAGTGGCACGTATGCGCATGTGTTCCCCAAGTGGAGAAAGTGATCGTGGAGCCTGTTGGCTCACGGGGTCAGATCCGTGACGGTTGTGCAAGGTTGTACGACTGACGCGGATTTTTGTTCGGGCATTACGAAGCCCTGGTGAAGCACGGAGATACGGCCGCCCTCGGGGTCCATGTCCGAGGGCGGGACAATGGCGCACTGGACCTGGACCGCTTCGAGCTCTAGGAGGCGTGTGAACGACAAGGACTGCATCGAGGCCATCCGCGACAGGCCCGGGATGTTCGGTCTGGACGGCACCTACTACCCGACGGCCATGCTCGTCCTGGGGATCGACGTGGGCACGTCAGGGAGGCTGCTGGCCGGGTTCCGCGAGTGGCTTCTCGCCCGCAAGGGTGAGGAGAGCAGCTTCATGTGGATCCCGCTCGTCCTCGAGGACGCGTTCCCCGGAACCGGCATCCGGCACTGGAAATCGCTGGCGGAGAGCCAGCAACAGCCGGCGGTCGACCACCTGTTCGCCCTACTGATCGAGTTCCTGACCGAGCGCGAGACGGCGTAGGCGAGTCGGCGCAGGACAGACGGCCGCCCCACCGGCGAGACACTGGTGGGGCGGCCGTTGTGCTCAGTGCGTGTGGGTTACTGCACGTCGTTGTCAGTCGAACCAGCGATCCCGCGCCAGCTCCTCCGTCCGCGACGGATCCTCCAGCAGGGCCGCCACCTCGAAGCGCCGGGGCCACTGGCCGGAAGCCCAGGCCAGGCCGGCGGCGACGCCCTCCAGGGTGGCTGCGTGCAGCACCCCGTCGCCGGGCAGGCGCCAGTCCAGTTCCATGCCGTCGACGAAGAGTTCCTCGTGCTCGACGTACGTCGCGGGGGTGCGGGCGCCCAGTAGCACCCGTACCGAGTCCGGTACGTCGTGTTCGGTGCCCTCGGAGTTCACCTCGCCCGTGATGGACTCGCTCAGTCGCCGCACCTGGAACAGTTCCGCCAGTTCGGCGGCCCGCGCGGGGCGGACCGGGAGCAGGGGGACGCCCTCGGTGAAGGGCAGTAGGTCCGGGGAGTCGACGACCATCGCTTCGGTCGCGTCCACCACCTCGACGCGGCCGTCCACGACGGCACGAAGTTCGTCCGGGAGGGTCACCTGGTCGGGGTCCAGGTCGGCCAACGCGCCGTAGAGGGCGTGCAGTTGGGCTCCCGATACCTCCCGCTCCGGGTCTGCCAGGCGGTCCAGCAGCTCGGCCGCGCCGCCCGGCTCGTCGAGCAACGCCGACACCGACGTCCGTACGCCCAGCGCCCGCAGCACCTGCTCGTCGTCGAAGCCGGTCGCGTCGGCCTCGTCGTACAGGCCTCGGAGGAGGGGGTCGCCGCCGGACGCCAGGAGGCCCGCGGGGCGGCGGCCGTCGAGGACCGGGTGGCCGCGCAGCCACCATGCCGTGTACGGGCGTACGACCTCGTGAGTGCCGTCCGGCAGCAGGATCCGTACGGGTTGCGTGAGCGCATCGCGCAGAGGCGGCTGGGCGAGCAGGGCCAGGGCCTGGGGCCACTTGTCGTCGTCCACCAGGTCCAGGTCGCGTACGGCGATCAGTTCGGTGGCGACCGGGGGTACGGGGGTGTCCGGGAAGCGGTCGAGGACGTCCTCGCTCCACACGTCCACGGCGTCGAGGAGGCCCGCGTCGTCGGGCTCGGCGAAGTCGCCCTCGCGGGGCTCCAGTTCGTCGGGGTCCAACACCACGTCCGTCGCCCGTACCAGTGCGAAGTTGGCGAGCACGCCGCAGGCGGCGAGTGGCTGTTCGCCCCATCGCTCGGCCAACTCGGCGTCCACAGTGGCGAGTTCGTCCTCCCTGATGACCTGGTGGAAGGGGCTGCCGGGGAAGACCAGTTCGCCGGCGGGGGCCGGTTCCCCGTCCTCGTCGGGGAGGGCGAGGGCGCCGAGCCACGGCTCGTCGCCCGGTTCCAGCGCCGCGTCCCGTACGAGCGCGAGGACCGTGTCGGCCAGTTCCTCGGCGTCGGGGGCGTCCTGCTCCCAGTCCAGGCCGCCCTCGTCGTCGAGGGAGGCCGCTACGGCGGCGCGGACCTGGGGGGTCGTGAGGACCGCCCGCGGGGTCGCGGGCAGCGCGCCGAGCTTCTCCAGGAGGGGGTGCGCCGCATCCGGGTGGGCGACCTTCAGGCCGAGCCGGGCGAGCACTTCCGGGTCGATACGGGCGGCGGCATCCGCGGTCGGCAGCAGCACCTGCCGGGGGCCGATGGTCGTACGCCCGTCGGCGAGCGGAACGGGGAGGCCGGAAAGGCGGTCGGGGTCGACGCCCGCGAGGCTGTCGTAGAGCCGCCGCCACCAGCCGGGGTCCTTCTCCAGCCCGGCCAACCGGTCCACGGCGTCCGTCAGCGGGACTCGGGCTACGCCCAACGTCCGCAGTTCCACGCGCCGTTCGAGGCCGGCGGGGAGGAGGGTGGGCAGCACCTCGGCCAGGACCCGTACGGTGTCGGCGCCCGCGCCCTCCACCACCTCCGCCTCGCGAGGGCGCAGGGACTCGGGCAGGTCCTTGTCGCCGTCGGAGGGTTCCAGGGCCGGGGGCAGGAAGGCCGGGGGGGCGGGCGGGAGAAACGCAGTCCGGGGCAGCCGTTCCAGGATCGCCTGGCGCAGCGCGCCGTCCAGCTCGCCCTTGCCCAGCGGGCCGGGGACGAGGCCGATGATGCCCTCGGTCACCGGGCGCCAGTCGGCGAGGAGTTCGGCGTACGCGTCCGCCGCGCGCTGCACGAGGAAGTCGGTGAGGGGGCCGGGGGCCGCGTGCCGGCGGGTGGTGTCGAGGGGGAAGGAGGCGATGAGGAGGGCGGGTACGCCGAGGGGCTCGTCGCTGGGGGTGGGGGCGTGCACGTACGGGCTGGTGCGGGGGCGGGCCGGGCTGCCGTCGGCGTCGACCGGGACGGCCCAGGTGGCGGACCAGTGGGGGCGCAGCCGCTCCTCCACGGGCCGGTCGGCGAGCAGGTCCGGGGTGAGGGTGCCGTGCGCGGAGACGGCACGCCAGCGGGTGGTGCCGCGGTCGGAGTCCTCTACGACCGTGAAGGGACCGTCGGCGGTGCGGCGCAGCGTGCGGGGGGTCTCGTCGCCGATCTCGATCAGCACTTCCTCCAGACCCGGCAGGGCGAGGAGGAGGGCGTCGTCGACGGCGCCCAGGAGGCGTTCGGCGAGGTCGGTGGCGGCCGTGTCGCGCAGCGGGAGGATGACGGCGGTGTCGTACGGGTCGGGGGCGGTGCCCTCGGCGGCGAAGGGGAGCCGGAGGAGCGGGACATGCCCGTCGCGCCGGCGGATCTCGTCCCCCAGTCCCGGGCTGTGCCGTGCCGTGTCGGCGGCCAGCTCCCGGGCCTCGGCGAGGGACCAGCGGACGCCGCCGTGGCGGCCGACCAGCGCGGGCTCGTCGGTGACGGCGAGTACGGCGGCGAAGCCGACGCCGAAGCGGCCGACCGCCGTGTCGTGGGCGTCCCGCTTGGCGGAGGCGCGGAGGGTGGACAGCGACTCGACGCCCGTCGCGTCCAGGGGGGCGCCGGTGTTGGCGGCGACCAGGACGCCGTCGCGGAGGGTGAGGCGGAGGCGGCCGGGGGTGCCGGCGCGGGCTGCGGCGTCGGCGGCGTTCTGGGCGAGCTCGACGACGAGGCGGTCGCGGTAGCCGCCGAGGACGAGGTCCTCCTCGGCGTTGGCGTCCTCGCGGAAGCGGGCGGGGCTGGTGGCCCAGGCGTCGAGTACGCCTCGCCTGAGGCGGGCGGTCCCGAAGGGGTCCGCGCCCTCGGCTGCAGGCCGCACGAACTTGCTCACGTTGGCTCTCCTCATCGGCCCTCATCGGCGTGAGGTTGAAGGTACCGCGAGATGTTCTTCGCCCCCGCCGCCCCTACCCGTCCCGTCCCCAGGGGCGCTGCCCCTTCGACCCCGCTTCCGGGGGCCAGCCCCCGGACCCCCGCTCCTCAAACGCCGGAGGGGCTGATTTTCGCCGGGTGGGGTTTGATCTTTCAGCCCGTCCGGCGTTTGAGGACGAGGCCCTTCAGGGCCGACGGGGGTCTGGGGGCGGAGCCCCCAGGGACGCGTACCCCCACGCACCCGCAGACTTACGAGTGCCCCAGGTCCGCCGCTTCACCGTCGGAGACAACCGGGACGGACCCCGAGTCCGCCGCCGGACGCAGCGGGAAGGGGTCCACCCGGGTCTCGTCGATCACCGGTGGAGCCGGCTGGGGCGGCTTGGGCATGACCGCGGCCTCGGAGTGGCCCCCGCAGCCGTACGACAGGGACACCACACGGCCGTCGGCCGGGGAGAACTCGTTCGCGCAGACGCCGAAGGCCTGGCCCAGGGAGCCGCCGATCGGCTGCAGGAAGCCACAGCTCACGCAGGATGCGGGGGCCGCCTGGGCCATCGGGGTCTTGGAGCCGTACGACTCCTCCCAGCGGTCCGCGGCGACGTGCAGGCCGTAGCGGGACAGGACGCGGGCGCGGCGCATGCCCAGTTCCTCGGCGACCGACGCGATGGAGCCGCGGGTCGGGGCGACGGGAAGGTTCGCGGGGGCGCCCCCCGTGACCTCCGCGTCCTCCGCCTCCACCAGTTCCGCCATCTCCTCGGAGACCGGCGAGTCCGGCCCCGGCTCGTCCTCGCCGGAGTAGCCGGGCTCCAGGCGGAGGTCCTCGGCGTCCGTCGGCAGCAGGTCGCCGGGGCCCATGTCGCCGGGGCGCAGGCGCTCGCTCCACGGCACCCACTCCGGGGCGAGCAGCGCGTCCGGGCCGGGCAGCAGGACGACCTCGTCCAGCGTGACGAACTTGGCGCGGGAGGCGCGGGCGACCGTCACGGCCCAGCGCCAGCCGCGGTACCCGAGTTCCTTGCACTCGAAGAAGTGCGTGACAACGCGGTCGCCCTCGGACTCCAGCCCCACGTGCTCGCCGACCACCCCTGGCGCGGCAGCCTCCTCGGCGGCGGCGCGGGCGAGGTCGACGGCCTCGGCGCACAAGCGGTCGGGGGTGCGGCTTCGCGTTGTCGCTGCGCTCACAGGTATCGCTTCTCTCCTACGCCGTCACTCGGGTGCGCCGGCCTGAAGGCGGTGGGAGCGGACGGAGCGGACCGAAGGACCGCGTCGACGTCCGCGCCCGATCGCACTCGGGCGCACCTCATGCATCCATTCTGCGGGATGTTTGAGAGGCGCGCGGCCGAGAACGTTCGCCACGACGCGCTACGCACGCTACCTTCTCCCGACCGCTCGGCCTACACCGACGGGAGGTTTCCCCCTGCGGGCCTGGCAACTATCTGGCATGCACCTGGGAAATGCATGCGAACTACGCGCCCATACGCGCGGTAACCGCACTACACACAGGTTTCTCGGGGCACTATGACGGAGTGGCAGCCGCAAGGACGCCCCAAGGAGCCACCGGGGTCGGTGGGATCAAGGGCAGCAGTCGTGGTGGCGGTTCGGGCCGGTTCGGCGGGTCCGTCCGTGCGGTCGGCCGTGCGCTGCACTTCCCGGTGACCGGAACCGCCCGTGGGATCCGGAAGGCCACGCATGCGCACGGCGCGGGCGAGTCGGGCCTCGGCAAGCTGATCGAACTGCACGCGGTGAACGGCGCGGGCGATGTGATGATCACTGTCGCCCTCGCCTCCACCGTCTTCTTCTCCGTACCGACCGACGAGGCGCGCGGGCGCGTCGCGCTCTACCTCGCCATCACCATGGCGCCCTTCACCGTCCTCGCCCCCGTGATCGGCCCGCTCCTCGACCGGCTCCCGCACGGCCGCCGCGCCGCGATGGCGGGCTCGATGCTCGCCCGGGCACTGCTGGCGCTGATCATCGCCGGGGCCGTCTCCAGCGGCAGCCTGGAGCTGTATCCGGCCGCGCTGGGCGTGCTGGTCGCGTCGAAGGCGTACGGGGTGGTGCGAAGTGCGGTCGTGCCCCGGCTGCTGCCACCCAATTTCTCCCTGGTGAAGGCCAACTCCCGGGTCACCCTCGGCGGTCTCCTCGCCACCGGTGTGGCGGCTCCCGTCGGAGCCGGGCTGCACGCCATCGGTCCGCGCTGGCCGCTCTACGGCGCGTTCCTGATCTACATCTGGGGCATGTTCCTGTCCTTCACCCTGGCGCCGAAGGTCGACTCGGCCAAGGGCGAGGACACGGCGCTGCTCGCGGCGGACGCGGAGCATCTGCACGGGCCGCACCTCAAGCCGGTCAAGCGTCCGGGCCTCAGAACCGTCGGCATCGCGGTCACCCACGCGCTCGGCGCCAACGCGGCCCTGCGCTGGCTGTCCGGGTTCCTGACCTTCTTCCTCGCCTTCCTGCTGCGCGAGCATCCGCTGACCGGCGAGAGCGCGGCGGTGTCGCTGGGCCTGGTGGCCGTCTCGGCGGGCGTGGGCAACGCGCTCGGTACGGCGGTCGGGGCGTGGCTGCGGCAGCGGGCGCCGGAGATCATCGTCGTGACGGTCCTGCCGATCGTGCTCGGCGTGGCGATCACGGCCGCGATCTTCTTCGGCGCGTTCCTGGTGGCGTGCCTCGCCGCGTTCGCCGGGTTCTCGCAGGCCCTCGCCAAGCTGGCCCTGGACGCGCTGATCCAGCGGGATGTGCCCGAGACGGTGCGCCCGTCGGCGTTCGCGCGCTCCGAGACCATGCTGCAGATGGCCTGGGTGCTGGGCGGCGCGATCGGCATCGTGATGCCGCTCAACGGCCCGGCAGGCCTGTCGCTGGCCGCCGCGGTGATCGCCCTGGGCTGGGTCACCACCGTCCGCGGCCTGCTCGGCTCGGCCCGGCACGGGGGCGCGCCGAAGCCTCGCGTGGCGTAACACACGGGCACGCCGCACCCCACGTAAAGAGAGCGTCGGACGGGCCCTATAGCCTTCGCCCATGACCTCGATGCAATCCGCTGTGCGACGCCGCCGCGCCGTCGCCGCCGCCGGCGCCGTTTCCGCCGGACTGCTCGTCCTGTCGGCGTGCGACAAGCCGACGCCGCTGTCCACGATCACGGTCGGCCGCTCCTCCGTCAGCTCGGAGGCCACCTGCGGCGGCGAGGGCAAGTCCCTGCAGACCGCGGACCTGGCGAAGTGCCTGAAGGCCAAGGACATCAAGTCCATCAAGGTCGACCCCGACGAGACCGTCCGCTTCGGCGTCGACCCCAAGATCGCCGACAAGCGGTGGACGATCCTGATGAACGGTCAGCCCCTGACCGAGGACAGCGACAAGACCTACCGGACCATCCCAGGCAGCGTCTTCTTCAACGCCCAGTACGGCGCCCAGGGCAAGTCCACCCTGGTCACCATCAAGGCGGCCGACGGCAAGAAGAGCAGCAGCACGGTCACCGGCCTGTGGTCCTTCAAGCTCGAGAAGAACGACTGACCCCGCCCTCGGCCTCTGACGTGTCTTCGGTACGTGTCCTCGTGGCCACCGCGGTTCCCGCCGAACGGGACGCGGTGGCCCGGGCGTTCACGGGAAACGGTCGCCTGGTGATCGCCGCCGGTGTGGGGCCCGCCCTCGCCGCCGCCTCCACCGCGACCGCCCTCACCACCGCCGCCCTCGGCGGCACCCCCTACCACCTCGTCGTCTCCGCCGGAATCGCCGGCGGCTTCCAGCCCGAGGCTCCCGTCGGCTCGCTCGTGATCGCCGACGAGATCACCGCGGCCGACCTGGGCGCACAGACGCCCGACGGATTCGTCCCCGTGACGGACCTCGGCTTCGGGACCGTCACCCACCGTCCGCCGGAAGCACTCGTACGAGACCTCGCGGCCGCGACCGGGGCCCGCGCCGGGACCGTACTCACCGTCTCCACCGTGACCGGCACCGCCGAGCGCGCCGCCGCCCTGCGCGGCCGCCACCCCCGCGCCCTTGCCGAGGCCATGGAGGGTTTCGGTGTGGCCGAGGCGGCCGCCGCGCACGGCGTGCCGGTGCTGGAGATACGCGCGGTCTCCAACCCCGTCGGCCCGCGCGACCGCGCCGCCTGGCGCATCGGCGAGGCCCTCACGGCGCTGACGGAGGCCTTCGGGAAGCTCGCGCCCGTCCTGGAGAGTTGGAAACCGTATGACCAGTGAGCAGCCTCTGCAGATCGCGTACTCGCCCTGCCCGAACGACACCTTCGTCTTCGACGCCCTCGCCCACGGCCGCGTACCCGGCGCGCCCGCGCTGGACGTGACCTTCGCGGACATCGACATCACCAACGGCATGGCCGAGCGCGGCGAGTTCGACGTGCTGAAGGTGTCGTACGCCGTGCTGCCGTACGTCCTCGACCAGTACGCGCTGCTGCCGTGCGGGGGCGCGCTGGGCCGGGGCTGCGGGCCGCTGGTGCTGACCCGGGAAGCCGGAGATCTGACGGGTCGCACCGTCGCCGTGCCGAGCGAGAGGTCGACGGCGTATCTGCTGTTCCGGCTGTGGGCGGCGGATACCGTGCCCGGCGGGGTCGGCGAGATCGTGGTCATGCCGTTCCACGAGATCATGCCCGCCGTGCGGGACGGGAAGGTCGACGCGGGGCTCGTCATCCACGAGGCGCGCTTCACGTACCAGAACTACGGGCTGCACAAGCTCGCGGACATGGGCGAGCACTGGGAGGACACGACCGGGCTGCCGATCCCACTGGGCGCGATCATCGCGAAGCGGTCGCTGGGAGCGGAGGTGCTGACGGGGCTCGCCGAGTCGATCCGGTCGTCCGTACGCGCCGCCTGGGACGAGCCCGAGGCCTCCCGCCCGTACGTCATGGAGCACGCCCAGGAGATGGACCCGGCCGTCGCCGACCAGCACATCGGGCTGTACGTCAACGAGTTCACCCACGACCTCGGGGTGGACGGCTACGCGGCGGTACGGGGACTGCTCACACGTGCGGCGGCCGAGGGGCTGGTGCCGCCCCTCGGCCCGGATGCGCTCGAATTCCCGTAGTGGTCACGGGGGTTGATCGGGGTTACACGTCCAGCTGGTCGGCGACCGCGCGCAGCAGGCCCGCGATCTTCTTGCCGGAGGCCTTGTCGGGGTAGCGGCCCTTCTCGAGCATCGGCGTGATGTTCTCCAGGAGGGTCGTCAGATCCTGGACGATGGAGGCCAGTTCGTCCGGCTTCTTGCGGGTGGCGGCCGCCACCGAGGGGGTCGGGTCCAGGACGGTGACCGAAAGTGCCTGGTCGCCGCGCTGGCCGGCGACCACACCGAACTCCACTCGCTGTCCCGGCTTGAGGCTCTCGACTCCGGCGGGGAGGACCGAGGAATGGACGAAGACGTCGCCGCCGTCGTCACGGGAGAGAAAGCCGAAGCCCTTCTCGCTGTTGAACCACTTGACCTTGCCGGTAGGCACGTCTGTCCTCGTCCTCGTACTCGTCGGAAAACTGCTTCGGAAACGGCTCTTGATAGCACTTGGGCGGGTCGTCGCGGACCCGCCGGTACCAAGGCTAATGGTCTTCAGGCCGGTGACAAGACGTCGCCGGGTTGTTCCTTCGGGCTGGGAACTACCCTGGTCCGGTGCGTGACAAAACCCAAACGAATTCCGCCGAGCCCGGTGACCGACTGATCCGTGCCGGTGCCATCGTGTTCTTCCTCGGTGCCCTGGCCACACTCGTCACAGTGGCTCCGCTGTTCCTCCACGCGAAGCCATTTCCGACGTACATGTTCGGACTGTGCATGCTCATGGGGGTCGGCTTCCTCATCGCGGGAGCCGGCGTGCTGCAGTCGATTGCGGCGGGCCGCCGTCAGGCGCGTGCCGGGCGGTAGTCCGCCAGCCAGCCGGGGAACTCGGTGAGGTCCCCGAGCACGACGTCCGCGCCGGCCGTGCTCAGCTCATCGGCGCTGCACGGACCGGTCGCCACGGCGACGGACAGTGCGTCGGCCTTGCGTGCGCCGCGTACGTCGCCGATGTGGTCGCCGACGTAGATCCCGGCCCCGTGCTCGCGCAAAGCCTCCGCCTTCTGCTCGGCCCACAGGTCGCCGACGACCTCGTCGGGCTGGATGCCGAGGTGTTCCAGGTGCAGCTTGGCGTTCGGCTCGTACTTGGCGGTCACTACGATCGCGCGTCCGCCCGCCGCCTGCACAGCGTCGACGGCCTCCCGGGCGCCGGGCATCGCGGGCGTCGCGGCGATGGCGATCGTCGGGTACATCGACCGGTACAGGTCGGCCATCTCCGCGAGCCGCTCCTGCGGGAACCAGTTGATCAGCTCCTCGGCGAGGGGTGGCCCCAGCCGGGTGATCGCCAGGTCGGCGTCGATGTACGTCCCCGTCCGCTCGGACAGTGCGACGTAGCAGGCATGGATGCCTGGGCGGGAATCGATGAGGGTCATGTCCAGGTCGAAGCCGACGGTGGGCGGGGGCGGGGTTGTGTAGGCCATATGGGCCATTGTGCCCAGTAGCTCGATCCAAAGTGTTGTGTGGCGGCTGCGGGTTTGTGGGGGCTTGTCGCGCCGTTCCCCGCGCCCCTTTAGGGGCGCTTCTGTGAGCGCCAGGCGATGAAAAGGGCCGATGCCAGCGCCGCGCCCCGTACTACCCACGGCCAAGTCTGGGCGATCGCTTCGTTCATGTGGCCCTGGGCTATGGGGGTGCCCCAGCGGCCGTCGTTCCTGCCCCACAGCCAGACGAGCCCGCCTGTGATCGCGAGGCTCGGCATGCCGATGACCGCCCACTTCGACTCGTTCGGGGTCAGCCGGCGGGAGGCGTAGGCGATGAGCCAGCCGAGCAGCAGGGCGAACCAGTTCCCGAGGATCGCGCCGACGACGAGCAGTCCGGCGGCGATCAGGAGGAGCGGGTTGCTCCAGCCTCCGGTGGGGAGGGCGAGGCGGCGACGCCCGGCGGGGGCCTCGGGTACGGCCTCCTCCTCGGCTGCCGCGGCCTTCTCGATGGCCGGTGGCTGCTCCTGGTCCTTCTCCGGCTCCATCGGGCGCGGCGGCTTGAGCAGGTCCGGGATCTCCACGCCGCCGGTGAATCCCGGGACGCTTTCGCCGAAGGGGGTGCTGTCGACCCGCCACCAGTCGGGCTGGGTCGCGCTGTTGCCGAGTTCCTCGGCGCTCGCCATGTGCGGTGGGGAGGGGGCGGGCCTCTCGGGCCGGGCGGGCTGGGCGGGGCGTGGGCGCGGTACCACCCGGCGCAGGCTCTTCGGCAGCCGCCTGCTGTCCTCCGGCTCGTCGTCCCGCTGTACCGGCACATGGGCGGGGGGCACCTGCGGCGCGGCGGCGGTGCCTCCCCCGGAGGGGGCACTCCCGGCGGCCGCGACGACCTCGTCGGGGGTGCCGAGCCGGGAGAGGATGCGGCGGACCGCGGCGGGGCTGTCGACGGTCGCCTTCGCCCGGCGCCGGTCGATCTCGCCCCGCAGCTCCGACACCAGGCGCATGCGTGCGGCCGACGGCAGCTGCCGCTGCTGCGCCACGTCGCCGACGCGGCTCAGATACTCGTAGACGACCTTGTCGCTCTCGATACCCACGAAGTCCCCTTTGGGGCGGGTGCGTTGGATTCCCCGGTTTCCTCGGATTCCCGTGGTGACGACGGTAGCGCAGGCCGTGGGTCAGGTCGGTCGGCACACCAGCGGGTATTCGGTCTCCGAGCAGGGGCGGTTGCCGTACTCGCGCAGGATGTCCTTGCCGCCCTGGTCGGTGACGTAGCGCAGGAAGGCCGCGGCGATGGAGTCGGCGGGCGGTTCGCCGTAGGTGTAGGCGTACTCGGTCTGCCAGTACGGGTAGGTGCCGTTCTCGACGCCGTCGAGCGTGGGCGGCATGTCGTCGATGCGGAGCTTGACGAGGTCGCCGGAGGTGACGCTGCTCGCCTCGCTGTAGCCGAGGGCGCCGGGCAGTGTGGCGGTCCGGTCCAGGAGGGTGTCGGTGCTGTCGACCTCGCAGACACCGGGCTTGCCGTGGGCGAGTTGGGCGCAGTCGTTGACGTCGGCCTCCGGGACGGACCTGCCCTTGAGGACGCGCTTCTCGAGCGCGTTGCGGGTGCCGGAGTCGCGGTGGCGGTCGACGAGGTGGACGGGAATCTTCGCGCCGCCCACCTCGGACCAGTTGGTGATCTTCCTGGCGTAGATGGCGCGGATCTGCGCGAGGGAGAGGTTGCGGACCTTCGCGTCCTTGTTCACGACGAGGGTGAACAGGGCGTAGGAGACCGGCCGGGGCAGGATCTCGGGGTGGCCCTCGTCGGCCGGTCCGTCGGTGAAGGCGATGCGGTCGGCGAGCCCCTCGGTGCCCTTGAGGCCGGCGGCCGTGCCGGTCCGCTCCAGCGCGGCGATGCCTTCCCCGCTGCCCTGGAACGCGCCGTCGTCGGCGGCGATCTTCGCTCCCTTGGCCTCGCAGAGCTTCGCGTACTCCTTGGCGGCCGCCTGCACCGCGGGCGCGAAGGCCGTGGAGCCCTGTATGTGCAGGGTGCCGCCGACGCAGTCGAGCGGGGCGGGTTTGGTGGGCCAGAACAGGGTCAGGCCCGCCTGCAGGAGGACGGCCGTCGCCAGCAGGACCAGGCCGACCTTCGCCGGTCTGGAGGCGAAGGTGTGGCTCTCGGTGTGGGCCAGCTTGAGCCGGGCGAGCCAGCGGACCCAGGCGAAGGAACGGCTGGTGCCGCCGGTCACCTCGGCCTGGAACTCCGGTTCGGGAAAGGCGGCGCCCGGGCTCCCGGACCGGCGCTCCAGGACCGCCAGCACCTTGTAGTGGGCGCCGGGGTTCAGTGTCACCTTGGGCAGCCTGATGAGGCCGGAGCCGTCCTGCTCGTCGATGCCGAAGCCGTCGGTCTCCTGCGTGACGCCCTGGCGGGTGCTGACGAAGAAGTGGCGCAGCGCGGGCTGGCTGAGTTCGGTGACCGCCATGCCGACGACCCTGCGGTCCCGGAACAGGACACGTATACCGGTCCGGTCGTCGGGCGGGGTCAGGTAGTCCCCGGCGACGATCTCCCGCCAGCCGGCGTTCTCGATCCGCACCAGGACGAACGAGGGCTCCGTCAGCGGCCTGCCGTCGTCGTGCATGCGCGCCAGGACGTCGGCGCTCGGGGCGTGCGCGGTGTCCGTGGCGAGCGTGTCCATCTGGAGGCGGTAGCCGAGCCGCTTGCGGCGGATGACGACGAACTCCCACACGAACGCCAGCACCGGGATCGCGACGCTGACCATCGCGACGATGTTGTTGAAGTCGAACTCCACGCCGAAGATCCCCACCGTCGGCTCCCCGTTGTTGAACTGCCCTGTTGAATGGCGTAGTTGGCAGGGAGCCCAGGGTGACGAGTGCGTGCCGAGTGCTGCCAGGGTTGTCGCAGACCTCCGGATGAAGTTCATCCGCAGGCCAACTGGGAAACGCCCCGTTAGCCAAATCAGCCCGTCCGGCGTTTGAGGACGAGGCCCCTCGGGCCGATCGGGGGTCTGGGGGCAGAGCCCCCAGGGACGCGAGCCCACCCGCTACCGTGAGTCAGATGAGCACCCCGGCCAATCCGCCACGCTCCCTCGCTGAGGCGCTGCGCGTCAGGGACGACGCATCCCTCGCGGAGCTGCTGCGCGCCCGCCCCGACCTCATCACGCCCGTCCCCACCGACCTCACCCAGCTGGCGACCCGGGCCGGCACGCGCGCGTCCGTCGTACGGGCGCTGGAGCGGCTGGACCGTTTCGCGCTGCAGACGGCCGAGGCGCTGGCGGTGGCCGCTGATCCGGCCGGGTACGAGGAGCTGTCCGGGCTGATGAGCGGTGACGGGGGCGACCCGGCGGTCGCCGCGGCGCTCCCCCGTGCCCTCGGCACCCTGCGTGGGCAGGCCCTGGTGTGGGGCGGCGACGACCGGCTGCGGCTGGTGCGGACGGCCCGTGAGCTGCTCGCGCCGTCGCCGCAGCATCCGTCGCCGACAGGCCTCGGGCCGACGGTGCAGGAGGCGGCGGCGGGCATGTCGCCGGGGCGGATCCAGGAGATCGTCACCGCGGTCGGGCTGCCCTCGACGCACGACTCCGTCTCCGCCGTGGCCTCGCTGACAGCCCTGTACGGCGACCGCGCCCGCATGGCGGCGCTGCTGGCCGAGGCGTCCCCCGAGTCGCGGGAGGTGCTGGACCGGCTGGTGTGGGGGCCGCCGTACGGGCAGGTCACCGCCGATCCGGCCGCGCGCCTGCGCTGGCTGCTGGACCGGGGGCTGCTGCTGCCGACGGCGCCCGGGACGGTCGTACTCCCCCGTGAAGTGGCCCTGCACCTGCGCGGCGGCCGTGCGCATCGCGCCGCCGAGCCGCTGCCGCCCGCCCTGGAGGCGACGGCCACGCACCGTCCACAGGTTGTGGACGCGACGGCGGCCGGGCAGGCGTACACCGCGCTGGCGACGGTGGAGGAGCTGCTGAAGGACTGGGACGAGGGCGGGCCCACGGTGCTGCGGGCGGGCGGCCTGAGCGTGCGCGACCTCAAGCGCACCGCCGTCGCACTCGACGTGTCCGAACCCGTCGCCGCCTTCTGGGTCGAGCTCGCCTACACGGCCGGGCTGCTGGCGTCCGACGGGGAGGCCGACGAGCGGTATGCGGCGACCCCGGCCTACGACGAGTGGCTGGAGCTGCCGGCCGCCGAACGCTGGGCGCAGCTGGCTCAGGCGTGGCTGACGGCGACGCGGACGGCCGGGGTCGTCGGCGGGCGGGACGCGAAGGAACGCACGTTGTCGGCGCTGGGACCGGGACTCGACCGCTCCGCCGCCCCGGAGGTACGGCACCGGGTGCTGAGCCTGCTGGCCGGGCTGCCGGAGGGTGCCTCCCCGTCCGCGCAGTCGGTCCTCGCCCGGCTGCGCTGGGAACGGCCCCTGCGCGGCCCCCAGCAGAACGACGACCTGCGCGGACGGCTCGCCACCTGGGCGCTGTCGGAGGCGGAGATGCTGGGCGTGACGGGGCGGGGCGCGCTGTCGGCGCACGGCAGGGCGCTGCTCGGGGCGCCCGCGCCCGCACCGAAGACGGCCGATCCCGCACAGGAGGGCCCCGGCGACAAGCTCCCCGTCCACCACATGCCGGTCTCCCTGGAGCCCCTCTCACCCACCGAACAGGCCACTGCCTCCGCCGCGGCCGGCCGTCTCCTCGCCCCTCTCCTGCCCGAACCCCTGGACCACGTCCTGCTCCAGGCGGACCTGACGGCGGTCGCCCCGGGCCCGTTGAAGCGCCCGCTGGCCGACATGCTGGACGTGCTGGCGGACGTGGAGTCGAAGGGCGGGGCGACGGTCTACCGCTTCACTCCGGGTTCGGTACGGCGCGCTCTGGACGCTGGCCGCACCGCCACCGACCTGCACGCCTTCCTGACCGCGCACTCGCGCACGCCCGTCCCGCAGCCGCTGACGTACCTGATCGACGACGTGGCCCGCAAGCACGGGCACCTCCGGGTGGGCGCGGCCTCGGCGTACGTCCGCTGCGACGACGACGCACTGCTGAACGAGATCATGGCCGACAAGCGCGCCGCGGCCCTGCGCCTGCGCCGCCTGGCCCCCACCGTTCTCGCCACCCAGGCCGACCCGGCGGCCCTCCTCGACGGCCTGCGCGCGATGGGCTTCGCACCGGCCGCGGAGTCGGCGGAGGGCGACGTCCTGATCACCCGCGCCGACGCCCACCGCACCCCGCACCGCACCGCCCCCGAGCCGGTCCCGGACGGCCCGCCGACCCCGGACAGCACGCTCCTGGCCGCGGCGATCCGCGCGATCCGGGCCGGCGACCTGGCCTCCACGACCCCGCGCAAGCAGCCCCCTTCGGCGAGCGGCGCCCTCCCGCGCACCAGCTCCGCCGAGACCCTCGCCACCATGCAGGCCGCCGTCCTCACCGGCGAGGCCCTGTGGATCGGCTACGTCAACGCCGAGGGCGCCGCCAGCCAGCGCGTCATCGCCCCGATCCGCGTCGAGGGCGGCTTCGTGACGGCGTACGACCATACGGCGGACGAGGTGCGGACGTATCCGCTGCACCGGGTCACGGGCGTGGCGGAACTCGCGGAAGACTGATCAGGACCGGTCACGACTGGTTCACGACCGGCCGTGATCGTCCCCGTATGCGGCACACTGGACGTTTGGCCGAGACCTCTGGCCTAGGGAAAGGGTGCCCCGCGTGAATGGTCCACTCATCGTCCAGTCCGACAAGACCCTGCTCCTCGAAGTCGACCACGAGCAGGCCGACGAGTGCCGTCGGGCCATCGCGGCGTTCGCGGAGCTGGAGCGGGCGCCCGAGCACATCCACACGTACCGGGTGACGCCGCTGGGGCTGTGGAACGCGCGGGCGGCCGGGCACGACGCCGAGCAGGTCGTGGACGCACTGGTGAAGTACAGCCGGTACCCCGTGCCGCACGCGCTGCTCGTCGACGTCGCCGACACCATGGACCGGTACGGGCGGCTGACCCTCAGCAAGCACCCCACGCACGGCCTGGTCCTCACGACCACCGACCGGCCGGTGCTGGAGGAGATCCTGCGGTCGAAGCGGGTCGCTCCGCTGGTCGGGGCGCGGATCGACCCGGACACCGTCGCGGTGCATCCGTCCGAGCGCGGGCAGATCAAGCAGACGCTGCTGAAGCTGGGCTGGCCCGCCGAGGACCTCGCGGGGTACGTCGACGGCGAGGCGCATCCGATCGAGCTCGACGAGGACGGGTGGGCACTGCGGCCGTACCAGAAGCAAGCCGTGGAGAACTTCTGGCACGGCGGGAGCGGGGTCGTCGTGCTGCCTTGCGGGGCCGGGAAGACGCTGGTCGGCGCCGGGTCCATGGCCCAGGCCAAGTCGACCACCCTCATCCTCGTCACCAACACCGTCTCGGCGCGGCAGTGGAAGCACGAGCTGGTGAAGCGGACCTCGCTGACCGAGGACGAGATCGGTGAGTACAGCGGTACGCGCAAGGAGATCCGGCCGGTCACCATCGCCACGTACCAGGTGCTGACCACCAAGCGGAAGGGCATCTATCCGCATCTCGAGCTCTTCGACTCCCGCGACTGGGGGCTGATCGTCTACGACGAGGTGCATCTGCTGCCCGCGCCGGTCTTCAAGTTCACGGCGGACCTGCAGGCGCGGCGGCGGCTGGGTCTGACCGCGACCCTGGTGCGGGAGGACGGGCGCGAGTCCGACGTCTTCTCGCTCATCGGGCCCAAGCGGTTCGACGCGCCGTGGAAGGAGATCGAGGCGCAGGGGTACATCGCGCCCGCCGACTGCGTGGAGGTCCGGGTCAATCTCACCGACTCCGAGCGGCTCGCCTACGCCACCGCCGAGCAGGAGGAGAAGTACCGCTACTGCGCGACCACGGAGACGAAGCGGAAGGTGACCGAGGCGATCGTGCGGCGGTTCGCCGGGCAGCAGATCCTCGTCATCGGGCAGTACATCGACCAACTCGACGAGCTGGGCGAGCACTTGAACGCGCCCGTCATCAAGGGCGAGACCTCCAACGCCCAGCGCGAGAAGCTCTTCGACGCCTTCCGGGAGGGCGAGATCAGCGTGCTGGTGGTGTCCAAGGTCGCGAACTTCTCCATCGACCTGCCGGAGGCGACCGTCGCCGTCCAGGTGTCGGGCACGTTCGGGTCACGGCAGGAGGAGGCCCAGCGGCTGGGGCGGGTGCTGCGGCCCAAGGCCGACGGGCACCAGGCCCACTTCTACTCCGTCGTCGCCCGGGACACGATCGACCAGGACTTCGCCGCACATCGCCAGCGGTTCCTGGCGGAGCAGGGGTACGCGTACCGGATCGTGGACGCGGACGAGATCCTGGCGGGGGGCTGACCGGACGGGGTGCGGTACGTCACTTACGGCGTACGCCCGCTTCCTCGCCGTACTCACCGAGGATGACCACGTCGAACGCGGCGCCCACGAACACCTTCACGGCGCGCAGGGCGTCGCCGAGGCGGTGGCGGTGACTGCCGAGGACTGGGGTGGCGCCGGGCGGGCCCGGCCTGCCGGGGCCTGGGGTGATGGTTGCTGCGCTCATGTATCCATGGTGGATCGCCAGGCATAAGGAGAGCATCGGCCCGCGGGCCGAACCTGAGTCGTCGCCGCGTACGACTTCGGGCGCGGCCATCCCTCCCTGGTACTACGGGGAAATCCCCTAGGGGACCCCCGGGGCGATGGGGGATGGAAAACCGTTGGCCCCCGTCTCCCCCGTTCACCTAGAATCTCCGCTCTTGCCCGCCTCCCTCCATGGAGCGCCGCCGCCCGGACGGAAACCGGACGGCACATCGCAGACTTCAGCCCGCAGGTCCTTCGGAGGCACCCCCTTGTCCACGCCCGTCGACGACGACCCCCTCTCCCGTGAGCGCTCCCATCTCGCCGACTCACGCGCCGCCCTGCGCGCGATGCGCGAGGACGTCGAGTCGCTCGACATCCGCGATGTCACCGCGAACTGGGTCAACGCCGAGGTCCTGGCCCGCCAGATCGACGAGCGGATCAAGGCGCTGGCCGACCTGAGCGACACCCCGCTGTTCTTCGGCCGCCTCGACTATCTGCACTCCCCCGGCGCCGACCGGGCCGAGGGCGCGGAGGGCGAGCGCTTCTACATCGGGCGCCGGCACGTCCACGACCACGACGGCGATCCGATGGTCATCGACTGGCGGGCGCCGGTCTCGCAGCCGTTCTACCGGGCGTCCAAGAAGGACCCGCTGGACATCGCGCTGCGCCGCCGCTTCGGGTACACCCGCGGCGACATCACGGCGTACGAGGACGAGCACCTCTCCGACCCTGCCGAGGCGGCCCGCACCAGCAAACTGCTCCAGCAGGAGATCGAGCGCCCGCGCGTCGGCCCGATGCGGGACATCGTCGCGACCATCCAGCCCGAGCAGGACGAGATCGTGCGGAGCGGGCTGGGCGGGACGGTGTGCGTGCAGGGAGGGCCGGGGACCGGGAAGACGGCCGTCGGCCTGCACCGGGTCGCGTATCTGCTCTACGCCCACCGCGACCGTCTCGCCCGCACCGGCACGCTCGTCATCGGGCCGAACAAGTCCTTCCTGCACTACATCGAGCAAGTCCTGCCCGCGCTGGGCGAGTTGACGGTCCAGCAGGCCACCGTGGACGACCTCGTGGCAGGAGGCCTCGAGATCAGGGGCGCCGACGACGCGGCGGCCGCGGTCATCAAGGGCGACGCGAGGATGGCGGAGGTGCTGCGGCGGGCCGTCCACTCCCACGTCACCATGCCGACCGAACCGGTCGTCGTCGTGCGCGGCTCACGCCGCTGGCGTGTCCCGGCGTACGAACTCGAGGACATCGTCCGGGAGTTGCTTGACCGCGGCATCCGCTACGGCGCCGCCCGCGAGGCCCTTCCGCAGCGCATCGCGCACGCCGTGCTGGTGCAGATGGAGCGGTCGGGGGAGGCGCCGGACGACCGGGTGCAGGACGCGGTGGCCCGCAACGCGGCGGTGAAGGCCGCCGTCAAACAGATGTGGCCGCCGGTCGACCCGGCGAAGCTGGTCCTGCGCCTGCTCGCGGACGCGGACTTCCTCGCCGTACACGCGGACGGAATCCTCACCGAGGACGAGCAGAAGACGATCCTCTGGACGAAGCCGGCCCGGAGCGTGAAGTCCGCCAAGTGGTCCGCCACGGATGCGGTGTTGATCGACGAGGCGACGGACCTCGTGCAGCGCACGCACTCCCTCGGACACGTCGTCCTGGACGAGGCGCAGGACCTCTCCCCCATGCAGTACCGCGCGGTCGGCCGCCGCTGCACCACCGGCAGCGCGACCGTCCTGGGCGACCTGGCGCAGGGCACCACGCCCTGGGCGACGCGGAGTTGGGACGAGGCCCTGTCCCACCTCGGCAAGGCGGACGGCGTCATCGAGGAACTGACCGCCGGTTTCCGCGTCCCGACGGACGTCATCACGTACGCCTCCCGGCTGCTCCCGCACATCGCCCCCGGCCTCACCCCGGTCGCCTCGGTCCGCGAGAACCCCGGCTTCTTCGCCCTGCGCGAGATCACCGACCCCACCCAAGTGATCGCCGCCTGCGAGGAGTTGCTCCGGAACGAGGGCTCGACCGGCCTGATCGCGGCCGACGCCCGCATCCCGGAGCTGGCGGAGTGGCTCACAGCGGCCGGGATCCCGTACCTCGCCCCCGGCGAGGAGACGACGGCCGAGACCCGCCTCACCCTGGTCCCGGCGTCCCTCGCGAAGGGCCTGGAGTACGACTACGTGGTACTGGACGAGCCGCAGGCGGTGGTGGACGGCGAGCCGGACGAACGGACCGGCCTGCGCCGCCTGTACGTGGCGCTGACCCGAGCGGTGTCCGGGCTGATCGTGACGCATGCGGCGCCGCTGCCGCCGCAGCTGGCCGAGTAGGGTGCTCTTCCGTTCTGACATGTCCCCTTGGAAAGGCCCGAGTTGAGCACGCCGCCGCCCCCGCACCCTGCCTACCAGCCGATTCCGGGGCCGTATCAGCACCCTTCCGGGCCGTATCAGCAGGCGCCGGGCCCAGGTCCGTACGCGCAGCCCTCCGGGGCGCACCCGCCCGCTCCCTCCTGGCCGCAGCAGCACGGCGGCGGCCCCTGGGGACCGGTGGGCGGGCCGGGGGCGGCCTGCCAGGTGTGCGGCGCGATGCCCGCCGCGCCGGTGACGGTCCGCGGTCACCAGGGCATGGTGGTGATGATGCGGTTCCTGCGGCGGGAGGGGATGTTCTGCCGTACCTGCGCGCTGGCGAGCTTCCGGGACATGCAGGCGGACACCATGGTGATGGGCTGGTGGGGACCGCTGTCGGTGTTCATCACGCCCTTCACGCTGTTGGCCAATCTCAGCACCCTGTCCGGCATCCGGCGCATCCCGGAGCCGGCCACGGCGGGCTTCCGGCCGCCGCTGGATCCGGGCAAACCGGTGTTCCGGCGGCCGGCGGGCGTACTGGCGCTGATCCCGCTGTGCCTGGTCGGCCTCGTGATGGTCGCGATTCCGCTGCTTCTGATCATCGGCCTGGTGGTCGGGCCGAGTCACGGCAGCGACAGCGGCTACAGCACCGACAGCAGCGTCGGCTACCCGACCCTGACGGTCGGCTCGTGCGCGCGTAACGCCACGGACTGGCCCGCACAGGATCTCAGGCCCGAGTCCTGTGACTCCCCGAGCGCGGAGCTTCGCGTCTACGCCCCGGCGAACGACTCGTGCGCGTCCGGGGACTACGTGGCCTACATGGGGTACAGCAAGGACGACGACACGGGTCTGTGCCTGCGGCCTCTGAAGGGCCACACACTCCCGCACCGCTAGGGAGTCCCGCTCAACGCCCGTCCAGGACCTGCCGCCACTCCCGTACCGACTCCGCCGAGACCGGTGCCTCCCAGCCGCCCGGCCTCGCAGCCCCGCCGATGTGAAACGCGTCGATCCCGGCGGCCTTGAGCTGCGGCACATGGTCCAGCCGCAGCCCACCGCCGACCATGATCTGCGGCTCGTACCCGGGCTCCCCTCGCCGTCCCGCCTCGGCGAGCAGCGTGGGGAGGCCGTCGTCCACCCCCGCCGCCGACCCGGCCGTAAGGTACGTGTCCAGCCCCGGCAGATCCGCCAACTGCTTCCGCAGCCCATCCCGGTCCGCAGCGCGGTCGATCGCCCGGTGGAAAGTCCAGCGGCAGCCGTCCAGTTCCCCCACGAGCCGCTCCACGACCGCCAGATCCACCCATCCGTCCGTGTCGAGAAACCCGAACACGAACTCCTCGGCCCCGGCGGCCCGCATGTCCCGTGCGACCCGGACCAGCTGCGTGACGTCCTCGGCGCCTCCGGCGGCGAACCCGTCCGCCAACCGCAGCATCACGCGCAGGTCGATGTCGACGGCGGCGCGGATCCCGGCGAAGGTGCGGGCCGACGGGGTCAGCCCGTCGGCCGCCATGTCGGTGACCAGCTCTAGGCGGTCCGCGCCTCCGGCCTGGGCGGCGACCGCGTCCTCGACATCGAGTGCGATCACCTCCAGGACTGCATGCGCCTTCATAGGACCCCTTCCGTCGGTGTTTCCCTGGAGCGGCTACAGGTCTAGTCCAATCTCAGGGTACGACGGCGGGGTGGACGACCGCGAGATCACCCCCCGGGGCGGAGGAGATGTTCAGGCCGTCATCCGAACATGTTCAGCTCGGCCGCCTCCGCTCCCACCAGCTCGTACGACGTGCCCTCCGGCACCGAACGGCCCGCGTAGAGCCGTACGAGGGTTGCCGCGTCGCCGATGAACCGCGCCGGGTTCCGCTCCCCGCTCGCCTCCCCCAGCAGCAGCGGCTCGTCCATGTCGTCGAGGTCGGCGTGCAGCGGCAGGCGGCCCCTCTCCCGGGTGATCCGGGCGAGGAGGGTGAGGGCGTCCGGGAGGCCGGCGCCCGCGTATGCGCCCGGTTCGCCCCAGACGTCACGCACGTCGCCCGCGTGCACCCACTCCCCCAGCGCGACCCTGTCCAGCACCCCGCCCGCCTTGGCGATCACCGGGCCCGCCTCGGTCATCCCGCGCTCCAGCTCGTCCACGACCTGCTGATTGCTCCACTCCGCACGCTCGGCGATGTCCCGGTCGTTGGCGGCGGGCGAGAAGACTCCCTCCTCGAAACGGCTCTCCACCACCCGCAGCAGCGCGGACGAACAGTGCGCGAGAACATCCCGCACCGTCCACCCCGGACACGCGGTGGTCGGCAGCGTGAAGTCCGCGTCCGGGCGGGCGCGGAGGATCGGGATCAGGGCGTCGCGCTCCACGGTCAGGAGGCGTCCGGGCAGTTCGGGGTCGCGTACCTCGGCAGTAGTCATGGGCTCCACGCTAGGGGTCACCCCTTGATCGGCGGGAGAATGCGCACATGGCCGATCACGCACCGCTCGACGCCCTGCGCACCCGCTGGACCCGCACGCTGGAGGGGGCCCGGGGCTCCTCCACCGGCCCCGACCCGGCCCCGTACGCCGACAACCTGCTCGCCCGCTGGCAGGAACCGCAGCGCCACTACCACACGCTTGCGCACCTCACGGCGGTCCTCGACCACGTCGACGTGCTCGAGAAGTACGCGGCCGACCCGGACGTCGTCCGCCTCGCCGCCTGGTTCCACGACGCGGTCTACTTCCCCGACCGTTCCGAGAACGAGGAGCGTTCGGCCCGCCTCGCCGAGCGTGCCCTCCCGGAGGCGGGGGTCTCCGCCGCGAAGACCGCCGAGGTGGCCCGCCTGGTCCGCCTCACCGTCACCCACGACCCGGCCGACGACGACCTGGACGGCCAGGTCCTGTGCGACGCGGACCTCGCGATCCTCGCCTCGCCGCCGTCCGCGTACGCCGCCTACACGGCCGCCGTACGCGAGGAGTACCACTTCGTCCCGAGCGACGCCTTCCGCGAGGGCAGGGCGGCCATCCTGCGCCAACTCCTCGACCTGCCACGGCTGTTCAGGACGCCGTACGGACAGGAGAAGTGGGAGGCTACGGCCCGCTACAACCTGGGCGCCGAGCTGGAAATGCTGTCGCCCCCGACGGACCCGGCCGCATAGTCTGCGCCCCATGCATGCATGGGGCGGGGACCAGGTGGAAGAGGCCGTGGCGGGCTGCGTGGCGGCGCTGCGGCCGGCGGTGGACCGGGACTGGACGGAGGTGAAGGCGGCCGGGCTGGACTGGAACTGCCACGTGACGGCGTTCCACATCGCGGAGGACCTCATCGCGTACGCCGCCAACCTGGCAGGACGCGCGAAGGACGACTACGTCCCCTTCGAGCTCACCCTCGACGAGGGCACCGACAACACAGGCCTGCTGCATGTCATCGAGACGACCGGCGCCCTGCTCGCCGCAGCCGTCCGCACCGCACCGCGCGAGGCCCGCGGCTTCCACCCGTACCCGTTCCGCAGCGCGAACCGCGAGGGCTTCGCCGCGATGGGCATCGCCGAGGTCCTCGCCCACACCTACGACATCACGGGCGGCCTGGGCCTGGAGTACGAACCCCCCGCCGCACTGGCCGAGTCCGTCCTCACCCGCATCTTCCCGCACGTCCAGCCGGGCCCCGACCACTGGCGCACGTTCCTGTGGGCCACCGGCCGCGGCGAACTCCCCGGCCGCGCCCGCCTCACCGAGTGGCGCTGGAACAACAACCTCGTCATCCCGACCGACCGCCTCACCCTGCAGGGCCTCACGCCCGCGGCCGCACACGACCTGGTGGCGGGCGGCGACGGCGGCTTCGAGTGGCTCGACGGCGGCCCGTTCGAGGGCACCCGGGAGGCCTCGGGCTTCATGCTGAAGGCGTACGAAGGAGGCGTGCACCGCCCGGAGTTCGGCGTCTTCGCCCTCGTACGCCGCGAGGACGGCCGCGCGATCGGCGGCATCGGCTTCCACGGCGTCCCCGACGAGGAGGGCCGCACCGAGATCGGCTACGACCTCACCGAGGCCGCCCGCGGCAACGGCTACGCGACCGAGGCACTGCGCGCACTCTCCGAATGGGCGCTGGCACGGGCCGACGTCCACACCCTCTTCGCGACGATCGACCGGGCCAACCTCCCCTCCCAGGCGGTGGTCACCCGCGCGGGCTTCAGAAAGGCGGGCGAGGACGAGGAGGAGCTCGCCTACGAACTGGGTCGCTGAGCCCGCCCTCTACGAACTGGGCCGCTGAACCCGCCCCTTCGGCTGCCGCAACCCGGCCCGGGTCAGCAGCTGCACCACCTCACGGCTGCTGACCTGCACGGCCCCCGCCGCCACCGCATCCGCATACCGATGCGACGGAATGTCGTAGTGGTCCCGTTCGAAGGCGCGCGGCGGCACGCCCAACTTCTCGGCGAACACGTGCAGTTCGTCGTACGAGACGTCGCTGACGAGGTGTGACCACATGCGCCCGTGTCCGGGCCAGGTCGGCG
This sequence comes from Streptomyces sp. NPDC001401, assembly GCF_042895385.1. Taxonomy (NCBI): domain Bacteria; kingdom Bacillati; phylum Actinomycetota; class Actinomycetes; order Kitasatosporales; family Streptomycetaceae; genus Streptomyces; species Streptomyces sp. NPDC001401. Next base: position 547,828 of record NZ_JBIAWI010000005.1, read on the forward strand.
GGTCGATGTACACGGTCACGAGGGCGCCGACCCGCCCCTGGCCGAGCCCAGCGTCCCCACCGCCGCGACCTTCACGCCCGCCTTGTGGCAGACCCAGTGCGGATCGGGGCCGAGCTCCGGCTCGACGTCGAGGGCGTGCGGGTCGCCCCCGCCGCAGACCGGGCACAGGGGCCAGCGGCCGTACGTCTCCAGCAGGGCGTCCTGGACGTCCTGCGCGACGAGCCCGGCGACGTACTCGACGCCCTCCGGCCACTGCTCCACCCACCAGCGCCGCTGTACGACGGACTCCTCGACCATGGACACCACGTCCGCCGCGGCGACCTCGCCCGCGGCCAGATCGGCGAGCACGAGGGCGCGTGCCGCGTGCAGCGCCTGCTCCAAGGGACTGATGGGGTGCATGCCCCCATTGTGCGCACTCTTGACCGGGACACCGAGCCGAAAATATCTTTCACAGGTGACCCAGAACGTGAAGGAAATTTTCTCCGGCTCGGCAGGCCGGGCGAGTGCGCCTCCCGCTCCCGCTGCCCTCGCCGCCAAGGTGCGCACCCTCGCGCCCTCCATGACCCGCTCCATGCAGCGCGTCGCCGAGGCCGTCGCGGGCGACCCGGCCGGCTGCGCGGCCCTCACGGTCACCGGTCTCGCCGAGCTCACGGGCACCAGCGAGGCGACGGTCGTACGGACGGCCCGGCTGCTCGGGTATCCGGGATATCGCGATCTGCGCCTCGCCCTCGCGGGGCTGGCGGCGCAGCAGCAGTCCGGGCGAGCGCCTGCCATCACCACCGACATCGCGGTCGACGATCCCATCGCCGATGTCGTCGCGAAACTCGCCTACGACGAGCAGCAGACGCTGGCCGATACGGCGGCGGGCCTGGACACGGTGCAGCTGGGGGCGGCCGTGGCCGCGGCGGCCGTGGCCCGGCGGATCGATGTGTACGGGGTCGGGGCGTCCGGTCTCGTCGCCCAGGACCTCACACAGAAGCTGTTGCGCATAGGGCTGATAGCCCAGGCGCACAGCGATCCGCACCTGGCCGTGACGAACGCGGTGCAGTTGCGGGCAGGGGATGTCGCCATCGCGATCACGCACTCCGGCTCCACGGGGGATGTCATCGAGCCGTTGCGGGTGGCCTTCGAGCACGGGGCGACGACGGTGGCGATCACCGGGCGGCCGGACGGGGCGGTCGCTCAGTACGCCGACCATGTGCTGACGACATCCACCGCGCGGGAGAGCGAGCTGCGCCCGGCGGCGATGTCGTCCCGGACCAGCCAACTCCTCGTCGTGGACTGCCTGTTCGTGGGGGTGGCGCAGAAGACGTACGAGACGGCGGCGCCTGCGCTGGCCGCTTCTTACGAGGCCCTGGCGCACCGGCATCGCAGGTAAGAGACCGCACCGCACACTTGAAAGAGCCGCCCCTCATGACCTCAACATCCAACCCCCGTGATCTCCGCGCCGAGTTGGAATCGCTCACCACCGAGGCCTTCCGGCCCGAGCTCGCCGACATCGACCGACTGCCCACTCTCGACATCGCCCGGCTCATGAACGGCGAGGACGCGACCGTCCCGACAGCCGTTGCCCGGCAGCTTCCTTCCATCGCCGCCGCCATCGACGCCGTGGCCGAGCGGATGGCGCGCGGCGGGCGGCTGATCTACGCCGGGGCCGGGACCGCCGGCCGGCTCGGCGTACTGGACGCTTCCGAATGTCCGCCGACCTTCAACACCGACCCCGAGCAGGTCGTGGGCCTGATCGCGGGCGGCCCCGACGCCATGGTCACCTCCGTCGAGGGCGCCGAGGACTCCGCGGAGCTCGCCCGCAGCGACCTCGACGCATTGCGCCTCCTCGCCGCCGACACGGTGGTCGGGGTCTCCGCCTCCGGCCGCACCCCGTACGCGATCGCCGCCGTGCAACACGCCCGCAGACATGGCGCGTTGACCATCGGTCTCGCCTGCAACGCCGACAGCGCGCTCGCCGCGGCCGCGGAGCACGGCATCGAGATCGTCGTCGGCCCCGAGCTTCTCACCGGCTCCACCCGCCTCAAGGCGGGCACGGCCCAGAAGCTCGTGCTCAACATGCTCTCCACGATCACGATGATCCGTCTCGGCAAGACCTACGGGAACCTGATGGTCGACGTACGCGCCTCGAACGAGAAGCTGCGCGCCCGCTCGCGGCGGATCGTCGCCCTCGCGACGGGAGCGTCGGACGACGAAATCGAGCGAGCCCTCGCGGCCACCGACGGCGAGGTGAAGAACGCGATCCTCACGATCCTGGCCGACGTCGACGGCCCGACGGCGGCCCGCCTGCTGGAGGACTCCGACGGCCATCTACGAGCGGCACTGGCTGCGGCGGCCCGCTGATACTCATGCACGCCAGACGAGCGTGTACCGCCAGAACAACCGCCGCCGCAGCCGAGCGCCGGGAAGGATGCGGCGCGCCTCCCGCACGATCTCGGCGAACGCGGCGTCCGCGGGCCGGGTCACGGCGGTCATGGAGGCGGGCCGGGCCGCCGTACGCCCGCGGTTCTTCACCCACCCCGTGACGGCGTTGAGCGGAATCGACGCGTACCCCAGCAGATGGTCGACGAACGCCTCCTCACGGGCGAGCCCGACGACCAACAGCGTCCCGCCGGGGGCGAGTTGCTGCCGGAAGCGGGTGAGGGTCTCGGCGAGCGGCAGATGATGAAGTACGGCAACGCAGGTGATGACGTCGTACGACCCAGGAGGCAGCCCGCCCGGTGCACCGGCGACGGAGAAGGTGACATGGGGATACCGGTCGCCGGCCAGCTCCCTTGCCCTGTCCACGATCCCCGGATCCGAGTCGACCCCGCACACCTCCTTCGCCCGCCCCGCGAGCAGCCGCACCAGGTCGCCGGTCCCGCAGCCGACGTCCAGGGCGCGATCGATGCGGCGGGGCAACTGCCGTAGCAGCCATGGGTGGTAGTGGGCGTTGTGGTCCCAGGGGTGGGCGGCGTTGAAGCGTTCCAGGGCTCGCAGGACGCGCGGCGTGAGGATCTTCATCAGGGCAGTTCACCAAACAACTGGTGGGCTCGCGCATGAAGTAGCGTGCGACGACAGGTCCCGGGTGACGAGGAGATACAGGGTTTATGGGCGGGTTGATCGGCGCGGGAGTTCCGCTGCTGCTCGGGACGGTGTTCATGACAGTCGGCGTCATGGTCGGGCGCCGGTCACGCAGACTGCGGCAGGAGGGGACGCAGACCAGCGCAACTGTCGTCGGCTTCAAGACCCACCGCGACTTCGATTCGAACCGCACGATGTACCAGCCGGTAGTCCAGTGGGTGACCGGTGACGGCCGGACGGTGGAGACCGTGTCCTCGGTCGCCAGCAGTTCGGTCGGCGACCTCCGCCGGGGCGCGGCGGTGACCGTCTTCTACGACCCGGACAACCCGAAGCGGATGCTCATCGACGGCCACGACGGCGGCGTGCTGGTTGTCGTCTTCTGCATTCTGGGCGCCGTGGGCCTGGCGGCCGGCCTGCTCGTCGCCTGGTTCACCGCCACCTGACGCCCTCACGAGAGCCGCGCCTCCCGGTTCCGGCTCCGCACCCGAGCCCGCAACACCTCCTCCGGCGGCGCAGCCCCCACCGCCTCCGCCGGGCACTCCCACTCCCGCCCGCCGCCGACCGGCCGCAACTGCACCCCGCCGCCGCCATGCCCCATGACCTCACCGATCCGCCCGTCCCGAGCATCGATTGCGTACGCACCGACCGCCGGCCGCTCCCCCCGCAGCACGGACGCCAGCCTCTCGGCGGTGCGGACATTGCAGCGACCGAGGTCGACCAGAGCGAACGGCTCCTCGCTTGCGCCGGTCACGGGATCGACGCACAGGGACGGCAGGGCGACACCGACGCCCGTGAGAGCCTCCCGCAGGGTTTCCACGACTTCTTCGGTCGACCGCACGTTGCTCATACCTCCACGCTGAGTTTGCTGTTCGCAACACAGCGTGGCCACAACGCCCCTAACCTGGCCATACGAAACGTTCCAACAACGCCCTCCGTCAGACAGGGAGTTGCACATGCCGGGACCGAAGGACCTCGATCCGTCGTCTTCGCCGCGGGCCCTGCTGGGTGCGGAGTTGCGGCACGCGCGCGAGAAGGCCGGGTTGAGCCAGGAGGAGCTGGGGCTACGGCTGTTCGTGAGCGGGTCGTTCATCGGGCAGTTGGAGGCGGGGACTCGGCGGATGCAGCCGGAGTACGCGCGGATGCTGGACGAAGTCCTGGAGACGGGGGGCTTCTTCTTGCGGAACTGCAAGGCTGCCAACAAGTCCAAGCACGCGGAGCACTTCGCAGAGGCGGCGGAAGCCGAGGCTCAAGCTACGGCGATCAGGCAGTACGCACCGCTGCTGATTCCCGGACTGCTGCAGACGCCCGCGTACGCATGGGCCGTGAACCGCGCCTACGACCCGACGGCGCCAGAGGAAACCGTCGAGGAGTGGACGGAAGGCAGGATGACGCGAACCCGCCTGCTCGACCATCCAACAAGGCCGATGTTGTGGGTAGTGCTCGAAGAGGCGGCGTTGCGTCGGGAGACAGGTGGCCGGGTGGTAATGGCGGAGGCCTTGCGTCACATCGCCGGACTAGCCCGCCGGAGCCGGGTCATCGTGCAGGTACTGCCATTCAGCGCGGGTGCGCACGCGGCGATGCAAGGCGCCATGAAATTGATGGAGTTCGAAGACGCCCCTCCGCTTGTCTACTACGAAGGGGTGCGCACCGGGCGGCTGGAGGATGACCCAGCCACGGTCGCCCAACTGAGGTTCACGTTCGATCTCCTCGTGGCCTCCGCACTCTCGCAGGGGAAGTCCCTGGCTCTGATCGAGGCGCTGGCGCAGGATTACGCCCATGAGGAACATTCCTGACTACGACCTGAGCACGACCGTATGGCACAAGTCGAGCTACAGCGGCGGTGGCGGCGGCAACTGCCTGGAAGTCGCCCGCTGGCGCAAGTCGACGTACAGCGGCGGCGGTGGCGACGACTGCCTCGAAGTAGCCGACGGCCACCCCGCCATCGTCCCCGTCCGCGACTCCAAGAACCCCCACGGCCCGAAGCTCGTGTTCCGGGCGCAGGCCTGGGCCGCGTTCGTCGATGACGTGAAGGCCCGGTAGGACGGCCCCTTCCCCAAGCCCAGCCCCGTTGTCAGTGGCGGCTGCGATGGTGTGGGTACGGAGATCGGCGGGCCGGGGAGGGGCACGGGATGACGGGCAGGGACGCCAACGGCTGGGCGGGCATGGACTATCGGGGCTGGGAGGACCACGCGGACGTGGCGCGGCGCCTCGATGCGGGAGCCGACCCGGAGAGGTGGGGCGGCGGCGGCTCACGCCCCCTGCACCGGGCGGCGGTGTTCGGCTCGCCCGAGACCGTCACTGAACTGGCCCGGCGCGTGGCAGACGTCGACGCGCTGGAGAACGGGACGACGGCACTGTGGGACGCGGTGGTGGCCGACCGTACGGAGAACGCGCGAGCGCTGGCCGCCGCCGGAGCCGACCCGGGGTGGGTCGGGCACGGCGGCTGGACGCCGGGGCGGCTGAGCCTCGCCGGGCCGGAGCCCGACCTGTTCGCCGCGCTGCCCGAGGCTCAGCCCGGCCTGACGGCGGCGGAGCGCGCGGTGGTGGAGGAGGGCCGACGGCTCATCACGGCGCTCGGCGACTTCTACGACGACGGCTTGGGGCTGGCGTGCGTGGCCGGGATCGACGCCGAGGAGGCGATACGCCGCCTGGAGGCGACGCCGGCCGACGCCGCGCTGATGGCCGACCTGCTGGCGGACCCGTACGCCTACGACCTGGACGAGACACTGCGGCTCGTCGGCGTGACGACCGTGCCGGGCGGCGCCGTCCTCACCCAGCCGTGGGGATACGGCCCTTCGATGGCCGGCGTCCACACCCGCCTCTCCGCGGACACCGTCTCCTACGGCCTGTACGCCAACCCGAAGAGCGGCAACCAGGGCAGCATCCACCGCGACGGCGTCTGCGAGGGCTGGGACCTGCACCCGGGAGGCGGTCCGTACGCGGAGGAAGGCCCGGCGGAGGTCCTGTTCTCATACGTCCACAGCCACAGCGCGGTGGCCTACTCGCTCGCGTACGCCGGTCTGCGCCCGACCGACGCCCGCCCGGTCCTCGGCCCGCCGGACCACTGGGTCGAACTCCCGGATCGCGACTACTGGACGATCTGACGAAGGCTCCCGAAGCTCAAGCCCCCAGCCCCGAGCCCTCTTTCTGTGGAATGGGTGGAGGTCTCAACCCACCCTCCCACCCGGCGAGTTGACTTGACGCGTTCGGCTTGCCACGCACAGTGACGATCGTCTAGCGTGCCCGCATAACGAACAGCCCCCGCCAGGTGCTACCAACACCTGCGGGGGCTTGACCTACAAGATCGAAGGAACAGTTCGATCCCATGGCTGAAGCCAACCTTAGTGCTACCTCCCTGCCCGCGCACGCGCTCCCGCACCCCATGGCCAATCCGGGCTACGGCAAGCGCTCCGCCCCGGACCAACACCCCCGCACCGCACACGACTTCGCCCACCTCCCGCCCCGCGAAGCCGCCATCGCCGCGTATGTCGACCGCCTCCCCGACGGCGCCGACATCTCCGTAAAGACGCTGGCCAAGACGCTGCCGTACGGACAGTGCGCCCTCCGCACCGCCCTCAACAACCTGCAACGCGCAGGGCACTTACGCCGAGGCCGCGAACACCTCGCCGAGCCGGGCGGCATCTGCGGCGCATGCCGGGGCGAACGCGCCCCCGGTCGCGACCACACGCCTCTTCCGGCCTCCGCAGTCCACACCCGCGCGGCAGAAATCCGTGCCGCAATGTCCCAACAACAACAGAGGACACACCCGTGACGGAACGCCCGCACTTGTACCTCGAAGATTTCGAGGAGTTGGCCGACGTGGCCCCGCAACATGTGCAGCTCGAATTCGTCGACGGGCAGCTTCACACGAAGCGCCCTCTCAACGTTGAGGACTTCGAGGAACTTGAACGCCGGGCTCCCGAGACCGTTCGACTCGAGTACATCAACGGCAAGCTAGAGCTCAAAGCCATGTCGGACGGCAACCACAGCTGCATCTTCATGTGGCTTCTGCGCCAGTGCATGCAACAGCGTCCTGATCTCAGTCTCTACACCGGATCAGGAGTCAAGACCGAGGCCAACCGCAAGGGCCGCGCCCGTACAGACGGGGTTCTCGCGCCTCGGGGCCATTTCAGGGGCCATGGTGAGTGGTCCGACCCTGGTGGCATCCTCATGATCGTCGAGATCACCTCCCGTCATCCCGACACCAACCGCCGAGACCGCGTCGACAAGCCCGTCGGCTACGCGGAAGCCGACATCCCCCTCTACCTCCTTGTCGACCGCGAGAACAGCACGACCACCGTGTACCGCAGGCCGACGGATGGCCGTTATGAGCAGGCGCTCTGCCAGCCGTGGGGTGCCACCGTCGAGCTGCCTTTCCCCGTCAATATCACCCTGAGCACCGAGAGGCTGAAGGACTATGCCGACTGATATCGACACGCATCGACTCAGAAGCAGCCAAATGAACCCACTGCACACACCCGCAGATGTGTACAGTTTTCCCATGGACACGTACCCGCTCGTGGAAGCCCGCAACCAGCTCGGCCAACTGGTCGGCCGTGTCCGGCACGGCCAGGAGCACATCCTGATCACCGAGTACGGCAAGCCCGCCGCCGCACTCATCCCGATAAGCGAGCTGGAAGAGCTGCAGCGACTGCGTGACGAAGCCGACGTCGCCGAAGCCCGAGCCCGTGAGGCGGCTCCGGCCGGCCCACCGGTGTCCCACGACGAGTTCATGGCACAGCTGGAGGCAGAGGACCGCCGAGAGGCCGCTTCGTGACATACGCGGTGGTGTGGGAACACCATGCCATGAACGAGTTCCGACGACTCCGTGCCATTGACCCCACAGGAGCCAAGGCGACTGCCGTGGCGGTACGAGCGCTCGCCGACGACCCCCGCCCGGAGGCGGCCCGCGCTCTGGGCGGCTCCGGGTACTACCGGCTGCACGCGGGAAGTTGGCGTGTGCTGTACCGGCCGGACGGCGACACCGTCACCGTCCACGTGCTGAAAGTCGGCCGCGCCAACTGACCGAGGCCCCCGCAAGAAACGGAGCCGCACCCGTGAACCACGCCCAGCTCAACGCCCTCGGCCGCGCCCTCCGCCTCCTAGGCGAGCACGGCGAGGCCCTCACCGCCGACACCCCGGACGCCAAACTCCACGAGGTCAAGGCCGACCTCCGCCGTGCCCTGGACCTGCTGAGCGAGAGTGTCACGGGCGCCGCCCCCGCCACCCGCTGCCCCGAGCACCCCAACGGGCCCGTCGACGAGAACGCCCACGACCTCTGCCTGCTCTGCGAGACCAGGCGCCGGGCGGCCCGCCGCGTCGAGTTCAACGGCGGCCCCGTGCCCCCGCACGCCACCGAGACCGCCCCCTCCCGCTACGGCGTCAGCGCCGACCGCCCGCAGCCCCAGCAGCGCTGGCTGCCGGAGGCGTGGAACGGCCAGGCATGGCAGCTGTGCGGCACCCCGCGCCGGGACCTGCGCGAGGCCGAGCTGTATCTCGCCGCCCAGCGCCGCGGCCCCCGCGCCGCCATGGCGTACCGACTCGTCCACGAGTTCACCGACTACGAGGTGCTGCGCGTCTGGGGCACGCCGGTGAAGGTCGACATCGAGCCGCTGGGCAACCTCTAGGCCCCTGCTTGCCCCTGCTTGCCCCTGCTTGCCCCTGCTTGCCCCTACTTGAGGAGCGGGAGCGGCGCGAACTCGTACCCCTCCCACAACCGCCGCGACGCCTCCTCCGGATACGGCACGACCTGCGACTTCGGCTCCGCATCCAGCACCTGGACCAGGCGTTCTGCCCCCTCGAACGCCGGCCAGCCCGGATCCCCGGTCCGCGCAAAGGCCGTCCACGAAGCCCGAAAACGCGCCGACAGCTCCTCCGCCTCCGCCGGAACCCCGCTCTCCGCGAACAACAGAAGCCCGAGGTCGGCCTCGAACGTGCCGAACAGCAGCGGAATGTCGAGCCCGTGGCACGCCCCGAGGACTCCACCGGCCCCGGGCGCCGGCCAGGTCAGCTCGTAGACGTGAGCGCGCCCGCCACCCGCGATCTGCGCCTCGGCCAGCTGCAGTGACGGCATGTTGAACAGCCAGTCCGTCTGGACGCGTTCGAACAGCTCACCCGGCCCGGCCTCCGGAAAGGCCGCGCGATACGACCGCTCCCCGTCCGGCCCCGGCCCGAACGTCCGCAGCGCCCAGCCCGCCTGCTCCTCCCCGATCTTGCCCAGCATCCCGCCGAGCACGAGGAACAGCCGGAACTCGTCCCGGTTGTGACCGACGAGAAGGTCGACGTCCCTCCCCGCGCCCGCCTTCAGCGCCTGCCAGGGAGTGCACGGCAGCACCTCGCCGTCGACCACCGGGGAGAAGGGCGTGGCCGTAGGGGCCACCTGCCCCCACCGGTCGGCGTACGACATCATCTTGGCGCTCAACGCCTCGCCCACCGAGGTCAGTTGACGGGGATCGACGGTCGCGAGATCGGCCGCGGTGGGCCGCAGCCCCGCCTCCTCCGCGATGGCGGACGCGATGTCACGGGCCAGCTCGGCGGAGAAGTAGGTCCCCGGAACGCTCTGCGCGATCGCCCGCCGGAAGAGCCCCCGCGCGCCGGGCATGGCCAGCAGCGAGGCCACCGACCCCGCGCCCGCCGACTCGCCGAAGACGGTCACCTGCCCGGGATCGCCACCGAACTCCGTGATGTTGTCCCGCACCCACTCCAGGGCAGCCACCTGATCGAGCAGCCCCCGATTGGCAGGCGCACCCTCAATCAGTGCGAAACCCTCGATCCCCACCCGGTAGTTGAGCGTCACGACGACCAAGTCGCCTTTGCCCGCGATGTGTTGGGCGTCGTAACCGGGGCTTCCGGAGTGGCCGAGCTTGTAGGCACCGCCGTAGATCCACACCATCACCGGCCGACGGGCCGCCGAATCCACTTCCGGCGTCCAGACGTTGACGGTCAGCCAGTCGTCCCCCTCGGGAGCGTTCAGTACGCCCTTACGGCCCTGGATGCCGGACTCCTGCGGGGGCGGCGGCCCGAAGTCGTACGCATCCCGGGTCCCCTCCCAGGCCCGCACCGGACGCGGCGCCCCGAACCGGGCTTCCCCGACGGGCGGTTCGGCGAACGGGATACCGCGGAACACCGTCAGCCCGCCCTCACGGCGGCCACGCACCGCTCCGGCGACGGTACGCACGACTGTCGTCGTCATCATTGACTCCTGGCTGGGGGGTTGTTTAGGGGTCGTTGGGGACTAGCCGTGCCGTTCGATCAGCGCCCGCGTCTGCCGCTCGTCGAGCTCGTACACGGTCTCGTGGGCCCGCGGATCACGCGCGTGGAAGGTATGGAACATCGGGCCCGACGCGCCGTCGCCCAGCTCCACCCACGAGGCCGACGCCCCGCGCACCGCACGCTCGGTACCGGGAGGTGTCGTCAGGTCGATGCGGTTGACCACGCCGGGAGTCACCCACACCGGGGTCGTCTCCAGAAGGCCGAACAGCTGGAGATGAAAGTGCCCGGTGAGAACGGCCCGGACATCGGTGCCACGGATCGCCTCCGCCAGCGCCGAGGGATTGCGGAGCCCGAACACGCGCTGTGTCTCGACGTCGAGAGCGATCGGCGGATGATGGAGCGCGAGGACCGTCCCCTTCGCCGCCGGGGTCGCCAACACACCCCGCAGCCAAGCCAGTTGCTCGGCCCCGAGCCACCCGTGCACCTTGCCCGGCACGAGCGAGTCCAGCGTGACGAAACGCCATCCGTCCACCGTGCTCACCGCGGCCCGCTCCCCCGCCGCGGACTCGAGCACCGCCTCCGCCCGCTCGGCACCGTCCGCCGCCAGGTGCCCGCTCCCCAGCACCTTGCCGAAGGCCTCGCGCTCGTCGTGATTGCCGGTCGTGCAGAACACGGGCGCGTCCAGTGGCAGCGCGAACTCGGTCAGCAGCTCTCGTACCGTCGTGTACGCCTCCACCGCCCCGTCGTTGGCGATGTCACCGGTGACGACGATCGCATCCACGCCCCGCTGGTGACGCAGTTCGTCCAGCATGAGGCGAAGCGAGCCGGTGGCGTTGACGCCGTGCCTGTTGGGGGCGTCGGTGCGCTCGATGTGGGTGTCGGAGAGGTGAAGGATCCTCATGCCCCAGAACGCTATCCGTAGTTGACCTCGGCAACCAGGGCGCCCCATCCAGCCCGTCCGGCGTTTGAGGACGAGGCCGAAGGCCGATGGGGGGTCTGGGGGCGCAGCCCCCAGGGACGCGCACCCCCACCGACCCGCACCAATCTCAGCTCAGCGAGCGCAGCGCCGCCGCGTCATACGGCTTCAGCTCCGAGACCCGGTCGGCCAGAACCTTCGCCGCCCACTCAGGATCCTGCAGCAGCGCCCGGCCGACCGCGACCATGTCGAACTCCTCGGCCTCCAGCCGGTCGAGAAGGTTGTCGATGCCCTTGACCGGCGCCCCTTCGCCCTGGAAGCCCTTGAGGAAGTCACCGTCGAGGCCGACCGAGCCGACGGTGATGACCGGCTTGCCGGTGAGCTTCTTCGTCCAGCCGGCCAGGTTCAGGTCCGAATCGTCGAACTCCGGCAGCCAGTAACGGCGGGTGGAGGCGTGGAAGACGTCGACACCGGCGGCGGCCAGCGGCGAGAGGATCGCCTCCAGCTCCTCCGGGGTCTCGGCGAGCCGCGCGGTGTACTCCTGCTGCTTCCACTGCGAGTAACGGAAGATGATCGGGAACTCGGGGGACACCGCCTCGCGGACCGCCGCGACGATCTCGGTCGCGAACGTGACGCGGCCGACGGCGTCACCGCCGTAAGCATCCGTACGGCGATTCGTGCCCGCCCACAGGAACTGGTCGAGGAGGTAGCCGTGGGCGCCGTGCAGCTCCACACCGTCGAAGCCGATGCGCTCGGCGGCGGCAGCGGCCTCGGCGAACGCGCCGATGACGTCGTCCACGTCCTGCTGGGTCATCGCCTTGCCGGTCGGCTCGGCGCCCGCGGTCACCAGGCCGGAGGGGCCGACGGCGGGGGCGTCGGCGTACGGCGCCTGCCCCTGCTCGCGCACCATGCCGATGTGCCACAGCTGCGGGACGATCTTGCCGCCGGCCGCGTGCACGTCCTCGGCGACCTTGGCCCAGCCCGCGAGCTGCTCCTCGCCGTGGAAGCGCGGTACGCGGTCGCTGTTGCCGGCCGAGTCGTGGCCGACGTACGTGCCCTCGGTGACGATGAGCCCGACGCCGGCGGCGGCGCGGCGCGCGTAGTAGGAGCGCACGTCCTCGCCGGGGATGCCACCCGGGGAGAACATGCGGGTCATCGGGGCCATCACGATCCGGTTCGGGACGGTGAGACCGCCCAGACTGATCGGGCGGGACAGGATCTGGGCCGCTCGGGAGGCGGGCGTGGTGACGGTCACCTGGGAGACTCCTCGCAAAGGACGGTGCTGAAAGTGTTAACCAGCTGGTATGTGCACACGCATTGTTGCACCCACTTAAGCAATCGCCTATGCGCTGCCCCACATTCCGGGCCGCACGAAGTCCGTACGTGACCCGGAACACGCCCGAGGGCGGCACCCCCTGTCTCCAGGGAGTGCCGCCCTCGGTACTGACGGACCGGGTCCGAGCCTCGTATCAGGCTCAGAAGTCCATGTCACCGCCCGGCATACCGCCACCGGCAGGCGCGGCGGCCTTCTCCGGCTTGTCGGCGATGACGGCCTCGGTGGTGAGGAAGAGCGCGGCGATGGAGGCGGCGTTCTGCAGGGCAGAGCGCGTGACCTTCGCCGGGTCGATGATGCCTTCCTTGACCAGGTCGACGTACTCGCCGGTCGCGGCGTTGAGGCCGTGACCCGGGGTGAGGTTGCGGACCTTCTCCACCACGACGCCACCCTCGAGGCCGGCGTTGACGGCGATCTGCTTCAGCGGGGCCTCGAGCGCGATGCGCACGGCGTTGGCGCCGGTCGCCTCGTCACCCTCGAGGTCCAGCTTCTCGAAGACGCTGGAGGCCTGGATGAGCGCGACGCCACCACCGGCGACGATGCCCTCCTCGACGGCCGCCTTGGCGTTGCGCACGGCGTCCTCGATGCGGTGCTTGCGCTCCTTGAGCTCCACCTCGGTGGCGGCACCGGCCTTGATGACCGCGACACCGCCGGCGAGCTTCGCCAGGCGCTCCTGCAGCTTCTCGCGGTCGTAGTCCGAGTCGCTGTTCTCGATCTCGGCGCGGATCTGGTTGACCCGGCCCTGGACCTGCTCGGAGGAGCCGGCACCGTCGACGATGGTGGTCTCGTCCTTGGTGATGACGACCTTGCGGGCCTTGCCCAGAAGGTCCAGGGAGGTGTTCTCGAGCTTGAGACCGACCTCCTCGGAGATGACCTCGCCACCGGTGAGGATGGCGATGTCGTTCAGCATCGCCTTGCGGCGGTCGCCGAAGCCCGGGGCCTTGACGGCGACGGACTTGAAGGTGCCGCGGATCTTGTTGACGACCAGGGTCGACAGGGCCTCGCCCTCGACATCCTCGGCGATGATCAGCAGCGGCTTGCCCGACTGCATGACCTTCTCCAGGAGCGGGAGCAGGTCCTTGACGGAGCCGATCTTGGAGTTGGCGATCAGGATGTACGGGTCGTCGAGCGACGCCTCCATCCGCTCCATGTCGGTGGCGAAGTACGCCGAGATGTAGCCCTTGTCGAAGCGCATACCCTCGGTGAGCTCGAGCTCCAGACCGAAGGTCTGGGACTCCTCGACGGTGATGACGCCTTCCTTGCCGACCTTGTCCATCGCCTCGGCGATGAGCTCGCCGATCTGGGTGTCGGCGGCGGAGATGGAGGCCGTCGAAGCGATCTGCTCCTTGGTCTCCACGTCCTTGGCCTGCTCGAGCAGGGCACCGGAGACGGCCTCGACGGCCTTCTCGATACCGCGCTTGAGGGCCATCGGGTTGGCGCCGGCGGCTACGTTGCGCAGGCCTTCCTTGACGAGGGCCTGGGCGAGAACGGTCGCGGTGGTCGTACCGTCACCGGCGACGTCGTCCGTCTTCTTGGCGACTTCCTTGACCAGCTCGGCGCCGATCTTCTCGAACGGGTCCTCGAGCTCGATCTCCTTGGCGATGGAGACACCATCGTTGGTGATCGTGGGGGCGCCCCACTTCTTCTCGAGGACGACGTTGCGGCCCTTGGGGCCGAGCGTCACCTTCACGGCGTCCGCGAGCTGGTTCATGCCGCGCTCGAGGCCGCGCCGCGCCTCCTCGTCGAACGCGATGATCTTGGCCATGTGAAGTGGTCCCTCCAGGACTGGGGGTGATTCCTTCGGACCGCGCCCGCGCCCGCGACGGACGGCTCGCATGCCTTGCAGGTTCCTTCCCCACCCGGCCTGCGGGCCTCACCGACCCGGTCCTTCGTTGTCACTCTCACCTTCAGAGTGCTAACGCCAATGATTAGCACTCGCCCCCTGCGAGTGCAAGCGCCTCTCGGAGGCTGGGCCCGCACACCCGACCCCGGCTCGAGCATGCCGAAGGGCCCGTACCCAGGAGGTACGAGCCCTTCGATCAAGAACAGAAGAACGTCGCTGCAGTTAACCCGGCGCGTGCTTCAGCTGGTCGCCAGTCGGACCATGTCCGCCTGCGGCCCCTTCTGGCCCTGCGAGATCTCGAAATCGACCCGCTGACCCTCTTCCAGGGTGCGGTAGCCGTCCATCTGAATCGCACTGTAGTGGACGAAAACATCCGCACCACCGTCGACCGCGATGAAGCCGTACCCCTTCTCCGCGTTGAACCACTTGACGGTGCCCTGAGCCATGCCTAACTCCCCTATTACTGGCCCTTGCACAGATCCACACTTCGCGGATCCGGGTCAGACCTCACCCCCCACGGTTGGGGGCGTGCGCCGGAACGCGTCGACCGCGGCTGAATGTATCTGTCCAACTGCCGTCTGCAACAGGTCAATCGGACGAGAATTCCGGGCACGACTGGTCGGGAATTTACGGAGAATTCGCCTGAATTCAGGGCAAGTCGGGCCCCATAAAAGGAGCATAAGACGCAAAAAACCTGCACACTTTGGCTACTTCTCGCTGCCTGAGAAGAGAGAACTCATATGCATCCGGCATGCGGAGTGGAGCAGGTTCCCCAACTGTACCGTGCTCAACCATGCAGAATTGCCCCCTCCGCTTCTCTCACGGAGGGGGCAATTCGGTGAACTCTTGGTAACCGGCGTTACCGACGGTAATAATCGGTCGTCCGACCTGTTTCGGTCAGCCTCCGGCGACGGCCGGGATGATCGAGACGCCGGCACCGTCCGGAGTCGCCGTCTCCAGCCCCTGCTCGAACCGCACGTCGTCGTCGTTCACGTACACGTTGACGAAACGGCGAAGCTTGCCCTGGTCGTCAAGAACGCGGGCGGCGATACCCGTGTGGTTCTTCTCCAGATCGGCGATGACCTCGCCGAGGGTCGCACCTTCGGCGGCGACCTCGGCCTGCCCGCCGGTGTAGGTGCGCAGGATGGTGGGGATGCGGACGTTGACGCTCACAATGTGCCTCCGGTCAGGGTTTTTTAAGGGGCGCGGGGCTGTGTTGGATTTGCGGCTGCCGCCGCGTGGGCGCGACCAGCCCCCACCGGCCCGCGGCCGAACAACTACCTCTTAGCCGAGCCCGGCCTCACGGAACGATTCGAGGCTGGGACGGATCGTCGCAGTAAGACCCGTACCCGCCACCGCATCCAGCGTCTTGAGCCCGTCACCGGTGTTGAGCACGACCGTGGTGAGGCTCGGGTCCAGCAGCCCGTTCTCGATCAGCTTCTTCGTCACACCGAGGGTCACGCCCCCGGCGGTCTCCGCGAAGATTCCCTCCGTGCGGGCGAGCAGCTTGATGGCGTCCACCACCTGCTCGTCGTTCACGTCCTCCACCGCACCCCCGGTGCGACGGGCAATGTCGAGAACGTAAGGACCATCCGCCGGGTTGCCGATGGCCAGCGACTTGGCGATGGTGTTCGGCTTCTGGGGCCGTACGACGTCGTGCCCCGCCTTGTACGCGACGGAAACGGGGCTGCACCCCTCGGCCTGCGCCCCGAAGATCTTGTACGGCTTGTCCTCGACGAGGCCAAGCTTGATCAGCTCCTGGAGACCCTTGTCGATCTTCGTGAGCTGCGAGCCGGAGGCGATCGGCACGACCAGCTGGTCCGGCAGCTGCCAGCCGAGCTGCTCGCAGATCTCGTACGCCAGGGTCTTGGAGCCCTCCGCGTAGTACGGCCGCAGGTTGACGTTGACGAAGCCCCAGCCCTCGCCGGCCGGGTCGCCGATCAGCTCGGAGCAGAAGCGGTTCACGTCGTCGTAGTTGCCGTCGATACCGACGAGCTCGCCGCCGTAGACGGCAGCCATGACGACCTTGCCCTGCTCCAGGTCGTGCGGGATGAACACGCAGGAACGGAACCCGGCGCGGGCCGCCGCGGCCCCCACCGCACCGGCGAGGTTGCCGGTGGACGAGCAGGACAGGGTGGTGAAGTCGAAGGCGCGGGCGGCCTCGATGGCCTGGGCGACCACGCGGTCCTTGAAGGAGTGCGTCGGGTTGCCCGAGTCGTCCTTGACGAACAGCTTGCCGGCGTCGACGCCGAGCTCACGCGCCAGGTTGTCGGCCTTGACGAGCTTGGTCCAGCCGGGGTTGATGTTGGGCTTGTCGGCCACGTCCGCCGGGACGGGCAGCAGGGGCGCGTAACGCCAGATGTTCGCGGGACCCGCCTCGATCTGCTTGCGGAGCTCCTCGGCGTCGTAGGCCGAGAAGTCGTAGGCGATCTCGAGCGGGCCGAAACACTCCTCGCACGCGAAAACCGGACCAAGGGGTACCCGGTGACCGCACTCGCGGCAGGAAAGAGCCGCGGCGGGACCCAGATCGACGGTGTTCACGGAGTTCGTGGTGCTTGCAACAGTCTGCGCAGCCATGTGAGGCGAGGCCCTTTCTCCTCATCTTCCTCACGACGCATCTCGCCGTGAGACGGATTTGGCACCTTCCCTAGCCGGGAGCCTCGCTGGATGATCAACACTGATCTACGAGAACCGACTGGAGGGTTGCCGGGGCTTCATCGGGCCGTATCCCTCTGCCCCTCTGGATGAGCGGTATTCGGTTGTCCCTCCGACGACCTCGGACATGCGATGGTCATCGTCGTTGTTCAAGACTGTAACCGAAGGCCAGGACAGTTGAGAGAGTCGTCCGAACCGCGAGACAAAAGTGAGGAGCCGCCTACGTGCTGGAAGAAGTCGAGCGCTGGCTGAGCACCCGCTCCTGGTCCCTGACCGATCGCCCTCTCCACAAGATCCTCGCTGCCAAGCAGCGCACGGGACAGTCGGTCAGTGTCGTGCTGCCCGCGCTCAACGAGGAGGAGACGGTCGGCGACATTGTCGCGATCATCCGTCATGACCTCATGCAGCAGGTCCCGCTCGTCGACGAGATCGTCGTCGTCGACTCCGGGTCCACCGACCGCACGTCCGAGGTCGCCGCGGCGGCCGGGGCCAGGGTCGTCCACCGTGACGACATCCTGCCGCGCATCCCGACCGTCCCCGGCAAGGGCGAGGTGCTGTGGCGCTCGCTCCTCGTCACCAGCGGGGACATTGTCTGCTTCATCGACGCCGACCTGAAGGAGTTCTCGTCGGACTTCGTCTCGGGGATCGTGGGCCCGCTGCTCACCGACCCGGGGATCGACCTGGTCAAGGGCATGTACGACCGCCCGCTGGGCGGCGCTGCAGGTCAGGGCGGCCGGGTCACCGAGCTGATGGCCCGCCCGCTGCTGAACATGCACTGGCCGCAGCTGGCCGGCTTCGTGCAGCCGCTCGGCGGCGAGTACGCGGCCCGGCGCAGCCTGCTGGAACAGCTGCCCTTCCCGGTCGGGTACGGCGTGGAGCTGGGCATGCTGGTCGACGCCCTGCATCTGGTGGGCCTCGACGCGCTCGCCCAGGTGGACGTCGGGGTGCGCAAGCACCGGCACCAGGACGGGCAGGCGCTGGGCCGGATGTCCGCCGCGATCTACCGCACGGCACAGCTGCGGCTGGCCCGCGGGCACCTGATCCGCCCCTCGCTCACCCAGTTCGAACGGGGCGAGGACGGCTTCGAGCCGCGCACCTACTCCGTGGACACGGAGGAGCGGCCGCCGATGGTGGAGATCACCGAGTACGCGTCGCGCAAGGTCGCCTGAGGCGGCGCGTTACGCGGTGTATACGGTCCACCCGCGAAGCCCAGCCGTACGTTTGAGCGTTTCCGGGCCGGGCTAGGTTGTGGCGTATGGCTTCCACGCACGGCGCAGGTCATCACGCTGCCGATGACGCAGGTCAGCACACTGGTCATCAGGTGCTGGTCGCGTCCAACCGCGGCCCGGTCTCGTACGAGGTACAGGAGGACGGCTCGCTGTCCGCCAGGCGCGGTGGCGGCGGGCTGGTCTCCGGCCTGTCCGCGATCGGGCCGGACGCGGACGCCCTGTGGGTGTGCTCGGCGCTGTCCGACGGCGACCGCGAGGCGGTCCGGCGCGGGGTCGGCGAGGACGGTGTGCGGATGCTGGACATCCCGGCCGGCGTGCACGCCGACGCTTACAACGGCATCGCCAACTCCGTGCTCTGGTTCGTCCATCACATGCTGTACCAGACGCCGCTGGAGCCGGTCTTCGACGCGGAGTTCCGGCGGCAGTGGGCGTCGTACGAGACCTACAACCGGGCGTTCGCCGAGGCGCTGGCCCAGGAGGCGGCCGAGGGGGCCGCGGTCCTCGTACAGGACTATCACCTGTGTCTGGTGCCGGGGATGCTGCGGGAGCTGCGGCCGGACCTCAGGATCGGGCACTTCTCGCACACGCCGTGGGCGCCGGTGGACTACTTCCGGATGCTGCCGGACGACATCGCCGAGCAGCTCCTGCGCGGGATGCTGGGCGCCGACCGGCTGGGTTTTCTGACCCGGCGCTGGGCGGACGCGTTCACGGCGTCCTGTACGGAGCTGGTGGGCGGGCTCGGCAATACCCGGATCGGGGTGCACGGGCTGGGCGCGGACGCCGACTTCCTGCGGCAGCGGTCGCACGAGGCGGACGTCGACGAGCGGATGGCCGCCCTGCGGGGGCAGATCGGCGCGGGCCGGAAGGCGATCGTGCGGGTCGACCGGACCGAGCTCTCGAAGAACATCGTGCGCGGCCTGCTGGCCTACCGGCAGCTCCTCGACGACCGTCCGGAGTGGCGCGAGCGGGTGGTGCATGTCGCCTTCGCGTACCCGTCCCGCCAGGACCTGGCCGTCTACCGCGACTACACGGCCGAGGTGCAGCGCCTGGCCGAGGAGATCAACTCCCGTTACGGCACGCCTGGTTGGACCCCGGTCGTGCTGCACGTCAAGGACGATTTCGCGCGCTCCCTGGCCGCGTACCGCCTGGCGGACGTGGCCCTCGTCAACCCGATCCGCGACGGCATGAACCTGGTCGCCAAGGAGGTCCCGGTCGTCTCCGACGAGGGCTGCGTACTGGTGCTGTCGCGGGAGGCGGGGGCGTACGAGGAGCTGGCCGAGGACGCGCTGACCGTGAACCCGTACGACGTGATCGGGACGGCGCGGGCGCTTCACGCTGCGTTGTGCCTGCCGGCGGCTGAGCGGGCCGAGCGTACGAAACGGCTTGCCGCCGCGGCTACGGCGTTGCCGCCGGCGCAGTGGTTTCTTGAGCAGTTGGAGGCTTTGCGGGGCTGAGGTCTGGGGGCTGCCGCCCTCAGGCCCCCGCTTTCGGCCCTTAAGGGGCCTCGTCCTCAAACGCCGGACGGGCTGGAGTTGCCGACCGGCGCTGGAAATGTGCCGCCAGCGCCCGCAGCAGTCGTACGACCCCCTCCGGGCCCTCCACCACCAAGTCCGCCCGCTCCCGCAGCTCCGTCACCTCGTCGCTGCCGCTGCACACCAGGAGGCCGGGGACGCCGTCGGAGCGGAGTTTGTCCACGGCGGCGAAGGCGGGGAGGTCGCCGAGGTCGTCGCCGGCGTAGAGGACTGCCGATGCGTCGATCTCGCGTACGTACTCCAGGAGGGCCACGCCCTTGTCGGTGCCCGGTGGGCGCAGTTCGAGGACGAGGCGGCCCGGTTCGACGATCAGGCCGTGGCGGGTGGCGAGGTCGGTGAGGGGTGCGCGCAGGGCCTCGAAGGCGGCCTGGGGGTCGGAGGCGCGGCGGGTGTGGACCGCGAGGGCGCGGCCCTTCTCCTCGATCCAGGTGCCCTGCCAGGCGCCGATGCGGTCGAGGAAGCCGGGGAGTTCGGCGCGGACGGCGGCGACGCCGGGGTGGGGGGCGGGCGCGCTGACGTTGCCGCTGACCGCGTCCCAGCGTTCGGCGCCGTAGTGGCCGAGGACGACCAGGTGCTCCAGGCCGGGGACGCCCGCGAAGCCGCCGTGCCGCACGGCGACGCCGGCCGGGCGGCCCGTGACCACCGCGACGGAGGCGATCCTCGGGGCGAGCGCGGCGAGCGCGGGCACCGCATCCGGGTGGGCGCGGGCCAGCTCGGGGTCCGGCACGATCGGGGCGAGGGTGCCGTCGAAGTCCAGGCCGACCACCGTTTTCGCGGGTTTCGCGAGGATCGCGGCGAGTCCGTCCCGGCCTGCCTGCGTGGCGGGTGTCGGCAGGGGGTCCATGGAGTGCGTCGAGTCCGTGTCCGTATGGGTGCCCATACGGTGACCATAACCGCGCGGGGCAGGGCGCACCCATGGCTCAGGGGAGCGCGGCAACGGGCGGTCAGCGTTCCGTTCGCCGCGTTTCCCGCACCCTGCGCAGCCTGTTCACCGTCACCGGGTCGTGGGCGAGGGCCCGCTCGTCGTCCAGCAGGGCGTTGAGCAGCTGGTAGTAGCGGACGGGAGCCAGGCCCAGCTCCTCGCGTATCGCGCGTTCCTTGGCGCCGGGGCCCGGAAAGCCCCGGCGTTCGAGGGCGAGGACGGCCTGCTCGCGCTCGCCCAACTGATGTTCCTCATCCATGTGACGAACCGTAGCGCCCGCCACTGACAGTCACATCCGACCGGCGGCGCCTACTGAGCGTTCTCCGCCATGGACGCCGTCGACTCGAGCTGCGCGAGGGTGGCCGCGGGGTTGCCGCTGGGGGCCACGGCGGTGCCTATGCGCTTCTTGACGGCAGCGGCGACCGCGGCCCAGGAGGTCTTGTCGACCGGGTAGAGCTCGGACAGCGGCAGCTGCTTCAGGAACGGTTCCAGGGCGGCGTCCTGCTTGTCCGTGCCCATGACGTCGGAGGCGGAGGTGGTGACCGGCAGCAGGTCGTACTCGCGGGAGAAGTCGAGCACGTTCTTCTCGCTGTAGACGAAGTCGAGGAACTTGCCGACCTGCTCGGCGTGGCCGTTCTTCTTGAAGGCCATCATCCAGTCGGCGACACCCATGGCGTTCTTGCTCTGGCCGTCCGCGCCGGGCATCGGCACCATGCCGTACTTCACGCCCTTCTTCGCGGCGATCTTCATCAGCGAGGGGTGCCCGTTGAGCATGCCGACCTCGCCGTTCGCGAAGGCGGCGAAGGCGGCGGCGCGGTTGAGGCTGCCGGGCGCGACGGGACCGGTGAGGCCCTTGCCGACCAGGTCGTTCTTGAGCCAGGTGAAGGTGTCGACGTTCTGCGCGGAGTCGATGCCGTAGGTGCCGACGGTGTCGGTGTAACCGCCGCCGCCGCTCAGCAGCCACTGCATCGTCTCGGCCTGCGCCTCCTCCGGGCCGAGCGGCAGCGCGTACGGGTACTTCACGCCCCTTGCCTTGAGCACCTTGGCGTCGGCGGCGAGCTCGTTCCAGGTTTTCGGCGCGGTGAGGCCGGCGTTCTTGAAGAGGGTCTTGTTGTAGAAGAGCAGCCGCGTGGAGGCGGCGAACGGCAGCCCGTACTGCACGCCCTTCACCTGCCCCGCGGTGGCCAGCTGTGAGGCGAAGTCGGCCTGGGTGCTGATGGACAGCATGTCGTCGGCCGAGTAGAGCAGGCCCTTGTTCGCGTAGTCGGCGTACGCGCCGATCTGCGCCATGTCGGGCGCCTGGCCCGCGTCGACCAGCTCCTTGACCTTGCGGTCGACGTCGTTCCAGGAGTAGACGGTGACGTCGATCTTCACGCCGGAGTGCTTGCTCTCGTACTCCTCGACCAGCCGGTCCCAGTACTTCTGGGAGCTGTTGGCCGCCGAGTCGCCGTAGTCCGCGGCGACCAGCTTCAGGGTGACGTCCCCCGATCCGCCGCCGGTCAGGCCGCAGCCGCCGAGGACCGCCGTCATGCCCAGTGCGGACACCGCCGCGATCGTTCCTGCCCTACGCCGCTGCACTGCCTGTGACCTCAACCCTGCTGTCTCGCCGTTCAACATGTGGACACAATAGGTCTACACCACGTAAGTGGACTAGACCTCTTGCGGGTCCTGGGGCCACACTGTCCCCCGTGAGACATGTCATCGCCCTGGATGTGGGCGGCACCGGGATGAAGGCCGCACTGGTCGCGGCCAACGGCGAGTTGCTGCACCAGGCCCGCCGGGCGACCGGCCGCGAGCGCGGGCCGGACGCGGTCGTCGAGGGCATCCTCGACTTCGCCGCCGAACTCAGCGCCCACGGCGCCGAGCACTTCGGCGAGCCCGCATCCGCCGCCGGTGTCGCGGTCCCCGGCATCGTCGACGCCGACCGGGGCATCGCCTCCTACGCGGCCAACCTCGGCTGGCGCGACGTCCCCCTGCGCGACCTGCTCGCCCAACGACTGGGCATCCCGGTCGCCCTCGGCCACGACGTCCGCACCGGCGGTCTCGCGGAGGGCCGGATCGGCGCCGGACAGGGCACCGACCGCTTCCTCTTCATCCCCCTCGGCACCGGCATCGCGGGCGCGATCGGCATCGGGGGCCGGGTGGAGGCGGGCGCGCACGGCTTCGCGGGCGAGATCGGCCACATCGTCGTACGGCCGGGAGGCAGCCCGTGTCCGTGCGGTCAGCGGGGCTGCCTGGAGCGATACGCCTCCGCGGCGGCGGTGAGCGAGGCATGGGCGACGGCCTGTGGGGACCCCGACGCGGACGCGGCCGACTGCGCGAAGGCCGTCGCGTCCGGCGACCCGAACGCCGTACGAGTCTGGCAGGACGCAGTGAACGCCCTGGCCGACGGCCTGGTCACCGCCCTCACCCTGCTGGACCCGCGCACGCTGATCATCGGCGGCGGCCTGGCGGAGGCGGGGGAAACCCTGTTCACACCGCTGAGGGAAGCCGTCCGCAAGCGGGTCACGTTCCAGAAACTGCCGACGATCGTCCCTGCGGCGCTGGGGGACAGCGCCGGATGTCTGGGCGCGGGACTCCTTGCCTGGGATCTCCTAGCCACTACCGACCGCACGGAGGTAACGCCCTGATGGCCACCCCCCAAGGGGCGCGGGTCCCTGTTGAATCTGCGGCTACCGCCGCGTGGGCGCGACAAGCCACAACGCACCTGCAGGTACTCACCGGCGCACGGGTGGTACTGCCCACCGGCACGGTGACCGACGGCCGCGTCATCATCGACGGCACGCGGATCGCCGGGTCGGCGCCCGAGAACGCCCAGGTGATCGACTTCAGCGGCCACTGGCTGGTGCCCGGCTTCGTCGACCTCCACAACCACGGCGGCGGCGGAGCCTCCTTCACATCCGGCACGGTCGAGGACGTACTGCACGGCATCCACACCCACCGCCTGCACGGCACGACCACCCTGGTCGCCTCGACGGTCACCGACGACATGGACTTCCTGACCCAACGGGCCGGCCTCCTGTCCGAACTCGCCGAGCAGGGCGATATCGCCGGCATCCACTTCGAGGGCCCGTTCATCTCGCCGTGCCGCAAGGGCGCGCACTCCGAGAAGCTGCTGCGCGACCCGGACCCGGCGGAGGTACGCAAGCTGATCGACGCGGCGCGCGGCAGGGCGAAGATGGTCACCCTGGCCACCGAACTCCCGGGCGGCATCGACTCCGTACGCCTGCTCGCCGAGCAAGGCGTCATCGCGGCGATCGGCCACACCGACGCGACGTACGAGCAGACGGTGGAGGCGATCGACGCGGGTGCGACGGTCGCGACCCACCTCTTCAACGCGATGCCGCAGATCGGCCACCGGTCCCCCGGCCCGATCACGGCCCTCCTCGAAGACGACCGCATCACCGTCGAGCTGATCAACGACGGGACGCATCTGCACCCGGCCGCCCTCCAGCTGGCGTTCCATCACGCCCGCGCGGACCGGGTCGCGTTCATCACGGACGCGATGGACGCGGCCGGCTTCGGCGACGGGCGCTACCTGCTCGGCCCCCTGGAGGTCGAGGTCACCGAGGGCGTGGCCCGCCTGGTGGAGGGCGGCTCCATCGCGGGGTCGACGCTCACGCTGGACCGGGCGTTCCAGCGGGCGGTGACGGTGGACCGGCTGCCGGTGGAGGACGTCGTGGCAGCAATCTCGGCCAATCCCGCCAAGCTGCTCGGCATGTACGACTCGATCGGCTCCCTGGAGCCCGGAAAGTACGCCGACCTGGTACTTCTTGACCATCAATTCGCCCTCAAGGGCGTGATGCGCCACGGTGAATGGGTGGTCGATCCCCAACTGGGGTGATGTGTCCGGCTGTTGAGGGCGGCGGTTGTCCTGCAAAACTGGGACGACCGCCGTCCGTTTGGCATGATCAGGCCTTCGGACGCATGGCACACACAGTCGTTCGGCACACACAGTCGATTCGGGGGAGGTCGGCCCAGGTGATCCTCACTGTCACGCTGAACACCGCTCTCGACCTCACGTACCGCATACCGGCACTCAAGCCGCACGCCTCGCACCGGATCACCGAGGTGACCGAACGCCCCGGCGGCAAGGGCGTGAACGTGGCCCGCGTGCTCGCGGCCCTCGGCCACGAGGTGACGGTCACGGGCTTCACGGGCGGTGCGACCGGAGCCGTCGTACAGAGTCAACTGACCGCCGTACCAGGAGTGATCGACGCCCTGATCCCGGTCGCCGCCCCGACTCGCCGCACGATCGCCGTCGTCGACGAGCAGACCGGCGACACCACCCAGCTCAATGAACCCGGCCCGACGATCACCCCCGCCGAGTGGTCCGCCTTCCAGGAGGCCTACGAGGACCTGCTGGCGTCGGCGTCCGCGGTGGCCCTGTGCGGGAGTCTGCCGCCCGGTGTGCCGGTGGGCGCGTACGCGGGCCTGATACGGCTCGCGAAGGCCGCCGAGGTGCCCGTACTCCTCGACACCAGCGGCGAGCCCCTGCGCCGCGGGGTCGCCGCCCGCCCGGACATGGTCAAACCGAACGCCGACGAACTGGCCGAACTCACCGGCTCCCACGACCCGTTGCGCGGCGCCCAGGACACACGCCGCCGAGGCGCCCGCTCGGTCGTCGCCTCCCTGGGCACGGACGGCCTCCTGGCGCTAACCCCCGAGGGCCGCTGGCGCGCCACCCCACCCGCCCGCATCCACGGCAACCCGACGGGCGCGGGCGACTCGGTGGTGGCGGGCCTGCTGTCGGGCTTGGAGCAACAACTCCCGTGGCCGGACCGCCTGTCCCGGGCGGTGGCGTTGTCGGCGGCGACTGTGCTGGCGCCGGTGGCGGGGGAGTTCGATCCCGCAGCCTACGAGGAACTACTGCCTCGGGTCGACACTCGGGGCGACATGAGCGCGTCGGCGTGATATTCGCCCGAAGAATGCCGAAGGCCGGACAGGTCCGTTACCCGCATCTCGGCCTTCTTTTTCGGGTGCCCGCAAGGGGCGGGAAGTACCGATGCACCAGCACAGGCGCGCAGTGCAACACGTGGACGCCTCTCAAGTGGGAGGGCAAGAAGCCGTGGGCCGCGGACAAGTGCGTACGCTTCGCCGCACCGCCTGATCTGAGGCCACGAGGAGGTCCGCCGGTCTTCCGGCGGACCGTTTTCTGCTGTCGAGGCCCTACTCACACCACTACTGGTCGGCGTTCTCCGTCACATAGAACTGGTCGAGCAAGGCGTTGCACTGGTTGCCCTGCTGACAGGAGAGCTGAATCGTGTTGGTGCCCTTGTTCAAGGAAACCTGACCCCAGGTGGTCTGCCAGCCGTTCTTGGGCAGCTTGCCGAAGTTCTTCATGTTCAGCGGCTGAGTGTTGGGCTTGGTGTTCACCGTCAGCGTCGCGTTGGCATCCGCATCGGGAAGGGCGTAACGGACGTAGAGTCGGTAGGTGCCGGCCTTCTCGATGCCGTTGACGGTCCAGGTCACCGAGGCGCCGACCTGGTTGAACCCCGTCACGTAGACGCCACCGTCCGCCTGCGCGCCCTTAACGTCCGACGCCGTCGTCACCCCGGTCCCGAGGGTCAGGGCCTTCGCATCCGTCTTCGGCAGATCCGCCGACGCACTGCTGCTAGCCGACTGGCTCGGCTCAGAGCTCTGCGAAGTGGACGGCGTACTGGAGGACCCGCCGCTCGCCTTGTTGTCCGAGTTGCCGTTCATCATCGCCACGCCGATGCCGATCACGACCGCGGCGACCACCGCGACGGCGCCGATCAGCAGGCCCTTGGTGTTGGGGCCGCGGCCCCGGCCGCCGCCGGCCGGCATCGGCTGCTGGGTGGTCGGCGCGCCGCCCGGGAAGGTCTCCGGCGCCTGGTAGGCGGCGTTCGGCTGGCCGTACACACCCTGCTGCTGCGGGACCTGGCCGTAGGCGGCCGTCTGCTGGGCCTGGGGCGGCTGCTGGCCGTACTGTCGCTGGCCGACGGCGCGCACGCGGTTGACGGAGCCCGGGTAGCCGTAGCCGCCGCCACCGGACGGGGGCTGCGCTCCGTTGGCCTGCCCGTCGGCGTAGAGGTAGCCGAACGGGTCGTCGTCCTCTGGCGTGCTGGCGCCGTTGTTGCCGGACGTCATCTCCGTGGTACTCCTCAGCGGTGCGGGTCGAACGCGATACGGGGGGTCAGAATGGCGAGCCTACCCGCTCCCGCTGCCCCAAACGGGTGACTCGGATCGCATCGGCTCGCGGACCAGGACGCTGACCTGGAGATCAACCCGCGCGTCTGTGCTGTTTGGGACGAGATCGTTTCTCTACGTACATCCGTTCGTCGGCAGACTTCAACACTTCGTCCGCAGTCATGCCGCAGTGTGCCCATCCGATGCCGAAGCTGGCGCCCACGCGGACGGCCCGTCCCTCGGCCCGGATCGGCTGGATGATCTCGTTGCGCAGGCGTACGGCGAGGTCCTGGGCGTCGGCCCGGCCGAGCCCGTCGGCGAGGATCACGAACTCGTCGCCGCCGAGCCGCGCGACCGTGTCGCCGTCGCGTACGGCCCGCGACAGCCGCCGGGCGACCTCGATGAGAACCGCGTCACCCGCGTTGTGCCCGAACCGGTCGTTGATCGACTTGAAGCCGTCGAGGTCGCAGAAGAGGACCGCCAGTCCCTTGGTGCCGTCGTCGTGGTCGCTCTCGGGTGCGGCGGTGTGCACATGGTGGTCGAAGCCGTCGTACACCTCGACGTCGCCGCCGGGCCGGAAGTCGAAGCCGTGGCCGCCCGCGTCGTAGACGGGATGGCCGTAGGCCGCGTCCAGGGACTCGAGGGCGCCGGGGTGGCCGGCGCGCTGGCAGAGCCGGGAGGAGAGGCGGGAGCGCAGCTCGGCGGAGTTCGGCAGGCCGGTGAGCGAGTCGTGGGAGGCGCGGTGGGCGAGCTGCAGCTCGCGGCGCTTGCGGTCCTCGATGTCCTCGACGTGGGTGAGCAGGAAGCGGGGTCCGTCGGCGGCGTCCGCGACGACGGAGTTCCTCAGGGACACCCAGACGTAGGTGCCGTCGCGGCGGCCGAGGCGGAGTTCCGCCCGCCCGCCTTCGGCGGAGGTCCGCAGCAGCGTGCCGATGTCCTCGGGGTGGACGAGGTCGGAGAAGGCGTAGCGGCGCATCGCGGAGGCGGGGCGGCCGAGCAGGCGGCACAGGGCGTCGTTGGTGCGCAGGATCCGGCCGTGCTGGTCGCCGCCCATCTCGGCGATGGCCATGCCGGAGGGGGCGTACTCGAAGGCCTGCCGGAAGCTTTCCTCGCTGGCGCGCAGGGCCTGCTGCTCCCTTTCGAGTCTGACCAGTGCCCGCTGCATATTCGCACGTAGACGCGCGTTGCTGATCGCGATGGCGGCCTGGAACGCATACATCTGGAGCGCTTCGCGACCCCATGCACCCGGCCGCCGGCCGTTGCGCGGCCGGTCCACGGACAGGACGCCGATCAGCTCACCGCAGGTGCCGTTCGGGCCGCCGGGCGTGTACATGGGGGCGAAGAGCCGGTCGGAGGGGTGCCACTCGTCCTCGAAGCGGGGCGCGGGGCCGTCGGTGTACCACTGCGGGACGTCGTCGTCGTCGAGGATCCAGCCCTCGGTGTGCGATATGAAGACCAGGTCGCCCCAGTGCTCGCCCATGCTCAGACGGCGCTCCCAGGACTCCCGGGAGCCGACCCGGCCGGTGATCAGCGCCTCTGCCGCCGGGTTGCCCGCGAAGGCGGCGACCACGAGGTCGCCGTCGGGGCGGACGAGGTTGACGCATGCCAGCTCGTACCCGAGGCCGTTGACCACTCCGTCGGCGACGGTCTGCAGTGTGTCCGCCAGGCTTCGGGCCGTGTTCATGTCAGCCATGACCTGGTGCAGTTGCCGCAGAGTCGCAAGACGGACGTACGGCTCCGACTCGGTCTCCATGCTCGCCCTCCCCCCGAGACCTCGCAGCGAATCAAGGGTTCTCATCGGCGTATCGTCATTGGCAGCTTCCCAGCCACTGAATCACAGCGCGCTGCCCACTCGGTACACAGGGTCAACAATTAGTGGCCCTTGTGACTCAAGTCACAGCTAAAGATGAACAATTGAGTGGTGTTTCTGCGTTTTCGCTGTGCGTTTACTGAACGCAAACTTTGTGGGTATGTGGAGATGCCGCACAAGGGTACGTCGGGGACCGGGAACGGTACTCCGGCGAACTCCGTCGGTGGTCCTAGGTCCGGTATCGGCCCGGGGCCCGATGCGGCCCGCGCAGGGCGGACACTAGCGTCTCCCGCGTGCCGAACACTCCCGCTGCCGCATTCCCGATCACTGCCCCACCCGCCTCCGGGCATGCTGAGGGGGTGAGCAACGACGAGTTCCGCGCCGCCATGTCCCGGCTGGCCGCGGGCGTGGTCCTGGTGACCGCACAGGAGCCGCCGCTGGACCCCGACGACCCGTCGGCGCCGGGCGGCGAGGACGTCGGCATGACGGCGACGGCCTTCATGTCCGTCTCTCTCGACCCGCCCCTCGTCCTGGTCAGCCTGCGCGAGGGCTCCCGCATGGACGACCTGCTCGACGAGCAGCCCCTGTGGGCGGTCTCGGTCCTCTCCGAGAGCCAGCGCCACATCGCCGGCCGCTTCGCCATGAAGGGCCGCATCAGCGACCGGTTGCTGTTCGAGGACATCCCGTACGTACGTGGAGAGGCGACCGGCGCTCCCCTGGTGGGCGGCGCTCTGGCCACCCTTGAGTGCCGCACGGAGCAGCGGGTACGGGCCGGGGACCACACGCTGGTGATCGGGCGGGTGCTGACGGCGGGGGTACCCAGCGCGGACGGCGGGCCGCTGGCGTATTTCCGGGGGCGGTACCGGCAGTTGGGCTGAGATTCCGCACGTAATTCCGTGGCCCGCCGCTGATCATCCGGCTTACGGTGCCCGGATGACATCGACCTCCGCGCTCCGCCTCGAAGAGATCACGCCCAGGAACTTCGAGGCCGCGACGGCCATACGGGTCCGCCCCGAACAGGAATTCGCGGTCTCCCCGGTGATGAAGTCCCTGGCCGAGGCGTACATCCATCCCGCCGGCGTCGCCTGGCCGCGCCTGATCGTCGACGGCGACCGCCCGGTCGGCTTCCTGATGGCCTTCCTCGACATCGACTGGCGCCAGGACGGCACCCTCCTCCGCTCCGGCCTGTGGCGGCTGAACATCGCGGCCGGGGAGCAGCGGCGCGGATACGGCCGGTTCGCGGTCGAGTCCGTGGCCGCCGAGATCCGCCGCCGCGGCGGCAAGCAGCTGTACGTCACCTGGCACCCCGGCCCGAACGGCCCCGAGGACTTCTACCTGGGTCTGGGCTTCCGCATCACCGGGGAGAAGAGCGAGGGCGAGACGGTCGGGGTTCTGGAACTCTCCTAGGGCGCCCTGGACGCCATAGCCGCCCTAGACGAGGCTGATGTCCTGCTCGGCCACGCGCGCGGCGTCCAGCACGATGTCGATGACGGCGATCCGGTCCCCCACGAACGTGAAGGCCAGCGTCCGGTCCAGGTGGCCGTCGATGAACACGGCGAGCCCCGTGGCGCCGTCGACCAGCGCGGGCCGCGACACGGCCGCGAAGTGCCGGAAGCTGGACGCGCCCTTGGCGACCGCCGCCGCGCCCGTGGTCACGCCGACGTCGGTGCGCGCGACGACATCCGGGTCCAGCAACTCGACCAGGGCGTCGAAGTCGCCCTCCCGCGCGGCCGCCAGGAACGCGTCCACAACCTCCCGCTGCCGCACCAGATCGGCATCGTGAGCCTCGGCGCCCTGCACCCGGCGCCGCGCCCGGCTGGCCAGCTGCCGCGCCGCCTCCGGACTGCGCCCCACGATGTCCGCGACCTCCTCGTACGGCACCGCGAACAGGTCGTGCAGCACGAACGCCAGCCGCTCGGCGGGCGTCAGCGTCTCGAGTACGACGAGCAGCGCGACGCCCACGGAGTCGGCGAGCAGCGCGTCCTGTTCGGGGTCGGCGGCGAAAACGTCCGCCACGCGCGCGGTGGTCGTGCCGTTCTCCAACGGCTCCTCCGCGCGCGATTTGCGGGAGCGCAGCATGTCCAGGCAGACCCGGCCGACCACGGTCGTGAGCCAGCCACCCAGGTTGTCCACCTGCCCGGCGTCGGTACGACTGAGCCGGAACCAGGCTTCCTGCACCGCGTCGTCGGCCTCGGCGCCCGAACCGAGCATTCGGTAGGCGACGGCGCGCAGATGAGGCCGATGCGATTCGAATCGCCGGGCAAGGAATTCGCCGTCCAACGGAAATTCGCTGTTGTTCATCGCCACAGTTCCCGCTTCCCGGTCCGTTAGTCGCTGTCACTCGGCTCTCAGTGACTTGGCTGTCAGTGACTTGACGGACCGGACGCCGGCGATGTGACAAAGGACGTTCTACCAATCCCGGCCTGACCGCCCCCGCTTTGTATCGGAGCGCTGCTTCTTCTCCCGCAACCGCCGCTCATTGATCCCGCGCGGAATACGGGTCGGCCGGCGCGGCTTGGGCGGCGGCGCGGTGGCCTCGGCGAGGAGGGCGGCGAGCCGTACGGCGGCGGTCTCGCGATTGCGCCACTGGGACCGGTGCTCGGAGGCACGGACGACGACGACGCCGTCGACGAGCCGCCCGGCCAGCCGCTCCAGCGCCCGCGCCTTCCACACCTCGGGCAGCGCCTCTGTCTTCGCCAGGTCGAAGCGCAGCTCCACCTGTGAGTCACTGGTGTTGACGTGCTGCCCGCCGGGCCCCGACGACCGCGAGAAACGCCACATGAGCTCGGCCTCGGGGAGCGAGACGGAGCCGCGGATGAGGTAGGGACCGGCCATGCCCACCATGGTCCCGCAGCTGACCGGCACACGTCACGCGAATATCGTTCACCCGAAGTTCGGTAAAGAAAGTAAAGACACGTGGAACCTTCGGTGCCCCTCTTGGCGTTGGTAGGGGTAGCTGTAGCTTCAAGCCCGTACGTCGTACCGCCGTACGCAAACGAGGGAAAGGACTCCCAACCATGGCTGTAAGCCTGTCCAAGGGTGGCAACGTCTCGCTCACCAAGGAGGCTCCGGGCCTGACCGCCGTCACCGTGGGCCTCGGCTGGGACGTTCGCACCACCACCGGCACGGACTTCGACCTCGACGCCTCCGCCATCGCGGTCAACACGCAGGGCAAGGTCTTCTCGGACGCCCACTTCGTCTTCTTCAACAACAAGCAGACCCCGGACAACACCATCGTCCACACCGGTGACAACCGCACCGGCGAGGGCGAGGGCGACGACGAGGCGATCAACGTCAACCTGGCGGGCCTCCCGGCCGACATCGACAAGATCGTCTTTCCGGTCTCCATCTACGACGCGGAGAACCGCTCGCAGAACTTCGGCCAGGTCCGCAACGCCTACATCCGCATCATCAACCAGGCCGGCGGCGCGGAGATCGCCCGCTACGACCTGTCCGAGGACGCGGCCACGGAGACGGCCATGGTCTTCGGCGAGCTGTACCGCAACGGCGCAGAGTGGAAGTTCCGCGCGGTCGGCCAGGGCTACGCCTCTGGTCTGGTGGGCATTGCGCAGGACTTCGGCGTCAACGTCTGACGGACGCGGCGCGCTGAGCTGAGCGGGAGCCCCTGGCTGCGGTTTGCTGCGGCCGGGGGCTCCGGCGTTCGCTCAGCTGCCGGAGGCGTGCGACACGAATGTTCGCTCAGGCGGTGGGGGCAAAGTGCAAGCGGGGGCCAGCGGTGTGCTTGGAGTCGCGGACGTGGATGGTGGCAGGGGTCGTGGCGATCTCGACGCAGGACTCGCCGTTGGTGCCACCGCTGCAGCTGCTCTTGAACCACGCCAGTTCGGAGGCGTCCCCGGCGAAGGCCTTGCGCATCATGTATCTCCCAGCAGTGACAACGACTGGGTCACCAAGCTGCGCGACTACCCCCTGATCGGCATCCCCATCTACGCGATCTTCGCCCCCCGCACCGCAACCGGCGCCGTCCTCACCGACATCCACCCCACCCCCGACGGCCCCCGCTACGCCACCCGCAAGGACTTCGTCCACGGCGAGGACGTCACCATCGGCGACTGGACGATCTCCACGGACAAGCTGCCGCGCTATCAGCCCATCGGCCGGTAATAGCCGAGCACAGCGGCCAATTGCGCGAACCACTGCCCCAACTGCGCCCTCGGCTTCGCCTCCACCACGCACTCGTAGAACCTGCCGTCCAGGTGGACCACCGCCATCATCAGGTCCTTGCCGGACGGGCTCGCCTTGTAGTGGACGCTGCGGATCTCCTGCCAGGGGAAGTCGGCCGATGCGCCGTTGAGCTCGAAGGCCACACCCTCTGCGTCGACCACGATCGAGTTGTGGCGGTCGACCGCCATGAACTCCGGGCCGGGGGCGGGTTGTTGGGGTGGCGTCGGAGCGTAGGCGTACTGAGGCGGCGGTGGGCCGAAGCCCGGCGGGGCGGTGGGCGGTGGGGACGGGGGCTGTTGGCCGTACGCGGGCTGGTTGCCGTACGGCGGTGGCTGGGTGGTCATCTGCTTCCGTCCCCGAATGTGATGTGGCTTCTGGGAAATCTACGTGGCCTGCCTGAGCCTGTTCCGGGTGACCTCCTTACTGCACACGAACGGGGCGGCGCACTCCGACCGTGTGTCGGTGTACGCCGCCCTCGGTTGGGACGAGTTGCGGGAAGTGACCCGCGCCGTCATGGCGGTTACTTCGGGTCGCCGTTGAACTTCGACGTCGACCAGAAGTAGCCGAGGACCGCGAGGCCGACGCACCAGGCGACGGCGAGCCATCCGTTGTGGCCGATGCCTGTGCCGAGGAGCAGGCCGCGCAGGGTCTCGATGGCGGGGGTGAAGGGCTGGTATTCGGCGATCGGCTGGAACCAGCCGGGCATGGAGTGCAGGGGTACGAACGCGCTGGAGATGAGCGGCAGCAGGATCAGCGGCATCGCGTTGTTGCTGGCGGCTTCGGCGTTCGGGCTGACCAGGCCCATGCCGACGGCGATCCAGGTGAGCGCCGTGGCGAAGAGCACGAGCAGCCCGAACGCGGCGAGCCACTCCAGGGCTGTCGCATCGGTGGAGCGGAAGCCGATGGCCACGGCGACGACGCCGACGAGGACCACGCTCATCACCGACTGAAGGACGCTGCCGATGACGTGTCCGATGAGGATGGAGCCTCGGTGGATGGCCATGGTGCGGAAGCGGGCGATGATGCCCTCGCTCATGTCGGTGGAGACGGAGACCGCGGTGCCGATCGTGGTGGAGCCGATGGTCATGAGCAGGATGCCCGGCACGAGGTAGGCGACGTACGCGTCACGGCCCGCGCCGGCGCTCATCGCGCCGCCGAAGATGTAGACGAACAGCAACAGCAGCATGACCGGGGTGAGCAGCAGGTTCAGGGTGAGGGAGGGGTAGCGGCGGGCGTGCAGGAGGTTGCGGCGCAGCATCGTGGACGAGTCGCGCACGGCGAGGGTGAAAGAGCTCATCGGACAGCCTCCTTCGGCTGGTCGGTGTCGCCGGTCAGGGCGAAGAAGACGTCGTCGAGGTCGGGGGTGTGCACGGTCAGCTCGTCGGCCTCGATACCGGCCGCCTCCAGCCAGTCGAGGATGGCGCGCAGTTCACGCTGGCTGCCGTCGCTGGGGATCTGCAACGCCAGCGCCTCGTCGTCCCGGGTGACCTCGCGCAGCGCCGTGGCGGCGTTCTGGTAGGCGGCCGGGGCGGTGAAGCGCAGCCGGATGTGGCCGCCGGGGACGATCCGCTTGAGCTCGTCGGCGGTGCCCTCGGCGGCGATCCTGCCGTCGTGCAAGACCGCGATGCGGTCGGCGAGTTCGTCGGCCTCGTCCAGGTACTGGGTGGTGAGGAAGACGGTGACGCCGTCGGAGACCAGCTCGCGGATGATCCCCCACATGGTGTGCCGGCTGCGCGGGTCGAGGCCGGTGGTCGGCTCGTCGAGGAAGATGATCCGCGGGCTTCCGACCAGCGTCATCGCGATGTCGAGGCGGCGCTTCATGCCGCCCGAGTAGGTGGAGGCGGGCTTCTTCGCGGCCTCCACCAGATCGAAGCGCTCGAGGAGTTGGGCGGTGACCCGCCGCCCTTCCTGCTTGGACAGGTGGTGCAGGTCCGCCATGAGCAGCATGTTCTCCTCGCCGGTGATCAGGCCGTCGACGGCGGAGAACTGCCCGGTGACGCCGATCGCGGCGCGTGCCGCCTGCGGGGCGGTGGCGAGGTCGTGGCCGCCGACGCTGATCCGGCCACTGGCGGGGTCGGGGGAGATGAGGGTGGAGAGGATCTTGACGGCGGTGGTCTTGCCGGCGCCGTTCGGGCCGAGCAGGGAGAAGATCGTGCCTTCCGGTACGGCGATGTCGACGCCGTCGAGGACGGTCTTGTCTCCGTAGGACTTGCGCAGCCCGTTCGCCGCGATGGCCAAGTCGGTCATGAGAAATAACCCCTGTTGATTGCTGGAAGCGGATTGGTGGCTGCGCATTCAAAGGCTGCGGGCGGTGATGTCGCCGTAGGAGGTGGTCGCCTGGATGTTCAGGCGAGCGGCGGCGCCTTCGGTGTTCTTGAGCGCGTTCTGGATCCGGCCGTAGGAGGTGCCGGCGTCCAGGGAGGCGGAGACTCCGGGGGCGGCGCCGACCGAGATGTCGCCCTTCTGGGTGGTCAGCACGACCGTGCCGCGTGCGGCCTCGGTGATCTCGGTGATCTGGATGTCGCCCCGCTGGGTGCTGATCTCCGCGGGGCCGCCCAGGCGGCCGACCGAGACGTCGCCGTCGAAGGCGGTGAGGCGGGCGCTTGCGGCCTCGTCGAGCTTGACCGAGCGGTAGCCGCCCGCGAGGGCGACGTCGCCGAGCCGTCCGACGCCGCGGAACTCGGCGCCCTCCGCCTTCACCTCGACCCGGGACCCGGCGGGCAACTGGACGGTCACGTCGACGGATCCGGTGGGGCCGAGGATCCGGTTGTTCGCCTCCCGGTCCTCGATCCGCAGGACGCCGTCGCCGTAGGCGACCTCGATCCGCTCGGCCGCCTTCGCGTCGCGGCTCTTGGACGCATTCGCCGGCAGGACTTCGACCGTGGTGTCGGCGCGGTCGGCAGCGATGAACTGGACGCGTCCGCCGGGGATGCCGAGGACGACCGAGACCGGGGCGGGGGTGTCGAACTTCTGCATCGTGCTCTCCTTGGTTCATTGTTTCCGTCGTCGTTTCTGACGTTGGAAACGCTACGTTGCATTCACAGATCCGGCAACGTGCTTGTTGCGTAGAGCATCAATAAGTGCAGGTGAGAGCTGGTAAATTGTTGCAATGGCCTGGAGGATAACGCAACACGCCTCACCTCGGTCGTTGCAATGAATTGAAGGCGAACGCTATGCTCGGGGGCGCCACGAACCACGAAGGAGACCGCGATGCCGGGAGGCCGACTCACCCAGCAGGAACGCCAGCAGATCGCGCTGGGACTGGCCGACGGACTCGCCTACGCCGAGATCGCCAGACGCCTCGACCGCCCGACCTCGACGATCACGCGCGAGGTGATGCGCAACGGCGGCCCCACCGCCTACCGCGCCGACCTGGCCCACCGCGCCACCGAACGGCGCGCCCACCGCCGCAGGCAGGCCGCCCCCCGGGATCCGAAGGCGTCCCCGCAGGCCTACGGGCGCGACGCGGAGGCCGTGCGCGAGTACGAGGAGACGCTCACCACCGTCTTCATACAGTCGGGCACGCCCAAGATGATGGCCCGGGTGATGGCAAGCATCATCATCAGCGACGCGGGCAGCCTCACCGCGGCCGAACTCGTCCAGCGCCTCCAGGTCAGCCCGGCGTCCGTCTCGAAAGCGATCACGTTCCTCGAGGAACAGGGCATGGTCCGCCGGGAACGCGACGAACGCCGCCGCGAGCGCTACGTCGTCGACGACGACATCATGTACCAGGCGATGATGGCCAGCGCCCGGGGCACCGCCCAGGTCGCCGAGACCGCACGGCAGGGCGTCGGCGTCCTCGGCCCAGGCACCCCGGCCGCCACCCGCCTCGAGAACATGTCCCGCTTCCTCGACTTCGTCTCCGAGAGCATCGCCCGCGCGGCGGACCAGGCCCGCGAAGTCCTGCACACGAAGCCCGAAACGACCTCGGGCGGCACCGCCGACCCCAGCTCAGATCGACTGTGACGATCCTGGCCCCAACTCCGCTTAGTAGACGTGGAGTTGACCGGGCCCCGTCCGTCCGCATAGCGGATCCGCTGCAACGGCTTTCGGATACAAACACGTAAAGTCTTGACGGCGGCCTGTCAAACAGGCCGGTCCGGGTGCCACCCTCTCCTCGCTCGCCGCAACTCTGTGCCCCACCTGTGCCCCAACCATGAGGCCAGCTCTAAGGAGACCGAGTGAGACAGCAGAACCGCGCCACCCGCAAGACGGCACTCCGCACCGCCGCCCTGATCGGCTCGGCGGCAATGGTCGTGCTCGCCCTGCAGAACGGCGCCGCCACCGCGGCCCCCACCCGCGCCGACGGCGCCACCGCCCTCCCTCTCAGCGCCTCGGCGCGCACCGCCGCCCTCAAGTCGGCCCAGGAGGCCGCCGGTTCGACAGCCCGGGAACTCGGGCTCGGCGCCCAGGAGAAGCTCGTCGTCCAGGACGTCGTCAAGGACGCGAACGGCACCGTCCACACCCGCTACCAGCGCACCTACGCCGGTCTGCCCGTCCTCGGCGGCGACCTGGTCACCCACATGACGAAGAGCGGCACCCTCAAGGGCGTCAGCAGGGCGACCAAGGCTCGAATATCCGTGGCCTCCACGGACGCGGCCGTCTCCGCCGCCACCGCGAGGAAGGCGGCTCTCGCGGGCAGCCGCTCCTCTACGGCCACCGCCCGCAAGGTCATCTGGGCCGCCGGCGCCAAGCCGGTCCTCGCCTACGAGTCCGTCGTCAAGGGCCTGCAGCACGACGGCACCCCGAGCGAACTGCACGTCATCACCGACGCCACCACCGGCAAGAAGATCTACTCCTACCAGGCCGTCGACACGGGCACGGGCACCAGCGAGTACAGCGGCACCGTCACCCTGGGCACCACGGCCTCCGCCTCCGGCGGCTACGACCTCATCGACGGCGGCCGCGGCGGCCACAAGACGCACGACCTGAACGGCGGTACGTCCGGCACCGGCACCCTCTTCCACGACGCCGACGACACCTGGGGCGACGGCACCCCGGCCAACCGCCAGACCGCCGGCGTCGACGCCGCCTACGGCGCCGCCGTCACCTGGGACTTCTACAAGTCCGCCTTCAACCGCAACGGCATCGCGGGCGACGGCAAGGCCGCCTACTCCCGGGTCCACTACGGCAACGCTTACGTCAACGCGTTCTGGGACGACAGCTGCTTCTGCATGACGTACGGCGACGGGCAGGGCAACGTCAAGCCGCTGACCTCGCTCGACGTGGCCGGGCACGAGATGAGCCACGGGCTCACCGCGGCCACGGCCGGCCTCAAGTACAGCCGGGAGTCGGGCGGCCTCAACGAGGCCACCTCCGACATCTTCGGCACCTCGGTGGAGTTCTTCGCGGGCAACTCCTCCGACCCCGGTGACTACCTCATCGGCGAGAAGATCGACATCAACGGCAACGGCACCCCGCTGCGCTACATGGACAAGCCCAGCAAGGACGGCAGCTCGGCCGACTACTGGTCGCGCAACGTCGGCCGCCTCGACGTGCACAACTCCTCGGGCGTCGCCAACCACTTCTTCTATCTGCTGAGCGAGGGCAGCGGCGCGAAGACCATCAACGGGGTCTCCTACAACTCCCCGACGTACGACGGCTCGACGGTCACCGGCATCGGCCGCGCCAAGGCCGACCAGATCTGGTACAAGGCCCTGACCACGTACTTCACCTCCTCGACGAACTACGCGGGCGCCCGCACCGCCACCCTCCAGGCGGCGAGCGACCTGTACGGCGCGGGCAGCACGGAGTACAACGCGGTGGCGGCGGCCTGGAAGGCCGTCAACGTCAACTGACCTACTTGCACGGGGAATTGAACCGCCGGACCACCCCTCACGGCCTCCTCGGCCTCCTCACGGGTGGTCCGGCTTTCCCTCCCCGTACAGCCAGTCCTTCCAGATCTCGTCGAAGTCCTTGTCCGGCGCCTTCTTCTCGACGTACGCCGTGAAGTCGTCGGTGTCGGCGTTCCCGTAGCGGTGAGCGGCGGCCCAGCCCTGGATGATGTCGTAGAAGGTGTCGTCGCCGACCTTCTGCCGGATCTTGTGCAGGACCATCGCGCCGCGTTCGTAGACGGGGCTGTCGGAGATGTGCGCCGCACTGCTCGGCTTCGCCGGCGGGTAGGCCCAGATGTCCTTGTCGCCGTTCTTGTAGCGGGATTCGAAGGTCTGCTGGCAGGTGTCGCCGCCGTGGTCCTCGTCCCACAGCCACTCCGCGTAAGTCGCGAAGCCCTCGTTGAGCCACATGTCCTGCCAGCTCTTCGGTGTGACGGAGTCGCCGTACCACTGGTGGGCGAGTTCGTGGACGAGGGTCCCGGTGTCGGGGGCGCCGGGGAAGACGGGCCGGTTCTGGGTCTCCAGGGCGTACCCGGCGTCGTCCGGGCGGTCGACGATCGCTCCGGTGGAGGAGAAGGGGTACGGCCCGAAGTTGATCTCCTCCCACTCGATGATCTCGGAGAGCTTTGCGAGCACCTTCCGGCTCGCCTTCGCCTGGGTCGGGTCGACGGCGACGTACACGGGCAGGTGCTTGCTGCCGATGGTGTACCGGCTGATGTCGTAGTGGCCGATGCCGACCATGGCGAGGTAGCTGGCCATCGGTTGGGCGGTGTGCCAGGTGAAGGTCGTACGGCCCCCACTGCTCGTCTCGCCCGTCAACTCCCCGTTGGACACGGCCTGCAGGCCCTTCGGCACGGTGACGGCTATGTCGTACGACGCCTTGTCCGAGGGGTGGTTGTTGCCGGGGAACCACGCCATGGAGCCGGTGGGTTCGCCGAGCGCGAGCGCGCCGTCGGCGGTGCGCAGCCAGCCCTCCTCGGAGCTGTCGGGGTCGGTGATGGTCACGGGGGTGCCGGAGTAGCGGACGGTGACGCGGAAGGTCTCGTCGCCGACGAGGTCGTCGTGCGGGCGGACGGTGAGCTCCTGCCCGGTGCGGTTCCAGCGGGCGCCTCTGCCCTCGACGGTGACCTCGTCGACGTCCAGCCCCTTGAGGTCGAGGTCGAAGGCGGAGAGGTCATGGGTGGCGCGGGCGGTGATGGTCGCGGTGCCGGTGAGGCGGTGTCCGCCGGGGTCGTAGGCGAGCTTCAGGTCGTAGTGGCTGACGTCGTATCCCCCGTTGCCCGCCTTCGGGAAGTACGGGTCGCGGAGGCCGGAGCCACCCGGTGTGCCGTGGACACCGGCGCTGCACGCGGTCAGCGCGAGGGCCAGGAGAACTGCGAGGGCACAGAGAACCGCGGGGGCGCGGAAGACTGTGGGGGCGCGGAGGACTGTGGGGGCAGCGGGTACGGGTCTGGGCACGCCGGTGATCCTATGGCGGCGTGACACCATCTCGTACGTGCTCGACATCGGCTATGCCCTCTCCAACCGTTTCCCGGACCCTCCGCAGACGGACTACCGCCGCGCGGACGTCCACGCCCTGCGGCACGATCTGTTCTGCGGGGACGTCTATCTCGCCGACACCAAGGCGGACCGGGAGCTGTCCACAGCCTGGGGATGGGTGCCGGTGCTCGACTTCGCGTGGGCGCTGTGCGACATCGTGGAGCGCATCGACCGCGACCCGGCGGGCTCCCGCGCCTCCCGCCCCCAGCGCGCCGAGCTCGACTTCACCGAGTCGACCGACCGCATGCTCTTCGAGCGCCGCTTCGGGTGGGTGGACGTGGAGGCCGACTGGATGCCGGCGGAGGAACCGCCGCTCACCTTCTCCCACGGTGAACTGCGCCGCGAGGCTCGGGACTTTCTGCACGACCTGATTGCCGACCTGGTCGATCTGCATGAGTCTCTGGGCGAGAACCCGGCGATCTGGACGTTGCAGGCGCGGTTTCCCAGGGTGCCGTGAGTCTCGGTGACCGTCTGCTGGGGGCTGCCGCCCCCAGACCCCCGCTGTCGGCCTGAACGGCCTCGTCCTCAAACGCCGGACGGGCTGGATGGAGCTGACCGGCACCGAAGAGTCCCCGTCCCGCAGCCCTCCACCCCGATTCAACCCTCCACCCGAATCCCCACCTCCGCCGCCAACACCGGTGCCAGATCCATCAGTTGGGCCGGACTGATCACCGCCCCCGCCAGGCGGTCCACCCCGCGTGCGATGCCCAGCTCGGCCGCCGCTCTCAGGTCCACGTCCTTCAGGACCGCCGCGGTGAGGTCCGCCTCCTTCAGGACGCAGTCCACGAACTCCACGCGCTCGAGCCGGGCGCCCCCGAAGTCCGGCTCCACCAGCACGCAGCTCTCGAAGACGACGTCCTTGAGTCTGGCCGCACGCAGGTTCAGGTAGTCGATCTTGCCGCCGCGGACGACCACCCGCTCCAGGACCGCGCCGTGCAGCTGCACTCCGCCGAGGCGGGCGTCGATCACCTCGACGTCACGCAGGGAGGCCTCGGCGAGGTCCGTGCCGACCCCGCGCAGCCCCGTCAGGACCGAGTCGAGCACCCGGGCGCGCTGCAGCCCCGTCTCGTCCAGCGCGCACCCCGTCAGCGCGCAGTCCATGAAACGGGCGCCCCCTCCGTCCTGCCCCGCGAAGTCCACCTCCCGGAACTCCAGCCCGTCGTAGTCCCCGTCCGGCTCCAACTCCCCGCCGCCGAACGGCTCCAGCGCAGGCAGCCGCACCTCCGGCCGCCGCGCCCCCTTCACCGCCGTACCGCTTGAACCGCCCATCCCACCCGCCGCTCTCCTCGCCATGCCCCCATGGTGCATCCCGCCACTGACAATCGCCCCGACCAGCCAAAACGCACCCCATGTCACATTCCACCGCCGAAATCAGTCGTACTCACAGAAAGGCGCCCCCGGCCCAGGACCCAGGCCCACCCAAGGCCCCAGGCCCGGCCCAAGGACCCAAGGGAGACCCGACCCATGCACCGCATCACCGTCATCGGCGGCGGCTTCGCCGGACTGACCGCGGCCGTCACCGCCGCCGAGGCAGGCGCCAAGGTGACCGTGTTCGAAGCCCACCACACCCTCGGCGGGCGAGCCCGGACCGCGGAGGGCCCGTACCGGACGAACGACGGACCGCACGCCCTCTACAGCGGCGGCCCGCACTGGACCTGGCTCAAGCAGCGGAATCTGATCGGACCGCTCGCCCCGATCCCGCCCCTGGAGGCGGCCCGGCTGCGGCTCCGCCACCACGGCGCGCTCCGCCGCACCCCTCCCTTCGCCATGCTCAAACTGCTGCGCCCCGGCCTCCAACAGGCGCCCATCGACGTCGACTTCATGACCTGGGCCACCGGTGTCGCGGGCGAGGAGGCAGCCCGGGCCGCCGCCCACTACTCCGCCGTCGCCCTCTTCCATCACGACCCCGGCTCCCTGTCCGCCGCGTTCGTGCAGGAGCGGCTGCGCCGTGCCACCAAGCTCCCGCCGGAGGCGCACTATCCGCGCGGCGGCTGGGCGAACGTCATCGACCGGATGGCCGCCCGGGCGTGGAATCTGGGCGTCCGGATGGAGACCCTGTCCCGCGTCGACACCCTCGACGCCCTTGCGGCGACCGGCGGCCCCGTCATCGTCGCCACCTCCCTCGACGCCGCCCGTCGGCTCCTCAGGGACGACTCCCTGGCCTGGACGAGCGGTCGTACGACTCTCATCGATCTCGCCGTGCGGACCCGGCGCGGAGACGCCTTCGCCGTGTGCGACCTCGACTCCCCCGGCTGGCTCGAGCGGTTCACGGCGCAGGACCGCTCGCTCGCCCCGGCCGGCGAGCAGCTCGTTCAGGGCCAGGTCCCCATCGCCCCGC
The DNA here is from genome assembly GCF_042895385.1 of Streptomyces sp. NPDC001401. NCBI lineage: Bacteria > Bacillati > Actinomycetota > Actinomycetes > Kitasatosporales > Streptomycetaceae > Streptomyces > Streptomyces sp. NPDC001401. Next base: position 590,392 of record NZ_JBIAWI010000005.1, read on the forward strand.
ACGAGACGAAGGCCGACGGCGTCGCCCGTGCCGAGGTCCTCCTCGACCTGGCCTTCGAGGGCTGGCGCGGGCGCGTCACCTGGCGGCGCGAGGCTGTCGCGAACGGCCGTACCGGCGCCGTCGACCTGCCCGGCACCAGCTGGCGCGACCGCCCGGCCATAGACCGCGGCGACGGCGTGTACCTGGCCGGCGACCAGGTCGCGGCCCCCGGCGTCCTCTCGGAGGTCTCCTTCAACAGCGCCCTCGCCGCGGTGTCGCTGGCCCTCGGCCGACGAGCCTTCGACCCTCTTGACCTCAAGCAAGCTTGAGGTTGAAGAGTGGGTCTCCTGACAAGCAAACGATGGGGGATTCACCATGCACGCCATCCGTCTCCATGCCTTCGGCCCGGCCGAGAACCTCAGCTACGAGGAGGTGGCGGACCCGCTGCCCGGGCCCGGCCAGGTCCGTATCGCCGTAGAGGCGGCGGGAGTGCACCTGCTCGACACCGCCCTCCGGGAGGGCGAGCAGGGTCCGCTGCCCGAGCCGACACGGCTGCCCACCGTCCCAGGCCGCGAGGTCGCCGGCGTCGTCGAGTCGCTGGGCGAGGGCGTCGCCGCGCTGTGGCTCGGCAAGCGCGTGGTCGCCCACCTGGGCTTCTCACCCGGCGGCTATGCCGAGCTGGCCGTCACCGATGTCGACCGTGTGCACGAGGTACCGGAGAACCTCGACTTCGCCCAGGCCGTCGCCATGATCGGCACGGGGCGTACGGCGATGGGGATCCTGCAGTTCGCCGAGCTCGGCCCGGACGCGGTGGCCGTGATCCCGGCGGCCGCCGGCGGCATCGGCACCCTGCTGGTGCAGTACGCGAAGAACACTGGCGCCGTCGTCATCGGCCTCGCCGGCGGTCCGGAGAAGGCCGCACGCGTGCAGGCGGGCGGCGCCGACCTCGCCGTCGACTACAGGGAACCGGGATGGCCGGACAAGGTCCGCGCCTATCTGGGCGGACGCGCGGCCACCGTCGTCTTCGACGGCGTCGGCGGCGAGGTCGCCCGCGAGGCCGTCGCGCTCCTCGGACCCGGCGGCAGGCATCTCGTCTTCGGCTGGTCGGCCGAGGGCATCCGCGGCGGCAAGCCCCATCTCGTCGACGGCGTCTCGGAGGAGGTCCTCGGCCCGGTGATGATGCGCAAGGCCGGCGGCCCCAACCCCATGCAGACCCTTGAGCTGCGCGCTCTCGCCGAGGCCGCCGCGGGGCGCCTCACCCCCGCCGTGCAGCGCTTCCCGCTCGCCGAGGCGGCGGCTGCGCACCGGGCGCTTCAGACGCGCGGCACGATCGGAAAGGTGGTACTGGAGCCGTGACCAGGCACAAGGCATCCGAGGATGCGATACGTACCGATTCATGGTCTGCTGACCGGGTGAGTGCCACCCGGCCAGGTGAAACTCCCGTGGACACCGACCCCCGCCGCTGGTGGGGCCTGGTGATCATCGCGCTCGCGCAGCTCATGGTCGTCCTCGACGCGACCATCGTGAACATCGCGCTCCCTTCCGCACAGCGCGACCTGGGCATGTCCGACGGCAACCGGCAATGGGTGATCACCGCCTACACCCTCGCCTTCGGCGGTCTCCTCCTGCTCGGCGGCCGCATCGCCGATCTGGTGGGCCGCAAGCGGACGTTCATCATCGGGCTGATCGGCTTCGCCGCCGCCTCCGCACTCGGCGGCGCCGCCACCACCTCGGGCATGCTCTTCGGCGCCCGCGCGCTGCAGGGAGCCTTCGCGGCCCTCCTGGCCCCCTCCGCCCTGTCCCTCCTCACCACGACCTTCACCGACCCGAAGGAACGCGGAAAGGCCTTCGGCATCTACGGCGCCCTGGCCGGCAGCGGATCGGCGATCGGGTTCATCGTCGGCGGGCTGCTCACCGAGTACCTGGACTGGCGCTGGTGCCTGTACGTCAACGTGCCCATCGCGATCATCGCCGTCTTCGGCGCCTTCGCCCTGCTCCACGACCGCCCCGGCCAGGCGGGCGCCCGCCTCGACGTGCCCGGCGCAGTGCTGGGCTGCGGCGGTCTGGTCGCGATCGTCTACGGCTTCAGCGAGGCCGAACCGCGGGGCTGGACCGACCCCCTGGTGCTGGCGCTGTTCGCGGTCGGCGTGGCACTCCTCGTCGCCTTCGTGTGGTGGCAGAACCGGGCCCCGATGCCCCTGCTGCCCCTCCACATCGTCAAGGACCGCAACCGCGCGGGCTGCTTCCTGACCATGATGCTCGCCGTCATCGGCATGTTCGGGCTGTTCCTGTTCATGACCTACTACCTGCAGGTGGTGCTCGACTACTCGCCGGTGAAGACCGGCCTGGCCTATCTGCCGCTGACCGCCGCGATCATCACCGGCTCCACGCAGATCTCCGCCCGGCTGCTGCAGCACGTGGCGCCGCGCATGCTGATGGTCCCCGGCATGGTCCTCGCGTCCGGCGGCATGATGCTCCTGACCCGGATGACCGTCCACTCGTCGTACGCGACCGAGGTCATGCCCGGTCTGATCCTCATGGGCCTCGGCATGGGCCTGACCTTCATGCCGGTCTTCGCCACCGCGACCGCGGGCGTCGCCCCGCACGACTCCGGTGTGACCTCGGCGACCGTCAACACCTCGCAGCAGGTGGGCGGTTCGATCGGTACGGCCCTGCTGAACACCATCGCCACCACCAGCAGCGCGAGCTACATCGCCGCCCACCTCCACAACCCCGCCCAGAAGGCCCTGATCGCCAAGGAGGGCGTCGTCCACGGCTACACGGTCGCCATCTGGTGGGCCGCCGGGATCATGCTGCTGGCCGGGCTGGTGGCAGGCCTGATGGTGACGGCGAAGGCGCCGGGGCGCGGGGCGCAGGAAGAGGCGCCGGTGCCCGAGCCAGTGGGATAGGCCCCGGGGCGCACAAGCCGGGCCGGGGGCACAAGAGCGGGGAGGGGCCGCCCGGACCGCGGGCCCCTCCCCTTTTCCCTTCAGCGCAGTCGCTCAGCCGCTCACCTCAACCGTCGTACGTCGATCGCCCAGATCCCCCGCCCGTGCGTGGCCGCATACAGCCGCCCGTCCGGGCCGGTCCGCAGCTGCAGCACCGCCGTGGTCGGCAGATTGCCCCCGGCCGCCTTCCAGCTCGCCGAGCCAGGCATCCGCACCAGCACCCCGAGATCCGTGCCGAGCGCGATCGTCCCGCCCTTCAGCAGGGCCACCGAGTTGGCCGGTACGTCGGGCAGGTTCCCGGAGATGTCCTTCCAGGTGACCCCGCCGTCCCGGGTCTCGAACAGGTGCCCGACACCCGCGCCCGGCCCCTCCGTCCACTTCCGCGAGAAGCCGTTGACGGCGAGCAGGACGTGATCGGAATTCGCCGGGTCGATCGCCAGTCCGGAGAGGTAGCGGTTGGGCACCGTCCCGTCCACCGGCAGCGTCAGCTGGTGCCAGCCCGTGCCGTCGGCGTTGCCGACCGCGATGCCGCGCGTGAAGCCCTGGTTGTTGCAGGGCCCGCACCAGGCGGCGTACACCTTGCCGCCGGAGGAGGCCACCGCCGTGGCCGTGTGCCCCGCACCCAGGTCGTACGCACCGACCCACTCGCTCCCGCTGCGGATCGCGTACCCCTTGCTGTTGATCCACACATGCCGGCCGCCCGCGACCCAGACCTTCGGGTCCTTGATGTCGGCGTTCAGCGGGGCGATGAACCGCGCCTCGCCCGTCGCGTTGTCGGGCGGAGCGACGGAGTACGTCGTCGCCTTCGACGGGTCGGTGACCCAACTGCCGTCGTTCACTGCGCAGTTGTTGGTAACCGAAACGGCCAGGTACACATACTCCTGGGCGATGTTGCACCCGTTCGCCGGGTCGGTGATCGTGTCGCCGCCGTCGCCGCCGAAGTTGGAGCCCATCACACGGTCGCCGGACCGGAGCTCCGACTGCCCGTTGTCCTGCAGCCCACCGGTGATCGCGACACCGCGCCCCGCCGGGTCGTTGCCGACGCCGACCGAGTAGTACTGCAGGGCATCCATCGTGCCGTCGTTCAGGGACGTCCAGTCGGTCGCGTGTCCGTCGGCGTTCGCGCTGCCGTTCAGCGGCCGCTTGAAGACACCGCCGTCGTCACCGACGATCACGTACGGCGCACCGCCGTCACTGCCCACCGCCACCGAGTGCTGATCGGCGTGCGTGGTCGCCGGGCAGTCACCGGACTGCTTCGACGGATCGATGGACCAGCAGGGGAACCCGAAGTTCCAGTACGGACCGGGCACCGACCACGACTTGCCGCCGTCCTTGGTCTCGAAGACCTCCTCCAGACCGGCGTACACATGGTCCGGGTTCTTCGGGTCGACGGTGAGGAACTGGTCGTACCAGGACTGGATGCCCGGCTGGTATCCGGCACCGGTGAGCGCGGAGCCCGAGTCCCGCAGCTGCTTGTAGTCGGCAATCTTCGTCCAAGGGCCGGTCGGCGAGCCCGACTTGGAGACGAAGATCCCCTCCAGCCCGCTGTCCGGGTTCTCCGCGGTCTGCTCCGGCGACTGGTCGATCGCGTAGTACCGCGACCCGTCCGCACTGCGTGCGAAGGTCACGTTGCCGACGTCCTCGGCGTTGCTCGGCAGGTCACCGAGACCGGTCAGCCGCTGCCAACTGCCCCCGGACTTCACATAGAAGCCGTTGTACGTGTCCCCGCCCCGCCAGCCGACAGCGAGGACGACCTTGCCGGGGTCCTTCGGGTCGATGGCGATGTCGTTCGCGATGTTCTTGTAGGCGGCGCTCGGATCGCTCGCCTTCGAACCCCCCGGCAGATAGTCGGGGTTGGGCGCGAACTCCAGCTTCCAGGCGCCCTTCAGGGTCCTGCTGCTGTGGCTCCACACACCTCGCGTGGTCGCCGCCCACACCTTGTCCCCGGCGAACCGGAGCGCGTTGATCGACGTCGATTCGAGTTCGTCCCCGCCGACCCGGTCACGCCGGCTGAAGCTGTCGTCACGCGGGTCGTCGAGGACGTACACACCCGTCCCCAGGAAGGACGTGGCGCTGGTGTTGGCCTCACCCGTGGCGTACCAGAGCCGCCCCCGGCCGTCGAGCTGCAGATCACCCGTCGACAGCGCGGGCAGCCCGTCGGAGATGTTCGTCCAGTGACCCCCACCCGTACGCGACCGGAAGACACCGCCGTTGGCCGACCCGGCGTACACATACCCGTGCCGGTCCGCCGCGAGCCCGGTCACCCGGCCGGTCACCTTCCCCGACCCGCCACTGGAGTTGGAGTTGATGTCCCGGTACCGCGGATCGTCGGAGTCGTAGGGCAGCCGGGTCAGATCGCTCCAACTCCCCTTGGTGTGCGGCAGATCCGCCAATGCGTCGTACGCCGCCCCGTACGCCCCCGGCGCCACGATCCCCGGCGAGGTGCGCGCCTCGGCGTACTGGTCCGCCTGCTCGGCCTCCTCCTGTGCCTCTCCCCCGTCATCGTCGTCCGCCGCCGTGAAAGCCGACAGGCCCATCTGCTGATGATGCAGATGGGCCTGCGGCTGTGCCTGAGCCTGGGTCACCGTCAGACCCAGCGCAGCGGTGGTGGCAAGGACCACCCATCTCCGTCTTCTTCGCCAGCCGTTGGCCGCCATGAAGTGCCCTCCCCTGGGAGCAGTGGCGTACATGACACGAGCTGGCCAACAGCATTGGCGGGAATGCAGCGCTGAGAGGTTCCTGTGAACGCAATCAGAGGGTAAAAAATCGTCAGTGCCGCCCCGCCACCCGGTCCGCGAACTGCGCCAGCTTCGACGACTCGGCGCTGTACGTGGCTCGTTCCCGCCGGTCCGCCGCCCGGTAGGTGGCGTACATCCCCTGCACCCCGAGCCACCGAAACGGCTCCGGCTCCCACTTGCGCACCTTGTGCCCGACCCACGGCAGATCGGTCAGCTCGGTCCGGCCGCCCTGCCCCGAGTCGAACTGCACCAGATCCCTGAGCGTCCGCGCCGCGAGATTGGTCGTGGCCACCCCCGACCCGACATAACCGCCGGCCCAGCCGAGCCCCGTCGACCGGTCCAGGGTCACCGTCGCGCACCAGTCCCGGGGCACCCCGAGCACCCCGGACCAGGCATGCTCGATCCCCACGCCCGCGAGCGACGGGAAGAAGCGCACCAGAATCTCCCGCAGCGCCTCGACCGTCGCCGCCTGCGTCCGCCCGTCGTTGTCGGTCTTCGACCCGAAGCGGTACGGCACTCCGCGCCCGCCGAGCGCGATCCGCCCGTCGGCGGTCCGCTGCGCGTACATGTACGCGTGCGCCATGTCGCCCAGCGCCTCGCGCCCGTCCCACCCCACCGACTCCCACTGCTCGTCGGTGAGCGGCTCGGTCGCGATCATCGAGGAGTTCATGGGCAGCCAGGTGCGCCGCTGCCCCTTCAGACTCGCGGTGAACCCCTCCGTGCAGCGCAGGATGTAGGGCGCCCGGACCGTCCCGTACGGCGTCACCGCATGCTTCGGCCGGATCTCCGCCACCGGCGTCAGCTCATGAATCGTCACCCCGAGCGCCTCGACGGCAGCCGCCAGCCCCTTCACCAGCTTCACCGGGTGCAGTCGCGCCCCGTGCGGGGTCCAGGTCGACCCGACCGCGTCCGCGACCCGGATCCGCCGGGCGGTCTCCCCGGCTCCGTACAGCTCACGGTCCTTCTCCCCGTACGACAGCTCGAGCTCATGAAAGGCCTTGAGCCGCACCAACTGGGCCGGGGTGGTGGCGACTTCAAGCACCCCGCCCTTGTGGATGTCGGCCTCGATGCCTTCCTCGTCCGCCGCCCGGACGACCTCGTCCACGGTCTCGTTCATGACCTTCTGCAGCCGTACGGCGGCCTCGCGCCCGTGCAGCTTCGCGTACCGGTCGCGCCCCGCGATCCCGTTGTACAGCCAGCCGCCGTTGCGCCCCGAGGCCCCGTACCCGCAGAACTTCTGCTCCAGGACGGTGATACGGAGGAAGGGCACCGCCTTCTTCAGGTAGTACGCGGTCCACAGCCCCGTATACCCGCCCCCGACGATCACCACGTCCGCGGAGGCGTCACCGCCGAGCGGCTCCCGCACCGCAGGGAAACCGTCGTCCGCGTACCAGAAGGAGATACCGCCGTTCACGACACTGCTCACCGAGCTGCTCATGGCCGGAAAGCTAACCCCTCAGGGCCGAAACTGTCTCCCTCGGATCCCACGCCTTCCCCCGCCCCCTGACCAGCGGATAACACGCGAGCCCGATCAGCACTGACACAAAATGCCCGATGTCGGTGAAGGTCGGCGAGTCCGCGAGCGGAGCCCCGTACACGAAGAACACGCCCGCCAGATACAGATACCGCCAGGGCGCCGCGATCCGGTACGTCAACACCCCGACCACCCCCGCCAACGCATAACTCACCCCGAAATCAAGGGTGTTGACGACGGAGTGCGACACCATCCCGTCCCGCACCCGCTTCAGCAGCGCAGCCTCGCTGATCAGCGTCGCCAGCACATGCGCGGCCACGCACACCATCAGCCACCGCACCGTCCCCAGCCACCGCTCGGCCTGCGCATGGAAGACGGTGTACTGGACGGCGGTGTACAGGAAGGCATACGGAAACCAGTCGCCACCGTCGATCCACATCGCACTCTGCACCAGCACCCGCACGGGGTCGTTCGACAGCTCGTGGATGTTCGTGGACCGCTGCCGCAGGAACTCGTGCTCGAACTCCGGCGACATGTGGTGCAGCGCTACGGTCGTGACGAACAGAATGGCCAGCCAGATGTACGTGCCTGGAGCACTGCGGACGTACGCCCACACCCTCTCGCCGAGCCCCCGGTCAATTCGCATGAAGCGATTCACGCACGCAAGTATCGTCGCCCGGGTGATCGACATCCCGAGCGGGCTGGCGACGGCCCAGGAGAAGTTCAACGGCGAGGCGGGCCGGGCCTTCATCGCGGGGCTGCCGGACCTGGCGGAGGAGTTCCTTCACCACTGGGACCTACGGCTGGACGGGCCGCCGATGTACGGCATGTGCGCCCTGGTGCTGCCGGTCGTGCGGGCGGACGGCGTCCCCGCCGTACTGAAGCTGCAGCTGCTGGACGAGGAGACCAAGGGCGAGCCGATCGCCCTGCGCCTGTGGGACGGCGACGGGGCGGTACGGCTCCTGGACCACGACGGGACAACCGGCACGCTGCTGCTGGAGCGCCTCGACCCGGCCCGCATGCTCAGCCACCTCCCCGACTCCCGCGAGGCCGCCCTGATCATCGCCCGCCTGCTGACCCACCTCACCGCCACCCCTGCCCCACCCGGCCTGCGCCGCCTCGACGACATCGCACAGGCCATGCTGGACCGGACGCCCCGGACACTGGAGCGCATCCCGGACCCCGAGGACCGCCGCCTCGTCACCGACTGCGCGGCCGCCGTACGAGAAGTACTGGACGAACCCGGCGACCGACTCCTGCACTGGGACCTGCACTACGAGAACGTCCTCGCCGCAGACCGCGCCCCCTGGCTGGCGATCGACCCCAAACCGCTGGCCGGTGACGTCGGCTTCGAGCTGTTCCCCGCCCTCGACAACCGTTTCGAGGCCGACGAGATCACCTGGCGCTTCGACGCGATGACGGACGTACTGGGCCTGGACCGGGCACGGGCCCGAGCCTGGACACTGGGCCGGGTTCTGCAGCACTGCCTGTGGCAGACCGAGGCCGGCCGGCCGCTGGTCCCGGACCACCTGGAAATCGCCCGGCGCCTGCACAGCGCCCCTTCAGGGGCGCGGGGAACTGCGCGACCAGCCACAACGGCGCAGCAGACAACAGACGACCCGTCCCGGCGTAACCTCACGGAGTGATCCGCACCGCAACCCCCGCCGACATCCCCGTCATCCACGCCCTGATCCGCGAACTCGCCACCTATGAGAAGGCCCCGCACGAGGCAAGGGCCACCGAGGCCCAACTCCACGAGGCCCTCTTCGGCGACCACCCCGCCGCCTACGCCCACATCGCGACCGACGACACCACCGGCACCCCGGTCGGCCTCGCCCTCTGGTTCCTGAACTTCTCCACCTGGCGCGGCGTCCACGGCATCTACCTCGAAGACCTCTACGTCCGCCCCACCGCCCGAGGCGCCGGCCACGGCAAAGCCCTCCTCACGGAACTGGCCCGCATCTGCGTGGAGCGCGGCTACGAGCGCCTCGAATGGTCCGTCCTGAACTGGAACACCCCGGCCATCTCCTTCTACGAGTCCCTCGGTGCCCGCCCGCAGGACGAGTGGACGGTGTACCGGCTGACGGACGGCCCGCTCAAGGAGCTCGCTGGACAAAGCAGCTGACGGTGTGAAGCACATAACGGCATGAAGCGGATGACGTCGTGAAGGTGTGAAGGCACCCCGCATGACCCCTCACCGAATGGGCACGGCTTCCTGGCATGAGCACTACGAATATGCCGCCCTTCGTCCCCGGCCTCGAACTCTCCCGCCGCTTCTACACCGAAGCCGTCCGCTCGTTACTCGAGGAGGCCGCCCCCGGCATCCCCCACTCGGCCGCCCGTCTGGGCAGCGGCTCCGAAGTACTCGGCTTCGACACCCCGCGCCCGGCCGGCCACGAACGGGGCCCGCGCCTCCAGCTCTTCCTCCACCGCCGGGACGTCTCCCGCCACGCGGGCCGCATCAGACACATCCTCGCCGCCCACCTGCCGAAGACCTTCCACGGCCACCCCGTCCGCCACGAGGTCGAAGTCACCCACATCTCCGCCTGGTTCACCACCGAACTCGGCTTCACGCCCGCCCCGGACATCACCCCTGCGGACTGGCTCGCCACCCCCACCCAGCTCCTCGCCGAGGTCACCGCGGGCGCCGTCTTCCACGACGGCCTGCGCGAACTCACCCCCATACGCCACGAGCTGCGCTGGTACCCCCACGACATCTGGCTCCACGTCCTGGCCTGCCAATGGCAGCGCATCGCCCGGGAAGAGCCCTTCGTCACCCGGTGCGGCGAGGTCGGCGACGAACTGGGCTCCGCGGTCGCCGCCGCCCGCCTCGTCCGCGACCTCATGCGCCTGTGCCTCCTCATGGACCGCCGCTACCCGCCGTACGGAAAATGGCTCGGCAGCGCCTTCGCCCGCACCTCCGCGGGCCACCACCTCACCCCGGTCCTCATCGCCACCCTCGCGGCCACGGACTGGCGCACCCGCGGGAAACACCTCGAGCAGGCGTACGAGGCCGTCGCGGACCTGCACAACCAACTCGAACTGACCGACCGGGTCGCCCCGGTGAGCCGGCCGACACGGTTCACCGAGGCGCTGATCGCCCGCATCTCCGACCCGGCGATCAAGGAACTGCCGACGGCAGGCTCCGTGGATCAGTTCGTCGACGGCACGGAGGTCCTGACCCGCCCCGAGATCGCCCGTGCCGTGTACCAGGAAACGCGAAAGCCCAGGCCGGATTGCTCCTGACCTGGGCGAGAAGCGGTAGCGCGGCTACTCAGAGGGCCTTGCCGTTGCAGCCCATGTCCGAACCGAGGTGGGCCGGCTGCGCACCCGGGTCGCCTTCGCCGTTCAGCGCGCCGCCCAGCAGACCGTTGAGGGCGCCGAGGCTGCCGATGACGTCGACGTTCATGTCGTGCGAGCGACACTCGATGTCCTGCGTGACGTCGATGTCGTGGCCCGGCTCGTGTGCGAAGGCCGGGCCGGCCCCGAAGGAGCCGATGCTGCCGAGGACGGCGGCGGTCACGATGGCGACCTTCTGAAGCTTGCGCATTTCTTCTCCATTGATCGAGCGGAAGTGGTCTGCAGCAGATCGAGTTGGGACGATGGACAACTACGAACAGGCCATCAGCCGAGCCGGGGCAGTCCCAGGTTCCCGACGGGAGGCGCCGCGACCTGTCCGAGGCCGAGCCCGGGCACCTGCGGTGCGGCGCTGGCAGGCGAGACCAGCGGGTCGATGAGCGGGTTCACCTGAGGGTTGAACTGAGGGTTCACCTGCGGGGCGACGTGCGGTGCGGGCTCGGGGTTGAAGACCTGCGGCATGGCGACCTGCGGGGCGACCTTCGGCATGACCTCCGGCGACGACTGCGGGGCGACCTGCGGCTGGACCAGCGGCTGCTGCTGAGGAGCGGACTGCGGGCCGTACGACGGCGAGCCGGCCTGCGCGCCACCCTGCGACGAGGCAACGGCGGTGGCCTGGCTCGGCTGCGGGGCGGCCTGCGGGGCAGGAGCAGGCGCCGGGGGTGCGTACTGCGGCGCCGGCTGGGAGTACGACTGCGGACCACCGGACTGTGCGGTGCTGTCCGCGGTGGACGCGGCGATGGCATGCGCCGGCTGCGGCTGGGGCGCCTGGTAGTACTGCGGAGCGGGTGCCGGGTAGTACTGCGGCTGGGGCGGCGCGTACTGGGGGGCGGGCGCCGGGGGTGCGTACTGGGGCGCTGGGTAGTACTGAGGAGCCGGCGCCGGGGGGTAGTAGGGAGCAGCCGGAGCGCCACCGTAATACCCGGGGTACGTGTCGGCATGGCTGACGCCGGCGCCGATGGCGGACAGACCGCCGGCCGCTGCTACGACGAGCGCGGCCTTGTGAATCTTTCGCATGGAACCCTCGGCCCTTCAATACCTGTGCAGGGAAATCCGTTGTATTCAGTGCTGTGTTGCGTGCGCTCAGTCTGATTTTCGTACCGCGACCCAACAGGGGTAATCCTGGGCTGTCTTGTGGACTTCACGCCGGAGTCGACAGCCGATCCCCTTGCCCCTCTCACCGGTTCATGGTCGCTGCCCTCTCCCAGCTGGCAACGACATTTCCTCCGGTACGGTCACGGGATCCAATATTCCGTCACCCATTTGGCATTGATCGGATTAGCAGCCCACTGGCCGACGATTCACGCCCTCCGGCAAATGGGTGACCACACACCGACTCCCGTGACTGGCCCGGTATTTACTTCGTTCCCCACAGGGACAGAGCGATGACCCAGCACCCTCCGCAGCCGCACAGTGCAGCAAGAAACAGCCACAACTCCACTGGCTCATCTGCCATTTCAGTACGTTCCATGCACAGGTCAATGAAGGGCCGAGTTCCATGCGCAAGTTTCAGCACGTCGCGCTCGTCGTAGCAGCGGCCGGCGGTCTGTCCGCCATCGGCGTCGGTCCCAGTGTCGCCGATGCTCCTGTCACCTACGGCAATAGCGCACCGCCTCCGGGTCCCGCCATGGCCGGCGCCTTCACCGCGACTCAGGCCACCGCCCACACCTCCGGCTCGCCCACCGCCCCGCGACAGGCGGCCCCGCAGCAGCCCGCCGAGGTTGCCCCGCAGGTCAATCCTCAGTTCAACCCGCAGCTGAACCCGCACATCTCCTCGCCGTCGGCCCCGACGCAGTCCGGAGGAGGAGCGGCGGACCAGCTCAACCTCTTCCGCCCGGCCCAGGAGTGCAGCCCGCAGTCCGTGCTCAACGCGAACCTCCCGGTCGCCGTGCTCGCCGCCGCCGAGACCAAGGGCGTCAACTGCACCCAGGCCAACAGCCAGGCGAACGCCCTCGCCAAGGCCCACTAGGACCGCAGGCCAGGACCACCGGACGACTTCAAGGAGCTGCGGCAACAAGATCACACAACACGGCGCGTCGCTAGGTGATTGTCGGAAATTTCCTATTATTCTCCGTAACTGTAAGAAGTCGATCTGCCACAGATCGCAACGACTCACTCCACCGGAGATGACATGCACCAGCTTCGCAAGGCTGCCGTCCTGGTCGCCGCCCTCAGCACCGTCGGACTCCTCGGTGCCGGCACCGCTCAGGCTCACGACGACGGCGGCAAGGGCGGCAAGGGCGGCGACAAGTTCAACGTCCTGCAGAGCTCCAACTGCAAGTCGCACGACCTGAACGTCGACGTCCTCGGCCAGGTCGGCATCCTGAACGGCCTGCTGGGCAACGCGCTCAACGGCGAGGGCAACGCCGGAGGCCAGGACACCCACATCGGCTCGAGCATGGGCTGCAACAACAGCGCCTTCTAGTCGAATGGCCGTCACATAGGCGGCCGAGAGCGGGAAGCAGGTCCCGGCACCGAGCTCCAGACTCGGTGCCGGGACCCCATTTTTTTGTCACGGCGAGGTATTTCCCGACATCGACCAGGGCAGTGAGGATTCCCCCGAATTCGGCGCGCCGCACAGTCTTTTACGGGTATTTCTTATTAGCCTCCGTAACTGCACGAAGTCGATCCGTCACGGATCGCATCCACTTCACTCCACCGGAGATGTCATGCACAAGCTTCGCAAGGCTGCCGTCCTGGTTGCTGCCCTCAGCAGCGTCGGACTGCTGAGCGCCGGCGCCGCCCAGGCCGATCAGGGCGGCTTCGGCTCAGGCGAAGGCGGCCATCGCGGCGGCTTCAACATCCTGCAGAGCACCACCTGCCGGTCGCACGACGCCAACGTCGACGTCCTCGGTCAGGTCGGCATCCTCAACGGTGTTGCGGGCAACCTGCTGAACGGCGAGGGCAACCCGGGCGCTCAGGACACCCACCTGGGCTCGGACATGGGCTGCAACAACACCGTCGGCAAGTAAGTCGGAACCACCCTTGGTGCCCCGGCCGGTCGGCCGGGGCACCAAGGCTTTCATCCGCCGGAAAGCCGAAATGCCGGATCGGGAACAGTCCCGGTCCGGCATTCGCCGCTCGCACCTCAGAAATCGAAGTGGGGCGGCGTGATGTGCGGCTTCTTGAAGTGCAGCTTGAAGTGGGGCGCCTTGACGTGGGGCCGCTTGAACCCCTTGGGCAGCGGCGACGTGTTGGAGCAGTCCAAAACCGGCCCGACGTGCGTGGACCCGTTGTTCAGCATGCCGTCCTCCGGCAGCACCAGGCGCGGCCGGGCGGTCGTCGAGCAGTTCTGCGACTGCTTGACGACAAAGGTGCCGCGCTTGTCCTTGCGCACGATCTCGCTCTTGTGGACGCAGGTGGTCTCCCCCGCGGCGTTGGTCTTGCAGCCGCGCGGATCTTCATTCGCCTGCGCATGCGCGGCGCCGAGGCAGATCACGGCGAGACTTCCGATGATCCCCGAGACGGTTGCGATTTTCTGCCGACTGAACATGTGCTGTGTTCCTTTGCAATCGAGGCCCGGCATTGGTACAGCCCGGACGCGCACCCTGATGGGTTTACTGCGCGTCCGGGCTGCCTTTTGCCGTTGGGGGGTTGTTCAGCACGCCGTTGAGCAGCCCGACCCGGTCCAGGACTTGGACGTTCGGCTCGTGCAACTTGCATGAGGTGCCTACGGTGTTCTGACGGATGTCGTTGCGCCTGGCCGTTCGGGGTGCGGGCTACTACGCGATTACCTGCGAAACGGCCGACGGGGTGGGGCTTCTTTACCGGGAGCCGTAGGGAGCGGCGTACTGGGGGGCAGCCTGCGGCGCGTACTGCGGGGCGGCCTGGGGCGCGTACTGCGGCGCAGCCTGGGGCATGTACTGCGGCGCGTACTGAGGCGCGTACTGCGGGGCGGCCTGAGGCGCGGCCTGCGGGCCGTAGCCGTAGTCCGGCGCGTAGTTGAAGCCGTTCGTCGGCGCGAAGTACGGAGCCGCCTGCGGAGCCGCCTGCGGAGCCGCCTGCGGTGCGGCGTGCGGACCACCCCACCCGCCGCCTCCGTAGGCCACGGCGTTGGCCTGCGAGGAGGCCACCGCGGTGACCCCGTCGCCCCAGCCGTCGGTGGCGCTGCTGACGCCGGCCCCGAGGGCGGAGAGGCCCGCGACCGCCGCAATTACGGCCGCGGCCCGCTGAAACTTGCGCATGATTAGACCCTTTCCTAGCTGGGCGGGAAGCCCTGGCTTGACTACTTAATGTGAGCATATACACACGAAACGTAGCCATTTGGGATCTTGGGTCCTTCCATGCACCGTGTCGGCTTATGGCAAAGCAACCTTCCGCCCGCTCGACCGCGGACTTGGAGGGGATATGGGAGAGACAGGGGAGTTGGCGATGCAGTTCTGTCGCGCACTCGGCGCTCACCCGTAAAACGACGATTCCCCGGGCCGAAGTCACGGGCGGCGAGAGGCAGTCACCCATTTGCCGCCGGACGCAGAAACACAGACGTAGAGACACAGACGTAGAAACAGCGGATGGCCGGTCCGGGTCGCCCCGGTCCGGCCATCCGCTGCTGGGAACGTGCGGGCCTCAGCCGAACAGGCCGCCGGGCAGCTCCGAAGGGTGGTCGTTGTCCTGGGGTCCCGGATCATTGGGGGAACAGGTCACCTGGGGGCCGATCTTCGTGCTCCCGCTGTTCAGAAGGGGGATGACGGGCAGTTCCATGGGCGTCTGCGGCGTGCAGGTGTTTGCCCGGCGGACGATGTAGTCGTCCCCGTCTGCCGTCTTGCCCGCGAACCCCTGGATGCAGGTGACGTCGCCGGACGCGGCCACGGTGCAGCCGCCCGGGCCTGCTGCGGCATACGCCTGCGTGATGCCGGCACAGGTCACGGCGAGGCCGTACAGGAGCCCCGAGACGGCCGCGATCTTCTTCCTACTGAACATGTGATCCGTTTCCTTTGTGAGGGGCACCCGGGCGCCGTGCGCCGCGAACCGGCCCGTTTCGCCTACGAAGTGAAGGGCTGACCTGCTGAAGGAACTTCCAGAGCCATCACGAACGCATGCGGGCCACAGGAGCGGCCTCGCGCTCCGGGCGGCCACACGTGAACGGGCCCCTGCGGGGGGTGACCCCGAGGGGCTCGCGGAAAGCGTCGCGCACGATTACGCAGTGAAGGCGTTGTTGAACTGACCGCAGGTGGTGTCGAAGGTCTCGGAGAGGCCGAGCACGCTGACCGGGAGGCTGCCGTCCGCCACCGTCTGCGGACTGCACTCCTGGTACGGGCGGTAGTGCTCGGTGGCCTTCGGCCCGGCGCCGTTCGCGTGACCGTGCTCCTGGTGGGCGCGATGGGGCGCGGCCGCCTTCGGCGCACTGCGCTCGACGACCGTCGACACACTGCGGTGGCTGGCAGTGTGGCTGTGCCCGTGGCCGGCGCTGTGGCTCTGCCCGTGCCCATGGCTGTGCCCGTGACCGTGGCCATCGGCGTAGGCGGTGCCGGTGCCGGCACCGATGACGGAGAGACTGCCGGCCGCCACTGCTGCTGCGATCATGGCCTGTTGAAGCTTGCGCATGAAACCCTCGGTCCTTCATTGCCTGGATGTCGAGGCAGATTGCCTACTGTGACTGAACGAACACTAGCAGTAACAACTAGGCATTCCACACCGACGGATATCCCGTGTCCACTCGACTCGCGGTAACTCCGGCTTCCGCAAAGTCCGTTCGCCGGACCCGAATGAACTCCGTTTTCCCGAGCGCGACTTGTTCGTATGTTGAAATGCCCGGACCGGCAAATACCGAGGTCCGGCAGCCCGATTGGCTCACATCCGCCGATCACTCAATCCACTCAAAAGTGGGAACACATCATGTTCCGGGTATCTCCTTTCGCGGTCGCGGCATTCCCTTGATCGGGTCCGCCCGATTCGGGCTCCAACTGCGAACGGAGACGCCCGTGCGAATCACCGACATCCAGCGCTGCGAGGTCCGGCCCGGACGGCTCGTCGAGTGGGCGCTCAGTCCGGCGACCGTCACGGTAGCGGCGGGCCTTCCGGAGGACCCCCGGCCGCCGGCGTACCTCCAGGAGTCGCACATCAGGACCGCCCGGACGGTGCACGAGGACGGTCTGTTCGTGCCGACCTGGATCGGTACGGCATTCGACATCCCGGGCAGCGTCGACCTCGACGCGCTGCAGGACGCACTGCGCAGCTGGACACTTCGGCACGAGACGCTGCGCAGCGGTTTCCGCTGGGAGGGCGACGAGATGCGCCGCTTCACACTCGACGCCGACGACGTGTCACTGCATCGCGAGGACATCGGCGACTTCACCGACGCGGGCAGGCTCGTCCAGCACCTCCAGGACCGTTTCGACGCCGTCGCGAGCGCGCTGCGCTGGCCCAACTTCCTCTACGCGGCGGTGATCAGGGACGACGGCACCAGCCTGTACATTGCGTTCGACCACAGCAATGTCGACTCCTACTCCATCCAGCGCATGCCCGCCGAGATCCACGAGCTCTACACCGCGGCCGTCGAGGGCCGCCCCGTGGAGGAGCCGCCGGTCGGCAGTTACGTCGACTTCTGCGAGATCGAGCGCGCGGACGCGGACCGGATCGATGTGACCCACGAGATCGTCGGCCGCTGGCGGGAGTTCATCCGCAGGGGCGACGGACGGTTCCCCAACTTCCCTGTCGAGCTGGGCCTTGAGCCCGACTGCGCGCTGCCCAGGCAGAAGATGATGCGCGAGCTGCTCGTCGACTCGGATGCCGCCGCGGCCTTCGAGTCGTACTGCCGGCCCTTCGGGGGCAGCCTCGTCGGTGTCCTGGCCGCCACCAGCCTGATCGTCCACGAGATCGGTGGACAGCCCGTCTACCGCTCGGTCGTGCCGTTCCACACCCGGGTGAAGTCCAAGTGGTCCAACTCCGTGGGCTGGTACGTCGGCGGCGCGCCGATCGAGATCCCCATGGACCAGGCGCCCGACCTCGCGAGCGCCCTGAAAGCCGTGCGCGCCGAGTTGCAGGCCAACAGGGCGATGGCACGCATGCCCCTCGCCCGCGTACTGCGCCTGCTCGGCGAGGACTTCCGCCCGACGTCGCCCGACGCGTACTCGATCGTCTCGTTCGTCGACGCGCGGGGCATCCCCGGCTCGGAGCGCTGGGACGAGCTGGCGGCCTACGGCCTCGTCAGGGTGTCGTACGGCGACAAGGTGTGCATCTGGCTGAACCGGCTCCACGAGGGCCTGTGGTTCACCTGCCGCTACCCGGACACCGACATCGCGTACAAGAACATGCGGCTGTACGTCGAGCGGCTGCGGGACGTCATCCTCACCGTGGCCGCCGAGCAGCGCGCCAGCGAACTCGCGCCGCACGAGCTTGCCGGGTGAACGACACGAACAGGGGCAGCCCGCTCGGGGCTGCCCCTGTTCATCGAGCCCCCTGTGCGGCTCCGACAGCATGGACAACGCCGCCCCGTGACTTTTTCCTCGCCCGGCGGGTGTGGTGGGGCATGGCGTCGGTGATCCTTTCGGCTGTGTCCGCTGCCCTGGGCACGTAGTCCGCAGGCAACCTGATGGTGAGTGTGATGTGGTCGCTGTCGTCGTGCAGTTCAATCGTGAGCTGGGTGAGCTCGAACAATTGTCGTAGCAGCGGCTCGGGGGCAAGTGCAAGGTTCATTTCCAGGTAGGGCAGGGCGTTCAGGAGATCGACGGTGTCGGCCGTGGGGCGGGCGGGCTCGGCGGTGTCGGCGGCATCGAGGGCGCTGACGGCAGCGAGAGTGGTTTGACGCTCTCGTTCAAGGTCGTTGTAGCGGTCTCGGAGCCCTCTCGCGAAAGAGTCGCCGGGGTCGCTCTCCTCCACTTGCCGCAGGATGTTCGCCTGGCGGCGTTGGACGTCAGCGAGAGTGTGCCGCAGACGCTCTCGCTCGTCCTCTCGCTGTCTCGCTGCCCTGTCGTCCTGGCTCGCCAGATCCGCGGCGAACAACTCTCGGCGCTGGGGACCGAAGACCCGGTCCGCGAAGAACGCGCTCACGGCATCGATAAGCGCTGTCTCTCGGATGTAGACGGTCTTGGGATGATCCGCGAACGCCTGTGGCCGTCCGCGATTGTTTCCCTTCGGCCAGCACTGGTAGTAGGTGAGTCGTTTTTGTACGAGACCGCGCATGCGCCGATGGCAGAAGCAGTGCACCCTGCCACGGAAGAGGTATGTACGGCGCGTATCGGGATGCGCGTTGGGGGTGTTCTTGTCACGAGAACCACGCTTGGCTGCGCGCCGGGCGGCGAGTTCGTCGTACATCCACTTCGGGATCAAGGGCTCGTGTGCGGGCTCGGGGGACCACACCCAGAGACGAGGATCGTTGTACGCCCCGCCTCTGGATCGCGTACCGCGCCTGTTGAAGACCTGGTACCCGGTGTACTTCGGGTTGCGCAGAAGATCGCAGACGGTCGATTTGCTCCAAGCGCCCCGGGCGCGGGCCGGCCCGCCCGGTGGCTCAGGCGGCGGATAAAGGTCGAGGTCCGCGTTGAGACGCTCGACGATGGTGTCGTAGCCGAGGTCCTCGTAGTACCGCCAGTTGGCGATGGTCGTAACGGTCTCAGCACGACGGCCGTCGGGCTCGAGCCGCGTCTTCGTGGCCCCTTTGGCTGCCTTCAACGGGTTCGGGTGCTTGTACCGCTTGGCGGCGTACCCGTACGGAGGCTTGCCGATGTTCCAGCCCTCACGTACGTGGGTGCACAGTCCTCCCCAGGACAGTTCCAGGGTGTTGAGCACCTCGTACTCGGCGACGGACTGGTTGATGCGCCGTTGCAAGATCTGCTGGGCGCGGCCGCCGTCGAGTTTGATGGGCTCGTTCGAGGCGAACAGCGGGACGTTGGCCCGTTCCAGTTCGCGTTCGATGGAGAGGCCCTCGTACATCCTGCGTGCCGTTCGGCTGGCGTTCTCGCAGATCACGACGTCGAAACGCCTGTTGGGGTGCGAAGCCTCTTCGAGCAGGTCCGTGATGCCGCCATCGCGGGCGATGGGGATGTCGAAACGCTCGTAACCGGTCTTCCGGCCGCGCGCGTCCAGCTCCAGTCGGCCGGATTCGACGTCATAGAAGTGGCAGACGATCGCCCACGAGGCAGGGATGGCGCTCTTGCTGGTGTGCAGCTGGCGTATGAGCGACTGGCGGGGGTCCTGCTGGTCCTCGGTTGACGTCCGGCCCAGCCATGCGACCCGCACTTCGCCCTTCAGGAGGGCCGTGGGCATCCCGAAGGGGGATACGGCCAGGTCCGACAGCTGAGCAGGCGGCGCCTCAGAGATCGCAGCCCGCGCTCGCCCGCCGCTTGATGGTACGGGGGGATTTTTCGACGCCTCGTTGTCATTCGCCATGTTCACGCTGCAGTGTCGTGATCGCCCATCGGGGAGTCCTCGGCAGCGTCTCGGGCAGTTGCGGCCCACCTGAGCAAGTCATGGATGACGGTGGAGAGTTCGCCCCGTAAGCGTTCTCCTGCCGCGCCACCGAGGTATGTGACGTGTCCGGAGAAGTGGTGGACACGGCCTCGCTCGCTATGGCTAGTGTACTGCCAAACCCCCTGGTCAGAAGGGGTATTTTGCGGGCTGGAGGTATCGACCTCGGAGGGTGTCACTGCCTGTGCGTCGCGGCCTTTGCGGGGTTGTTCGGCCCTGGGGTCGTCAGGGTGCACGAGTACGCCTCCGTAGGTATGACGTGTTCAGGCGGCGTACCCCTCAAGTACGCGCTCTTCGAGGCCGGGCAGCGGGTCGAGATGCGCTGGGCGAAGCATGTTCTGAGGGCGGCAGTTGGCGGCCTGTGAAGCTGCCGCGTTCGAGGCCTGGAAGATCAGCACGTCCTGATGCGCGGTCAGCGTGATCGGCCGACCTGTGGAGCTTTGGTGGCGGGCCGCGCTGCGGCGTCGCGCCGTGGAGGCAGCCAGGATGAGGCGATCGCCCTGGAGTTCGGCGAGCAGGGCGATGCATTTCTCTACGGGAACCAGCCCGACAGCGCGTCCGACGGCCAGCACGTCGTCAGCCAGATTGAGCAGGTAGCCGCGGTGGCGGCAGGGGCGCACGACGACGATGACGTGGCCGCCCGGCTGGAGCAGAGGGTGACACTGTTTCAAGGCCCTTTGCAGGTGCTCGACCGAACGTCCAGCAGAGTCCGGGTCGGTGTCCGAGCTCGCCGTCCGCCGATGAAGTGGACCGTCGGGAAGCAGAGTTGTCAGGACCAGACCGATACATCCGGTCAGCCCGGCCAGCCGTGCGGCCGCCAGGTCCGGCGGGCCGTCGAGCACCATCCCGTCGGTCGCGGCTCCATCGCGTTTGGCTGCGGTGACATTGGCGCGCGCTAGGGGCCACCAGCGGCGAATTTCAGTGATCCCGACAGCATGCCGGCCTGAACGGAGGGCTTCGACCAGGACAGTCCCGGCGCCGCACTGCGGGTCCAGCACCGTGTCGCCGGGACGGGTGTATCGGTTGATCGCGTGCGCGGCGACGGCCGGGGGAATACGGGTCCGGTCCTGCACAGTGTCAGGCAGGTAAGGGCCCTCGGCGAGCTGTGCGCGTGCGTCTCGCTGTCCGGTGGCCCAGACCGAGGCGGGAGCATGGGGGTGCGGGCTCAGGTGTGGAGAGCCGCTCATCAGCCGTCCTCCCTTCGGCCGGATGCCTCGGGTCGTGCGAAGACCAACAGGTCCGAGTGGACCCGGACGTGACGCGATGCTGCGCTTGGGGTTGTCGGTGTCGCACTGGGCCCCAGGCGCCGGCGGCTGGCCAGGGCGCCGCCTCGGATAGGTACTTCGAGCAGCGCAATGCGATCGATTTCGGCCAGTCCTGCGTGGCGCGCGAGGTGGGTTAGGAGGCTGGAGGGGTCCGTCCACCGCCCCTGCACTTGGTCACCATGCGTGATGAAGGCAAGGGTGCCCGAGGGAGCCAGAAGGGCGTTCCAGGGGACGGCCAGGGGCCAGTCGGCGTTGCGCGGATCGACTGCGGTGACGATGGCGTCGAAGCGGTTCGCTGTGGACGTCGTCGACTCCCCCCGCCGCAGAGCTGGCCGGAGGTCGGCAGGCGCGTGAGGGGCCGACTCGCGTGGGGGCCGATGGGTCGGTTCCGCGTCGTTCAGCGGTTCGGTGTCGCCCCAACAGGCGCGGGAGACGAACCCAGCCGTTCGCACTTCGATGGTGCGGCCGAGTCGGGCGGCCGCCGCGGCAGCCTCGACCAGTTCGGGTAGTTGGCTGCTTGTGGGGCCAGGCCAGGGCGGGGGGAACTGATCGCGTTCGCCGCCGGGTTCTCCGGAATGCGTCGGGACGGCGAGCAGGAGCACGCGGTGCCCGGGTGTGGTGTAGGTGGTGACGATCGTGACGATGGTGGTCAGTAGCCAGCCCGGGATGTTCTGTGCCTCGGGGTGGTCCTGCTGGGCGACCGGCCATACGGAGAGCTGGCAGGCGGGGCGCCTGGGGCGGCGTAGTGGGGTGGGACGGGCGGCACGGCGGCCGGGGGGCGGTAGGGGCATATCGGCTCTCCTCGAGACAAGGCGCGGGCTTCACTGGCATCTCAAAAGGCCGGGATTTGGCGCCGTTTTGGCCACGGGACAGCCAAGATCTTTTTGGTGCAGTGCAGAGAGTCCCCTCGGAAAAATGGACCCGGCACGCAGCTCCGTCTACCCAGACGTCCACGGAGCCTGGGCTGCGCATCTGGCAGATCGCCTTACTCAAAGATTCTGCAGCGTCAACGGGTGGGGTCTTCACGGCGATATCCAGCAACGGGCACGCAGATCCATAATCAGCCCCGCTGTGAAGCCACTAAGAGACACCTAGATCACCATTAAAACCGCAGGTCAACAGCTACTAAGTCAGTACTAAAGCCTGCTCGCAGCACCGGGCTGCGCCGTGCCCGGCAACCCGCTGAAGCGACTCACACCGACCTATTTTTAAGCGGTTTTTAGTAGCCGGAACCGCGCTCCGTCCGTGCGGCCTTGTTCTTTTCTTGTCCTTTTCTTGTCGCGGGTCTGGCTCTCTGAGGGCGCCATCTCTTTCCCATTCGAGGAGGCGCATGATTATGGCTGTCCATCATCCCGGAAACGGCCACGCCGACCGCGATCCGGAACGTGTTCTTCCGCTGGATACGGCCCGGGAGTGCTTCGTCTTGCTGGTCGCCGGTCCACAGCCGCTGTCCTTGGACGGCCGCACGTTCCGCGGCCTGCCCAACCGACCCATCCCGTTGGATGAGCTGCGAGACCGGCTCCTGCGGCGCAACTGCCCGCGCCTCACGCGCAACGCGGTCTGGGCGCACCTGGTACGTCGTTCGCGACGGGAGGGTGCCACCTGGACGCTTGCGTGCGCCGGCATGGCGCTGCCCGCGCTGGCCGGAGTGGCGCGGCGACTGGCCGAGGGGTTCCCGGGCGACCCGTTCGATGTCCACGCCGAGGTGCTGTCGGGCTTCCTGGACTCGCTGGCAACCATTGATGTTGACCGGCCCCGGGTGCTGCCACGGCTGCGGTGGGCGGCCTACCGACAGGGGTTCGCTGCGCTGATGGAGGCGCTGGATGCCCCCACACCGGTCGCCCCAGGGTTCCGTTCGGCCGCGCCGCGACCGCCGTGGGGGCATCCGGATCTGGTGCTGGCGCGTGCGGTCCGGGAGTCGGTCCTGACCCGGACCGAGGCCGACCTGATCGGCACTACTCGACTCGACGAAAGCTCTGTCGACGGCTGGGCCGCCCAGCACCAGACCACGCCCAACGCGGCTTACAAGCTCCGTCGCCGCGCCGAGGCGCGCCTGATCGCTTTTCTCCGCGGCGAGGCCCTGGACCCCGACCCCAGTGATCCGGTTGCTCTCTCCGCCATGGGCAGCTTGCCCTCCGTCTCGGCGCTTCCTGCTCGCCGCAACGCCGTGCTGGCACTGGCCAGTTCGTCACCTTCGGTAATCGACAGCGAGGGGAGCCGAGTCGCAGACCGGGAGGAGGAATCTTCGATCGGCGTGGCCAAAAACGGCCCGGATTCCGGCCTTTTGAGGTGCGGGGGTTCCACACCCGCCTCGACGTCTCTGCCGGCTTCGGAGGTGCCCTGATGCGCCGGATGTCCCTTCCCCATCTCCCTGGGCGCAGCACCGCCCGCATCCGTGCCAGGCTGCACCGGGCCCTTGTCGAGCGGCGGCTGGGCCGGTTGCTGGGCTGGTGGCTGCTGCTGACTGGAGTGGCCCTGCTGGTGGTGTGCCTCCTGGGTGCGTCTGCAGCGCAGGCGGCTGAGCCCGGGCAGGTCCTGGCGCTTGCCAAGTCGGTCAACGCCGTGCTGGACAACATCCGGAACTGGATCATGGGGATCCTGGCGGGCTTGGCCACCGTGTTCCTGTCCCTGGGCGGCGTGCGCTACGTCATGGCCGGAGGCGACCCCGGTGAGGTCGAGAAGGCCAAGACCGCCTTCAAGAGCGCCGGTTGGGGCTATGGGCTGGCTGCACTGGCCCCGATGGTGGTCGAGATCCTCAAAGGGATCGTGGGGGCCTGATGACCACCGCCCAGGCCACCACCGCCCTGGCACATCGGCTCCCGGGTCCGGCTGTCTCCGGCCGGATCGGGGCCGGACGCCCGGCGCGATCGATCCGCCGCGGCCGGTGGCGCCGCTGGCGCCGCGCCCTGGTGCTCGGCACCGTGGTCCTGGCGGTGCTCGCCTCGGTGTTCTCCGCCTATGCCGACCCGAGCCCGAACCCCGGCCCGGCGCCGGCCCCAACCTCCTCCACCAAACCCACACCGACTCCGTCAGCGAGCGAGTCTTCGTGCCCGGCATCGGACTGCATCCCGCAGCCCGGTACATCGGCCTCCCCGGCCCCGACGGCGGAAACCTTGCCCCCGGCGCAGGTTCCCGAGGGTGACGGCACCGGCGGGATATCCGGGTGGATCGCCAAAGGCATCAGCAGCGCAATCACGGGCTTCTTCAAATCGGTGATCAAGTTCGCGCTCAATCCGCTGCTGGAGCTGCTCAGCGGGACGCTGCTGACTACGCCGAGTCCTGCGTCCATGCCGCGCGTGGGCGAGCTGTGGACGAATTCCTGGCAGATCGCTCTCGCCTGCTACGCCCTGCTGATCATGATCGCCGGGGTCGTGGTGATGAGCCACGAGACGGTGCAGACCCGCCATTCCATCAAGGAGATCGCTCCGCGGATCCCCCTGGGCTTCCTCGCCGCCGCCCTGTCGCTGTTCCTCGCCGGCAAGGCCGTCGACCTGGCCAACGCCCTCTCCCACGCGGCCATGGGCGGCGGCGCCGACGCGGACACCGCCGGGCCCGCTCTGCGCGACTTCGTGCTGACCTCCTTCAGCTCCGACAGCGGCAACTTGTTCGGTGTCCTGATGTGGGTCGTTGTCATTGGGGTCCTGGTGGTGCTGCTGCTGACCTTCGTCGTCCGCGTGGCCCTGACGGTGATGCTGATCGTCGCGGCTCCCCTGGCGTTGATCTGCCATGCCCTGCCGCAGACCGACGGGATCGCCCGCTGGTGGTGGAAGGCCTTCGGCGGGGTGCTGGCCGTCCAGGTTGCCCAGTCCCTGGCCCTGATCACCGGGGTGCGGGTGTTCCTGACTCCCGGCGGGTTCGGCCCCACCGGGCTGTTCGGGGTCACCAAGAACGGGCTGGTCAACGTGCTCATCACGCTGGCGCTCATGTACATCGTCTTCAAGATCCCGTTCTGGATTCTCGGGTCGCTCCGCTTCAGCGGCGGCCGGTCGTTCGTCGGCAGCGTGGTGCGCGCCTACGTGATGTACAAGACCTTCGGACTGCTGCGCGGTGGGAGTCGTACGGGTGCCGCTTCGCGCGGCGGCGGGCGCCGTCCGCCTCCCTCGGCAAGGTCCGGCGGAACGTCCCACCCTCCACGGCCGCCCGGCTCGGGGCCGTCCGCTGGCGGTTCGAGCCGCCGAAGCGGCAGCGGCGCCCCCGCGCCAGCGGGGCCCGGCCGCCCGGCTGGCGGCCCGCGGCGCCCGCCGGGGCAGCCGCTTTTCCAACAGCCGACTCCCATACCCCCCGCGCCGAACCAGCCGACCGGCCCGGCCGCCGGACCGCCGCCGATGCCGCAATTCCGGGCTCCCGGCGCTCCCCAGCCAGGCGCCACCCCCGGCCTTCCGCCCACACCGCCGGCACGGCCTGCCCGCCCGCCCAGCCCGCCTGTATTCCAGGCTCCCGGCGGCACTCGGCCGACCCCGCCAGCCAGGCCGACCGGCAGGCCCCCACTTCCCGGCCAGCCGCGCTTCCAGCAGCCCACTCCACAGCCCCCCACTCCGCCCCGGCGCACCACCCGGCCACCCGCACCTGCGACCTTCCGGCCGCCGGTGCCCCAGCCCCGGGTCACCCCGCGGCGGCACCCGCGCACCAGCGCCCCGCCCCCGGCTGTCTTCAGCTCCCCACCCCCCATCACCCCGCCCGCCAGGCGCACTCCGCCACCGCCACCGCGCCGTACCGGCGGCACCATCCATGGAGGTGACTCGTCATGACCCAGCCCGTGCGCATCCCCGCCGACGTCGACCGCGATGACACTGTCCTGGCCAACCTGACCGCCCGCCAGCTGATGATCCTGGCCGTCACCGGCATCGTGCTGTACAGGGCGTGGTCCCTCACTCACGCGTTCGTGCCCCTGCCGGTGTTCCTGATCCCCGCCGTTCCCATCGCGGCCGTCGCTGCCTTCGTGGCCCTGGGCAGGCGCGACGGACTGCCGCTGGACCGGTTGATACTTGCGGCCCTGCGCCAGCGCATAACGCCCCGCTACCAGGTCGCCGCCCCGGAAGGCATCCACCCGGCACCCGCCTGGCTGGCCCGGCAGGTCACGGCGGGCGAGGAGCAGCAGGCCGCCACTGCGGTCTCTCCGGCCGCGCTGCGGTTGCCTGCCGAAGGCGTCACGGAAACCGGTGTGATCGACCTCGGCACCGATGGGGTGGTGGCTGTGGCGGTGTGCAGCACCGTCAACTTCGCGCTGCGCACCCCCACCGAACAAGACTCTCTGGTGACCGCGTTCGGCCGGTATATGCACTCACTCACGGCCCCCGTCCAGATCCTCATCCGCGCCGAACGCCTGGACCTGTCCGCGCAGATCGCCGAGTTGCACGCGCACGCACCCTCCCTGCCGCACCCCGCGTTGGAGACCGCTGCCCGCGAACACGCCGACTACCTCGCCCACCTAGGCCGGACCACCGATCTGCTCCGTCGCCAAGTGCTGCTCGTCCTGCGCGAACCCCTCGGCGCGACTGCCCCGGTCGACGGGCTCGGCGGAGCTTCGCCATTGGCCGCGTTCAACCGCCGCAGGTCCGCCCAGCAGCCGACTCCGGCCGACGACGCGGCGCGGCGTGCCGCCGAGGCGCGCCTGGTGCGTCGGCTCGGCGAGGCGGTCGAACTCCTCGGACCCATCGGCATCATCGTGACCCCGCTGGATCCTGGACAGGCCACCGCCGTCCTCGCTGCCGCCTGCAATCCCGACAGCCTGTTGCCGCCGTCCTCGGCGCTCGCCGGGGCCGATGACGTCATCACCACGGCCACCGCCGGCGAGGAGAGCTGGTCCTCGTCCAACGCCGGTGCACAAGCGGATCAGCCCGTCGCCGGCGCGCACGACTGGCCCGGCGAAGACGACACAGAGGGTTCCTGGTTCGATCACTTCGAAGGAGGGCCAGCCGCATGAAGCGATCCGGCACCCGCATGCGGCAGCGGACGCAGGCGGGGGCGGCCCCGGGCGGGGCCGGAGCATTCAGCCCGGACGCGCTCGCGGTCGCACCCCGGCATCTGGAGGTCGGGGGCGAGTGGGTAGCGTCCTTCGCCATCACCGGCTTTCCCCGCGAGGTGCACCCAGGCTGGCTCCAACCGCTGCTGACCTACCCCGGCCGGGTGGACATCAGCCTGCACATCGAGCCGATCGACCCGGTCACCGCGGCCAACCGGCTCAAGCGGCAACTGGCCAAGATGGAGTCCGGCCGTCGCTACACCCAGGAGCACGGCCGGCTCCTCGACCCACAGGTCGAGGCCGCCACAGAAGACGCCTACGACCTCTCCTCCCGCGTCGCCCGCGGCGAGGGCAAGCTGTTCAGACTCGGCCTGTACCTGACCGTCCACGCCACCAGCCACGCCGACTTGATCGACGAGGTGGCCGCCGTGCGGTCGCTGGCCGCCAGCCTGCTGCTGGACGCCAAGCCCACCACGTACCGCAGCCTCCAAGGCTGGGTGACCTGCCTCCCGATGGGCCTGGACCAGGTGAGGATGCGCCGCACCTTCGACACCGCGGCGCTGTCCGCGGCATTCCCATTCACCAGCCCCGACCTGCCCCCACCCGACCCCACGTCGGTCGCCGCCCCCTCCGGCGTGCTGTACGGCTACAACATCGGCTCCCAAGGGCTGGTGCACTGGGACCGTTTCGCCCTGGACAACCACAACAGCGTCATCCTCGGCCGCTCCGGCGCGGGCAAGAGCTACCTGGTCAAGCTGGAACTGCTGCGCTCGCTCTACCGCGGCACCGAGATCTACGTCATCGACCCCGAGGACGAGTACGCCCGCCTCGCCGGGGCAGTCGGCGGCACCTACATCCACCTCGGAGCCGACGACGTCCGGCTCAACCCGTTCGACCTGCCCATCCACACCCGCCCCGACGGACGCCGCACCGCACCCAAGGACGCCCTGATGCGCCGTGCACTCTTCCTGCACACGGTCCTGGCCGTACTGCTCGACGCCGATCTGACGCCCACGGAGCGGGCTGTGTTCGACCGCGCGATCTCCGCGACCTACCAGCGAGCTGGCATCACCGCAGACGCCCGTACCTGGACGCGGCCCGCACCGTTACTGGCCGACCTCGCCGCCACCCTGCACCGCTCCAAGGACCGCACGGCCAGCGAGTTGGCCGCCCGGCTCCACCCGTTCACCCGTGGCGCGTTCTCCGGCCTGTTCGCCAGGCCCACCACCACTCGGCCCGACGGCCATCTCGTGGTGTTCTCCCTGCGGGACCTGGCCGACGAACTCAAGCCCATCGGCACGCTGTTGACCCTCGACGCGGTCTGGCGCCGGGTGTCCAACCCAGCGGTGCGCCGGCCACGGCTGGTGACCGTCGACGAGGCATGGCTGCTGATGAAGGAAGCAGCCGGAGCCGAGTTCCTGTTCCGCATGGCCAAGGCATCCCGCAAGCACTGGGCCGGGCTGACGGTGGCCACTCAGGACACCGCCGACGTCCTCAGCTCCGACCTCGGCAAGGCGGTCGTGGCCAACGCCGCCACCCAGATCCTGTTGCGCCAGGCGCCGCAGGCCATCGACGAGATCACCCGCACGTTCGACCTGTCCGAAGGCGAGCGTCAGTTCCTGCTGTCAGCCGACCGCGGCCAAGGGCTGCTGTCCACCGGAACCCAGCGCGTCGCCTTCCAAGCCGTCGCCTCACCCACCGAGCACTACCTGGTGACCACTGACCCGGCCGAACTCGCCGCCTACGCCGAAAGGGACACCTCCACGACGGCCGACGATTCCTTCCTCGACCTGGAGGCTGCCGATCCCGACGCGGAGGCGTTCGAGACCGACTCAGGTGGCCAGATCGATCTGGGCGCCTGACTGACACCGCCTCCGTCCCCGGCGAGCCTGACCCGCTCTCGCAACGCCTGTGGCCTGGGCTGTCCCGCTTCGTTTCCTCTCCCCGAGGGGAGTCTTCATGTCGCTTCCCGAATCGACACCCTCTCCCATATCGCTCCGTCCCGCGCGGTTACTGACCCAGAACCGTGAGCTGCGCGCGATCGGCGTGTGGAACTGGTCCCTGCCCGCGTGGGCGGGGCGGCTTCCTGATGGCCGCACCTACAACACCTGCCCCTCGGCCGGCATCTGCCGCCACGTCTGCTACGCACGCCAGGGCACCTACACATGGCCGGTCGTGCGAGCAAAACACCAGGCGAACCTTCAGTTCGTACTCGACGACCTGCACGGCTGGCAGCAGGCCATGATCGCGGAACTCGGTGCACGAAGGTTCCGCGGCACCTGGGTGCGCATCCACGACAGTGGCGACTTCTTCTCCGACGCCTACCTGCTCGCCTGGCTGCACGTCATCCGCGCCCGGCCCGAAACGAATTTCTACGCGTACACCAAGGAGATCAACAGGTTCCGCACTCTCGTGGAGCCCGACGCGCCGACCAACTTCCTGTGGGTCTTCAGCTTCGGCGGCACACAGGACTCCGCGCTCGATGTGGCGATCGATCGAGTGGCGGATGTCTTTCACGACGAAGAGGCGATCGCCGCCGCCGGATGGCACTCCCAGGAGGCCAGCGACCTGCTCGCCGTGCTCGGCCCTCACCTGGTCGGCATCCCGGCCAATCGGATCCCCCATTTCCTCAAACTCCTCGAGGGCCGTTCCTTCCGCTCCTGGCAGGCCGAAGTCGACGCCGAACGCCAGGCAGCCCGCCACAGGCGAGGCGCTCTGCGGCTGGTGACCAGCCGGGTACCGGACGCTCCTGGTCGTCCCGCGGCGACGCAACGCGACCGCGCCGCCTGACTGTTCGACACCGCCGTCGGCATTCTCCTCTCCACTTCCCGGAGGCCCCTCGACATGCTCATCGGCCATGTCCTCCCCTCATCTCGGCTCTCTGCTCCTGCCGATCCCGACTCCCCGCTGGGGAACTATCTCCGCGACCCGGCAGGCACTGTCCACACCCTCCTCGACCACGCGACGCGCTGGGCCGTCACCTGGGGACCGGTCGTTGGCCCAGCCGTGGCGATCGCTGCCGCCACGCTGGGCTGGGCGCACTGGTGGTGGCGCCGCCGCTGCCGCCAGAACCTCGCGCGCGACGCCCGGCTGGTCAGCGTGCTGCCCCCGCCCACCGCCGACCCGGCAGGCGCCGAAGCTCTATGGGCGAACCTGCTGGGGCTCATGCGGCCTGCCTGGCGCCGCCTCCTGACCGGCCAGCCCCACCTGGCCTGGGAATACGTCTTCGACCGCGAGACCATCCGCCTCCGCCTGTGGGTGCCCGGCGTGATCCCGCCCGGGATGGTCGAACGAGCCATCGAAGCCGCCTGGCCCGGGGCCCACACCCGCACCAGCCCCGCACCGCCCTTGGTCGCCGCCCCGGGCCAGGAGATCGATTCCGCAGGGGGCGAGATGCGGCTCGCCCGCAGCGAGGCCCTGCCCATCCGCACCGACTTCCCGGCCGACCCGATCCGCGCCCTGCTCGGCGCGCCCGTCGGCCTCGGCCCCCACGAGCAGGCCGTCATCCAGATCCTTGCTCGCCCCGTCACGGGACGCCGCGTGAAGAAGGCCCGCCGAGCGGCCCGGTACGCGCGCGCCGGCCGCTCCGCCCGCCCCGTCGGCCGACTCCTCGACCTGATCACCCCCGGACAGCCCACCCGTTCCCGCACCCGCCAGGCTGCCCCGGTGGTGGACCGGCAGACCGTGATGGCCGCTGCCGCCGAGGACAAGGCGATCGTGGCCAAGCAGCGCGGTGCCTCGTACGAGACCCGCGTCCGCTACGTCGTCACCGCAACCGTTCCCGAAGGCCTGAACTCCGAGCAGCGCGCTGCGACGCGTGACCGGTTGCGGGGCCGGGGCCACGCCATCGCCTCGGCGTTCGCCGCCTTCACCGACCACAACTATTACCGCCGCGCCCGGCTCCGCCGCCCGCTGCCGTACCTGGTCGAACGCCGCCTCGGCGGAGGCGACTTGCTGTCCATCCCAGAGCTGGCCGCAGTCGCCCACCTGCCGTGGGACGAGGCCATCCCCGCCCTGCAACGCGCCGGAGCCCGCGCCGTGCCGCCGCCACCAGGCGTCGCCACCACCGGCCCGGCCGTCCGGCCCATCGGCCTGACCGACTCAGGACAGTCCCGCCGCGTGGGCCTGCGAGTTCCGGATGCCCGCCACCATCTGCACATCCTCGGCGCCACTGGCTCCGGCAAGTCCGAGCTGATGGCCCGCATGATCCTGGCCGACGCGAACGCGGGGCGCGGCCTTGTGGTGGTCGACCCCAAGGGCGACCTGATCACCGATGTTCTGATGCGCCTGCCCGAAGAGTTGGGCGAGAAGGTGGTGCTCTTCGACGCCGACAGCAAAAGCCGCCCGCCCATCCTCAACCCTCTCGAAGGCGCGGACGCTGCCCGGACGGTCGACAACCTGGTATCGATCTTCTCCCGCGTCTATGCCTCCTCCTGGGGGCCACGCACCGACGACATCCTGCGCGCCGGCCTGCTCACCCTGCGCGAGCTCCCCGGCACCCCCGTCCTCACCGACCTGCCCAAGCTGCTGTCCGTCCCCGCCTTCCGACAACGCGCCGTCGACCAGATCCACGACGATGTGCTGCGAGGGTTCTGGTCCTGGTACGACGCCCTGTCCGAGCCCGCCCGCGCCCAGGTCACCGCCCCGCTGATGAACAAGGTCCGCGGCTTCCTGCTGCGCCCCTTCGTCCGGGCCGCTCTCGCCGGAGGACCCTCCACCGTCGACATGGACCAGGTGCTCAACGGCGGGATCTGCCTGGTACGTATCGCCAAGGACGCCCTGGGCACCGAGACCGCTCACCTGATGGGCTCCGTCGCAGTCGCCCGCACCTGGCAGGCCGCCATCCGCCGTGCCCACATCTCCCAGGGCCAGCGGCAGGACGCCGGGTTGTATCTGGACGAGGCAGCCAACTTCCTCAACCTGCCGTACGCGCTGGAGGACATGCTCGCCGAGGCCCGCGGCTACAGGCTGTCGATGACGCTCGCCCACCAGTACCTGCGGCAGCTGCCCAAGGAACTGGAGGAGGGCATCAGCACCAACGCCCGCACCAAGATCTTCTTCAACGCCTCGCCGGAAGACGCCCGCCACCTCGCCCGGCACACCGAGCCGCGGCTTACCGCCCACGACCTGTCGAATCTCGACGCCTTCCACGCCGCCGTACGCCCGGTCATCAGCGGGGCCGAAGCCCCGGCATTCACCGTGGTCACCGAACAGCTTCCCCCGGCAATCCCCGGCCGGGCCAAGCAGATCCGTGCCGCCGCCCGTCGCAACGCCCGTCCCCAGCCGGTCTCCACCCGCAAGGAGTCGGGCGGGCAGCGCGCCGCGGATCCGCGCCGCCCGATATGACCACGAGGCTCAACCACCCACAGCCGGGGGCCACGCGCTGCGCTCCCCTGCGGGCTTGAACGGCCTGCGGCTCCCTGCTCTCCAACTGGAGGTGCACAAACCCGTGATCAACCATCCCACCCCTCAGCGCGCCCTGCGCGGCCACCGGCCCAAGCGCCTCAGCCAACGCGCGGCCACCACCGGCGACTACATCGCCCGGCTCTCCGAGCGTCTCACCGACCGCGACCGCTGGCTGGCCCGCATGCTCTACGAGCACAGGGTCCTCACCACCCAGCAGATCGCCGAAATCGCCCATCCCTCCACCCGTGCCGCCAACATGCGGCTGCTCCAGCTGTACAAGTGGCGCCTGGTGGACCGCTTCCAGCCCTTCATCACATCCGGCAGCGCCCCCATGCACTACGTCCTCGACGTCGCCGGCGCCGCCGTCCTGGCCCGCGAAGACGGCCTCGACCCCCGCGACCTGAACTACAAACACGAACGGGCCATCGGCATGGCCCACTCCCTGCACCTGGCCCACACGGTCGGCACCAACGACTTCTTCACCGCCCTCATCGCCCGCTCCCGCCAGCCCCAGGCCCCCGGGCAGCTCACCGCCTGGTGGTCCGAAGCTCGCTGCCGACGCCACTTCGGCGACATCGTCCTGCCCGACGGCTACGGCCGCTGGCACGAACAGCACACCGCGTTCGAGTGGTTCCTGGAATTCGATCTCGCCACCGAACGCCCCGACCGCGTCGCCGCCAAACTGCCCCGATACGCGCGACTCGCCACCACAACCGGCATCACCACCCCTGTCCTGATCTGGATGCCCACCACGCGCCGCGAGGCCCGCGTCCGCCACGCGCTCGCCACGATCCTCGACACCCTCAACAACCCGGCACTGGTCCCGGTGGCGACCTCCAGCGCCGACTGCCACGCACACGGCTCCTCCTCCGACCCCTCCGCCGCCCGATGGCAACCACTGGATCCCCGCCAGCCCGCCCCCCGACGTCTCCGGCTTGCCGAACTCAGCCGTGTCTGGCCGCACCTGACGCCGCTGAGCCCCTCCTCGTCGGCCTCAACCACGACCGCCAGCGGCTCCTCCACCGATCTCCTTCCACCGTCCCCGCTGGCTCCTGGTCCAACCCCCCGCCGCCCCGGGCGGTGACGCACCCATGGGAAAGATAGGCGCTGTGGTCCTGGGGGCCCTGGCTCTGATCGTCGTCCTGGCCGCCGCCGGCACCGGCGGCATGCTCTCGGCCTTCGGCAGCGGCAGCACCCAGCCCAGCAGGACCGCACTCACCGACATCCCGTCCGATTACCTCGGCCTCTACATGGACGCCGCCACCACATGCCCCGGCCTCGACTGGTCCGTCCTGGCCGCCGTCGGCAAGACCGAATCGGACCACGGCCGATCAACACTCCCCGGCGTACACAGCGGCGCCAACTACGCAGGAGCCCGCGGCCCCATGCAATTTTTGCTGCCCACGTTCCAAAGCGTGGTCGGCAAGCATCAACTGCCGAAAGGCGGAGCCAGCCCGCCGTCGCCGTACAACACGCACGATGCGGTCTATGCCGCCGCCGCGTACCTGTGCGACTCCGGCGCCCGAGACGGCAAGAACCTTCCTGGCGCCATCAAGACCTACAACCACGACGATTCGTACGTCTCACAAGTCCTCGCCCAGGCCCAGACATACGCCAGCAGC
The DNA here is from genome assembly GCF_042895385.1 of Streptomyces sp. NPDC001401. Lineage (NCBI taxonomy): Bacteria > Bacillati > Actinomycetota > Actinomycetes > Kitasatosporales > Streptomycetaceae > Streptomyces > Streptomyces sp. NPDC001401. Next base: position 624,548 of record NZ_JBIAWI010000005.1, read on the forward strand.
GAAGGCTTCGGCGCCGACACCGCCCCGACCGCCGCCGCTTTGCAGGCGATCAACTACGCTCAGGGCCAGCTCGGGCTCCCCTACGAGTGGGGCGGCAACGGCCCCTCGGTGACTGAACTTCCATCGGGCGCGGCCCGGGTCAAGGGCGGATTCGATTGCTCTGGGCTGACGAAGGCGGCGTACTCCGCGGCGGGGATCACGCTGCCTCGGGTGGCTCAGGATCAATACGATGCCGGTCCCCACGTCCCGGCCGGGGCACCGTTGCTGCCGGGTGACCTCGTCTTCTACGGGACGCCGTCGCACGTGCACCACGTGGGCCTTTATGTGGGCGAAGGGAACATGATCGACGCGCCCAGGCCACACGAAGTGATACGCCTGGAGTCGACGCGATTCCGCGGTGATGACTATCTCGGGGCGACCCGGCCTGCGGCGGGGCGATAGCGCGAGTCCGTATTCCGACAACCTGGCGCACCGGTTGCCGCCTTCGCCATGTTGCGAGCTGTGCGGAACAGCCGGAGGCTACGGCCTACAGCGGGACTTGCGGGTGGTGGCGGGAGAAGGCTTCACCCCCGCCATCCCCAGGCCCGTCGTCGTTGTGCTCACGCGGCTCCTCGCACATGCCTCCCCAGGTCTCCACGTCCCATCCACGCAAGTGGCAAATCGCAGTTCCGGTAGAAGGGCGGGGGGGGGATCCATGCTGGAGCGCTGCGGGTCGCTGCCGGTCCCCGTCAGGCTCCGGTGTGCAGGTGGGCGGCCCACAGGAACGGGGTCCGGGGGAAACGGTCACGCAAGTCCCGTACGGCCGCGTGGATGGCCTGGGCGCTGCGGCCGGTGTCCGCTGTGCCGTCCGGTGACAGGAGGTTGCAGTAAAAGCTGTCCGCCAGTTGTGCCGCGACGCGGTCGTCGACGGGCCACAAGGTGCCGATGACGTGCGGGTATCCGGCGAGCTGGAACGCCGAGGCGAGGTGGATGGCCTCGTCCGCGAGTTCGGCCGCGGATTGCTCTGCGGTACGACATGCGGAGAGGTAAGCGAGGCGGGCCCCCGGGAGGTCCATGGCGGCCATGTCTCCAACGGTGAACGGATCGTCGGGGTGATCGAGCAGGAGGAGCCGGCTGCGGGTCGGGTCGTCGGGGTGGTTGGTCGCGTGGCAGGCGAAGTGGACGATCGCGCTGCCCGGGAGCCGTTCCATGACGTTGCGTTTGGTGGCCGACCCGGCGCCGTCGGCTCCGAGGACGAGCGCATCCGGCAGCCGCGTCCGCACGGACTGGGCCTCGTCGAGAGCGTGGGGCAGCGGTCGGGCGCCGGGCGCGTGCGGCACGGCGACGACCATGGCGTGCATGCGAGCGGGCGCGGCGTCGTGCTGCTGCCGAGCCCGTTGCAGGGCTCGGACAGTCGGGGTGTACGAGGAGACGACCCGGTCCATGACGGTGCGCCGCCCCGCCGCTTTGCTTTCATGCGTGTGGTGACCGGCCGCGTGCAGGGGCAGTTGGCCCAGCAGGCCGCCGGGCACCCACCACACGCGCGGCCAGGGCGCGCCAGGCGCCGCCGGCCCGTGGTGGCCCAGCGCCGTCAGGACCGGGCCCGCGCAGGCGTCCCAGAGCCATTCCAGGATGTCGCCGAGCGCTGCCTGCGCCTGGCGCCTGCGGACGGGCTGGGTGGCCAAGGCTGCGTCCTCAAGCGCGCCGTGGAAGGTCTGAACGGCGCGGGTGAGGGTGGCGTGGTCGAGGTCGGGCAGCGGCAGGGCGCGTACCCCCGATTCGGTGAGGAGCAACGCGTCGCTGCGCTGGAGGCCAGTGCTGAAGGACACCACGGGTCCGTGAGCCGCCGCTTTGAGCAGATCGTCGGCCGTGGGTGGCAGGCCGAACGCGGAGAATCCGGGCAGGCAGCGGATCTCGGCCAGGGTGGCGTGGTAGGCGCGGGCGGCGCGCCGCTGCTCGTCCGGTTCGACGGCGAGGGCGTTGGTTGGGGCGTGGTTGAGCCGGTCGCGCTGCGTAGCGAACCGTTCGGCCAGCCCGGGGTAGGCCGCCCTGAGTTCCGTGAGATCGCTGCGGGCCTCCAGGGCCTGCCCGAGCAGCACCGCACGGCCGGCCTCCAGCAGCCGCAGGGCTCGCTGGGCACGCTGGTCTTTGTCGCCGCGGGGGTCGGCCAGGGCCACCGCCGCCGCCTCGGAGGCCAGCCCGGTCAACCCGGTCAGGGCGCGCTGCCGGTCGGCGGGCAGGATCTCGTGCGAGGCGGCGTCCGGCATGCGGTGCACGGCCGACTCCATCAGGTCGGCGGCACGTTCCGGTGCGGTGTCGGCCAGCAGCCCGGCCGCGTTGCGGGCCGCCTCGATCCGGGGCGCGGGGGGCGCCGCGTCCGTGTTCGCGAGGTCGGTCAGCACGGCCGCTGCCTCGTCCCGATCGCTGGGTCCGCCGGTGTGTTGGAACCGTAGCCGCAGCGCCTCGCCCAGCGCCTGCAGCGCCAACGGCGAGCGGGACTCCGCGGTCGTATGGCCCGGTGCGGTGGCCTGGGCCGCGGTGCGGGCGGCCGCCACAGCCGCGTCCAGATCCGCGGGTCGGCCGGTCCGCACGGCGCGCAGCTGCTGCGCCGACGCGAGCAGGGCCAGGGCGTTGGCACGGTTGGGATCCCCTGCAGGCAGCTCCTCGGCGGCCCGACGGCCGGCATGCACCGCGCCCTCCAGATCGGCCAGGTGACCGTGGTTCGTGTAGCGCAGCCGCAGCGCGGCGCCGAGCAGGGACCACAACAGCCAGGTTCGGTCGGTGGGCTCGCCTGCGGTGTCCGCGGTGAGTGCGGTGCGCAGGGCCTCGACCGCGTCGTCCACGTCGTGGGGCTTTCCGGTCCGCTCGCTCTTGGCGTAGGCCAGCACGGCGGCGGTGGTGCGGACCAGGTGGCGGTACTGGGCGTCCGGCGGTGTGGCCTCAAGCGCCCGGTGTGCGGCGCGTTCGGCCTCCGCCAGGTCGGCCACGGCGTCGCTACGGCCATATCGCAGGCGCAGCGCCTCGGCGAGCAGGGCGAGGTAGAGGCCGCGCAGCGGATGTCCGGCACGGGCGGCCTCCGCCGAGGTACGCCGGTGGGCGACGGCCGCCTCCAAGATCTCGAGCGCCCCGCACTGCGCGTAGCAAGCCTCCAGCACATATGCAGAGTTGTTGCGGCGGCCCGCCTGGTCGGGGGCGGGGCCTGCCTCCCGCAGCGCGGTGAGCACGGCCAGCACTTGAGGCACCCTCCCGGTGCGCGCCATCTCCTCGGTGACCGTCTCGGTCAGGGCGGCCAGGCGCTCTTCCCACTCGGGCGTGTCGGGCTCGGTCGCGGCCAGGGCGCGGCACCAGGCGTCGGCGGTGGCCGCCAGGTCCGCGGCTGAGCGGGTGAGGGCATAGCGTCGGCCGCACGCCGCGGCCAGGTTGTGCAGGTGCGCGGCGCGCACGGGATCGCCGGGTGCTGTGGTGTCGGCCAACTCGCGGACCAGCTCGATCAGCGGGTCGAGATGGACGACGTTATCGGTGTGGTGGGAGCGCGACAGCAGGGCTTCGTAGAGGGCGGTGAGGTCAACCGGTGTGGCGGAGCGGGTCAGTTCCGGGGAGCGCAGGGCCGCGACGGCGGCGTTCAGGTCGTCGTCCGAGCCGGTCCTGCGGAACCGGTCCAGGAGGAAGGTGCCCAGATTGTTGAGGAACCCCGGCCTCAGCGGGTGATCCCCGGGCGATTCGGCGACGGCGAGCCGGAAGACGTCGATCGCCTCGTCGAGGTCGTCGGCCGAGTCTGTGGCGCAAAAACGGATGTAGAGGGCGGCACCGAGGCAGGACAGATAGCCGAAGCCCTCCGGGTCCGCGACGGGCGTCGCGTCCAGGATCCGCCGCCACAGACCGACCGCGGCATCGCACGCCGCCGGGTTTTGGGTGGCATGGGCCTGCTTCAGGATCTGGCTGCCGATCGGCGCGGCCTCCCGGGCGAGGCTGGGCAGCAGCGGCGGCGGCAGGGAGCCCACACCGGCAGTGAAGCAGTACAGGAAGGCCCGGGCCGCGCCGTCCACGTCGGCGGATCCGGGGCCTGCGGGTGCTGCCTCGTGACGCAGCCAGTACAGGGAGCCCAGCAGGTACCACGCCTCAACCTCCCGACCGTTGTCGCCCAGCGCGGCTTCGAGGCGGCGGGCGTCCTGCACCGCCGCCGGCCCGGTGACGGCCGTGTACGAGCGGCTTGCATGGGCCGTCTCCAGCCGCCGCCGCACCGCCGCAAGCGCCTCAGCCCGCTCACCCGTTTCCTCCGGCTCCGTCACCGCTCGCCCTCCCGTGTGAGCTGCTTGAGTTTCGCCAACGCGGTCTGGGCTCGGGAGCGTTCGGTATCGTCGGCAGGCGCCGCCTCGAGGGCCTCCGTCAGCAGGAGCGTTGCCCGCGTCAAGTCGACCCTGCCTCGGTGGCGTTCGTAGCGGCGGCCGTACGCGGAGCCGACGTTGCACAGCCACTGCGCCCGGCGCGGCTGGTCCGGTCCGATCCCTTCCAGGGCACGCTGCGCCGCCTCGATCGCGGCGTCCAGGTCGACGTCGCTGCCGGTGAGTTCGTGGCGTTCCCAGAGAAAGATGGCCAGACCTTCCACTGGTCGCCCCGGGCCAGCGTCGCCCGGACGTGCCCGCAGCAGTGCGCGCTGGTTGTCGATGAGCGCGTCCAAGTCCAGCAGCGCCCTGGTGTGTGTGAAGCGCAGCTTCAGCGCCCTCGCCAGGTTCCGCAGCCGTTCCCCGTACCCGGGATCGCCGGGCGCGGTCAGCTCCACGGCACGCCGGCCTGCGTCGACCGACACCTCGAGGTCATCGAGCAGCCGGGTGTGCTCGTACCGCAATCCGGCCGCGATGCCCAAGTTGGACCACATCGCGGCAAGGGCCGGGTGATCACGCGGAGCGGCAGTCAAGAGGCGCTGCCACAGACGGGTGTTGTGGGCGACGTGCTCGGGTTCCGGGTTGTTGATCACCTGGTGCAGCAGCTGCAGTGCGTTGACCGCGATGGTGTCGACCACCTCGGGCAGCAGCGGATCGGGAACACCGTCCAGGCCGGCCAGAAAGCTCACCGAGAAGTGGTAGAGGGCGCGCCGCCGGGCGTATTCGCCGGCCTCCGAGCCCACCAGAGCCTCGGCGCAGTACCAGTACAACCAGCCCAGCAGGGAGGCATCTTCCGGATGCCGGTCGTCGAGGCGCTCGCAGGCGTCCAGCGCCTCGGCGTCGGCCAGCGCTCCCGGATCCCGGGCCGAGCCCACGTCCCCCGTCGCGGTAATGTCCGCCACCCGCCGCCGCACGGCGGCGAGGTGGTCGTTGTAGAGCTTCTGTCGAGTCGCTTTTCGTTGGGCAGCCCCAAACCGCATGATTTCCAGGGTAGTTGCTCTGGTGGAGAAGGCCAGGTGCCGAGGATGCCGGGAGGGTCCGTGACAGAGTTGTCGGACGTGCACGCCGATGCGATGGCGTACGTCTGCGCACACCGGGACACGCTGCGCGAGGAGTTGCACCGCATCGGGGCCGGCGACGAGCAGGTGCTGGACCGGCTGCTGGCCGAGGCGGCCGCCGGCACGGACGCCTGGCCGCCGCTGCTCGACCAGTTGAACGAGGCGATCCTGGCCGATGGCGACGCACTCGGGCTATTCGGGCGCGGCACGCAGGGGACGGCCACCCGGGAGCTGCGCCCGGCGGGGATCGCCGTCACGCCGGTGAGCGAGGTCGTCTACGTCTGCCCGGCCACCCGCTGCTCTCGCTACTGGTGGCCCGATGCCGGCGCCCAGACGCCGGAGTGCGCGGTCGACGGCGAGCCCTTGTTGCGGGCGCGGCTGTAGTCGTGGGCGGATTCCTCTCGGAGCTGGGCAAGCGGCTCGCCGAGCGCTGGCTCTCCCTGCTCGCGCTGCCCGGGGCGCTGTACCTGGCGGTGGCGGCGCTGGCGGTGGCGCTCGGACACGACCATCCCTTCGACGTGCCGCGGCTGACCCGCAGGGTCTCGGACTGGGCGGCCGCGCCGGCGGCCCACACGGTCGGCGGCCAGCTGGTGTTCCTGGCTGCGACGCTGGCGGCGGCCGCCGCGGTCGGTCTGCTCGCCCAGGCTCTCGGATCGCTGACCGAGCGGGCCTGTCTCGCCGCCGACTGGCGCGGCTGGTCCGCCGCCCCGCGCCGGCTCGCGGCCGCCGTGGTCGACCGCCGCCAGCGCCGCTGGCGACAGGCTCAGGCCGACTACCAGCGGCTGCGTGACACGGCCGCCCGTCGCCTGGCCCGCGGCGGCGGCCGGGTAAATCCGGCACCGCGGCACGCGGCGTACCGGGCGATGGTCCGCGTCTCCGTGGAGTGCCCGGACCGGCCCACGTGGAGCGGTGATCGCGTCCACTCCGTCGCCGTACGCCTGGAGCGCGACCTCCATATGGACCTGGCTTCAGTCTGGCCCCCGCTGTGGCTGACGCTGCCCGACACCGCCCGCGTCGAGATCGCCGCCGCCCGGCAGGCGCTGACCCGGGCATGCCTGCTGCCGGCCTGGGCCGCCTTGTACCTGCTGCTCGCCGTGTGGTGGTGGCCCGCGACATTCGTCGCCCTCGGCCTCGTAACAGCCGCCCGGCTCCGGATCCGCGTGGCCGTCGACTCTTACGCGCTGCTCCTGGACGCTTCCGTACGGCTGCACGCGGGCAACCTCGCCCGCACCCTCGGCCTCGACCTCAACGGCCCGCTCGACCGCGACACCGGCGACCGGATCGGCCGACTGCTGGGCCGGTAACTACGTTTGCTCGTCGCGGAGTGCCCGGACGGCTCGAACGCCTTCACGGCCCCACGGCAGATCGCTACCTTCTTCAGTAACCTGAATGCACCTATTGCGCCTCGCCTCGCGCGGGTTCAACACGGCAGTGCACACGCAGCCACGTCACCCTGTCCGGCGGAAGCGGAGGAACAATCGTCGGTGGGTCGCGGCGTGGCTCGACGAAGCGCTCGCCTTTTTCGCACGGGGGGTGTGCCCCGCAGAGGCCAGCGCTGTTTCGAGCGTCTCCGCGTCTCCGGTGGGGCGGTGGCGTTCGACGGCGGAGAGGAGTTCACCGGCCGCCTCGAGTTGGTCCGCCTGGCACAGCTCTGTCAGTAACCGGTGGAGGACAGGCAGGTTGTGCCCCGTGGCGACGTGCTGTGAAAAGAGACTCCGCCACTGGCGGAGGTTTTCGGAACCCATGATCACCAACGCTGGTGCGAGCCGGTCCGCGGGACATTGCTCGGCGTAGGCCGTGATGACCTGCCCGCCATCCTCCGACAAGCCGGCTTCGGCCAGTTTCATCGCGTGACCGACCAGCAGGAAACTGTCCTGGGGCTGCTGGATGACGAGGTGGAGCAGCCGATCCGCGTAGGAGGAGGGGAAGCGTGTAGGCATACGCAGTTCGCGCAGCAACTCGGCCGGGGTGGCCGCCGGGTTGTGGGCGGCCACGACAAGCAGACGGTCGATGTCGTCGTGTGCACGAGCCGCGTGCATGTCCTGTACAAGGGTGGCCACCTTGCGCGCATCGAGGCGACGTACCAGGTACGTCAGGACGGCCTGGGCCTTCTTCGCCAGGTCCGCATCACGCAGGGCCTTCAGCAGTCGCAGTAGGTCATCAGTGGTGCGGCATTTGAAGAATCTCCACACCAAACGCTCGTCCAGGCGGCGGTTCGCCCCGATGACCTTGACCAAGGCGGGAATCAGTTCTTCGGCCGGGGAATTCCGCATCGCCCACTTCTGTTCGGAGGCACCGGTCGAAGTGTCAACTGCCAAGAGCTGCAAAGGCAGTCGGTTCAACACCAGCTCAAGCGCCTCCGCTGAAGCAGTACCCTGGTCCGTCTTCCGCCACGCCCCGGTCAGCTTTCCCATCCCGCCCGAGCGAGCAATCTCTTCCAACAGGTCCTGGGCGTTCGCATCCCACTCCACCTCCTGTGCCGCCTTCAACGTCTTGCACAGTTCCTCGGCCGACCGCGCGGTGACGTCTCGCAGGACCTGCGAGGCGAGCCGGTTCAGACCGGCTTCTCTCAGTCGGCGTGCCCATACGACGCCGTCGAGCGGCGAGAATTCCCGCACAGCGGAAAGGAACGCGGCCTCCAGGCGACTCGTCGAGCCGCTGGCGTCTGCGTCGTCGGTGATACCGGCGCTCTGCAGCAGAGAGACCAGATCCTCGAGCCTGCCGTGCTCGCGAGCCGCGACCAGGATGCTCACGGCTTCCCGGTTCATGTCGTCCGCGAACAGGGCCTCCGCCATCTCCGCCATGACCGGGACGGGACAGTACATGCCCAGGCTCTCCAGCACCCAGTCGCGGAGCGTGGCATCCCTTTGTATCGCGAGAACCAGCAGGTCGGTGGCCTGCCGGCTCCTGGCCGCCGAGGACATGACCCGCTCCCGCTCGTCGTAGGGCGGGGTGCTCTCCTCCCCCAGGAACAGGGCCAGTTCGGAAGGATCACGCACCGCGCCGAGTGCATCGGCGGCCAGGTCCGCAGCTTCGTCAACTCCCGCCTCACGCAGGTGGTGCAGCAGCCGTCGCAGGTCGTCGAAGGCGCATAGCCCGGCTGCGGCGCGCAGCAGCCGGCGTACGGCATCGTGACGGCCGTTCTCCAGCAGTCTGCGCACCGCTTTGAGGACGATGCGCGGGCTACGGACCGCCAGCTGCTCGAGCAGCCGCTGCGCGGCAGCATCGGCCCCGGCATCGAGCAGTTCGGTCACCAGGGCGATCACGTCGTCCAGCGGGCGGCGTGCGGCGGCGAGTTCGGCCAGGCCGACAGCTGTCTCGGGGCTGCCGTCAGTCGTCAGTTCTCGTACGAGGGTGGCGACCACGCCGGTCTCGTGCCGCTCGCCCACCATTGCGAGCACGTCCTCAGCCTGCTTCTCCCGTCCGTGGGTACGCAGCGCACGGACGAAGAGGCTCAGATCCGCTCCGGTCCTGTTGCCGACCACGACGCTCTGCAAAAGGACCACCGTCCCGGGCGCATTCCCGCCGTACAGCGCCTCAACCAGCGGACCCAGGTCCTGGGCGGGACGACGAGCGCCGACGGTCCGGAGCAGCTCCTGCCACTCTCCCCCAGCCCCGGCGGCGTGCAGAGTCAGAACCAGATCGGCCAGGTCCGCCGAGGGAAGCCGGTCTGTCGCCTCCTGCCGCAGCCAGGTTCCCAGGGCGGCGTCCCCCTGGTCGGACAACGCCCGGGCCAGCACTGCGAGATCGGCAACAGGCCGCTGTCGTAGGGCCGTTCGCAACACTGCACGGCTGTCCGGAGCGCCGAGGCGACGGGCCGGCTCCGTTGTGGACAGTGCCCGCAGCGCCGGCAGCACCTCGAGGACGGACCGGTACGGATCCGCGACCGCGGCTGTCACCGCCCGCCGTAGTTCCGCCCCCGCTCCCACCCGGCGCAACGCCGCACACGCCTCGGACAGGTTCTCTTCCGGCCGTCGGTCGACGACCGTCCACACCAGTTGCTCGGCCCGCACCCCCAGCCCGGCGTCGACCAGCGCCGTGAACGCCGTGGACACCGTCTGCGGCGGTCGGCGCGCGGCGACGGTGGCCAGGACGAATGCGCACTCGGCCTCGTGGCCGGTCTTGGACAGTTCCTTTACCAACTTCGGCAGTTCGGTCATGGGACGGTACTTCGTCCACAGCCCGAGGAGCGCGCTCGCCTGCCGGTCGAGCCAGCGTGCGTTCAGGGCCCGCATCAACCGCACGACATCCGTGCAGTCGCGTGCCCGCACCATGCCGTCCATGAGGAGCAGTTGAGGGAGGACGGCCTCCGGTCCCTCCTCAGCCCACAGGCGCAGGAGTTCGGTCAGGAGGGACACGGGCAGACGCGCTGCCGCGGTGTCCAAGAGCAGCGCTGCAGCCGCGGTGTCCTTACCCTGGATCAGCGCCTTGGCCAGCGGGGCGACGGTGTCCGTGCCGGCCGTGACCGCGCGGGTCAGCAGGCTGGCGGCGTCGTCATGCTGTCCCACAGCACGCAGTTCCGTCAGGCACCCCACCTGTTCCGCCGTGGGGCGGCCGGCAACCGCGTCCAGAACACGCTCGGTGTCCGACCGGCGTCCGGTGCTCCGCAGCAGGGCCAGCAAGGCGGGCACGTCGCCGACCTGGCAGTGACGCCCGCAATGGGCGAGGACGTGGTCCGCCGCGCGCATCAGACCGGCTCTGCGCAACGCCACTACCAATGACGGGAGTTGATCGACGGAGCAGCGGGCAGTGCCGTACAGGAGTAGTCCCGCCTCGGTCGCCAGGCCGCCCTGGAGCAGGGAGTCCAGAAGGGACACGACGGCCGGCGCCGGGTATGTCCTCGTCACGTGACCCACGATTCCGCTTACCTCATCGGCATCGAGGTCCCGCAACACCTCGTGCGGCGCGCGGCGGCGCAACGCGTCGTTCAGGAGCGAGAGTTCCAGTGCCGACTCCCCCGCCTGCCGCAGCACGCGGCGCAGCTCGCACAGCGCAGCCGCCGGCCTTCGCAAAGCGCACGTGGACCAGATCTGCGCCCGCACTGACTCGGGTACGACGGCGGCGAGTTGTACGACGTCCTGAGCCGGCCCGTCGACCGCGAAGTCGAGGAGCGGCTCCGTGTCGCCGTGCAACTGGAAGCTGTACAAGGCCCGTGCGAGCCGTACGCCAGGGTCGGTGTCGCCGTCGGCATCGGGGATTGCGGAGACAGCGCCGACGGTCCCGACGGCGGTGCGGACGGACAGCGCCAGGGCCGCGTCGTCGCCGTCCGCCTCCGGTGCGGGCCCGACAACCGTGAAGTCGTCCGGGTCGCCGGCCGCGTGCATCACCACGCGCAGCTGCTGCAGGTCTGTCTTGCCGTACGCGCGGTGGAGCTCCTCTACGCGGGCCTGGACGTGCCCCTGGAAAACGCTCAGGTTCAATGCGCCAGGATGGTGCAGCAGGACGTCGCTCACCGCTCGAGAGAAGAGGCTGAAGGACTCCCCGGGCCGCGTGCCGCAGTCGGCGCCCTCCTGGACACGCTCGGCGGGGCCCACGAAGCGGGCGACCTGGCCGGGTGAGCAGGCGTAGACGTAGGCGACCTTGCGGCGCAGTGCCATGCCGACCTTGCGTCGGCTCCAGCCGGTGATCCCGCTGAGGGCCTGGGCATCGCGTTCGATTCCCTCGCGGCAGGCGTCCACGAGGATGACGATGTGGTCGGCGAGCGATCGCTCCAGGTCCCGTTTCCAGTCGATGGCGACACAGCCGTCCTCGAAGGGCTCGATCTCGGGATGCGCGTCCTCGGGGACGAAGTAGTCCTGGCCGGCGGAGTGCACGCCGTGGCCGCTCAGGCAGACCAGCAGTGCGTCGCCCGTGCGAGCCCGCTTGAGAAAGCGCGCCATCTCGACGTTGACGAAGTTGCGGCCGACCTGTCGTTTCGGTGTGGGGACGGTCACCTCGAAGCCGCGACGTTCCAGGGCCTCGCCTAGGGCAGCCAGGTCGGCGGGGACGAAGGACAGGGAGGCAATGCCCGGCGCCTCGTAATCACTCGCTCCGATCAGGAGCGCTCGTCTCCGTCCCATCGCGCGTGCGAGGGTCTACTGCCGGAAGACCAGCGTGAGCGCGCGCGAGCCCTGGAGTTGGGATGTGCCGACGAGTTGGACGCCACCGCTCGCGGTCACCTGGAACTGGAGCTGCGCCTCCCGCAGCGGGAGCGTGCCACCCTGCGCGGCCACGTCCGCGAAGACCTGCTGGAGCGCCGCGACGGTTTCGGCGAGGTTCTTGCGCAGCGGCCCGAGCGGGACCTGCCGCAGCACGGCATCGGCGTCCCGGCCGAACAGCCCCATCGCGTCCCCGCTGCCGTCCTCGTTGCTCAACACCCAGAACGGCAGTGTCCGCCCGTCCCCGTCCGCGCTGGCAAGCTCGGTCTCGGCGTCAGCGTCGCTCAACTCACCCTCCCCACATGACTGTTCCGTCCTGGACCCGGACCATCTCAGCGTATCCCAGCAGAGGTCAGATCAGGCTGCTGTCCACCGGCTCTCACCGACGGGGACGGTGCGCGAGCAGCTTCACCGGCCTTGCGTCAGGGCTCGCAGCAGGTGGCGCCCCGGGTACTCGTCGTACGGCTGGACCGGGACGGTGATTACCGTGTGATCGTCGAAGACGGGCTCGCCACTCGGGCGGCGTACATACGGAAGATAGCCGTAGTCCACCCCGTCGTCCGCGTCGAAGCTCATCCAGGCGATGAGTTCCTGCTCGCCTTCTCTCAGGGGCAGGTTGGCAACTGCCCGGCCGTACACGGTGTCCGGGGCGAAGAGCCACACCTGAGGGACGACGAAGGCGAAGCGGACGGCATGAATCTGCTGCGCCTTGTCCGCCGCGCGGTGTTCGAATGCCTGGGCGGTCGGATCATCTCGCAGATAGTCGTAGTCGGAGAGCACCAGGGTCCGGTCTCCCTGCAGCGCGACCATCGCCGGGCAGTCCCGCTCGCAGATGGCTCGCTCCAGCCGGCCCGTGACGTCGCGCAGCAGGACCTCGGTGACATGGATCATCCGGCTGCTCACTTCCCGGCCGGCCGGTCCCCGTCCCAGCGCCTGAAGGCGTAGAAGACCTCCATGACCTCCACAGAGCTCTTGTCACAGAGGTGGGCAAGGTACTGCAGGCTGCGGCTCACCTCGGTGCGCTGGCGCGATCCAGCACGCGTCGGCGCTTCGTCCACCACCGTGCCGTCGAGCTCCTCCAGCCGTTCGGCTAGATCCTGCACGGTCTGCCGCACCGCGCTCAGGTCGATCTGCACCGGTCCAACCTCCAGGCTCACTGGCAGTCTCCCGCGTCCGAAAGGCCCGAAGGTATTCGGCACGGCGGTCAGCTGCCGTGGCCCGGCATTTTCCTCGCCGCGACATGGTCCGACAGCTGCTGAACGAGGAGGTTAGCCGTCTGGACGGCTTCATGCAGGATGGCCATGGCGGCTTCGACTCCAGACGCTTCCGGTTCCCCGAGCACGGCCATCGCCTCGGACATCGTTGCCACCTTCAGCGGCGTCGGTGCCACGACATCCAGGAGCCACCGGAAGACTCCTTGGTCTCCATCATCGATGAACTCGAAGGTGATGGTCATCTCCTCCGAACCAGCGACCACGCCGACCTCCTGCGCCGCACGGACCAGGAGGAACACGCTGTCCTCCTCGCCAGGGTCCATAGGCCTCCAGGCCATCCCTATCGGCGGGGAGTCCGCGCTCCGTTCGGAGCCCATCTCGCCAAAGCTCATGTCGATTTCGTGGGCGACCACAAGGTCAGTCAGCCACTTACGAGCCTCCTCTTCATGAACGATGAACCGCTCCACGAGGGCCTCTCCCTTCTTTCTCGTGTTGATCGCCGCGAGGGTGAATGTCGGAAATGTGCAGGGCAACGCAAGGGCTACCGCTCGCCGCCGTCGAGATTGCTGCTTTACGAGGGGATAGTGGTCAGTCCCAGTCTTCGGCGCGCTCGCCCGGGTGGACCACGGCCTCTGGCGCGCCGTGGGCAGGTATGACGTCACGCCCCCGCCGTTCACAGCAGGCTGTGCGTCGATGGGCAGGCGACACCGGTCGTCGTCGGGGAACTACCCGTCCCGGTCAGGCCAGAGGGCCTGACAGACCGACGGGCTGATCCAAGGGGCGCGTCAAGCTGCGGGTGGGGCGCCCCTGGCGCGTTCAGTGCGTGTGCCCGCCCGGCTGCCCCGCGTCACCCAGGTCGGGTGGCTCGCAGTAGTCGACGCCCGAATCCGGGGACACGATGTCTCCTGATTCGATGTCGGTGCAGTAAGCGTCGAACACCTCGCCAGCGGTGAGGGGTTGGAGTCCGTCTCCGCGCAGTCGCCAGCCATAGACCCGGTCGGTCGTGCCGGGGGCACTGGTGCGCATCACGAGTCCTCCAGCGCGGTGTATGGCGATGCCGAGGGCGAGGACCGTGGTGAATTCCAGCGCTTCGCTCTCGTCGAGTTGTGTGTCGCCGTCGGCATTGTCGTCGGCGTGCAGGACGGCGACGAGGGTTTCGGGCGCGGCGGAGACGCTGCATACGAGGTGGTGGTCACCGGGGGCGGCGGTGTCGAGGATGCGCACGAGCAGTTCCGAGGCGTGGGCGAAGGCTGCGCGGCCGATGTCTTGTCCACAGGTGGCGCAGGGGCCTATGCGGGCGAGCGCGGTGGACGCGTACTCCCAGGTGGCCTTGCGGACAGCCTCGTCAACGAGGTCGGGGAGCAGTTCGGACAGGGGTTGTCCTTCGTAGGGAAGGGTGGGGCCGGTGGTGGCGAGTTCGGCGGTGAAGCGGGTGCGGCTGGCCGAGGCGTCGGGGTCGAGGCCCATCTCGGCGCAGAACTCTGCGTATTCCTCGGGGTCGAAGAGCGCGATGGTGGTGTGGCCGCCTTCGGCCGCACGACTCCGGAGCACGGCTTCCGCCTCCTGTAGATAGGACTCGTGGTCGTCAAAAGGGAAGGTGCGGTAGCGCCGCATTGCAGTGAAGTCCTGCTCGTCGGTGAGCAGGCCAACGGTGCCGACGATTTCGCGGCGCAGGGCGTCCCGCATCGAGTGCTGCTTGGTGGATGCCATGGTGGCCCCCTGTACGTGCAGTTGATCAGTACGTGGATGATTCCGAGGTCTTCTGGACGGGACCCGGCGCAGCCGGAGCGCGAGGCCTCAGCTTGGAGTCCGGGGGTGTGTTGCACCGGCCCGACTCAATTCGTATAGACCTGAGGGCCAGACGAGCGTCACGTTCTCGTGGGCCAGCAGATCGATCAGGCCTTGGCTCGGCCAGTCGGCAGCAGCTGGACGGCTCGGCCCGGCTTTGGGCTGAAGAACCCTGCAGCGTCCAGCCGTTCCGCTAATGCCTGCGGTCGGCTGGGTTTCGCCCTCGAAGGGGCCGGGGAGCTGGGCGCGACGCGCGTCGCGCTTGCACACCGAGCGCGAGGCGTTGGCGCGTCCCCCTCGGCCCTCACAGGGCTGCCAATCCAGTTCATTGAACTCGTGGATCGCGATATCCGTGTGCCGAGCCCGCCCCTGGTGGCCGCCTCGGAAGGCGATCTTCTCGTCGCGCATGCGGTACCGGCTGCCCGCACTGACGCGTCCCGCGGGGGCTGAGGCGCTGCTGGGGATCAGCCCTGTTCTGGATCGCCTTCGTGGAGGCCGACCTCGTGCCGTTCCTCGTGTTCCCTCGGGAGGGGCGTGGTGGTGGCCCTCGGTTCCGGGGTCACGCGTACGTGGGCTGTCGCCGTGAAGCGGGTCTGAGATTCTCGGTCGTAGCCTTGGATGACAACTTCTCCCTGCCGCTGGTCGGCATGGTCGATCACCAGGCCGGCCTGGGAGACCTGGCCGTCGCCGCAGCCAGTGAAATGATCAGCGATCTCGCCGATCAGGGTGGTCTCGATCTGCTGCTCCTCGAGCATGGCTCCTCCCTTCTGGATCGAGACGGTTCATGTGGGCACCGGCCCACTGAGGCTGGCGGGCGAGGAAGGCAGCAAGCCGCGGGCCGGTGGACGAGGAACGGCTCCAGGAATCTGGGTCCTGGTTCAGCGGCGCTGAGCCTGCCGGGTTGGTGCGGGGCGTCTCAGCGCGTCGCCGTGGCGTTCTCGTCCCGCTCGTTGAGCCACTTGCTGGCCTCGCTGGCCGCATCGCGCTGGCGGCCGGTCCAGAACTGGTTCTTGAACTGGGCGGCTGTCTTCGGCGTGACGGAGGCGTTCTTGTAGCTGATCTGGGCGTGCGCGAGTTCGGGGGTGAGGACGAAGCCGTTCGCGAACAGGCCGTTGGCCGAGTACATCTTGAGGCGGAAGTGCAGCTCGGTCCAGTTCTTCTCCGTGACCTCCTGGACCCCCATGATCTCGAAGACCATGTCGTCCAGGTACGTCTTCTTCTCGGGGGTCTTGTCGGGGACCTTGGGGAGCAGGGTTTTTGCTGGTCAGGTCGGTAGACGGCTGCGCCTGAGAGGTCGACAGCGGTCGTCGTTGGCTGTTGCCGAGCAGCGTCGGACGGCCCAGAGACGGCCCAGATAGCCGCCGGCTCAGACCTCGCTCATGCGGTACGGCTCAGGCAACGGCGACAACGGCACGTCGAACACGCGTCCCAACAGCACTCGTGCAACGGCGTCGCGCTCCCAGTCCGGTTGGCCTGCCCTCATCGAAAGGATCACACGGCCTCGGGTGACCACGACAGCACCCGTGAAACTTGGGTCGGTGATCGAAGACTCATCGAGCGTGACGTCCAGCTCCGCGAGAAGCTCGAGCAGGGGGGCGTCGAGAAGGCGTTCAGGACTCAGCGCCAACTGGGCGTAGCCAGCTGGCAGCTTCGACATCTGCACTTGGTCGGACCTCGTCACGGGACCATCTCCTCAGCCAGCCTTTGATGGGTCGCCAGAGTGCCGTCATAGGGCTGAGCTAATGCGACGCCACGCTGAACGCTCTCCCTCTGCAGTGAGGACCGAGACACCAGTACGAGGGCCACGCGGAGCACATCAGCTTGGGAAGCTCGTGTCTTCTGCCCTGGGTTGCCCTGCTGGCCTGTGGCTAAGGGCGCTGGCGCCCGGGTGGGCCATCGTTCGATGCCCCGGTGTTCCCCGTGGTTCCCCGCTGGATCTGGCACGCGTCTGGCACGGACCTCTTCGTTCCGAACTACTGGCTGGGAGGTCATTGAGGGCTGGTCAGTCAGCCATCGAAGGCGTTGGTGGTTGGCTGCGGTCGTGGTGGTTGCTGGACTTCGCTGCAGTACGGCCCGCAGCACCTCAGGGGTGTTTCAGCGTCCCCAAGACTGTACTGCCGCCCGTGGGCCAGAATGATCAGCGTGCTGACGAACATCCTGCCAGGGCTGCGTGATGTACGGACCCCGTTGACCACCGGTTTCATATATTCCTTCACGGCCTGGATCCTATTCGGAAAATACCTTCCCCCACGAAGTGAAGTCAAGGGGTTATTAAAGTCGATCTACGACCTATACTTATTTACCGGAAAACCTGCAGCGCTTGCCGCATGCTCCTTCATTGCATACTTGATGGGGATCCTTTCAGGGCTATTCCTGAGATGGCTTTTCGAATGGATAAAGATGCCCTTCACGCCGCCCGTCCTGGTTCTGAATATTAGCGAAATGGCTCGCGCGGATTTAGCGAGCAATATATTTTCTCAATTGCATGAAGTCTCTTATGGGAGAGTTCGATACGGGGATTTCTATGCCTCGCTTTCGGATGAGCCAGAAGCCCGCATAAGGGCGCTTTGGGCAACACAGAGGGGAATCCCTTCGGAAGAAGGAAGGCTGTACAAGGCTATAGAGACTAGACTGGCCTATGAGCAGGATCAGTTGAGAATTAAGCTCCTGGTGTCAAATCCCGAGATTTATGCCGAGCATGATAGGCATCGAGCTGAGGCTGAATTTCGGGTTGGCGTGGGGGCTGCTTTGACGGTGCTACTGATCGCATTGTCTGTATCCCAGTCGCCATTTTGGGGTACTGCTCTCCTTGTTCCCGCGGCTTGCTTGCTGGCGGGTGTGGCAAAACGGAGGGAGGCAAACGATGTGCTCATCCAGGCAGTTGTTGCCGGAGAATTGGTCCCTTCGCTAATCGGGGAGACGATTGAACAGTGGAGGACATTGCGCCAGCAGCCACCGTCGCCTATTCCCGAGCCCGGAATAGTGAATGATCTATAGCCCAACCAGGAAATCCTAAATCTGGCGACCAGGAAGCCATTGGCGTTTGGGCGGTATCACCGAGGCCAAGGTTGTATCAAAATCAACCCGATAGTGTACGACGCGATCGTCCAGAGGGCCGCTCAGCACTTCTTTGCGTTCCTCGAACGCAACAGAGTCGTCTTTATTGCGTCCAGCTGGCTGGATTGGCCCTTGGACCACTTCCGCTTCCCACACGGTGGCCATTCGTTGTCTCATACGCGGCTCACAGGTGATACGGAACCCGGAACGCTTCACCTTCCTTTCGCGTTTCCAAACGAATGGTTCGCGTCGGAGTATTGCTTGAATTATCTCGAATAATGTCAGTCTTGGTATCTCAAGCCCAGGGTCGTTCCATATGTTTCTGGAATGGAGGCTATGGATAGCGATCCATTCTTCCCTGGGTCTGCGGTCAATCCACAGGAACGTGGTCTCTTGTTCCGGCGGCAAGACAATTGTGCCGAGCTCTAGTTCACGACCGCCAACGATGAATACCGACTGATTCCGATGGCTGTACCACACCCTCCTCCCCGAGTTCTCGTGATCGCGACAGGTCAGGAGAATTTCATGAGGGAGGACATTTATGATTCTCCCTTCAATGACTACTTCTAGGCTGTCCTTATCCCATTCTGTTGCCCACTTGCGGGATTCCGCTCCCAGCATGCTTCCTAGTTCGCGGGGCGTAGGAGGCCGGTACTCTATCTTTGTCAGAAATAGATTGACTGCCGGGGAGTACGCAGTTTTCGTGGACTCGTACGATGTTTGGCCTGTCCTGCGCGCCAGCTCAAGCGCCCTCCGTGCTGTTTGACTAGAGCGGCGGACGAAGAAGACCGACGTTAGGGCAATAATTGGTGAAGCTATCGAAATTGCTTGCTGCCAGGCGATATTCATAGATTCATTTCCTTCGTCTAATTCTCCCTAAATGACGGCAGGCAATCTAGCGCAGTAGCCCTGAACAATGCAGCGTCAGAATGGCGCCTTCACGGCAGCAATGTTCCCGAGGATGGGTCCCCCGATACGGCGAACCCCCGTTTTCAGAGGAAGACTTGAGGATTGCTGCGTGTCGGCACTCGCGAACGGCGCCCCGTCCATCTCGGAGCCTGAGCGCCCTCGCCGGAGGCTCGTTCTGAGCATCGCAGTACCTGCGGCGCACTCTCACGGTCTCGGCGACATCACGCGTGAGCGCGGCACGGGCGCCGGCCGGGCTGGAGCGCGGCGGAGGAGCGCAGGCCCGGCCGGGGGCCGTGCCGCGCGCGGGGAGCGGAGCGAGCCGCCTTGAACCCGGAGAGAAAGTTGTAACTCAGTCGGCGACTCGACACGGCGACTCGACACGGCGACTCGACACGCGACTGGCAGACGAGTGCTTCTTGCTGGTGTGCGACGACGTGCCCCACGACGTAGTGCTCACCGACCCTGGCATCCGCGTGCTGGAGGTCGCTCAGGTCGTGCGCCGGCTGACGGGGCTGAGCCTCTGGCGCAGCAAGGTTCTGGCGACGCAGGTTCCCGCCGTGATTCTCGACGGCGTATCCCAGGAAGACGCCACGGCCGCCGTCGTAGCCCTCCGCAATGCCGGAGCGCAGGCAGAGACGAGAGAACAGCCGGAGCCGGACTTCCTGAAGTCCTGAGGACGGCCCGATCAACCGGCTGACGGCCCAGAGACGGCCCCAGCACAGCAACAAGGCCCCTGCCAGCGGATAAACCGCAGTTAGGGGCCTTGATCGTTCCAGCTTATTTCTTCTTGCCCTGGGCCAGTCACCGTGCCTCCCGCCGCGATTGAGGAAGCTGGGTGGGACGGGCGTCGATCCAGGCCCCACCGTCGGTGTCGGGGAGCGTGAGGGGAGCGCCCCGGAAGATCAGCGTGCGGCGGAAGCCGCTGGTGATCTCGGTGGCCTCTCGAAGGTAGTCGCGGGCCTGCATCTCGGCCTCCTGGTAGCCGACACCTTCGGCGGCAACGACATGAGACTGAGCTTCTTCGAGTTGGCCTCTGATCAGGTGACGGCTCAGGAGCGCAACGAGCGAGGCCCCCGAGCTGTTGATCGAGATGTCTGACGTCTCAAC